>NZ_QYBC01000013.1 GCF_004137085.1 Lichenibacterium ramalinae
GACACGTTCAGCACCGTGCTGGGCACAATCGGCGCCTGACGCCGCTCAGCCAAGCTCCACACCCCGTGGGTAGTTACCTGCTCGAAGATGGCCCCGCCCGTCATGTTGAGCACGAGGTCCGCACCGCGCCCCCCGGTGATGCGCCTCACCTCCTCGGGCCAGGCGTCGGACGTGTAGTCGACGGCGTGGTCTGCCCCGCGCCGCAGGGCCTCGTTCCGCCGCTCCTCCGTGCTAGCCTCGGCGATCACCGTCCCGGCCCCGAACACCTTCGCCAGGTGAAGGGCATAGGATCCGACGCCGCCTAGGACGCCCGGCAGGAACACGGCCTCGCCCGGTTGCAGTCGTCCCGCGTCCTTGAGGGTCTGGTAGGCCGTGACCCCGGCGACCACGAGCGTGCAAGCCTGTAAATAAGCGCCGAACTTTGGCCCCTCTCAGTTCCACGTTCAACCTTCTGTAAAAGTTCGTAGATTCGCCTTTTAGGATGGGGTCACGATCGGCGCCGATCGTGACCCCATCCCAACATGGTTTTCTTCTGCCATTACAGCGGATTGGCGCGGGTAAGGAGTGGGGTCAAAGTTCGGCGCTGATTCACAGACATCACCGAGCACTCGTCCACCGTAAAGGTCGACGGCAGCGTGTCGTCGCGCCGCTCGAAACACGTCACCGGCCTATGGTTCAAGGCCGCGAAGGTCCACGCTCGCCCGCTCAAGGCCGTCGCGCGCCGGCCCAAGGTCGCGACCGGCGGGGCGATCGCGCCGGCAGGGTGATGGTCGGGTCGCGTCGAGGGCTGGTCCGTTCCCGTCGAAGTCTGGTCGGTTCCAGTCGAATGTAGGTCAACACTATCGAGCGAGCGACATGTCGGAAACAGAATAGGCCTCGGATCACCTCCGAGGCCCTCGCAGTCTACAGATGTAATCGTCGGAGGTAATGGGGTACTAGGCCATGTACTCCCTCATCTCTTCAGATGCAATCGGCTATTGGGCGTCGTCGTCGTCACGGAGCGCGGCGAGCAGCGCGATCGTGTCCTCATAGGTTGCCATCCGCGCGCGCTTGGCCGCCGCGATTTCCGCCTCGATGCGTTCGCGGCGTTCGACCTCCTCCACCAACGGATTCGGCCTCATCCTCTGGCCCAGGACGCGCTTGGTCTCGGCGTGACGGGGATCGAGGCCCCTGGCCCTCGTCGCGCGCCGGATGTGATGTCCGAGCCGGGTCGCGAGACGGTCACGGATCTCAGGGTCGGCCAGTGCCAGGCCTATGGCATCGGCAAGGATCGCGGCGGCCTGGTGCGCGCTCGGGACCACGCTGGGACGCTCGGCACGGTCGGCGGCGTGGCGGACGGCGTCGAGCGCGCGCTGGCGCTCCAGCCGATCCTCAATAGCATCGGCCTCGGCGTACCCAGGCGCTGCACGGTACATGGACGAGCCGCGACGGCGATCGTGCGGTGTCGGGATCGTGTATTGCATGGCGAAGGCCTCCGTTGGTGTCGATGACCACGGTGCCACTCAGCCTTGAAAGGGCAGACTGCGTCGGTAGTGGAAACCGTTCACTTCGTTGTGAGGACGCGCTCGACGGCGGCTCGGTCGTGTGGCAGCGTCAGGTGAGTCGAGCGAAGGAGCGGGCCATGAGCGAGAGGATCAACGTCGGCGTCGCCGCCTACGCTGCCGGTGCCGCCATTCAGGCCGGCGTCAATGCGGCGGTCGCGAGCATTCGATACGACCGGGCCCGGGCGAGCCAGCGCGCATCCCTGGCCACGATCCACGACGCTTTCCTGGAGCGTGCTCGGGTCCAGGTTGCCCAGCGAAACATCCGCATCCTGTTGGACCTCTAAGGCCGGCTTGATCCACCGCTTCGAAACGAAAAGGGCCGCCCAGCGATGGGCGGCCCTTTCTCTATATGTGACCACGCTCAGGCGTACCGAAGCGCCGGTGTCTCGTCGTGGTTCGGTCCGGGCGCTAGGACCTCGCGACGCGGCCGCTCCCATCCGGCTGCACTCATCCCGAGAGCCTGCATGATCTCCCGGTGCATCGGTTCGGCATCGGCAGGTGTGCGGAGCTTGCCGAGTTCGCGCGCCAGATCGACGCCGACGTTGTCCAGTGATGGCAACCGATCGCCTGTCATGACAGCCTGGGTGTAGGCCAGAGCGCGTTCGAGGCGGCGCTGCATTACCGCCTGTGGCACGTGGCGCGCCGGCCTGGGTGCGGGCCTCTCGGTCTCGGCCTGGTGCTCGGCGCCCTGTTGTTGCCCCGCAATCATGCCAGCGACCTGCCGCAACACGTCGGCCGTCGACTCCTCTTCTTGCACCGGCGGCGGGCAGATATGCCGCCACCACGCGACGAGCGGGGACTGGATGAGATCTCCGAAGAGCCCGAGCGAATGTTGCAGGGCCCAACCGAGACCGCGCGCGACGCCGCTGAATAACGCCTTCAAGAAACGGAACATGTAATGAACCTCCTAGGTGACCAGCCTAAAATGCGCCGCGTCCTAGCAAGCGACGAAATATTTTTTGGGGGACGTAACAGGGCATGTCACAGCCACAACCGAAGGTAAAAAGTGAACAATGTTCACTTTTGGTCTGCCTTGTTGCTCAGTTGAGAAAATGATAACGCCACGGAACTGAACATTTTTTAGGGGACACGATTGTTTATAGCCTTCAGGAAGGTTACATTAATCCTGCTCGGCAAGTTGGATCCCTCACATGCGACGGAACTCTTCGCAGCTCGACCTTTTCGACTGGACTCCCCCGACGCCTGCGGACAGGCGCGCGGCGTGCATCGCGGCGTTCGCTTGCGCGTCTGCTGCGGCAGTGGCGCGAGCGCATGGCGTGTCGCGTTCCTCAGTGCTTGGCTACATCTACAGGGCTCGCCAGGCCGGCCTACCTGTCCCGACGCGGCCCGCGCGCGTGCCCGGCGGCAGGGACCGGCCTGCCGACATCGTTCCGGTGCGGCCCGTGCTCCCGGTGCCGAGCGTCCGCCCCGCCACGATCGGCACGCCCATGCCTGCGGCCCGCCGTGATATCTCCCCGGTCGTCACCGTCATGCCTGACGACCTACCGTCGCTCATAACCCTCGGTGAGCGCGAGTGCCGCGCTATCGTCGGCGACGAAGGCGAGTGCTGCCGCCTGCCCACCGAGGGCCGCTCGTCATGGTGTCGTGCCCACCGGGCTGCCTACCGCGCCTCGGCCCGGCCGCTCCGCCTGCGGGAGGACGCGCTATGATGGGGGCGTCGTGGAGCCCCGCCGAAGAGCAGCGAGCTATCGGCATGCGGAATGCCGGCGCGGATGACGCGTCGATCGCCCGCGTGCTCGGGCGCACTGTTGTCTCCGTGCAGACTCGCCTCTCCCGCTTGCGTGCACGAGGCGCCTTGATGGCGTCGCGGAAGCTCGCGCCCTGGCCCGAGGAGCGCAACACCCTGGTCGTTCACCTGATCGGCCAGGGCTATTCGCATGCGGAGATCGCGCGGGAGATGGGCGTCGGTGTCGAGAGCGTACGCGGTAACCTCGTCCTTCTCCGGGCCGAAGGGCGCCTTCCCGATCCTGATGATGAAGACGAAATCGTCCTCGTGCCCGATGGCGACCCGCTGCTCGCCGCCCTCCGTGCCGAACGAGCGCGTGGGAGGTCGGCATGAGCGATGACGACATGCAGCGGCCTCGCGGAAGGCCTCTGCTCCCCGTCGAGGAGCGCAGCCGTCGCGCGCGTGAGCGGGATCGGATCAAGAAGCGCGAGCAGCGAAGTCGGGGGCTCGTCCAGCGATACCTTAACTTGACGCCGGTCCAAGCCGGCCGGCTCGACCGCCACCGTGTCCACGGTGGGTTCCGGACCACCTCAGATCTCATCGCTGCCCTAGTCGATCGTATGCCCGACCGCCCCTGACGCGACCCCCCGAGGTTCACATGCCCGACATCGCTCGACCCCTCGTCCGCCGCCCTTCACGTATCGGCGTGCCGAAACTGCCCGACGACAAGCCCATGGCGCCTGTGTCCAGGCCCACGGTCGCGGTCACGAAGCCCGCTCCCGCGCGCCGGTCGACGCGCCTCGGCGTGCCACCGCTTCCCAACGACGAGCCCGTGATCGAGCCGGAGCGTCCGGCGGTGCAGGCCTCGGTCGTGTCGTCGAGCGGTGGGTCACGGCGCGTCATGACCATCCCGCCCCGCCCTGTGTGCCAACCGCCCGTCTATGGGCCGTTCATGCTCGAAGGCGAGTTACCCTTCTGATCACGAGGATCACCCACATGGTCGACATCGTTCATCACGGCATCACGTTCCCCGACGCCCCCCGGGTCTTCGACCTCCACTGGGACGATCGCGGCGTCATCACCACCTCGCGCGGCGCCCGTCGCCTCCATCGCGCTCCGGTGACCACGGAATTCATCGTCGCGTGGAGCACCAGCGGCTCCCGTTTGCGCCCTCACGGATTCTCGATCGAGAGCGACATGTCTCCCGCCCGCCGGCCCGTCATTGTCCTGCACTGGGGCGACGGTCGCGCGGTCGACCTGGGCGTGATGGCCGAGGCATTGCGGGCCGGCCAGGAGGATCAGCGCCGTCGCGACGTCGCCATGGCCGAACGACAGGCGTACATCGCCGAGCGAACCGTTGAGGTCCACGCTCGGTTGAGGTCCACGCAGGCGGCGGTCGGCTGGGCGTGGAGCCCGCAGGCCGGCCTGAAGGTGCGCGAATTGCTCGACGCACCCTCGCTCGTCGAGTGGCAGTGGGCGGCGGCAGAGCATCTCATCGCGCGGGCGGAGAGCGCCGTCGTCGCCGCCCAGTCCAAGGTCGCGACGGCCGCCGCTGAGGTCGAAGAGGCCGACCTCGTCGCCGTGGAGGATGCGGAAGTCCGCGCCGCCGTGCTCGCGGCCGTGCAGCACATCACCCGTTTCGATGATGACCTCGCCACGGAGTCGAACGGCGTCGGCTGGAGCCCGGCGACGTCGAAGCCCGGTCACGTCCTGGCTCAGGAGACGGTGCTGGACGCTCCCCGCGCGGTCGTCGGCATGCGACTCCTGCGTCGCCACCCCCGACAGGTGCCGGAGCACCTGCGCTCGATCCTGGGGCTCGCCGCGTGACTGACCGGGCAACGGGGCGTTAACCAGGGCGACACGCGGCTCTGGCAGGTACGCCAAGGTACGTGTAGGTTCTTCCCAAGGCCGCTTCGGGCGGCCCTGTGGTTGACCAGCGCTTTTGAGAGGATATGCGCGAGGTGGGGATTACGGGCCCTGCCATGCCTATGACCCGAGACGTGGAATGCAGTAACACCTGCAGTGTACTCGGTAGGACAGTCAACGACATCGGTAAATCGGGCCCCGCACGGGATGGGTCCATGGCGACTCCACATCGCTGAACTACCCCAACCTTTCATCAACGGCCGGAGCGCAGCGCGGTAAGCTGGACGCTCCGGCCCCTTGATGGGGCATCCACGTGCGCACTCATCCATCCAACGACAGCCGCCACGAGCGCGGCGTCACGACCAAGGCCATCCGCGAGAGCGGATTCGGCCATGCGGACGCCCGCGAGCGCGGCCGCATTCTCGAGGACATCGAGGTCGCGGCCAACCAGCGAACGCTCTTCCTCACCGAGGTCCACGAGATCCTCGGCCTGGCGCCCGGGTCCCTCGAACACGGCACGCTCACGACCGAGCGGCTGCGAGAGGCCCGGGAGGGGCTCAACGCTCTACCGAACGTCCAATTCAACCTGACGGGCAAGCACCGCGGCGTGCCGCTCATGACGCTCGACATGGTGATCCCGTGAGCCCGCGCCCGCCCGAGGGCAAGGGCCGGTTCGAACTGGTCGTCGACACGATCTCCATGGACCCCGGTCCCGACGATCTGGTTCCGCTGGACGAGGCGGCGACACTGCCTCGTCTCCGGGGCCTGTTCGACAAGCGCGCTCTCTACAAAGCGGTCCATCGCAAGCGCAACCCGTTGCGCGCCTACGCACCCGTCCGCGACATCCTCACAACGCCCCGCTGGATCGACCAGTGGATCGAGGGCTCTGCACTGTGGCTCGAAAACCCGCCCGCCTCCACCTCGACAGGTCTCGAAAAACCCCTGTCTGGTACATCTACGACACCGGCGCCGATGGCCAGCGGATCAAGCGCCCGACTGGCCTCGGCGAAGGAAGCGTCAGAGACGCTGAAGGCCAACTCGCCGCGTACGTCACGGCTCGGGACGCCGCCGAAGCCCAAGCTGAAGCCGATGCCCTCGGCCGACGCCTAAGGGCGACCAAGCGTACGCCTTCCGAACTGTCGATCGCGGATCTCATGACGTACGCCCTTAGCGAGAAGGGTCCGTTGATGGCCCGGCCGGGCGAGTACGCCCTGCGCTGGGACCTCATCCTCGACTACGCCCAGGACGACCACCTGGACGCGATCGACAACGCTTGGTGCGACGGGTTCGTGGCCCACGCGGGCACTCAGTCGTACGGCAGGCGGTGCCTGGAAGACCTGCGCGCGGCCGGCAACAGCATGGTCGAGGATGAAAAGTTGACCCACATGCCAAGGGTCAAGATGCCGGACAAGAGCCCGAGCAGGCCCGACCACCTGACCGAGGATGAGGTCTGGGCCCTGATCAAAACAGCGTGGAACGAACCGGATCAACAGAATTATCCGCACGGGCCCAAGGGCGACAAGACGTATAAAATGGTCAGGACGACGCGATATCGCATGCGTCATCTAGTGCCGTACATCGTCGTGAGCGTACTGACGTGCACCCGTGCGTCCCGCGTATTCGAGGCGAGTTACAAGCGCGAGGACGGGCGGCCCTGGATCGACCTCAAGAACAAGTTTTACTGGCGGCTGGCCAAGGGTGAGGTCGAGAAGAAGCTCAAGCGGGCGCCCAAGGTGCCGCTATCCGATCAACTCGTCCGCTGGCTCACCTGGCGGACGCGGGATCGGACGCGGAACGGCGTCGTCATTCCCGGCAACAAGTATTTGGTCGAATACAAGGGCAGGCCGGTGGACTGTCGCAAGGCCTTCGAGCAGTGCGTCGAGCGCGCGAGAGTCCGTTATCCCGACCTGTTCCTGCGCGACGACGGCGACCCGAAGCAGATCGTGCGGCACACACTCAGGCACACCGGCGTCACTCTGCTATCGCAGTGGGGCGTACCCGCCGCCGATATTTGCGATTACGCGGGCATGTCGCCAGAGGTCTATGATCGCGTCTACAAACACGCCGATCCGACGAAAATGGATCGCGTGATGGACGCGCTCGGGGGCCGTGAGCGGCCCGAGCCCAAGGGGCGTCGGCGGACCTCCGAAAAATAGTGGCGGTCAGCGTTAATCTCCCGTTGACGAATTAAAGCTGACGGCCTATGTTTAATTCATCCCGGACGGACAACCCGCCGGACACCACCGACCAGCACAGGGACACACGACCATGGGCATCCTCTACTCCTCGCAGGACAACACCGAGGGCTACACGGACGCCGAACTGAGGGCGCTCAACAAGGAACTGGACGCGCGCGTCGAGGAGGCCCGCGAGCTGGCCGAGGAGGCTGGTCAGCACTTCTTCGACGAGGACGAGGAGATGGTCAGCAAGGCGTTCGCGGACGAGGTCGCCCGCCGCTGACCTGACCCTCGGTGATGCGGCCTCCGCCAGGGCGCCGCATCCACGAGGGCCCGAGGCCCCGACACAACCAGCACAGGGATACACGACCATGACAAGCAGCCGCATCACCCAGTCCCGGATCGACGCCTACAAGACCTCCATGCAGAGCGAATACGTGGGCGGCGTCTCGGACGAGGTCGCCATTCAGGCCCTCGACGAATTCGACGAGGCCGTCGCGCGTCACCTGGAGATCACGGAATCCTGCGACATCGCGCTGACCTGGGACGAGGCGGCGGACGAGGTCGATCGGCAATTCCAGATCGAGCGCAGCGCCGCTGTGGGCAGAGCCATGGGTGCCGGTTACCGGGCATCGTCGCATCCCGTCTATCTCGCCTGACCTGACCCTCGGTGATGCCGCCGCCACGGTGACGGCATCCACGAGGGCCAGCGCGGGCCCGCCATTCTTCCCCTTGAGGGGTCGCCATCACGCGACAGGAGCACATCATCATGACCGACCACGACACGACGACTGCCATCCACTGGCCCGACATGGACTACCCGGACCCGCGCGACATCGACGAGGCCGTCGAGCGCGGCATCGAGATCGATCCCCGCTATGACCGCCTGTCGCCCGGCTGCTACGTCACCACGCTCGACCTCTCCGAAGCCGATGCCGCGCGGCTCGGGATCGAGGCCACGGTGGGGCTGTCGGTAACGCCCTCCAGCGTCACTCTGCTCTACGGCCCGGCCGAGGATCCGAACCGCGTGTTGGCCTGGGAGCCGGCCGAGGATGAGGCACAGGTGCTGGCCTATCGGCAGGCGCTGACAAACCCGGAGGGTGAAGCGCTCGATCTCGCCGAGCAGGCCATCCGTCGTGACACGGAGGCCGCTGCCGAGGCCGCCTGACCCTCGCATTGCCGCCTGCCCGGTCGGGTGGCGGCACCGGCGAGGGCCAGGGAGCCCAGGCACAGGAGGACGACATGACGGGCTACCGGACGCCCACGCACAATTATGAGGTCGACGGCGACGACGTGCTCAGTCCACGGGTGCGCATTGTGAGCGGGACGTACGCCCCGAACTACCTCAAGGACGTTCCCAGGCAGGCATTCCGAGTGAGGCTGCATCCGGCCTTGGAGGTCACGGGCCTGAGCATCCAAGACGAGATCGAGGCGCAGCACGCCCGCGCCCGTGAGGCGACCGACGCCCCTTCACGGGTCACGGGTTTCGTGACCTTCGAGCGCGCTACCGGTTTTATCTTCGGCGCAGGCGTCACGGTCGAGGACGCCCGTGCCCATGCGATCGACGAGATACGCAACCTCTGCCTGAGCCGATTCGACGACGATACCCAGGCGAAGCAAGCCTTCAAGGAGGCCGTGTCCGACCTGGACACTTACCCAGCGACGGTTGCGCTCATCGAGGTCGTCGAGAAGCGGTCGTTCGACCGGTGGGAGATCCACGACGGCGCGGCCTGCACTCATGCCGAGGTCCATGGTATGGAGGCGGCCACCGACGATACGGGGATGCGGCCCAAGTGACCGACGACACGCCTCCGAAGCCCCGCCGCGGCCGTCCCCGCGTGTACGCCACGCCCGAGGAGGCCCGCCTCGCCGGCATCGCTCGGGCCAACGCCGCGACGCGGGCACGGCGGCAGGCGAGGATGCATCGCACCCTTTCCCTGACGGCTGCCACCCTCGCCAAGGCCGAAGCTCTCATCGCCGCGCGCGGGCTCGACGGGATCACCGGGTTCACGGATCTGGTGTCGGCCCTGGTCGAGGAGGAGACGGCGCGGACCAAATCAGGTGACGCGGGGGGCGCTGCGCCCTAGGTTGAGCCTGTCCCGGGCCGGTGATCGGTCGGCCTGGGGATGAACCGCAGTGCACCACGCCGAACCCGTCCTCGGGATCGTCCCGCCCTCGTGTGCGGGGATGATGAGAAGAACGAAAGGCCCGCCGGGGTGACCGGCGGGCCTTTTCGATTCCGGGGTCCGGAGGCCGCATTGTCCATGTGGGCGGGGACACACGGGGACAGACGGCAGGAAATGGCCGGGTTTTTCCAGGTATCTCAGGGTACTGTTTCACGGCCCAAGATCGGCTAAGTCCCTGATATCGGACATGATCCGTCTCGTTCGGGACGAGGGGGTCGTAGGTTCGAATCCTATCACTCCGACCATGATCTCCAGCGGCTTACCAGTGCCGCCATCACATCACCTTCGACCCTTCATCGATCTCTTTTCCATGCGCGACGTGTGTGCGGGGCCTGCACCGGCGTGGCGGGCGAAGGACGGTCAGCCGTCGGCCCGGCGCGGTCTGGAGGCGCGATCCTGGCGCCCCTGGCCGCGTAGCGATAGGCGACAGGGCAAGCGGCGCGAGAGACCGACCCGGAACCATCGCAGGCCCGACGGGCCGAGAGACCCTGTCAGACACGAAAAAGCCGGGCAGAGCCCGGCTTTTTCGTTCGACTGGAGCGGGCGAAGGGATTCGAACCCTCGACCCCAACCTTGGCAAGGTTGTGCTCTACCACTGAGCTACACCCGCATCCGTGCCGCGTGGCGACGAGGTGGGTTTTGCCGGAGATCGCGGACGAATGCAAGCGCGTTGTTGCCCTGGCTCCGCCCCGCCGTCTCGGCCGGAAGCGAGGACGCGGGCGCAACGGATGTCGACCCCGCGACGTTCGCTTCGAGACAGGGCGGGGACGGGAGCGCGACATGAGGGCCATGGCATTGAAAGCGGTGCTGCTGGGTGGGCTGGCGGCGGGCATAGCGGTCACCGCCGTGGCGGCCCAGACGCCCGGAGGGCAGACGGGCGGTACCAGCGGCGGCACCGGATCGGCCAGCTCGAACGGCGGCCAGGGCGATGCCGGGGGCACGGGCCACGTCGGCGTCACCACCGAAGGCTCCGGGAAGGCGGCCACGACGCCCCCGGCGGCGGGCTCCACGGCGGGCGCCGGCATGGGAAGCCCGATGGTCGGGACAGGTGCCACCGGCAATGGCGGCGTCATGAGCGGGACGACCGGCACGGCTCCGGCGGCGGGCACGACCCCGGCCGTCGGAACATCGCCGGCCGCCGGGACGGGCGTGACCGGCACCAAGTAAGGCCGCACCGGACGGTTTTGCCGGCTGTCAGGGGAGATCGACGCGATGAAGACGAAGTCGGGCGCCGCCACCACCGCACTGATCCTGCTGCTGACCTCCGCAGCGGCCAGCGCGCAGACGACGACCCCTGGAGGGGGTTCCCCGTTGCCGGGCGGTGGCACCACGCGTGACCTGACCATGCCGGGCAGCGGCGGCGTCGCCGGGACGGGCCTCGGCGGCTCCACCGGCGGCACGGGCGACGGCACGAATGCGGGACATCCCACCGGCGGCGCCGGCGGGGCACCCGGCACGGGTGGAAGCGTCAAGGGCCCGGCCGGCCAAGGCATCGCGGGCCAAGGCTCATCGGCCGGCATCACACCCGGGACCTGGACGGCAGGCGCGGGACAGGGGACCGGGAGTGGCGGGACCGGTGGTGCGGCTGCCGGGGCGTCGTCGGGTGGCGCGTCGCACTGACGCGGTCCCGCCGAGGCCGAAGCCGCTCAAGCGTTGGTTCGAGAGCGGTTCCGGCGGCAGGGGATCGCCGAGGCGATGCCGAGCCAGCCGGGGCCGCCCTAGAAGTGTTCGTCCGGCGGGACGACGGTCTTGAGTTCGTGCCGCATGATCAGCGGCACCTGGGCGAGGGCGAAGACCACCGTCAACGGCATGGTGCCGAAGACCTTGAAGCCCGACCACACGACGTCGCTCTGCGTGCGCCATACGATCTCGTTCAGCGCCGCCAGCACGAAGAAGAACAGGCCCCAGCGGAACGTCAGCTTGCGCCAACCGATCTCGTCGAGATGCAGCGCCGAATCGAGCACGATCGGCAGCAGGGGCTTGTTGAAGGCCAGGCCACCGAGCAGGGCCGTGCCGAAGATGCAGTTGATCACCGTCGGCTTGATCTTGATGAAGACCGGATTGTCGAAATAGAACGTCAGGGCGCCGAAGATCAGCACTGCCGCGGCCGTGACGACCGGCATGATGGGAAGGCGCCGCGTCAGCGCGTAGGAGGCCACCAGCGTCACCACCACTCCCACCATCAGCACCGCGGTGGCGACGTGGAGGCCGTAGCGCCAGGAGGCGAGGAAGAAGAAGCCGAGCGGGCCCAGTTCGAGCAGGAGCTTCAGCGTCGGGTCGATGGTGCGGCCCCGGGGCCGGGCGGCGGCGGGCGCTTCGGTCTGCTGGCCGTCCTCGATGGTCGTCATACCGTCCCTGTCATCATGCGGCCGGCCCCCGGCCCCCCGGGGCTGCGCCACCGGCGCTCGCTTACCCGCAAACTCCCGCCCCATAAAGCGGCGAAGCGGGTGATTTCATGGCTCGGCGGCGGCGGAACGGTCGAGCCCCGCGATGGCGCGGGCGAAATCACCGGCCGCGAAGGGTTCGAGATCGTCGATCCCCTCCCCGACCCCGATGAAATGCACCGGCAAGGCGAACTTCTCCGCCACCGCCACCAGGATGCCGCCCCGCGCCGTGCCGTCGAGCTTGGTCATGACCAAGCCGGTGACGCCGGCGACCTTGGAGAAGATCTCGACCTGGCTGAGGGCGTTCTGCCCCACCGTGGCGTCGAGCACCAGCAGCACCGCGTGCGGCGCGCCGGGATCGGCCTTGCGGATCACCCGCACCACCTTGGCGAGCTCCTCCATCAGCTCGGCCCGGTTCTGGAGGCGCCCGGCCGTATCGATCAGCAGGACGTCGGAGCCGTTCTCGCGGGCCTCCCGGATCGCGTCGAAGGCGAGGCCGGCGGCGTCGGCGCCCTGGGGCCGCGACACGACGGGCGAGCCGGTGCGCTCGCCCCAGATGCGCAGCTGCTCGATGGCGGCGGCCCGGAACGTGTCGCCGGCCCCGAGCGTCAGCCGCTTGCCTTCCGCCGACAGTTTGGCGGCGAGCTTGCCGATGGTCGTGGTCTTGCCCGAGCCGTTGACGCCGACGATCAGCACCACGAAGGGCTTGTGGGCCGGATCCACCGCGAAGGGCACCGCCACCGGCGCCAGCACGGCCTCGACCTCGCGCGCCAGGATGGCCTGGACCTCCTCGGGGTCGATGCCCTTGTCGTAGCGTCCGCCGCTCACCGCGCCTGTGATGCGGGTCGCCATGGCGATGCCGAGGTCGGCCCTGATGAGCACGTCCTCGAGGTCGTCGAGCGTCGCGGCATCGAGCTTGCGCTTGGCGAAGACGCCGACGATCCCCTCCTTGATGGAGGACGAGGACCGCGACAGCCCACCCTTGAGCCGCGACCACCAGCCGCGCTGCGAGGCGTCCGCCGGGGACTCGTCGGCCTCGGCCGGTGGCGGAACCGGGGGTGGCGGAGCCGGGGGTGGCGGAGACGCAACCGCAGTCGGAGCCGGAGGCGGCGGAGGCGCAACCGGAGCCGGAGCCGGGGCGGCCGGCACCGGGGCGGGCGGAGGTGCCGGCGCTGGCTCGGAGGTCGGCGCGGGCGTCGGCAAGGCTTCCGGCAAGGCTTCGGGAATCGCCGCCGGAGCCGGTCCGACGGGGGGCCGCACCTCGGCCGCCGGTGCAGGAGCCGGAGGCGTGGCGGGCGGCGCCGCTGGGGGTTCCGGCGCCGGTGCCGGCTCGGGTTCCGCCGCGGCACCGCCCCCGAACAGCCGCTTGAAGAACCCCGGCTTGCGCCGGCCGCCCTGATCGTCGTCCCCCGCCATCGCCTTCGCTTTCCTCAATTGCGCCCGCGCGGCTCGCCACGCGTCCCCGCTTCCGATAGACCCTGGGGCGTGCTGCCGATAGACCTCGCCCCCCGCCTCCTCTACCGCGACGCCCTGATGCTGGTGCTGGACAAGCCCGCCGGCATCGCCGTCCATCCCGGCCCCAAGGGCGGCGACAGCCTCGAGGCGCATTTCGACAGCCTGCGCTTCGGCCTGCCGCGCGTGCCGGCGCTGGCGCATCGGCTCGACCGCGACACCTCCGGCTGCCTCGTCCTCGGCCGACACCGCAAGGCGTTGCAGAAGCTCGGCCAGCTGTTCAAGGCCGGCCGGATCGACAAGACCTACTGGGCCGTGGTCGAGGGCTCGCCGGCAGAGGAGTCCGGCCTCATCGACCTCGCGCTCGGCCGCCGCGACGAGACGCGGGGATGGTGGATGCAGGTCGACCCGGCCGGCCAGCCGGCCGAGACGGCCTGGCGCGTGCTCGGCCGCCACGAGGGCCGCAGCTGGCTCGAACTCAAGCCCCGCACCGGGCGCACGCACCAGATCCGCGTCCACTGCGCGGCCCTGGGCTGGCCGCTCGTGGGGGATCCGATCTACGGCGACCGTGCCGCCGGCGGCACGCTGCATCTCCTGGCCCGCGCCGTCTCGGTGCCGCTCTATGCGAGCCGCGCCGCGGTCGGCGCGGTGGCGCCGGTGCCGGGCCACATGGCCGATGCCCTCGCCGCCCTGGGCCATCGCGCGGAGCCGCAACCGGAAGGCTGATGCGCGATGGCGGCCCCGGCAGGCGAGTCAGGGACGCCGCCGACGTCCCGGCCGCTCAGATGCGCTTCAGCGACAGCGTCTTGCCCTTGCCGGGGTCGTTCATCCAGGACCCGTCGTCCTGGGTGTCGAGTTCGGTCGTGTGGCCCTTGCGGGCCGTCAGCACGAGGCGGCCCGACACCATCTGCCAGCCGACCGGGTCGAAGATCACGATGCCCTGGTCGCGGCAGGCGGGCGCGAGCCGCGCCTTCAGCGTCGCGCCCGGCCCGTGCGCCTTGTCGTCGAGCGTCACCATGCAGCCGGTGTCGCGCGTCTTGTCGCGCAGCACCGCGTAGCGCCCCGCGACCTCGGCGGGCTTGTCGGCACCCGCCTTGTGCGCCGCCGCGGACCTGGCGGGTTCGGCCTTGGCGGACTCGGCCTTTGCGGTTTCCGCCTTGGCGGATGCGGTCTTGGCGGCGGCCTGCGCGGGTTCGGCCCGGCTCGCCGCCGCCGCCGCGGCGCGGTCGAGCGCGGCCTTGCCCTTGCCGTCCACGCTCGTCAGCTTGAGGGGCTCGCCCTGCGGGCTCGTCGTGCGGAAACCGTCGCCCTGCGCGTCGAAGGCCAGCAGGGCATCGCCGTGCGCGTCGTCGAGGCGCAGGCCGTCCCCCGTCGAGGTCCAGAAGGCGACGCCCTTGAGGCCCGGGAAGGCCCGGCGGCAGCCCGACGGCATGGCCACGGGCGCGCCCTTGCCGTCCACGTCCGGCCGCAGCGTCAGGCGGCATTGCCGGTCGCCGCCCTCCACCGCCAGCGTCCAGGTGCTGGGCGCGCCGCCGGCCGCCAGGGCCGGGCCGACGCCACTGAGCACGATTCCGCCGCCGAGCGAGAGGGCGGCGAGCGCCGCCGCGAGGGAGGCGGACCGGCGCCCCGCGGGACCGGGCGAGGCGTTACGGGTAGGCTTCATCGGTCGCGGCCTCGGGTTTCGCCTCATGGCGTGCCGGCCATCGCCTTGTAGCGGCCCTGCCAGGGCGTTTCGGCCACGGGCGTCAGCGGAGGTCGGTCCGCCTGCCAGCACAGGATGTTGTCTACCACGAGCTGGCCCATGGCGTCGCGCGTGTGGTGCGAGGCCGAGCCGACATGCGGCAGCAGCACGACGTGGTCGAGGTCGAGCAGGGCCGGCGGCACCTTCGGCTCCTCGGCGAAGACGTCGAGGCCCGCGCCCAGGATGGTCTTCGACCGCAGGGCCTCGACGAGCGCGTCCTCGTCGACGACGGAACCGCGGGCGACGTTGATCAGGATGCCGGTGGGGCCCAGCGCCTTCAGGACCTCGGCGTCGACGAGGTTGCGGGTCTCGGCCCCGCCCGGCGTGATGACCACCAGGATGTCGCAAGCCTCGGCGAGGCCGACGAGCGTCGGGCAATAGCGATAGGACACGTCCTGCTGCTGCCGGCGGCCGTGGTAGATGACGGTGAGGCCGAAGGCTTCGGCCCGCTTGGCCACCGCCTTGCCGATGCGGCCGAGGCCCAGGATGCCCATGGTGCGGCCCCGCAGCGTGTGGCTGAGCGGGAAGGCACCGTCGATCCACTTGCCGGCCCGGAGATGGCGCTCGGCGGCGGGCAGCTGCCGGACGGTCGCCAGCACGAGGCCGAGGGCGGTATCGGCCACCTCCTCGTCGAGCACGCCGGGCGTGTTGGTGACGACGACGCCGTGCGCCTCCGCCCAGGCGGCGTCGATCGCGTCGTAGCCCACGCCGAAATTCGCCACGAGCTGCAGCTTCGGGAAGCGCTCCAGGAAGGCGCCGTCGGCCCGCACATGGCCGCCGACCGCGATGGCGCCGACATCGCCGGCGACGCCGGCCAGGGCGGCCTCGGGGTCCGCGGCCTCCCACAGCTTCACGAGATCGGTCGCCCGGGCGAGGCCCTCGACCACGAGCGGCGCCATCGGTTTAGGCATGAGGACGAGGGGGCGGGCCAATGGCTGTGCTCCGGGACGCTGAAAGATGTGGCATGATGCGGCAACGCCACCGCAGCGGCAACCGTCACGCTCGAACACCGCGCGACCGTCGGACCCCGGTCGCTAAAGCCGTCGCCGCTCGCCTTGGCTCGCGACTTCAGCTCTAGTGCCATGTTTTTGCGAGCATCTTCACGCGATCAGGTGACTCGACCTGATCGCGATCTGCTTTAAGGCCCGCGACATCGCGCGGGATGGGCTTCTCGTCATGTCGAAGACCGAGCTCGACCGCTTGGAGCCCCGCAGCGACGTCCATCACGGCGACCTCCGGCCCACCGGTCTCCATCTCGTGGCCGAGCGGCCCCGGCACGGCCACGAGATGGTCGCGGCCATGGATGACCGCGTCCGGTGCGCCTCGAGCCCCGGCCGAGCTTTCAGCCGCCGGTGGCGAAGCCGGGGTAGAGCGTCATGCCGCCGTCGACGAACAGCGTCACGCCGGTGACGTAGTCGGCGGAGTCGGAGGCCAGCCAGACGGCGGCCTGGGCGATGTCGTCGGGCTCGCCGATGCGCTTGTAGGGCACCAGCGTCATCAGGTCGGCATAGGCGTCGGGCGTGCTCCAGGCCGGCTTGTTGATGGGCGTGCGGATGGCGCCCGGGCCGATGGCGTTGACGCGCACGAAGTGGGGCGCGAGTTCCTGGGCCATGCTCTGCATCATCATCAGGATGCCGCCCTTCGACGAAGCATAGTTGACGTGGCCGGCCCAGGGGATCTGCTGGTGCACGGAACTCATGCAGATCATCTTGCCGGCCGCCAGCGACACCCCTTTCACGACGCCGCGCCGCAGGAACTCGCGCGCGGCGGCCCGCTGGCACAGGAACTGGCCGGTGAGGTTGACGCCGATCACCGTGTTCCACTGCTGCAGCGTCATGCTGGTCAAGGGCGAATCCTGCTGCAGCCCGGCGTTGGATACCGAGATGTGCAGCGTGCCGAATTCCTTGATGGCCGCCGCATACATGGCGTCGACTTCGTCCTCCTTGGACACGTCGGCCTTGAGCACGATGGCCTTGCGGCCGAAGCCCTCGATCTTGTGGGCCACCTCCTCCGCCGTCTCGGGATGGGTGACGTAGTTCACCGCGACATCGGCCCCGGCCTGGGCGAGCCCGAGCGCCACGGCCTCGCCGATGCCGGAATTGGCGCCGGTCACCAGTGCCGGCTGTCCGACGAGCACGGGGTTGTAGGCGATCTTGGGCACGCGGCCCGCGTCGAATTCGGCCGGCTGGGTCGGCTTGTCCTGAGCCTGCTGGGCATCGGTCATGGGAGCGGTCCTGGTGAGGCGCCCCGGGTCGGCCGCGCCTTAGCTCCCTCTCAACGATCGATACGGCGGGGCGTTCCGCCGCAGGGGCGGAAGCGAGACGGGCAGGCTGGCGGCCCGGGCGGGCGCCGGCCCGCACTCGGCTTGCCCCCCTGCCCCGTCGTGCTACACCCGAGCCCGACCAGGGCGCGCCGGTCCCCATCGGCCCCCCGCACGACGAGGACGATCATGAGCACCGGCTCCAGCGCCATCAACGCCCGCCTCGGCGACATCACCCAGCGCATCGTCGAGCGCAGCCGCGACTCGCGCGGGCGCTACCTCGACCGGATCGCCAAGGCCGCCGAGGCCGGCCCGCGGCGCGCCCGCCTCGGCTGCGCCAACCAGGCCCACGGCTTCGCGGCCTGCGGCGTCGGCGACAAGGCCATGCTGCGCTCGGGCGCGGGCGCCAATCTCGCCATCGTGACCGCCTACAACGACATGCTGTCGGCCCACCAGCCTTACGAGGGCTACCCGGAGATGATTCGGCGCGCCGCCCGCGAGGCCGGCGGCGTCGCCCAGGTGGCGGGCGGCGTGCCCGCCATGTGCGACGGCGTCACCCAGGGCGAGGCCGGCATGGAGCTGTCGCTGTTCTCCCGCGAAGTCATCGCGCTCTCGACCGCGGTGGCGCTGTCGCACCAGACCTTCGACACCTCGGTCTACCTCGGCATCTGCGACAAGATCGTGCCGGGCCTCGTCATCGGGGCGCTGGCCTTCGGCCACCTGCCGGCGGTGTTCATCCCGGCCGGCCCCATGACGTCCGGTCTGCCCAACGACCAGAAGGCCAAGATCCGCCAGCTCTTCGCCGAGGGCAAGGTCGACCGCGCGGCCCTGCTCGAGGCCGAGGCGGAATCCTACCACGGCCCCGGCACCTGCACGTTCTACGGCACCGCCAACACCAACCAGATGATGATGGAGATCATGGGGATGCACCTCCCCGGCGCGTCCTTCGTCAACCCCAACACCCCCATGCGCGACGCCCTCACCACCGAGGCCGCTCGGCGCGCCATGCAGATCACGGCGCTCGGCAACCACTACACGCCCATGGGCCGGATGCTGGACGAGCGCGCCTTCGTCAACGGCATCGTGGGCCTGCACGCCACCGGCGGCTCCACCAACCACACGCTGCACATCGTCGCCATGGCGGCGGCGGCGGGCATCAAGCTCACCTGGGCGGACTTCTCCGACCTCGCCGACATCGTGCCGCTTCTGTGCCGCGTCTATCCCAACGGCAAGGCGGACGTGAACCACTTCCACGCCGCCGGCGGCATGGCCTTCATCATCCGCGAGCTGCTCGGCGACGGGCTGCTGCACCGCGACGTCGAGACCGTGTTCGGCCACGGGCTCGACGCCTACACGGCCGAGCCGGCGCTGGGTGCCGACGGCCAGGTCGTGTGGCGCGACGGCCCGCAGCGCTCCGGCGACGAGACGGTGCTGCGCGGCACCGCGGCGCCCTTCCACGCGACCGGCGGGCTGAAGCTGCTCGACGGCGCGCTCGGCCGCGCCGTGCTCAAGACCTCGGCGGTCGCCCCCGAGCGCCACGTCATCGAGGCGCCGGCCCGGGTGTTCCACTCGCAGGAAGCGCTGCAGCGCGCCTTCAAGGCCGGCGAACTCACCGGCGACATGGTGGCGGTGGTGCGATTCCAGGGCCCCAAGGCCAACGGCATGCCGGAGTTGCACAAGCTGATGCCGCCGCTCGGCGTGCTGCAGGACCGCGGCCACCGCGTCGCCCTGGTGACGGACGGGCGCCTGTCGGGCGCCTCCGGCAAGGTTCCGGCCGCCATCCACGTCACGCCCGAGGCGACCGAGGGAGGTCCCATCGCCAAGGTCCGGGACGGCGACATGGTGCGGATCGACGCCGTCACGGGACGCCTCGACGTGCTGGTGCCGGCCGACGAATGGGCGGCGCGCGAGGCCGCGACCTGCGACCTCGAGGACTCGCACTGGGGCTGCGGCCGCGAACTCTTCGCGCCGTTCCGCGCCGCCGTCGGCACGGCGGATGCCGGGGCGACCATCTTCGGCTGAAGCGCCGTCGCCTTCGGCGAAGTCACTCCGGCTCCGACTCGGATACAGGCTCGGCGGCCTGGAACCACCGAGGCGATCCCGAGACAGCCGGGACTGCTTTACCGCGCCAGATGCCCGTCGAGGAAGCGCGTGATCTCGCCGAAGACGTCCCGGGTCACGGGCGCGGCGGGGTCGAACAGGTATTGCGCGTGGGACAGGCCCTCGTAGACCTGCAGCTCCTGGACCACGCCGGCTTCGCGCAGCTTCTGCTGGGTCCGCACGATGTTGGACAAGAACAGGTCGCGGGTGCCGCTGGTCAGGATCGTGGGCGGCAGGCCGTGGAAGTCACCGTAGATCGGCGACAGCTGCGGATCCTTGAGGTCGTGGCCGGCGGCATAGAGCTGGGCGGCGTGGCTCAGATAGCCCGAGTAGCTCACCAGCACGTTGTCGACCCACTCGTTGGTCTTGTAGGTGTCGCCGGTCTCGGTGAGATCGGCCCAGGGCGTGCCGGGCGCGATGGCGCCGGGCAGCGCCACGCCCTCGGCCTTGAGGCGCAGCATCAGCGCCAGCGTCATGCCGCCGCCCGTCGACGTGCCGACCACCGCGACCTTCTTGGGATCGGTATCGGCGATGACGGCCCGGTAGCCCGCATCGGCATCGTCCATGGCGGCCGGATAGGGCGCGTCGGGCGGCATGCGGTAGTCCACCGCCACGACCTTGTAGCCGCCGATGGCCGCCATCAGCATGGCCTCGGCGGTGCCGGACTCGCCCGGGCCGTAGACGTAGCCACCGCCGTGGATATTGTAGATCACCTGGCCCCGGTGGGCCTCCGGCACCTCGCGCGGCGTCAGCACGAAGCCCTTGACGCCGCCGAGCATGACGGGCTCCAGCGTGACGCCGAGCGCGGCCCGGGCCTTGGCGAGGCCCGGAAGCGCCGCCTGGGCGAGCTTGTCGACCAGGGCATGCCAGGCCGCGGCGTCGGCCGGGTCGGCATCCCAGGCGGGCGTGCGGTAGGGAGCGGCGATCAACGCCTGGGTGGCGCCGTCGACGTCGCCGGGCACCGGGATCGACTTCGACGGCACGGCGCGGGGGCCGGGCGCGCCGTTGGCGAGGTTCTGGGCGGCTTCGAGTGCCTGGAAGTCCTGGGCGACGGCCGGCGTTTGCGCCTGGGCCGCGGCTGCCGCCAGCAGCGCCGCCGCACAGGCCATGGCACAGGTCGCCGCACGAAGTTGAGCCGGCATGGGTCCTCCCGATCTCTTTGATGTTTGCCGGAATGCGACGCCGTGCATCGCCCTTTGTTCCCGGCGTGCTATGCCGGCGACGGCGCATTGGGACGGGGATGGGGCGACATGGACGGCACGGTGCGGGGCGATGCGCGCGGGACGGTGCGGGCCACGCTCGTCGGGGTCTGCGCCATCCTGCTCTGGGCCGCGCTGGCGCTGTTCACGGTGGCGGCGCGCGGGTTGCCGCCCTTCGAACTCCTGGCGCTCTCCTTCGGCGTCGCCTGCCTGTCCGGTCTCGCGCTGCTGGCCTGGCGCGGGGCCCTGGCCGAACTGCGCCAGCCGGCGGCGCCCTGGCTCGTCGCCTTCGGAGGCCTGTTCTTCTACCACGCCTTGTATTTCTACGCCCTGTCGGCCGCCCCGCCCGCCCAGGCGAGCCTCGTCGCCTATCTGTGGCCGCTGCTCATCGTGCTGCTGTCCGCCACGCTGCCGGGCGAGCGCCTGCGCGCCCGTCACCTCGCCGGAGCGGCCCTCGGCCTCGGAGGCACCGCCCTGATCGTGCTGGGGCGCGGCACCGGGACGGCGGCGGGCGGTTCGGCGGCCCTCGGGTTCGCGGCGGCCTTCGGCTGCGCCCTCGTGTGGTCGGGCTATTCGGTGCTGAACCGCCGCTTCGCCGCGGTGCCGAGCGCCATGCTGGTCGGCGTCTGCGGCACCGTGGCGGTGGCGGGCGCGGCCTGCCATCTCGCCGTCGAGGACGGCGTCGTGCCGAGCGCCGGGCAATGGCTCGCCGTGGTGCTGCTCGGCCTCGGGCCCACGGGCCTCGCCTTCCTGGCCTGGGACCACGCCACCAAGCACGGGCGGCTGCCGGTGCTGGGCGCCCTGTCCTACCTGGCGCCGCTGGTGTCGACGCTGCTGCTGATCCTCACCGGCCAGGCGGCCGGCGGTGCGGGGCTCATCGCCGCCGCCGGGCTGATCATCGGCGGCGCCGTCCTGGCGACCGGCCTTCCCGTCAGGCGGTCTCGGCGCTGAACTCGCCCGTCGCCTCGTCGAGGTCGATGAGGCGCATGACGAGGTCGGGCCGCGCCTCGTAGACCGAGCCTTCCAGCATGGCGTCGCCGGCCTCGTTGGCATGACCGACCACGACGCCGAACAGCCCGTCGCACCGGTCCCGCGCCAGGAGCAGGTCGCGGATCCGCTCGCGGTTGCCGCGCTTGGTCCGCCAGGCGTCGAGGTCGGGCGCGTCGAAGAGGTCGTAGCGCGTCCCGCCGCCCGGCACCTCGCGCAGCTTGTCGGCCCAGAGCGTCACCACCACGACCGTCTCGTCCTCGCTGTGGCCCGACCAGGCCCAGCGCTCGTTCTTCAGCGCGGCGCCCAGGGCCGCATAAGCTTCGACTTTTCCCACCATGGTTCGGGTCTGCATCCTTTCTGCGCGATCAGGGGCTCGGTCCTGACAGTCAAGTCCGCCCGCGGCAAGGCCCCATGCCGGGCGGTCTGGCCGCAATCCTGGGCGATATCGGCTTTCACGCCATCACGGCCTCGATGAGGAAGGGCCCCTCGCGGCCGAGCGCGTAGTCGAGAACGGCGTGGAAGCCTTCCGCGGTCTCGACGGCCGCGCCCTCGACGCCCATGCCGTTGGCCAGCGCCACCCAGTCGAGCGCGGGATCGTCGAGCTGCATCATGCGGCGGGCGTTCTCGCCGAACTGGTTGACGCCGACGTTGCGCATCTCGCGCTGCAGGATGGCGTAGGAGCGGTTTGAAAAGATGATCGTGACGACGTCGAGCTTCTCGCGCGCCTGGGTCCAGAGGCCCTGGAGCGTGTACATGCCGGAGCCGTCGGCCTGCAGCGCCACCACCTTGCGCCCCGGCGACGCCAGCGCGGCGCCGGCCGCCGCGCCCGGCCCCATGCCGATCGCCCCGCCGGTGAGCATGAGGTAGTCGTGCGGCGGCGCGCGCTTGAACAGCTCGAAGACCGATCGGGCCGTCGTCAACCCCTCGTCGACCACCACGGCCCGCTCGGGCAACAGCATGGCGATGGAGTGCGACAGGGCCGCATCCGTGAGGTCGCCCTCGGGCACGCCCTCGAGGGGAGCGGGTGTCGGCACCTGCAGCGGCGTTCGGGCGCCGAGGCGGTCGGCCAGGGCCGCAAGCGCGTCGCCGAGGGCGTCGCCGGGCTCCGCCATGGGCAGGGCCGGCGCGCCGTCCGGCAGCAGCCGGCTCGGCTTGCCCGGATAGGCGAAGAAGGCCACGGGCTCGGGCGCCCCCACCAGCACCAGCACGTCGACCTCGGCGAGGCACTTCAGCGCGAGGTCGATCGCATAGGGGATCTTGGTCACGGGCACGCGGCCGCGGCCCGCCTCGAGGCGGGAAATCTGCACCGGGGAGAAGAGCTTGGCGCCGGTCGCGGCCGCGATGCGGCCGGCCGTCTCCAGGGCGCCGGCGCGCAGCGCCATGTTGCCGAGCAGGAGGCCGGCGCGCGGACCCGCCCGGCGGATCGCCTCGGCGGCGGCGGCGATGCGCGCGTCCGGCACCGGGCGGGGCGCCGGCACCGCCACGGGCGCGATGTCGGCGGCCGCCACCTCGCCCCAGGCGCTGTCGGCGGGCAGGATCAGCGTGGCGATGCCGGGATGGGTCCGGGCCGCCACGATGGCGGCCTCCGCGGCGGGCCCGACGTCATCCGGGCCGGTGCAGCGGCGCAGCCAATGCGACATGGGCCGGGCGAGGCTGTCGATGTCGCTGGTCAGCGGTGCGTCATAGGCGAGGTGGTAGGCGGCATGGTCGCCGACGACGTTGACCATGGGAGTGCGGGCGCGCCGGGCGTTGTGCAGGTTGGCGAGGCCGTTGGCGAGGCCCGGCCCGGTGTGGAGCAGGGTCGCGGCGGGCCTGTCGGCCATGCGGGCGTAGCCGTCCGCCGCCGCCGTCACCACGCCCTCGAAGAGGCCCAGCACGCAGCGCATCTGCGGGCGCCGGTCGAGCGCCGCCACGAAATGCATCTCCGACGTGCCTGGATTCGCGAAACACACGTCGATCCCGTTGCCGAGCAGCGTGTCGCACAGGCGGTCCGCTCCGTTCATGGCTGTGTCTCCCCGTGATCCCGCGGCGGCCGTGGCGCGGATCCTGCGTTGCCCCGCTTCCTTTTAGCGCCGATGCTCGGTGCCGATGCAAGCGGGAGCGGCGATCGTGGTGATCCTGGGGCTGACGGGTTCGATCGGCATGGGCAAGTCGACCACGGCGGCGATGTTCCGCGACGCGGGCGTTCCGGTCTTCGACGCCGATGCCGCCGTGCACGCGCTGTATCGCGGCGTCGCCGTGGCGCCGATCGAGGCGGCTTTCCCGGGCGTCGTCCGGGACGGCGCGGTCGACCGCGAACTCCTGCGCCAGCGCGTGCTCGACGACGCGGCCGTGCTGCGCCGCCTCGAAGCCATCGTGCATCCGCTGGTGCAGGGCGAGCGCGCCGCCTTCCTGGATGCGGCGCGGCGCGCCGGCGCCGAGCTCGTCGTGCTCGACATCCCGCTGCTCTTCGAGACGGGCGGCGAGGCCGCCGTCGACGCCGTGGCGGTGGTGACGGCCCCCGAGCCTGTGCAGAAGGCCCGGGTGCTCGCCCGTCCCGGCATGACGGAGGCGCGGCTCTCGGCTATCGTGAAGCAGCAGCTGCCCGACGCCGAGAAGCGCGCCCGCGCCCGCTTCGTCATCGACACGGGCGCCGGACTCGCCGCGGCCCGGGCGCAGGTGCTGGCCGTCATCGCGGCCCTGACCCAGGCATAAGGCACGCCGATGCGCGAGATCGTCCTCGACACCGAGACCACCGGCCTCGACCCCAAGACGGGCGACCGGCTGTGCGAGATCGCCGGCATCGAGATCATCAATCATATCCCGACCGGCAACCGCTACCACGTCTTCATCAACCCCGAGCGCGACATGCCGGAGGGGGCGTTCAAGGTGCACGGCCTGTCGGCGGAGTTCCTCGCCGGCCATCCCGTCTTCGCCCGGCAGGTCGACGGCTTCCTGGATTTCGTGCGCGGCGCCAAGCTCGTGATCCACAACGCCGAATTCGACATGCGCTTCATCAACCACGAGCTCGGGCTGCTGAAGAAGCCGCCGATCCCCATGGACGACGTGATCGACACGCTCGCCATGGCGCGCCGTCGCCACCCCGGCGCGCCGAACTCGCTCGACGCGCTCTGCTCCCGCTACAGGATCGACACGTCCAAGCGCGTGAAGCACGGCGCCATGATCGACGTGGAGCTGCTGGCGGAAGTCTACGCCGAGCTGTCGGGCGGCCGGCAGACGAGCTTCGGCCTCGGCCCCCGCGCCCCCGCGCGCGAGGCCGGCGGCATCGTGGCGAAGCCCCTGCAGCGCCCCGCCCCGCTGCCGTCGGCCCTGACGCCCGAGGAGGATGCCGCCCACGCGGCCTTCGTCGACGGCATGGGCCCCAAGGCCATCTGGCTCCAATACGCCGCCGCCGAGGCGCAGCGGGCGGCGGGTTAGGACCGGCCCGGGCGCAGACGGTCCGACAGCGCAGCGAGCCGCCGGTCGACCTCGTCGGGCGCGGGCGCGTTCGGGTTGCCGATCGACGTGGCGCGCGCCGCCATGGCCGGGAGGCTGAGGACGCCGGTCGACAGGCCCGCCTCGAGCCAAGCCCGGTCTGTCTCGCGCCAGGCACAGAGCTGCGATAGCGCGATGTCGTTCACCTCCGGACAGAGGCAGACGACGCCCGGGCTGTTCGGCAACGCGTAGCGGACGGCCCTCGTCGCCCAATCGTCCGGCAGACAGGCCGTGAACGGACCGACGCCGTGTGCGTCGTAGCCGAAGGCTTCGTCGAAGGGCGAGCCCTCGCCGATGGAGCCGTCGATGAGGTCGGAAATGGCGTCGCCGTCCGGGACGTCCGGCACGGAGATGTCGATCTCGCGCGTCTCCATCAGATCGAGCGGCACGGTCTTCAGCTGTGCGATGACGGCTCCCGTGCCGACGATGACGAACGTGTCCCGGCCGGTGACGCCTGTCGCAGCCCGCACGAGGTGGGCGATATCGGCCTTCCGAAGATAACGAGACCTTTTCGTCACGCGACGAGACCCGTCGACGCCGGAGCGTCGAGCGGGACGCGCGCCATCACCAGCAGCCGCGCCCGGACCGGCCCCGACAGCCCGCCGAAGGATGGCGCCGTTTCGCGCGCATCATCGCCCCGCGCGCCGCGCTCCGTCAGCCGCGCCGCCACCGCCGCCGCCCCCTCGTCGAGCAGCGCCGACCACAGCGCGTGGGCATGGCGGCGCTGCGGGATGTCGCGCGTGAAGCGGTCGAGATGGCGGCGCCCCGCCTCCAGCACGGACGCGTCGGCCAGGATGCGGCGCGCGTTCTCGCAGGCCACGAGATAGCCGTAACGCTGGTTGCGGTCGCGAAACCCGTCGGCCTCCATGGCGCGTCTCCCCCGGTTCGCCCCGGCCAGCATAGGCGCCCCGCTGCGGGTGCCGCAACGCCGCTCGGCTTGCCGCACCCGGCCCGACCCGTTACGACTCGGGCCCTCCAACGAGGGGCGCCGCACCATGATCGACACAGCGACCGATGACGTCTTCGCCCAGGCCTGCCGCTTCGGCGTGCTGCCCGTCATCGCCATCGAGGATGCCGCCCACGCCATCCCGCTGGCCGATGCGCTGGCCGAAGGCGGCCTGCCGGTGGCCGAGGTCACGTTTCGCACCAAGGCCGCCGCCGACGTCATGGCCCGGATGACGGCCGAGCGGCCGGACTTCACCGTCGGGGCCGGCACGGTGCTGGACCTCGATTCGCTCGCCGCGGCGCGCCAGAGCGGGGCCAGGTTCGGCCTGGCGCCGGGCTTCGACCCCGTCATCGTGCGGGAAGCCATGGCGGCCGGCTGGGCCTTCGCGCCCGGCATCATGACGCCGTCCGAACTGTCGGCCGCGATGCGGCTCGGCTGCAGCCTGTGCAAGTTCTTCCCCGCCGGCACGGCCGGCGGCCCCAAGGCCCTCGCCGGCATCTCGGCGCCCTTCGCCCATCTCGGGATGCGCTTCATCCCGACGGGCGGCGTCGCGGTCGACAACCTCGGCGACTGGCTCAAGATGGACGTCATCGCGGCCGTGGGCGGCACCTGGATCGCCAAGACGGAGGACATCCGCGCGGGACGCTGGGCCGACATCACCCGCAACGCCAAGGCGGCGGTCGAGGCCGTGAAGCGGGTCCGGCCCTGAGCGGGCCGCTCCACGCGCCGACGAGCTTCTTCGGCGCGGATCCCGGGCGGTTCCGCTTCCGCGCCGCCGATGCGACGCGCGCCGGCGTGGACCGCGTCCTGGCCCTCGGCTTCGCCGAAGCCTCCAAGATCTTCACCCGCTTCGACGCCGACCGCGCCTTCGCGGTGGCCCGCGCTGTGGACCGCCGCAAGCGGGCCGGCGAGGACCTGCCGCTGCACGGCCTGCGGGTCTCCATCAAGGACCTGTTCGACGAGGCCGGCATCGTCACGACGGCCGGTTCGACCCTGATGCGCGACCGCGCGCCGGCCACCGCCGACGCGGTCGCGGTGGCGCGGCTGCTCGCCGCCGGCGCCGTGCCGTTCGGCCGCACCACGATGAGCGAGTTCGCCTATTCGGGCGTGGGGCTGAACCCGCATCACGGCACGCCCGGCAACGTGCGCGACCGCTCCCGCATCCCCGGCGGCTCCACGTCGGGCGGGGGTGTGTCGGTCGGGCTCGGGCTCTGCGACGCCGCGCTCGGCTCGGACACGGGCGGCTCCATCCGCATCCCGGCGGCGCTGAACGGCCTTGCCGGGTTCAAGCCCAGCCAGGGCAGCGTGCCGCTGGCCGGGGGTTTCCCGCTGTCGGGCACCTACGACAGCTTCGGTCCCATCGCGCCGACGGTGGCGGTCTGCGCCGCCATCTACGCGGTCCTCTGCGGGGAGGCGAGGCCCGCCGCGCGGCGGCGCTCCGTGGCGGGGTTGCGGGTCGGCGTCGTGTCGACGGTGATGGCCGACGGGCTCGACGACGCGGTCGGCGACCATTACGGGCGCGCCCTGGCGGAACTGTCGCGCGCCGGTGCGGTGCTGCGCGACATAGCGATCCCGTGCTTCGCCGAGGGCGACATCAACGCCACCATCGTGTCGGCCGAGGCCCATGCGATCCACGCGCCCCATCTCGATCGGCTTGCGGCGCTCGGCGACCCGCGGGTGCTGCGGCGCATTCGCTCCGGGGCGGCCGTGGCGCCCGAGGCGCTGGCCGAGGCCCGCCGCCGCCGCGATGCCGCGCGGGCCACCTATGAGGCGGTGGCCCGCGAGGTCGACGTGCTGGTCGCCCCCACCCTGCCCGTCGTGGCGCCACGGATCGCCCAGGTCGAGCGCGACTTCGACCGGCTCAACGCCCTGGTGCTGCGCAACCCGTCGCGGGTCAACCTCGTCGACGGCTGCGCCGCGACCGTGCCGATGGGCGGGCCGGAGGGCCTCGCCACCGGGCTGACGGTGATGGGCCGCAACGGCGACGATTGGAGCGTGCTGGCCATCGCCGAGGCCATCGAGGCAGTGCTGGCGGGGGCCGGCGATAGGTAAGGTCTGGTCCCGCGACGGCTCGCGTCGCAGCGTCACCCCGACAATGAAAAAGCCCCGGATCGCTCCGGGGCTTTCGGTCGTGGGCGGTGGCCGCCTCAGTTGTTGCGGTTGCCGGTCAGCTGGATCAGCGCCGTGAAGATGTTGATGAAGTCGAGGTACAGCATCAGAGCGCCGTTGACGGCCTTCTTGGTGGCGACCTCGTAGCCGTCATGCTCCCAGTACATCTCCTTGATGCGCTGGGTGTCCCAGGCCGTGAGGCCGGCGAAGATGCCGACGGCCAGGATCGAGATGCCGAACTGCAGCGCCGAGCTGTGGACGAACATGTTCACGATCATGACGACGAAGAGGCCGACGAGGCCCATCACCAGGAACGACCCCATCGCGGTCAGGTCGCGCTTGGTCGTGTAGCCGTAGAGGCTGAGGCCGGCGAAGGCCGCGGCGGTCTCGAAGAAGGCCAGGAACACCGACTGGCCCGTGTAGACCAGCAGGATCGACGACAGCGACAGGCCCATCACCGCCGAGAAGGCGAAGAACATGTTGCGCGCCGACGCGGCGGACATCCGGTCGATCCGGAAGGAGAAGAAGAAGATGAAGGCCAGCGGTGCCAGCATCACCACGTAACGCAGCGGGCTGCCGTAGAGCGCGTAGCCGAAGCTCGTGAGGTAGAAGCTGTGGAAGCGCACGGCGGCATCGGCCGGATCGGTCGTCACGGCCAGCAGGTTGGTGCCGAGCGCGACGAGGCCGGTGATGGCGAGGCCGAGCACCATGTTGTTGTAGACGCCCAGCATGTAGGCGCGGAGGCCCTGGTCGACGTCTGCGCCGGCCCGGGCCGCGGTGCCGCCCCAGCGGTACGACGGATTGCGGTAGTCGGACATGAAATCCCCTCTGGTGCGGGCGACCCGATACCCCGGTGCGCCGAACTCTGACGGGAATATGGCTCCGGGCCGGAAAAGCGACAAGGCCGCGGAGGCCGCCAACCGGGCTCGAAGCGCCCCCGGGGCCATTAAATCTCGGTAAGCTTGACCGGCGGCCCACCGGCCGAGAGGCCGCCCAGGCACAGGCGTGCCATTGTGGCGACGAGCGCGTCGAGCCCCGCGGCGTCGAGCGCGACGGAGAAGGGCGGCCGCGCCCAGTAGTCGGCATCGCGCACGAAGGTGATGGCCTGGCCGACCATCCAGGCCGTCGCGATGGCGACGGCAGCCTCGTCGTCACCCGGCCGCAGGCGCCGCACGATCAAGCCTGCCAGCACGGAGGGGGCGAAGGGCTTCTCCTCCTGCAGCCGGCGCCCCACGGCGGTCGGCCGCAGTTGCTCCCAGGCGAAGACGCGCAGGTGACGCCGGTCCTCCGGGCCCTCGGCCAGCGGGGCCAGCATCTGCCGCAGGAACCGCCGCACGGTTTCCTCCGGCGCATGGCTGCCGACCGCCGCGGCATCGAGCAGCGGCGTCGCGCCGACGCGGTCGCGCACCGCTTCGAGCACGGCCCGGTAGAGGCCCTCCTTGCCGCCGAAATGATAGGTGATGCCGCCCTGGTTGACCTCGGCCTTGGCGGTGATGTCGCGCACCGACGCCGCCTCGTAGCCGTGCTCGGCGAAGGCTTCGATCCCGGCGAGCAGCAGCGCGCGGCGCGTGGCCTCGGCCTGCCGCGAGGACGGGCGGGCCGGGACGCGGCCCTCGGCGAGCGTGGTGTCGTTCACGGGACCTGGGGGACCACGCGGGCCACGAGGGACTCGCCGGCCGAGGCCGTGAGAGTCCAGGCGGCTCGCGCCGTGGAAACGACCTTCGGCAGCACGCTCGGCAAGATCGTCGGCAAGATCGTCGGCATGGCCGACGGCAGGATCGCCGCCATGAAGCCACCGTCGTCCCGCCCGGGCTCGGGCCGCGTCGCCGCCACGGGCTGGGCGGCGGTGACGACGGCGGCCGACGAAGCGAGGCGGGGCATGGCCTCGGCGGGCACGGCGCCGTGGCGCGCTTCGGTGCGCGGCATGGCGCGGACCGGCTTCGGCACCCGGCGCTCGACCGCCGGCGGGAGCGCGACGTCGGCGGACGGCGTCGCGGCGACGAGGCGCACCGCCGACGGCACCACATGGGGGGCCGACATGGCGTCGAGCCCGTCATAGGCGACCGGCGTGATGGCCCGGGCGGCGAACTTGCCGCCGCTGGTCAGTTCGGGCTGCGAGGCCGGCGCCTCGGAAAGCACCGGCTTGGGCAGCGCCGTGTAGATCAGCGACGCCAGCGCGGTCGCCCCGACGGAGGCCGCCACCTGGGCCACCCATTTCGCCGCGCAGCGCGGCAGGCCAGATCTCGTGCGCAGCATCGACGACGCCTCTTCCGTTCCTACGACCGTATGAACATCATACGGTCGTTTGAGGCGAAGCTGAGGCCGGGTTCTTTCGCCCCGTCGTCGGCCCGGGGCATCTCGGCGTCAGCTCGACACGGCCCAGGGTGGCAGCGGACGGGAGCGCGGGCGCGTCACGGCGGAGACCCGCTCGGCGAGGCGCTCGGCATCGACCGAGGCTGCGTGGACGAGGCGCTCGGCATTGTCCGAGGCTCCGGGGGCGAGGCGCTCGGCATCGGCCGGCGCCTGGCGGGCGGCACGGGCCAGGGTCAAGGATACGACCGTGCCGCCCCCCGCAGGCTCGGCCGGGTCGCGATCGGTGAACCTCACCCCGACGGCGCCCTCGCCGCGCCACACCACCCGGACCGGACGCGGCGCCTGGCCCGGCCCGACTGCGAGCGTTGCATCGGCGGGCAGGCCCTGCGCTGCCGCGACGAGGAGGCGGGCCCCGCCGGGCGACAGGTCGCGCAGGACGCAATCGACCCCGCCGCCCGTTCCGGGCCCGGCGAGGCGACCGGCCTCGAACGCGCGGCGTCTGTCGTGGTTGCGGCGGTTGTGCATGGCGAGCCCCTGTTCGCGGCACGAACGAATTGAACAAAGTGTTAGCAAGGCTCGGACCGCCGCCGGTTGTCGCGAAACATGGCAACGGCGAGGCGGGACAACGCGGGTCTTGGCGGGCCCGAAGGCCTCCGACAGGCTTTGCGTCCCCGCCGCCACCCCGATACAAGGCGGGACCCGCCGCCGCCGAAACCCCCGCCATGACCAGCACGCCCAAAGCCCCAGATGCCGCCGGACGGGCCGAGACGCTGGGCGATCTCCGGGTCGAGATCGACCGGATCGATGCCGCCATGCACGAGAACCTCATGGCGCGCGGCGCCATCATCGATCGGCTGATCGCCGTGAAGGCCCGGGCCGGCGGCGGGTCGGCCTTCCGGCCGGACCGGGAAGCCTCCATGATGCGCCACATCGCCGAGCGCCACCGCGGGCGCCTGCCGCTCGACACGGTGGAGGGCATCTGGCGCATCATCATCTCGACCTTCACGTTCATCCAGGCCGGCTACGCCGTGCATGCCGACACCGCGGCCGGCGATGCCGCCATGCGGGATTCGGCGCGGTTCCACTTCGGCTTCACGGTGCCGCTCCACACCCAGGACGGGCCGGCGGCCGTCATCGCGGCGGTGCGCCGCGCGGGTTCCGACCTCGGCCTGATCCGGCTCGGAGGCGGCGTCGCGGCGGGCCCGTGGTGGCGCGGTCTCGTCGGCCCCGACGCCCCCAAGGTCATCGCCCGCCTGCCCTTCGTGGAACGGCCCGACCATCCGGCCGGCATGCCGGTGGTCGTGGTGGCCATGGCGTCCGCCGCCACGCCGGCGACCGAGGTCCTGCTTCACAGCGTGTGGGTCGAGCGCTGGCGCGACGGCATCCCGGCCGCGGCGGCTGCCGAGGGCGGCGAGATTCTCGAACAGACGGCGGCGGCCGGCGGCCTCGCGCTGCTGGTGGCGATGCCCGGCGCGGCGGAAGGGCCCGCCGAGGGCCTGGCCGAGGCCTCGGCCGTCCGGTTGCAGGCGGCGCTGTCGGCGGTCGCGGGCGACGTGCGGGTCGCGCCCGTCGGCAGCCACGCCGCCCGCTACGACTTCGCCGCCGTCTCCGCCCCTGCCGTCCCGGCCTGACACAAGCGTCCCGAGAAGCCACAGCCATGTCCACCGACACCGCCGCCCGCCCCGTCCCCCGCGCCGGCGTCCTCGCCGTCGAGGCCTATGTGCCCGGCAAGAGCGCGGTGGCGCCCGGCGTGAAGCTGTTCAAGCTGTCGTCGAACGAGAACCCGCTTGGCCCCTCCCCCAAGGCCGCGGCGGCCTTTGCGGCGGCGGCCGCCAAGCTCGAACTCTACCCGGACGGCGCCGCCACGCGGCTGCGCGAGGCGATCGGCAAGCGCTACGGCATCGACCCGGCACGCATCATCTGCGGCTGCGGCTCGGACGACCTCCTGTCGTTGCTCGCCTACAGCTACATCGGGCCGGGCGACGAGGGCATCTTCACCACCCACGGCTTCCTCATCTACCGCATCGCCATCCAGGCGGCCGGCGGCGTGCCCGTCGTGGCCCCGGAGCGCGACCTCACCGCCGACGTCGACGCCATCCTGGCCCGCGTCACGCCGCGCACCCGCATCGTGTTCCTGGCCAACCCCAACAACCCGACCGGCACCTACCTGCCCTTCGCCGAGGTCAGGCGCCTGCAGGCCGGCCTGCCGCCGAACGTGCTGCTGGTGCTGGACGCCGCCTATGCGGAATACGTGCGCAACAACGATTATTCGTCCGGCCTCGAGCTGGCGGCGACGGCCGACAACGTCGTGATGACCCGCACCTTCTCCAAAATCCACGGCCTCGCGGCGCTGCGGGTGGGCTGGGCCTACGCGCCCGCCGAGGTCTGCGACGCCATGAACCGCATCCGCGGCGCTTTTAACGTCAACCTGCCCGCCATCGAGGCCGGCATCGCCGCCATCGAGGACCGCGACCACGAGGATGCCGCCGTGGCGCACAACGCCCGCTGGGCGGCCTGGCTCACCGAACAGCTGCGCGGCCTCGGGCTCGCCGTCGTGCCGAGCGTCGGCAACTTCCTGCTGATCGGCTTCCCCGAGGCCGGGCCGCACACGGCCGCGGCGGCCGACGGGGCGCTGGCGGCGCGGGGCCTCGTGTTGCGGGCCGTGGCCTCCTACGGCCTGCCCCACCACCTGCGCCTCACGGTCGGCACCGCGGAAGCCAACCGCCTCGTCGTCGACACGCTGCGCGCGTTCCTGGCGGACGGCGCCCGTGGCTGACGCGCCGGGCTCCGGCCGCGTCTTCGAGCGCCTCTGCGTCGTCGGGCTCGGCCTCATCGGCGCCTCGGTGGCGCTGGCGGCGCGGCGCGGCGGAGGTGTCGGCACCATCGTGGCCTACGACGCCTCGGCGGCGGTGCGGGCGCGGGTCGTGGAGCTCGGCCTCGCCGACATCGTCGCCGACACCGCCGCCGAGGCCGTGGCGGGCTGCGACCACGTGGTGCTCTGCGTGCCGGTCGGCGCCATCGGGGCCGTCGCGGCCGAGATCGCCCCCCATCTCGCGCCCGGCGCCGTGCTGAGCGACGTGGGATCGGTGAAGGGCGCCGTGGTGGAGGCGGTGACGCCCCACCTCCCCGCGGGCGTGGCCTTCGTGCCGGCCCATCCCGTCGCCGGCACGGAGTTTTCCGGGCCCGACGCCGGCTTCGCGGCCCTGTTCGAGAACCGCTGGTGCATCCTCACGCCCTGCGAAGCCTCGCCCGAGGCGGCGGTGGCCGGGGTGCGGGCGCTGTGGGAGGGCTTCGGCGCCAGGGTCGACACGATGAGCCCCGCCCATCACGACCTCGTCCTCGCCATCACCAGCCACGTCCCGCACCTCATCGCCTACAACATCGTGGGCACGGCGGCGCATCTCGAGACCGTGACGAACTCCGAGGTGATCAAGTTCTCGGCCGGCGGCTTCCGCGACTTCACCCGCATCGCCGCCTCGGACCCGACCATGTGGCGCGACGTCTTCCTCAACAATCGGGAGGCCGTGCTGGAGATGCTGGGCCGCTTCCTCGAGGACCTGTCGGCGCTGCAGCGCATGGTGCGGTTCGGCGACGGCGACGGGCTCTTCGAGCTGTTCACTAAGACGCGCGCCATCCGCACCTCCATCGTGGCGGTCGGCCAGGAGACGGCGGCGGCGGATTTCGGCCGCCGCGACGCCGGCCAGCCCGTGGAGGCGAGCTCCAGCGGGGGGACTGGGCCGAGGTCCTGAACCCGAGATCCTCCGCGGGACGGAGCAGGTCGCCGTCGGGACCGGCCAGGACAAACTGGCGCTGTCCGGCCTTGCGGTCGGCGACGCGGTACCACGTTCCGGTCGAGCGACGAGACCGTGGGTTCGGGGACGAGCCGGGCCTGGCGCGTCGCCGTGCCCTCGGATGGGGTTCAGCCGCCGCGCGGCAGATCGAGCAGCGCCGACAGGACCGAGGCCGAACTCATCGCCGCCGCCGGGTCGCCGCTGGGGCGCTCCCGCCGGTCCTCGAGTTCGAACCGCCCCGCCGCCTGGCGACGCCGGCCCCTGTCCTTGTCGGTCTTGGATTGGGCCGCGGAGCGCTTCAACGGCGACACGGCCGGCACGGCGACGATCGGCAGCGAGACGACGGGCACCAGCATGGGAGGCCTTTCCGGGACGGGACGCATCAGCTTGGCACCAGCCCGGTGGCGAAGACGTTGACGACCGAGGGCCCGACACAGCGGCGGCCCGCCTTTCGTCGCTCATGCTTGCCGCCTCGTTAAGACGGCGCCGTCCGTGCCGGCTTGCCGGCCCGCCCGGCCGGAAGCGCTCGCCCGCGGCGGACCGCGCTGCTAGGGTCGCGCGTCCCGAGCCCGCCGAGCGCCCCGCCGATGCCCCATCTCGCCACGATCGCGGTGTTCTCCGCCGCGGCCCTCGCCCTGGCCTGCACGCCGGGCCCCGACATGCTGCTGATCCTGTCGCGCACCGTGGCGCAGGGGCGGAGCGCCGGCTTCGCGTCCATCCTGGGGGCGCAGGCCGGCATCTATTGCCACGCCATCGCGGTGGCGCTCGGCCTCGCCGAACTGTTCCGGGCCGTGCCGCTCGCCTATGACGCCGTGCGCTACGCCGGCGCCGCCTACCTCCTGGTGCTGGCCGTGGCGGCGTTCCGCTCCGGTGCCGCAGCACCGCTGGCCCCGGCCGCCGTGCCGCGGCTGTCGCTCGGCGCCGTGTTCCGCCAGGGCCTGCTCACCAACCTGATGAACCCCAAGGTGGCGCTCTTCGCCCTGGCGCTGTTCCCGCAGTTCGTGACGCCGGACGGCGGCCCGGTGGCGCTGCAGATCCTGGTGCTGGCGACGGTGCTGAACGTCGTCGGCGCCCTGGTCAACGGCGCGCTGGTGCTGGGGGCCAGCCGCCTCGGCCGCGTCATGGCGGGGCGCACCCGCTGGAAGCGCGCCCCGCAGATCGCGCTCGGCACGGTCTTCACCGGCCTCGCGCTGCGCCTCGCCGTGGACGGCGGTCGCTGATCGAAGGGCTCAGCGGCCGGCCGGCCGCGGCTCCCCGGCCATCTGCTTGCGGCGGTACTCGCCCTGGCGGGCATGCATCCAGCCCGGATATTCGGGCGGCAGCGCGCTGACCTTGTCGATGGCGGCGAGTTCCTCCTCGGTGAGCTCGACCGCCGTCGCCGCGATGTTGTCCTCGAGCTGGTCGACCCGCTTGGCCCCGACGATGACGCTTGTGACGACCCGCTGGTGCAGCAGCCAGGCGAGGGCGATCTGCGCCACCGACACGCCGCGGCTCTCGGCCAGGGGCTGCAGCACGTCGATGACGTCCCAGGCTCGGCCCTTGTCGACGGGCGGGAAGTCGAAGGACAGGCGGCGGCTGCCCTGCTCGCCCTGCCGGTCGCGGGAATACTTGCCCGACAGCAGGCCGCCGGCCAGCGGGCTCCACACGAGGAGGCCCACGCCTTCCGACCGCATCATGGGGACGAGGTCGCGTTCGAGGTCGCGGCCCGCCACCGTGTAATAGGCCTGCAGCGTCTCGAACCGGGCGAGGTTGAGCTTGTCGGACAGGCCGAGCGCCTTGGTGATCTGCCAGGCGGCCCAGTTCGACACCCCGACGTAGCGGACGTGGCCGTGCTGGACCAGCACGTCGAGGGCCCGCAGCGTCTCCTCGATGGGCGTCGCGGGGTCGAAGCTGTGCAGCTGGTAGAGGTCGATGTAATCGGTCTTGAGGCGCTTCAGGCTGGCCTTGCAGGCATCGATCAGGTGGACGCGCGAGGAGCCCCGGGCATTCGGCCCCTTGCCGGTCTCGCCGAAGGCCTTGGTGGCCAGCACCACGTCGTGGCGGGCGAGGCCGAGGTTGTGCAGCGCCTGTCCGGTGATCTCCTCGGAAGCACCTTCCGAATAGACGTCGGCCGTGTCGATGAAGTTGATGCCGCGGTCGACGGCCGTGCGGACGAGTCCGTCGGCTTCGTCCTGCTGCAGGGTGCCGATCTTGCTCCAAACCTCGCCGGTGCCGCCGAACGTCATGGTGCCGAGGCACAGTTCGGACACGAAGAGGCCGGTACGGCCGAGCTTGTTGTAACGCATGGATGGTACTTTCGTGCTGCGGCGCGGCGGGCGCGCCGGGGGCCGGGCCTGCCCGGTTCGCAGCCCCTAACGGCGAGGGAGCCCGGCGGGGTCCCGCCCCGGGCCGTCGATGCCGACGCCGGCATGCCGCACGCACGAAAGCGGCGCCCCTCGCGAGGCGCCGCTCATCAGAAAAAGGCGCCCCTCGCGCGGCGCCGCTCATCCAGAAGAGGCGCGCCTCGCGAGAAGCCACTTATCCAGAAGAGGCGCCCCTCGCGGGGCGCCTCGCGGCCGTCGTTCGGCGAGCGTCGGTCTCGGGACCGTGGTCCGATCAGGCGGCCTTGGACTCGACCACCTTCGGGGCGCGGGCATTCGTGCCGATGCTGATCTGGCGCGGCTTCTGGGCTTCCGGGATCTCGCGCACGAGGTCCACGTGAAGCAGGCCGTGCTCCAGCGCGGCGCCCGTCACCTGGACGTGGTCGGCGAGCTGGAAGCGGCGCTCGAAGGCGCGGGCCGCGATGCCCTGGTAGAGCACTTCGGTCTTGGGCGCCTCGGCCGCCTCGGCCTTGCGGGAGCCGCGGATCAGCAGGACATTCTCACGGGTCTCGATCGAAAGATCGTCCTCGGAGAAGCCCGCAACGGCCACGGAGATACGGTAGGCGTTCTCGCCGGTCCGCTCGATGTTGTAGGGCGGATAGGTCTGGGCCGCCGCCTCCACGCCCGACATCTGGTCGAGGATGGTGAAGAGACGGTCGAAGCCGACGGTGGAACGGTACAGGGGAGAGAGATCGTACTGGCGCATGTGCGACACATCCTCTTTGGAGCGACATGTGACCCCGGCGTTGCTGTCCGGGACCGGTTGGAAGCGCGTCCTTTGTGGCCCGCGCGATGCTGATGTGGTGATGGACCAGGGGGTCGCAAGAGGGTTCCCGCCCAAAAAAACGCGGCCTCGGGACCCCCGCCCGCGGCCCACCTGTCACCCCGGAGCCACGCCCGGCCGCCAACCGCCGCGCCGGGCAGGCCCGCCACCCGCATGCCTTGGTCATGACACGCCCGTGTCGTCGAAGCGGCCGTGTCGGGGCAGCTCTGCCACAGCGGAATGAACCGATCGCCGTCGTCGCGCATTCTCCCCGCGACATTTTGTTTTGGAGTACCACCATGTCCACCATCAAGAAGCTCGTCGCCGTTGCAGCGGTCGCGTCCCTGGCGCTGGTCGCCACCGAGCTGTCGGCTTCGGCCCAGAGCGCTCTGACCAACGGACCGAACGGCATGCAGCCCAACAGGCTGGCGTCCGACAGCGCCACCGGCATGAACGGCAACAAGCCGAGCCGCGGCATGATGCGCCGTCGCGCCATGCACAACCAGGCCTCCATGGAGTCCCGCACCAGCTACGCTTCGCGCCGCCCGCTGACGGTGCGCCGCACCGTGGCGGCCGTCGAGCAGCCCGTCGTCGTCGCGCCGGCCCCGGTCGTGGTCGGCGGCCCGGGCAACATCGTGACGGGCCCGCTCGGCTTCGCCAGCAACGTCGTGAGCCTGCCGTTCCGCGCCGTCGGCGGCATCTTCCCCGCCACCGGCGACATCGCCACCAACCCGCTGGTGTTGATCGGCGCTCCGCTCCGCGCCGTCGGCGAAATCGTGCAGCTTCCGTTCCGCGTGCTCGGCGCGCCCTTCGGCGGGACGACGATCGCCACCTACTGATCCCGGCCCCATCGGGGATCGTGAAGGGCGGAGGCGCGAGCCTCCGCCCTTTTTCGTGCCCTCGGACGACGCGGCCCCGCTGGGCCGTGCCCCTCACTCCGGCACGAACAGCGTCGCGGCGTCGTGCAGCACCTTGAAAGTCGCCGGCGTGCGGGTGACGATCTCGCCGTCGGCGTTGACCGAACGGTGGCGGCGCGTGGTGACGCGGATCTCCTCGCCCCCCAGCGTGCGGATCTCGGTCCAGTCCTGGGTGCGCCCGCTGCGCAGGGCGGGCAGCAGCATCAACAGCCTCCACGCGCTCTCGACTTCCAGGCTGTAGACGTCGAGGCGCCCGTCGTCGATCGCGGCGTCCTCGCTCACCGTCATGCCGCCGCCGTAGTGGCGGCCGTTGCCAACGGCGAGGTGGATGGTGCGGGAGCGGATGCGGGTCTCGCCGGTCTCGATCTCGACGTGGAAGGGCCGCAGGCGGCGCAGCACGCGCAGGCCCGCGACAGCGTAGCCGAGCGGGCCCCAGCGCTTCTTGGCGTCGCTGGTCAGCGCGTGGGTGAGGTCGACGCCGAAGCCGAGGCTGGCGACATTGAAGTAGGGGTGGCCGTTGACGTCGCCGAGGTCGATCCGGCGGGTCCGCCCGGCCGCGATGACGTTCACCGCTCCCTCGAGGTCGAGCGGCAGGCCGAGCGTGCGGGCGAGGTCGTTGGCGGTGCCGAGCGGCAGCACGCCGAGCGGCAGGCGCGTCGCCAGGATGCCCGGCGCCGCGGCGTTGATGGTGCCGTCCCCGCCTCCCACGACCACGAGGTCGATCTCGGGCTCGAGCTGGACGATGCGCCGCGACACGTCCTCGCGCGATTGCGTGTCGCCGCGCCGCACCGCCAAGCCGGCCCCCTCCAGCAGCGCCTGCGCCGTGTCGGCATTGTCGCGTCCCGAGCGGCTGTGCTCGTTGACGATCAGCAGGGCGCGGCGCGGGGGCTCGTGCTCGGAGGGGGGCATGGGGTCCTTCTTGGCGGCGAGGCGGGCGTGGTCCGCCGGCGCCCTGCCAATCCCGGAGCAGCCCGGTTTGTGCCGGTCAACCGCCCCGGATCGCCCCGATCACGGCCGAATAGTCGAGCGCCGCTCCGCCGGACTCGGCGAAGCGCGCGAAGATCTCGCGAGCCTGCGCGCCGAGCGCCGTCTCGGCCCCGACAGCCGCGGCGGCGTCGCGGGCCAGCGTCAGGTCCTTGAGCATCAGGGCGGTGGCGAAGCCCGGACGGTAGCCGTGGTTGGCGGCGCTGGCGGGCACCGGGCCGGGCACCGGGCAGTGGTTGGTGAGCGCCCAGCACTGCCCCGAGGAGGTCGAGGCGACGTCGAAGAGCGCCTGGTGGTCGAGGCCGAGCTTTTCGGCCAGGACGAAGGCTTCGCTGATGCCGATCATGGCGATGCCGAGGATCATGTTGTTGCACATCTTGGCGGCCTGGCCGGCGCCCGGGCCGCCGCAGGCCACCACGCGCTTGCCCATGGCGGCGAGGATCGGCCGGGCCCGGTCCAGCGCCGCCGGCGTGCCGCCCGCCATGAAGGTGAGGGTGCCGGCGCTGGCGCCGCCGACGCCGCCCGAGACCGGCGCGTCGACCGCCATCATCCCGGCCCCGGCGGCGAGGTCGTGCGCCTGCCGGGCGGAGGCGACGTCCACGGTCGAGGAATCGATGAAGAGCGCGCCGGCCGGGGCGCCGGCCACGAGGCCCCCCTCGTAGGCCTCGACGAGGTGACGGCCCGCCGGCAGCATGGTCACGACGACCTCGGCCCCCGCGGCCGCGGCGGCCGCCGACGCCGCGATGGCGACGCCCGTCGCCCGCGCCGCGTCGCAGGCCGCCGGGCTGAGGTCGAACCCCGTCACGGCATGGCCGGCCCGCACGAGGTTGGCCGCCATCGGCCCACCCATGTTGCCGAGCCCGATCCAAGCGATGGCCGCCATCGTGTTCCCCTCCCGGACCGGGCCTTGCACGGCCCGCGGCGCGAAAGGTGCGCGCCGGCACGGCCGGCCGTCAAGCGGCGGCGGTGCTGGGGCGGGTCTGCGGCGGCGGATCGCGCCGCGCCGCTCAGCCGCGGAAGCGGGCGAGCCGGCCGGCGGGCGCGCCCAGCACCTCGTCGTCCCGCATCACGGGGCGGCCGCGCACCACCGTGGCGACGGGCCAACCCTGCACGCGGGCGCCGGCGAAGGGCGTCCAGCCGCAGGGCGAGGCGATCCAGCTGTCCTCGATGGTGCGGCGCCGCTGGAGGTCGACCAGCGTGAAGTCGCCGTCGAAGCCGGCCGCGAGCCGGCCCTTGCCGACGAGGCCGTAGACCCGCGCCGGGCCGGCCGCCATGAGGTCGACGAGGCGCGACAGCGACAGGCGCCCGGCGGCGACATGGTCGAGCATGATGGGCACCAGCGTCTGCACTCCGGTGAGGCCGGCCGGACATTCGGGCCAGGGCAGCGCCTTGGCGGCGCGGGAATGGGGCGCGTGGTCGGAGCCGACGGTGTCGACCGTGCCGTCGGCGATCGCCGCCCAGCTCGCCGCCCGGTGGCGCTCGCCGCGGATCGGCGGGTTCATCACGCCGAAGCCGCCGAGCCGGTCGTAGCAGTCGGGCGCCACCTGGGTCAGGTGGTTGACCAGCACCTCCACGGTGGCGATGTCGCGGAAGTCGCGCAGGTAGGCGAGCTCCTCGGCGGTGGAAACGTGCAGGATGTGGGCCGGCCGCCCGGTCCGTCGCGCCAGGGCCATGAGGCGCCGCGTGCCCAGGAAGGCGCATTCCTCGTCGCGCCACTCCATGTGGCTGCGGTGCGGCATGCCGGAGCGGAACAGGGGCTTGCGAGCCTGGAGGCGATATTCGTCCTCGCTGTGGAAGGCGATCCGCCGCCGCCCGGCGCGCATCACCCGCTCGAGGTTCTCGTCGTCCTCGACCATCAGCGTGCCGGTGGACGAGCCGGCGAAAACCTTGACGGCGCAGACGCCCGGCGCCTGTTCGAGGTCGGCGAGGGCGTCGACGTTGGTCTTGGTGCCGCCGACGTAGAGGCCGACGTCGCACCAGCTCTGCTCCTCGACGTAGCCGCGCTTCCAGTCGAGCCGCTCGCGGTCGACGATCGGCGGGTTGGTGTTGGGCATGTCGAAGACGGTGGCGATGCCGCCCAGCACGGCGCCGCGCGTGCCGGTGGCCAGCGTCTCCACGGCGGGGTCGCCGGGGTCGCGCAGGTGGACGTGGCTGTCGATCAGGCCCGGCAGCACGTGCAGGCCCGCGGCCTCGATCACCTCCGCGCCGTCCTCACCGGCGAGCGCGCCGATCGCCGCGATGCGGCCGTCCCGAACGCCGACATCGGCGGCCTCCTCGCCCCAGGGCAGCACCAGCGTGCCGCCGCGGATGATCAGGTCGTAGTGCATGGCGTGTTCCTCGGGGCTCGGGCGGGCGGCGGCGGACCGTGGGTCGCGCCGCGACGCCCGCCGCTCCGGCCGGGCGCCGCGGCGTCGTCCGTCACGCCATGGCGGCGCGCAGGTTGGCGTCGACGCGGTCGAGGAAGCCGGTGGTCGACAGCCAGGTCTGGTCCGGGCCGACCAGAAGCGCCAGGTCCTTGGTCATGGCGCCGCCCTCGACGGTGTCGACGCAGACCTTCTCCAGCGTGCCGGCGAAGCGCGCCAGGGCGGCATTGTCGTCGAGCTTGGCCCGGTGGGCGAGGCCGCGCGTCCAGGCGAAGATCGACGCGATGGAGTTGGTGCTGGTTTCCCGGCCCTTCTGGTGCTCGCGGTAGTGGCGCGTCACGGTGCCGTGCGCGGCCTCGGCCTCGACGGTGGCGCCGTCCGGCGTCATCAAGACGGAGGTCATGAGGCCGAGCGAGCCGAAGCCCTGCGCCACCGTGTCGGACTGCACGTCGCCGTCGTAGTTCTTGCAGGCCCAGACGTAGCCGCCCGACCACTTCATCGCCGACGCTACCATGTCGTCGATCAGCCGGTGCTCGTAGGTGATGCCGAGCGCCTGGAACTTCGACTTGAACTCGGCGTCGTAGATCTCCTGGAAGATGTCCTTGAAGCGGCCGTCGTACTTTTTGAGGATGGTGTTCTTGGTCGACAGGTACACCGGGAACTTACGGTTCAGGCCGTAGTTCAGCGAGGCCCGGGCGAAGTCGCGGATCGAATCGTCGAGGTTGTACATCGACATGGCGATGCCCGCGCCGGTGAACTTGAACACCTCCTTCTCGATGACGGTGCCGTCCTCGCCCTCGAACTTGACGGTGAGGCGGCCCTTGCCCGGCACGGTGAAGTCGGTGGCGCGATACTGGTCGCCGTAGGCGTGGCGGCCGATGACGATCGGCTGCGTCCAGCCCGGCACGAGCCGCGGCACGTTCTGGCAGATGATGGGCTCGCGGAAGATGACACCGCCGAGGATGTTGCGGATCGTGCCGTTGGGCGAGCGCCACATCTCCTTGAGGTTGAACTCCTGCACGCGCGCCTCGTCGGGCGTGATGGTGGCGCATTTGACCCCGACGCCGTGCTCCTTGATGGCGTTGGCGGCATCGATCGTCACCTGGTCGCCCGTGGCGTCGCGGTTCTCGACCGACAGGTCGTAGTAGCGCAGGTCGACGTCGAGGTAGGGGTGGACCAGCTTGTCGCGGATGTAGTGCCAGATGATGCGGGTCATCTCGTCGCCGTCGAGCTCGACGACGGGTTTCGCGACCTTGATCTTGTCCATGCTGAGCATCCCTTGAGGCTGGCGGACCATCCCGTGGCGGCCCGCGCCGCGGCGTCCCGGCGCGCGCCGGATCCTCGGCCGCTATAGAGCGAAACCGGCGGCAGGGAAACGATGAAGCCATCGCGGCGGCGCCGTGCTAAGCTGCGGCTCAGTTCCGTGGCGCGCCGTGCACCGGACGCGCGCGGCCGAACCCCGCCGGAGGTGCGACATGACGGCAGGTTTCCCGTCCACCGCCCGCGACCCGCGCGTCGACCTGCTGCGCGGCCTCGCGCTCCTGTCCATCTTCGTCGACCACATCCCCGACAATGTGCTGGCCGACTTCACGCTGCACAATTTCGGTTTCAGCGACGCCGCGGAGATCTTCGTGCTGCTGGCCGGCGTCTCGGCGACCCATGCCTACAGCAACGTCTTCGACCGGCACGGCCTGCGCGTCGGCATGACCCGGGTGCTGCTGCGCTGCCTGCACATCTACGGCGTGCAGGTCGTGCTGCTGCTCGCCACGCTGCTGCTCGTCGGCACCTGGGAACGGCTCTACGGCACCCAGTCGATCATCGTCGGCCCCATCCTGCGGGACGGCTGGACGGGCGCGATGCGGGGCGTGTCGCTGCGGGCGCTGCCGGCCTATCTCGACATCCTGCCGCTCTACATCCTGCTGCTCGCCGCCTTCCCGCTGATCCGCTTCGGCCTGTCCCGCAGCGTCCGGACGACGCTCGGCGCCTCGGTCGCGCTCTATGGATCCGCCAACGTCCTGCACTGGAACCTGCGCAACGTGGTCGACCCGGCCGACAAGGCGCATTGGTACTTCGACCCCTTCACCTGGCAGGTGCTCTTCGTCATCGGCTGCGTGATGGCGATCGCGACGCGGCGCCGCCACCCGCTGATGGTCCGGCCGCCGGCGTTGCTTCTCGGCCTGTGCTGGCTCTACGCGCTCGGGGCGTTCCTGGTGCTCGACGCCTGGAAGCTCTGGCCCGCCCCGCTGCCGGGCGACTTCTACGCCACCAGCCCGCTGATCGGCATCTTCGGCAACGAGCCCAAGACCTACGTGTCGCCCTGGCGCCTCGCCAACGTCCTCGCCATCGTCTACCCGGTGCTGACCTCCGCCGCCATGGCGCGAGTGGCGCGGTGGGCGGCGCTGCGGCCCCTCGCCGCCTGTGGGCGGCATTCGCTGCCCGTCTTCGCGCTGGGCTGCGTTCTGGCCCTCGTCGGACGCTTGATCTTCCGCACGGCCGGCGTCACCGTCGCCGCCCAGGTGGGCGTCAACACCGTGGGGCTCGGCGCCATGCTGGCGCTGGGTCTCGCCCTCGACGCCCGCCGGGCGGCCCGCGCCGCCCGACACCCCGTGGAGTTGGTCCCCGATGCTTCGAACTGCGCCGCGCCGAGCGCCATCGCCTCCGGCGGCTCCACCCCGGCCTGAGCGCCGCGCCGCCCGGCGGCGGACGCCGCGGGCCTTTGCCGCCCTCGGCCTCCTCGGCACCCTGCTGCTGTCGCCGGCGCCCGCGCGGGCGTCCGGCGGCGAAGCGGCGCCGTTCCGCATCGTCGCCCTGGGGTCGTCGTCCACGCAGGGGACCGGCGCTTCCACGCCGGGCATGAGCTATCCCGCCCAGCTCCAGCGCCTCTTCGCCACCGCCTTCGGCGGGCGGCCCGCCGTCGCCGTGGCCAACCGGGGCGTCGCCGGCGAGGACATCGACGACATGGTGCGGCGGATCGGCCCCGACGTGGTGGCGGCTCATCCCGACCTCGTCATCTGGCAGGCGGGCAGCAACGACCCGCTGCGCGGCGTTCCCCTGGACCGGTTCAAGACCAAACTGCGCGACGGGATCGCGGCGATCCGCGCCGGGGGTGCCGAAGTGCTGCTCATGGAGCCGCAATGGTCCCCCGTGATCGAGAAGGCGGATGCCAAGAGCCGCTTCGTCGACGCGGTGCGCGAGGTCGGGGCCGAGGCCCATGTCGACGTCGTCCGCCGCTTCGCCCTGATGCGCGGCTGGATCGACGACGGCACCGTCACGCCCCAGGCGCTCGTGGGACCCGACAACCTCCACATGACCGACCGCGGCTACACGCTGCTGGCCGGCGCGGTGCTCGACCGGATCGCGACGAGTTCCCGGGCCTTCCGCGCCCGGCGGGCCGTGGCCACCGCGGGGCGGCCCTGACGGAGGTCGCCGGACGCCGCGCCTTGACACCGGCCGCGCCTTCCCCGAACGCATGGCGGCTGCGATGCGCGGACGGGGGAGCGGGGAAACGGTGACCGGGGCGGGAACGGACCACAGCAAGGCCCCCGGCCGCGGCGGCCCCGCGATCGTGCTGGTGCGGCCGCAACTGGCCGTGAACGTCGGCATGGCGGCGCGCGCCATGGCGAATTTCGGGCTCGACGACCTGAGGCTCGTGGCGCCGAAGAACGGCTGGCCCCGCACCGGCGAATACAAGGACGTGGCCGAGGCCGCGGCCTCCGGCGCCCTCCACGTGCTCGACGGCGCCCGGGTCTTCGCGACGATCGAGGAGGCGGTCGCCGACCTCACCGCCGTCTATGCCACGACGGCGCGGGAGCGCGGTCAGGGCAAGCCCGTGCTGTCCCCGGAGACCGCCATGGCGGCCTGGGCGGCGCCCATCCGCTCCGGCGAGCGGCGCGGCATCCTGTTCGGCCCCGAGCGCACCGGCCTCGGCAACGACGAGGTGACGCTGGCCGACGCGGTCGTGACCTTCCCGGTCGACCCGGCGCACGGTTCGCTGAATCTCGCCCAGGCGGTGCTGCTCATGGGCTACGAGTGGCGCCGGCAGTCCGGCGATGCGGCCCTGCCCTTCGCCGAGCCGGAACTGTCGCGCCCGGCCTCGCGCGAGGCGCTGCTGTCCTTCTTCGCCTATGTGGAGGGGGAACTCACGGCCGCGGGCTTCTTCCGCCCCGACGGCAAGCAGCCCGTGATGCGCCGCAACCTGCGCAACATCTTTCACCGCATCGGCATGAGCGAGCAGGACGTCAAGACGCTGCGGGGAGCGGTGGTGCGCCTCGTCCAGGGCCCGCGGCGGCGGACGCCGGAGGGCGGCTGAACGCTCCCCGGGGACAGGCCCTACCGTGGTGCAATTGACACACGCGACAGCCGAAAGCGGGCGAGGCCCGAACGGGCCTTGCCATGCGGACGGGCGAGCGTAGATTGTCGGATGTGGCGCCGAGGCGTCACGTGCCCTTCTTGGGCGTTTCCTCCCTAGACTTCGGGCCGCCCGCTGGGCGGTCTTTTTTTGTCCAGGCGGGCGCAGGACCGTGCCGCTTCCGTCTCGTTGACGCGTATTGAGCACGGCCGTGGGCGCGACGCAAGGCTTCCATGCAAAAAAGCATCCCTCGGCGGCGCCGCCCCGGTCGGCCCCGGGCCGGATCCATTCCGCCGGTGGCACGTTGCGGCCTCGGGCGCTCGCCCGCTTTCCGTCGAACCCGCAGGCCGCCGCCCGATGAGCGAAACCAAACCCGCCGACCGCGTCCCCGCCAGCGTCGCCCCGGCGGACACGCCGGGCCTCAGCAGCCTCCTGTCCCTGGCCGTCGCCGTGGTTGTGGTGGCGGCGCTGTACTTCGCCCGCGAGGTGCTCATCCCCATCACGGTGGCGGTGATCCTGTCCTTCATGCTGGCCCCGCTCGTGTCGCGCCTGCAGCGCTGGCACCTGCCCCATGCCGCCGCCGTGGTGGTGGCGGTGCTGGTGGCCTTCGGCATTATCGGCGCGCTCGGCGGCATCATCGGCACGCAGGTGGCGGGCATCGCGAGCGACGTGCCCCGCTACACCAGCACGATCCAGCACAAGATCGCCGCCGTCCAGGCCATGACGGTCGGACGGCTGTCCGGCCTCACGAAGCGGCTCGACCGGCAGATGGGCCATACGACGGAGGAGGCCGCCACGGCGGGGCCCGGGGCGGCGTCGACCGACACGCCGAAGCCGCAGCTCGTCGAGGTGGTGCCGCCGCCGACCTCAGCCATGGAACTGGCCCGCACCGTCCTGGCGCCCATCATCGACCCGCTGTCGACGACGCTGATCGTCGTCATCGTGGCGGTCTTCATCCTGATGCAGCGTGAAGACCTGCGCGACAGGATGATCCGGCTCTTCGGCTCGAACGACCTGCAGCGCACGACGCTGGCGCTCGACGATGCCGGGCGGCGGCTCGGCAAATACTACGTCGCCCAGCTCGCCATCAACACCTGCTTCGGCGTGGTCTCGGCCGTGGGCCTCTACTTCATCGGCGTGCCTTCGGCGGCCCTTTGGGGCGTGCTGTCGGCGGTGCTGCGCTTCGTGCCCTACATCGGGCCGGTGATCGCTGCCGTCCTGCCGACGGCCCTCGCCGCCGCCGTGGACCCGGGCTGGTCCATGGTGCTGTGGACGCTGGGCCTCTACGTGGTCTCGGAATCCATCACCGGACAGGTCATCGAACCGCTGGTCTACGGCCATTCCACCGGCCTGTCGCCCGCCGCCGTGGTCATCGCCGCCATCTTCTGGACCTGGCTCTGGGGACCCATCGGCCTGCTGCTGTCGACGCCGCTGACGCTGTGCCTCGTGGTGCTGGGCCGGCACGTCGACCGGCTCGAGTTCCTCGACGTCATGCTGGGCGACCGCCCGGCGCTCACGCCGGTCGAGAATTTCTACCAGCGCATGCTGGCCGACGATCCCGACGAGGCCCTGCACCAGGCCGAAACGCTGCTCAAGGAGCGGTCGCTCACCGGCTATTACGACGAGGTGGCGCTGAAGGGCCTGCAGCTCGCCGCCAACGACGCCCTGCGCGGCGCGCTGTCGGCCGAAAAGGTCGAACTCATCAAGGAAAGCGTCAAGGCCCTGACCGAGGACCTCGCCAGCCACGAGGACCGGGACCCGCACCCCGCCGACAAGGCGGCCGCCGAAGCCGTGGCCACGCGGGCGGAGCGCGCCGTTCCGACCCCGCCGGCCCCCAAGGCCGACGCGCCCGAAACCGGCGCCCTGGCGGAGCACTGGCGCGGCGAGACCCCGGTGCTGTGCATCGCCGGCAAGGGACCGCTCGACGAGGCCGCTTCCGCCATGCTGGCGCAGCTGCTCGGCAAGCACGGGCTCGGCGCCCGGGTGGCGCCCTACGGTGCCGCGTCGCGCAAGGGCATCGAAGAGCTCGACGCGACGGGCGTCGCCATGGTGTGCATCAGCTACCTCGAGATCTCGGGCAGCCCGACCGCCCTGCACTACCTGGTCCGTCGGCTGCGCCAGCGCATCCCCGGCGCCCAGATCCTCATCGGCCTGTGGCCGAGCGAGGGGATGGACCTCGACAACGAGCGCATCCGCAACGTCGTCGCCGCCGACATCTACGCGGCGAGCCTGCGGGAAGCCGTGGACGCCTGCGTGCAGGCCGCGCACGACGATGCCGGCACGGTGCCGGGGCAGCGACCGGACGCATCCGACCTCGGCGGCGGCGGCCGGCACGAAGCCCCGGCCCGGCCGGACGGCGCACCCGTTCCGCTGCCAGCGTGACGGATGTTTCATCTTCAGGGTGCAGGGGCAGGCTTGCAAACCGAGCCGATCCCACTATCTTCCATTGTGAGCCCGAACGGGACGGCCGGTCGACCACGGATGTACTGGCGACCGCTTCCCCTGCACCGAACGTGACGGACGCGCCCTGCGCGTCCCGCGATCTCCGATCCAGGACCTCTTGTCCGGATCTGTGCTGATGGCCATGAGGGCCCGCCACGGATGTACTGGCGGGCCTTTTCGTATTTCGCGCCATCGCCTGGAGCGCATGACACAGGACCGACCCCACGGGCTGGCGACCCTGCCGCGGCATCCCGCTACGGACGACCGCCCTCCCGCCGAAGCCGGCCGGGTCGCCGCCGTCCTCGTCGCCGCCGTCCTGGGCCGGCTCGCCGAAGCCGATCCCCATCCCAAGGCCGCCCTCGGCGTCGACGACCCCTATCGGCTGCTCGTCACGGTGCTGATGTCGGCGCAATCGACCGGCGCCACCGTGGGCCGCGTGGCCGACGCGCTCTTCGCCGTCGCCGCCACGCCCGCCGCCATGCTGGCCTTGGGCCGCGAGGGCGTCGCCGCCATCATCAAGCCGGTGGGGCTCGGCCTCAACAAGTCGCGCCACATCATCGCGCTCTCCGCCCTGCTGGTCGAGCGCTTCGGCGGCATCGTGCCGCGGACCTCGGCCGAACTGCAGACCCTGCCCGGCATCGGCCGCAAGACCGCCGACGTGACGGCCAACTTCGCCTTCGGCGAGCCCGTGATCGGCGTCGACACCCACGTGTTCCGGGTGTCGAACCGCATCCCGCTGGCGCCCGGGCGGACGCCTGCGGCGGTGGCGGACGGGCTGAACGCCGCCGTGCCGGAGGCCTTCAAGGACGGCGCCCACATCTGGCTGTTCCGCCACGGGCGCGACACCTGCACGGCCCGGAGCCCGGCCTGCGGTCGCTGCAGGGTTGCCGACCTGTGCACCTGGCCCGGCAAGCCGGTCAGCTCCGCAACGTGACGCAGGCGCCGCGCGCCGCCTGGATGCGGCGGCACAGCGCATCGGCCTCCTGGCGTGAGTTCGCCGGCACCCGCACCCGATAGAAGGCCCTCGTGCCGCGCGTGCGCAGGCGCGTGCCGATCACCATGGGCCTGATGTCGCCGATGACGGCGGACAGGCTGGCGCGGGCGCGGGAGAAGGAGGCGAGGGCGAGGCTCTTCGAAAAGTTGCCGGCGAGCTGGACGCCCCAGGGCGCGAAGGGCGCCTCGGCCATGCGCGTCCCGCCGCGGCGCGGCGCCGTCCGCAGCGTGGCGGCGAGCTGGAGGCAGTTCTGCGGATCCACGGCGAGATCGCGGGTCGCGTGCGCCTTGGCATCCGCCGCCCAATCCTCCGCGCTGCGCCCGGTGATGCGCTCCACATAGTCGCGCGTCTCGAACGGCAGCCCGCCCCGTCCCGCCAGCCAGTCGGCGACGCGCCGCGGCCCGGCATTGTAGGCGGCGGCCGCGAGGCCGAGGTTGCCGAACCGCCCCGATAGTTCCGCCAGCAGCGCCGCCGAGGCCGGCACCGCCTTTTCGGGATCGAAGGGGTCGTCGAGGCCCCGCTCGGCCGCCGTGCCGGGCATGAACTGGGCGATGCCCTGCGCCCCCGCGGGGCTCGTGGCCTCCGCCCGGAAGGCCGATTCCTGCCAGATGAGGCGGGTTAGGAAGCCGACCGGGAGCTTCTGGGCCTCGGCGGCCCCGGTGATGACGCGGCACAGCGCCTGCGCCACGGTCTCGCCGCCGGCGGGCGTGGGAGCGGCGCGGATCGGTTGCGGCGTCAGGAGCGCGGCGGCGCACAGGATGGCCGAGGCGGAACGGAAACAGCGAAACCGCATGCGGATCCGGACGCGAGACGGGACGGAAAAGCCATGTCGCCGACCCGCTTGCGCGACCGGGGGTAGGCCTGCTTCTTTGCGACAAACCACCGACCGTGGTTGCCCGATCGACACGTCAGCCAGGCACAACCTGCGTTCAAACCACCGTGTCGTCAATGGAAAACCACCGTCGGGGCGCCGGGACCGGGGCGGTCCTGCTTCGATGCACACCGGCGATGCTTCGAGGCACGATGTCGTCCCGGCGCGTGTCACGCCGTTGCTGACGCAGCCTGGTCCGGAAACCTGGTGGATCGGCGCCGACGCCACCGCGCTTCGCCCTCCGCTTGACAGGCCATGCCGGCAGTGCCCGCTTTCGCCGTGATAGGCATGGGGCTATACGCGTCGCATCGGCTCGCGGAGACGAGCCGTGCCGGGAGCAGGCGGCAGGGACGCGGCACCAAAGGTGCCGTGCCGGGAGCAGGCAGCAACTCCTCGGGCGTTCCCGTCAGGAGCCCTCGACCAGCCCGAGCCCCGGGCCTTCCTCGGTCTCGAAGTGGCGCAGCACGTCCCGGCGGTCGACGTCGGCGAGGCGGGCCGGGCGCCAGCGCGGGTCGCGGTCCTTGTCGACCACGGCGGCCCGAACGCCTTCGACGAAGTCGGGCCGGCGCGTGATGGAGCACGAGACGCGGAACTCCATCTCGAGGCAGGCTTCGAGCGACAGGCGGCCGGCGTCGCGCAGGGCCTGCAACGTCACCTTGAGGGAGGTCGGTGCATTGCCGGCGATCTCGGCCGCGGCGGCCCGGGCGTCTGGCTCGGGCGCGGCCTCGAGCGCCAGGAGGATATCCTCGACCGTGCCGCCCGCGTAGCAGCGGTCGATCCAGGGGCGCGCCGCGGCGAGGGGGCCGGGCGGGACGGCGACGGCCAGGGCGCGCAGGTGGGCCCCGGCGTCGTCCCCGTCCCGGCAGCGCGCCAGGGCGATGCGCAGGTCGTGCAGCCTGCCTCGCGGGACCGCGACGTCGGCGAGCCCGCAGAGCAGCGCATCCGCGGCGTCGAGCCGCCCGCCCGTCAGAGCCAGGTGCAGGCCGAGGTTGCCGGGCGCGCGGGCCAGGAGGTAGGTGCCGCCGACATCCGGCGCGAAGCCGATCTTCACCTCCGGCATGGCCAGCACCGACCGGTCCGTCACCAGCCGGTGCGACGCATGGGCGCCGAGCCCGATGCCCCCGCCCATGGTCATCCCGTCCATCACCGTCACGATCGGCTTGGGGTATCGGGCGATGCGGGCGTTCAGCCGGTATTCGGCGCGGAAGAAGGCCGTCAACAGCTCGTGGCGGCCGGATCGGGCGCCCTCGTAGAGCGCCCGGATGTCGCCGCCGGCGCAGAACGCCTTGTCGCCGGCCCCGTCGACCAGCAGCACGGCGACCTGGGGGTCGGGCTCCCACGCATCGAGCGCGGCGTCGATCGCCTCGACCATCTCCAGCGTCAGGGCATTGTAGGCGGCGGGACGGTTCAGCGTCACGTGGCCCAGCGCGCCCTCGCGCCGCACGATGACCTCGGGCCTCGCCGACCCTTGGACGTCGCTCATCGGGTCCCTCCCGTCCTGCCGGCCGCTCCCGTCGCGGCCCCTCGGCCGGGTCCGGCGGGACGGAGCCCCTGCCGCCATCCTGGAGCGAGCATGCCATCGCGGCGGCGCGGCGTCGACAGGCAACCCCGGGTCATCGCCGGGCCGGTGCCGCGGCGGCTGTCGTCAGGATGGCGGCCGTGACCGGGGCGGCGATGCTGACCTGGCGCCCGTCGACCTTCCAGAACCCGACCGTGACGGCGAAGGCCTCGACGGCGCCGTCGGCGCCGGTCGCCAGCAGCGGCGCGCCGCTATCGCCATGCGCGATCAGGCAGTCGTGGGCCAGGACGCCGCCGGCAGCCGCGGGGCCGAGCAGACGACAGTGCCGGTCGGCCGTCATGAGGTAGGCGCGGTCCTGCGCGAAGCCGCCGATCTCGATGGCGGTGCCGGCCGGGGGCACGGTCTTGGCGAGCGCGATGGGGCGGAGCGCGGCCGGGAGCGGCTCGGCCAGCATGAGGACGGCCCAGTCGGACGACGCCGTGCGTGCCTCGTCGGCCGGATCGTAGCCCGGCCCGATCGCGAAGCCCGAGACGCGGGCGTGGATGCGGTAGTCCCCCCGCGCGTAGCCGAGCAGGAAGTGGATGGAATCGGGCTGCAGGAAGCGATGGGTGCGGAAAGCATAGAGGCAGTGGGCCGCCGTCAGCACCCGGTCGGGCGCGATGGCGGCGGCCGTGCAGGCGCCTCCGATGGAGTTGAACAGCTTGCCCACCGCCGACCACGGATAGGCGTCGGCATCCACCAGTTCGTGGTGGCCGGTGCCCGGCGGCGGCGGATCGGCCTCGGCGCGGACGGGGGCGAGGGCCAGGATCAGCGCCGCCGCCGCGGCCCGCCGCGGCCCCCACTTATGCATCGCTCCCAAAGCCGACCCGTCCTCTGCGCTTGCGTGCCCCCCTATAGCAGTCTTCCGGCGCGGGCGTGCGAGGCTCGCGGCGCCGGCGCGCCACGCCCTCGACCTCCGTCGGCGACCTGCGACCCTTCGATTGCCCGAATCAGCCCATCGGCGATGCTGCGATGCACGGGTGGCGGTGCCGCGATACTGTTGGAATGGACCATCTCAAGGCATCGTGCAGCTGTTCAGGGCCGTGTTGATCCGCGTCATGCTCCGTCCGAGCTCGAAAGCGCGCAGTCCACCCCTGTTTTTTCTGTCACCGGCCGCATTGACGCGCGACACGTCTTGCCTTGGCGAAAGAAGCGCTCTACTTCCCAGGAAAGAGCAGGAGAGATGAAGTTTATGTCCGACACGCAACCTGATATCAACGTCGTCGAGATGGCGGCTGAAATCGTCTCGGCCTATGTGCGCAACAACTCGGTCCCGGTGAGCGAGTTGCCGATGCTGCTGCAATCGGTGCACGATTCGCTCGGCAACATCCTGAACGGATCCAGGCCGGAAGCCGTGAAGGAGCCGCCGCAGCCGAAAGTCCCGGTGAAGAAGTCGGTGACAAACGACTACATCGTCTGCCTCGAGGACGGAAAGCGCTTCAAGTCGCTGAAGCGGCATCTCCACTCGGAGCACGGCCTGTCGCCGCAAGAATATCGCGAAAAGTGGGGCCTGGCGAAGGACTACCCGATGGTGGCGCCGGCCTATGCCGATGCGCGCTCCAACCTCGCCAAGACCATGGGCCTCGGCCGCAAGGCCGGCCCGACCCCCGACGTGATGGACGCCGAACCCGACGCCGTCGAGGATGCGGCCCCGGAACCCGTGAAGGCGGCCGAGGAGCCCGCACCGGAGCCCGCAGCCCCCGAGCCCGCCAAGAAGGCGCGCCGCGGCCGCGCCAAGGCGACCGCCGGCTGAGAGTCCGTCGAGGAGAACCCTTTCCCCCGGAGACGACGAGAAAGCTCTCGACGTCGTCGGAGGGCGTTGGGGCACGCGTTCGATAGCGTTGCGGGCACCGAGGCCAAGGCCACCGCCGGCCCCGCCATCGTGCCCGGGCGCCGACCTTGCCGGGCTTCGGCCCGGCGCCCCGCAAAGCCTCAGGCGGTGCGGCCGATGCCGACGTGGACGAAGCCGTGCCGGGCCGCTTCCTCGCGCGGATAGATGTTGCGGAGATCGACCAGCACGGCGGCCTTCAGCAGCGACTTGAGGCGGCTCATGTCGAGCGCCCTGAACGCGTCCCATTCCGTCACGATGACGAGCGCGTCGGCGCCGTCGGCACAGTCGTAGGCGTCCGACGCGAAGATGACGTCGTCGAGCATGCGCCGTGCCACCTCCATGCCTTCGGGATCGTAGGCGCGCACGCGCGCGCCGGCGTCCTTAAGGGCCGCGATGAGGCTGAGCGAGGGCGCATCGCGCATGTCGTCGGTGTTGGGCTTGAACGTCAGACCCAGCACCGCGACCGTCTTGCCGCGCAGGCTGCCGCCACAGGCCGCCAGCACCTTCTTGGCCATGGACCGCTTGCGCTGGTCGTTCACGGCCGCGACCGTCTCGACGATGCGGACCGAGGCGCCATGGTCCTGCCCGGTCTTGATCAGCGCCATCGTGTCCTTGGGGAAGCAGGAACCGCCGTAGCCGGGGCCGGCATGCAGGAACTTCGAGCCGATGCGGTTGTCGAGGCCGATGCCGCGCGCCACCTGCTGCACGTCCGCCCCCACCTTCTCGCACAGGTCGGCGATCTCGTTGATGAAGGTGATCTTGGTCGCCAGGAAGGCGTTGGCGGCGTATTTCGTCAGCTCGGCCGTGCGGCGCGACGTCCACAGGATGGGCGCCTGGTTCAGGTAGAGCGGGCGGTAGAGTTCCTGCATGACGGCACGGGCGCGGTCGTCCTCGATGCCGAGGACGATGCGGTCGGGACGCTTGAAGTCCACGATGGCGGCGCCTTCGCGCAGGAACTCGGGGTTGGACGCCACCGAAACGTCGGCGTCGGGCCGCGCCTCGCGGATGATGCGCTCGACCTCGTCGCCGGTGCCCACCGGCACGGTGGATTTGGTGACGACGACGGTGTGGCCCTGGAGGGCGCCGGCGATCTCGCGGGCCGCGCCGTAGACGTAGGACAGGTCGGCATGGCCGTCCCCCCGCCGCGAGGGCGTCCCGACCGCGATCAGCACGACTTCGGCGGCCGACACGGCCGAGGCGAGATCGGTCGTGAAGGACAGGCGTCCGGCGCGGACGTTGGAGGCGACGAGGTCGCCGAGCCCCGGCTCGTAGATCGGCATCTCGCCGCGCAGCAGCATGGCGATCTTGGCGGGATCGTTGTCGACCGCCGTCACGGCATGGCCGAAGTCCGCGAAGCATGCGCCCGAAACGAGGCCCACATAGCCCGAGCCGATGATGGCGATGCGCATACTGATCATCCCGTGGGACCGTCGCTCGGGACCGTGACGCCACGGCGGCCACGCAACCGGCACGCCGCCAAGCTTAACCATTCAGTCCCGGGGCGGCAAGGCGACGGGCTTCCCCCAACGTAAGCGGGGGCGCTCCCGCCTTCGGTGACGGCGCTCCGGCCTACGTCGGGGAAGCCGTGCTATCGGCTTGCAATCGCTGGGAAGTTCTTTCCCGAACGCCCGAACGGCCACGGCCGCGCATGGCTGCCATCAGGCGTCCAGCCTCGCTCCGCGTCAGTGGCGCGCGAGGCGGCGGCGGACCGGGTCGTCGCGCAGGATGAAGCGGGCATATTCGGCGCCGGCGTGCCGAAGGGCCCGGTCGCGGTGCACGTCCTTGTGGCCGGGCAGCACGGGGAAGTCGTCGAGCCGGAGCAGCCCGTCGAGCTTGTCCGACAGGTCCCGCATCGTCATGGTCCGGCCCCGCGCCGCCTGCCCCTGGACGTAGAGCAGGAACTGCTCGCACAGCACGTGGAGCGCGTAGAGCTCGTCGCGGTCGAGGTAGTTGGCGGCGATGCGCGCCTCGTCGACGCTGGGCTGCTCACCGGCGATGCGCTGCAGCCCCATGTTGGGGGCATCGTGATCGGCCCGCGCCAGGATGACGTCCGACGGCGTATGGCCCGTCACCGCATAGACGAACTTGGCCTGCAGCGCCTCGTTGAAGCGCCGCGCGTCCGGGGCGGCGGCGTCGTGGTCGGTCGCGGCCTGCCGGAAGAAGGCCCGCACGGTCTCGTAGATGTTGGTCTCCTGCGCCCGCAGCCCGCGCAGCCGCGCCGCCAGCCTGTCGGCCGCGGCGGGGTCGTCGCGCAGCCGCGGCTCGTTCAGGGCATAGCCGTCGACGGCCGTGGCCCGGAGCATCTGGGTGGCCCAGCGCCGGAAGGCCGCCGCCTTGGCCGAACTCAGCCGGTAGCCCACGCACAGGATCGTATCGAGATCGTGCAGCGTCCCGGTCGCGGCGCTGCCGGGGCGCTGCGTGCCGAGCGCGCCCTCGCCCGCCAGCACGGCGAGCTCCTTCGAGACGGTGGCGGCCGCGACGCCGAAGAGTTCCGCCATCTCGGCCTGCGTGGCCCAGATCGTGTCGGCCCCGAGATCGACGCGCAGGTCCAGCGGCCGGTCGCGCGGGCCGAACCGCACGAACTCGAAGGCGAGCTGTTCGACATCGGGGGAGGCCGGGCGGCGGCTGCGCCCGGCGGGCGGCTCGGAAGGGGAACGCGGCTTCGGCATGGCGACCGGTCTCGTCGGCGGTTGAATCACCGTCAACGCGCAGGCCGGCCCTGGTTCCGCACCGTCGCCGGCACCGTCCGGCCCGGATCCCGCCGCAGGGCGAGGCCGTGCTCGGTCTTGTTCCAGCCCTGCGGGTCGCGCAGCAGCTCGAACAGGGCTCGCCAGGCCGCGGCCGAGACGAGCAGCAAGTAGAGGGGGAGGGTCGCCAGCCAGGGCACCAGGTCCGGCCGGCCCATGCGACGGGCCCCCGCCACGCCCGGCCACAGCGCCGCCAGCACGCCACCGGCCAACAGGGCCGCGCTCGCCGCGACGAAGAACCACCAGGCGGCAGTCTCGGGCCGGAACGCGAGGCCCCACCAGGCTTCGGCGGCGGCGAGCGCCAGGAGCGGCGCCCCGAGCAGGCAGCTGAGCACGGTGCCGCAGAGCGAGACCGCCACCGACAGGCCGCCCCGACACCCGAGGTCGCGGAACAGCCGCACCGGATGGCGGCCGTGGACGATCAGCGTCACCATCCAGCCCTTGAGCCAGCGGGCCCGCTGGGGCATCCAGCGCGCCACCGTGAGCGGGGCTTCCTCGAACGTGTCGGAATCGAGCGAACCGAGACGGAAGCCGAAGCGCGCCAGGCGATAGCCGAGGTCGATGTCCTCGGTGACGTTCCAGGCGTCCCACAGGCCGACGTGGCGCAGGGCCGCAGCGCGGAAATGGTTGGAGGTTCCGCCGAGCGGCACCGGCAGGCCCAGCGCGGACAGCCCCGGCTTCACGCAGTGAAACAGCGCCGCATAGTCGAGGGCGAACATGCGGGTGATCCAGGCGTCGTCGGCGTGGTCGATCGTCAGGCGGGCCTGCAGGCAGGCGAGGTCGTCGCCCGCGGCCGCGAACCGCGCGGCGGCCGCCCGGAGTTGGCCGGGGTCGGGCCGGTCCTCCGCGTCGAACACCACCACGAGCGCGCCGCGGGCGGTCTCGAGCGCGGCATTCAGCGCACACGGCTTGGTGCGCGGTCGGCCGTCGCCGAGGACGACGACGTCGTAGGGGAGCGGCAGGTCCAGCCGCGCCGCCGCCGCCACCGTGGCGGCGTCGCAGGCTTCCAGCATGATCTTGATGTCGAGCTTGGCGCGGGGATAGTCGCGGCCTTATGTAGGAAACGCAACATTTGCCATCGTCGATGGTGACGTTTCCTCGTTGCGAGCGTCCATCATCATCCCGGTTCCTCGATCGCCATCGCTGAGGAATCGAACACCGAATGTCTCAAAGGCCTCGCGCACGGCTGCGTAAGCTTTACCCGACACCGGTTGTGAGGTCTTCATCTCCAGTCGCTTCACCGTCGACACCGACAAGCCGGCTGCCCGTGCGAGGTCCAACATGGACCAGTCGAGCATGCCTCGCGCACCACGGATCTGGCCCGGCGAAAGCGTATCAGCCATGAGCGAAGGTCCTCTCCTCGCCCGATAGTTTTTACGGGCGATGCACGGATTTACACGACGCTTGTGTGGTATGCAATTCCGTCATCTCGACCTTATCGCATCTTGAATTTCGTTCCGGATCAATTTCTGTCGAAGCCGGGTTAAGTCTCTATCGCCATTCAACCCCATGGCTTTCGGCGACTGAGGGACGCTTGCACCCTTGCCACAAAGGCTGGAGGCGCAGCGTGCCGTTATATTATTTCGATGTCCGCAACGCGGATGGGCTTCATCGCGATGAAGTCGGAGATCACTTCGATAGCCTGGACGAAGCTATTGATATCGCTCAATCGCTCCTCCCGGATCTTGCTTCGAGAAAACTGTCGGACGGCGACTGGCACGATCTTTCTTGTGATGTGAGGGATGACGCCGGCCGTGTCGTCTACCAAGTAGAATTGACATATCGGGGAACGCGCATGCCGGTGAGACCGGCCTCCCGGCCGGCTTGGTGAGGCTGCTACATAGGTCTATCAGTAGGGGTGGGCTGTAAATAATCGCCATTCCGCTGTCCCGTGGTCAATGCCCCATGCTGTCAGCACTTTAGGAGCAAAACCGTTAGGAGTTGCCATGGGACCCAAGCACTGAATTCGGATATCCCACGGCGTATGCTGAGCATTGGCGATTTGAGACGGATCGAAATGGCTTTTCAGCGCCGTCTCAAAAGTGTCGAGGTCAGACGGACTAAAGCCCCATCCAAGGAAGAACTTGGCCTTTGATCCGCCGCCCGGATGGCTTAAATTCAACAGGTAAGAAAGCAGTCTCTGCCTATCAACCTTCAGCTTTACCGGTAGCTGCAATGAGGTGTTCACGCGTTGCCCCCGGTATAGCAGCGACTTTGCTTGCCTCAAGCAACAACAAAGCGTGGAATGGCTCTTCGAACTCTACCGTGTACGCCTCGCCAGCGCCATGCACGGCAACTACCGTGCCTTCGGAGCCAGCCGGCAAATATCCCCTTGGGGCGAGTTCGATGCTCCTGACTAGGCGAACGTCGCTGAGTTCGTCAATCGGAGACGGCCGAAACGGCTCAGCGTTGTAAAACAGTCGGGCGTCCATGGCCAACCCCTTACCCACACGATACCACTGCGGTATCAGCTATGCTGATGGGAGAGCGCGAAACTCGCCCCAAGGCGCATTATGCAGGCCGTATTATATCAGGTGATTCGCGTTTTGCGGCCCATAGACTTCAGGATCGGTCAACCCGGAACGGGGCATGCGACGATGTGTCACAAAACTTGTTCAGAAAATATCCTCGCGTTTACAGTGACTTACTGAGTTTCGGGTTCCTCGGCGCTTTTAATGGTTTTTTGGTTCCCCCGCAGAAAAGTGACAAACCTCTTCCAAAACGGCCAAACTTTTTCAGCCAAGTAGAAAGCTTGAAGAATCAAAGAGTTACAAAATCGGTGTCAATCCGGGCTTCGTGAGAGTTGATCATCAAAAAATTTGATGATTGATGTCCCTGGAGGCTAATCTAAAAGGATGTTCTTAGCCCCAATCGCTGCCATCACCTGCACCATGAACACGGCGGTGAACCGGCCTCGGGCGAGCTTGTTGCGGATGTTCGGCTCATTCTCGGGCACGCCAATCGCGCTCAGGCGTTCGGCTAGTTCCTTGTACCCGATCCCCCGGCGTTTCAGCTCCGCCTTGAGGACGTTTTTGACCTTAGCTTCCCATTGTTCCCCGCCATCGGCTGGCGCGGCTTGTGGGGCTGGGCTCACATTGTCGAGCATGGCATCATCTCCGTAGCGAATGCCATCATACACGATGCTTTTGCCCTTGACTACGATGCAAATATGCCATCATGTGCGATGCATAAGCAGCGCGGACGATGGCAATGGCTCAGCACTTCCTCCTTTCGGCCCAGGCCCGCACCCTCTCCCTAGCCTCGATTTACAAGGCCGGTGAGGACGCCGCTTACGGCACGTTCTGCAAGATGCGCTGGGCCGAGACGGAAGGCGCCCCGGTATGCCCCCGCTGCGGTGGCCTTCGCCACTACGACGTGAAGGGCCGCCGCAGGTTCAAGTGCGCCGCCTGCGCGCATCAGTTTTCAGTCACCTCGGGGACGATCTTCGCCAGCCGCAAGATGGCCTTCGTGGACCTCTGCGCCGCCATCTGCATCAGCGTGAACGCGGTCAAAGGCGTCTCCGCCCTCCAACTCGGCCGGGACATCGACTGCCAGTACAAGACGGCCTTCGTCCTCGCCCACAAGATCCGTGAGGCTCTGGCCTCCGAGGTCGAGGGCATGCAGCTCGCCGGTGAGGTCGAGGTTGACGGCGCCTACTTCGGCGGTAAGGTGCGCCCCGCCAATCACAAGGAGGATCGCCGGGACCGCCGCAAGGCCGAGAACCAGAACGGCGAGCGCCGCGTGGTGATCGCCCTCCGCGAGCGTGACGGGTCCACCAAGACCTTCGTCACCAACACCGAGGCCGAGGGCGTCGCCCTAGCTGTCGAGAACGTGTCGGCCGAGGCGACCGTGTTTGCCGACGAGGCGAAGCACTGGGATGCCCTCCACAGCCGGTTCCCCGCCGTGGGCCGTATCAACCACTCCGAGAGCTACGTCACCGAGGAAGCCAACACCAATCAGGCCGAGTCCTACTTCTCCCGCCTCCGCCGCATGGTGGACGGCCAGCACCACCACGTCTCGGCTCGCTACCTCTATCAGTATGCCGCTGAGGCGGCCTGGAAGGAGAACAACCGTCGTCTCCCCAACGGCGACGCCTTCCGCCGCACGCTGTCCCTGGCGATGGGCTCGCCTGTGTCGCGGCAGTGGAAGGGGTACTGGGAGCGGTCGCAACCATAATCGCTTACCGATAACCATTCCGCACGGCTGACTCGTAGTTCATTTTATAAAGTCGGATTGCCATCGCGTCTCTCGACACATTGAAATATTCGGCAAGCTCTGTAATTGTTTTATATCCATCTTTTTTTGCCTTTTTGATAAGGTCATTTGGCATAAGAATGTCAGCTGCTAATGAGTTAGCTTGGATCTCCACAGCATTGCTCAGCGCATCGGATCGTAGAAGCGCGTCCTCTACAACTCCATCTCCGATAATTTTCTTGTGCAATATGAAGTGTGCTATCTCATGCGCGATGGTGAAACGCCTCCTAGTTTCCGAATGCATTTCGTTGACGTAGATAGCGTAACCACTATCGCCGCCTTCCTCGTCGTCTTTTTTAATCATTCCTGAGACCTTTTCAGGAAGCTCGGTTCTATAAACTTTTAGGCCGAGATCATGCGCGAGCGATACAACCTTGATAGGTGGCCGCTTTTGATGCTCTTCGATAATTCTATCTTGCTCACGAAGCAACATTATAGATCTCCGCTTTCTTCTTTTGCGCCCCTTACATTTGGAAAATTGTCTACTCTTGATGCTCTTCGTCTAACTCCGAATCCTCTTCCTGGGCTCCTAAAAGGAGACCCTTCCTCAAGCTGTTGAAAATACCTCTCGGATATTTCTCTAGCCGTTTTGTCTGCCCGTAATTCTGCTCGCTCAAGGACTGTTTGCATCCCAAGAAAACCCAGCCCAGTAAGAACAACTGCAACTAGGGCGATAACGATCCCTAGTACCGTGACCTCTAGGGAAACCTGCCCCAACATATATGTGTTAGCATCACCGGTAGGAGGCAATGCGTCCTTACGAATCATTGAAAACCAAAGCGCAAAAAGCGCAATGTTTACAATCAGAAGTAAGAAATTACCGATACGGAAAAAATTAGAAAGCGACATCGTTTGGCCCCTGATCAACAGGGACCCCATAGGCAAACTGACCTTTTGTCAAACAGTCGCCCACACCCGCACGCCCTTCCTGATACCCTCGCTCCCGAGCTTCCCCCGCTTCCACTGGAGCGTAAGGGCCTGGACGATGCGGTAAGCGAGGGCCTTGCACAGCACCGGGTCGGAGGCGTCCATTGCCTTCGCCTCGGCTACGCGGCGTGATAGCTCGCGGGTGTCCTGCGGGCCGTGCTCTCTCAGCGATGCGACACAGAGCGCCCATAGCTCGCCCCGGCGGAATAGCCGAGACGTGTCGGTGTAGGCCCGCACGTCGGCGGGATCGTTCGTGGCGAAGATCGCGAGCGTCGCGTTGACGTGGGCGAGATCGCGCCGGGCCTGCTCCGCCTTCTGCTCATAAAGCTTGATCGACGCTTCGATGTCGTTCCGCTTGGCCTTGAGGGTGGCGATGATCTGAGGGGGAGGAAGGGCCATGGCCTATCTCCCGACCGCGAGGCGCCAGAGCGACGCCCCGTCCCGCAGCCCGGCCTTGTCCACGATCCCGCGCCGATCAAAGCGGGCCATCATGGTTCCGACCTTGTGCGTCATGGTGAGGGCAAGGCGCCTATCGTCGTGATCCCAGCCCTGAGACGTGATGACGTGTCGAGCAAGCTCACGAGTGGACAGGGGCTTGGTGGAGGCGTCCATGGCGGCCTTGCAGAGCGCGAACATGTCCGACCGCTTCAGGGCCTTGGTGAGCCCGTGGTAGGCCGTGACAGGGCCTACAGCCGCCGCTGTGGGATCAAACAGCCGAACGGCGCCGACCACGTGAATGAGATCCGCCTTGGCTTCGGCCAGGCGATCGGTCAGGCTATCGATCTGAGCTTCCACCTCGGCCTTCTTGAGAAGGAGCTGGGTGACGACGTGAGGCGTAGACATGCGCCATCATAGGCAATGGCGAAGGCATCGCATAGGTTGATGTTTGTTGCGTTTCCTACATAAGGCCGGATAGTCGAGGGCGTCGAGGTTGCGCACCACCTGCGCCAGCATCCGGGCCTCGCGGAAGAGCGGCACCACCAGCGTGTAGATCGGCAGGGCGCCGTCCGGGACGCGCGCCGCGGGCGAAGCCGGGCGCCGGGCGCCGCTCGCCGCCGCCACGGCGAGGCGCTGCGCCACCGCGGCGGCGAAGAGCGGGAAGAGCAGGACCACGACGACCAGCCATCCTCGCGGCGGGTCCGCCGCCGTGACGAAGGCCATCGACGCGGCCGCGCCCAGCGCCACCGCCTTCTGCACCGGCGTGGCGCCGCCCCGCGCCGAAAGCGCCGCGTCCCAGGCCGCGAGGCCCGAGGCGCTCCGCTGGGCCAGCCCGGCCGCATCGTGGCGGCGCAGCAGCGCTTCGAAACGCCTGGGCGTCGTGATGGCGAAATCATAGGCGCCGGGGTCGGCGGCATGGGCGGCGAGCAGGCCGCGCAGTTCCTCGCCGCGCGGTGCCAGCACGGCATGGAGGTTCGCGGCATTGGGGGCCAGTGTCGCGGCGCCGGAGCGGCCGTGCGGGCCCGGCAGGACACCGCGGCTCAAGGGCAGGGCCCGGTCGAGATAGGGCACGCCGAGGTGCCGGGCGAGCGACCGGAAGTAGCGCGCCTCGGCGAAGCCAAAGCCCAGCAGGGCCGCTTCCCCCGTCACCGCCGCCGCCGCGGCCGCTGTCGCGGCGAGCCGCAGGAGCGACGGCGCGACAGCTTGCGCGAGGAGGAAGTCCAGTTCGGGCGGGAGCGCGTCGCTTCCGGCAAGCAGGCCGAAGGTGTCTCGCAGGCTCCGCGTCGGCGCGGCGGCCCCTGATGCCGCAGCGCGCCGCGCGGTCGCGACGGCAGGGCCGGCATCGGCAGCGAACGGGTCGGCAAAGGCCATGGCGGGCGCCCCGGTTGGACGGCCCGAGCCTAGCGGTTTCCACCACCTGTTGAAAGCGCGGCGAGCGCCCGATGAGCGCCTCGACCACCGCCGACGGTGGCGCCGGCCCTACTCGCTCGCCACCAGGGCGGCGGCGGGGTTGCGGGGGAAGCCGCGCAGGCGCGCCAGGACGGCGGCGAGCGGGTCGCCCCCGAGGGCGGCGGTGACGAAGTCGCCGTGCGGCACCGCATCGCCCGCGTCGACGAAGACCACGCCGCCCGGCGCGATCGCGTCGCCGAGGCTGTCGTCCGAGACCGGCACGCCGCGCGCGGCGAGCCGCCGGCGCAGGGCCTCGTTGCCGGCGCGCGACGACTTGCCGTAGAGGCTGACGAAGACGCCCGGCCCGCGCCGCATCACGAAGTCGGCGAACGTGTCCTCCTCGCCGTAGAGCGCGTCGAGCAGAACGACGCCGCGCACGCGGCGCCCGGCGCCGCCGTAGCGCAGCGCCGCCGCGGCCGGGAGGTAGCCGCCCGAATAGCCCACGAGGATCACCGGCGCCTCGTCGAAGACGAAGGCGGCCCCGGGGCGGCCGTCGAGTTCGGCGAGGCGGCGCGCCGCCTCCTTGAGGAACTGCGCGAAGACGCCCGGCTCCCAGAAGCGTCCAGCACTCGAATCCTTGGCGTCGAGCGCGAATTGCGGCGCCACCAGCACGGCGTTCATGTTGGACTGCGCCAGCTGGCGCGCCACGCCCTGCCGGTCGCGGACGTCGCGGTCGAGCCGGGCCTCGTTGCCGTGCAGGAAGACCACGATGGCGGCCGGCCGGCGCGGGTCGAAGCCCTTCGGGATCGACAGCAGGACGCGCTTCTCGCTGTAGCTCTGGTCTTCCCAGAGGACGCCGTTGCGGGCCGACGAGTGACCCAGGCGGCCGTTGTCGTCCACGTCCATGAAGGGCTTGTCGCGGCCCGGCACCGTCCCGTGGAACGGGAAGGGCGTCGTGTCGAAGGGGACCAGCGCGGTCGCGCCCGCCGAGGGGGCGAGGCCCGCGGTGCGGCGGGCGAGGTTGGCGGCGAGGCTGGGCGGGCTCGGCGTGCAGGCCCCCGCCAGGACGGGCAGGCCGGCGGCGAGCACCAGGACGGAACGGCGGGAAAGGCTGCGCAAGAGGTCCGGACCGTTTCGCTTTCGTGAACGGACCTCGACCATGCGGCGCCTTGGTGACTAAACTTTTAACGGCAGGGGGGTGGCGACCTCGGTGCGCGGCGCCGGCGTCCGGCCCGGTCCCTGGGGCAGCATGACGGCGAAGAAGGCCGGGATCGCCACCAGATAGGCCACGCCGCCGACCGCCAGCACGCTCGACAGGCCGAACGCCGTGGCGATGAGCGGCACGGCGGCGGCCCCCACCACCGAGAAGCAGCCGTTGATGCCCCAGGCCCACAGGAACATGTGCTCCTTGCCGAGCCGCGCCAGCCACGTCATGGCGGTCGGCATGGGGAAGCCCATGAGGAAGGCCGGCGGCGCCACGGTGAGGAAGCAGATGAGCAGGCGCCAGCCGTAGGGCAGCGTGCCGATCAGCACCAGCGCCTGGTCGAGGAAGAGGCCGTAGCCGATCAGGATGGCGCCGATGGCGAGCAGGATGACCGGGAGGGCGGTGCGGGCGCGGCCGAGCAGGCGTTCCGCCGTGAGACTGCCGAGGCCCGAGAAGACCAGCATCGACGTGATGAGGATCGAGGCCGACACGGTCGCGTTGTTCAGCGCCAGCGTGTAGTCGGCGATGAGCCCCACCTCCACGGTGATGTAGCCGAGGCCGAGGCAGGCGAAGTACAGGATGGTGCGGCCCTTGCCGGGCGCGGTGCTGAAGGCGGTGCGCCAGCCGAACACCACCGGGATGACGATCAGCGAGGCCGCCGCGATGGCGGCGATGCCCAGCGTCGCCCAGAGCAGCAGGTAGCCCCATTCGTCCTGCACGATCTCCAGCCGGTCGAGCAGGTTCGGCAGGTCGCGCGGCTTCACGTAGGCGGCGAAATAGGGCCGGTCGTTGGTGAGGGGCCGCGCGTCGAAGACGTAGCGGTCCGCGATGGCGGGCCAGCCGCCGAAGACCAGCGCGTGGAAGGCGAGCCGCCCCATCTGCGTCGAGGGGAGCACCTTCGGGGCCGGGCCGGGCCCATCATCGTCGACCTCCTCGGTTGCCGCCGTCCCGGTCCCGTCCGTGGCGGCCTTGCCGGCCGCCGGGGCGGAGGCGTCCGAGAAGATCGCGTTGCGGTAGTCGGCGAGCAGCTTGTCGGTGGCACCGGCGTCGAAGGGGATGCCGGGCCAGTAAACGTCGTCGAACGACATCGCGTGGGTGTGGTCGCGCAGCGTCGCGATCTCGGCGGGCGTGAAGCCGCCCTTCTTGTACAGCACGGTCGTGGTCGACAGGTAGGACGAGACCGCGAAGAACGCGTTCTCGACCGCTTCGGGCCGGTCGTGCGATGCCGGGTCAGGCGCCACGGCGCGGGCCGCCTCCACCATGGTGCTGTAGAGCTTGAGGATCGACTTGGGCGGCTCCTCCTTGTTCCACAGCGTCACCGACAGGATGCCGCCGGGGCGCAGCGCCCGCATGTAGGTTTCCATCGCCTGGCGGGTGTAGCCGTATTTCTCGACGATGGCGAAGCCGCCCGGCGCCGACAGGCCCGCCGAATCGGCCAGGCTGAGGTCGACGACGTCGTAGGATTCGGGGTGTCCGGCCAGGAACAGGCGGCCGTCGTAGTCGACGACGTGGACGCGCGGGTCGTTCAACACGTCGCCCGTGAAGTCCCGCAGCGTCGGGTCGGTGCGGAAGGCCTTCAGGATGGCGGGGTTCGATTCCGCCACCGTGACGCTCTTCGAGCCGTCCCGCAGCGCCACGTCGGTCGAGATGCCGCCGCCGAACTGGATGACGAACGTGTCGGGGTTCTTGGCGACGAGATAGGGGTAGACCATCGGCAGGAAGCGGAAATAGGCCGTCTCGGCGGGCTTCAGGTCGCGGATGATGCCGCTCGGGCCCTCGCCGTCGATGTAGAGGCCGAGATAGGCATTCTCCGGCACCTGCGGCAGGTTGAAGGCGGCGTTGTCGCTGAGGCCGGGCGCGAAATGCAGGTAGGAGGAGCCGTAGACGGCGATGTCGCCGAAGGGCGAGTAGTCCCGGTAGACGAGGTGGCTGTCGGGGAACTTGCGGGCGTAGGAGATGCCCTTGTAGTCCGAGACCGCCAGCGTGTTCAGCCCGAGGGCCGGCGGCAGCACGGCATGGGCGAGCAGCGCCAGCACGCCGCTCGCCAGCAGGGCGGCGTCGGCCCGCAGCGCGGACCGGCCGGGCGCGACGGCGGAGAACCAGCAGAAGCCTCCGGCGAGCGCCAGGACGATGGGGGTGACGACGAGGTTCTCGGGCGGCAGCAGGTACAGCGTGCCGAGGAAGGCCAGTCCTCCGAGCCCCGCCCCCACGAGGTCGGCGAAATAGACCCGGGCGAAGAACCGGTCCGCCTTGAGGAACACCGTCCCGAGGAACAGCGCCCCCGCCAGGAAGGGCACGAGGTAGAGGCAGAAGTTGGCGGCGAGGCGCCATTTCTGCATGGGGTCTGACAGCAGGAAGATGGCGTTGAACGGCACCTGCTGGGCGAGGAGGTTCGCCGCCACCAGCAGCGGCGCGAAGAGCAGCAGCGACGCCCCGGCGACGCCGCGCCACCGTCGGGCGAAGAAGCCCTTGCCGATGCACATGACGGCGCTCACGAGGCCGAAGGCCAGCATGGCGAGGCTGACGACGAGCGAGCCGAAATGCGCCCACGACCCCACCGAGAAGATCCGCATGATGCAGATCTGCAGCGCGATGACGGCGCCGGCCACGAGGCCGACGCCGAGGTAGAGCGGCAGGCTCGGCGAGAGCGGCGGGTCGGAGATCCTGTCCCTCATGCCGCGGCTCCCGCTCCCCTGGTCTCGATCACTTGTTGTGGTTGCCCTGGATGGCGTCGCCTTCGAGCTTGGTGAAGGGCACGAAGGGCACGACCTTGTTGAAGATATCGGACCGCGCCACCGTGATGGTGCCGTCGGCCGCGACGGTCTTGTCCACCTTGAGGACGCGCTGCGCGCCGGGCGGGCCGACCGGGATCACCATGATGCCGCCGGGCTTGAGTTGCTGGAGGAGCGGCGGCGGGATGTGGTCGATGCCGCACGTCACCACGATCTTGTCGAAGGGGCCGTTCTCGGCCCAGCCGTAATAGCCGTCGGCGTTCTTGGACGAGATGGCCTTGAACTCGTTGTAGCCCTTGGCGGCGAGGTCGTCGTAGGTGGCGCGGGTCCGCTCGGCGAGAGGCTTGATGATCTCGATCGACCAGACCTTGTCGGTCAGGTGGCTGAGGTAGGCGGACTGGTAGCCCGAGCCCGTGCCGATCTCGAGCACCTTCTCGCCGGGCTTGATGTCGAGCGAACTCGTCATGCGGGCCACCGCATGCGGGCCCGAGATGGTGACGCCGTAGCCGATGTCGAGGAAGGCGTGGTCGTAGGCGCGGGACAGGTTGGCGGGGCGGACGAAATGCTCGCGCGGCGTCAGCAGGAAGGCGCGTCCGTCCTTGGCGTCCCAGATGTCCTTGTTGTGCAGCAGGGCCTGGTAGCGGTCCCAGTGCTCGCCGAGGAACTTCGGGTCCTCGCCGCGGTTGGCCACCATCCACTTGATGTAGTCGTCGCGCCCCGTCACCGGCGGCGTCAGGCTGGCATCGTAGGGCTTCGGCACGTCGGCCAGGGCCAGGCCCGGCCGCCACAGCGCCGCCGCTGCCACGAGGCTTCCCGCCCCGATGATGAATGTACGACGATCCAAATCCGCCTCCGAGCGAATGCCGCGCCAGGGCGCGCCGGCGGGACGATGCTGCACCGCGGTTGAATCGACGCTACGGGTGTCGCCTTCCCTTGGCAAGTCGGCTGGCAAGTCGGCAGGGCGGGCAGCTTCGCGGCCGCACCGGGCCGCCGGAGCCGGATTCCGCAGCGACGCCATCGGGTTGAGGGCGCCGGTCGCGTCACCGCCCCCGCGGTCGCGACCGGGCGGACTGCCGGTAGGGTGAACGGCGGGCCGGCGCGACCGCCTGCAGGAGGCGGGCGTCATGGAGCGACAATCTGCGGTGGTGCCGTCCGGCGACGGTCTCGTGACGGTGGACCGGTCCCTCGCCGCCATGCTGGTCGCCATGCTGCGCGACCCGCTCTCGGCCCTGCCGCCCGGCGTCTTCGACGCCCCGCTGGTGATGGAACGGGTCGCCGGGCGCCGGAGGCTGCACCTGCTCGACCCGGCCCTGATCCAGGACGCCCTGGTGCGCCACGCCGACGACCTCGTGAAGACCGACGACATCCGCCGGGTGCTCGGGCCGGCGCTCGGCGAGGGGCTGCTCACCGCCGAGGGCGCGCATTGGCGCTGGCAGCGGCGCGGCGCCGCCCCCGCCTTCGCGGCGGCGCGGCTCGGCGCCTTCCTGCCCGCCATGCTGGCGGCGGCCGAGGCCACGGCGTCGCGCTGGGCGGCACGGGGCGACGGCGCCGTCCTCGACATCGGCCACGAGACCACGGTGACGACCTTCGACATCATCGTCGCCACCATGCTGTCGGGCGGCGCGGGGCTGGACGTGGGACGGGTCGAGCGGAGCGTCGACGACTACCTCGCCCCCACCGCCTGGGTCTTCGCCCTCGGCCTGCTCGGTCTCCCGTCCTGGACCCCCTACCCCGGCCGGCGACGGGCCGCGGCGGCCAAGCGCTTCTTCCGGGGCGCCATGCGGGCGGCGGTGGCGCGGCGGCGGGCCGCCCCGGCGGGGGACGACGACCTCGTGTCGCTGCTGCTCGCCAGCGCGGATCCCGACACCGGGCGCCGCATGACGGACGACGAACTCGCCGACAACATCGCGACCTTCATCGCGGCCGGCCACGAGACCACCGCCAACGGCCTCGCCTGGACCCTGCACCTCCTGTCCCGCCACCCCGCCGAGGAGGAGCGGCTCGTCGCCGAGGTCCGGCGCGTGACGGGCGGCGGCCCGGTGCGGCCCGAGCATGTCGGGCGCCTCCCCTACACGCGGGCCGTCTTCGAGGAAGCCATGCGGCTCTACCCGCCGGCGCCGCTCATCGCCCGCCAGGCCCTGCGCCCCTTCACGCTCGGCCCCGTCCGGGTCGAGGCCGGCACCGCCCTGGTGGTGCCCATCCACGCGCTGCACCGCCATCGCCTGCTGTGGGAGGAGCCCGAGCGCTTCGACCCCGGGCGGTTCTCGCCCGAGCGCGCCGGGGCGCGACACCGCTACAGCTTCATGCCCTTCGGGGCCGGGCCGCGGATCTGCATCGGGGCCGGGTTCGCCACGCTCGAAGCGGTGGCGATCCTGGCGGTGCTGCTGGGGCGCTTCCGCCTCGACAGCCTCGGCGGTCCCGAACCGCGCCCCGCCATGCGGGTGACGCTGCGGCCGGCGACGCCGATCCGCCTGCGGCTGCGGGCCAGGGACGGCGGGCCGTGACGGCGGACCTGACGGTGGGAGGTGACGGTGGCCCGCCCCGCCCTTCCCCTCCGTCCGCCGCCGTGCTTCGGTTCCGCCGAGCGGAGGGATGCAGATGCGGCGCACGACGACGGTGGCGATGGGTCTGGGTGTGGTTCTGGCGACCGGCCCCGCCCTCGCCGACTACAACAAGGGCCAGGAGCTGATGATCCTGATGCTGCATTCCGCCGTGCTGGCCGAGGCGCACTGCCCCTACCGGGTCGACGATCGCAAGATGCAGGGCTTCCTGTCGCGCAAGGGGCTGACGCGCGGCGACCTGACCTCCGGGCGCTTCTCGCCGCTGCTGCAGGAGGACATGGCGGCCGACACGCAGCGCTACGACGGCGACGCGGCCGCGGCCTGCGATCAGGCCTGGGCCTCCTTCGGCCCGCAAAGCCCGCTCGGCGGCCTGCTCCGCGCCAAGTAGCGGGGGTTCCCCTGCCCGGCCGCCTCCGCTAACCCGGGGCGGGCGAGGACGAGGAGCCGGGGGATCCCATGTGCGGCATTGCCGGGATGATGATGCGGGGCGGCGCCGCCGTCCCGCGCGAGCGCCTCGCCGCCATGGGTCGGGCCGTCGCGCATCGCGGGCCGGACGGCGCGCACGACCATGTGGCCGGGGACGTCGGGTTCCACCACGCGCGTCTCGCCATCATCGACCTCGCCACCGGCGACCAGCCGCTGCACGACGGCGCCGGGCGCGCCCTGGTGGTCAACGGCGAGATCTACAATTACGTCGAGCTCCGCGCCGCCCTGCCGGGCGTGCCGTGGCGGACGCAGGGCGACTGCGAGCCGCTCCTGGCCCTCTACGACCGCCACGGGCTCGACTTCCTCGCCGAGGTCCGGGGCATGTTCGCCCTGGCCCTGCACGACCCCGGGCGGGGCCGCGTCGTGCTGGCGCGCGACCCCTTCGGCATCAAGCCGCTCTATTACGCGGCCGACCCCGACGGCCTGCTCTTCGCGTCGGAACCCCAGGCCATCGTGGCGGCACGCCGCGCGGCTTCGGGCGCCAACCATCAGGCCATCCGGCCGGAAGCCGCCCACGAACTGCTGCAGCTGCAGTTCACCACGGGGCGCGACACGATCTTCGCCGGCATCGCCCGCGTGCTGCCGGGCGAGATCCTGGTGGTCGAGGGCGGCGAGATCGTCGAGCGGCGCCGGGCCCCGCCGGTGCTGCCCGAAACGGTGCGGCGCCAGCCCGAGCGGGCCGCGCTCGCCGCCATCGACCGCGTGGTGATGGACAGCGTCGCGCTGCACGAGCGCTCCGACGTGCCCTACGGCCTGTTCCTGTCGAGCGGCATCGATTCCGCGACGGTGCTGACCGCCATGACGCGGCTCGACGCCGCCCCGGTGCGCTCCTACACGGCCGCCTTCCCGGAGACGGGCGTGCACGACGAGCGCGAGACGGCCGCCGCCATGGCCCGGGCCGCGGGGGCCCGCCACACCGAGCTGCCCATCACGGCCGAAGCCTTCTTCGCCCGCCTGCCCGAGATCGCCGCCTGCCTCGACGACCCCGTGGCGGATTACGCCGTGGTGCCGAACTTCCTCCTGGCCGAACGGGCCGCCGAGGACGTCAAGGTCGTGCTCTGCGGCGTCGGCGGCGACGAGATCTTCGCCGGCTACAGCCGCTACCGGCGCCAGGCCCTGCCGCGCTGGCTCGGCGGACGGCCGCGCCGCCGCAAGGGCCCCTGCGACGGGCTCGACCTGTTCCGGACGCCCATGGCGGGATGGCGCGACGGCATCGCGGCCGCCGAGGCCGAAACCGCCACCCACGCCTTCAACGGGTTGCAGCGCGCCCAGGCGCTCGACTTCGCCGACTGGCTGCCCCATTCCGTCCTGGTGGCGGTGGACCGATGCCTGATGCATTTCGGCCTCGAAGGGCGGACACCGCTGCTCGACCGGGCGGTGGCGGATTTCGGCTTCGCGCTGCCGAACGGGCTGAAGCTGCGGGGCGGTCAGGGCAAGTACCTGCTGCGCCGCTGGCTGGCCGACGCCAACCCCACCGCCAAACCCTTCGCCAAGAAGCTCGGCTTCACCGTGCCGGTCGGCGAATGGATCGCGCGCGACGGCGCGCGGCTCGGCGACCTCGTGGCGCGCGAGCCCGGCATCGCCGAACTCTGCCGCCCGGCGACGGTGCGCCAGGTCTTCGTCAGCCCCGACAAGGCCCACCGCCTGCTGGCCTGGCGCCTGCTCTTCTTCGCGCTCTGGCATCGCCGCCACATCCGCGGCCTGGCGCCCGACGGTGGCACGCTGGCCTGCCTCGACGGCTGACCTATCGAAATTCTCGATGGCCGCTGCCGAAGTTTTGCCGGTTTCGCCCCGGAACCATCGAGGCTAGACCGAAGCGCCAGTGGCGGCCGTGCCGCCACGCCCATCGACAAGGTGCCCCGTCCATGAAGACGATCCTCCTCGCCTCCGCGCTGCTCGCCGCCGCGGCCCTCCCGTCCTTCGCCCAGGGCCTCGTCACCGACGGCGCCAAGGTCGAGGCCGGCACCTACACGATCGAGCCCGAGCACACCCGCGTGCGGTTCGACGTGTCGCATTTCGGCTTCACCAAGTATGACGGCGAGTTCCGCAAGGTTTCGGGCACCATGACGCTCGACCCCGCCAAGCCGGACGCCTCGAAGGTCGACATCACCATCGCGACGAACAGCGTCATGGTGCCCAACGCCAAGCTCAAGGAGGAGCTCGACGGCGCCCAGTGGCTCGACGCCGCGAAGTTCCCCGAGATCACCTTCAAGTCCACCAAGGTCGTCGCCACCGGCGCCGACACGGCCGACGTGACCGGCGACTTCACCCTCCACGGCGTCACCAAGCCCCTGACCCTCAAGGTCAAGTTGAACGGCGCCGGCGTCAACATGGTGAACAAGCACTATACCAGCGGCTTCGAGGCCAAGGGCACGATCAAGCGGGCCGACTTCGGCGTGAAGACCTACGTGCCGATGGTCAGCGACGCCGTCGACCTCGACATCGACGCCGCCTTCGAGAAGACCAAGTAAGCGACCAAGACCAAGCCAGCGACCGCATCCGCCCCGGCCGGCCCGTGCCGGCCGGGGACCCGCCCGGGAGGCCCCGCCATGACCGCAACCGCCGTCCCCTCCCGTGCCGCCCCGCGGCGTGGCGCCTCGCCACGCTACGGCTGGGTGGCGATCGCGCTGCACTGGACCATCGGCCTCGGCATCCTGGCCATGCTGGCCATGGGCCTCGCCATGGTGCATGCGCCGCTGGCGCCCCTGATGAAGTTCAAGCTCTACCAGCTCCACAAGTCGGTCGGCATCACGGTCCTGGCCGCCGCCCTGCTGCGCCTGCTGTGGCGCTTCACCCACCGCCCGCCTGCCCTGCCGGGCCACATGCCGGCCTGGGAGAAGGGCGCCGCCGAAGGCACGCACCTGCTGCTATACGGGCTGATGATCGGCATGCCGCTCGTCGGCTGGGCGCTGGTGTCGGTCGCGCCGCTGAACATCCCGACGGTGCTGTACGGCGTCCTGCCCTGGCCCCACATCCCCGTCACAGCCTGGTTCGGCTGGAGCAAGGCGCAGGCCGCGCCGGTGCTGGGCTTCCTCCATGCCTACGGCGCCTATGCGCTGATCGCCCTCGTCCTGCTCCATGCCGGCGCGGCGCTGGGCCACCACCTCGTGCTGCGCGACGACGTGCTGCGCCGCATGATCCCCGGGCTGCCGTGGTTCGGCCGCCGCTCCACCGAGAGGCTCCCCTGATGCGATCGACCTTCGCCGCCGCCGCCCTGCTCCTCGCCATCGCCGGCTCCGCCGAGGCCGCCACCTGGACGGTGGACCCGGCCAAGAGCCGGCTCGGCTTCTCGGGCGCCCAGACCGGCGCACCCTTCACGGGGCGCTTCAAGACCTGGACGGCGGCGATCGACTTCGACCCGGCCCATCCCGAGTCCGGCCACGTCCTCGCCACCGTCGACACGGCCAGCGCCACCACCGACGACCCGCAGAAGGACGAGGCCCTGCCGGGCAGCGACTGGTTCGACGCCGCAGGCTTCGCCAAGGCCACCTTCGAGGCCACGGGCTTCGTGCCCAAGGGCGGCGACAGCTACGAGACCGCCGGCAAGCTGACGCTGCGCGGCGTCGGCAAGGACGTGGTGCTGCCCTTCACCCTCACGATCGCCGGCGACCAGGCCCATGCCGTCGGCCACGCCAAGCTGGTCCGCACGGATTTCGGCGTCGGCCAGGGCAGTTGGGCGTCGGCAGACTATGTGGCGCTCGACGTGACGGTCGACCTCGACCTCGTCGCCACCCGCAAGCCCTGACGGGCGGCGGGCGCCGCCGCCGTCCGGAGGCGCGGGCCGCGCTTCAGCCCTCGTAGGCGTGGGACGCGCCCCAGGGGTCCGTGACGGCGCCGTCGGCGATGTAGCCGGGCCCCACCGGCACCTTGCCGTGGCCGCCCGGGATGTCGAGCACGTAGGTGGGCTGGCACAGGCCCGACACCCGCCCGCGCAGCGCCCGCATCAGCGCCTGGCCTTCCGCCAGCGGCACCCGCAGGTGCGCGGTGCCGGGCGCGAGGTCGCCGTGGTGCAGGTAATAGGGGCGGATCCTGAGTTCCACGAAGGCGCGCATCAGCGTCGCCAGCGTTTCGGCATCGTCGTTGACGCCGCGCAGCAGCACGGTCTGGCTGACCAGCGCCAGTCCCGCGTCGAGGAGGCGCCCGCAGGCCTCGCGGGCGGCGGCCGTCAGCTCGCGCGGGTGGTTGCAGTGCAGCCCCACATAGGTGGTCTTGCCCGAAGCGCCGAGGGCCGCCACCAGCTCCGGCGTCACGGCCTCGGGCGTCACCACCGGCACGCGCGTGTGGAAGCGCACGATCCTGACATGCGGCATGGCGGCGAGCCGCGCCATGACGTCGGCGATGCGCCGGGGCGACAGCGCGAGCGGGTCGCCGCCCGTGAGGATGACCTCCCAGATCGCCGGCTGGCCCGCGATGTAGTCCAGCGCCGCCGCGATCCGGTCGGGCGGCAGCACGGCGTCGGCGCCGGGCCCCACCCGCTCGCGGCGGAAGCAGAACCGGCAATAGACCGGGCAGACGTAGAGCAATGTCAGCAACGCCCGGTCCGGGTAGCGGTGCACGATGCCCGGCACGGGGCTGTGGGCGGCGTCGCCGATCGGGTCCTCGAGTTCCTCGGGGCGCCGGTCGAGCTCCGCCGGGCGCGGCACGAACTGGCGGGCGATGGGGTCGGCAGGGTCGGCGGGGTCGATCAGCGCCGCCATGGCGGGCGACACCGCGACGGCGTAGCGCTCCGCCACCGGGGCCAGCGCGGCCGCCTCGGCGACGCCGATCAGGCCGGCACCGGCGAGGTCGGCGGGCGTGCGGAGGGTGGCGCTCACGCGTCCGCCACCGGCAGCCACAGCACGTCCTCGATGCGCGGCGCCCCGGCCGCCAGCATCACCAGCCGGTCGAAGCCGAGCGCGATGCCGCTGGCCTCGGGCATGGCGGCCAGGGCGGCGAGGAAATCCTCGTCGAGCGGGTAGGCCTCCTGGCCTCGCGCGGCCCGGCCCGCCATGGCGGCGACGAAGCGACGGCGCTGCTCGGCGGCGTCGGTGAGTTCGCCGAAGCCGTTGGCGAGCTCGACGCCGCAGCAGTAGAGCTCGAAACGCTCCGCCGTGCGCGGATCGCCGGGGCTCGGCCGCGCCAGGGCCGCCTCGGGCGCCGGATAGCGGTCGAGCAGGGTCGGGCGGCCGAGCCCGAGGTGCGGCTCGACGCAGGCGCTGAGCACCCGGCTGAAGACGTCCGACCAGCTGTCGTCCTCGGCGACCCGCAGGCCGGCGCGCACGGCGCCCGCCGCGAGGGCGTCGCGGTCGGGCTCCGGCCCCGCGAGGGTCGCCGGCAGGTCGATGCCGGCGTGGCGGGCGAAGGCTTCCGCCACGTCGAGCCGCTCGGGCGCGGCGAAGGGGTCGCAGCTGCGGCCCCGGTGGTGCCAGAGCCGGGACCCTGCGGCCTCGGCGGCGGCGGCGAGCAGCGCGCCGCAGTCCCGCATCAGCGCCTCGTAGGGCTCGGCCGCCCGGTACCATTCCAGCATGGTGAACTCGGGGTGGTGGGTGGCGCTGCGCTCGCCGTTGCGGAACACCCGCGCCAGCGTGAAGAGCCGCGGTTCACCCGCCGCCAGCAGCTTCTTCATGGCGAATTCCGGCGACGTGTGGAGGTAGCGCCGCCGCGGCGCGGCGTCGGGGCCCACGAGGTCGGTCGCGAAGGCCTCGAGATGGGCCTCGTTGCCGGGCGACACCTGCAGGACCGGCGTCTCGACCTCCAGGAAGTCCCGGGCGGCAAACCAGGCCCGCAGCGCCGCGGCGATGCGGCCGCGCGCCAGCAGGAAGGGGCGCCGGTCGGCATAGACGTGCGGCGACCAGGCGGGGGACGGGGACGGCGAGGCGGAGGACAAGCGCTGGGGACTCGAGACTCTGGTCAAATGGGACGAAATCGCTATGGTGCCGGCCGATTGCGCGTCCGGCTGAAACACGCCCGGACCGCTTAGCAATTTTTCGAAGGTCAATCACCCGTGAGAGTCATCGCCAGCTCGGTTCGCAAGGGCAACATCCTCGAGAAGGACGGGCAGCTCTACGCCGTCCTCAGCGCCGAGTCCTTCCACCCCGGCAAGGGCACCCCCACCACGCAGATCGACATGCGGCGCATCAGCGACGGCGTGAAGGTGTCGGACCGCTACAAGACCACCGAGCAGGTCGAGCGCGCCCACGTCGAGGACATGAACTTCTCGTTCCTGTACCAGGACGCCGACGGCTTCACCTTCATGAACGAGGAGAACTTCGAGCAGGTGGTGGTGCCGGCCGACGTGCTCGGCACGCAGGCGCAGTATCTCCAGGAAGGCATGAAGGTCCAGCTGTCGATCTTCAACGAGACCGCCGTCTCCGCCACCCTGCCCCAGCGCGTCACCTTCGAGGTGGTGGAAACCGAGCCCGCCATGAAGGGCCAGACGGCGTCCTCCTCCTACAAGCCCGCCAAGCTGTCCAACGGCGCCCGCGCCATGGTGCCGCCCCACATCCAGCCCGGCACCCGCATCGTCATCCAGACGGAAGACGGCAGCTACGTCGAGCGCGCCAAGGACTGACATGCCGGGCCTTCTCCCGCCCGCGGGAGAAGGCGCTACGTCCCCCGCACGATCCCGAGTTCGAGCCCCACCAGAAAGGCCGCGAGGTCGTCGGTGGCGGCGTCGACGTGGGACGCATCCGCGCCGAGGCGCTCCCAGGGCTCGCGCCCGTCCTCGGCCGTGGTCGGCGGCACCACCAGCACGGTCGCCATGCCGCGAGCATGCGGCACCACGAGGTTCTTGCCGAGGTCCTCGAACATCGCGGCGCGGCGCGGGTCGACGTCGTGGAGGAGGAAGAACCGCTCGTAGGCGGCGGCCTCGGGCTTGGGGACGAGGTCGGCCGACACGATGTCGAAGACCGCCTCGAAGCCCCCGGCGGCGAAGCCGAGCCGTTCCGTGGTCCGCAGCGCGTGGTCCTTCGAGCCGTTGGTGAGGATCAGCTTGCGCCCCGGCAGCGCCGCCACGGCCTCGACCAGCGCGGGATTGGGGGCGAGCGACGAGCGGTCGATGTCGTGCACGAAGGACAGGAAGGCCTCGGGCGCGACGGCGTGGTCCTCCATCAGGCCCTTCAGCGTCGTGCCGTAGCGGCGGTAGTAATATTTCTGCAGGCCGCGCGCCGTCAGGCCGTCGATCCCCATGAGGTCGGCGAGCCACCGGGTGATGCGCTCGTCGATCGCCGGCCAGACCGCGCTGCCGGCCGGGTAGAGCGTGTTGTCGAGGTCGAACACCCAGGTGTCGACGTGGGCGAAGCGGGCCCGGACCGACGCCGGAAGCCGCGGCCTCGACGCCAGGACCCGCTCGGCGGCCTCGGCACCGTCCAGCACGTCCCGGACGGCGGCGTCTGCGGGCTGTTCCGTCACCGGGTGATGAGCGTCCCGGCGCCGTGGTCCGTCAGCAGTTCGAGCAGCACCGAATGCGGCACCTTGCCGTCGAGGATCACCACGCCCTCGACGCCCTGCTCCAACGCGTAGATGCAGGTCTCGACCTTGGGGATCATGCCGCCCGTGATGGTGCCGTCGGCGATGAGCTCGCGGATGGCGTCGACCGACAGTTCCTTGATGAGCGTCTTGTCCTTGTCGAGGACGCCCGGGACATCGGTGAGCAGCAGCAGGCGCTTGGCCTTGAGGGCGCCCGCGATGGCGCCCGCGAAGGTGTCGGCGTTGACGTTGTAGGTGGCGCCGTCGCTGCCCTGCGCCACCGGGGCCAGCACGGGGATAAGTTCGCGGCCCAGCACCTGGTCGAGCACCGTGGTGTCGACCCGGGACGGGTCGCCGACGAAGCCGAGGTCGACGCCGTGGTCGCCGTCGCTGCCGGCATCGGCCGGCACCTCGTATTTGGTCGCCGTGACCATGTTGCCGTCCTTGCCGCAGAGCCCGATGGCCCGGCCGCCCTCGGCGTTGATGAAGCCGACGATCTGCTTGTTGATGGAGCCGCAGAGCACCATCTCGACGATCTCGATCGTGGGCTTGTCGGTGACCCGGAGCCCGTTCGAGAACTGCGACTGGATGCCGAGCTTCTTCAGCATGGCGCCGATCTGCGGGCCGCCGCCGTGGACCACCACGGGGTTCACGCCCGACTGTTCGAGCAGCACCATGTCGCGCGCGAAGGAGCGCGCCGTGGCCTCGTCGCCCATGGCATGGCCGCCGTATTTCACCACCACGATGGCGTCGTCGTAGCGCAGCATGTGGGGCAGCGCCTGGGTGAGGATCTCGGCGCGTTCCGCCGGGCTGCCCTTTTCCACGTCCGTCATGGTTCACAGATCCGTCGGCTGGCGGTCGGTCGCCCGGGGCGCTGGGGCGCGGCGGACGTCAAAGCTTTAGCGCGAGAGCCCCGCGTTCGGCCAGGAGCCGGGCGACGCTTTCGCGCATTTCCGGTATTCCGGCCCCGGTCTCCGACGAGGTGAGGATCACCTGCGGATAGGCGGCCGGGTGCTTGGCGAGGGCGGCCTCGGTCTCGGCCACCCGGGCCGCGCGGTCCGCCGCCTTCACGGCGTCGCCCTTGGTCAGCACCACCTGGTAGGAGGCGGCGGCCCGGTCGAAGGCCGTCATCTGGGCGTGGTCCACCTCCTTGAAGCCGTGGCGTGCGTCGACGAGGAGGTAGACGCGCTGCAGCGAGGTGCGGCCCCGCAGGTAGCTTTCGATCAGCACGCCCCATTCGGCGATCTTGGTCTTGGACACGGCGGCATAGCCGTAGCCCGGCATGTCGACGATGTTGAGGTGGCCGCCGAGGTCGAAGAAGTTGAGCTGCTGGGTGCGGCCGGGCGTGTGGGACACCCGGGCCAGCGTCTTGCGGCCCGTCATGGCATTGACGAGTGACGATTTGCCGACATTCGACCGGCCCGCGAAGGCGATCTCGGGCCGGGTGATGGGCGGCAGGATCTCGACCGACGTGGCGCCGGCGAAGAAGAGGCATTCCCGCGCGAAGAGCAGGCGGCCCGCCTCGGCGAGGTCGCGGGCCGGCGGATCGCCCGGCCCCGCCGCGCCCTCGGGGTCAGACACGCTTGGTCTTCCGCACCATGTTGGACAGGTTGCCCCACAGCTCCACCTTGGCGCCCGCCTTCTTGGCGATCAGGTACTGCTGCACCACCGACAGGGTGTTGTTCCAGGTCCAGTATATCACCAGCCCCGACGGGAAGGTGCCGAGCATGAAGGTGAAGATCACCGGCATCCAGGAGAACATGGTCTTCTGGACCGGGTCCGGCGGCTCGGGGTTCATCTTCATCTGCAGGAACATGGAGAAGCCCATGATCACCGGCCAGATGCCGATGGTGAGGAAGTGGCCGATGAGCGGCACGGCGCCGGGATCGTAGGGCAGCACGCCGGCGAAATTGAAGATGGAGGTCGGATCGGGCGCCGACAGGTCGTGGATCCAGCCGAAGAAGGGCGCGTGGCGCATCTCGATGGTGATGAAGATCACCTTGTAGAGCGCGAAGAACACCGGGATCTGGATGACCATCGGCAGACAGCCCGCCACCGGGTTCACCTTCTGCTCCCGGTAGAGCTTCATGGTGGCTTCCTGCTGCTTCTGCTTGTCGTCGGGAAAGCGCTCCTTCAGGGCCGCCAGCTGCGGCTGCAGCTGCTTCATCTTGGCCATCGACATGTAGGACTTGTTTGCCAGGGGGAAGAAGATCCCCTTGATCAGCACCGTCACGATCAGGATCGCCACACCGAAGTTGCCGGTGAGCTTGTAGAACCAGTCGAGGACCTGGAACAGCGGCTTGGTGATGAAGTAGAACCAACCCCAGTCGATGAGGTTGCCGAAGTTCCGGATGCCGTAGTCCTTCTCGTATTTGTTGAGGACGGCCGTCACCTTGGCGCCGGCGAAGACCCGGGTGGTGACGTCGGTGCTGGCGCCCGGCGCGACGGTGCGGGCCGGCAGCAGGGCGTCGGTCTGGTAGTCGCGGTTGGCATTGTCGGCGAAGGACGAGAAGCGGCCCTTGTAGGGCAGATCCTGCTGGGGAGCGATCACGCCCGCCCAGTACTTGTCGGTGATGCCGAGCCAGCCGCCGGTGCCGTCGAGCGTGCGCGAGTTGCCCGTCTCCTTGTCCATGGCGGCATAGGTGATGTCGGTCTCGCGGTTGTCGCCGATCTCGCCGACGAGACCCTCGTGCAGGACCGAATAGTTCGACGTCACCGGCGTGCCGTGGCGCGAGATGAGGGCGTAGGGCAGCAGGTTGACGGGGGCGGTGCCGGAATTCGTCACCGAATCCTTCACGGTGAACATGTACTGGCTGTCGACCGAGATGGCCCTGTGGAACAGGAGGCCCTGGCCGTTGTCCCAAGTGAGGGTCACGGGCTTGTCGGGCGTCAGCCGGTCGCCGTCGGCAGTCCAGACCGTGGAGGGACCCGGCATGGCGGCCGTCTCGCCAGAGGCCGCCACGAAGCCCGTCTCGGCGTAATAGGGATGGGGGGCGTTCGAGGGCGAGAACAGCTCGATGATCGGGCTCTGCCGGTCGGTGGTCTCGTGGTAGTCCTTGAGGGCGACGTCGTCGATGCGTCCGCCCTTGAGGTCCACCGATCCCGCGATGGCGGGCGTGTCGATCACGACGTGGGGGTTGGCGGCGACGGCGGCGGCCCGGGTCTTCTGCACCTCGACGGGCGCCATGCCGGCGGCGGGCTGCGAGGCGGCGCCGTTCGGCGGGGAGGCCGCGGGCTGCTGCGCCAGTTCGCGCGACGCCTGGGCATCCTTCTCCGTCACCGGCGTCGCGGCGCCCGGCACCGGCGTGGCGGCGGTCTGCTGCTGCAGCTGGCGCTGCTTCTGCATCTGGGGATAGCCGTAGAAGAAATTCCAGCCGATGATCACCAGGATGGACAGGGCGATCGCGACATAGACGTTCTTGTGTTCATCTTTCATGGTGCGTCACGCTGCCTGGGTCCGGACTGCCGACGCGCCCGACGGGACGGCGAGGCTCCGCGAAGAGATGGTCATGGATGGGGGGTGTAAGACCCGGCCTCGCCCCCGCGCCCGGCGCCGGGCTTGCGGCGCGGCCCGGAGCCGCCCCGCGCGCGACCCTTGCCGGCATCCCGGCCCTTGGCGGCATCGGCCAGGCAGCGCCTGACCTCGCCCAACAGGGCCGCGAAGGGCGCGGCGAGCGCGTCGCGGCGGGCGACGATCACGTAGTCGTGGTCCGGCAGGGCTGCGAGGCCGGGGGCGCGCAGCGCTTCCCGGAAGCGCCGCTTGATCCGGTTGCGCTCGACCGCATTGCCGGCCTTCTTGGTCACCGTCAGGCCGACGCGGGCCCCGGTCTCGGGAGACGCGTCTCCGTCCCGGCGGCGGTAGACCTGCAGGCTGAGCGAGCGGGAATGAACCCGCCCCCCCGATGCGGCCCGGAGGAAATCCGGGCGTACCTTGAGCCTCGCCGGGACCGGAGACCCGACGTTGCGGCTCGGCTGCCCTTCGACGACACCGGGAACGTCGTCCCCGGGCCGCGCCGGAAGGGCATCCATTCACAAGCTCTCAGGCCGAGAGGCGCTTGCGGCCGCGGGCGCGACGAGCGGCGATGATCTTGCGGCCACCGACGGTGGCCATGCGAGCCCGGAAGCCGTGGCGGCGCTTGCGCACGATCTTGCTGGGTTGATAGGTCCGCTTCACTGTCCTGCTCCGTTTTCACCGCGGGGCACCTCGCGCCCTCTCGGCGTGGAACGGCGACCCTCTCGTTCGATAGCGATTCCGCGCCGCGTCGAAACGCGCCGAAAGCCTGCGGCAGCGTTGCGCCGACAGGCTCGAAATTCGTGGCGCATATAAGGGTCGCGCTCCCGCGAAGTCAATCAAAGCCGGAAGGGTCGCGCCCAAAGGGGGAAGGGTCGCGCCCAAAGCCCGAAGGGTCGCGCCGCGGATCCTCGGGACCGCGCGGCGCGACCCGCGCCATCACCGGACGGCGGGAGCGATGGTGGGGGCGACGGCCGGCACCATCGGCCGGGCGGCCGGCGTGACGGTCCTGCGATTGGCGAGGGCGCGGCCGGCGGCGCAGCCACCCACGGCGCCCAGGATGCCGTGGCCCACGGCATGGCCGGCGAGGCCGCCCACGAGCGCGCCCTTGATGCAGCCCTTGGCCTCGGCGGCCGCGGGCGCAGCCAGGAGGGCGCCGGCGCACAGCGCCGAAACGATCAGTCCACGCATGTCAGTGTCCTCGGTCGTCACGCCCGAATCGGGCGGCGCACCCCAGCGGCGCGCGTCCACCAGATTGGACGCGCTACCAGGGGGCGCAAGTGGCGCCGCGGATGAAGGTTTCTTCACATGCCCCACCGTCCCCGCCGGAGCGGGGGAGGACGGCATCGTCAGGGGCCGGCGGCCCCGCGCCCGGGCGGGGCCGGGCGTCAGGCGGCCTTGGCGGTGCCCGTCACGGTCGCGTCGAAGCCGTGCAGCACGGCCGGGCGGCCGGAGCGGGCCACCAGCACGCAGCCTTGCGGGACTTCGCTCCACTGCGTGCGGTCCCCGTCGAGCGGCTCCGACACGACGACGAGGTTGCCGTGGTTCTGGCGCCAATACAGCGTCGGGGCGCGGCCGTCCGACGCCCAGCGAAAGGCGTAGAGGTCCCGGCCATCGGTCAGGCAGGCGGTGAAGCGCAACGCTTCGCGCAGGCCCGCCTTCAGCATCAGCCCGTGCACGGCGTGGAGCGTCGCCGCCATGCCGCCGATCGGGTCGGCGGCGAGGCCGTGGGCGAAGGCGGCGAGGAACAGCGCCTCCGAGTCCGTGGTGCCGGAGCGGTGGTGGTAGAGGTCGTCCGGGATCATCGCCTCGACCCGGCGCTTGATGGCGCAGAACTGGCCGATCTGGCCGTTGTGCATGAACATCAGCCGCCCCACCGTGAAGGGGTGGCAGTTGGCGCGCGCGATGGCGGGCCCGGTCGACGCCCGCACGTGGGCGAAGAACACCGACGCCTTCACCTGGTGGCACAGGTTGCGCAGGTTCTCGTCCGACCAGGCGGGCCGCACCTCCCGGTACACGCCGGGGCGGTCGCGGTCGCCGTACCAGCCGATGCCGAAGCCGTCGCCGTTGGTCACCACCTTGGCCTCGACGGAGCACAGCGACTGCGCGATCAGCGAGTGGGCGGGCTCGGCCACGAGGGCGTCGAGGAAGGTGGGTTCACCCTGGTAGGCGATCCATCGGCACATGCGGAACACCTCGCGGCGCGATCGGGACTGGCTCGGTTCCCCTAGGATCGCGCCGCGAAAATTAACAGGGCCTTAAACATGACGGAAGTTTTAACGACCCGTGACGTTCCGCCAACGCGTGGAAGAACGTGCCTGTGACATTTGCGCGACGGCTGCCGGCCGGTGCCGGCACGGCACCGTAGGCGTCGGTAGCCATCGCCAGGGGGTCGTCGCCGCCGCGGTCCAGCACCGTGGCGTAGTGGAACTCGTGGCCGCGCAGGCGCGTGCCGGCGGGGCCCAGCCCCGACGACACCAGGGTGGTGGCGTCGCGGTAGCCGAGGTTGAGCTTGCGCCGGGCGAAGCTCGTCTCGACGCCGAGCAACCCCGCCATGGCGTGGCGCGCGCCTTCGCCGTCCACCAGCCCCTGCCCCAGCACCATGTAGCCGCCGCACTCGCCGTGGACCGGATGGGCGCCGGCGAAGGCCCGCAGGCCGGCGAGGAAGCGCGCCGCCGCCGCGATGCGGCCGGCCTGCAGCTCCGGGTAGCCGCCCGGCAGCCAGCAGGCGTCGCAACCCGCCGGCGGCGCCTCGTCGGCCAGGGGCGAGAAGAAGGCGAGTTCCGCCCCGGCGGCGCGCCATCCGTCGAGCACGTGCGGGTAGAGGAACGAGAACGCCGCGTCGCGCGCCACCGCGATCCGCTGACCGGGCGGGCGGAGCGGAACACCGGCGTCCCCTCCGGCGGGCGGGCCCCCGGCCGCAACGTCGGCGGGAAGGCCCGCCACCGCCATCAGGGCGTCGAGGTCGACGTGTTCGGCCACGACGTCGGCGGCCGCCTCCACCCGCGGCTCGAGGTCGCCGGTTTCGCCGGCCTGCACGAGGCCGAGGTGGCGTTCGGGCAGCGCCAGCCGCTCGGTGCGGGGCACCGAACCCAGCACCGGCAGGCCGACCCGCGCCACCGCGTCGGCGACGAGGCGCCGGTGCCGCTCGCTGGCGATGCGGTTGAGGATGACGCCGGCGACCCGGATGCGCGGGTCGTAGGCGGCGCAGCCCGCCAGCAGCGCGGCGGCCGATTGCGACTGGCCCGAACAATCGTGCACCATGACGACCGGCCAGCCCGCCAATGCGGCGACGTCGGCCGAGGAGCCGCCGCTGCCGTCGTCGGCCGGCACGCCGTCGAAGAGCCCCATGGAGCCCTCGCAGACCACGAGGTCGGCGTCGTCCGCCGCGGCGAGCCGCCGCAGCAGGTCCGGCGGCATGGACCAGCTGTCGAGGTTGTAGCTCGGCCGCCCCGTCACGGCGGCGTGGAAGGCGGGGTCGATGTAGTCGGGGCCGTTCTTGCGCCCGGCGACCCGCAAGCCGCGGCGGGCGAGCGCGCGCATCAGCCCGAGCGTCAGCACCGTCTTGCCCGAGCCCGAGCGGGTCGCGGCGATCATCAGGCCCGGGGCGCTCACGCGGGCAGGCCCGTCATGCCGCCGACGAGCAGCGCCCGCAGCGCCACGATGGACCCCACCGCCACGATGGCGGGGGACCTGAACCCGTCCCGGTCGGCCGCCGCCCGGGCCTCGGCCAGCGTCGTCACCAGCACGCGCTGGCGCGGCGTGGTGGCGTCCGACACGATGGCGACGGGCGTGTCGGGGGCGAGCCCGCCCGCGACGAGGTCGGCCGCGATGTCGTCGAGATGGGTCATCGCCATGTAGAGGATCAGCGGCAGGCCGGTGCGGGCGATCGAGGCCCAGTCGCGCGGCGCGTCCGCCTTGGCGAGGTGGCCCGTCATCAGGATGACGCCCGTGTTGGTGTCGCGCGTCGTGGCCGGGATGCCGGCATAGGCGAGGCCGCCGATGCCGGCCGTGACGCCCGGCACGATGCGGAACGGCACGCCGGCGCGGGTGAGGTCGAGCGCCTCCTCGCCGCCGCGGCCGAAGACGAAGGGGTCGCCGCCCTTCAGCCGCAGCACGCGCTTGCCGGCCCGCGCGAGCTCGATCAGCCGGTCGGTGATGTCGCCCTGCTTGGGCGACAGCTTGCCGCCCCGCTTGCCGGCGAATTCCCGCGCCGCCTCCGGCCCGGCGAAGCCCATGACGGCCTCGGACACCAGGGCGTCGTAGACGATGGCGTCGGCGCTGCGCAGCGCGTGCAGGGCATGCAGCGTCAGCAGGCCGGGGTCCCCCGGCCCGGCGCCGCAGAGCCACACGGTGCCGGGCGCGAAACGCGGCAGGGCGCCGGCGGCGTCGAGGGTGGCGAGCGGGTCGTTCACGGCCGGCAATGCGTTTTCCTTTGTGCGGGCGCTTCGGCACCATACATCATGAGGCGATGACCGACCCCACCCTCCGCCGCGGCTGGACCACGGGCGCCTGCGCCACGGCGGCGGCGCGCGCCGCCTTCGCGGCGTTGCACGGCGCGGGCCACCCCGACCCCGTGGAGATCGCGCTGCCGGGCGGGGCGCGCGTCGCCTTCGCGCTGGCGCTCGGCGAGGTCGGCGACGGCTGGGCCCGGGCCGGGATCGTCAAGGACGCGGGCGACGACCCGGACGTGACGCACGGGGCGCTCGTGGTCGCAACCGTGCGGCCCGCGCCGGCCGGCGCCGGCGTCGTCTTCCGGGCCGGCGAGGGCGTCGGCACGGTGACGCGGCCCGGCCTGCCCATCCCCCCCGGCGAGCCCGCCATCAACCCCGTGCCCCGCGCCATGATCCGGGCCGCCATCGCGGAAGCCGCGGAGCTGCTGGGTGTGGCGCCCGACGCCGACGTGGAACTCGCCGTCCCGGGCGGGGCGCTTCTCGCCGAGCGCACGCTGAACGGCCGGCTCGGCATCGTGGGCGGCCTGTCGATCCTCGGCACGACCGGCATCGTGGTGCCCTACAGCTGCGCGGCCTGGATCGACACGATCCACCGCGGCATCGACGTGGCGCGGGCGCTGGGGCTCGGCCATGTCGCGGGCGCCACCGGCAACACGTCGGAGGTCGCCGTCAGGGCGCTGCACGGCCTCGCCGAGCCGGCGCTGATCGACATGGGCGACTTCGTCGGCGGCATGCTGAAATACCTGCGCCGCCACCCCGTCGCGCGCGTCACGGTGGCGGGGGGCGTCGCCAAGATGACCAAGCTGGCCCAGGGCCTGCTCGACCTCCACTCGAAGCGCGGCGAGGTGGATCGCGGCTTCCTGGCCGGGCGCGCCCGCGCCGCCGGGGGCGGCCCGGCCCTGGCGCAGGCCATCCTCGCCAGCAACACCGCCGCCGAAGCCTTCGGCCTCGCGGAAGCCGAGGGTGTCGCGCTCGGCGCCGAGATCGCCGGGGCGGCGCTCGCCACGGCCGCGGCCTGCCTCGGCCGGAGCGAAGGCCTCGACGTCGCGCTGTTCGACCGCACGGGCCGGCTGGTGGCGCGGGCGGGCTGACGGGCTCAAGGCCCGGTGCCCCCGCGGAAGCGGCGGTGGTAGTCGGCGTCGTAGAGGGCGCTGTCGCGGAAGTCCTCGGCCGTCAGGGCCCGGCCGACGAGGATCAGGGCGGTGCGCTCGGCCGGCTCGGTCGCCATCAGGCCCGCGATGGTGCCGAGCGTGCCGCGGACGATCCGCTGCTCGGGCCAGGAGGCCCGCACCACCACGGCGACCGGCATGTCGGCGCCGTGCACCGGCAGCAGCTCAGCCACGACGCGGTCGAGCGCATGGATCGACAGGTGGAGCGCCAGGGTGGCGCCGGTGGCGGCGAAGGCCGCCAGCCGTTCGCCCTCCGGCATGGCGGAGGCGCGGCCCGACGTGCGGGTGAGCACGAGCGACTGCGCCACGCCCGGCAGCGTCAGCTCGGCGCCGAGCGCCGCCGCCGCCGCCGCGAAGGCGGGCACGCCCGGCGTCACCGTGACGGGGATGCCGAGCCCGCGCAGGCGGCGCAGCTGCTCGCCCATGGCGCTCCACACCGACAGGTCGCCAGAATGGAGCCGCGCCACGTCCATCCCGGCCGCGTGGGCCGCCGCGATCTCGGCCGGGATGGCGTCGAGGTCGAGCGGCGCCGTGTCGACGATGCGGGCGCCCGGCGGACAATGGTCGAGCAGCGCCCGCGGCACCAGCGAGCCCGCGAAGAGGCAGACGGGGCAGCGCGCCAGCAGATCGCGGCCCCGCAGCGTGATGAGGTCGGGCGCGCCGGGACCGGCGCCGATGAAGTGGACCGTCATGGCTCCTCCCGGAACGCGATGGCGCAGGTGGCGGTATCGGACGCGATGCGCGCCACGGCGAGCCGCGCCCCCGCCCCGGCGGCGGCGAGGGCGGAGGCTTCCGCGACCGACGGGATGCCGAGGCACGCGCGGGCGGCGGCGGACGCGACCGTGATGCGGTCATCGGGGTCGCGCAGCGACGCCTTGGGCAGGATGGCGACGGCGAGGCCGAGTCGGGCCGCGGCCTCGCGCAGCGCGGGCCGGTCCTTCTCGGCGATGGTGGCGAGCACGGCGGGCGCCCCGGCAAGGTCCGGGGGCAGCCGGGACAGGGCATGGTGGACGAGGGCGACGAGCGCCTCGGGGGTGGCGGCCTTGCGGAACCCCAGGCCGATGGCGAGGCGGAAAGGCCTTCTCCCCTCCGAGACGGGCGGGAGGAGGGCAGCGCCCGCCGGGTGTCGCGCGTCACCGCTCACGGCTTGATCCAGGTCCAATGCGTCACCGGCATGGCGGGCCGCCAGCCGTGGAAGCTGCCGACGGGGTCGGCCTCGGCGGTCGACAGGGTGGCGAGCCGGCCCCCGTCGCGCCGGAAGCGCGCGATCAGCAGCGCCTGGGTCTCGATCGTGACGGCGCTGACGACGAGGCGGCCGCCGGGCTTCAGCGCCGCCGCGCAGGCGTCGAGCACGCCCGCCCCCGTGGCGCCGCCGCCGACGAAAATGGCGTCGGGCCGCGGCAGGCCGGCCAGCGCCGCCGGCGCGGCGCCGTCGACGACCGACAGATCCGGCACGCCCAGCGTCGCGGCGTTGTGGCGGATGCGGGCCGCGCGGTCGGGGTGCCGCTCGACGGCATGGGCACGGTTCGCCGGGTGGGCCAGCATCCATTCGATCGCCACCGACCCCGATCCGGCCCCGACGTCCCACAGCACCTCGCCGGGCAGCGGCGCCAGGCGGGCGAGCGTCACGGCGCGGATGTCGGCCTTGGTGATCTGCCCGTCGTGGTCGAAGAGCGCATCGGGGCGCCCCGGCACCAGGGACAGCGACCTGCCCGGCCCCGCCACCGCGAGGGCGAGCGTGTTCAGGGGGTCGATCCCGTCGAGCGCGAAGCCCTCGGCGCCTGCCGCCCGCACCCGCTCGCGCGGTCCGCCCATGGCCTCCAGCACCGTGACGGTCGCGGCGCCGAAGCCGCGCTCGCGCAGCAGCGCCGCGACGCGGCCGGGCGTCGCGGCATCGGCGGACAGCGCCACCACGCGGGCCCCCGGCCGCAGCGCCGGCACCAGGGTTTCGAGCGGCCGGCCGCAGAGCGACACGAGGGCGCAGTCCTGCTGCGCCCATCCCATGCGGGCCGTGGCGAGGCTGAAGGCTGAGGGCTGCGGGAAGCAGCGGGTTTCGGCCGCCGGCACATGCCGCGCCAGCACCCCGCCGACGCCGTGGCAGAAGGGGTCGCCGCTCGCCAGCACGGCGACGGGCGTGCCGCGCCGCGCCAGGATGGCCGGATAGGTGTCGGCCATGGGCGATGTCCAGGCCAGGGTTTCGCCCGGCACCGGACCCGCCAGGGCGAGGTGGCGCCGGCCGCCGACGACCAGCGCGGCTTGCGCCAGCGCGTCCCGCGCGCCACGAGAGAGGCCGTCGACCCCGTCCTCGCCGATGCCGACCAGCGTCAGCCAGGGTTCCGCGCTCACCCGACCCTCCCCGGCCCATGAAGCTCCTGATCCTCGGCGGCACCACCGAAGCCACGGCCCTCGCCGCAGCCCTGGCGGGCCGGCACGACCTGCGGCCCGTGCTGTCGCTGGCGGGCCGCACCGCCCACCCCGCCCTGCCCCCGATCCCGCACCGCATCGGCGGCTTCGGCGGGGTGGCGGGCCTGTCGGACTATCTCGAACGCGAGCGCCAGGAAGCGGTGGTGGACGCCACCCATCCCTTCGCGGCCCGCATCTCGGCCCATGCGGCGGAGGCCTGCGGCCGGCTCGGCCTGCCGCTGCTGGCCTTCACCCGCCCGCCCTGGCAGCCCGGCCCCGGCGACCGCTGGACCGGCGTGCCGGACCTCGACGCCGCGGCCCGCGCCCTCGGCGGGCCGCCGCGGCGCGTGCTTCTCACCGTGGGCCGCCTCGGCCTCGCGGCCTTCCGGGCGGCGCCGCAGCACCGCTACCTCATCCGCAGCATCGACCCGCCGGCGCCCGGGGACCTGCCGCCCGAGCATCGCGTCGTGCTCGACCGCGGCCCGTTCCGCCTCGCCGACGAGACGGCGCTGATGGCGGGCGAGGCGGTCGAGACGCTGGTCACCAAGAACAGCGGCGGCCCGGCGGCGGCGGCGAAGCTCGCGGCCGCCCGCGCCTTGGGGATCGGCGTCGTGCTGGTCGCGCGGCCCACCGCGGCGGGGCCGCGCGACGAAGCCGTCGCGCTCCCCGACGTGCTGGCCTGGATCGACGCGCGGGCTCACGGCCGGGCCATGCCGTAGCTGCGCGGCGTCAGCATCCAGCGCCGCCCGTCGGCCCCCGCCACCCAGCGGGTCTCGCTCGACCCGATCACCACCAGGGTCGCCATGTCGACCAGCGCGGGATCGGCCTCACCGAGGCTGGTGAGGTGGATGCGCTCGTCCGGCCGGCCGATCGCCCGGGCGAAGGCGACGGGCGTGGCGGCGTCCTTCAGGGCGCGCAGGTGCCCGAAGGCTTCGCCGAGCCGCGTGGGCCGGGCCTTCGAGGCGGGGTTGTAGAGCGCCAGCACGAAGTCGCCCTGCGCCACCGCCGTGAGCCGGCGCAGCACCACGTCCCAGGGCTTGAGGTTGTCGCTGAGCGACATGGCGCAGAAGTCGTGGCCGAGCGGCGCGCCGAGCCGGGCCGCCGCCGCCTGCATGGCGGAAAGGCCGGGCACGACCCGGACCGGCACGGCGCGGAAGGCGGGTTCGCCCTCCAGCGCCTCGAACACCGCCGCCGCCATGGCGAAGACGCCGGGGTCGCCGCCCGACACGACGGCGACGTGGCGGCCCTCCAGGGCCAGCGCGAAGGCGTGGCGGGCGCGGTCGATCTCGACGCGGTTGTCGGACGCGTGGCGGATCAGGCCCGGCCGCTCCGGCACCCGTTCCACGTAGGGGATGTAGCCGACGAGGTCGGTGGCGGCGGCGAGGGCCACTTCGGCCTCGGGCAGCCGCCAGTCGGCGGTGCCGGGCCCGAGCCCGACCACGGCGAGGGTGCCGGCGGTCATGGCGCGACCGCCCGGAGGTTCGCCCTTCTCCCCTGCGGGGGGAAGGTCCGCACGGTGGGGATGAGGGGCTTTGCGGCGCCCCGGCACCCCTCATCCGGCGCTTCGCGCCACCTTCTCCCCAGAGGGGAGAAGGACAGGACCGCGCTGCCTGCCGGAAAGGTGCCGGAGACGGACCGGCACGGCCGCGAGCCCGGGAGGTTCGCCCTTCTCCCCTGCGGGGAGAAGGTCCGCACAGCGGGGATGAGGGGTTTTGCGGCGCCCTGGCAAACCTCATCCGGCGCTTCGCGCCACCTTCTCCCCAGAGGGGAGAAGGGCAGGACCGCGCTGCCTGCCGGAAAGGTGCCGGAGACGGACCGGTACGGCCGCGAGCCCGGGAGGTTCGCCCTTCTCCCCTGCGGGGAGAAGGTCCGCACGGCGGGGATGAGGGGTTTGGCGGCGCCCTGGCAAACCTCATCCGCCCTGCCGGGCAGCTTCTCCCCGCTGGGGAGAAGGGCACCATGGCCCGGCGCGTGCCGTCCCGTCACGGCCGCCGCCCCCGGCCGGGGACCAGCACCACCGAGAAATACGGCGCCACGTCGTCGGGCTTGTCGGCCAGCCGCATCACCGCCTCCGCCGCCATGGTTCCGCGCTCGACGTAGAGGGCGCGCTCCAGCAGCCCCGCGGCGGCGAGCGCGGCCCGCACCTTGGGGAGGTTGCGGCCGAGCTTCATCACCACGGCGGCATCCGCCGCGGCGAGCCGCGCCAGCAGCGGCTCGGCCGCCAGCGTGCCCGGCACCACGGTGAGCACGTCGTCGCCCCAGGTCATGGGCTCGCCGGCCGCCGTCCAGCAGCCCGACATGCCGGTGACGCCCGGCACGATGGCGCAGGGGAAGCGGTCGCGCAGCCGCACGTAGAGGTGCATGAAGGAGCCGTAGAACAGCGGATCCCCCTCGCACAGCAGCGCCACGTCGCGGCCCGCGTCGAGATGGCCGGCGAGCCGGTCGGCGGCTTCGGCATAGAAGCGCGACAGGGCCGCGGCGTAGTCGGGGTGGTCGAAGGGGATCTCCACCGTCACGGGATAGTGCAGCGGCAGTTCCTCGGCCCCGGCCGGGATCCAGCGGTCCGCGATGGTGCGGGCATTGCCGCGCCGCCCCGCCTTGGCGAAATAGCTCACGACGGGCGCGGCTTCGAGCGCCCGCACGGCCTTGACGGTCAGGAGGTCGGGGTCGCCCGGCCCGAGCCCGACGCCGACGAGGCGGCCCGGCGTCATTCGGCGTCGCTCGCCAGGGCGTTGACGGCCGCCGCCGTCATGGCGCTGCCGCCCTTGCGGCCCCGCACCACGAGGGCGGGAAGGCGGGCAAAGGCGAGCAGCGCTTCCTTGGATTCCATCGCCCCCACGAAGCCGACCGGCATGCCGATGACGGCGGCCGGCATCGGCGCGCCCGCCGCCACCATCTCGAGCAGGTGGAACAGCGCCGTCGGGGCGTTGCCGATCGCCACCACGGCCCCGGCCATCCGGTCGCGCCAGAGTTCGACGGCCGCCGCCGTCCGCGTGGTGCCGAGCCGCGCCGCCAACGCCGGCACTTCCGGGTCGTTCAGCGTACAGACCACGTCGTTGCCGGCCGGCAGGCGGCGGCGCGTCACGCCGTCCGCCACCATGCGGACGTCGCAGAGCACGGGCGCGCCGGCCCGCAGCGCCGCCTTGGCGGCCGCGACCGCGCCGGTCGCGAAGCGGATGTCGGCCGCCGCCTCCACCATGCCGCAGGCGTGGATGATCCGCACCGCCACCGGTTCCTCGACCGGGTCGAAGGCGCGCAGGTCCGCTTCGGCGCGGATCATGGCGAAGCTCCGGGCGTAGATGGCGGCGCCGTCGCGGATGTAATCATAGGTCACGGGTGACGGTCCCATCGCAGCGTGGTCTTGAGGAGGCGGCGCGCTTCCTCGGGGTCGAGCCCGGCCGCGACCGGCTCGTCGCCGGCCGTGCCGTCCGCCACAAGGGCGTAGCGGCCCGCCGCGGCGACGAGGGTCAGCGGCGCCGCCCCCGGATGGGCGCAGCCCTTGGCGCAGCCCGACACGTGAAGCGCGATGCCGGCGCCGGCCTGGCCGGGGCCGAGGAGGCCGGCGAAGCGGGCGGCGTGGTCGAGCACGGGCGTCGAGCCGCGGGCGCAGCCCGCCGCGCCCGTGCAGGCGGCGACGCGCAGGCGCGGGTCCGCCGGGTCGACCACGAGGCCGGCGTCGGCGCAGGAGGCGGCGAGGCCGGACGCGCCCGGGGCGGACAGGCCCGGCACCAGCAGGGCGCGCCAGGGCGTCACCCGCAACGCGGCGGCGCCGGCCCGCCGCGCCGCCGTCACCAGGGCATCGAGCTGCCCGGCGTCGAGCCGGCCGAAGGCGGCGGCGACGCCCAGAACCGTCGTGCCGTCGCCGAGCACCAGGGCTCCGATGCCCGGGGCCGCGCCGCGATGTGCAGCGGCGCCACCGGGCGGCGGCGCCACGCCGACGAGACCGTCGAGACCGGCCGCGCCGCACACCGCAGCCGCGCCCTCGGCGGCGACGAGGTCCCGCATGCGGCGCAGGCCGGGATCGCGCCGCCGCGCCGCCACGAAGGCGGCGGCGAGGCGCAGGGCGACCTCCGGCATCGCGTCGGGCGTCGCGGCGGCCAGGGCCGCGTCCTCGCCGTCGAGCCGCAGGGCGAAGCGCCAGTCCGGGCCGGCGTCGAAGCGGATGTCGGCCGCGACGGCGCCGAGCGGCAGCAGGCCGCCGCCGCAGACCGCGACGCCGAACTTCGACGGCAGCGCGGCCAGCGCGGTCGCGGCGGCGAAGCGCTCCTCGAGGCTCGCGACGGCGGCGCGGATGTCGCCGGCGGCCGAGGGGTCGAGCCCCATCAGCGGGCTGGCCAGCACGTTGCGGCGCCCCTCGGCGCCGGCATCGGCATCGAGCAACCCGAGGGCGTCGAGCTCCACCGTCGCGGCCGCGAGCCGCGCCTCGGAGACGCCGCGGACCTGCAGGTTGGCCCGGGTCGTGAGGTCGAGGAGGCCGTTGCCGTGCCGGGCCGCCACCGCCGCGATGCCGCCCGCCTGGCGCAGCGTCAGCGCGGCGCCGCGCGGCTTCACCCGCAGGATCAGCCCGTCGCCGCTGGCCATGGGGCGCAGTGCGCCCGGGCACCAACCGACGCGCAGCTCCGCCGGGGCGCTCACGCGGCGGCCCCGAGGCCGGCCAGGATGGCGGCGGTGGAGTTGCGGCGGGATTGCCAGTACCCGCGCGCCGCCGCCTCGGCGAAGCGCGCGGCCGTCGCCCGGGCCGCGGCGGGGTTGGCGCCGAGCATGAAGTCCCGCACGGCCTCGTCGCCGAGCGTCGCGTCGAAGAGCAGGTCGAAGTGGCGGCTCGGCGCGGCGTCCGAGGTGGCGGCGAAGCAGAACAGCGCGTCCACGGTCTCGGCGATCTCGGCGGCACCGCGGAAGCCGTGGCGCATCTGGCCGGCGATCCAGCGCGGGTTGGCGGCGCGGGCCCGCACCGCGCGGGCCACCGCCTCGGGCAGCGTGCGGACCGTGAGCCGTCCCGGCTGGGTGGCATCGGCGTGGTAGAGCGCCGGGGCCGTGCCGAGCGCCGCCGCGGCGGCGGCGAAGCCGCCCTGGTGCTCGGCGAAGGTGTCGGAGGACAGCAGGTCGACCTCGGGCAGGTCGGCAACGTGGAGGTGGGCCTCGGCCGCCGCGACCCGCGCCCGGAACCCCGGCGAAGCGCGTCCCGCCGCGTCGGCGCCGCCATAGGCGTGGGACGTGCCGGCCAGGTAGCCCTCGCCGAGGTCGGCGCGGGTTTCGAAACCGCCGGCCGCCACCGCGCGGGCGAGGCCGATCCCGTAGCTGTCCGGGGCGCCGCCGAAGACCCGGTCGGGCTCGGCCTCCCCGGCGCGGCGGGCCGCCGCCAGGGGGTTGGTGTCGTAGTCCTCGTCGAGGGCCGCGACGGCGCGCACGGCGGCGTCGAAGAGGGCGATCTGCTCGGGGAACGTGTCGCGGAACAGGCCCGAGATGCGCAGCGTCACGTCGACCCGGGGCCGGTCGAGCCGCGCCGCCGGCAGGATCTCGAAGCCGTCGACGCGGGTGGAGCCGTGGTGCCAGCGCGGCCGCACGCCGAGCAGCGCCAGGGCCTGGGCGAGGTCGTCCCCGCCGGTCCGCATCGTGGCGCTGCCCCACAGGTCCATGACGAGGCGGCGCGGCCAGTCGCCGTGGTCCTGGGCGTAGCGGGTGGCGAACTCGGCCGCGGCCCGCGTGCCGATCTCGACGGCGGTGCGGGTCGGCACGGCGCGGGGGTCGACCGAGAACAGGTTGCGGCCGGTCGGCAGCACGTCGAGGCGCCCGGCGGCTGGGGAGCCCGCCGGGCCGGGCGCCACGAAGCGCCCGTCGAGGGCGGCCAGCAGCCCCGCCGTCTCGGCCGCCCCGCAGGCCGCGAAGCCGCCCTCGCGCGCGTCCGCGCCGCCGAAGATGTGCAGCCCGTCGCCGATGCGGGCCTCCTTCAGGTCGCAGAGCCAGGCGTCGAGCCCGGCGAGCGCGGCATCCGGGACGGCATCGGCGGCGATGCCGCAGTCGTCGAGCAGGCCGGCGTCGCGGGCCCGCTCCAGGATGGCGGCGCCGAGCAGGCGGGCGCGCCGGGCGTCGAGCCCCTGCGCCTCGGCATATTCGTCGAACAGGGCCTCGACCTCGGCCAGCGCCCCGTGCGTGCCGGCGGCGACCAACGGCGGCGTGAGGTGCCCGACCGTGACGGCGGCGATGCGGCGCTTGGCCTGCGCGGCCTCGCCCGGGTCGCTGACGATGAAGGGATAGACGGTCGGCACGGGCCCCAGCACCGCCTCGGGCGCGCAGGCGCCCGACAGCGCCACTGCCTTGCCGGGCAGCCATTCCAGCGTGCCGTGGGTGCCGAGGTGGATCATGGCGTGGACCCGCTCGGCCTCGCGCAGCCAGACGTAGAAGGCGATGTAGGCGTGGCAGGGCGGCAGCGCCGTGTCGTGGTAGTCGGCGCGGCGGTCCGCCGTGCGGGCGCGGTCGGGCTGCAGCGCCACCACCAGGTTTCCGGCCCGGTGGACCGGGTAGGCGAAGGCGCCGGCCCGCAGAGCGGGATCGTCGCCGGGCGCGCCCCACCGGGCCGTGACGGCCTCCCGGAAGGCGGCCGGCAGCGCCGCGAAGGCGCCCTCGTAGGCGGCGAGCGGCAGCAGGGGCTCGGGCGCGCCGGCCGTGAGATGCGCCATCAGGGCGGCGGGATCGGCGACGGCCGCGACGCAATAGCCGGCCCCAGCCAGCGAGGCCGCGATGGCGGCGAGGCTGGCGGGCGCGTCGAGCCCCACCGCGTAGCCGCCGCGCCCCGCCTTGCCGGGATAGTCGGACAGCACCAGGGCGAGCCTGCGGGCGGGGCGCGGCGTGCGGCGCAGCCCGGCCCAGGCCGCCGCGAGGTCGGCGACATGGGCGACGCGGTCGGGTTCCGGCCGATGCAGCACGGGCGCGAACTCGCGCTCCGGGTCGGGGGCGCCGGCCTCCTTGAACGAGACCGCGCCCGCCAGGACGCGGCCGTCGACCTCGGGCAGCACGACGTTCATGGCGAGGTCGGCGCTGCGCAGGCCCCGGTCGCTCCCCGCCCAGGCGGCGCGGTCGCTGCCCGACTGGATCACCTGGAACACGGGCGCGTCGGCGCCGTCGAGCACGGTGCCGCCCGCCCCGCGCCGGGCCGAGAAGGCCGTGGTGTTGAGGACGACGTCGGGCGGATCGGCCGCCACCAGCGCCGCCAGGGCCTCGGCCGCCGCCGCGTCCTTGAGGCTCGTCACCGACACCGCCGTGACGCGCAGCCCCCGGGCCGCCAGCGCGTCGGACAGCGCTTCCACCGGCGCCGTGTCGCCGGCCAGCAGGGCCGAACGGTAGAAGCACAGCAGAGCGTGGGCGGGTGGTGCATGGCGAGCCGACGCGGCGTCCACCGCGCCCTCAGACGCATCAGCCGGTTGCAGCGCAACGACCCGCTCCTGGAAAAGGGTCTCGTTCAGAGGTTCCAGACTGTCGCGGTTTGCGCCCTTCTCCCCTGTGGGGAGAAGGTGCCCGGCAGGGCGGATGAGGGGTTCGGCAACGCTCCCAGACCCCTCATCCGGCGCTTCGCGCCACCTTCTCCCCGGTGGGGAGAAGGGCACGGCCTCCGAGCGCCAGAGAGGGCGCGACAGCGCGGCCGAGACGGCCGCCGCCGGGAGCCCGACGGGCTCCTCCCAGGGCGCGGCATGGCCGAGATGCGCGCCGACGAAGCGCAGCGCCTGGCGCAGGTTGTCGGGACCGCCCTCGCGGAAGTAGCGCCACAGCCGGCGCAGGTCCGCCTCGGGCAGGGTCGAGAGCGCGTCGAGCCGCGGGTCGAGCTGGTCGCAGCCCGGCACGGCGGCGAGCGCGAAGCCGTGGCGCCGCGCCGCCGCGCCGAGTTCCTCGAGCCCGTAGCGCCAATAATCGAGGCCGCCGAGGATGCGGACCAGCACGAAGCGCGAGCGCGCCGCGACCTTCTCGACGTAGAGGTCGACCGAATAGGGGTGCTGCAGCGCCTTCAGGCCGGCGAGGCGCAGGCTCGGCAGCCCCGCGTCGCCCCGCGCCGCCGCCGCCAGCGCCGCCAGGTCGCCGTCCGAGAAGGACAGGACGAGGACGTCCGCCGGCGTCTGGTCGACGTCGACGGCGGCCGGCGCGGGATCCAGGGTGCCTTGGATGGTGGGCAGCAGATGCATGGCGCGACCCTATCCCGCCGTCACGCCCCGATGTCGACGGCGACGGCGGCCCGGTCGAGCCCCTTCTCGCCGATGACGACGAGGCGGCCGCGCCGCTCCTCGCCGGGCGCCCAGGGGCGGTCGAACTGCTGGCGGAAGCGCGTGCCGACGCCCTGGACCAGGAGCCGCATGGGCTTGCCGGCCACGGCCAGGAAGCCCTTGGTGCGCAGGACGCCGTGGCGCTCCGCCACCAGGGCGAGCTTGCGCGTGAAGGCTTCGGGATCGTCGAGGGCGGGCACGTCGAGCACGAAGGAGTCGAAGTCGTCGTGGTCGTGCCCCTCCTCGGCATCGTGGTGGGAGGGGCGGTTGGCGAGGTCGTCCTCGGCGGCGGCGGCGAGGCCGAGCAGCACGGCGGCGTCGATGCGGCCCTCGCGGGTCGGCACGAGCTTCACGGCACGCGGGATCGTGGCGCGGATCTCGGCCGCGACGGCGTCGAGCTGCGCGGCCGAAAGCAGGTCCGCCTTGTTGAGCACGACGAGGTCGGCGCACAGGAGCTGGTCCTCGTAGACCTCCTCCAGCGGGTTGTCGTGGTCGACGGCGCCGTCGGCCTGGCGCTGGGCGGCGAGCTTGGCGGGATCGTCGGCGAAGCGCCCCTCGGCGACGGCGGCGCCGTCCACCACCGCCACCACGCCGTCGACCGTCACGCGGGCGCGGATCGCCGGCCAGTCGAAGGCCTTGACCAGCGGCTTCGGCAGGGCGAGGCCGCTGGTTTCCACCACGATGTGGTCGGGCCGCGGCTCGCGGGCCAGCAGCGCCTCGATGGCGGGCACGAAGTCGTCCGCCACCGTGCAGCACAGGCAGCCGTTGGCGAGCTCCACGATGTTCTCCTCGGGGCAGGATTCGATGCCGCAGGAGCGCAGGATGTCGCCGTCGACGCCGACGTCGCCGAACTCGTTGATGATGAGCGCCAGCCGGCGGCCGTGGGCGCCTTCGAGCAGGTGGCGGATCAGCGTGGTCTTGCCGGCCCCGAGGAAGCCGGTCACCACCGTCACGGGGACCTTGGCGAGCGCGTTCATGCTGGGTTTCCTGCGATGGGGAGGGGCGGCACGCGGGCCACGACGCCGCGCTTGATGGGGTCGGCGCGCAGCTTCCAGGGGATCAGCCCGTCGGGGGCGGCGCCGTAGAGGCGGGCAGCCTCGGCCACCACCGGGGCGGCCCCGTCGGCCGGCAGGTCGCCGTAGACGTAGGTCCACTTGCCGGGCGCGGCGAACGACACCGTGCAGGGCCGCCGGCACACGCTGAGGCATTCGACCGGCACCAGCGCCACGGCGGCATCGGGCCCGAACTCGGCCTGCAGGGCGTCGTGCAGGCGCCGGCCCGCCCGGACGGGATCGGTCTCGCCCTCGGCCCGGCAGGTGACGCAGACGTAGACGGTGGTGGGAGCGGGCGGTGCCGCGCTGTGGTCCTGCATGCCTGATCCGCCCCGCGTCCCTGCTTCACCGACGGGAAGGGATGCGGCGTCCCGCGGCGACGCCACGGGACCGACGGCCCGGCAACGGGCCGCTCAGGCTCCAGGACACCCCGCCCGGCGCGCACCGACATCGCTGCGCCGTCTCGGTGGACGGCGGCGCCAGCACGGCAGGTTTCCTGACTCGCGGATCGAGCGCCGGGACCGTCGCCTTCCCGGGGCGCGGAGGGCGCCCCAGTGGCCTCGTGACGATCCGGCTCTCCGCTCACAGTTGCGGGGGCAGTTCCGGCCTCGGCCGGCCTCGCGGCCCGCCTCCGGTATTCCCGTCCGGCGCCCCGCGAAGGGCGCCTGCCCCCTCGCGGGGGACCGATGCTGGCCCGATGCATAGGCCCGCTCGGCCGGCCGGTCAAATCCCGCGGCCGCCGTTTCCCGGTAGCATTCCGGGCGGATTTGCTATCAAACCGCGGCAGCGGCGCGACGCGCGCCCGTTCCCGGGAGGTCCCATGCGCCGCCTCGCCCTGACGCTCGCGCTGTTGTCGGCCCTCAGCGCGCCCGCGCCGGCCCAGCAGGCGGCGGCCCCCGCCACCCTCGCCCCGAAGAGCTTCGACAGGCCGGACCTCGCGGCCGCGGCCCAAAGGCTCAAGGCGGAGATCAAGGCGAAGAGCGCCGCTGACGCCGACGGCCGCTCCGCCGCCGACTCTGGCGCCGATTTGGCCGCCGCCGCCGCCAAGGCCCCCCCGGGTTCGGAACAGGCGTTGAAGGCCTACGCCGCCGCCATCGCGGCGGGACGCGACGGCGCCGCGATCTGGCTCGGGCTCGCCACCGCGGCCGAGGCGGTCTCGGCCGCCCTGCCCGACACGGACGAGAGGCGCGACAGCCTCGCCCGATGGGTGATGCCGGCCGCCTACGCCTCCTACCTGCGGGCCACCACGCGCCGGGACGAGGCCGCGGCCCTGGCCCTCGGCGGCGCCTCCATGGCGCGGCAGGAACAATGGCGCCCGGCGCTCGACGCCGACCGGGCGAGCCTCGCGGCCCGCGAGGACCCGAAGCTGCGCGCCGCCTACGAGGCCCTGCGGGACGCGCACGGCTTCCACGTCGCCGACTACAGCGTCGACGCCGATGCCGTGGCGCCCCGCATCTGCCTGCAGTTCTCCGAAGACCTCAAGGGCAGCGCGGCCGAGCTCGCCCCCTACGTGACAGTGGCGGGCCAGGCCGATCCCGCCCTGTCGGCCAAGGACCGGCAACTCTGCGTCGAGGGGCTGGAGCACGGTCAGACCTACCATGTCGCGGTCCGCACCGGCCTGCCGTCGACGGTGGGCGAGGCGCTGACCCGGCCGGCCGACTACGACGTCTTCGTGCCGGACCGGCCGGCCCGCATCGCCACGCTGGGCCAGGGCTACGTGCTGCCCCGCGTCGGGGCCGAGGGGATCCCGCTCCTGTCGGTCAACGTCGCCCGCATCGACGTGTCGATCGTCCACATCGGCGACCGCAACCTCGTGGCGACGCTGCGGGCGGGCAACTTCCGCAACCAGATCGGCGACGATGACGCCCGCCGCCTCGCCGAGGAGGAGGGCCGGCAGGTGTGGTCGGGCTCGCTCGCCGTCGCGGCGAAGCTCAACGCGGACGTGAAGACCGCCTTCCCGGTCCGCGAGGCCGTGGGGGCGCTGGCGCCGGGCGTCTACGTGCTGCAGGCGCGGCTGCCGGCGACCGGTGCGGAGGCGGGGCGCGATGGCCGCGACGGCGCCAGCGCCACCCAATGGTTCGTGGTGTCGGACCTCGGCCTCAGCGTGGTCGGGGGCGAGGGCGGCATCACGGCCCTGGTGCGCTCGCTCGCCACCGCGGCGCCGGTCCCGGGCGTGACGTTGACGCTGCTGGCGCGCGACAACGGCGTGCTGGGCACCGCCGTCACGGGCGCCGACGGCGCCGCCCGCTTCGACCCCGGCCTGTCGCGCGGCGAGGGGGGCGCGCGGCCCGCGCTCCTCACGGCGGCGGCACCGGGCGGCGACACCGACTTCCTCGACCTCACCGCGGCCCCCTTCGACCTGACGGACCGGGGCGACAAGGGACGGCCCGCCAAGGCGGGGCTCGACGCCCTGGTCTATGCCGAGCGCGGCGTCTACCGCCCGGGCGAAACCGTGTCGCTCACGGCGCTGCTGCGCGACGCCGCCGGCACGGCCGTGCCGGGCCTGCCGCTGACCCTCGTCGTGTCGCGGCCCGACGGTGTCGAGAGCCGCCGTGTCCAGGTGCCGGACGGCGGCATCGGCGGCCACAGCCTCGCGGTTCCGCTGCTGGCGGAAGCCGCATCCGGCACCTGGAACGTCGCCGCCTATGCCGACCCCAAGGGCAAGCCGGTGGGCGAGACGACCTTCCTGGTCGAGGACTACGTCCCCGAGCGCCTCACCCTGGCCCTGACGCCCGCGGCGCCCCGCCTCCGCCCCGGCCAGCCGGCCGAGATCCGCACCGAAACCCGCTTCCTCTACGGCGCGCCCGGTGCCGGGCTCGCCGTGACCGGGGACAGCACGGTGGAGGCGGCGCCCGGCCCGGCCTGGCCGACGCTGGACGGCTACCAGGCCGGCCTCACCGACGAGGCCGTGGAGTCGGCCACCACGGCCCTGCCCGAGCCGGTCACCACGGCCGCCGACGGCACCGCGGCCATCTCGGTGCCGGTGGCCGTGGTGACGGCGACGCGGCCGCTGCAGGCCCGCATCGCGCTCCGGGTGGCGGAGCCGGGCGGCCGGGCGCTCGAACGCGGCGTGACGATCCCGATCCTGCCGGCGACCGGCCTCATCGGGGTCAGGGCCACGGGCGACGGCGCCGCGGCCTTCGACGTCGTGACGGTGGATGCCGCCGGCCAGCGCTCGGCCGTGGCCGGCCTTCACTGGCGGCTGACGCGCGACGAGCACAATTTCCAATGGTACAAGACCGACGAGGGCCATTGGCGCTTCGAGCGCGTCGACGGCTCGAAGCTCGTGGCCGAAGGCCGGATCGACACGGCGGCGGCGGCCCCGGCGCACCTGTCCGTCCCGGCCTCGGACGGCCACTACAGGCTCGACGTCACGGCGCCCGACCAAGCCCTGCCCGATGCAGGCCTGCCCGATGGAGGCCTACCCGCCACCGCCGTCGGCTTCGACATCGGCTTCGGCGCCGAGGCCGGCGGGGACAGCCCGGACCGCCTCGGCGTGACGCTCGACCGGGCCGACTATCGCCCCGGCGACACGATGCGCGTCACGGTCGCGTCGCGGTTCGCCGGCCATGCCACGCTGCTGGTCGGGCAGAACGGGATCGCGGCCCGGCGCGAGATGGACCTCGCGGCCGGCGACACCGTCGTGACGCTGCCGGTCGAGGCGGCCTGGGGCCCGGGCGCCTATGCCATGGTGCTGGCGCAGCGGCCGCTCGACGCCCCGGCGAAGCGCATGCCGGGCCGGGCGGTCGGCCTCGCCTGGTTCGCCGTCGGTGCGGCCGCCCGCGACCTCAAGGTCGAGCTCGGGGTGCCGGCGCTGGCCCGCCCCCGCGCGCCGCTGCACGTGCCGGTGCGCCTCGCCGGCCTGAAGCCGGGCGAGCCGGCCGCCGTGACGGTGGCGGCGGTCGACGCCGGCATCCTCAACCTGACCCGCTACGAGGCGCCGAAGCCCGGCGCCTTCTTCTTCGGGCAGCGCATGCTGGGGCTCGACCTGCGCGACATCTACGGCGGGCTGATCGACGGCTTGGGCGTCGCGGCCGGCGCCATCCGGCAGGGCGGCGACGCCGGCCTCGTCAGCAGTGCCGAGGCCCCCACCCAGCCGCCGCTGGCCCGCTATTCCGGCATCGTGCCGGTGGGCCCGGACGGCACCGCCACGGTGGATTTCGACATCCCGGCCTTCAACGGCACCCTGCGGGTCTCGGCCGTGGCCTGGTCGAGGACCGGGGCGGGCAGCGCCGAGGCCGACGTGGTGCTGCGCGACCCCGTCGTGGTCACGGCCTCGCTGCCGCGCTTCCTGTCGGTCGGCGACCGGGCGCGGCTGCGAGTCGACATCGACGACGTCGAGGGCCCGGCCGGCGAATACCGGCTCGCCCTGGCGCCGCGCGGCCCCTGGTTCCTGCCCGCCGACGCGCTCGACCGCACGGTCGCGCTGCAGCCCGGCGCCCGCGGCGGGTTCGACGTTCCCGTGACGGCGGCCGGCCTCGGCGTCGCCGGGCTTTCCCTGCGCCTCACCGGGCCCGGGGGGCTCGACCTGTCGCAGGAGGTGGCGCTGGGCATCGCGCCCGGGGCGCCCGCCGTGTACCGCCGCGTCGTCCACCCGCTGACGCCCGGCCAGGGCCTGACGCTGTCGCGCGACCTCCTGGCCGACTTCGTCCCGGGCACCGGGCGGGTGTCGCTCGCCGTGTCGCCGCTCGGCGACATCGACGTGCCGGCGCTGCTGCTCGGGCTCGACCGCTACCCGGTCGGCTGTTCCGAACAGGTCGTCAGCCGCGCCCTGCCGCTGCTCGGCCTCGACCGGCTGGCCCCGCCCTCCGCGCTGATGCCGGACGGGGACCTGAAGCCGCGCCTGGCCGGCGCCGTCGCCCAGCTGCTCGCCCGCCAAACCGCCGAGGGCGGCTTCGGGCTTTGGACGGCGGAAGGGGGTGGCGGCGACCCCTGGCTCGACGCCTACGTGACGGATTTCCTCACCCGGGCGCGCGAGGCGGGCTTCGCCGTCCCGCCCCGGGCCCTCGACGCAGCGCTGGACAGGCTGCGCAACACCCTGGCCGCCGGCACGCGCGACCGGTCCGCCGCCGCGCAGGACCGCGACCTCGCCCTTGGCTATGCCGGCTACGTGCTGGCCCGCAACGGCCGCCCCGTGATGGCCGACCTGCGCTACATCGCGGGCGAGCGCCTCGATGCCCTCGCCTCGCCCCTCGCCAAGGCGCAGCTCGCCGCCGCCCTCGCCCTGCTGGGAGACCGGCCCCGCGCCGCCGCGACCTTCGCGGCCGCGACGGCGGCGCTGGACCGCGAACCGGACGACCGCGGCTACCGCCAGGACTACGGCTCGCGGCTGCGCGACGCCGCCGCCGTGCTGACCCTCGCGGCGGATGCCGGGCTGGAGGCGGCCACGGCCCAGGCCGGCGAAGCCCTGTCGGCGGCCCAGCGCTCGCCCTACCCGCGCAACACGCAGGAACAGGCCTGGCTGGTCCTGGCCGCCCAGGCGCTGCAGGGCCGGGCGCAGCGGCTGGCGCTCGACGTCGACGGCGCCCGCCACGCCGGCCCGCTCTACCGCGACCTGCCGGCCGCCCGGCTCGACGCGGGTCCCCTCGCGCTCGTCAACGCCGGCCCCGACACCGCCGACGTCGTGGTGACGACGTCGGGCCAGCTGCCGGCGCCGGAGCCCGAGGCCAGCCACGGCTACGCGGTCGAGCGCCGCTACGTCGGGGTCGACGGCCGCGAGGTGGATCCCGCGCATGTCGCCCAGACGACGCGGCTCGTCGTCGTGCTGAAGGTGGCGGCGGCGCAGGCCACCCAGGCCCGTCTGCTTCTGACCGACCCGCTGCCGGCAGGCTTCGAGATCGACAACCCGGCCTTGGTGGCGGACGGCGTCGTGCCCGGCCTCAAGGGCCTCGACGTCGACGCCGCGCCCAGCCACACCGAGTTCCGCGACGACCGCTTCACCGCCGCCTTCGAGCGCGCGCCGAGCGACCCGCCGGTCTTCACCGTGGCCTACACGGTGCGGGCCGTGACGCCGGGCCGCTTCGTCCACCCGCCCGCCGTCGTCGAGGACATGTACCGGCCGGAACGGTTCGGCCGCACCGGCAACGGCATCGTCGAGGTGGCGCCCGCCCGCTGACCTCGGCGATGCCGTCGCCGAACCCGTCAGGGCTTCTTGTGGAGGCTGAGGGCGATGTCGTTGAGCTGCAGCGTCGCCGAGTTCACCTCGGTGGCGGTGTCGGTCAGGCCCTTCTGCAGGGCCGTCATGGCTTTGCCGACGTCGGCGTGGAAGCTCGCCGTCTCGGACTTCACCCCGGCGACGTCGGCCTTGAGGCTCGCCACGTCGCTGGATTTCAGCTGCAGGTAGACGAGGCCGAGCAACGCCGCGATGCCGGCCAGCGCCACGGTCGACAGCGCCAGAAGTGTGACGACGATCCAACGGAAGCCGCGACCCGCCGGGGGCGGGACAACCTCTGCGGCCCGCTCCACCGGGCCCCGCCGCGCCGCGTCGCGATTCGCCGTCATGTCGCCATCCTCCGCACCGGCCCCAGCGGCAGACGCGCGAGGCGAGCCTTTCGATGCACGGCCGCCGCATGGCTCCGTTGTCGCGCTGCACCCGTTGCTTTCGCGGCGCCGCGAGAGCATATGGGACGGAGCCGGACACATGGGCTGCCGTAACGCGCCCATGCTTCTCCCACCACCGGAGTGGGAGCTTCCCGTCACCGGCCTTTTCGCGCCCTGCTCCGGACGATGGCGGCTTCACACTCCCGAAGCCTGCCTGGAGGCTTGCGGCGCAGTTCGAACGAAAAGTCAGGACCCTTTGACGACATTTTCCGACCTCGGCCTCCCCGCGCCGATCCTGAAGGCGCTCGCCGCCGAGGGCTACGAGACCCCCACCCCGATCCAGGCGGGCGCCATCCCGCACGTCCTCGCCGGCCGGGACCTCCTGGGCATCGCCCAGACCGGCACCGGCAAGACCGCGGCCTTCTCGCTGCCGATCCTCGGCCGCCTGTCGCTGACCGACGGCCAGCCCCGGCCGCGCAGCTGCCGCGTGCTGGTGCTGTCGCCGACGCGCGAACTCGCCAGCCAGATCGAGGCGAACATCATCGCCTACGCCAAGTTCCTGCGCTTCTCGACCACGCTGGTCTTCGGCGGCGTGCCGGTGGGCCGGCAGATCCGCGCCTGCGCGCGCGGCGTCGACATCGTGGTGGCGACGCCGGGCCGCCTCATCGACCTCATCAACCAGCGCGCCTTGACGCTCGAGGACGTCGAAGTCTTCGTGCTCGACGAGGCCGACCGCATGCTCGACCTCGGCTTCATGCGGGACATCCAGAAGATCGTCTCGATGCTGCCGCGCAAGCGCCAGAGCCTGTTCTTCTCCGCCACCATGCCGCCCGCCATCGCCAAGCTGGCCTCCACGCTGCTGAGCAACCCCGTCGAGGTCGCGGTGGCGCCGGTGTCGTCGACCGCCGAGCGCATCCGCCAGAGCGTCATCTTCTGCCCGACGCGCGACAAGCAGGCCATGCTGCACGGCCTGCTCGCCGACGACACGATCACCCGCGCCCTCGTCTTCACCCGCACGAAGCACGGCGCCGACAAGGTGGTGAAGTACCTGAACGCGTCCGGCTTCAAGGCCGACGCCATCCACGGCAACAAGTCCCAGAACCAGCGCGAGCGGGCCTTGGCGGCCTTCAAGTCGGGCCAGTCCCGCCTGCTCGTCGCCACCGACATCGCGGCGCGGGGCATCGACGTCGACGGCGTGAGCCACGTCATCAACTTCGACATCCCCAACATCTCCGAAACCTACGTGCACCGCATCGGCCGCACGGCCCGCGCCGGCGCGGACGGCTCCGCCATCTCGCTCTGCGGCGAGGACGAGCGCTCCTACCTGCGCGACATCGAGCGGCTGATCCGCCAGAAGGTGCCGGTGCAGGAAGGCAAGCCCGGGGCCGTCTCGGCGCCGACCCAGGCGGAGACGCCCTACCGCGACCCGCGCGCCGTGCGCGGCCGCCCCGGCCAGGGCGCCAAGCCGCATGGCGAGGGGCGTGGCGACGGCCGCGCCGCCAACGGCGGCAACCGTTCCGGCCAGCCCCGGCACGGCGCGGAAGGCGCGCCGCGGGGCAACGCCGCCCCGGCCCGCCCGCACAATGCCGGCGCGGGGGCTGCAGCCCGCCCGCGCGACGGCGCTCGCCCGGCTGACCAAGGCGCCCAGCGGCCGCGCGGCGACGGCGGCCGGCGGGCGCAGCAGCCGCGCTGAACGCGGTGCCGAGGGTGCGGTGAAATAGCCGCGCCCAGGCTCGCGGCGGCCCTTGCGCGACGCGCGGGCTCCGCCCTACCATCGCGTCCATGGCCGAGACTCTCATCACGATCCGGGGGGCACGGACTGGCGATGCGCAGGCCATCGCGGCAGTCCACGACGCGGCTTGGCTCGACGCCTATCGGGGCATCATCCCGGGGCGCGAGCTCGACAAGATGGTGGCACGGCGCGGCCCGGCCTGGTGGCTGAAGGCGATCCGCAACGGCAGCCGCCTTTCCGTCCTGGACTTCGACGACTGCATCGGCGGCTACACCAGCTACGGCCGCAACCGCGTACCTGCCCTGCCCTATCGCGGCGAGATCTTCGAACTCTACCTGGCGCCGCAATACCAGGGCATGGGCTTCGGCCGACGCCTGTTCGAGGCCGCCCGCAAGGACCTCGGCGAGCACGGCTACGACAGCTGCCTCGTCTGGGCGCTGGCCGACAACGACCGCGCCATCTCGTTCTACCTCCGCCTCGGGGGCCGCATCGTGCGCCGGGCCGAGGAGCGTTTCGGGGCCGAGATGCGCGGCCGCATCGCCTTCGGCTTCGACTGAGCGGCAGTTCAAACCCGTTCCCTTACCGCCCCGCGTCGTTTATGAGCGGTCGCCATCCGGCGCGTGCGCCGCAGTCCCACCCAGAAACGACCGGAGACGCCCCGTGAACCTCGACGCCATCGCGATCGGCAAGAACCCGCCCGACGAGGTCAACGTGATCATCGAAGTGCCGATCGGCGGCGAGCCCATCAAATACGAGCTCGACAAGGAGGCCGGCATCCTCATGGTCGACCGCTTCCTGCACACGTCGATGCGCTACCCGGGAAACTACGGTTTCATCCCCCACACCCTGTCCGACGACGGCGACCCCTGCGACGTCATCATCGCCAACACGCGCGAGATCGTGCCCGGCGCCATGATGGCCTGCCGCCCCGTGGGCGCGCTGCTGATGGAGGACGAGAGCGGCGGCGACGAGAAGATCATCGCCGTGCCGGTCACCAAGCTGACCAAGCGCTACGAGAAGGTGCAGGAATACACCGACCTGCCCCAGATCACGCTGGAGCAGATCGAGCATTTCTTCGCCCACTACAAGGATCTCGAGCCCGGCAAGTGGGTCAAGATCGTCAAGTGGGTGGGGGCCGACGAGGCCAAGGAGCTGATTCGCCAGGCCATCGCCCGCGCCAAGACGGCGGGCTAGAGCGCCTTCGCCCCCGGCCGCTCCGGACCGAGAGCCGGCGGTCGGCGACGGCACCACACGGGCCGGAGCGGCGGCGGCTCCGCGTCACCTGTTCCGGTCGCCGCGTCCGCTTTCGCCCGGCTCGAAGCCCACGGCATCGTCGCCGTCACGAGCTTCGAACGTGGCACGGAAGCCCGCCGCCCATTCCCGCCGCTTGTCGCTGCCGGCGCTGTAGGGATTGTCGCCCAGGGCCAGGCCGTCCTGCCGGGCCCGCAGCCCCTCCTTGAAGTAGTCGGTCAGGGATCTCGGTTCCGTCGGCTGCATGGCGTCGAACCCTCTGGCATGGTGCGGACGTTCGCCGCCCATCCTATGCCCCGGTTCGCCGCAACCCGAAACCGGCAAGTCGGCCCTGACGCAGCGGAAGGGGCCTGCCGTGGCGGAAATATCGTCGACCGCAGCCGAACGGGCGAGGCCGCTCCAAGCGGAGGCGCGCCGTGAGCGTCGACCGCCTCGCAGGCCCGGCCGGCGGGCCGTGCACGGGTCCTGCGCTCGGCCTCGACCTCGTCGCCCGTCTTGACCTCGTTGCCTTTCCTCGACATTGAGTGCGCCATGACGATCAGCGGAGACGCGCCTCCCATGTCCGAGGCAACCTCGACCATCCCCGACGGACGCGCGGGGCCCGAGCCGCGGCGGCGCACCGTCGCCGTGAAGGTCGGCCACGTCACGGTCGGCGGCGGCGCCCCGGTGGTGGTGCAGTCCATGACCAACACCGACACGGCCGACATCGACGGCACCGTGCGGCAGGTGGCGGCGCTGGCCCGCGCCGGCTCGGAACTCGTCCGAATCACGGTGGACCGCGACGAGGCCGCCGCGGCAGTGCCGCGCATCCGCGAGCGGCTCGACCGCATGGGCTGCGACGTGCCCCTCGTCGGCGACTTCCACTACATCGGCCACAAGCTCCTGGCCGACCACCCGGCCTGCGCCGAGGCCCTGGCGAAATACCGCATCAACCCCGGCAACGTGGGCTTCAAGGACAAGAAGGACAGGCAGTTCTCGGCCATCGTCGAGACCGCGATCCGCTACGGCAAGGCGGTGCGCATCGGCGCCAACTGGGGCTCGCTCGACGGCGAGCTGCTGACCAGCCTGATGGACGAGAACGCCCGCTCGGCGCGCCCCGTCGAGGCCCGCGCCGTCACCCGCGAGGCCATGGTGCGCTCCGCCCTCTATTCGGCGGAACGCGCCGAGGAGATCGGCCTACCCAAGGACCGCATCATCCTGTCCGCCAAGGTTTCGGCCGTGCAGGACCTCATCGCCGTCTACAAGACGCTGGCGTCCCGCTCCGACTATGCCATCCACCTCGGCCTGACCGAGGCCGGCATGGGATCCAAGGGCATCGTGGCCTCGTCGGCGGCGCTCGGCATCCTGCTGCAGGACGGCATCGGCGACACGATCCGCGTGTCGCTCACCCCCGAGCCGGGCGGCGACCGTTCGCTCGAGGTCAAGGTCGCGCAGGAGATCCTGCAGACCATGGGCTTCCGCACCTTCGTGCCGCTCGTCGCCGCCTGCCCGGGCTGCGGCCGCACCACCTCGACGACGTTCCAGGAACTGGCGCGCGACATCCAGAGCTACATCGTCAACTCCATGCCGGAGTGGAAGACCAAGTTCCCGGGCGTCGAGAACCTCAACGTCGCCGTGATGGGCTGCATCGTCAACGGCCCGGGCGAGTCCAAGCATGCCGACATCGGCATCTCGCTGCCCGGCACCGGCGAAACGCCGGCCGCCCCGGTCTTCATCGACGGGCAGAAGGCCCTGACGCTGCGCGGCGCCAACATCGCCGCCGAGTTCAAGCAGCTGGTCGACGACTACATCGTCAACCGCTTCGGCACCGGAACGCGCGACGCCGCCGAATAGCGGTCCGCGCCGCGGGGAAGAGAAACGCTCCCCGGTGGGACGTCCGGACTTCAAATCCGGGAAGGGCCGCGAGCCGGTCCTTGGTGGGTTCGACCCCCACTCTCTTCCGCCATCCCCGGCTCCTCAGCCCCGGGCCGCCCCTTGCGAGGCCGCCCCGTGCTGGTGATCGCCGGCCTCCGCCGCCCCGGCTTCGGCCCCTTCGACCTGTCCGTGCCGCCCGGCACCTGCTGCGCCGTCACCGGCCCGTCCGGCGCCGGCAAGAGCGTGTTCCTGCGCATGGTGGCGGACCTCGACCCCTGCGAGGGCCGGGTCACGCTCGACGGCATCGACCGCGACGCCGTGCCGGCCCCGCTGTGGCGTCGCCGCGTCACCTATCTGCCGGCCGAGACCGGCTGGTGGGCCGAGACCGTGGGGGCCCATATGGCGGCGCCCGGCCCCGGCTTCGCGGCGGACCGCGCGGCCTTGCGCCTGCCCGCCGACGTGCTCGACTGGCCGGTGGCGCGCCTGTCCACCGGCGAGCGCCAAAGGCTGGCCTTCCTGCGCGGCCTCGCCGGGAACCCCCGCGTGCTGCTGCTCGACGAGCCCACGGCGGCGCTCGACCCCGCCGCCACCGAGGCCGTGGAGACGATCCTGCGCCGCCGGATGGCGGAGGGGATGGCGGCGCTCCTCGTGTCGCACGCGGCCGAGCAGGTGGCCCGGCTGGCGGATGCGCGCTTCCCCGTCGCGGACGGACGGCCGGAGATCCCGGCGGGCCGGGAAACGTCGGCATGAAGACGGCCGTGCTGGGGCCCGCCGACCTCGCGCTGGCCTCGGTGCTGGTGCTGGCGAGTGCCGGGCTGAGCCTGGCGCTGGGCCTCGGCCTCGCCCGGACCTTCGCGGTGGCGGGGCTGCGCACAATGCTGCAGCTGACGCTGGTGGGCTTCGTGCTGCGCTGGATCTTCGCCGCGGCCTCGCCCTGGGTGGTGCTGGCCGCCGCCGCCGTGATGATGACCGCCGCCACGGCCGAGATCGCGGCCCGGCAGGAGCGCCCGCTGCGCGGGCTGTGGCGGCACGGCCTCGGCGGTGCCACGATGGCGAGCGCCACCGTCCTGGCGGTGGGCTTCGGCTACCTCACGCAACTGCGCCCGGCCGTCTGGTACGACCCGCGGGTGCTGGTGCCGCTGGTCGGCATCGTTCTCGGCTCGGTGATGAGCGCCGTCAGCGTCGGGCTGAACGGGCTGGGCCTCGCCGTGACGCGGGAGCGCGCCGCCATCGAGGCGCGGCTGGCGCTGGGCGCCACGCGCTTCGAGGCGCTCGGCGGGCCGATGCGCGGCGCCATCCGGGCCGGGCTGATCCCCATCCTCAACCAGATGTCGGCGGCCGGCCTCGTCACCCTGCCGGGCCTGATGACGGGCCAGATCCTGGCGGGCGCCGATCCGCAGGGCGCCGCCGACGTCCAGATCGTCACGCTGTTCCTGCTCGCCGGCGCGGGCGCACTCGGCACGGTGGCGGCCGTCTACGGCGCAGCCTGGCGGCTGACGGACGCGCGCCATCGCCTGCGGCTCGACCGGCTGGCGCCGCCGCGGCCCTGAAGCCGCGGCGGCCCTGAAGCCGCGGCGGCTCCGAGGCCGTCGCGCGAGGCTCAGCGCCAGTGGTCCAGCACCTCCTCGGTCAGCGCGGTCTCGACCTGCTGGCCGTAGCGGCTGGTGTAGAGCAGCACCATGGCATCGTGGGTCTCGTCCGAGGCCGAGCAGAGCGCGTCGACCACGACGACGACGCGGTAGCCGCGGTCGACCGCGCCCAGCACCGTGCCGAGCACGCAGACGTCCGTCTCGCCCCCCGTCACCACCAGCGTGTCGACGCCGCGGCGGCGCAGCCGGGCGTCGAGGTCGCCGTGGACCCAGGGCGCGTAGGTGGTCTTGTCGAAGACCGCGGCGGGCGGCACCGCCTCGCCGAGCGGCGCCATCAGCTCCACCATGGCGGGATCGAGCTCGTCGAGCGTCAGGGCGTGCCAGCGCTCGTAGTAGCCGCGCCACGTCCCCGAGGCCGCGTCGGCGTTGCGGGCCGGCACGAAGCGGGTGAACAGCGTGCGCGCCGGGTTGCGGCGCACGATGCGCTCGACGTTGGGCAGGACCCGCGCCATCCAGGGCGTGTGCCACGCCGTGTCCCCTGCGAACATGTTCTGCATGTCGACGCAGAGGTGGAGGGCGCCGTCGCCCAGGGGGCCGAAGCGCAGCCCATGCTTCACCGGTCCGCCGTCCATCTCCGCCCTCCCCGCACCGCGTTGCCTCGCTTGGCTTGGCCGAACAACGGGCCGCGACCGGTGCGGGTTTGGGCCTGCGGCCCTCGGCCTCACGCGTCCGGGACGTTGCGCTCCAGGTCCTCCATCCACAGCCGGGCATTGCCGTCCGAGGGCGCGCGCCAGTCGCCCCGCGGCGACAGGGAGCCGCCGGCCGACACCTTGGGCCCGTTGGGCAGGGCCGAACGCTTGAACTGGCTGAAGCCGAAGAAGCGGTGCACGAAGACGTGCAGCCACTTGCGGATGTGGGCGAGGTCGTGGGCGCGGCGGCGCTCCTCGGGGAAGCCGTCCGGCCACTCGCCCCGGGCCGCGTCGCCCCAGGCCATGAGGCTCAGGAAGGCGATCTTGGACGGCTTGAAGCCGTGGCGCAGCGTGTAGAACAGGTTGAAGTCCTGCAACTCGTAGGGGCCGACGCGCTCCTCGGTGCTCTGCGGCTTCGAGCCGGCCTCCACGGGCACGAGTTCGGGCGAGATCTCGGTGTCGAGGATCGACAGCAACGTGGCATTGGCGGCCTCGTCGAACTGGCGGGTCGACACGACCCAGCGGATGAGGTGCTGGATCAGCGTCTTGGGCACGCCGGCATTGACGTTGTAATGGCTCATCTGGTCGCCGACGCCGTAGGTGCACCAGCCGAGCGCCAGTTCCGACAGGTCGCCGGTGCCGAGCACGATGGCGCCCTGGTGGTTGGCGAGGCGGAACAGGTAGTCGGTGCGCAGCCCCGCCTGCACGTTCTCGAAGGTCACGTCGTAGGCGGCCTTGCCCTCCGCATAGGGGTGCTTCAGGTCGGCCAGCATCTGGGTGGCGGCCGGGCGGATGTCGAGTTCGTGGGCGGTGACGCCGAGCGAGGCCATGAGCCGGTGGGCGTTGCCCTTGGTGTCGTCACCGGTGGCGAAGCCCGGCATCGTATAGGCCAGGATATCGGTGCGCGGCAGGCCGAGGAGGTCGAAGGCCTTGGCGGCCACGATGAGGGCGTGGGTGGAATCGAGCCCGCCCGACACGCCGATGGTGATGCGCTTCACCCCGATGGCGGCGAGCCGCTGCTTCAGCCCCGCCACCTGGATGTTGTAGGCCTCGTAGCAGTCCTGGGCGAGGCGCTCCCGGTCCGCCGGCACGAAGGGGAAGCGCTCGATGGGGCGACGGAAGCCGATGTCGTGGCCCGGCGGGTCGAGGCGGAACGGCACGGTGCGGAACCCCGCCGCCGCGGCCGTGGCCCGGGCATTGTCGTCGAAGGAGCCGGTCGAGACCCGTTCCTGGCGCAGAAGGTCGAGGTCGACGTCGGCGACCGTCACCTGCCCGGCTTCGGCGAAGCGCTCCCCCTGGGCGAGCAGCACGGCATTCTCGTAGACGACGGTCTGGCCGTCCCAGCTGAGGTCGGTGGTGGATTCGCCGGCCCCGGCCGCGGCGTAGACGTAGGCGGCGAGGCAGCGGGCCGAGGTCGCCTGGCACAGCAGGTCGCGGCTGCGGGCGCGCCCGATGGTGATGGGGCTGCCGCTGAGGTTGGCCAGCACGGTGGCGCCCGCCAGCGCGAGGGCGCCGGCCGGCGGCTCCGGCACCCACATGTCCTCGCAGACCTCGACGCCGAGCACGAAGCCCGGCAGGTCGGCGGCGGCGAAGAGCAGGTCGGTGCCGAAGGGTGCCGCGGCGGCGCCGATGGCGATGGTCTCGCCCCGCAGCCCGGCGCCGGGCGCGAAGTGGCGCTTCTCGTAGAACTCGCGGTAGTTGGGCAGGTAGCTCTTCGGCACCACGCCCAGCACGGCGCCGCGGTGCAGGACCACGGCGGTGTTGTAGAGGCGGTTGCGCCAGCGCAGCGGCGCCCCCACCACCAGCACGGGCAGGAGGTCGCGCGTGCCCTCGGCGATGGCCAGCAGGGCGGCCTCGACGCCCTCCTGCAGCGCCTGCTGCAGGAACAGGTCCTCGAGCGCGTAGCCCGACACCGACAGTTCGGGGAAGACCGCGAGGCCGACGCCCTGCTCCCCCGCGTCCCGCGCCGCCTGGAGGATCGATGCGGCGTTGCGGGCGGGCTCGGCGATGGCGGTCCCGACCGTGCAGGCGGCGACGCGGAGGAACCCGTGGGTGTAGATCGACCTGAACGCCATGGCGCCCTCCCCTCCACCGGCCCGGGCCGGACCCGCCAGGGTTTGCGCCGCGGGCCGCCGCGGGGTCAAGCGTCGACGCTGCCGCCCCCCGCCCTCAGAGGCCCAGCACGCGCCGGCACCCGTCCTCCGCCTCCGCGACGCCGATCGCCGCCATGTCGTCGCCGCCGCGCAGGATCCACCCCGCAGCCCGGCCGGCGGGCTCGACGCGGGCCGCCTGGTCGACGAAATGCGCCCGCAGCCCCAGGGTCGGGATGCCGGAGGCGGCCGCGAGGTGCATGAGGCCGGAATCGTTGCTGACGGCGAGGGCGCAGCGGGCGAGGCAGGCCGAGACTTCGGGCAGGGTGAGGGCGCCGACGAGGTCGACGGCGTCCGGCAGGGCGGCGAGCAGCGGCGCCGCCCCCGCGCGCTCCCGCGCCCCGGGGCCGCCGAACACGGCCGCGCGGGCGCCCGGCAGCGGCCCGGCGGCGAGGCGCCGGAACAGCGCCGCGAAACGCTCCGCCGGCCACATCTTGGGCGTCCAGCTGGCGGTGGGGCAGAGCGCCACGACAGGCCCGCCTTCCGGGATCAGCGCGGCGGCCCGCGCCCGCTCGGCCGCCCCGGCCCAGGCCACCGGCAGGGGCGCGGGATCGATGCCGAGCAGCGCCGCGTGCTGCTGGTAGAGCCGCAGCCCCGGCATCGGCCGCCGCATGAACCGGTTGCGCGCCAGCACCGCATAGGGCAGGCCCGATCCCTTGAGGTCCACCGCCATGTCCCAATGCGTGCCCACCACGGCGGCCCAGAGCGCCAGCCAGTGGGTGTGGGTCTGGCGCTTGCGCACCACGATCACCCGATCGAGCCCCGGCATGTGGGTGAACAACCCCGCCGCCTCCGGCGCGGCCGCCACGGTGATGCGGGCCCCGGGCCGGGTGCGGGCGAGATGGTCGAGGATCCCGCAGGCCATGACGGCATCGCCGATCATCCGCGGCGCCACGAACAGGATCTTTTCCGACACGCGCCCCAACCTTTCCACCGGCCCGGGAGGCGTTCTAGAGCCAGTCAGGCCGTTGTTGAAGCGAAGCTTCGACCCAAGCGCCGACCCCTCCGGCATCGTGCCGTCGCGCTCCGCCGCCGCATCGCGGCAACCCCGGCCAAGCACCAGCCTACGATAGGCACCACAATGCCGGTCGGTGTTCACCGATCGTTGTCTTAACCGGCCGATAACGATTGCATTCTACAACGGACCATGCAACCCATCATGGCGACGCTGCATAGAGGTGACGCGTCCGAATACAGCGGCAAGAGAGACTTGTATTCCGGGCATCTCGGGCTCCTCGTTCCTCGTATTCACACGCCTTTGCGCCGCGGGCAGATCAAGGGGATTTCGACTCCGATGTACAAACCCAGCGGCGACGACATCCGGGATGCGGATGAAGGCAGTGAGCCCGGAGTCGTGCGGGTCGGCTCGGACGCGATGGAGGCCGGAGGGCTTAAGCCTGCCCGAGCATCCAAGGCTATCGCCACCAGGGTCGCCATTCGGCCCGGCATGGAGACGGGTTTCGCGAACTGGCAGGCCACGTTCACCCGGGCGGCGTCCGCCACGGCTGATTTCGTCAGCCTGGACATCATCCCGGCCTTTCCCGGCTCGGCCGAATGGCAGGTCATCCAGAGATTCCGTTCGCCCGAGGGGCTGGCCCGATGGGTCCGCGATGCGTCCCGCGCCGCTCTCCTGACCGAACTGACCGGCCTCGAAGATCCCGCACGCCCCGCCCACGCCGACGAGGCGGCGCCGGACTACCACTCGACCACCACGGTCACGGAAGTCATCACCACGGTGGTGAAGCCCGGCCAGGAGGAAGCGTTCCGCCTCTGGGGCGAGCGGATCCAACGCGTGCAGGCGTGCTTCCCCGGCTACATGGGCACCCTGGTCCAGGCGCCCCTGTCATCGGACGTTCCGCATTGGACCACGCTGGTCCGCTTCGAATCCCCCGCCTTCCTCGATGCCTGGCTGGGGTCGGCGGAGCGAAAGGCCATCCTCGCCGAAGCGACGCCGCAGGTCTCGACGTGGCGGAACCATCGGATGAGCAACGCTTTCGCCGGCTGGTTCGCCAACGAACAGCGTCTGGCTCCGCCGCCGGCCTGGAAGCAGACGTGCCTCGTCCTCCTGGTTCTGTTCCCCATCGTCATGCTGGAGATCCGCTTCCTCGGCCCCGTGCTGAGGGGACTGCCGCTGACCGTGTCGACGTTCATCGGCAATGCCATCAGCGTCTCGGTCGTCTCGTGGCCCCTGATGGCTGTCGCCATCTTCGCGCTCGGCTGGTGGTTGAAGCCCACGGCGAAACCGCGCTGGCGCACCGAGTTCCTTGGCATGTCGGCCGTCGCCGGCCTCTATGCGATCGAAATACTGGCTTTCAGCCGTCTTCTATGACGTGACGTCATACAGGACGGATATGGAGCCGAGATTCACCCCTAGGGAAAGTTGCCACATGACCGACCAACACAACGACTTCATGGCCCGGGCCATTGCCCTGTCGGAGAAGACCTCCCTCGTCGACAGCGCCGGCGGTGTCTTCGGCTGCGTGATCGTGCAGGACGGCAAGATCATCGCCGAGGGCGCCAATCGCGTGGTCGCGGAGAACGATCCGACCTGGCATGGAGAGATCGAGGCCATCCGCAAGGCCTGCAAATCGGAAGGGACGTTCAAGCTCCGCGACGCGACGCTCTACACCAGCGCCGAACCCTGCCCCATGTGCATGGCGGCGGCCTATTGGGCCGGCATCAAGTCGGTCTATTACGCCGCGCAGGTCGAGGACGCGTTGGAATACGGCGGGTTCGACGACAGCATGATCTATGCCGAACTGAAGAAGGACGTCGGGGAGCGCTCGATCCCCAGCAAGCAGATCATGCGGGCGGAAGCCGTCGAAGTCTGGAAGAAATACGCCCAGAAGGCGGATCGCGTCCCGTATTGACGCCTCGACCGTCCCTCGTCCGATTACATTCTCCCACCCGGACAGCATCGTCCGGGTGGTATCCTCCTGCCTGACGGGCCCGAGCATGACCATCGAGAACTTGAAACGGGCCTGCAAGGGTGCGGTCATCGCGGCGAGCGATGCGGGGTTCCTCGAGGCCATCCATGGCAACCTGTGGAACAAGCTGGTCCCCGACCGCGCCCCGGAGGCGGTGGTGCAGGCGGCGGACGAAGACGATGTGGTCGCGGCCGTCCGGTTCGCGCGCGCCAACGGCTTTAAGGTCGTGGTCCGTGGCGGCGGCCACAATTGGTGCCAGCCGTCCTTGCGCCGCGGCGGCATCATGATCGACCTCCGCCATTTCGACAAGGTGATCTCGATCGATGCCGGGAACCGCAGGGCGGTGATCCAGCCGATCGTCAGCAACCGCGACATTCAGAGGGCGCTCAATCCCCTCGGCCTCGCCTTTCCGACCGGCCATTGTCCGGAGGTCAAGGCCAGCGGCTACTTCCTCGGCGGCGGCATGGCGTGGAACCCGACGGTCTGGGGTTTCGGAGCCGAAAGCCTTGAGGCGATCGAGCTCGTCACCGCGGACGGCGAGCTGATCGAGGCCAGCGAGACCGAAAACCCCGATTACTTCTGGGCGGCGCGTGGCGCGGGCTACGGGTTCTTCGGCATCATCACCAAGTACCACCTCAGACTGCAGGCGCTGCCCAAGGCCATGCATGGCAGCACCGCCTTCTACCGGCTCGAGGACGCGCCGGTGATCGGCAGCTGGTTGGGGGAAATGGCCCCGGCGATCTCGCCCAGCGTCGAGTTGAGCCAGTACATCGTGCAGGCGCCGCCCGAGCTGAAGCCGCTGGCGGCCGATCAGAACGGCTGGCTCTGCATGGTGACGGGGACGGCCTTCGAGGACACGCCGGACGCCGCCAGGGAGGCGCTGCGCCCGCTGGAGCGGCCGCCGGTCCCGTCCCTGTCGCGTTCGTTCGCGACGCCGCTGGACTTCGAGCAGCTCTTCGACGCCTCGGGAGCGCTCTGGCCGGAGGGCCTCCGCTCCAGGGTCGAGGCGACCTATTCCGATCACAGCCCGGGAGAGATGATGCAGGCGGTCCTGCAGCTGTTGCCAAAAGCGCCGTCGGCCACGACAGTGTTCCTGTTCACCATCTTCTGCGGCCCCGACGTCCCCGCCCCGCAGAAGGACATGGCGCGGTCCATGTCGGCCAAAGTGTACGGCGGGCCCTGGTCCATGTGGCGGGACGCGGCGGACGATCAGGTCAACGCGGACTGGCATCAGGCGGTGGTGACGACGTTGCGGCCCTACAACACAGGCTATTACATCGGCGAGGCCAACACCGTGGAACGACCATCCAGTGCCGTGCAGGCCTTCGCGCCCGAGAAATGGCGGAAGCTCGGCGAGCTTCGGGACCGTTACGATCCGGACCGTGTGTTCTTCGACTATTTCGAAGGCTTGTCGGACGGCCGGTGAGGACGGGCGACGTCAGCGGATGCGAGGGCCAGCACGGCGGGGCGCATGGCGCCCTTACCGATCGCGACCGGGCGCGATGCGGGAACCTTCGACCTGATGAAAGACAGCGCGCTTGGAAATCCTCGAAACCCTGGCGATCCTGGCCGTCCTGCTCGGCTGCACCCTGCTGGGCCGATGGGGCCGGCGCTGGCTCAAGGACCACCACAAGACGAGCCCCACCACCGAGTCGGTCCGCGCCATCGCCGCCATCGTGGCGACGATCTCGGGACTGGTGCTGGGCCTCCTGGTCAACTCAGGCAAGACCGAGTTCGACGCCCATGCCGAGACCTACCGGCGCTACGGCATCGCTTTGGCCGATCTCGACCGCCACCTGCGCGACTACGGCGTCCCGGCGACGCCGCTCCGCACGGTGCTGCGGACCTTCACGGCGGCCGTGATCGCCGACCAGTGGCCGGACGAGCCGCACCCCTCCGGCCCCTACCCGTCCCCGGTCCACCCCGTCCAGCCCGGCAGCGGTGAGACGGCCGAATACACCGCCATGCTGACCGACATGGATGACGGGATCGAGGCGCTGTCGCCGTCCGGCGCCCGGCAGGACCGCCTCGCCGCGCTGCTCCGCCAGGACCTGCGCACCGTGCAGGCGATCCGCTGGTCGCTCATCGAGCGCGCCCCGTCGGACCTGTCGCCGATCCTGCTCGGGGTGCTGGTGGGCTGGCTCGCGGCTTTGTTCCTGATCTTCGGCCTCATGTCGCCGCGCAACCGGCTCACCGCCTTCGTGTTGGTGCTGTCGGCCGTGTCGGTCGCCTCCTCGGTCTACCTGATCATCGACTTCGATTCGGACATCGGCGGCCCCATCTCGGTGTCGAGCCGCCCGCTGCGCGACGCCCTGTGGCACATGGACCGGCCGTGACGCATGGGGACCGGACCGACGGGCCTGCCGCAGCTGTCCGGCCCCGACGGCGATCCTGGCGGGCGGCCACCGGCGAATCCGAGACCTGACGTCGCCTGCGGAGGACCCCCGCCATGACCGTCCGCGTCGGGTCGACCCGGGCCGGCATCCGGTCGACGCACCCGACCCTGCGCTTCCGGACCGTGCTGATCCTCGCCTTCACGCTCCTCGTCGTGGTGGCGGCCGCGGTCCCGCTCGCGCTCAGCGAGCGCACGCTCGCGTCGATGCGTCGGACGCAGGTCGAGCAGCAGTTCGCGCTCGTGTCGTCGGGCGTGCGCTCGAGGTTCGACGCCCAGTTCGGCGGCGCCAACGCCGTGCTCGCCACCCTGGCGGCGGGCTTCCCGTCGGACACGGCCGACGAGGCCGCCGCGGTCAGGTTGGCGCGCGTGCTGTCAGACCTTCGCGCGACGTCTCCGGTGGCGCTGGCGATCGTCTTCGCCAAGGCGGACGGAAGCTTCGGCCTCGCCCGCGCGCTGACGCCGGCGGACCGCGGCAGGGCCGAAGCGGCCGGCGTCGGCGATGCAGCCTTCGAGGTCCAGACCGGCGCCACCCGCGACGGGTCGCGCTCCGACAGCTTCGCCTATCTCGACGCGACCTTCGGGATCCTCGCCCGGTCCCCGCCGACGCCGGCCGGCTACGATCCCCGGCAGCGTCCGTGGTACCGGCTCGCGCAGGCGACGGACCGCGGCGTCGTCACCCCACCCTACCGCTTCCAGGATTATTCGGTCAGCGGCGTCACCCTCTCCCGTCGGGGTGGGGGGAGCGGGACGGACGTCTTCGGCATCGACGTCACGCTCGACGACCTGTCGGCATCGCTCCGGGACAGCGTGGCCTTCGACGGCGAGCAGGTCTCCATCCTGGAGGACGACGGCTGGCTCGTCGCCGACAGCGCCGTGACCGGCCTGCCCCTCATGCTGGACCGGGCGGATCACCAGTCGCGGAGCGGCACCACGACCGGGTTGGACCGGGTGGATGCCGTCTATCGCGCCTTCCGCCGCGATCCCGATCTGCGCGCCATGGACCTCGACCTCCCCGGCGACCGCGTCCTCGCGAGCTTCGCCACCCTGCGTTTCGACAACCGCACCTTTCTGATCGCCAACACCCTGCCCGACGCGGTCTTCGACGCGCCGGTCCTGCGCTGGCTGCGGCGGGTGCTGGGCGTCGAATGCGCCGTGGTGGCCCTGGCCCTGGTGCTGGCGCTGCAGGCGGCGCGGTCCATGTCCGGTCCCATCATGGCCCTGGCATCGGACGTCGAACACATCGTCGCGTTTCGTGGCCTCCGCGCGCCGCGCCGCCCGAGCCGGCTTCGGGAGGTCGCGCGCCTGTCCGAGGCCGTCGATACCCTGGAGCTCGCGTTGCGGGCCTTCGCCACCTTCACGCCGCCACGCCTCGTCAAGGGCATCGTCGAACGCGGCGCCATGCCCGGCCTCGGAGGGATCAAGCAGGAGGTGGTCGTCATGTTCTCGGACATCGAGGGCTTCACCGCCCTGGCCGAGGACGTCGCCCCCGTGGACCTGACGGCGCAGCTGTCGCGCCACCTCGCCGCCATCGCCGACGCCGTGATCGCCTCGGGCGGGACCGTCGACAAGTTCATCGGCGACAGCGTCATGGCGTTCTGGGACGGCGAGGGCGCGGCCGCGGCGGCCTGCACGGCGGCGCTCGCCGCCGAAGCGCGCATCGCCGGCCTCAACGCCGCCTTCGCCGCGGAAGGTCTGCCGGCCATGCGGTCCCGCTTCGGCCTGCACAGGGGCGAGGCCATGCTGGGCAACGTCGGCACGCCCGGCCGCATGAGTTATACGGTGCTGGGCCATGTCGTAAACGTCGCGTCCCGCATCGAGGCGCTCAACAAGGAGCACGGGACGACCGTGCTGGTCAGCGACGCCGTGGTGGCGGTCGCCGGACGAACGATGGCCTTCCGGCACGTCGCCGATGCCGTGGTGCGGGGAGCCAGGACGTCGGTCGGCCTCTACGCGCCCGTGTCGGAGGAGAGCGGGACCGTTGCAACATCCTCCGCGCCGCTCGGCGTCCCGGCGGGGGCGCCGTCGACGAGCCGGTCCAGCCCGGGTCGCGGCGTCGCCGATGCAGGCCAGGCCCGAAGCGGGAGCCTGGCGGGCTCTACGCCGGCAGAACCACGACCTTCGTCTTGATCGGCGTCCGGGCGTAGAGGTGGATCATGTCCTGGCTGAGCAGGCCGACGCAGCCGCTGGTGATGCCCTTGCCGATCGTGTCCGGGTCGCTGCTGGCGTAGATCGTGTAGAGCGTATAGGCGCCGTTCTGGTAGAGGTGCAGGGTGCGGGCGCCGAGCGGGTTGTCGAGCCCCCCCGGCATGCCGTGGGCATAGGCGGCGGCCTCGGGCTGGCGCTGGATCATCTCCTTGGGCGGCGTCCACGTCGCCCATTCCGACTTGCGGCCGACATAGGCGTCGCCGTGCCACAGGAAGCCGTTGCGGCCGACATTGGCGCCGTAGCGGGTCGCCGAGCCCGCGCCCTCGATGCGGTAGACGTAATAGTTGCCGGGGTCGACCACGATGGTGCCGGGCGCTTCGGGCGATTCGTACCGCACCGTCCGGCGGAAGAACTTCGGGTCCAGCTTGGCGATGTTCACCGCCGGGATCGGGAACTTCTCGTCCGGGATCGGGCCATAGGCCTTGGCGGCCTCGGCGAGCATCAGGGCGTCGGAGGTCGCGCAGCCGGCGAGCCCGAGCGCGCCGAACCCCGCGGCCGAGCCGACCAGGAACGACCGGCGGCTGAGGAAGCCCGCCCCGCGCGCGGGCGGGACGATCCCGCCGGCGACGCCATCCCCACCGTGCCTGGTCATGTCCCGACGCGCCCCATGTCCCACGGCCGGGTGCGACGACGATCCACCGATCCCCCGACGCGCGGCCTGCCCGGTCGAGATAGCCGGTGGCGGGCTCGACTGACAAGGGCATACGGCACCCCTGCCTCACGTCTCCGCCCGCCACCGCGCCAGCGGCAGCGGACGCGCCGCGGCGCTCATGCCCCAGTGTTCGCACAGCCGGTGCAGCCCCTCGCGCAGCCGCTCCAGCGCCAGGGCCTCGGCGGTGCGGGCATGGGCGCTGTCGGCGACGAGGTCGCGCAGGGCCGCGACGGGGCGGGCGGCCAGCACCACACCCGCCACATAGGGCATCAGGCGCACCCCGACGGCCGCTTCGGCCCGGCGCAGGGCGTCCCGGTGGCGGCGGGCGGCGTCGCCGGGGGTGGGGTCGGCGCTGCCGCCGTCGACGTGGGGACGGGCGAGGTCGACGGCCGACAGGGCGTCGAGGCCGGCGCGATGCCAGTGGGCGCGCAGACGGTCGCCGGCGTGCCACAGCGTCTCGTTGGCGGCGATGTCGTGGCGGTCGAGCAGGTTGCGGGCCCGCAAGACGTCGAAGGGGTCGGAGATGCGGCGCAGGCCGCCCGCCGCCACCGGCGCCTCGCCGTCCTGCCGGGCGTGGCGCAGGCGCTCGGGCGTGGCGTCCTGGTGGCCGGGCGCCACACGCCCGCCGGCCAGCGACACGGCCTCAACCTTGCGGCGCGGCACCGTCACGCCCTCCCGAAGACGGAGGCGAGCGTCGGGCCGCCGCGCGCCGGGCCCGGGCCGCCGGGCGGCCGCTCGACGCCGAGCCGGCGCAACGCCGCCCGGCCCTCCGCCAGGCTCGACACGACGGCGTGGGGGATGCGGAGGGCGATGCAGCGCTCGGCGAGGGCGCAGGCCGCCGGCCCCGGGCGCTCGGGGTCGCGCTCGATGCGCAGCAGCGCCACATGGCCGCGCGGCAGCAGCAGCGCCAGGGTGCGCCCGCTGGCGTCGGCAGGCTCAGCCCCGCCAGGCGACAGCGGCCAAACCTCCGGCAGGCGCAGCGCCAGGAAGCCGCGCAGACCCTCCTCCACCCGGGCGGGGTCGGGCCGGCGGCGCTCGTCGAGGCCAAAGGCGCCCCGCCGGCGCGGCGCGCGCAGCACGAGCGGCGGGCTCATGCCCGGCTCCCCGGCCCGGCGTGGCGCGACAGCCCGGCGTGCTGCGGGCAATAGCTGGCGCCGGCCCGCCGCGCCGCGCCGCAGAAGGCGAAACCCGCGCTCCGCGGCTCCCCCAGGGGCCAGCGGCAGGCGCGGGGCGCCAGCCCGACGACGGCCGTCGCGGCGGGCGGGAACCAGGGATAAGCGGGCGCGACCGGGCGCTCCGCGGCGAAAGCCGACGTCGACGGGACCATGATGTCCAACATTGTCAGGGGTTGCGGGGCCGGAGGGTCTGGACGACTCGCCCCCGACCCGGCTAATATGCCCATATTGGGCACGTCCGTCAAGCGTTTGTGCCCATTTTGGGCATGTTCCTGGGGATCGCCGTGGCCAACAACCTGCGACAGCTGAGGGAAGGCCGCGGCTGGACGCAGGACGAGGCCGCCGCCGCCCTGGGAACCACCCGCAACCAATATGCCAAGCTCGAGGGCGGCAGCCGGCGCCTGTCGGACAAGTGGATCAAGCTCGCCGGCGAGGCCTACGGGGTGGACCCCGGCGACGTGGTGACGGAGCGGGCCGGCAGCGTGCCGATCGCCGGCTACGTGGGGGCCGGGACCGAGATGCATTTCTACGCCGAAACCCAGGGCCCGCTCGACGAGGCGCCAGCGCCCGAGGACGGCACGCCCGAAACGGTGGCGGCGGAGGTACGGGGCGAGAGCCTGGGCCCGCTGTTCAACGGCTGGCGGGTGTATTTCGACGACCGGCGCGAGCCCGTGACGGACGACCTCGTGGGCCGGCTCTGCGTGGTGGGGCTGGCGGACGGGCGTGTGCTGGTGAAACAGCTGCTGCGCGGCCGCATGGAGGGCCGCTTCGCCCTCCACGGCCAGTTCGGCGAGCCGGTGCTCGACGCCGACGTGCTCTGGGCCGCCAAGGTCAAGAGCATGATGCCGGGGTGACGTCGCGCCGGGCGCGGACAGGCAGAGCCGCGGCGGGACGCGAAGGGGCGGAGCCGCGGCGACGGCCCCGCGCGTTCGTGACCGCCCGGGCCCGGCTACCGGCGCGCCGCGGGATCGCGTAAGGTCGTGGATCGTCCCGCCCCGGTGCCCATCCCATGTCCGCCGCCACCGCCAACGCTTTCATCCTGGTCGCGATCGGGCTCGTCTTCGCCGTGTTGCTGGCCGGACTCGTCAACATGGTCCGGGGCGGCAGTTCCAACACGTCCCAGCGCCTCATGCGCTGGCGCGTCGGGCTCCAGTTCGTGGCCATCCTGGTGGTCATGACGGTGCTGTACTTCAGGGGGTGATGCCGTGGTGATCCTCAATCGCATCTACACGCGCACCGGCGACGACGGGTCGACCGCGCTCGGCTCCGGCGAGCGGCGGCGCAAGTCGGATGCCCGCGTCGCCGCCTACGGCACGGTCGACGAGTGCAACGCCGCCATCGGCCTCGCCCGGCTCTCGGCCGCGACGGAATCGCCCGAGCTCGACGCCATGCTGGGCCGCATCCAGAACGACCTGTTCGACCTCGGCGCCGACCTCGCGACCCCGCCGGCCGAAGCCGAGGCCGAGGGGGGCCGGCTGCGCGTCGTCCAGAGCCAGGTGGACCGGCTGGAGCGCGAGATCGACGCGCTGAACGCCGACCTCGCGCCGCTGCGCAGCTTCGTGCTCCCCGGCGGCACGCCGGCCGCCGCCGCGCTCCACCTCGCCCGCACCATATGCCGCCGCGCCGAGCGCCTCATGGTGGACCTCAAGGTCGGCCAGGGGGAGACGGTCGGCGACCCCGCCATCGCCTACGCCAACCGCCTGTCCGACTTCCTCTTCGTGGCGTCGCGCCACTGCAACCACCTGCGCGACGGCGACGTGCTCTGGGTGCCGGGCCGGGACCGGTAGGGCAGGTGGCGATCGGGCGGCACCACCGGGTCGCGTGGCGCCGAGCCCCGCGGGCAGAAGGCGCCGCGGGGGCCCGCGGCAGATCCGAAGCGCCGTCGGCTCCGGCGCATCCGCAGGAACATCGGACCGAGAGCGCTTTCGCCTTCGGCGAATTCGCTCCAGTTCCGAATGGAGAGCAGTTTCATCGGCTTGGAGTCGCCAATGCGACTCGGAGACGGCCGATGCTGCCCGAGAGCATTGCCGTCAGCCCGGGAGCGCCGGGCGATGCCGGGCCGCAGATAATCTGGACTTGTTCTCATCTCCATTTCGAAACTTTCCAATAGATCCGGCCTATATTGACGGCTCGATCACGGCATCGGAAGACGAGGGGCCGACGGGCGCGGAGCCACCCGCCCGTCGGCCCCGCTTCCCCCCTCCAGGGCCGTTTTGGCCGGAGATGCCGCCATGATCCACGCCGCGCCGCAGGCGTCCACCAGCCCCCTCGAAGCCCTGGCGCTGTCGGAACGTTTCGTCCTGTGGAGCTTTCGGGCCTGGGCCTGCTGTTGCCGGGGCCGACGCCTGCCGGCCGAGCCCGTCGCCTCGGCCTTCGCCAACATCGGCGCGCCGGCCGCCGCCGTGGCGCTCGACGACGCCATGACGCGCCTCGTCCTGGGCACGTCCCGGCCCCTCACCGTCCATTGCCCGCCCCACCCCGGCCTGTCGGAGGACGAGACCCGATTGCTCGCCGCCGTGGCGGCGGCGCAGCGCCACGACCGCGACGACCTCGCCCGGCTCTTCGCCGAGATCCTGGCGCCGCCCGCCAGCGCGCTGCTGGGCCGCTCCCTGATGGAGCTCGGCGCCGCCATCGCCACCGTCGGTGTGCTGCTGCCGCAGCCCGGCCCCGAGGAGCCGGTCCCGGCGCCGGAAGGGCGGCCGCGGCCCGCCGCCGCCACCCTGCATTGACGGGCGGCGGCATGAGCCCCCTGCCCCGGCGCTGCCCCCTCGCCGCCGCCCCGGCCGAGATCGCCTGCCCGGACCGCGCCTGCCGGGCCGAGGCGGCCGCAGCCCTGCCGCGCGAGGGGCCGGAGCGCGCCCTCGTCCTGGCGCTGCGCTTCGTCGCCGCCGCGGCCGAGACGGGCGACGCGGCCTGCTTCGACGCGGCCTTCGCCGAGGCCGAGGCCGCCTTCGGCCCCCGTGACGGCGCGCTGGTGGTGGCGCGGTCCGCGGCCCTGCTGCGCGCGGCGCGGCGCGAGGGGGTGGCGCTGCTGCTGCTTCTGCCGCCGTGCCGGTCCCTGTCGGCCGACGAGGCCGACCTCGTCGCCGCCCTGACGGCGCTCCGGTCCGGGCGGCCCATCGCGGCCCGCGACCGCCTGCCGCAAGCGTTGCGCCTCGCCCTCGCCGACCTCGCCGTCCCGGTGCGGCATCGCAGTTTAGGACCGTTCGAAACAACAGATTGGACCCGTTCCGAGTTGGAGGCCGCGCAGTTTCCAGCCGTTCTAAGTTGAGGCCGCGACTGTCGATTTGGCTTGAAGACGCGACGACACGGTCCTAACCCGACCACTGATCGCCCCCACCAGGAGAACGCCGCCGTGCTGGTCGCCTATCTCATCATGCTGCGCGAAGGGATCGAGGCGGCGCTGATCGTCGGCATCGTGGCGGGCTACCTCCAGCAGACGGGCCGCTCGCGCTTCATGCCGGCGGTGTGGGCCGGCGTGGTCCTGGCCACCGCCATCTGCCTCGCGCTCGGCATCGCCATGAACGCCGCCGAAGCCGAGTTCCCGCAGAAGCAGCAGGAGTTCTTCGAGGGTGCGGTGGCTCTGGTGGCGGTGGGGGTGCTCACCTCCATGATCTTCTGGATGAAGAAGGCCGCCCGGTCCATCAGGAGCGAGCTGCACGGCTCCGTCGAGGCGGCGCTGTCGCGCCGGTCGGGCGGCGCCATGGCGCTCGTGCTGATGGCCTTCTTCGCGGTCGGGCGCGAGGGGCTGGAATCGGTCTTCTTCCTGCTCGCCACCTTCCAGCAGGACCTCGGCTGGGGCCCGCCGCTCGGCGCCCTGCTCGGCGTGGTCTCCGCCGTGGCGTTCGGCGCGGCCGTGACCTACGGCGGCTACCGCCTCGACCTGCGCCGCTTCTTCGCCTGGACCTCCGGCCTCATCGTCTTCGTGGCGGCGGGCCTGCTCGCCGGGGCGCTGCGCGCCTTCCACGAGGCGGGCCTGTGGAACGGGCTGCAGGAGCGCGCCTTCGACCTGTCCAACGTGCTGCCCGCCGACGGCACGGTCGGCACGCTCCTGTCCGGCATCTTCGGCTACCAGGATGCCCCCACGGTGGGCGAGGTCGCCGTCTACCTCGCCTTCCTCGTCCCGGCCCTGTGGCTGCTCTTCGCCCCCGGCCGCCCCGGCGTGCCCGCCGCGCGCCCCGCCTGACCCCTCCGACCTCCCCACCTCAGGATCGAGCCCCCATGACGACCGCCGCCCGCCTCACCGTCAGCCTCGCCGCGCTCTGCGCCGCGGGCGCTCTGGGCGCCGCCCGTGCCGCCGACACCGCGCCGGTCGGGGTGACGATCTCCGACAAGGGCTGCGAGCCGGCCAATGTCGCGGTCGTGCCCGGCAAGTCGGTCTTCAAGATCAAGAACGCCTCGAAGCGCGCCGTGGAATGGGAGATCCTCAAGGGCGTCGACGTCGTCGAGGAGCGCGAGAACATCATCCCGGGCTTCACCCAGACCATCACGGCGACGCTGGATGCCGGCGACTACCAGATGACCTGCGGGCTTCTGTCGAACCCCAAGGGCGTGCTGAAGGTGGCGGCGAGCCAGCCGGCCGCGGCCGACGCCAAGCCGGCCGCCGTGTCGCCCATGGACCTCGTGGGGCCGCTGGCGGAATACAAGGTCTACGTCACCCGGGAGATCGACGCCCTCGTGACCGAGACCCGCGCCTTCACGGCGGCCGTGAAGGCCGGCAAGCTCGCCGACGCCCAGGCCCTCTACGCCCCGACGCGCCAGCATTACGAGCGGATCGAGCCCATCGCCGAGCTGTTCAACGACCTCGACGGCTCCATGGACAGCCGCGAGGACGATTTCGAGAAGAAGGCCGAGGACCCCGGCTTCACCGGCTTCCACCGCATCGAGAAGGGGCTGTTCGGCGACAAGTCGACGGCGGGGCTGGCGCCCGTGGCCGACAAGCTTATGGCCGACACCGAAGACCTGCACAGGCGCGTCTCGGGCCTCGCCATCACGCCGAAGAGCATGGTGGGCGGCGCCGCCGACCTCATCGAGGAAGTCGCCTCCAAGAAGATCTCGGGCGAGGAGGACCGCTACAGCCGCACCGACCTCTTCGACTTCCAGGCCAATGTCGACGGCGCCCAGAAGATCGTCGCGCTGCTCGACCCGCTCGTGCAGAAGCGCGACCCCGCCCTCGTCGCCCGCGTCAAGGGCAACTTCGCCAAGGTCGACGCCGTGCTGGCCAAGTATCGCAACGGCCAGGGCTTCGAATCCTACGACAAGCTCGCCCCCGAGGACCGCAATCGGCTGAAGGGCCCGGTGACGGCCCTCGCCGAGGACCTGTCGACCCTGCGCGGCACGCTCGGCATCGACTGAGAGCCCGTGGATGAACGCCCGCTTCCCCGACATGCCGGGGGTCTTCCGCGATGACACCGGTGGGCGTTCAGGCACGAGTGCGATGCAGTCACGGACTCTGACACGGGAGCTGCGACCATGACGGAGCGCAAGACCATCCTGGGACGCTGCCCGTTCGGCGGCCTCGCCCGCCCCGCCGCGCCCGCGCCGGAGGAGGCGCCGGCCTGCCCGGGGCGCCGCAGCCTGTTGGTGGGCTTCGGCCTCGCGGGTGCCGCCGGCCTCGCCCCGGGTGCGGCCCGGGCCGCGAACGCCGAGGAGGAGCGCCGCGCCGCGCCCGACGCGGACGGCACGCGCGACCGCCAGCCCTTCTACGGCCGGCACCAGGCCGGCATCGTGACGTCGCAGCCCGCCGCGGCGCTGGTGGCGGCCTTCGACGTGCTGGCGGACGACCGCGCGGAACTCGCCGAGCTGATGCGGCGCCTCACGGCCCGCACCGCCGCCCTGATGGCGGGCGAGATGCCGGCCCCCACCGACGCCAAGCTGCCGCCCCCCGACAGCGGCCTGCTCGGCCCGGGCGGCATGTCCGACAACCTGTCGATGACGCTCGCCTTCGGCGCCTCGCTGTTCGACGGGCGCTTCGGCCTCGCCGCGCACCGCCCGAAGCGCCTCGCCGCCATGGCGGCCTTCCCCAACGACGCGCTCGACCACGATTGCTGCCACGGCGACCTGCTGGTGCAGTTCAACGCCAACACGGCCGAAACCAACATCCACGCGCTGCGCGCCCTGCTGAAGGACTTCCCGGACGGGCTGGCGCTGCGCTGGAAGCAGGACGGCTTCCTGCCGCCCCACACGATCAAGACCCAGGGCCGCGACACCGCGCGCAACCTGCTCGGCTTCAAGGACGGCACCGCGAACCTCGATGCCCGCGACGAGGCCCTGATGGACCGCATCGTGTGGGTCGACGACCGCGCCGGCGAGCCCGCCTGGACGGCCGGGGGCACCTACCACGTCGTGCGCGTGATCCGCACGCTGGTCGAGCGCTGGGACAGGACGCCCCTGCGCGAGCAGGAAACCATCATCGGCCGCGACAAGGCCGAAGGGGCACCGCTCGGCCTCGCCCAAGAGCGCGACCTGCCCGATTACGGCTCCGACCCCGAGGGCCGGCGCGTGCCGCTCGACGCCCATATCCGCCGCGCCAACCCGCGCGACGCCGCCTCGGCCGACAGCGTCATCCTGCGCCGCGCCTACAATTATTCGAACGGCCTCACCAAGGCGGGGCAGCTCGACATGGGCCTGCTGTTCTCGTCCTTCCAGTCCGACCTCGACCGCGGCTTCATCGCCGTGCAGACGCGGCTGAACGGCGAGCCCCTGGAAGAATACATCAAGCCCGTCGGCGGCGGCTATTTCTTCGCCCTGCCGGGCGTCGCGGGTCCGCACGACTATTTCGCCAAGGCGCTGCTCGAAACCACCGCCTGACGGCAGCCGGCGCGGAGCCAATAGACCAAGACCGCCCGGCATGCGCCAGTTTCGGAACGCGAGCCCGCCCACGGTCCTTAACGGATCCTTCGTCCCCACGGCGGCGATGCGGCGGCATCGCGCTACGGCTCGTCAACGATGCCGGCATGGCGCGATTGCGGCTTGCGATGTCGCATGCGACCTTCGCATCCATCACATCTCGCGTCGGGCCTGTCGTGGCATCGCGGCGCCGGACCGAGCCCGATGCGTGACGACGGTTCCGATCTCGCCGACTGCACGGCCGCCGCGAAGGCGGGCGACCCGGTCACGGCCCTGGCGATAGGCCTCGCCGCCCGGCGTTCGGCGGAAGCCCGGGGCGACCACGGCTCGGCCGCCGAGGCGGCGCTGGCCGTCGCCTGGGCCTGCTTCCAGGTCGGCGAGGTGGAGATGGGCCTCGGCCATGGCGAGGAAGCGCGGCGGCTCTTCGGCACGCTCGGCCTCGCCGCCCGCGAGGTCGTGGCGCAGGCCGTGGTGGCTTGGCTGCTGCTCGAGACGGGGCTGACGGAAGCCGCCATCGAGGCGGCGCTGGCGGCGGTGGGGGCAGCCGAGCCGCTCGGCGCGGCCGAGGCGCCCGGCGCCCTGGAAGCGGAAAGCTGGGCCGCCAACGTGCTGGCCGTGGTCTTCTGGAGCTGCAAGCAGATCGACCGCGCCGATACCCTGAGCCTGCGGGCGCTGGCGCTGGCGCGCCGGCACGGAAACCCGCAACTGGTGGCTTGGTGGCTGATCAACCTCGCCGGCATCCGGTCCGAGGCGGGCTACCGGCACGCGGGCCTCGGCGAGGAGGCCGAGGCGCGGGCCGCGCTGGACGACGCCCTGGCGATCAACGGCGAAGCCTTGGCCATCACCGCGCCCGGTGGCGCCCATCCGGCCCCCTGGTGTGCCCGCTTGGCGCTCTGCAACGCCGCCGAATACGAGGTGGCGCGCGGCGGGCTCGACGCCGCCGAAGCGCATCTGGCGCGCTGGGAAGAGCTGCCGCTGGAGCCCGGCGTCCGCGCCCTGGCGCATTTCCTCTACACCCGGAGCGGCCTCCTCGTGCGCCAGGGGCGCGGCGCCGAAGCCCTGCCGGTCTGCGACCGGGCGCTCGCCCTCGCCCGCGAGTCCCGCAACACCGATTCGCGCGCCCACGCGCTCAGGATCATGTCGGAGATCCAGGAGAGCCTCGGGCGGTTCGACCTCGCCCTGGCCCTCTTCAAGCAGTTCCACGACACGCAGGCGACGTTGGCGGCCGAGCAGGTGCAGCGCCGCGTCCGGCTGGCCGAGCTCCATTACGAGGTCGACCGCCTCAAGCTCCGGGCCGACGAACTCACCCAGACGAGCCGCATCGACGCGCTCACGGGGCTCGGCAACCGGCGCCTCCTCGACGAAACGCTGGATCGGCTCCGGCACGCGGCGCAGCCGTTCCAGGTCGCCGTGTTGGACCTCGACCACTTCAAGAGCATCAACGACCGCTTCTCCCATGCGCTCGGCGACGAGGTGCTGCGCCGCGTCGGCGCGCTGCTCGGGGCGGCGGTGCGCGGCGGCGACGTCGCGGCTCGCATGGGCGGCGAAGAATTCGTGCTCGTGCTGCCGGGCACGGAGGACGACGAGGCGCTCGCCGTCTGCCGGCGCGTCCAGGCGATGCTGTCGGCGCTCGACTGGCGCGAGGTCCATCCGGCGCTGCGGGTCACCGCCAGCATCGGTCTCGCGAGCCGCGACGAGGCCATCGACCCCGTCGGCGTCATGGCCCTGGCCGACGAGCGGCTCTACGCGGCCAAACGGGCGGGGCGCGACCGCATCGTCGCCGTGGCGGAGGGCGACGGGCACCGGCGGGTGCGGGCCGGAGGGCGCCAGGCCGCCGAAGCGCTGAACTGAGCGTGTCCGGACGACGGCCCGTCCCCCCGATCACCCAGACACGCGCGACACGTCCGCGACGCCCGGGCGCCGGAGACCCGGCGGAGCTCAGCCGAAGCCCCGATAGGGCCGGGCGGCGCGGCGGCGCGGCTTCGGACGATCCTCGAAGCCCGGCAGGGCAGTCGCCACGGCCTCGGGTGGGGCGGCGTCGGGCGGGGCGGCGGCCTCTCCGGGCGCCGGACCCGCGACCACGTCGGCGGCGGCAGCAGGCTCGTCGCCGCCGCGGGTGCTCCCGCCGCGACGGCGCGACCGCGGCGCGGGGTCGGGCGCCTCCTCCGGGGCGGCGTCCGGCGGCGGCTCGGGCTCCGCTTCGGCGCTGCGCCGACGGGACCGAGGTGGCGCCGCCGCCGCCGCCTCGGGGGGCTCGGGCGTCTCGGCCACCGGCTCCGTGTTCACGAATCTGATGGCCACCGGCTCGCCTCCCGTGCCTTTGGGATGCCTTGAGGTGGCACGCCGGACGCCCGACGGCCAGGGGCGCGCGACCTCCGTGCCGGGTTCGGGCGTTCATGCGCCATGACGACGTTCTTCACCAGCGACACCCATTTCGGCGACACGCGCGCGCTGCGCTTCGACCACCGGCCCTTTCCGACGCTCGACGCCCACGATGCCGGGCTGATCGAAGGCTGGAACGCCAGGGTGGGGCCGGACGACACGGTCTGGCACCTCGGCGACTTCGCGCTCGGGCCGGCGCCGGACCGCATCGCCGCGATCCTGTCGGCCCTGGCGGGCGAAAAGCACCTCGTCACCGGCAACAACGACGGCGCCGCCACGCTGGCGTTGCCGGGGTGGGCCTCCGTGACCCCCTATGCCGAGATCGCCGTCGAGGGGCGCCCCCTGGTGCTGTGCCATTACGCGTTCCGCACCTGGAACGGCATCGGCCGCGGCGCCGTGAACCTGCACGGCCATTCCCACGGCAAGTTGACCCCGATGCCGCGCCAATACGACGTCGGCGTCGACGCCCAGAACTTCCGCCCCGTCACCCTGGCCGAGATCCTGGTCAGCCGGCGCCGGGGCGCGCGACAGGCGCGCGCCGGCCGCGCGGAGGGCGAGCCGCCATCCGGGTGATTGTCAAATCAGCGCCGATACGGTCACATGCCGTCGCTGAATGAGGGCTATGTAAGCCGATGCAGGACGGGCACGACTCGCCGGACGCTTCGCGCGTCGCGGCGGCCGACGACGCGCGCATGTTCGATCTCGCGCCGGTGTCGCTCTGGCTGGAAGACTACAGCGGCATCCGCGACCTCTTCGCGGGTTGGCGGCGCTCCGGCGTCACCGACCTGCGCGCCTTTCTGGCGGCCGATCCCGCCCGCATCTCCGCCTGCTCGGCCCGGATCCAGGTGCTGAAGGTCAACCGCCGGACGCTCGACATGTTCGAGGCGCGGGACCGCGACCACCTCGTGGCGAACCTCGGCGGCATCTTCAGCGGCGACATGTTGACCGCCTTCGTCGACGAACTGGTCCAGCTCTGGGACGGCCATTCGACCTTCTCCGGCCTGACCGTCAACTACAGCCTGTCGGGGCGCAGGATCGACGTGCAGCTGTCCGGCGCCGTGCTGCCGGGACACGAGGACCGCTGGGACCGCGTGATGGTGTCGCTCGAGGACGTGACGGAGCGGGAAAGCGCGCGCCGGCGGCTCGCCGACAGCGGCGACTACGCCCGTGGCCTGTTCGAACATTCGCCGGTGTCGCTCTGGGTCGAGGACTTCAGCGCCATCAAGTCCCTGATCGACCCGCTGCGCGAGCGCGGCATCACCGACTTCCGCACCTTCACCGACGTGCACCCCGACTTCGTCGAGCGCTGCATGATGGAGATCCGCGTCATCGAGGTGAACCGCCACACGCTCGACCTGTTCGAGGCCGGCGACCAGCCGACCCTGCTGGCCCGCCTCGGCGACGTGTTTCGGGACGACATGCGGGGCCATTTCCGCGAGCAGTTGATCGACCTCTGGGACGGCAAGCTGTTCCAGCGCCGCGAGGTGGTGAACTACACGCTGTCGGGCCAGGCCCTCCACCTCCACCTGCAGTTCTCGGTGTTCCCGGGACACGAGAAGGACTGGTCGCTCGTGCAGGTCGCCCTCACCGACATCACGGCGCGCAAGAAGGCCGAGGCCTATCTCGAGTTCCTCGGCAACCACGACGTGCTGACCAAGCTCTACAACCGGACCTTCTACGTCGAGGAACTCAACCGGCTGCAGCGCCGCGGGCCGAGCCCGGTCTCGCTCATCGTCATCGACCTCGACGGCCTCAAGGCGGCGAACGACGGCTCCGGCCACGAAGCCGGGGACTCGCTGCTGCGCCGCGCCGCCGAGGTCATCTCGTCGGCCATCGCCAAGCCCTGCCATGCGGCGCGGATCGGCGGCGACGAGTTCGCCGTGATCCTGCCCGGGCTCGACACGGAGGCGGCCGCCCAGGTCGTCGTCGACATCGAGGACCTGCAGGCCATGAACAACCAGTTCTACCCGGGCATCGCGCTGAGACTGTCGATGGGCCACGCCACCTCGCAGGCGGGCGAGCGCCTCGAGGAGACCGCCCGGCGCGCCGATGCCGCCATGTACGACGCGAAGCGCCGCCGCTACGCGCAGGAGGAGCAGGACCGCCGCTCCCACGGCTCGGCCTGACGCCGGGCCGGCATGCCGCGACCCGCGGACCGGTCGCGGGGGCGGCAGGCGAATTCAGAATGAATCCGCCCCGTCAACATCGATATCGCGTGCCCCAGAACTTTTCCGGCCTCCGTGACGTTAGCATTTCAGCAACGAATGGAGACTGGACATGGACAAGACGATGTGGATCGCCGCTGGCGCGTTGACGGCCTGGCTGATGATCGGCGCCGCCGCGATGATGTGAGGCCGCGTCGATGTCCGCCGAGCGCGGTTTCGACCCGGGCCCTCCGGCAAGGGCACAAGAAGACGGATGAGGGCGCGTCACCCCCGGTGAGGCGCCCTTTCCATGTCGGGCCGCCGGCCCCGGCCGTGGCGGGTTCAGGCGTTCCGATGCGGCGGGCTGGCGACACGGAACTCGACCCTGGCCCCCGCCGTCGACACCACGCAGGCCACGACGCCGTCCACCCGCACCGCTTCCGCCCCGTCCCGGAAGGTGAAGCTGTCGCCGAAGGTCCGCTCCCGCGACCAGGGCGAGCCGAGCGCCGGCTCGGGCCCGAATTCGAGGTCGGCCGGTTCGAACCCCTTCTCGGCGAGCCGCTGCTGCAGGGGCCTGCGGCAGGCATCGGCCAAGTCCCCGCTTCCCATGGCGGCGTTGATGATGCGGCCGCCGGCGAATCTCAGGTCCACCAGCAGCACCGTGCCGCCGAGCGCGACGGCGAGCAGCACGCCGGCCAGGACCAGCCCGAAGCTCCTCAGCGCCGGGCGCTTCCGCCCGCTATCCCGACCCGCCATCGCCGCCTCGCCACCCTGCCCCAACGCCAGCCGCCGCCTTGCCACTCCCTTGCCGCCGCCGCGCCCCGCATCCCGTTCGGCATGTCGGTGCGGAGGCCGCCGCAGCAAGGGTCCGGCGGCATTTCGCGGGCGGCGCGCTTCCGGCCCGGCCCGCTCTGATCTATAGCTGCGCCGCCTCACAAGAAACGGAGCGATCCCATGGCCTTCATCTCCGACACGCTGGCCCGCGTCAAACCCTCCGCCACCATCGCGGTGACGCAGAAAGCGCGCGACCTCAAGGCCAAGGGGCGCGACGTCATCAGCCTGTCGGTCGGCGAGCCGGATTTTGATACGCCCGACAACGTCAAGGAAGCCGCCATCGCCGCCATCCGCCGGGGCGAGACGAGATACACGCCCGTCCCCGGGATCGTGCCGCTGCGCGAGGCCATCGCCAAGAAGTTCAAGCGCGAGAACAACCTCGACTACAAGCCCACCCAGACCATCGTGGGCACGGGCGGCAAGCAGATCCTGTTCAACGCCTTTTTGGCGACCTGCAACCCGGGCGACGAGGTGGTGATCCCGGCGCCGTTCTGGGTCAGCTACCCCGACATGGTGCTGATCGCCGGCGGCACGCCCGTGGTGGTGCAGACGACGCTGGAGCAGAACTTCAAGCTGCAGCCCGAAGACCTCGAGCGCGCCATCACGCCCCGCACCAAGTGGGTGCTGCTGAACTCGCCCTCGAACCCTTCGGGCGCCGCCTATTCGCGCGCCGAGATGAAGCGCCTGACCGACGTCGTCCTGCGCCACCCCGACGTGTGGGTGCTGACCGACGACATCTACGAGCATCTCGTCTACGGCGACTTCACCTTCTGCACCCCCGCCGAGGTCGAGCCCGGCCTGATGGACCGCACCCTCACCATGAACGGCGTGTCCAAGAGCTACGCCATGACGGGCTGGCGCATCGGCTACGCCGCCGGTCCCGACCGGCTCATCAAGGCCATGGACATGCTGCAGGGCCAGCAGACCTCCGGCGCCTGCTCCATCGCGCAATGGGCCTCGGTCGAGGCGCTCGAGGGCCCGCAGGACTTCATCCCCAAGAGCCGCAAGGTCTTCGAGGGGCGGCGCGACCTCGTGGTCTCCATGTTGAACCAGGCCCGCGGGCTGAAGTGCCCGACGCCCGAGGGCGCCTTCTACGTCTACCCGTCCTGCGCCGAGCTCATCGGCCGCACGGCCCCCTCCGGCAAGGTGATCGAGACCGACGAGGATTTCGTCACCGAGCTGCTCGAGGCCGAAGGCGTCGCGGCGGTGCACGGCTCGGCCTTCGGCACGGGCCCGAACTTCCGCATCTCCTATGCGACCTCGAACGACCTGCTGGAGAAGGCCTGCACCAAGATCCAGAACTTCACCGCCTCGCTGCTCTGACGGGGCGCGCCGTCCTTCCCCTCGCCCGCGACACCCCTCGCCTGCGGCCGTCATGCCACAGGCGGGGCGGAAAGCGGGCGTGCCGGGGACCCGGCGGGACCGGGGCCACATTGTCCCTGTTCAAGGGACGGGGCCGCGCGATCGCCGCGCCGCCCGTGCCTCAGCCGGAGACCTTCCCATGCCCCATCCCACCAAGGCGCTCGCCGCCGCCCTCGGCGCTGGCGCGCTGCTCGCCGGCCTCGCCTGCGGTTCCGCGCCGGCGCTCGCCGGCCCCGTCGGGCAGCTCTATTGCAACGTGTCGGGCGGGGTGGGTTTCATCATCACGTCGCGGCGCGCGCTGAACTGCGAATATTCGCCCGCCAACGGCGCCCCGCATCAGCATTACGTCGGCACGATCAGCCGCTACGGCCTCGACATCGGGCCGCAGGGGCCCGGCAAGCTGACCTGGGACGTCGTCTCGCTCGGCGGGGCGGTGGGCAACGGCGCCCTCGCCGGCACCTTCACCGGGGCGACGGCGTCGGCGACGGTCGGCGTCGGGGTCGGTGCCAATGCGCTGATCGGCGGCGCCAACGGCGGCCTGACGCTCCAGCCCCTCTCGGTCGAGGCCCAGTCCGGCCTGAACGTCGCGGCCGGCGTCGGAGCCCTCGAGCTCGAATACGCGCCCTGACGACACCCATCCGCGCCGCCGCCTCCCGGCGGCCGGCGCGGAACCGGGCCGTCGGTCGGCCTCCGTCCACGTCGGACGGTGGCGCCGCACGGCCATCACGGAGGCTGGACGCCGCAACGCCGCGCCCTAGCTTCCGTGCCATGCGCCTCACGGTCGCCCTTTCCCTCGCCTGGCTCGCCGGCGCCGTCGGCACCGCGCAGGCCGTGACACACCACTACACGCGCGCCGAGCGCTACGCCGGCTGCATGTTCGGCGAAACCATCCCGCTGATGCGGCGCGGCACCGAGCGGGAACGCGCGCTCGCCATCGCCTCCGACCGGTGCATCGCCTGGTCCGAGGGCCTGTCCGAGAGCGACATCCGCGAGGTGGACCTCCAGCTGCATCGGGCGATCGAGCGCTCCGAGCGCTCGGGCCTGTGACGGGGCGGACGGCATCACGGTCCGGCCGCCGGCTCAATCCCGCGATACGCCGTCCAGGGTCTGGGCCAGGTGGTCGATGCGGGCCGCGGCCGCGCCGAGCGCCCCGGCCAGCGTTTCGGCCAGCGCCGCCGTCCGCGCCTCGTAGGCGGCTTCGGCGCCCCGCAGCGCGTCGTTCTCGGCTTCGAGCGCGGCGATGCGGCGCTCGGCTTCGGCGAGCTGGTCGGTGATCGTCAGGGCCGCCATCACGGTGATGCGCCCGTCGCCGATCTCGCCGAAGGCGCCGCGCAATTCCACGATCTTGGCGTCGAGGCGGGCCGCCAGGCCGGTCAGGTGCTCCTCCTCCCCGTCGCCGCAGGCCATGCGGTAGATCCGGCCCGCGATCCTGACGTTCACCTGCGCCATGGGGGCCTCACGCCGGGCCGCTGGCGGCGGCGTCGCCCGACGCGAGCGCCTCCACGATGTCGCGCAGCGTGGCGCCGGCCCGGTCGAGCCGGCCCGACACCTCGTCGACGGCCCGGTCCAGCCCGCGCGCCCGCGCCAGGGCGGCATCGAGCTCGACGGCGAGGCGCGAGCGGTCGTCCTGCATGACGGAGAATTCGGCCTCGGCGTCGGCGCGGCCAGCCTCGGCCTCGGCGCGGCGCTCCGCGGCGGCTTCGAGCGCATCGAGCGCGCCGTTCAGGCGCTGCAATGCGCGCTGGAGGCGATCGGGCAGGTCCATGGATCCCCGGGGAGTCGGGCGCTGGCGGGCGCTCGCCGCAACCCTGGCGGTGAAAGCCCGCGAGGTCAACGCGGGCGCCCGTCGGGAGCAGTTTCGCGGGCCAGGCGCGCGAATGCGTTTCCAACGCATCCCGTCCTGCTCTAGGTGTGTGGCGCAACGGAGCGAAGGGAGATCGCCGCCATGGCCGTGAAGGTCGCCATCAACGGGTTCGGACGCATCGGCCGCAACATACTGCGGGCCATCATCGAGTCGGGGCGCGACGACATCGAGGTCGTGGCGATCAACGACCTCGGCCCTGTCGAGACCAACGCCCACCTGCTTCGCTTCGACAGCGTGCACGGCAGGTTCCCCCACACCGTCACGGTCGAGGGCGACACGATCGACGTCGGCCGCGGCCCCATCAAGGTCACGGCCATCAAGGACCCGTCGCAGCTGCCGCACGGCGAGCTCGGCATCGACATCGCAATGGAATGCACCGGCATCTTCACCTCGAAGGAGAAGGCCTCGCTGCATCTCAAGGCCGGCGCCAAGCGCGTGCTGGTGTCGGCCCCGGCCGACGGCGCCGACATCACGGTCGTGTACGGCGTCAACCACGACAAGATCTCCGCCGAGCACCTCGTCGTGTCGAACGGCTCCTGCACCACCAACTGCCTCGCCCCGGTCGCCAAGGTCCTCAACGACACGATCGGCATCGAGCACGGCTTCATGACGACGATCCACTCCTACACGGGCGACCAGCCGACGCTCGACACGATGCACAAGGACCTGTACCGGGCCCGCGCCGCCGCCCTGTCCTCCATCCCGACCTCGACGGGCGCCGCCAAGGCCATCGGCCTCGTGCTCCCCGAGCTGAAGGGCAAGCTCGACGGCTCGGCCATCCGCGTGCCGACCCCCAACGTGTCGCTCATCGACCTCAAGGTGAAGACCAAGCGCGCCACCACGGTCGACGAGATCAACGGTGCCATCCGCCGCGCCGCCTCCCAGGAGCTGAAGGGCGTGCTCGGCTTCACCGACCTGCCGAACGTGTCGTCGGACTTCAACCACGACCCGCATTCGTCGATCTTCCACACCGACCAGACCAAGGTGATCGACGGCGATTTCGTGCGGGTGATGAGCTGGTACGACAACGAATGGGGCTTCTCCAACCGCATGGCCGACACGGCCGTGGCGATGGCCAAGCTGATCTGACGCCGATCGCCGGCGGCCGTCGCCGGCCGCCGCCGTCACACGGTTTCGCCGCCGACGAGCTGCTGCAGGCGATCCGCCAGGGCCCTCAGGCTCACGTCGCCCTTGTTGAGGATCTGGTTGGCGCCGGCGAGGCGCCGCCGGTCCTCACGGGTCAGGTCCATGGCGGTCAGCACCACGACCGGCACTTCGGCGCCGTCCGGCCGCCCCCGCAGCGCCGCCAGGAAGGCGAAGCCGTCCATCACCGGCATGTTGAGGTCCAGCAGCACGATGCCGGGCCTGGCCGTGGCGAAGCGGTCGAGCCCGTCGCGCCCGTTCGCCGCTTCGGTGACGGCCCAGCCGTCCCGCTCCAAGAGGGCGCGCATGCGGCCGCGGATGTCGGGATCGTCGTCGATCACCAGGGCCCCGCCTTCGGGCACGCGGAACCGGTCCACCACGGCCTTGAACCGCTCCCAGCGCACCGGCTTCAGCACGTAGTCGGCGGCCCCGAGCGCCTGGGCCAGCCCGCGCTGGTCGACGAAGGTCACCATGACGACCGGGATGTCGCGCAGCTCCGGATCCGCCTTGAGGGCGCTCAGCACCGACCAGCCGTCGGTGCCGGGCATCATCACGTCGAGCAGGATGGCGCGGGGCTTCAGCGCCCGGGCGAGGTCGAGCCCCGCCTCGCCGTCCCCCGCCGTGCGGGCCCGAAAGCCCTCGCGGTGCAGGAAGCGCGTCATCAGGGCCCGCTGGTCGGCATCGTCGTCGATGACGAGGACGAGGTCGCGCGCCGGCCCCGCGTCTTCGGCGCCGGCCGTGCCGGTCGCCGGCTCCGCCGCCACCGCGGGCGCGGCGTAGCGGGCCGGCAAGGCGATGGAGAAGGTGCTGCCCTGCCCTTCCGCGCTTTCGACCGAGACGTCGCCGCCCAGCATGTCGGCGAAGGCCCGGGTCAGCGACAGGCCGAGGCCCGTGCCGCCGAACTTGCGCGTCGTCGAACTGTCGGCCTGGGTGAAGCGCTGGAACAGGCGCCCCAGCTGCTCCTCCGACATGCCGACGCCCGTGTCGGCGACGGCGAACCGGACCCGGTCCGGCGCGCCGGGCGCGGCGACCCGCGCGGCCGACAGCACGATGGTGCCGTCCTCCGAGAACTTCGCCGCATTGGAGAGCAGGTTGAGCAGCATCTGCCGGATCTTGGTGAGATCCGTTTCCATGGAGCCGAGGCCGGGGTCGAGCCTGAGCTCCAGCCGGTTGCGCTTCTTGGCGACGAGGCTCTGCACGGCGGCGGCGACCTCCTCCACCAGCGGGGCGACCTCGAAGCGCTCGGCATAGACCTCCATCTTGCCGCTCTCGATCTTGCTGAGGTCGAGCACGTCGTTGATGAGGCCGAGCAGGTGGCGGGCGTTGGATTCGATCTTGCGTATGTCGATGGCGAGGTCGGCCGCCTCGGCCCCGTCCTCGACTTCCTCCAGCATCATCTCGCTGTAGCCGATGATGGCCGAGAGCGGGGTGCGCAGCTCGTGGCTCATGTTGGCGATGAAGGTCGATTTGGCGAGGTTCGCCTCTTCCGCCACCGCCTTGGCGTCGGCCAGCGCCCGTTCGACGGCCTTGCGCTCGGTGATGTCGATGGCGACGGTCAGCACCGTCCGCTGTCCCGCCACGGGGGCGATCAGGCTCTTGGTGTTGGCGACCCAGAGCGTCGTGCCGTCCGGCCGCAGCAGGCGCTTCTCGATGGTGGCGGGCTCGCCCGCCGTCACCACGCCCTTCAGCGCCGCCCGGCTCATCTCCTCGTCGTCGGGATGGGTGATGTCGGCCATGCGCAGCGCCAGCAGCGCTTCGCGCGGGCGCCCCGCCATGGCGCAGAACCGGCCGTTGACCGACAGGAAGCGCCCGTCGCGGTCGATCTCGGCGAAGCCCGCCCCGGTCTGGTGGAAGATGCCCGACAGGTGCGCCTCGCTGTCGCGCAGGGCGGCCTCGGCGCGGGCGCGCTCGGCCGCGTCCCAGATGCGGGCCGCCACGGCCTCGATCAGCGCGACCTCCTCCTCGGTCCACGGCCGGGGCACGCCGTGGTTGACGAAGAGCGTCGCCTTGAGGCGCCCGTCGCGCACGAGCGGCACCGCCACGAAGGCGCGCGTGCCGAAGGCGCCGAACACGGCCTCGTCCACCCGCGGATCCGCGACGACGTCGGTGCTCGACAGCGTGTCGCCGCCCCGCAGCCGCGCCATGGCGCTCGGGCCGAAATCGTCGAGCGGCATGGCTTCGGTCACCGCCGCCAGACCCTCGGCATGGTCGGTCGACATCGCGATGATGCGGTCGTCCGGCATCATCTCGCCGAAGCCGACCCGGTGGGCGCCGAGGTGGCGGCCCAGCGCCTGGACGGCCGCCGCCACGATGGCCTTCGGGTCGGAGACGCCGTGCAGCGCCTCCTCGAGATCGAGGCGGAACTGCTGGCGCCGGTCGCCCAGCACCTGGGCGGTGCGTTCCATGCCCTGGTTGAGGATGCCGCGCACGCGGCCCTCGCGGTCGATCAGCGGCGTGAAGCTGTAGTCCCAGTAAGTCGTGCGGGGGATGCCGTCGCGCACCATGGGCAGCATCTGGTCGAAGGCCGAGAAGCCCTCGCCCGTCTCGAACACGGCGGCGAACTGGGGCGCGATGATGTCCCAAATGTCGGACCAGACGTCGCGTGCCGGCCGGCCGAGGCAGCCCGGATGCCGCTCGGCCGGGATGGGTGCCCAACTGTCGTTGTAGAGCAGGACGAGCTCCTCCCCCCAGTAGATGGCGGTGGGGAAGGCGGAACTCAGGCAGATGCGCAGGGCGGAGCGCAGGACCTCGGGCCAGCCGTCGGGCGGCCCCAGGGGTGAGGCGGCCCAGTCGACGGACCGGATGCGCTCCCCCATGGCGCCCCCGCCCGTCATGAAGGGTCGCGTCGATCCACTCGTCCCCGACATGCCCGCACTCCTCGTCACGGCCGCGGCGGCCCCTGTCCCGACGTAGCCTTCCGGCCGCGCCTCCACAATATCGCCACGGGCTCTTCGCGCTTGAGGGGTGGAATGCCGCGTGCCATGACGGGACGACCCCCTGATGCCGGCCCGGAGGCAGCCCCCGTGACCCAGTTCCGCACTCTCGACGACGCCGACCTGTCGGGCAAGCGCGTGCTCGTGCGGGTCGACCTCAACGTGCCGACCGAGAACGGCCGCGTGACGGACCGCACCCGCATCGCCCGCATCCTGCCGACCATCCGGGAAATCGCCGACAAGGGCGGCCGCGCCGTCCTGCTGGCGCATTTCGGCCGCCCCAAGGGCGGGCCGGACGAGAAGAATTCGCTGAAGCCCATCGCGGCGGCCCTCAGCGAGGAGCTCGGCCGCCCCGTCGCCTTCGTGCCCGCCACAGTGGGCGACATCGCCCATTCGGCCATCGGCGCCATGAAGGACGGCGACGTGGTGCTGCTGGAGAACACCCGCTTCCACCCCGGCGAGGAGAAGAACGCGGCGGAGTTCGTCGAGCAGCTCGCGGCGCTCGGCGACATCTTCGTCAACGACGCCTTCTCGGCGGCCCACCGCGCCCATGCCTCGACGGAAGGGCTGGCGCGCCGCCTGCCCGCCCATGCCGGCCGCACCATGCAGGCCGAACTGGCCGCCCTGGCCCGCGCGCTGGAGCGGCCCGAGCGGCCCGTCGTCGCCGTGGTGGGCGGCGCCAAGGTGTCGACCAAGCTCGAACTCCTCGGCAACCTCGTCACCCGTGTCGACGTGCTGGTGATCGGCGGCGGCATGGCCAACACCTTTCTGGCCGCGCAGGGCAAGGCGGTGGGCAAGTCGCTCTGCGAGCACGACCTGCTCGACACGGCGCGCGACGTGCTGGCGAGGGCCGGGGCGTGCCGCATCGTGCTGCCGATCGACGCCGTGGTGGCGTCCGCCTTCAAGGCCCATGCACCGTCCAGGGCCGTGCCGGTCGACGCCGTCGGGCCCGACGACATGATCCTCGACATCGGCCCGGCCTCGGTCGCAGCCGTCAAGGCCGTGCTGGAGACCGCCAGGACGCTGGTGTGGAACGGCCCCTTCGGCGCCTTCGAGCTGCAGCCCTTCGACGCCGGCACGGTGGCGGTGGCGCAGGAAGCGGCCGCCCTGACGGTGGCGGGCAAGCTCGTCAGCGTGGCGGGTGGCGGCGACACCGTGGCGGCGCTGAACGCCGCCGGCGCCGCCGAAGGCTTCACCTACGTGTCGACGGCGGGCGGTGCCTTCCTCGAGTGGATGGAGGGCAAGGTCCTGCCGGGCGTGGAAGCGCTGCGCCGGTGAGGGGGGCTCGGCCCCGGCCTCAACCTCGACCTCATCCTCGGCTTTGCGGCACCGTGTGGCCGCGCTCCGCCCAGGCTTCGCGCATGTCTTCCAGCCCCCGGCCCTTGGTTTCGGGCACGAGCCGCAGCGTGAACAGGAAGCCGAGCGCCGTCAGCGCCGCGTAGAGGAAGAAGGTGGCGGGGCGGCCGAAGGCCGCGACGAGGTCGAGGAAGGTCAGCGCCACGATGAGGTTGAAACCCCAGTTGGCCACCGTGGCGATGCTCATGCACCGCCCCCGCGCCTCGGTGGGAAAGATTTCGGAGATCAGCAGCCAGAAGACCGGCCCGAGCCCCACGGCGAAGAAGCCCACATAGGCAGTGAGGCTCGCCGCCGTGAGCCAGCCCAGCGCCCCGCCGGCGCCGAGGAGGAAGCCGGTCCCCAGCACCACGAGGCTCACCGCCATCCCGGCGAGGCCGACCAGCAGCAGGACGCGGCGCCCGACCCGGTCGATCAGGCGGATCGCCACCAGCGTCAGCGCGACGTTGACGGCGCCGACCCCCGCCGTGGCCAGGATGGAGGCCGAGGCGGAGGACAGGCCCGCCGCCTGAAAGATGGTGGGGGCGAAGTAGATCACGGTGTTGATGCCCGTCACCTGCTGGCAGATCGCCAGGCCGACGCCGACGATCAGCGGCAGGCGCAGGCCCGGATCGGACAGCGACACGCGCCCGCCGCCGCGCTTCTCGCCGGCGAGGTCGGCCTCGATCCCGTCGAGTTCCGCCTCGATCTGGCGCGCCGTCTCGCTCGACCCGCGCAGGGCCTGGAGGGCGCGCCGCGCATCGGCCAGGTGGCCGTGGCCGGCCAGCCAGCGCGGCGATTCCGGCAGCGCCAGCATGCCGCCCGCCAGGATCACCCCGGGCAGTGCGCCGAGCCCCAGCATCCAGCGCCAGCCGCCGCTCGCCGAGAAGGCGTAGCCGATGAGGTAGGAGACCAGGATGCCCGAGGTGATCATCAGCTGGTTCAGCGACACCATGGCGCCGCGGCTCTCCGCCGGCGCGGTCTCGGCGAGGTAGAGCGGCGCCAGCATGGAGGACACGCCGATGCCGAGCCCCACCAGCAACCGCCCGGCAAGCAGCATCCAAAGACCCGTGGCGGCCGCCGACAGCAGCGACCCGGCGACGAAGATCAGCGCCGTCACCAGGATGAGCGGCCGACGGCCGTAGCGGTCCGACAGGGCGCCGGCGAAACCGGCCCCGACGGCCGCACCCAGAAGGGCGATGGAGGTGACGACGCCCTGCATCAGCGGTGACAGGGCGAAGGCGTCGCGCAGGAACAGCAGGGCGCCGGAGATCACGCCCGTGTCGTAGCCGAACAACAGGCCGCCGAGCGCGGCGGTGGCGGCGATCAGAGCTGCATGCATGGTGGATCCTTCCCGGGATGTGGATGGAACGGCCGGCCAGGGGGAAAGTCCCGATCCGCGGTCTGTTTGCAACCTATGGCAGTGTTTAAAACTCATTTTAGTTGCCGGGGTTGCGTCCCTACCCGAGAGCTTCGCACTCTGTGTGGGGCACGTCATGGGTCAAGCCAAACGCCAGCGGGACGCCCTGTCCCGTGATGGTCACCTTCCCCGAAGCCGCATCGCGGGCGCCGTCCGCGACGCCGTGATGTCGCAGGCCACCGCGCTGGGCGTGGCCGGCGGGCTGTGCGGCTTCCATGCCGCCGTCGGGAGGGAGCTGCTGGCGGCGCGCTTCGGCGTGATGGCCCACCTCATCGCCGGCGACGTGCAACGCTGGGTGACGCCCGCGATCCTCCACAGCTACGTGGGGCGCGGCGGGCGGGTCGACGCGGCCTCGGGGGCCTGCCACGTCTGGCTGACCCTGCCCGCCTCGGGCGCCACGGTGGATTTCGACGCCTGGGAGGAGCCCGTCCGCTACGACGCCACGGCCCGGCCTCACGGCCCCTGGACGGCGCCCCGGCCCGACTTCTACTGGGTGGCGCCGGGAGAACGGGCGCCCGGCCTCCATGCCGTGCACCCGGACCGCGACGCGACCGCCTTCGTCGAAGCCCGGCTGGCGGGCCGCTCGGCGCGCCAGTTCATCGCGACCGCCCTCGGGGAAGCGCTGCAGCGCCTCGGCGACCGGGCCGCCTGAGCGGGACCGCCCTGCGCCTCAAGCGTCGTCGCCGAAGCGGGTCGCCCGTGCCGACGTCTCGTCGCCCCGGGTCTCGGCGATGATGCCGTAGAGGTCCGGACGCCGGCCTCGCATCCAGCGCCGGCCGCTGCTGGTCGGGATGAGGTCGAGGGCGAGGTCGGCCACCACCACGTCGTCCTCGATGGCCGTGCTTTCCGCCACCACCCGCCCGTAGGGGTCGAGGATCATGGCGTTGCCGGTGCGGACCTCCTCCATGTCGGCCCCGATGCCGTTGCTGAAGACCACGAAGAGCCCGTTGTCGTGGGCCCGCGACGGCAGCCATCGCATGAGCCAGCCGCGCCCGTCCGGGCCGGCCAGCGCGGCCCGCAGCGGCTCCGGGTCCTCGTGGCGTCGCTCCCACAGCGCCAGCGGGATCGGCTTCATGCCGTGCGGGCTGAGGGACCGGGTCCCGCCCGTCTGGTGCGGGGCGAGTAGGACCTCGGCGCCCATGAGGGCGCAGGCCCGCACGTTCTCGATCAGGTTGTTGTCCCAGCAGATGAGGATGGCGACGCGCACGCCCCAGGGCGTGTCGAACACCGTGAAACCCGCGCCGCTCGCGATGCGGGGATGTTCGAAGGCGTGGAGCTTGCGGTGCGTATGCCCGGAGCCGTCGGGAAGGCACAGCCGGTAGGCGTTGTAGATCCGTCCTTCGGCACCGGCTTCGAGCCAGCCGACGCCGATGCCGAGGCCGAGTTCCCGGGCCAGCGCCGCGACCTGCGACACGGACGGCCCGTCGACCGGCTCGGCCAAACCCTCCACCTCCGCGGCGACGAGGCCGGGAACGTGCCAATAGCCGCCGATGCACATTTCGGGGAAGGCGACGATCTCGGCCCCGGCGGCGCGAGCCTCGCGGGCCAGGGCCTCGACCCGGCCGAGGTTGTAGGCCTTGTCGTCGGCGCGGTGCTCGAACTGCACGGTGGCGACGCGGATCTGGGAAGGCATGGCGGACATCCTGATGAGGCGGCGCGCCGCATGCGGCGACGAGCGACTGTGTCAGCTGCCGCCCGCCATGTCAGGTCGGGCGCCCGCCATCTTCAACGCGCCTTCACCGGCCCGTGCCAGGGTCGGCGGATCCGCACCCTCGCGCGTTGCCGAAAGCCATGACCGACCCCAACGACCCGTCCGCCCCCCTGCCCGCGTCCCTGCGCCAGGCCCGCCCCGAGCACGCGCGCCTCGCCGCCGCGATCGCCGCGCATGACATCGCCTACCATGGCGAGGACGCCCCGACGATCTCGGACGCCGACTACGATGCGCTCAGGCGTCGACTCGTCGCCCTCGAGACGGCGTTCCCGGGCCTCGCGACGCCGACCGGCCCCGGCGCCACCGTCGGGGCCAAGCCGTCGGAGAAGTTCGCGTCGATCCGCCACGCCGTGCCGATGCTGTCGCTCGGCAACGTCTTCGCCGACGCCGACGTGGCGGAATTCGACGCGCGGGTGCGCCGCTTCCTCGGCCTCGCCCCGGACGCCCCCCTCGCCATCACGGCCGAGCCGAAGATCGACGGCCTGTCGTGCTCGCTGCGCTACGAGGGCGGCCGCCTCGTGCAGGCGGCGACGCGGGGCGACGGGTTCGCCGGCGAGGACGTGACCGCCAATGTCCGCACCGTCGCCAGCATCCCGAACGACCTCCGCGGCGAGGACGTGCCGGCCGTGCTGGAGGTGCGCGGCGAGGTCTTCATGACCAAGCCCGATTTCGCCGCCCTCAACGCCCGGCAGGCCGAGGCCGGGCGCCCGCCCTTCGCCAACCCGCGCAATGCCGCGGCCGGTTCGCTGCGCCAGCTCGACCCTGCCGTGACGGCCGCCCGCCCCCTGCAGTTCTTCGCCTATGCCTGGGGCGAGCATTCCGGGCTGCCGGCCGCGACCCAGTTCGACATGATCGCGGCCTTCGCGCGCTTCGGCCTGCCGACGAACCCGCTGACGGCGCTCTGCCACTCGGCCGCGGAGCTCCTCGACCGGTATCGCGCCATCGAGGCGCAGCGGGCGGCGCTGCCCTACGACATCGACGGCGTCGTCTACAAGGTGGACGACCTCAAGCTGCAGGAACGGCTCGGCTTCGTGTCCCGCGCGCCGCGCTGGGCCGTGGCCCACAAGTTCCCGGCCGAACGGGCCACCACCACGCTGCTCGGCATCGACATCCAGGTCGGCCGCACCGGCTCGCTGACGCCGGTGGCCAAGCTCGCGCCCGTCACGGTCGGGGGCGTCGTGGTGGAGAATGCCACGCTCCACAACGAGGACGAGATCGCCCGCAAGGACGTGCGGGTCGGCGACACCGTGCAGGTGCAACGGGCCGGCGACGTCATCCCGCAGATCGTCGCGGTCGTGGCCGAGCTGCGCCCGCCCGAGGCCGTGCCCTTCCGTTTCCCCGACACCTGCCCGGCCTGCGGCTCGGCGGCGGTGCGGGAGGTCGACGAGAAGACCGGCGAAGCCGACGTCGTGCGCCGTTGCACGGGCGGCCTCGTCTGCCCGGCCCAGGCCGTCGAGCGGCTGCGCCATTTCGCGTCCCGCAACGCCTTCGACATCGAGGGCCTGGGCGACAAGCAGATCGCGCTGTTCTACGCCGAGGGGCTCATCAGGACGCCGTCCGACATCTTCGCCCTGGAGGAGCGGGACGCCACGGGCCTCACGCGCCTCGCCAACCGCGACGGGTTCGGGGCGACCTCGGTGCGCAACCTGTTCTCCGCCATCGCGGCCCGGCGCCGCATCGCGCTGAACCGCTTCCTCTTCGCGCTCGGCATCCGCCGGGTGGGCGAGACCAACTCTAAGCGGCTGGCGCGCCACTTCGGCACGATCGAGGCCGTGCGGGCGGCGGCGCGCGCCGCCGCCGAGCCCGATGGCGAGGGTCGCGCCGAACTCCACGCCATCGACGGCCTGGGCGACACCGTGGCCGAAGCGCTGGCCGATTTCTTCGCCGAACCGCACAACGAGGAGGAGGTCGACCGCCTGCTCGCCGCCATCACGGTCGAACCCATGGAGGTGGCGGCGGCGGCGAGCCCCATCAGCGGCAAGACCATCGTGTTCACGGGATCGCTGGAGCGCATGACGCGCGACGAGGCCAAGGCGCGGGCCGAGGCGCTCGGCGCCAAGGTGTCGGGCTCGGTCTCGAAGAAGACCGACATCGTCGTGGCGGGGCCGGGCGCCGGCAGCAAGGAAAAGAAGGCGCGCGAACTCGGCCTCGACGTGATCAGCGAAGACCACTGGATGGCCCTCGCCAGCGGCGAGGCGCCGCAGTCGAGCCGCGATGAAGCGACAGTCGAACCGGGACAGGATCCCGACGGCGATTGAGGTTCGACTCAGCTTTACTCGAAGTCAGGGGGTGGATCCGACGCGTTTGTCTGTCTTTTGCGGTTATCGTGGCGGCGATGGTCATGTCGCAGGGCTGGTATGAGGAACCAAGGGCGAGCAGCCTGCATTGATCGAGACAAGGCGCGACTCCAGGACAAGGCACGATGAACACGATCTCTTTCGGCTCCTACGGAGCCACCTTCAAGAAGGCGGCCACGGCCGGCCTTGCAGCCCTGTCGCTCGGCGCCATGGTGATGGCGACGACCGACCGGGCCGAGGCCCGCGGCTTCGGCGGCGGCGGCGGCGTTTTCCGGGCGGGCGGGTTCCACGGCGGCTTCGGCCGCGGTGGTTTCGGCCGCGGTGGGTTCGGCGGCGGCTTCGGTCGCGGCGGCTTCGGCGGGTTTCGGGGTGGCTTCGGCGGCTTCCGCGGCGGCTACGGCCGTTTCGCCGGCTTCCGGGGCGGCTATCGCGGCATCGGAATCGGCCGCTATGGATACCGGGGGTTCGGCTATCGCCGCTTCGGTTACGGCCTGCCGCTCGCGGTCGGGCTCGGCCTGGGTTACGGGGCAGCCTACGGCTACGGCTATCCGTACGGCGGTTACGGCTACGGCTACACGGACGGTGGCTATGGCGATGCCGGCTATGGCTATGGCGATGCCGGCTACGCCGGGCAGGGCTACGCTGGACAGGGCTACGCCGGGCAGGGCTACGCTGGACAGGGCTACGCCGGGCAGGGTTATGGCAATGCCAGCTATGCCGGACAGGGCTATGCCGGGCAGGGGTACGACGAAGGCTACGGCTCGGAATATCGCGGGCGTCGTCGCGGGGTCTATTCTTGCAACCCCTACACGGAACGCCACACCCGCTTGGAGCGGAAGGCCTGCCGTTACTGAATAGCGGTCGCGGCCGCCCTTCGAGCACCTGAGACAGGGGCGGCCCGAGGGCCGCCCCTTTTTGCGTCACGCGCGCGGGTCCGCTGTGGCAGCCCGGGTGATGCCACGGCGCCACAGGCGGGACGGGACGCGACGCCGCCCCTTCGACCGCGGCCGTGGCGCTGTTCCCATCGCCGCCGACGGCGGCTAGACCGGGCCTCTCGACGGCGCCTCCCTGCGCCGATCATGGGGCGCGAAGGGCCATGGGGAGGGATTCCGGTCTCGTGGCGTCGGCCAGCGTGGCGTTCTGCCTCGGCACGCTGTGCCTTGGGATGACGGCGGCCGGGGCGCAGCAGCCCGCGGCGGTACCTCCCGCCGCACCGACCGGTGCCGGCAACCTGCCCGACCTCGGCGGGACGGCGCAGACCTCCGGCCAACCCGCCGCCCAGGGCACGCCCGAACAGGGCAATCCCAGCATCCAGTCCTCGCTCGGCCCCCTCGGCGATCCGGGCGGGATCCGCGCCGCGCTGGCGGGGCGCGGCATCACCTACAGCCTCGTCGGCATCGGCGAGATGCTGGGCAACCCGACGGGCGGCGCGCGCCAGGGCATCGTCGGCGAGGGGCGCCTCGACCTCCAGGTCGACGTCGACCTCGCCACCGCCCTGGGCCTCGACGGCGCGAGGCTGCATGCCAACGGCTACAAGATCTTCGGCGACGGCCTCGGGCGCAACGACCTCTTCAGCCTGTCGCTGCCGAGCGGGATCGAGGCCCTGCCGTCGACGCGCCTCTACGAAGCCTGGGTGGAGCAGACCGGCCTCGACGGCAAGGTCGCCCTCAAGGTCGGGCAGATCGGCGCCGACACCGAGTTCCTGGTCAGCCAATATGCCAACCTGTTCATCAACGCGACCTTCGGCTGGCCCAACCTCACCACCTACGACCTGCCGAGCGGCGGGCCCGCCTATCCGCTGGCGGCGACCGGCCTCCGACTGAAACTCGCGCCCGACCCGCATTGGACCGTCCTGGCCGCCGTCTTCGACGGGGATCCCGCGGGCGCGGCGCGCCTGGGAGCCGCCACCGACCCACAGATCCTCGACCGCCACGGCACGTCCTTCCGCCTGACCGACCGGCCCTTCACCATCGCGGAATCGGCCTATGCCTACGGCGACAGGCAGGGCGCCGTGCTGCCGGGCCTGGTCAAGCTCGGGGGCTGGCAGCATTTCGGCGACTTCGCCGCCACGATCCCGACGGCGGCCGGGCTGACGCTCGGCTCGGGCACGGGCCGGCTGCAGGGCAACCACGGCCTCTACGGCCTCGTGGACCAGATGATCGCCCGCCTGCCCGGCTCGGACGACGGTGCCGTCGGCGTCTTCGCCCGGCTCGCAGGCGCGCCCGGAGACCGCAACCTCGTCTCCCTCTACGCCGATGCCGGCATCACGGCGAAGGGGTTCCTCGCCAGCCGGCCGGACGACAGCCTGGGCCTCTCCTTCGCCGTCACCCGCCTGTCCCCTGCGGCGCGGCAGACCGACCGGGCCGAGGCGGCGCTGCTGGGCAGCGCCTACCCGATCCGCTCGCGCGAGATGCTGGTCGAGGCCACCTACCAGGCCGAGGTGGTCCCGGGCTTCACGCTGCAGCCCGACGTCCAGTATGTGATGCGCCCCGGCGGCGGCATCCCCGACCCGCTGAGCCCGGACGGCGCGCCGATCCGCGACGCCCTGGTGTTGGGGCTGCGCGCCACCGTGCAATATTAGGCCGGCGCCGGCCCGCGGAACCCCGCGGCGGCCGGCGCCATTGATGCAGCGTCCCACGCAGAGGGAGGACGCTATGCGCATCCTGGCCATATCGGCGGCAGCCACGCTGCTCGCCCTGGGCGCGGCCGCCGCCCAGACCGACCCAGCCCCCAACAACGCCGCGCCCCCGCGCGGCACCGGCCCCTCCAACGAACCCATCAACCCCGCCGGCAACGCCGCCTCCGGCGTGAACGCTTCGGGCACCATCCGCACCGTGGCGATGGCCGACCTCGCCCAGGGCGCCAACAGCTTCACCGAGGCCCAGGCCCGAGCCCGCATCGCGAGCGCCGGCTTCACCAACCCGACCGGGCTCGCCCAGGACCCCGGCGGCATCTGGCGCGGCCACGCCGAACGGGAGGGCCGCACCGTGGATGTCGGCTTCGACTACAAGGGCCAGATCGCCTTCCAGTGATCGTCAGCGCCCGACCCGCAACCTTCAGGAGTTCATGCCCATGGCGACCCAGACCTTGACGGCGCTGTTCGACCGCTACGACGACGCCGCTGCGGCGGTGCGGCGGCTCGAGGAGGCCGGCGTGCCCCACGCCCATATCAGCCTCGTGTCCAACGATGCCGCCCACAGCCAATATTACGGCGCCGTGCCGGGCGATGCCGACCCGATGCCCGATGCCCCGGTGAGCGGCACGGGTGCCGGCGCCTCGCTCGGCACGCTGCTGGGCGGCGGCGCCGGGCTGCTCGCCGGCCTCGGCCTGTTGGCCATCCCCGGCCTCGGCCCCGTGGTGGCGGCGGGCTGGCTCGCCGCGACCCTGGTGGGCGCCGGCGTCGGCGCGGCCGCCGGCGGCCTCGTCGGGTCGTTGACCGACATCGGCGTCAGCGAAGACGACGCCCACGCCTATGCCGAGGGCATCCAACGCGGCGGCACACTGCTGACCGTGAAGGCCGACCCGGCCATGGCGGACCGGATCAGCGATATCCTGGACCACGATTCCGCCGTGGACCTCGCGGAGCGATCCGGCACCTGGCGCGGCCAGGGCTGGGACGGCAGCTACGCGGGTCGCGGCACCGTCACGGGCGAGGCGGTCTTCACCGATCCCACCATGCTGGCACCCGGCGCCCCGGCAGGAGCGACGCCGGCCATCGACGCGCCCGCGGCGGGATCCCGCGTGGGCAATGGGCTCGCGGCCGGCCTCGAACGGGACGGCGCCGTCGTCCCGCCGGACGACCTCGGCCGCGGCCCCCGGCCCGTGCCCCCACGCACCGCCGCGCCGGATGCGACCCGGGAGGTGCGGAGCCGCGTCCGGATCTACGATCAGCCCTGATCGGGCGGCGGGCGGAGCTGCTCCGCTGCGCTCGAAGATGCTCGCGAAGCCGATTCGGCGCCCGCCTGGGCCGGCGCCGAACCGACACCTGCGGCAGGATGTCGCTAAATTTCATGGGAACTCGGGCCTTTGCGACGTGATGCCGTCGTATCTGAACGATCGTTCATGTCGTCCCATCCGGCTTTGAGCCGCCGTTCTGAGCCCGGATCGGCGCCGTTCGGGCGTTTCGCCGGCCCCGCGCCGTTTCTTGAACTCTGCCTGAGCCGAGCGGCCCGGCGACTGTCCTATTTTGGCAACAGCTTGGCGTGGCAAGTCCCGTCAAATATTGCTCCTGCCCCGGCAGTATAGTTTCGGCTGCCGCTCCATGGCGCCAACAGCCCGCCCTGCACCAGATCGGCAGCGAAGATCAAGCGGCTGCGCCCGGTTGTAGAGCCGGATCTGTACGAGGCGATTTCGGCCCCACATTGTCGCCCCAAACCGACCTATGTTGCCGACCCGTTCGCAACGGAACGGGAAAAACTGATAGTGACACTCAAGGACATCGTGCTGCCAGCCCTCGTCTTGGCGACCGCGTTCACCGGCACCGCGGCGGAAGCCCGCGGCTTCCGGACGGCCTCGGGCGCCGGCCTGGCATCATGGTATGGGCCCGGCTTCGGCGGGCACCGGACGGCCAGTGGCGAGCGGTTCAACGGCGGCGCGCTCACGGCGGCACACCGGTCCCTGCCTTTCGGCTCGCGCGTGCTCGTCACCAGCCGCCGCACCGGCCGGTCCGTCGTGGTCCGCATCAACGACCGTGGTCCCTATGTGGGCGGCCGTGTCATCGACCTGACCGCGGCGGCGTCCCGGGCCCTCGGCATGAACGGCACCGAGCCCGTGACCCTCGCTAGGCTCTGAAGCGGAACGTCCTGTCCGGTTCCCGCCGCCTGAAGCAGCATCGGCTTTGTCGGGATCGCCTCGGCGACAGCATGCCGAAGAGCCTGCTCCCGTTTCGAAGCTGGGGCGAACCCGGCGAAGGCGCTCCCGCTGGCGAGCGCGGCAGGAGGCGCGGTGGCGGGACCGTCACCGGAGCGTGACAAAGGCGTCACAAAGCTCCGCGCGATCGGAATGCCTGCCCTGCCGCGCTGCAGAAACGGGCATTTGTGCGATGCAATATGCGCCGTTCGGCTTATCTTGAGGTCACACGATACCGGAAGGCACCGTGGACGGCGTCGCTCCCCGTCGGTGGAGGACGCCATCAGACATCCACGAGCGGATGGGCAGGGCACCCGATACGGGGCTCCGCCCGCCGCCGCACCGACACGAAGAAGAACATGAGAACCATCGCCAAACTCGCCCATTTGGGCACCCAGGGCGGGCGCTTCCCGCTCCTCGACGTCATCGACAATGTGAAGCGCGTCCTGAGCGCCGCCGCCGACCGCCGCTCGACCCGCCCGCTTCAGGACCTGGACGGCTGGTCCGACCAGGCCGAAGTCGCCTATTACGAGGACTGCCGGGCCTGCCGCTGCCTGTGATCGCGGCTCGAGCGCCGTCGCCGTCCCGCTGAGGCCGCGAGCCTCTGGCGGGCGGTCGGCGACACGGGCGGGTTCTGCAGCGCGAGCCCGTTCACGGGCGCGAGGCGCAGCACCGCTTCGATCAAGGCCCCGGAGGCGCCAACCGCTTGCGCAGCGTCAGCGTGGCCCAGCCTTCGAGTTCGGCACGGCGCACCAGCGCGAAGCCCTGCGTGCCATAGGCCGACAGGATGCCGGGCGTGTCGCGCGGCAACAGCCCCGACAGGATGACGTCGGCGCCCGGAGCGGCGTGGGCCGCGATGGCCGGCGCCAGGGCCCGCAAGGGCCTGGCCAGGATGTTGGCCAGGATCAGGTCGTAGGGCGCCTGCCGCCGCAGCGTCGGATGGGCGAGACCGGCCGCCACGACGGGACGGATGTGGGGGCCGACGCCGTTCAGGGCGGCATTGGCGCGCGCGGCGCGGACCGCGACGGCATCGAGGTCGCCGCAGAAGATCTCTCGCTTGAGGGCCTTGGCCGCCGCCATGGCGAGCACGCCGGTGCCGGTGCCGAGGTCGACGATGCGGCGCGGGCGCCGGCGCTTCAACACGGCATCGAGCGCCAGGAGGCAGCCGCGCGTCGTGCCATGGTGGCCGGTCCCGAAAGCCAGGGCCGCCTCGATCTCGAGGGCGAGGTCGTTCGACCGCACGTCGTCGCGGTCGTGGCTGCCGTGCACCAGGAAGCGCCCGGCCCTCACCGGCGCGAGGCCGGTCAGCGAGCGCTGCACCCAATCCTGCTGGGCGATCTCCTCGGTCACCATGGCGGCGGCCAGGTCTTCGCCCATCGTGTCGGCGATGAGGGCCCGGATGGCGTTCTCGTCGACGCTGCGGCCGAAGTAGATCTCGACGATCCAGGGTTTGGGATCGAGGGGGCTGGCTTCGTCCTCGAAGGAGGCCGCGGCCGTCTCGGCGGGGTCGAAGACCTCCATCACGAAATCGGCGGCCATGCGGGCCCGGTTCTCGTCGCAGGAGAACCGCAGCAGTTGCGCGGCGTCGTTGGGAGGGAGGCCTTCGAGCATGCCCGCGGCTAGCACGGCGCGGCACCGGTGTCACCCGCGCCGCGCCAGAGGTCGATCGGGGGCGGTGTCCGCCCCGTCGGACCGGCTTACTTGCCCTTCTTCTTCGCCATGTGGTGGCCGACCGCGCAGCCGGCGGCGGCGCCGAGCAGGCCATGGTGGCCGGCCATGTGGCCGGCGACGCCGCCCGCGGCCGCGCCCGTGAGGCAGCCCGCCGAAGCGACGTTGACGGAACCCACGAGAGCGAGGGCGGCGACGGACAGGATGAGGCTACGCATGGCGGAACTCCTTCTGTGGGACAGGGGCCGCGGGATCCGCGGCGATGGCGCCTTCGCCGACGGCGAAACCGCCCCCTTCTCGTCACGACAACGTGCAGACCCGGCAAGCGTTCGCCGGCCGGCGCGAATTCCCGGTCGCCGCGAGCGAGGTGCCGGCCGCGACACGCGCTGCCCCCCGAACGGGGCCTGGAGGCCGGCGCCACGGCGGCATCGGCTTTCTCCGAGTCGCCTCGACGACCCCGAGCCGACGACACTGCCCTCGATCCGAGCGGGAGCGGATCCTCCGCAGGAGTAAGCGCCCTAGGCCGCCATGCCGCTGCAGGACTCGGCGCAGCGACGGCAGGCCGCCACGCACTCGTCCATATCGCCGACCCGCTCGCAGCTGTCGGCGCACAGGCGGCAGATTTCGGCGCATTCCCCGGCGAGATGCCGTGCGTGCGGCGAGCCGAGGATCATGAAATGCGCGTGGGTCCGGCACATTTCCGAGCAGGACAGCATCAGCCGCATGTGCTCCTGCTCGACGTGGGCGCCCCCGACCGCGAGGCAGTGGTTGGTGGCCATGCCGAGGCAGATGCCGTAGCAGGCGAGGCAGGCTTCGATGCAGGCGCGGGTCTCGGGCGACGGTCTCGCCATGGGGTAGCTCCTCGGTTGCCGGGGTCGGACGGATCCCTCCCGCACCGAACCCGCGGGGGTCCGCGCAGGTTCGTCCCGACCGGGCCCGCGACCCTGCGGGCCTGGACATTCTGACAAGAATTGTCACATTGGGCGGGAGAACCCGCCCCCAAGGCGGGCTCGGGTCCGCGGGGAGGATTGGCTCGGCGGACGCCGCCGACCCCTCCAGCGCGTAGACCCCGACCCATGTCTCCTGCCGCTCCGCTTTCCCCATCCGCCCTGGGTCTCAACCTCGCCGCGAGCGAGGGCACAACCGGCACCGGCCCGAACATCAGGACCGGGCGCCTCGCCAACGGCCTCGAGATCGTGGTGATCCCGGACCATCGCGCCCCGGTCGTGACCCACATGGTGTGGTACCGCAACGGCTCGGCCGACGACCCGGTGGGCAAGTCCGGCATCGCGCATTTCCTCGAGCACCTGATGTTCAAGGGGACCGCCACCCACCCGCAGGGACGCTTCTCCGAAACCGTCGCGGAACTGGGCGGGCAGGAGAATGCCTTCACATCCAACGACTACACGGCCTATTTCCAGCGCATCGCCAAGGAACACCTCGGCACGCTGATGGGCTTCGAGGCCGATCGCATGACCGGCCTCGTCCTGTCCGACGCCGTCGTCGACCCCGAGCGGGACGTCGTGCTGGAGGAGCGCCGCATGCGCACCGACACCGACCCGTCCCAGCAGCTGTCGGAAGCCGTGCAGGCGACGCTCTTCTCCAGCCACCCCTACGGCAAACCGATCATCGGCTGGAAGCACGAGATCGAGACGCTCGATCGGCGCGACGCCCTCGCCTACTACAGCCGCTTCTACACCCCCGAGAACGCCATCCTGATCGTCGCCGGCGACGTCGACTTCGACGAGGTGAAGCGCCTCGCCGAGGACAGCTACGGCAGGATCGAGGCCCGCGGCGAGGCACCGGTGCGCCGGCGCCCGCAGGAGCCGCCGCCCCATGCCCACCGGCTCGTCACGCTGGCGGATCCCAAGGTCGAGCAGCCCAGCGCCCAGCGCGTCTACCTCGTGCCCTCCTACCGGACCGGCGGCCGCGACGCGATGGCGCTCGAAGTGCTGGCGCACCATCTCGGCGGCGGCCAAACCTCGATGCTGTACCGCGCCCTGGTGCTGGAGCAGCGGATCGCGGTAGCGGCCGGGGCCTACTACATGGGCACGTCGCTCGACGACACGCGCTTCTACGTCTGGGCCATGCCGGGCGAGGGCGTGACGCTCGAAGCGCTGGATGCCGCCGTGGACGGCGTGGTGGCCGAGGTCGCCACGACGCTGGCGGAGGCGGGCGACCTCGCCCGCGCCAAGACGCGGCTCATCGCCGACGCCGTCTACGCCCAGGACAGCCAGGCGACGCTGGCGCGGTGGTACGGCGCCGCGCTGACGACGGGGCTGACCGCCGAGGACGTGGCCGGCTGGCCGGACGGCATCGAGGCCGTGACGGCCGAGGACGTGCGCGACGCCGCCGCCGCCTGGCTGTCGAAGAAGCGCGCCGTGACGGGCTTCCTGCTGCCCGAGGCCGAGCCGGGCAGCGACGCCGCCTGACACGCCCACCACCCTGCCCACCGGCGCGGCCCGCCCGCGCCGGCCTCCGCTTCTCGCGTTTCGGATCCGTCATGACTGCCTATGCCGCCACCCAGCCCGTGTCCCGCGCCGCGACCGTGCAGAAGGTCCGTTCGCCGGGGGGGATCGAGGCCTGGCTGGTCGAGGACTATGCGGTGCCGCTCGTCGCCGTCGACTTCTCCTTCAAGGGCGGCGCCGCCCAGGACCCGACGGCCAAGGCCGGGGTGGCCGCCATGATGGCGAGCCTCCTCGACGAGGGGGCCGGGGACATGGACTCCGAGCATTTCCATCGCGCGCTCGACGACCGCGCCATCGAGATCTCGTTCGGGGCCGATCGCGACGCCGTTTCGGGCCGGCTGAAGACGCTGAGCCGCTCGGTGGACGAGGCCTTCGACCTGCTGCGCCTCGCCATGACGTCGCCGCGCTTCGACGCCGACGCCGTCGATCGGGTGCGCGCCCAGATCACGGCCGGATTCCGGCGCGAAGCCAAGGACCCGGATGCGCTGGCGGGCCGGGGCTGGCGCGAAGCCGCCTTCCCGGGCCATCCCTACGGGCTCGCCGTGCGGGGCACGGCCGAGACGCTCGCCGGCGTCGGGCGCGGCGACCTCGTCGAGGCCTATCGCGGCGCGCTCGTGCGCCGCGACCTCAAGATCGCGGTCGTGGGCGCCATCGACGCCGCCAAGCTCGGAGGGCTTCTCGACCGGGCCTTCGGCGACCTGCCGGCCACCGGCGACCTCGTCGCGGTGGCGCCCGTGCTGGTGGCGGCCGGCGGGCGGCCCCAGGTCATCGACCTCGACATCCCGCAGTCGACCATCCGCTTCGGCCTGCCCGGCATCCCGCGCCGCGACCCCGACCACATGGCCGCCGTCGTGGTGAACCACATCCTGGGCGGCGGCGTCTTCTCCGCCCGGCTGTTCCGCGAGGTGCGCGAGAAGCGCGGCCTCGCCTATTCGGTCTATTCCCACCTGTCGACCTTCGAGCGCACCGCCATCTTCGGCGGCGGCACCTCGACCAAGAACGAGCGCGCCAAGGAATCGCTCGACGTCATCGGCCAGCAGATCGACGAACTCGCCACCGACGGGCCGACCGAGGAGGAACTCGACAAGGCCAAGAAGTTCCTGACCGGCTCCTACGCGCTGCGCTTCGACACGTCGCTGAAGATCGCCAGCCAGCTCGTCAACCTGCAGACCGAGGGCTTCGACGTGGCCTATCTCGACGAGCGCAACGGCATGATCGAGGCCGTGACGCTGGCGGATGCCAAGCGCGTCGGCGCCCGCATGCTGGGCGCCGGCCCGTTGCTGGTGACCGTGGTGGGGCGGCCCGAGGGGCTGTGAGGCGGGGCGGGCCGGGGGGCGGAGCGCTGCCCCGGCCCGCGATCGGGATTGTTAAGCTTCGCATGGGCTGATGGCGCGTCGTCCCGCGTCCCGAGGTATCGCCCATGTCCCGACTGCCCGCGCTCCGGCCCTGTCTGGTCCTGGCGGGCGCGGCGCCCTGGCTGGCGGGCTGCGCCGGCACCGCCCTCACCGACCGGGACTGCATGACGCGCGTCATGTACTTCGAGTCGAACCGCTCGAGCCCGGACGGCATGCTGGCGGTCGGCACCACGGTGATGAACCGGCTGCAGTCGCCCAAATACCCCAAGAGCGTCTGCGAGGTCGTCGGCCAGCCCCACCAGTTCGCGCCCGGCGCGCTCGACAAGCCCATGGTGCCGCGGCTCGCCGCCCGCGCCTCGGCGGTGGCCGAGCGCGTGCTGGCGGGCGAGCGCCACCCCGCGCTCGGGCCCGACGCGCTGTTCTTCCACACCGCCGGCTACACGTTCCCGTACAACAACATGCATTACGTGCTGGTGGCGGGCGGCAACGCCTTCTACGAGAAGCGCAGCCCCGGCGAGATCGCCGCCCTGGCGCGCTACACGCCGCGGCCGGCCGCGCCCGAGACGCCCCGCCAGGACGGGGCGGGCTTCGGCGATGGGGCGAGCTTCGGCGATGGGGCGGCCGAACCCGCCGAGGCCCCGGCGCCGGAGGGCGACGCCCCGGAGGATGCGCGGCCCCCCGCCGGCGACGAGTGAGGGGGCTCCCGCGGTTCGTCCGCCGCGCCGCGACGGGCCGCCCCGATTGTTGCGGCACCGTGTCGGCGCTATATCGAACCCATGCGCTTCACCCCTGAGTTCCTCGAGGAGATCAAGACGCGGGTGAACGTGTCGGACGTCGTGGGCCGGCGCGTCCGCCTCAAGAAGGAGGGGCGCGAGTGGCGCGGCCTGTCGCCCTTCAACGCCGAGCGGACGCCCTCCTTCTTCGTCAACGACGCCAAGATGGCCTGGTTCGACTTCTCGTCCGGGCGCAACGGCAACATCTTCGACTTCGTCATGGCGACGGACGGGCTGTCGTTCCCCGAGGCCGTCGAGGCGCTGGCGGGGGAGGCGGGGCTCGACCTGCCGAAGGCGACCCCGGACTCCGTCGAACGGGAGAAGAAGCGTGCCGGCCTCGTCGAGGTGCTGGAGATGGCGGCGCAGTTCTTCACCGCGACGCTGAAGGGCTCGGGCGGCGCCCGGGGCCGCGACTATGTCGCGTCCCGCGGCATCGCGCCCGCCGTCCAGGCCGAGTTTCGCCTCGGCTACGCGCCGGCCGAGCGCTACGCGTTGCGCGACCACCTGGCGGGCCGCGGGGCGTCGCCCGAGGTGATGATGGAGGCGGGCCTGCTCAACCACGGCGAGGGGATCGCCGTGCCCTACGACAAGTTCCGCGACCGGGTGATCTTCCCCATCCAGGACCGGTCGGGCCGGGTGATCGCCTTCGGCGGCCGGGCGCTCGAAGCCGGCGTGCCGGCCAAGTACCTGAACTCCCCCGAAACACCGCTCTTCCACAAGGGCAAGCTGCTTTACAACCACCACCGGGCCCGCAAGCCCGCGCAGGACCGCGGCGCCGTCGTCTCGGTCGAGGGCTACATCGACGTCATCGCCATGACGGCGGCCGGCTTCCCCAATGTGGTGGCGGGCCTCGGCACGGCGCTGACCCTCGATCAGTGCGAGCTGCTCTGGCGCATGTCGCCCGAGCCGATCCTGTGCTTCGACGGCGACGGGGCCGGGCGCCGTGCCGCCGCCAAGGCGCTGGACACGGCGCTGCCGGCCATCACGCCCGAGAAGACGCTGCGCTTCGCCTTCCTGCCGGATGGCCAGGACCCGGACGACCTCGCGAAATCCGGGGGCGAAACCGCCATCGCGGCCGTGCTGGCCGGCGCCAGGCCCCTCGTCGACGTCCTGTGGGGCCGCGAGGTGGAGGCACACCCGCTCGACACGCCCGAGCGGCGTGCCGGTTTGAAGCGCCGGCTCGCCGACCTCGCCCTGCAGATCGGCGACGAGACGCTGCGCCGCTACTACCAGCAGGAACTCTATGGCCGGCTCGACGCCCTGACGGGCCCGGCGCGGCGCGGGCCGGCCTCCGGGCCGGGCCCGCGCGCCCAGCGGCCCCCGTTCCAGGCCAATGGCGCCCGGCCCCGCTTCGGCGCCCCGCCGCCGCTGCGCGGCTACCGCGGCTCGGCCCCGGCGCATCTCGGGGCCGGCTTCGCGCTGCCGGCCCAGGCCGGTCCCGGCGGTTTCGCCCGCCGCGACGTCGAGATCCTCTCCATCGTGATGAACCACCCGGCGCTGCTCGACCGGTATGCCGAGGACCTCGCCCACCTCGCGCTCGACAACCCCGACATGGCACGGCTGCGCGACACGATGGTGGGCCTGCTCGACGACCACGTGCCCGACCACGAGGGCTTCAAGGCGGCGCTCGACGCCCGCGGCGCGGGCGATCTCCGCCGCCGCGTCCAGGCCGTCGCTGACCGCGCGCCGCTCTGGTCGACCGACCCTTCCGCCGCCATCGAGGACGCCGAACTGAGTTTGCGCCAGGCCATGGCCTTGCACCGGAGGGCGCGGGAATTACATAGAGACTTGCAGGAAGCCCGCGATGCGCTCGCCAGAGACCCGTCGGAGGCGCGTTTGGCCGAACTTCGTGACATCCAGACCAGCCTTTCGGCGGTGGAGGGAACGGAGGCGATGGTCGATGGTTATGGAACCCTGTCGGGCCATAACCCTTCGGGGGACTGAGGATCCTGGCGCGTTTCCTGCGTCATGGTTAATTCGGAATTTACAGCCTTGGCCGATGGTCCTCGGCGGGACGTCAGCGGGGCCGGGGTCGGGCATGAGCACAGGATTTCAGGCGAGCGCGTCCGGCGGGGCACGCGGCCGGTCGGAGCGGACGATGGCGAAAAAGGACAACGAGAAGGTCGAAGGCGAGGGCGCCGTGGCCGAGCCTGTCGCCGACAGTCCCCTGCTCGACCTGTCCGATGCCGCCGTCAAGCGCATGATCAAGGCGGCCAAGCGCCGTGGTTTCGTCACGCATGACGAACTCAATGCCGTGCTGCCCTCGGAGGAGGTGACCTCCGACCAGATCGAGGACATCTACGCGATGCTGTCCGAGATGGGCATCAGCGTCGTCGAGAGCGAGGAAGCCGAGGAAGGCGCCGAGAAGACCGAGGACAAGGCCGAGGAGGAGGAGGAGGCCGAGGGCGGCGATCTCGTCGAGGCGCCGCGCGCCACGGCCGTCGCCACGCGCGCCTCCGAGCCCGCCGACCGCACCGACGATCCCGTGCGCATGTACCTGCGCGAGATGGGTTCGGTGGAACTGCTGTCGCGCGAGGGCGAGATCGCCATCGCCAAGCGGATCGAGGCCGGCCGCGAGGCCATGATCGCGGGCCTCTGCGAGAGCCCGCTGACCTTCCAGGCCATCATCATCTGGCGCGACGAACTCAACGACGCCAAGGTCCTGCTGCGCGAAATCATCGATCTCGAGGCCACCTACGCGGGCCCCGACGGCAAGAACACGCCCAAGATCGACATGACGGCTCCGGGCGCTCAGGAGGCGCTGGCGGCCCGCGCCGCCGCGGCGGCGCCCGCCACCGCACCCCGCAACCCGCCGCCCGGCATCGGCGGCGAGGTGCCGATCCCCGAGGAAGCCTTCGAGGACGACGACGACATGGAGAACTCCGTGTCGCTGTCCGCCATGGAGACGGAGCTGAAGCCGAAGGTGCTCGAAACCTTCGACCGCATCGCCGACGCCTACAAGAAGCTGCGCCGCCTCCAGGACCAGAACGTCGAGAACCGCCTCGGCGGCGAGACGCTCTCGCCGGCCCAGGAACGCAAGTACAAGGACCTCAAGAAGGCCGTCGTGGCCGACGTGAAGTCCCTGTCGCTCAACCAGAACCGCATCGACGCCCTGGTAGAGCAGCTCTACGACATCAACAAGAAGCTCATCGGCACCGAGCTCAAGCTGCTGCGCCTGGCGGAAAGCTGCGGCGTCGGGCGCGAGGACTTCCTGCGCAACTACCAGAATTCGGAGCTCGATCCGAAGTGGGTGCTGCGCGTGTCGAAGCTCGGCAGCCGCGGCTGGAAGGACTTCGTCGCCCGCGAGAAGGACGGCATCCACGCCCTGCGCGGCGACATCCACACGCTGTCCACCGAGACGGGCCTCGAGATCACCGAGTTCCGCAAGATCGTCCACATCGTCCAGAAGGGCGAGCGCGAGGCCCGGCAGGCCAAGAAGGAGATGGTGGAGGCGAACCTGCGCCTCGTCATCTCCATCGCCAAGAAGTACACGAACCGCGGCCTGCAGTTCCTGGACCTCATCCAGGAGGGCAACATCGGCCTGATGAAGGCCGTCGACAAGTTCGAGTACCGCCGCGGCTACAAGTTCTCGACCTACGCGACCTGGTGGATCCGGCAGGCCATCACGCGCTCGATCGCCGACCAGGCGCGCACCATCCGCATCCCGGTCCACATGATCGAGACGATCAACAAGATCGTGCGCACGTCGCGCCAGATGCTGCACGAGATCGGCCGCGAGCCGACCCCGGAGGAGCTGGCCGAGAAGCTCGCCATGCCGCTCGAGAAGGTCCGCAAGGTCCTGAAGATCGCCAAGGAGCCCATCTCGCTCGAGACCCCGGTCGGCGACGAGGAGGACACCCACCTCGGCGACTTCATCGAGGACAAGAACGCGATCCTGCCGATCGATGCCGCGATCCAGTCCAACCTGCGCGAGACCACGACCCGCGTGCTGGCCTCGCTCACCCCGCGCGAGGAGCGGGTGCTGCGCATGCGCTTCGGCATCGGCATGAACACCGACCACACGCTCGAGGAGGTCGGCCAGCAGTTCTCGGTGACGCGCGAGCGCATCCGCCAGATCGAAGCCAAGGCGTTGCGCAAGCTCAAGCACCCGTCGCGGTCGCGCAAGCTCAGGAGCTTCCTCGACAACTAGATCGGGACGGTCGGAACCCGCCGGATCGCCCCAGACGACCGAGGCCCGGGAGCGATCCCGGGCTTTTTCACGTCCGCGTCAAGGCGCCGTTCAGCACGTCCGCAGAGTCGGCCGCCGCGGGACATCCGGCACAGGACCCGTTAAGGCTGCAGGGTCCAGGCTTCCCCAGCGTCGCGGCCACCCCGCGCACAGCCACGGGGATCGACATGCCGCGCACCGAGCGACCGACGGAGGATGCCCTCGCCGAGCGGTCGTCGCGCAGCCCCGTCAGCGTGGCGATCCTGGCGGCGCTGGCCTTCGTGCCGGTCGTGGTGGCGGCGGGCTTCCTGACCGATACGGCCGCGTTTCGCTCCGCCGCCGTGCCGGGCGACATCTCGGTCCTGGCGCTGCGCGGCGTCTTCGACGGCGGACCGGGCGAACGCCCGCCCGCCCCGGCCCGCGCCGGCTTCTGACCTGGCGCGTCACCGCGCTGGCGCGTCACCGCGCTGGCGCGTCACCGCGCTGGCGCGTCACCGCGCTGGCGCGTCACCGCGCTGGCGCGAAGCCCACCAGGTCGGCGCCCTCCTCGACGAGCTCTCCGGCGGCGACCCGCACCGCCGCCACCGTCCCGTCGCGGGGTGCGGCGAGGCGCATCTGCACCTTCATGGCTTCCAGCACCACCAGCACCTGCCCGCGGTGCACGGCGTCGCCCGGCGCGCAGTCCACGGCGACGATCCGCCCGGGCATCGGCGCGACGAGGCCCTCGCCGCCCTCCCCCACCGCCGCCGGCGGCGCCAGCGGATCGACGCGGTCGAGGCGCCACGCCCTGTCCTCGGCCACGACCCAGAGGGCGTCGCCGTCGCGCACCACCGGCAGGCGCAAGCGGGCCCCGTCCACCGTCAGTGCCCCTGCCCCGGCGGGCGCGACCGCCACGGCGCCTTCCGCCAGGTCGAGCGTGAAGCCGCCGCCCGGCCCGGGCGTGGCCTCCATCGCCAGGGTGACGTCGCCGTATCGCAGCGTCACGGCATGGCGGCCGGCGCCGTCGAGGCGCCAGGCGCCCGAGCCCGCCCAGGGCGACCAGGGATCCCGGCGCGCGGCCTCGGCGGCGCGATCCTCCAGCACGGCCGCGACGGCGGCGGCCAGGACGTGCCGCGGAGGGGCGACGGGCGGCGGCGCCAGGAGGTCGGGGAACCGGCCCAGGAACCCGGTGTCGACGTCCGCGGCGGCGAAGGCCGGGTGGTCGACGATGGCGCGGAGCAGCGGCAGGTTGCTGGCGATGCCCGCCACCTCGCAGTCCCGCAGCGCGCCGGCGAGGCGGCGCAGCGCTTCGGGGCGGGTCGGCCCCCAGGCGACGAGCTTGGCCAGCATGGGGTCGTAATGGACCGTGACGGCGTCGCCCTGGCGCACGCCCGTCTCGACGCGCAGGTCCTCGCCCGGCTCCGGCCAGCGCAGGTGCAGCAGCCGGCCCGTGCCCGGGCGGTGGTCCCGCCAGGGGTCCTCGGCATAGAGGCGGACCTCGACGGCATGGCCGCGGATCGCGATCTGCTCCTGGCGCAGCGGCAGCCCGGCGCCCTCGGCGACGCGGATCTGCCAGGCCACGAGGTCCTGACCGGTGATCATCTCGGTCACGGGATGCTCGACCTGCAGGCGCGTGTTCATCTCCATGAAGAAGAAGGCCTCGTCCTCGACGATGAACTCCACCGTCCCGGCGCCCTCGTAGCCGACCGCGCGGGCGGCGTCGCAGGCGGCCCGCCCCATGGCGGCGCGGCGCTCCGGCGAAAGCTCGGGCGCCGGCGCCTCCTCGACGATCTTCTGGTGGCGCCGCTGGATCGAGCAGTCCCGCTCGAAGAGGTGGACGACCTCCCCGGCGCGGTCGGCGAAGACCTGGACCTCGATGTGGCGCGGGCGCCGGAGGTAGCGCTCCACCAGCACGCCGTCGTCCCCGAAGGCGGCCCGGGCCTCGCCGCGGGCGGAGGCCAAAGCTTCGGGGAAGTCCGCCGCGGCCTCGACGATGCGCATGCCCTTGCCGCCGCCGCCCGCCGACGCCTTGATCAGCACCGGATAGCCGATGCGCCCCGCCTCGTCGGCCAGCAGATCCGCGTCCTGGTCGAGGCCGTGGTAGCCCGGCACCAGCGGCACGCCGGCGCGCTCCATCAGCGTCTTGGCGGCCGCCTTGGACCCCATGGCGCGGATGGCGGCGGGCGGCGGGCCGATGAAGACGAGGCCGGCCGCCCTGCAGGCCTCGGCGAAATCGGCATTCTCCGACAGGAACCCGTAGCCGGGATGGACGGCGTCGGCCCCGGCGCGGACCGCCGCCGCCACGACCGCGCCGGCATCGAGGTAGCTGTCGCGCGCCGGTGCCGGGCCGATGCATTCGGCGGCATCGGCCAGCGCGACGTGGAGCGCGTCCCGGTCCGCCTCCGAGAAGACCGCGACGGTGCGGATGCCGAGGCGCCGCGCCGTGCCGATGATGCGGCAGGCGATCTCGCCGCGGTTGGCGATGAGGATGGAGCGGATCATCGTCACATCCGGAACAGGCCGAAGCGCGTCGGCTCGGGCGGCGCGTTGAGGGCGGCCGACAGCGACAGCGCCAGGGTCACGCGGGTGTCCTCGGGCGCGATGATGCCGTCGTCCCACAGGCGGGACGAGGCGTAAAAGGGGTGGCCCTGGGCCTCGTACTGCGCCTCGACCGGTGCCCGGAAGGCGGCCTCGTCCTCGGCCGACCAGGTGCCGCCCCGGGCCTCGATGCCGTCGCGCTTCACCTCCGCGAGCACGCTGGCGGCCTGGGTGCCGCCCATGACGGAGATGCGGGCATTGGGCCACATCCACAGGAAGCGGGGCGAGTAGGCCCGGCCGCACATGCCGTAGTTCCCGGCCCCGAAGGACCCGCCGACGATGACGGTGAGCTTCGGCACCGCCGCCGTCGCCACCGCCGTCACCATCTTGGCGCCGTCGCGCGCGATGCCGCCGGCCTCGTACCGGCGCCCCACCATGAAGCCCGTGATGTTCTGCAGGAACACGAGCGGCACGCCGCGCTGGGCGCAGAGCTCGACGAAATGGGCGCCCTTGCGGGCGCTGTCGCCGAACAGGATGCCGTTGTTGGCGACGATGCCGACCGGCATGCCCCAGATGCGGGCGAAGCCGGTCACGAGGGTGGGCCCGTGCAGCCGCTTGAACTCGTCGAACTCCGAGCCGTCGACGAGCCGCGCGATGATCTCGCGCGCGTCGTAGGGCTCGCGGGGGTCGCGCGGCACGACGCCGCCGAGCCCCGCGGGGTCGACCAGCGGGTCGCGCGGGGGCGCGAGGTCGAGCGCCACGCGCTTGGGCGCGTTGAACGTGCCGACGATGCGCCGGGCGATGCCGAGCGCGTGGGCGTCGCTTTCGGCGAGGTGGTCGACGACGCCGGAGGTGCGGGCGTGGAGGTCGCCGCCGCCGAGGTCCTCGGCGGTGACGATTTCGCCGGTGGCGGCCTTCACCAGGGGCGGGCCGCCGAGGAAGATCGTGCCCTGGTGGCGCACGATGACGCTCTCGTCCGCCATGGCCGGCACGTAGGCGCCCCCGGCCGTGCAGGACCCCATGACGACGGCGACCTGGGGGATGCCGGCGGCCGACATGCGCGCCTGGTTGAAGAAGATGCGGCCGAAATGCTCGCGGTCGGGGAAGACCTCGTCCTGGTTGGGCAGGTTGGCGCCGCCCGAATCCACCAGGTAGAGGCATGGCAGGCGGTTCTCCTGCGCGATCTCCTGGGCGCGCAGGTGCTTCTTCACCGTGACGGGGAAGTAGGTCCCGCCCTTCACGGTGGCGTCGTTGGCCACCACCATGCATTCGCGGCCCATGACGCGGCCGATGCCGGCCACGAGGCCGGCGGCCGGCACCTCGCCGCCGTAGAGGCCGTGGGCGGCGAGCCGGCCGATCTCGAGGAAGGGCGCGCCGGGGTCGAGCAGCGCCTCCACCCGGTCCCGCGGCAGCAGCTTGCCGCGGGCGATGTGGCGGGCCCGGGCCGCCTCCCCGCCGCCCTCGCGGATGCGCGCCGCCGTGGCGCGCAGCTCCGCGACGAGGCCCGCCATGTGCTCGGCATTGTCGCGAAAGGCGGCCGACCGCGGGTCGAGGGCGCTGGCCAGCATCGTCATCGTCAGGCCGTCTCGTCGAACAATTCGCGGCCGATCAGCATGCGCCGGATCTCGCTCGTGCCGGCGCCGATCTCGTAGAGCTTGGCGTCGCGGAGCAGGCGCCCGGTCGGATAGTCGGAGGTGTAGCCGTTGCCGCCGAGGCACTGGATCGCCTCCAGCGCCATCCAGGTCGCCCTCTCGGCCGCGTAGAGGATGGCCCCGGCCGCGTCCTTGCGGGTCGTGCGGCCGCGGTCGCAGGCCTTGGCCACGGCATAGACGTAGGCCTTGGCGGCGTTCATCGTCGTGTGCATGTCGGCGAGCTTGGCCTGCATGAGCTGGAACTCGCCGATGGCCCGGCCGAACTGCCGGCGCTCGTGCACGTAGGGCAGCACGGCGTCCATGCAGGCCTGCATGATGCCGAGCGGGCCGGCGGCCAGCACGGCACGCTCGTAGTCGAGCCCCGACATGAGCACGTTGACGCCGCGGCCGACCTCGCCGAGCACGTTCTCGGCCGGCACCTCGCAATCGACGAAGACGAGTTCGCAGGTGTTGGAGCCCCGCATGCCGAGCTTGTCGAGCTTGGGCGCGGTGGAGAAGCCGGCGAAACCGCGCTCCACCAGAAAGGCCGTGATGCCGCGGGACCCGGCCTCGGGCTCGGTCTTGGCATAGACCACCAGCACGTCGGCATCGGGGCCGTTGGTGATCCACATCTTGGAGCCGTTGATGACGTAGCGGTCGCCGCGCCGCTCGGCCCGGGTCCGCATCGAGACGACGTCGGACCCCGCCCCCGGCTCGCTCATGGCCAGGGCGCCGACGTGGTCGCCCGACACGAGCCGCCCGAGATAGCGCTCCTTCTGGTCGTCGTTGCCGTTGCGGTGGATCTGGTTGACGCAAAGGTTGGAATGGGCGCCGTAGCTCAGGCCGACCGAGGCCGAGGCGCGGGAAATCTCCTCCATGGCGACCACGTGCTCGAGGTAGCCGAGGCCCGCCCCGCCATAGCGCTCGTCGACCGTGACGCCGAGCACGCCGAGGTCGCCCATCTTGGCCCAAAGGTCCGGCGGGAAGGCGTTGTCGCGGTCGATGGCGGCGGCGCGCGGGGCGATCTCGTGTTCGGCGAAGCTGCGCACCTGGTCGCGGATCATGTCGGCATCGTCGCCGAGGTCGAAGTCGAGCGTCGCGCGGCTGTTGGAGCCGCAGCTGTTGGAGCCCTGGACCATCGTCGCATCCCCCCGCCTGCGGCGGGTTGTCTGGCCCGCTCTGTTGCCGACCGACCGCCGTCGCAGGCACACTACCCTAAAGCGCTTCGCCGCCTCCCGCCAAGACGGGATCGGCGGGCGCGGGAAGCGCAGGAGGACGCGCGATGCCGGGGCTCTATTTCGACCAGCTGTCCGTCGGCCAGCTGTTCCGCCACGTGTTGCGGCGAACCGTGACGGAGACCGACAATGTCTGGTTCAGCGCCATCACCCACAACCCGTCACTGCTGCACCTCGACGAGGACTATTGCCGGGAACAGACCGAATTCGGCCGGCGCATCGTCAACAGCGCCTTCACGCTCGCCCTGATGGTGGGCATCTCGGTGGGCGACACGACGCTCGGCACCGCCATCGCCAACCTCGGCTGGGACGAGGTCCGCTTTCCGAAGCCGCTGTTCCACGGCGACACGGTGCGGGTGGAGACCGAGGTGGCGGAGCTGCGCGAGAGCAGGTCCCGGCCCAACGCCGGGATCGTCACCTTCGTCCACCGTGCGTATAACCAGCACGGCGACCTCGTCGCCAGCTGCCGCCGCACCGGGCTGCAGCTCAAGAGCCCGGCCGACGCGGCCGAGGCCTGATCCGGGGAGGGGCGCCATGGCGGACGACGACGAGGGCGACATCCGCGCCATGGCGCTGGCCTTCGCGCGGGAGCGCATCGCGCCCCACGCCCTCGACTGGGACCGCGACAAGCACTTCCCCGTCGACGTGATCCGGGCGTCGGCGGCGCTCGGCATGGCGGGGCTCTACGTGGCGGAGGACGTCGGCGGCTCCGGGCTGACGCGGCTCCAGGCCGCCGTGGTGTTCGAGGCGCTGGCGCAGGGCTGCCCGACGGTCGCGGCCTTCATCTCCATCCACAACATGTGCGCCTGGATGATCGACACGTTCGGCGACTCGGACCAGCGCCGGCGCTGGCTGCCGATGCTGTGCCGCATGGACCGGCTCGCCTCCTACTGCCTGACCGAGCCGGGCTCGGGCTCGGATGCCGCGGCGCTGCGCACCCGCGCGGTGCGGGACGGCGACCATTACGTGCTCGACGGCCAGAAGCAGTTCATCTCGGGGGCGGGCAACCCGGACGATTTCTACGTCGTGATGGCGCGGACCGGCGGCGAGGGCCCGTCCGGCATCTCGGCCATCGTGGTCGAGGGCGGCACGCCCGGCCTGTCCTTCGGCGCCGACGAGCGCAAGATGGGCTGGAACGCCCAGCCGACGCGGGCGGTGATGTTCGAAAACTGCCGCGTGCCGGTGTCGAACCGCCTCGGCCCCGAGGGCGAGGGCTTCCGCTACGCCATGCGGGGCCTCGACGGCGGGCGCCTCAACATCGCGGCCTGTTCGCTCGGCGGCGCCCAGGCGGCCTTCGACAAGGCGCTGGCCTACATGGCGGAGCGGCAAACCTTCGGGAAGCGCCTCGACGCCTACCAGGCGCTGCAGTTCCGCCTGGCCGACATGGCCACCGACCTCGAAGCCTCCCGGGCGCTGCTCCACCGCGCCGCCCGGGCGCTCGACGTTGGCGCTCCCGACGCCACGCGCCTCTGCGCCATGGCCAAGCGCTTCGTCACCGACGCGGGCTCGCGCGTCGCCGACGAGGCGCTGCAGCTCCACGGCGGCTACGGCTACCTCAGCGACTACGGCGTCGAGAAGATCGTCCGGGACCTCAGGGTGCACCGCATCCTCGAGGGCACCAACGAGATCATGCGGATGATCGTGGCGCGGTCGATCCTGGCGGAGCGATGAGGCGCGGGGGTCGAGAACGGCCGCACGCGCGCCTCACCCGCCCTGGATGTCCGTCTCGCCGAAGTCGTTGCCCTTGAACAGCAGCGGCTCGCCCCTGGACTTCGCCAAGGCGTAGGCGAAACAGTCGCCGAAGTTCAGACCGGCCCTGTGCCGACCCTTGCCGAAATCCAGGAAGGCCTGGCGCGCCAGTTGGCCGTGTTCGACGGTCACCGGTTCGATGACGAGCCCGGCGCGCTGAATGAAGGCTTCGGCCTGCCGCATCCCCTCGGGGCCGAGTTGGCTCTCGATCACCATCGACAGCTCGACATAGGTGGCGACGCTGATGCGGCACACCGCGGCGGCGTGGATGCGCCGCGCGAAGTCAGCCGCCTCGGGCTCTCGGTACAGGATCGCGACCAGCGCCGAGGTGTCGACGATCACCGTGGCAGACCCTGGGCGTCGTAGAGCAGGTCGGCATGATCGACAGGAGGGCGCTTCACGAGCGCGGCAGCCCGGTCGGCGATCGCCAGCAGGTCCTCGACGCTGGCCCGCCCCTTGCGCCGCTCGATCTCCGCATGGCGCTCGCGCAGCGCTTCGACGACCACGCGGGTCATGCTCTCGCCGGTGGCGCGGGCGATGGCCTGGGCCAAGCGGTGCGCTTCGGGATCCTTGACGTTCAGGCCCATCGATGATGTCTTTCTAGAAAACAGGACGTCGGTCTACCATGCTAATGCACGACCCGGACGGCACCAAGCGCGTCTTCATGGTCACGGGAGCCGGCTCCGGGCTCGGCGCCGCGACGGCGCGGGCGATCGCGGAGGCCGGCGGCCGCGTCGTGCTGGTCGACCGGGCGCGCGAGGCCGGGGCGGCGCTGGCGGCCGGGATCGGTCCCGCGGCCCGGTTCGCCGCGGCCGACGTCACCGACGCGGCCGAGGTCGCGGCGGCGGTCGACCTCGCCGTCGCGGAGTTCGGCGCTCTGCACGGCCTCGTCAACTGCGCCGGCGTGGCGCCGGCCGAGCGCATCCTCGGGCGGGACGGGCCGCACGAACTCGACGCTTTCGCCCGCACGGTCTCGATCAACCTCGTCGGCACCTTCAACGCCCTGCGCCTCGCCGCCGCCGCCATGGCGCGCAACGCGCCGGAGGCGGAGGGCGAGCGCGGCGTGATCGTCAACACCGCCTCGGTGGCGGCCTTCGACGGGCAGATCGGCCAGGCCGCCTATGCGGCCTCGAAGGGCGGCGTCGCGGCCCTGACGCTGCCGGCGGCGCGGGACCTCGCCCGCCACGGCATCCGCGTCGTCGCGGTCGCGCCCGGCATTTTCGAGACGCCCATGCTGGCCGCCATGCCGGAGGCCGTGCGCGAGTCCCTCGGCCAGGGCGTGCCCTTCCCGCCGCGGCTCGGGCGGCCGCAGGAATTTGCCGCGCTGGTGCTGCACGTCATCGGCAACACCATGCTGAACGGCGAAACCATCCGGCTCGACGGCGCGCTCCGCATGGCGCCGAAATAGGGAGATCCCGGCATGGCAGACCCGGTCGTCATCGTGGGCGCGGCCCGCACCCCCCTGGGGGCCTTCCAGGGCGGGCTCGCCGCCGCCACGGCACCGGAGCTCGGTGCCGCCGCCATCCGGGCCGCGGTGGCGCGCGCCGGGATGGCGCCCGCGGCGGTCGACGAGGTGCTGATGGGCTGCGTGCTGCCGGCCGGGCTCGGCCAGGCCCCGGCCCGGCAGGCGGCGCTCGGGGCCGGCCTGCCGCTCGCCGCCGCCTGCACCACCGTCAACAAGATGTGCGGCTCGGGCATGAAGGCCACCATGCTGGGCCACGACCTGCTGGTGGCGGGCAGCGCCGAGGCCGTGGTGGCGGGCGGCACCGAGAGCATGTCCAACGCCCCCTACCTGCTCGACCGCGCCCGCGCCGGCTACCGCATGGGCCACGGCCGGGTGCTGGACCACATGTTCCTCGACGGGCTGGAGGACGCCTACGACCGCGGGCGCCTGATGGGGAGCTTCGCCGAGGACTGCGCCGGCACGCTGGCGATCTCCCGCGCCGACCAGGACGCCTATGCGCTGGAATCGCTGCGCCGGGCCCGCGCCGCCCAGGCCGAGGGCGCCTTCGCCGACGAGATCGTGCCCGTCGCCGTCAAGGCCGGGCGGGCCGAGCGGCAGGTTTCGGAGGACGAGGGGCCCGGCCGGGCCGACCCGGAACGGATCCCGGCGCTGAAGCCCGCCTTCCGCGAGGGCGGCACCGTGACGGCCGCCAATGCCTCGTCGATCTCGGACGGGGCGGCGGCGCTGGTGCTGATGCGGCGTTCCAGCGCCGAGCGGCACGGGCTGCGGCCCCTCGCCGCCATCGTCGGCCACGCCTCCTTCGCCCACGAACCCGCGCTGTTTCCCACCGCGCCGGTCGGCGCGCTGAAGCGCCTGTCGGAGCGGACCGGCTGGGCGCTCGGCGACGTCGACCTCTTCGAGATCAACGAGGCCTTCGCGGTCGTGGCGCTGGCCGCCATGCGGGCGCTGGACCTGCCGCACGAACGCGTCAACGTCCACGGCGGCGCCTGCGCGCTCGGCCACCCGATCGGCGCCTCGGGCGCCCGCATCCTGGTCACGCTGCTCCACGCGCTGCGCCGCCGGGGGCTCGTGCGCGGCATGGCGGCGCTGTGCATCGGGGGCGGAGAGGCCACGGCGATGGCGCTGGAGGTGATGGCGTAGGAGGCCGGGCCACGATGTGGCGCCGGCCCCCCCGGGTCACCGCCCGAGGTGCCGGCCGAAGAAGGCGGCGATCTCGGTGAAGGCTTCGCGCGTCTCCGGGACGCGGTCGTCGAACTGGTACTGGGCGTGGGACTCGCCCTCGTAGACGTTGAGGTCCGCCTCGACGCCGGCCCGCCTGAGCTTGCGGTGGACCCGTACCGTGTTGCTGAGCAGCTGGTCGCGCGTGCCGGTCGTCAGGATGGCGGGCGGGAAGCCGGTCATGTCGGCGTAGACGGGCGACAGGAGCGGGTCCCTCATGTCGTGGCCGTGGGCGTAGAAGGCCGCGGCGTCGTCGCAGAAGCCGCTCGGCGACACCAGCACGTTGTCGACGAATTCGTTGGTGTAGAAGCTGTCGCCGGTCTTGGTCACGTCGGCCATCGGCGTACCCGGGGCGATCGCCCCCGGCATCGGCAGGCCGTCCTGCTTGGCCTTGGCGACCATCTCCAGCACCAGCGCGCCGCCCGCCGAGGTGCCCTCGATGGCGACGTTGCGCGGCGAGGTCGTCTTGATCGTGTCCCGGTAGACCGCCATGGCGTCGTCGAGCGCCGCCGGGAAATAGGCGTCGGGCGGCATGCGGTAGTCCACGGCGATCACCTTGTAGCCGCCGAAGCCCGCCATCATCAGGGCTTCCGTCGTGCCGGACTCGCCCGGGAAGTAGACGTAGCATCCCCCGTGCACGTGGATCACCACCTTGTCGGCGTTGGCGGGCGGGATGGTGTCGGGCGTCACCACCGTCACCTTGACGCCCGCGATCGTGCCGGGCTCGGACTTCACGTGCAGGCGCTCGCGCATCGCCGGCAGACCGGGCACCACGCCGGCGGCGATCTTCTCCGCCATGGCGCGCCATTCCGCGCCGGTCTTGGGGTGAAAATTCCAATCGGGGTTCAACGGCTTGGCGATGAAGGCCTGCATCTGCGGGCTGATGTCGGCCGTCGGGACCGCCAGGACCTTGGCGGGAACCGACAGCGGAGGGGCGTCGGCGGCCCGTGCCACCCCGGTCAAGGCCGCCGCGGCCAGCACGGCAACGGCCATCGTTCTCGTCGGCACCATGGTGTTCCCCCCGTCCGTGGTGGATCTGTCGTCCACGAAGCCCGAGTGCAGCACAGAATGATTGCGGTGTCATCAGCCGGATCCGGCCGGCGGCGGCGGACCCGCCCGCAGGGCCGAGCGGCGTGTCGCGCCTGCCGCGCGTCGGGACAGCGGGCCGGACGCCGGTCGGGTCGGCAGCGAGGCATAGTCGAGCCCGGCCGGGTGGGTCAGCCCGTCGAAGAGCACGCCGCCGAAGCCGATCGGCCGGGCTCTGCGGGCGGCGCGAAGCCCGGCGCGCTCACGGGCTGCGGTCGAGCGCCTTGCGCATGTAAACCCGCCGCAGCCCTTTCTCCTCGACCCGGCGCGTCTCCGAGTAGCCGATGCGCGTGTAGAGCGCGATGTTCTCCGTCATCGCCTCGTTGGTGTAGAGCTCGATCGCGTCGTATCCGGCCTCGATCGCCATGCGCTCCGCGCGGTCCAGCATCAGGCGGCCCAGCCCCGAACCCTGGGCGGCGGGCGCGACCGCGATGTTGTCGAGCAGCATCGCGTCGTCCTGCGGAAGAAGGACGACGAGACCCAGCACGAGGCCGTCGCGCTCGGCGACGTGGACACGGGCCTCGCCGATCAACGCGGCATAGTCGTCGAGGAGCGGGCCGGGCTCGCGCCCGATGCGGACGACGTAGTGGCGATACGCAGCCTGCACGATCTCTTGGACCGCCGCGAGGTCGTGCCGGGTGGCGGGGCGGATGCGCGATGTCATGACGCCATGCTGCCACGGCCGGAGGCGCCTGGAAACGACCGGCAAGGTGCGGGATCGCGAGAGCCGCACGGCAGGCCGGCGGTCACCCGGCCCCGTCGAGCCGGCGCAGCACGGCCGCCAGCCTGTCGTCGCGGATGCCCATGGCGACGAGGTGCTGCTGCGTGTTGCGGAGGTAGTCGATGTTGGGGCCGCCGGTGCCGTGGCCCTGGGCCACGTGGCGCACCACCGCGTCCTCGTCGAGCGTGCCGGCATATTGGGCATGGCCGCGCAACGCCACATAGGCGACGGCCGCCAGCCTGCGGCCGTCCGCGAGGCGCACCGGCGCCGCAATCTCCGCATAGACCCCCGAGATCAGCTCGCGGCGCCGCACGGCATCCAGGGTTGCGGCCCGCGCCGGGGCTGCGATACGGAAGCATTGTCCGACGCAGGAGCCGCCGCGGTCGAGCCCGAGGACGAGGCCAGGGCGTCGCTCGGTGCCGCGGTGGTGGTGCGAATAGATGCAGAGGGCCCGATGATAGCCGAACAGCCGTGCCCTGACGCGCTCCTCGAAGCCGAAATCCGGCCGCCACATCAAAGACCCATAGGCGAAGATCCACAGATCGCCGCCCTCCTCGCCCACCGCCATCGCGCCCACCCCCGCTTCAGCGCCTTCCCGAACAGATCTGCGTGGGTCGGCCCACGGATCTCCGCGTCCGCCGACAGGGTCGAGACGCAGGACGGCATGGGCGGGCCCCCGCCGTCCTGCTTAGGCCGGTTCGCACCCCGGAGGGAACCGTCGTGAGCGACGCCGTCGTGCTCCGCCGCGGCCGCCGTCGCCCGGGCGCCGCCGTGCTGGTGCCGCTGCTGTCCGTCGCCATCCTGGTGCTGGGCTGGACGGTTCTGTGGGGCTTCGCGCGCCAGCAGGCCGGCGCCGCCCTCGACGGCTGGATCGCCGCCGAGGCCGCCCACGGCCGCAGCTGGACCTGCCCGGACCGCACGATCGACGGCTACCCGTTCCGCATCGCCGTCGCGTGCCGGGGCGTGACCTTCGCGGGTGCCGTCGACGGCAGCCCGGGCGAGGGCCGCCTCGCCGGGCTCACGGCCCGGGCCTGGCTCTACGAGCCTAGCGCCGTCTACATCGTGCTCGACGGGCCCATGGCGCTGACGACGGCCGACGGCCGCGCCGACTTCACGCTGGCCTGGGACCGGTTCGGCGCCAAGCTGCGCGGCATCTTCGGCGACAGGCGCCGCGCCGAGATCGTCGGCGAAGGCTTCACGCTGACGCGCCCCGGGGCCGCCGGCACCACCGCCCGGCGCATCGCGCTCCGCGCCGGCCCGGCCCTCGGCGCCGCGGTGGGCGAGACGGCCGCCGATGCCGATGCCGTCGATGTCGCCGTCTCGGGCCTCGCCGCCCCGCTCCTCGATGGCGTGACGGGCGAGACCGCCGCCACCGACGCCACCCTGTCCGGCACGGTGACGCGGGCCTTCGGCGACCTGCCGGACTTCGGCCCCGCCACGGTCGAGCGCTGGCGCCGCGCGGGCGGGCGGCTCGACGTGGCGAACCTCGCCCTCGCCAAGGGCCCGCTGTCGCTCGGCGCCGCCGGCACGCTGGGCCTCGACGAGCTGCACCGCCTGCAGGGCCGGCTCGACGCGCGGCTCGGCGGCTTCGAGCCGCTCGCCAAGCGCTTCGGCATCTCGCTCGGCGCCGTGCAGGTGGGCGGCCTGCTCGCCGACCTGCTCGGCACCAAGCCGGCCGCGGCCGCGCCCGGCACCGTCTCCATGCCGATCGGCTTCGCCGACGGCCGGGTGTCGGTCGGGCCCTTCAAGACCGGGCTGCGCCTCGTGCCGCTCTACTGACCCGCCCCATCGTTCCCGAGACCCGAGGCCGCCTCTTGCCGATCCGCTTCCTGTCCGTCCTGTCGCTCGTCCTCGCCCTGCTGGTCGCGCCCGCGCTCGCCCAGGTGCCCAACAAGGCCGCCGGCGACCTCGACATGGCCAAGCAGACCCTCGACGCGGTGGACCAGCGGCTGGCGCGCGGCGACCTCAACGACGCCGTGCTGCTGCAGCTCCGCCAGCAGATCGACCCGGTGGCGTCGCAGATGAACGGCGTCGCGGCGGATCTCACGCCGCGCATCGCGGCCGTCAAGGACCGGCTGGCGCAGCTCGGCCCCAAGCCCGACGGGAAGGACGGCACGACCGAGGCGCCCGCCGTCACCGAGGAGCGGGCGACCCAGCAGAAGCTGTTCGACGACCTCGACGCCACGCAGAAGCGCGCCCGCGTGCTCGCCGTTCAGGCCGGCCAGGTCAGCGACACGATCGTCAGCCGCCGCCGCGCCCTCTTCGCCCACGACCTCTTCACGCGCTCGTCGAGCCTGCTCAGCCCCGGCCTGTGGGTCGCGGTGGCGGCGGAGGTGCCGGACGACGCGAGGCGCATCGTCACGCTCGGGGAGAACTGGGTCCAGGCCGCCTATGACGGCCAGTCGCCGGCCCGCCGGACCGCGCTGGGCATCCTGCTGGCCCTGATCGCCGCGCTCTACTATCCGGCCTGGCGCGTCGCGGTGCGGTTCCGCGGGCGGGATCCCGCCGCCAAGCCGTCGCGCTTCGTCAAGGCCATCTGGGCGCTGCGGGTCATGGCCGTCACCGCCGTGGTGCCGACCGCCTCCGTGCTGGCGGTAGGGCTGCTCGTGACGCTGTTCGACCTGCCGACGCTCCTCGCCTCCATCGGCTCGGCGCTGACGGTCGCCGTCATCGGCGTGTCGGTGCTGATCGGCCTCGCCCGGGGGCTCTTCGCGCCCAAGAGCGCGAACTGGCGCCTGCCGCCGATCGACGACGGCACCGCCAAGAACCTCTACCACCTCACCATCACGGCGACCGTGATCGTGGCGGTCGTGCATTTCGTCGAGGTCGTCAACGAGTTCATCGGCGTCGGCGTGCCGGTCGCCATCGCGACGCGCGGCGTGGGCGCCGTCGCCGTCATCGTGGCCCTGGCCCTGGCGCTGCGCAAGAGCTGGCTCCGGCGGGACGAGGCGAGCCAGCGCGGCGCCGCGAGCCAGCGCTGGGCCACGCTGCTCCGCACGGCCGGCCGGGTCGTCGGGCTGACGCTGCTGGTGTCGGTGCTGGTGGGGTTCGTGGCCTTCGCGGCCTTCCTGGTCGAACAGCTCATCGCCGTCGCCGGCACGCTGGAACTCCTCTACGTGCTGCTCATCCTCACCGCCGAGGGCTTCGGCACGCTGACCAAGGCGCAGACGCCGGCCGCGCAGGCCCTGTCGGCGGTGCTGGGGGTGCGGCAGGAGCGCATCGACCAGGCCGCCATCCTGCTGTCCGGCCTCGTCAAGGTCGCCCTCTACGTCGTGGCGGTGCTGCTGGTGCTGGCGCCCTGGCGCATCGAGTCCGGCGACATGGTGGCGACGGTCGAGGCCGCGTTCTTCGGCTTCTCGCTCGGCGGCGCCACGATCTCGATCTCGTCGCTGCTCGTCGCCGTGCTGCTCTTCGTCGTCGCCATGACGGCCAAGCGCGCCGTGCAGCGCTGGCTGGAAACCCAGTACCTCCCCCACACCAAGCTCGACACGGGCCTGCAGAACTCGCTGGTGACGAGCCTCGGCTATCTGGGCTTCGTCCTGGCCCTTGGCCTGGCGCTGGCCTATCTCGGCCTCTCGTTCGAACGCCTGACGCTCATCGCCGGCGGCCTGTCGGTCGGCATCGGCCTCGGCCTGCAGACCGTGACCAACAACTTCGTCTCGGGCCTCATCATCCTGTGGGAACGGGCCGTGCGGGTCGGCGACTGGGTGGAGGTCGGGGCCGAGCAGGGCTACGTGCGGCGCATCAACGTGCGGTCGACCGAGATCGAGACCTTCGACCGCGCCCTCGTCATCATGCCCAACGCGTCGCTGATGTCGGGCGTCGTCAAGAACTGGGTGCGCAACGACCGGGTGGGCCGCATCAAGCTGTCCTTCACGGTGCCACTGTCGGCCGACCCCGAGGAGGTCCGCACCGCCCTCGTCTCCACCGCCAAGGCGCATGACCGGGTGCTGGCCATCCCCAACCCCACGGTGCTGTTCACGGCCCTGACCGAGGCCAACATGAGCTTCGATCTCATCGCCTTCGTCGAGGACGTGGAAAGCCGGGCCCGCATCACCTCGGACCTGCTCTACGACATCCATGCCAAGCTCAAGGCGGCCGGCTACGCCAACCCGCCGGCGGCCCCGACCGTGTCGAGCCCCGCGCTCGACAAGCTGGACGCGTGGCTGAACCAGAAGCTGGCGGGCGACCCGGGGGAGCAGCGCACGGCGGCGGAGTGAGGCGGGGGCGATGCGACGACGAGATCGACATGGCACCAGAGCGTGTCGATCACGTTGGATTTCGGCGACATGCCGTGACAGGGTGATGGCCCCGCCAGGATGCCCGCAACGTGCCGTTCCGCGCCGACAAGACCCTCATCGACCACGTGCACGTCGGTAATTCCCTCAACGACTTGGCTGCCACGGTGTTGGCGCGCCATGGAGGTCGGCTTCAGAGGACCATCGTCGTCCTATGACCGTCCTCTACCACCTGGGCCGCTTTCCGCCCGACCGACTCGATTGGCAGCGACTCCTACCTTTGATTGGACCCGCCAATGCAGCCGTCGCGCTGTACAGGGGTGCTCTGCTCAGCGTTCCCAACCCGGATGTCCTCCTGTCACCCCTGACGGCGCAGGAAGCCGTTCTCTCAAGCCGCATCGAAGGCACGCAGGCGACTCTCGGGGAAGTCCTGGAGTTCGAGGCGGAGGGGGATGCCAACAACGAGACCACGCCCAAGACGGCCGACATCCAGGAAGTGTTGAACTACCGCGCCGCCCTTCGGGAAGCGACACAGCTTTTGCGCGTTCTGCCGTTGAGTCAGCGTGTCATCCGGCAGACCCATGCGGTCCTGATGCAAGGCGTCAGGGGGCGGAATAAGGCTCCCGGGGAGTACCGAGGGGTCTCCAATTGGATCGGACCAACCGGTGCCGGCGTCGAATCGGCCCGCTTCGTGCCTTGCGGAGCAGACAAGCTCCGCGGCTGCATGGATCGCTTGGAGTCCTACATCCATGAAGCCGCCCCGGATCGGCTCGTGCAGCTGGCGATCGTCCATGCCGAGTTCGAGGCAATCCATCCCTTCCTCGACGGCAATGGCCGTTTGGGGCGGCTGATGATCCCCCTGTTTTTGTTCAGCCATGGGCTGCTGGAGCAACCAAATTTCTATATGAGTGAATTTCTTGAGCAGAACCGCGAAAAATATTACGAGTGCCTGCTAGCGACCTCCGCGCGAGATGATTGGACGGGTTGGTGCGAGTTCTTTCTAAAGGGCCTGATCGCACAAGCCGAGGTGAACCAGCGCAAAGCGCAGGCCATCGGCAACCTTTACCGCGAGCGTCTTGACTGGATCGCGCAGGAAACGCGATCGCAATATGCAGTGCGCGCTCTGGACTGGATGTTCGGTCGACCCATCTTCAAGACGTCGGATTTCACGGCCGCCGCCGAGATCCCTGCACCGACCGCAATTCGCATCCTCCGCATCGTTCGTGATCGGGGCCTGTTGCGCGAGATCCGTCCCGCGAGCGGCAGGCGGCCTGCCATCCTGGCCTTTGCCGAATTGCTCAACATCGCGGAAGGTCGAGCCGCTTTCTGAGGATCACGCCTTCACGACAAAATTCGTTGTCGATCACCAAACGCGCTTTCGTGATCGACAACGAGTTTTGTCGTGAATGCGTGATCGACAAACGCCCGCACCGGGACGCCTGCACCCTCCGACGGGCCTGACGCGGGGCTGACCGCGCCGCCGGGCCGCGTGGCGTCGGGCCCCGCCGCCGGTGTAGGGTGGGGCACGATCAACGGAGAGGTTCGCGTGTCCACGAGATCCGCTTCAACGCGCGCCGCGCTGGCGGCGCTCTGCGCCGGCCTGGCGGCGTCGCTGGCCCCGGGCCCGTCCCGCGCCGCCGACGCGGAGCTGCCGGATTGGCTCGCCGCCCATGTCGGCACAGGCGAAGGCCAGATCGCCGCGCCGGTGCTGCGCCGGGCACGGGCGCTCTACGCCCGCAAGCTCGCCGAGGGCGCGGTGTCGAACGCCTGCTGGTTCGCCATGGACGCGACCCGACCCAACGATCCCGACGGCGGCCGCTTCTACGTGGTGTGCGAGGCCGACCAGACGTTCACCGCCATCCCGGCCGGCCACGGCTCGGGGCTGGACCTGCCCGGCGCCGCGGACTTCCGCAACGGCCGCCGCTGCGCCCGCAACTTCGGCAATGCCGCCGACTCCAATCTCACCACCGGCGGCGCCTACGTGACGGGCGCGGCCCGCACCTCCTTCAAGGGCTACTACCGCGCTTCGACGGCCGGGGACGCGCCCTTCCTGCGCACCTTCGTGCCCTTCGTCGGCGAGGGCGAGACCGCCAACGCCAGCGCGCGCGAGATCGGCGGCCACGCCGCCGTGACGCTGAAGGGCGTCTGCCTGCGCCGCGATCCGGCGAGCCCCTATGCCAACCCGCAGGGCTACGTGCCCTTCGGCCACCTCGTCGACTATGCGGGCGGCCGCTCCAACGGCTGCACGAGCTGGTCGGCCTCGGATGCCGACAAGATCGGCGCCCTGGTCGAGGGCCGCCCGACGACGCTCTACATCTACCCCGAGGCGGCCGACATCCGCGCCGCCACGCATGGCGGCGCCTATTGGAACGCCTCCTGCGCGGGCGAGATCGGGACGCCGCGCTTCTGGTCGCGGGGGGCGCTGGAGCCGATCATCGCGCGCTACAAGGCAGCCCATCCCGCGCCGCCGCCCCGGCCGGTGCCGCTCTGCACGGGAGAGTGAGGCCGGGTCGTCTCCGCGCCGTCGCAGCCGCCGGCAGGATGTCGAGGGGATCCCGCATGCGGGCCCCGAGGCCGCGCCGGAAAGGCCCGCCACCGCGCCGGCCGGGGTCGACGGCGACCCGATGGATCTCGCCGCTGCTCGCCTCCCGACCGTCGACGGCCCGGGGTTGCCGTCTTCACGGTCGAGCCTGACGCCCGCGTCCAAGCCAACCTGCACAGCGGGCACGAGAATTGGCCGGACGGCTGTCGCTCCCCCCGCTATCCCTCAGCCCCCTCCCGCCCTATCCTCCCTCGACTCGCACCCGAACGACGAGCCAGGACAACATGAACGACACCACAAGCGGCCGACCCAAGCGCCGCACGATCACGGACCAGGAAGCGCTTCAATTCCATTCGCAGGGCCGACCCGGCAAGCTCGAAGTCATCGCCACCAAGCCCATGGCGACCCAGCGCGACCTGTCGCTGGCCTATTCGCCCGGCGTCGCCGTGCCGGTGAAGGCCATCGCCGAGGACCCGGCCCGCGCCTACGACTACACCACCAAGGGCAACATGGTGGCGGTCATCTCCAACGGGACCGCCATCCTGGGGCTCGGCAACCTCGGCGCCCTCGCGTCCAAGCCCGTGATGGAGGGCAAGTCGGTGCTGTTCAAGCGCTTCGCCGACATCGATTCCATCGACCTCGAGGTCGACACCGAGGACCCGGACGCCTTCATCGCGGCCGTGCGCTACCTCGGCCCCTCCTTCGGCGGCATCAACCTCGAGGACATCAAGGCGCCGGAGTGCTTCATCATCGAGGAGCGCCTGCGCGAACTCATGGACATCCCGGTGTTCCATGACGACCAGCACGGCACCGCCATCATCGCGGCCGCCGGCATGCTGAACGCCATGAAGCTCACGGGGCGCGACATCCGCGACACGAAGCTCGTGTGCAACGGCGCCGGCGCGGCCGGCATCGCCTGCCTCGACCTCATCAAGGCCATGGGCTTCCAGCCGCAGAACGTGCTGCTGTGCGACACCAAGGGCGTCGTCTACCAGGGCCGCGAGAGCGGCATGAACCAGTGGAAGTCGGCCCACGCCACCGGCACCGAGAAGCGCACGCTGGCCGAAGCCTGCGAGGGCGCCGACATCTTCTTCGGCCTGTCGGCCAAGGGCGCGCTGACGGCCGAGATGGTGAAGAGCATGGCGCCCAAGCCCATCATCTTCGCCATGGCCAACCCCGACCCCGAGATCACGCCCGAGGAGGCCCATGCGGTGCGGGGCGACGCCATCGTGGCGACGGGCCGCTCGGACTATCCCAACCAGGTCAACAACGTCCTCGGCTTCCCCTACATCTTCCGCGGCGCCCTCGACGTGCGCGCCACCACCATCAACATGGAGATGAAGATCGCGGCCGTGCACGCCCTGGCCGACCTGGCCCGCGAGGACGTGCCCGACGAGGTGGCGGCGGCCTATGGCGGCTCGCGGCCGCGCTTCGGGCGCGACTACATCATCCCGGTCCCGTTCGACCCCCGGCTCATCCACACGATCCCGCCGGCCGTGGCGCGCGCCGCCATGGACACGGGCGTGGCGCGGCGGCCCATCCTCGACATGAAGGACTATGCCGCGCAGCTGTCGGCGCGGCGCGACCCCGTGGCGGGCGCGCTGCAGAGCATCGTGGAACGGGCGCGGCGCTTCCCCAAGCGCGTCATCTTCGCCGAGGGCGAGGAGGAGCAGGTCATCCGCGCCGCCGTGTCCTTCACCAACCAGGGCCTCGGCACGGCGCTGCTGGTGGGGCGCGAGGAGCGCATCAAGGCCACGGCCCTCGCGGCCGGCGTCGACCTCGACGAGCAGCGCGGCATCGAGATCCACAACGCGCGGCTGTCGCACCGCAACGCCACCTACGCCCAGTTCCTGTACCAGCGCCTGCAGCGCAAGGGCCTGCTGTTCCGCGACTGCCAGCGCCTCATCAACACGGACCGCAACCACTTCGCCGCCGCCATGCTGGCGAACGGCGACGGCGACGCCATGGTGACGGGGGTGACGCGCAACTTCTCCGTCGCGCTCGGCGAGGTCCAGCGCGTCATCGACCCCAAGCCCGGCCACCGGCTGATGGGCGTGTCGCTCGTGCTGTCGCGCGGCCGCACCGTGCTGGTGGCCGACACCGCCATCACCGAGATGCCCACCGCCGAGGACCTCGCCGCCATCGCCGTCGAGGCGGCACGGGTGGCGCGGCGCCTCGGCACCGAGCCCCGGGTGGCGCTCCTGGCCTTCTCGACCTTCGGCCACCCGCCCGGAGAACGCTCGCAGCGGGTGCAGGACGCCGTGAAGATCCTCGACGCCCAGCACGTCGACTTCGAATACGACGGCGAGATCGCCGCCGACGTGGCGCTGAACCGCGAGCGCATGGCGGCCTACCCGTTCTGCCGCCTGTCCGACGTCGCCAACGTGCTGGTGATGCCGGCCTTCCACTCGGCTTCCATCTCGACCCACATGCTCCAGGAGATGGGCGGCGCCACGCTGATCGGCCCCATGATCGTCGGGCTCGACCGGCCGGTGCAGATCGTGCCGCTCGGCGCGCGCGATTCCGACATCGTCAACATGGCGGCCCTGGCGGCCTTCAACATCGGCGGTTGACCGACGGCGCCGGGACGCGCCCCCGCGGGGGCAGCCCGGCGCTGCGTTTTCATGCGCGGATCTGCTGTTTCATGCTTGACGGGTGCGGCGCGCTGCGTTGTTCTGCGGCAAACGGCGGCTCGGGCGACCGGCCTCCGATGCGGCGGGAGGCGATCGATGATCCAGAAGGACGGGCGGCGGCTGCGGGTGGGCGTGCTCGGCGCCGGGCCCATCGCGCAATTCGCCCACCTCGAATCCTGCGCCAAGGCGCGCAACGCCGACCTCTACGCCATCTGCGATGCGGCGCCTGACCTGCTCGCCCGCATGGCGGCCTTCTACGCGCCGGAGCGCACCTTCACGGATTACGACGCCATGCTGGCCGACCCGGCCGTCGAGGCCGTGGTGGTGGCGACGTCGGATGCCTGGCACGTGCCCGCCGCCATCGCGGCGCTCGAAGCCGGCAAGGCCGTGCTGTGCGAGAAGCCGCTCGGCACGGCGGTCGAGGAGGTCGAGGCGCTGCGCGATGTCGTGCGCCGCACCGGCCGAGTCCTCCAGGTCGGCCACATGAAGCGCTTCGACCCCGGGCTCGAAGCCGCCAGGGCCTTCATCGACGGCGAGATGGGCCAACGCCTCGCCCTCAAGGCCTGGTATTGCGACTCGACCCATCGCTACACGATGACGGATGCCGTGCAGCCGCTGCCGGTCTCCAGCGCGGCCCAGAAGAAGCCCGCCGGCAACCCCAAGGCGGACCTGCGCCGCTACTTCATGCTGGCCCATGGCAGCCACCTCGTCGACACGGCGCGCTTCCTGTGCGGCGACATCACCGAGGTGCGGGCGCGGCACTCCGAACGGTTCGGCGCCCAGTGCTGGTTCGTCGAGACCGGCTTCGCCGACGGCACGCTCGGCCACCTCGACCTGACCGTGGCGGTGCGGATGGATTGGTTCGAGGGCTTCCAGCTCTACGGCGAGCACGGCAGCATTTTGGCCAAGACCTACAACCCCTGGTATTATAAATCCAGCGACGTCGAGATCTTTCACGAGGCCAACGCCACGACGCGGCGCGTGCTCGGCGCCGACGGGCACTTCTTCCGCCGCCAGCTCGAGGGCTTCGCCGCCTGCGTGCTCGACGGCGTCCCGCAGCGGGGTGCCGACGTCGAGGACGGGCTCGCCTCCGTCAAGGCCATGGCGGCCATCGCCGAATCCGCCCGCAGCGGCCGAGCCGTCGCGGTCGCCGACATGACGGGAGCCGTGTGATGCAGCTCGGCATCTTCGCCAAGACCTTTCCGGGCACGGACCCGGCCGCCGTGCTGCGCGCCGTGGCGGCGGCCGGCTATGCCGGCACGCAGTTCAACATGGCCTGCTGCGGCCTGCCGGCGCTGCCGGACGCGGTGGAGCCCCCCGTCCTGGCGGCGGTCGGGGCGGCGGCGCGGGACAGCGGCGTCGCGCTCTCGGCCTTGTCGGCCACCTACAACATGATCCATCCCGACCCGGCGGTGCGTCAGGACGGCCTGGCGCGGCTCGGCGTGCTGGTCGAGGCGGCGCGGGCGCTCGGCATCCCGCTCGTCACGTTGTGCACCGGCACGCGCGACGCCGAGGACCAGTGGCGCCACCACCCCGACAACGCCCGGCCCGAAGCCTGGGCCGACCTCACGCGCGAGATGGAACGGGCGCTGGCGCTGGCCGAAGCCGCCGGCGTCGACCTCGGCGTCGAGCCCGAACAGGCCAACGTCGTCACGTCGGCCGCCGACGGGCGCCGCCTCATCGCCGAGATGGGATCGCGGCGCCTGAAGCTCGTCATCGACCCCGCCAACCTGTTCGAGCGGGCGAGCCGCGCCGAGGCCCGCCGCATCGTGGCGGAGGCCGTGGACCTCGCCGGCGACGCCATCGCCATGGCGCATGCCAAGGACCGCGACGCGGCCGGGGGCTTCGTGACGGCCGGGACCGGGGTGGTCGACTTCCCCGACTTCATCGCCCGGCTGCGCGCCGTGGGCTTCGACGGGCCCGTCGTCACCCACGGCCTCACGGCGGCCGAGGCGCCGGGCGTGGCGGCCTTCCTGCGCGGCGAGGTCGCGCGGTGACGCGGATCCCCTTCACGCGCGACGACGCCGCCCTGCAGGGCTATGTGTCCGGCACGGGCCTGCCGCTGCTCTATCAGCATGGGCTCGGCGGCGCGGAAGCGCAGGTGGCCGAGACCGTGCCCGACCACCCCGGCGTGCGGCGCCTGACGCTGGAATGCCGCGGCCACGGCGCGTCCCGGCCCGGCACACGGCGGCCCTTCTCCATCGGTCTCTTCGCCGAGGACGCGCTCGCCTTCTGCGACGCCGAGGGCGTCGGCGACCTCGTCGTCGGCGGCACCTCGATGGGGGCCGCCATCGCGCTGCGCATCGCCGTGCGCCACCCCGGGCGGGTGCGCGGCCTGATCCTGGCGCGGCCCGCCTGGCTCTTCGCGGCGGCGCCAGAAACCCTGCGCCCCTACGTGGAAGCCGCCGCCGCGATGCGCGCCGCCGCGCCCGCCGCGGCCAAAGCCGCCTTCGCGGCCTCGCCGACGGGCCGGCGCCTGGCAGCCGAGGCGCCCGACAACTACGCCTCGCTGATCGGGTTCTTCGACGCGCCGGACCTCGCCGCCCTGGCCGACATCCTCGCCGACATCGCCGGGGACGGCCCGGGCGTCGACCGGCAGGAAGCCGCCGCCCTCGCTGTCCCGACGCTGGTGATCGGCCACGGGGAGGACCTCGTCCATCCGCTGGCCACCGCCGAAGCGCTCGCCGCCACGATCCCCGGCGCCAGGCTGGCCCGCATTCCTTCGAAGCAGAGCGCCCGCCCCGCCCATGTGGCGGCCTTCCGGGCCGCCGTGGCCGACTTCCTCGCCCCCCTCACCTGACGGACCCGCCATGACCCAGAAGCCCGACGCCGGCTGGCTCGCCGCCCTGCCCCGGCACCGCCTGCTCGCCGAATATTCGCTCTGGTCGGCGGACCTCGCCAACCTCGAGCGCGACATCGCCCGCACCGAGCCCCACGCCGACCTCTACCACGTCGACGTCGCCGACGGCCGCTTCGCCCCCTCCTTCCTGTTCTTCCCCGACCAGGTGGCCCGCATCCGCGCCCTGACGGCGAAGCCGCTCCACGTCCACCTCATGGTCGAGGGCGACATCGTCCTGGCGCAGATCCGGCAGTTCGCCGAGGCCGGGGCCGACCTCATCACCGTCCATGCCGAGAACGGCCCGGTGGTCGACGAGGCCCTCGGGCTCATCGCCGACCTCGGCTGCGCGGCCGGGCTGGTGCTGCGGCTGGAAACCCCGGAAGCGGCCGCCCGCCCCTGGCTCGACCGCGTCGCCTTCGTCACGCTGCTCGGCACCGCCATCGGCGTGAAGGGCCAGGGCCTGTCCGACACCGCTTGTCCCCGGCTCGCCGCCATGCGGGGGCTGATGCGCGAGGCCGGACGCGAGGCCGACATCCGGCTCGCCGCCGACGGCGGCATCCGCGACACCACGGTGCCGCGCCT
>NZ_QYBC01000061.1 GCF_004137085.1 Lichenibacterium ramalinae
GTGAAAAGCCTTCTGCTGGGCTCTGCCGCCGCCCTCGCCGCCGCCGGTGCCGCTCAGGCCGCCGACCTCCCGGTGCGTAAAGCCGCCCCGGTCGACTACGTCCGGGTTTGCGACTTCACGGGCGCGGGCTTCTTCTACATCCCGGGCACCGACACCTGCCTGCAGATCACGGCGCAGACCCGCATCGAGGGCCTGTTCATCAACAACGGCCGCGTGCTGAACCCGCTGCCGGGTGCGGCGGGCCGCGCCATCGGGGTGAACTCCCAGATCATCCCGGGCCGCGACCGTGACGAGACGGGCTTCCTGGCCCGCGTCCGCCTCGGCGTCGACACCCGCACCCAGACGGCCTACGGCACGCTGCGCACCTTCCTGCAGTACCAGATCGACCGCGTTCAGGGCCTCTACGCCAGCGGCGGCCTGTCCGGCGGCCAGAACACCTTCGCCAACCAGGGCGGCAACAACGCCGCGCTGCGCCGCGGCTTCATCCAGTTCGCCGGCATCACGGCCGGCCGCGTCCAGTCCTTCTTCGACTTCTACGCCGACAACTACAACTACGAAGGTATCGCCAACTCCGATATCGCGCAGAACGTCTTCGCCTACACCTACACGGGCACCGGCGGCTTCTCCGCCACCCTGTCGCTCGAAGACCGCAACGGCCGCAACCTGCCGCAGAACGTCGGCAGCATCCTCGGCGGCACCAGCGCCCTGCAGTCGGCGGCGCGCTACGCCGGCGAAACCATCCCGGACATCGTGGGCGTGCTGCGCCTCGACCAGGCCTGGGGCGCCGCCCAGCTGTCGGCCGCCTACCACGACATCCAGACCACCCAGGGTCCCTTCGCCGGCACCAGCGGCCAGGGCTTCGCCGGCCAGGACACGGACGGCTTCGCCGTCCAGGGCGGCGTGCGCCTGAAGCTGCCGATGCTCGCCGCCGGCGACGACCTGTGGATCCAGGGTGCCTACCAGCAGGGCGCCTACCTCTACCAGGACTCCGGCGCCTACATGAACGCCGGCTTCAGCTCGCCGGCGGTGGGCGGCTTCTTCCACCTCGACCGCGACGCCATCGCCATCCACACCCCCGGCACCGCGGCGAGCAGCTACACCCTGCAGAAGGGCGAAGGCTTCTCGGTGTTGGCCGCCTTCAACCACTACTTCACGCCGAACTTCCACGACGTGATTTTCGGCTCCTACGAGCAGACCTCCTACGGCCGCGCCAAGAACTTCGACTGGACGATCGGCGGCCTGGGCGACGCCAGCGAATACCGCGTCGGCAACCAGCTGCTGTGGGATCCCGTGAAGAACCTCGAGTTCGGCCTCGAGTTCGACTACATGAAGATCAACCAGACCCTGGCCCACAACGTCGGCCAGACCGCCACCGCCCTGCCCACCGGCGTGTCCAAGGACCCCGACGCCTTCGAAGTCCGCCTCCGCGCCGAGCGCGACTTCTGAGCGACGCCAAGCACAATCTCGCACTCGGAAAGCCCGGCTCTGCCGGGCTTTTCA
>NZ_QYBC01000062.1 GCF_004137085.1 Lichenibacterium ramalinae
AGCTCGACTTTGGCCTTTTTAGGCTGCGTTGCAGAGGGCGTAGGCCCAGGCCTGTGGCATTCTGAAGGGGACTTTCCGGCGATCGGTCTGCTGCGGCGATGTTCGGAAATGCTGTTCGCGCCAGATCGCGCGGCGGACGGCCGCGAGAGCGTCGGAGAAGGTCGGGCGAGCCTTGGGGTACCAGGCGGCGGCCGTCACGGAGCGCCGCTGGCGTTTCGGCAGGCGGCGGGCCAGCAGGGTGACGATGGAGAACAGGGCCAGGAGGCAGGGCGTGGTGCGGGCGATGGCGCGGTCGGACCACTGGCGCTGCGTTTCAACACCGAGGTGGGTCCGGACTTCCTCGAAGGTGGTCTCGACGCACCAGCGGCGGACGAACCAGATGACGATCTGCTGCGGGGTCCGGTCGAGATCGGTGCACAGCAGGGCCTGAGCGGGCGCGTCCGGCTTGGCCGGGTCGCGGATCAGCACCCACCGGATTGGCACCACGGGCAGGCCGTTGTGGCGCCACACGGCGGTGGCCGAAGCGGTGAGCAGATCCCGCGCTCCGCCGCCGTACCAGGTCTCGACCTGGATGGACTGCCACGTCGTCGCCGGGTCGGCCGCGATCTTGGCCAACGTCGCCAGGCGCCGCCCGGCCTTGCGCGGACGGCCCATGGTGCCGGGTGCGCGGGGTGGCGCCGGATCGTAGAGCGCCGCATCCAGGCGCAGGCGCGTGATCACGGTGAGCCCGTGGTGGCGAAGGGCCTGCAGGAAGACCAGCGACGAGAAGCTGCTGTCGGCGACGAGCACGAGGTCGCGGCCTGGAAGCCAGCGGTGGGCCTGCAGGGCGATTTGCCGGCCGTAGTCCAGCAGCGTCTTGTGCCGGCGCCCTTTCGCGGCATTGTAGCGCTCGGACGGCACGAGCGAAGTCAGGAACGGGAGCGCCCACACGCGTCCCGCCCACGGGATCGGGGCGAGCAGCATCAGGCTGATCCAGCGCAGGCCGCTCGTTTTGACGAAATGGCTGTGCGACGAGCGTACCGGGTCCCGGTAGATGCCGCGCGCCGCAATCTTCGGTCCCCACCGGCGCTCGATCGTATCATCCAGCCCCACGACCACCGGGCCCCGCGGCGCGAAAGCCCGCACCAGATGCCCGAGCAGGATGCGGGCTCCACCCCGGGCGCTCCACGGCGCCCGGCTCAGCACGCGATGATAGTTTGTGAAATGCCGGTCGCGCGCGTGGCCGGTGATCCGCAGAACGCTCGCCACCGTGCGCCGGCCAGGCGCCAGGAGGGCACCGATCAGCAGCACCCGGGCGTGCAGCCAGGAACGCTGGACGAAGAGCGGCGCGAAGGTGATGATCAGCGCGGCGAAACGGGCGGGCAGGTCCGGCATGGCGTTGTCTCTTGGCGGAAACCCTGCCAGCCTCACCCACCCGCTCGCTTCGTCAACCCGCACAGACCTGACCGCCTGATTGGCCAAAGTCGAGCT
>NZ_QYBC01000063.1 GCF_004137085.1 Lichenibacterium ramalinae
GTAACTACCCAGGGGGTGCGCAGGTCGGCTGAGGGCTGTTAGGCGCCGATGGTGCCCAGCACGGTGCTGAAGGTGCTCGCATCCGAGGTGATGCGAGCCGTGGCCACCACGGTGCGCACGGCGGCTTCGCCCTTGGCGGACCACATGGCGCGATAGCCGTTGGTGTTCTTGCGCTGGATCACGGCGGGCCGTAGGTCGCGCTCGCAGGCATTGTTGGTTGGCTCGACCCGCCCGGGGAAGGACGCGAAAGTCAGAAGCTGGTCGCGGGCGCGGCGCATCCGGTTCTGGATGTCGCGCGCCAGGTCGCAGGTGGCCGGGGCGGCGAGGATGTCGCCGAGGGAGCGTTCCAGCTTGCGGCGCTTGGTGGTCACCGTGGAGGGCGCCGACGTGGTGATGGTTCGTGCCAGGGCGAAGGCTCCGTCGAGCCACAGCTTCAGCCGCAGGGCGAGGGTGTCGTCGCCGGCGTCGAGAGCGTAGGCGACGTCGCGAGCGAGGTGCGCCAGGCAGGTCTGCTGGCGGTCGGCATGCCCTTGTTGGGCGGAGTAGCGGTCCGACAGCCACACGGCCGGCCGATGCCCGTCCATGATCTCGTGCACCACGCACGCGCCCCGCGTCGGAGCGGCATGATGCACCACCGCTTCCTCGCAGCGGAAAACCCAATGATACGAGTTCGTGCCCTCGATGCGCACGCCGGTCTCGTCGGACGCCACCACGGTGGCGCGTCGCAGCCTCGACAGCGCTGCGTCGCGCCCGGCGTCGAAGCGCGTTTCGGCCCGGCGCAGCATGTTGGTCAGCCCGCCCTGGCTGATGCGCAGGCCGAACAGGTCGAAGAGAGCCTTCTGCAAGCGCTCGTAGGACAGGGCCTGGAACGTCTTCAGGTACACGGCCGTGGCGTGCAGGCGCGGGCCGAACGGCGAAGCCGCAGCCTCCGCCCGCCGCGGCGCCGCCACATGCGCCCGGCATCCTGGGCACACCACGGCCAAGCGCCGGTGCTGCTCGACGACGGGCTTCACCTCTGGCAGCTCGATGTGCTCGTGCACGCTGACCGTCTCGACAGCCAGATCGGGCGACAACGCCAGCCCGCAGTCGGGGCACTCGGTCGGACGGTGATCGACAACCGTATCAGGATCTTCGGCGGCGACCCGGCTGTGGCCTTCGTGGCCGGGCTTTGCGCCCCCGGGCCTGGACTGCTCGCGGCGTTCCTTGCGGTCGGTCGAGGGCGGCTTAGACGACGTGCGCGACGTCTTGGCCGGGCGCTGTAGCTTCAGCACCAGTTCGATCAGTTCGTCCTTGCTCAAGCGCTCGAGATCACCGCGGCTCATGCCGCCAGGGAATCACCCATCAACAGGACACGCAAGTCCTCGTTGCACCTCGACGGACCCCTTCCGACGACGCCGATCTCACGCGACCCCGTGGGTAGTTAC
>NZ_QYBC01000014.1 GCF_004137085.1 Lichenibacterium ramalinae
AGCACCTTCAGCACCGTGCTGGGCACCATCGGCGCCTAACAGCCCTCAGCCGACCTGCGCACCCCCTGGGTAGTTACGCGCCAGATCACCCAGATCATCGGCGTGATCGACGAGATCGCCTTCCAGACCAACCTGCTGGCGCTCAATGCCGGCGTCGAGGCGGCGCGGGCCGGCGATGCCGGCCGGGGCTTCGCCGTGGTGGCGTCCGAGGTGCGGGCCCTGGCCCAGCGTTCGGCCGAGGCCGCCCGGGAGATCAAGGCCCTCATCTCGACGTCGGGCGCCCAGGTCGAGCAGGGCGTGACCTTCGTCGACCAGACCGGCGAGGCGCTGATCCGCATCGTCGACCAGGTCGCCGAGATCGACGGCATCGTCGGCGAGATCGCGGCCTCGGCGCAGGAGCAGGCGTCCGGCCTCGACCAGGTGAACACCGCCATCAACCAGATGGACCAGGTGACGCAGCAGAACGCCGCCATGGTGGAGGAATCGACGGCCGCCAGCCACACGCTGTCGCAGGAGACGGCCGAACTGGCCCGCCTCATCGGCGAGTTCCGGCTGGAGGCCGGCGCCGAGACCGCGCGCCGCGGGCCCGCCCCGGTGGTCAGGATGGAGCGCCGCCCCGCCGCCGCGCCGCAGCCGATGCTGAAGCCGGTCGGCCGCGGCGGCGCGGCCCGCCGGCCCGAGGCCGAGGCGGACTGGGCGGAGTTCTGAGCCGGGCCCGCGGGGGAGCGGGCCGCCCGGCGCGGCTTCAGGCCGCCGCGCCGCCGTCGAGGAACAGCCGGAAGGCCGGGTTGTCGCTCTCGTCCCAATAGGGATAGCCCAGCGCCTCGACCGCCGCGGCGAACCGCTCGCGGTCCCCGGGGGGCACCTCGAACCCCGCCAGCACCCGGCCGTAGTCGGCGCCGTGGTTGCGGTAGTGGAACAGCGTGATGTTCCAGAACTGGCCGAGGCTGTTCAGGAAGTTGAGCAGCGCCCCGGGATATTCCGGGAACTGGAAGCGCAGCACCGCCTCGTGTTCGAGCCCGGCGACCCGGCCTCCCACCATGTAGCGCACATGGGTCTTGGCGATCTCGTTGTCGCTGAGATCCTCGACGGGATAGCCGGCGGCCGCCAGGGTCGCCAGCACGTCGCGCTTCTCGGCCTCGCCGTTGCGCAGCTCGACACCGACGAAGATGTGGGCCGGGATGCCGGGCCCCGTCTGGCGGTAGTTGAATTCGGTGATGGAGCGCGGGCCCAGCACCTGCATGAAGCGGCGGTAGGAGCCCGCCTCCTCCGGGATGGTGACGGCGACGAGGGCTTCCCGGCGCTCGCCGATCTCGGCCCGTTCGGCGATGTGGCGCAGCCGGTCGAAGTTGAGGTTGGCGCCGGAATTGATCGCCACCAGCGTGCAGTCCTCGAGGCCGTGGTCGGCCGCGTAGCGCTTCAGCCCCGCCAGCGACACGGCGCCGGCCGGCTCCGAGGTGGCACGCGTCTCGTCGAAGATGTCCTTCACGGCCGCGCAGATCTCGTCCGTCGTCACGGTGACGACCTCGTCGAGGCAGCTGCGGCAGATGCGAAAGGTTTCGGCCCCGGCCTGGCGCACCGCGACGCCGTCGGCGAAGAGGCCGACGCGGTTCAGCACCACCCGCTCGTCGGCCGCGAGGGCGGCCTTCATCGAGGCGGCGTCGTCGGGCTCGACCCCGATGACCTTCACGTCCGGCCGCAGGAACTTGACGAAGGCGGCGACCCCCGCCGCCAGCCCCCCGCCGCCGACCGGCACGAAGATGGCGGCGATCGGCCCCGGGTGCTGCTGCAGGATCTCCATGCCGACCGTGCCCTGGCCGGCGATGACGTCCGGGTCGTCGTAGGGATGCACGAAGGTGAGGCCCCGCTCGGCGCAGAGCGCCTGGGCATGCCGGTAGGCCTCGTCGAAGTTGTCGCCCGCGATGACGGCGTCGCCGCCGCGCGCCCGCACGCCCGCCACCTTGATGCCGGGCGTCGTGCGCGGCATCACGATCGTGGCGGCGACCCCGAGCTTCTGCGCCGCGAAGGCGACGCCCTGGGCGTGGTTGCCGGCCGAGGCGCAGATGACGCCCCGCTCCAGCGCCTCGCGCGGCAGGCCCGCCATCTTGTTGTAGGCGCCGCGGATCTTGAAGGAGAACACCGGCTGCAGGTCTTCGCGCTTCAGCAGCGCCCTCACGCCGAGCCGCTGCGACAGCGCCGGCAGGGGGTCGAGCGGCGTCTGGATGGCGACGTCGTAGACCTTCGCGTTCAAGATGCGGCGCGCGTAGTCATTGAGGTCGACGGCGTCGGGTCGGGGCTTCGACCGGGGCAGGTGCAGGGTCATGGGCGGGCGGGCGGGGGCTCGGACGGGGATGGCCGAGGGTGGTGCGCCCGAAAGCCCGCCGATGCAACCCTCGCGGCCACGCCGGCACCCCCGCCTCGACGGTGCCTCGCCTTGACGGGGGCGACGCGACCCCGCCATGGAGGGCCGTCGCCCGAGGATGATGCCCGTGATCGCGCTCGACTTCCCGTTCCCCCGGCCGCCGGAACCCGGCGCCACGCTCGAGATCGCGCCGGGGCTGCACTGGCTGCGCCTGCCGCTGCCCTTCCGGCTGAACCACGTGAACCTCTACCTCGTCGCCGGCGACGACGGCTGGACGGTGATCGACGCTGGCGTCGACACGCCGGAAGCCCGTGCGCTGTGGGAGGGGGTGCTGGCCGGGATCCTCGCCGACCGGCCCGTGCGGCGCCTGATCGTCACCCATTACCATCCCGACCACGTCGGCGCCGCGGCCTGGCTCTGCGAGCGCACCGGGGCCGAACTCGTGATGGGTGAGACCGAATACCTCACGGCGCGGGTGCATCGGCTGGCCACCGCCGACGACCTCGCGGGCGAGCGGAGCTTCTATGCCGGACACGGGCTCGGCCCCGCCGAACTCGACCGCATGGCGGAGCGGCTCGACCGCTACCGCTCCGTGGTGCCGGCCCTGCCGCGCCGCTATGCCCCGCTGCGCGACGGCGATCGCCTGCGCGTCGGCCCCTTCGACGCCGAGGCCATGCTGCTCGCCGGCCATTCGCCCGCCCAGGCGCTGCTCCACGTCCCCGGCCACGACCTGCTCTTCGCCGCCGACCACGTGCTGCCGCAGATCTCGCCCAACGTGTCGGTGGCCGAGGACAAGCCCGACGACGACCCGCTCGGCCGCTACGTGGCGTCGCTCGAGGCGCTGCCGCGGCGCGTGCCGGACCGCACGCTGGTGCTGCCCGGCCACCGCCTGCCGTTCTTCGGCCTGCACCGGCGCTGCGCCGAACTCGTCGACCACCACGCCGCCCGCTGCGCCGACATCGCGCGCTTCTGCGACCCCGCGACGCCGCTCACCGCGGCCGAGATCGTGCCGCTGCTCTTCACCCTGGACCTCGACGCCCACCAGTTCTGGTTCGCCTTCAGCGAGACGCTGGCCCACGTCAACATGATGGCGCGGCGCCGCGAGCTCGTTTCCGTGCAGGACGGCGGCGTGCGGCGGTGGCGCCGGGCACCCGCGGGACTGGCCCCTTCCGCGCCGTCCTGAGCCGCCGCCGCCGCCCAATCTCCGCGCGACAGGGGGCGCGCCCCGCATTAACCTGACGGCGACGGCATGAATCGCGCATAGGTCCGCGCCTGCGTCGCCCGCCGCATACCGCGGCCGGGTCGCGCATGGCGGCATTCGCTTCTCAGGAGCCCGCCGTCGCGAGGGCCAACGATGCGCATTCACATCGGCTGCGAACTGGCGTTCCAGCTCTCCTATCCGACGCCCATCCTCATGCTGCTGAACGTCCACCCCTCGCGCGAGGGCGACCTCGAGGTGCGGGACGCCATCGTCACGGAACCCGCCGTGCCGATGCAAGCCTTCGACGACGCATTCGGCAACCGCTGCACGCGCCTCGTCGCGCCGGCGGGGCGCTTCGCCATCACGGTCGACGGCGTGATCCGCGACGGCGGCGCGTGGGATGCCGTCGACGAGACCGCCGCGCAGCATCCCGTCGAGGAGCTGCCGACCGAAACGCTCGGCTTCCTGCTGGCGAGCCGCTTCTGCGAGAGCGACGACCTGTCGAACGAGGCCTGGCGGCTGTTCGGCGGGACGGAGCCGGGGTGGAAGCGCGTCAAGGCCATTGTGGACTTCGTGCACCGGCACATCGCCTTCGACTACCAGGATGCCAGCGTGTCGCGCACCGCCGCTATCGCCTATGCCGAGGGCCGGGGCGTGTGCCGCGATTATGCGCATCTCGCGGTCGCGTTCTGCCGCGCCATGAACTTCCCGGCCCGCTACTGCACGGGCTACATCAGCGACATCGGCCTCGTGCCGCCCTTCGGCCCCGGCGATTTCGCCGCCTGGATCGAGGTCTATCTCGGCGGGCGCTGGCACATGTTCGACCCGCGCAACAACGCCCCGCGCAAGGGCCGGATCCTGATGGCCTATGGGCGCGACGCGGCCGACGTGTCGCTCACCCACACCTTCGGGTCGAGCTGGCTCAGCGACTTCCGGGTGTGGACCGACGAGATCGTCGAGGCGGCTCCGGCGGCGGCCTCCGCCGCACCGCTCGCCGCGTCGATCGACCCCGTGGTCCCCGAGCCCGCCGCTTGACCGCGGAGGCCGACCTCCGCCGCGCCATGGTGGACACCTGCCGCCGCATGAACGCGACCGGCCTCAACCAGGGCACGTCGGGCAACCTGTCGGCGCGGCACGCCGAGGGCTTCCTCGTCACCCCGACGTCGCTGCCCTACGACGCCATGGAGCCCGGCGACCTCGTCGCCATGGGCTTCGACGGCGGCCACGCAGGGGCGCGGCGGCCCTCCTCGGAATGGCGCTTCCACCGCGACATCCTGCGCGAGCGCGGCGACGTCGGCTGCGTGCTGCACAGCCATTCCGTCTATGCCACCACCCTGGCCTGCCACCACCGGCCGATCCCGGCCTTCCACTACATGGTGGCGGTGGCGGGCGGCCCGACGATCCGCTGCGCCCCCTACGCGACCTTCGGCACCCAGGCCCTGTCGGACCACGCCCTCGCCGCCCTGGAGGGCCGCCGCGCCTGCCTGCTCGGCCAGCACGGCACCATCGCGCTCGGCGCCACCCCGGCCGCCGCCCTGGCCCTCGCCGTCGAGGTCGAGACCCTGGCGCGGCTCTACGTCCAGGCGCTGGTGCTGGGCGAGCCGCCGGTGCTGCCCGACGAGGAGATCGCGCGCGTCATCGATCAGATGCGCGGCCTCGGCTATGGGGCGAATGCCTAGCGTGGGCTGCCGAAGTTCTGGCGGGGGTCGAGGGCCGGAGGTGACGGTGCTGTCTGGCAGCGGGATGTGACGTCCTTCATGACGGAGGACCGGCCGCTTCCGACCCGAACGCGCCGTCTGGCACCGGGCTGATTCGTCCGGAAGCAGCCGTTGAGGATCAGCAGCGCTTCGGCAGGCGAGTGATAGCCAATTCGATTGAGGTGGTTCGTTTTGCAAAGTTCGGTTCGGGTAGGGGGTCTTGAGATCCAAAACGGACTGGCAAGCCGGTTCGCTTTAGGCATGCCCAAAACGAACCGGCGTGCGACCGCAGAGAGTCCAGCGCGGGACACCTGGGTGTAGAGCGGAAAGCCAATGCCGAAGCGGTGCTCCGGTTCGAGGCTGAAGCCGAGAAATCTTAGATCGGACTGCTTAGACTTTGCCTCGTCGAAGATGCGGAGGGTTAGGCATGCCTGCCTGAAGCCGACACCTTCACCGGTCAGGTACACTGCACCTTTGGACTCAGCCATGGATCGTGTGATAATTCGAACTTGTGTAGCCGTATGGGTCCGTCACGCTTTTGGTATAGTAGATGTATTGCGATCCCGCATCGAATTGTCCGTCCGTGCGCTCGAATGTGTCGTGCGTGTAGCTGTATGAAGAGTACCCGTTTGATCTATAGCTCGATGTCCGCGTTGTCCAATCAAGATACTCGTTACTACCTGAATAATGATATACTCCTATGAATGATGTGTCGTTTTGAGTTAGGTAATCGTTTGAAGGGTACGAAGCGTAATTAGCTCCTATTGAGTAATCTGAATAGGGGCTATTAAGAGTATGACTTGTGTAGTCATGATAAAAGTTATTGGATCTGGTGCCATAATCAGACCCCATGTATGTGTAGCCGGAATTACTGACAAAGTCGTTCTTATTATACGTGAAATTGGACGTGTAAATACCACCTCGTTGTGACTCGTACGCGTAACTGCCGTGGTAGGCGGTCTGCACGGCGGCGGATGAACCTAAGCCATCCAGCTGCGAGACAGCGCCGGGTCCCTGATAGGACGCACCGTAGCCGTAATATCCGTAGCTCATATCCGGTCCCCACTCGACGGCCGTTGTCAGGCTTGCCGGCAGACTATCGCAATCCGGCATAGCCCCAATCGGGGAGAGAAGCAGCATGGGTCGCAGGTAGACGCCTTGCGGGTACATGACGTCAGGACCTCGCACCATGCACCCGCCACGCCCGAGGCGACGGTGGCGGTCGGTTGATCGCCGCGACGCCCTCGATCCGGTCTGCCGTGCGAGCGGTGATACGCGTGACCTCGGCCAGGTCTGTTTTTGCAGAATGCGCTGGTTCGCTTTAGGCGTCCCCAAACCGAACCGCTCCAGGCGGGCCCTCGGAGCCGGGCCGAAGCGGTCTCCTACGGGCATATCTATAATGGGCCTCCATAGCGAGATTGCCGGCAGGAACCTGAGGTGGTGAACCGCCCTGCCCACTTCACCGTCGCCGACTTGCGTCGGGCCGTGAAGGTGGCTCAGGTGTCTTGGCCAGATTAGTTGGTCGAAATCGACCCTGATGGGACGACTCGCCTCGTTCGACGGCCGGCTAGTGCGCGCCCTAGAACGGCGGGGCCGGAGGAGCCCGAAATCGTGCTCTGGTAAAGCATTGCTCCCCGCCGCTTCAATTTCGCCTCACCGTTCGCTAACGCTGGGTTGGCAGGTTCAGGCGGAGGGAGGGAATGATGTCGGGATACGGCTACGAGGCAGGCACCTACGGTGGGTATGGCGGAGGCTACGGCTACTACGATCAGCTCGGCCCGGCATACTTCGATTTGAACAGCGAAGCTGCGCAGTACCTGTCTGGGCCGGGCTCCACCTTCACCTCTAGCTCGTCGCAACGCAGCGAATATCTACACGAAAACGAGAACGGCAGCATCTTCGGGCAGTTTTATCATCATAGCGGAAGTTATTACGCGATACAGACATCCTATAGCTACTCATCTGATGGTACGACATACTACTCCAGCAACGAGTTTGTGCGAGACGCGAGCGGACTTTCATTCTCACAGTTTTATAACGGGCAGCCGATATATGCTACGTCCGGCAGTTTCTATGAGTCCGGTTACTCTGTCAAAAACGGGGGTTACTCCACCGGCGGTTTAACAAAGGCCAGTTCATATAGCTACGACAACGGATCGTACAGAAATGAATACAGCGATAGGACGTTCGAGCGAGGATACAGCGGGGCTTATGTTCCTCATACTGGATCATATTATCACGCGAGCACATATTATGATGCCTCAACGGGTTATACGTACGGTTCTCACAACTGAGCCGAACGCCTGGCACTCCGTGCGACTTGCCATGGCCTTTCCATAGGGCCGTGGGCGAGGCGACGGCGGCCTCGACGGCGTGTCCCGCATGGTGCGCGCCGGAGCACGGCAGTTCGCCTAGAGTGTACCCAAACCGAACCGGCCGGAGCGGGCTCGGGTTCATCGAGCGAATATGGCGAGCGGCACCTAACGTCCGTTCACCTGCTGCCTTGACCTGAAAGCAGCCCATCCGCTGTCCACCCCCTCCCGACGTCACGGCCTCGATCCCGCGGCGACGCGTCGCTCCGAACCCCTGCCGCATCACAGGAAACTCTGCGGCTCCACGTCGACCGCTACCCTGAGGCTTCCCGTCGCCTTCGGCCCCGCCGCCAGGATGGCGCGCAGGCAGCCCTGCAGGTCGGCCGAGCGCGGCGCCTTGACGAGCAGGCGGAAGCGGTACCGCCCGCGGATCATGGCGATGGGGGCTTCGGCGGGGCCGAAATCCTCGATGCGCGGGGCGTCGCCCGTGATGCCGTAGGCGGCGCGCGCCAGGGCGGCGGCATGGGTCTCGGCCGCGGCCCGGTCGGTGCCGCTGACGATGAGGGGCTCCTATCGCCGTCGGCGCAGTGTGGGCCGATGAGACCTCGACCTAGGAGAGGCGATACAACGACTGGCGCGGTGAGGCGGAGGGTGACAAGCGCCACGTCACCTGTCGATTGCAAACGGGCCTGCAGGTGTGCGTACGCCCCTCCAACGCGTGACTTCAGCGAGACGCCGGCTGGGTGAGCCTTGCCATCGTCTGAGGAGTGCCGGAGCCTGGTGCGGCAAGGCCGACGCATTCGCAGTCAGCGACAAATAGCACTTGATCGACGCTTCGCTATCAGCGACAGATCGGGCATGCGACTGACCTACTCCCCCTCCGCCTTGAAGGCTCTCCGCAAGGGACCTGCCAAGGAGATGGCGGCTCTCCGGGCCAAGCTTCAAGAGGTCGCTGCTGACCCGCTCGGCCCGTATCCATGGGCCAAGCGGCTGACCGATCAGCCCGGCTACCGGGCCAGACAGGGGGATTGGCGTGCAGTCTACCGCTTGGACCACACGACAGACGAGATGATCGTCGACATCATCGCTCAGCGTGACGAGGTCTACAAATGAACGCCATCCAACCCATCGCTCGCACCGAAGACACCGTAACGCTGCGCCTTGTGGATTACGAAGCGCTGATCGCGGCGGCGGAGGATGTCGAGGACATCGCAACGCTGTACACCGCCGAAGCACGAGAGAAGGTCTTGGGCAAGGATGCAGCTCGTGCCGACAACCTATCCGACGAACTCGTCGGAAGGCTGCTCGACAGAGAACATCCCATTCGGATCTGGCGGGAGCATCGTGGTCTGACGTCCCAGGCTCTTGCTGACGCAGCCGGTGTCTCCCGCAGTTATCTTGCGGAGATCGAGGGCAAAAAGAAGCCGGGGTCTGTTCAGGCTTTCAGGGCTCTCGCTGCGGCGCTCAAAGTTCCTGTCGACGAATTGTTTTTCGAAGCCGAGTGAGCTGGGAACCGGGAGCGGGCCATCCGCATCCCACCCAGCCCGGTCGTGGCGGATCGGCCGCTGTCCACCGCCTCCCGACGTCATGGCCTTCATCCCTTGGCGACACGTCGCCCGAACCCCCGCCGCATTACAGGAAGCTCTGCGGCTCCACGTCGACCGCCACCCTGAGGCTTCCCGTCGCCTTCGGCGAATTCGCACCAGCGTCGAATCGAGAGCAGTTCATCGGCTTGGAGCCGCCAAGGCGACTCGGAGAAAGCCGATACTGCTCTCGCCAGTCCGTCCAGCTTCGTGAACCTGGTCGCACCTCAAGTCGCCGCGCGCCTCGGACTCGGCCGGCGGCGTCGATTGCCGCCGGCGCGGTCCTCATCGGCGCGTCCGAGGACGTCACCCGCGGCGACGATGCACGCTCACCATTTCTGGTGAACGTGCGGGGCGATGCGCTCGCGGTAGACGGCGCGGGCTCGATCGAGCGCGTCGGCGGTGAGCGGCGGCAGGCCGCCCGCAGCGGCGTTGGCCTCGGCTTGGGCGCGGTCCTTCGCGCCGGGGATGACGACCGACACGGCCTCGTCGGTCAGGATCCAGCGCAGGGCGAACTGCGCCATCGTGGCCTCGCCCGGCACGAGGCCCCGGAGTTCCTCCACGGCGGCCAGGGCGACGTCGTAGGGCACGCCCGAGAAGGTTTCACCCACGTCGAAGGCTTCGCCGTGCCGATTGAAGCTGCGGTGGTCGTCGGCCGCGAAGGTCGAGCCGGCCGACATCTTGCCGGTCAGCATGCCGCTGGCCAGCGGCACCCGCACGATCACGGCGACGTCCTTCGCCCGCGCTTCCCGGAAGAACAGCTCCGCGGGCCGCTGCCGGAACAGGTTGTAGATGATCTGGACCGAGGCGACGTTCGGGTACGCGAGCGCCTTCAGCGCCTCCTCGACCTTCTCGACCGACACGCCGTAGTGGCGCAGCTTTCCAGTCGCCACCATACGGTCGAGGGCGTCGAACACCTCGGGCCGGTAATAGACCTCCGTCGGCGGGCAGTGGAGCTGCACGAGATCGAGCGCGTCCACGCCGAGGTTCGCGAGGCTGCGGTCGACGAAGGCTTCGAGGTTCGCGCGCGTGTAGCCGTCGGCGACGTGGGGGGTGAGCCGCCGCCCCGCCTTGGTCGCCACCACGGGGCGCGCGCCGCCGCGCTCGCGCAGCACGTCGCGGATGATGCGCTCGGAGCGGCCGTCGCCGTAGACGTCCGCCGTGTCGAGGAAGTCGACGCCCGCGTCGAGGGCCGCGTGCAGCGCCGCCTTCGCCCCGTCCTCCGACACGTCGCCCCAGGATCCTCCGATGGCCCAGGCGCCGAAGCCGACCTCCGACACCTCCCAGCCCGTCCGCCCGAACCGCCTCTTGTTCATGCCCATGACTTCATTCCCATGCCTTCGTTCCCATGTCGCGTCTGCATTCGTTCGAACTCGACATGCCCCAGTTCACGGCATGAGCTGGCCGCCGTTCACCTCGATGACCTGACCGGTGATGTAGCCGGACAGCATTTCCGAGGCGAGGAACAGGTAGGCGCCGACGCAATGCTCCGACGTGCCGACGTAGCCCATCGGGATCGTCTTGCGCTGCGCCTCGAGCTGTTCGGCGTTCGTGTAGCGGTCGTGGAACGGCGTCGCGATCACGCCGGGCGCCACCGCGTTCACGCGGATGCGGTCGGCCACGAACTCCTTGGCGTGCCCGCGGGTGACGGTGGACACGAAACCCTTCGCCGCGGCGTACAGGATGGCCCCGTTGCCGCCGCCGTTGCGGGCCGCGATGGAGGTGGTGTTGATGACGAAGCCGCCCTGGCGCTTGAGCCAGGGGTGGGCGGCGCGCGTCGCCGCCAGCACCGAGCGGGCGTTGAGGTCCATCACGCGGCGGTAGTGTTCGTCGGTCATCTCGGCCGTCGGCACGCGCCCCAGCATGCCGCCCGCGTTGTTGACGAGGCCGTCGAGCCGGCCGAAGGCCTGCGCCGCCGCCTCGACGACGCGCTCGCTCACCCCGTCGGCCGACATGTCGCCCTGGACCAGCACGGCCTCGCCGCCGGCCGCCGCGATGCTGTCCAGCAGGCGCGCGGCCTCGTCGCCGCTGGCGTTGTAGTGGACGGCGATGCGGGCGCCCTGGGCCGCGAAGGCGCGCGCCACGGCGGCCCCGATGCCCGTCGAGGCGCCCGTCACCAGCACGGCCTTGCCCCCGAGATCGGGCACTCTCAGGCCGTCCATCGTCGGTGTCGCGTCCATCCCGGTCCTCCCGTGTTCATTCGCCGGAACACGATAGCCCTTGCCGCGCCGCGCACACGTGCTCAGAGGTGATTTAAATTCATTGTCACCGCGAGGCGAGTTCATCGATGCCGGCCTTCGACCGTTCCGACCTCCCCGACCTCATGACCTTCACCACGCTGGTGAGGCGCTGCAGCTTCAAGGCCGCGGCCGTCGAGCTTCGCGTCACCACCTCGGCCGTCAGCCACGCCATCCGGCGACTCGAGGACCGGGTCGGAGCACGCCTTCTCAACCGCACGAGCCGCAGCGTGGTGCCGAGCGCGGCTGGGCTCGCCCTGGCGGCCGACCTCGAACGGGGCTTCGGGGTCATCGGCTCGGCCCTGGCCCGGCTCGACGACGCGTCGCGCTTCGGCGCGATCCGGCTCAATGTGCCCCGCGACGCCGCCCACCTCCTCATCGGTCCCGCGCTGCCCGACTTCGCGGCCCGCTTTCCCGACGTCGACCTGACCGTGGTGGTCGAGGACAGGCCGATCGACGTCGTGGCCGAGGGCTACGACGCCGGCATCCGCTTCGGCGACGCCGTGCCGGAGGACATGGTGGCGGTCGCGCTGACGCCGCCGCTGCGCTGGGTCGTCGTGGGCGCGCCGGGCTACCTCGAGCGCGAGGGCGAGCCGGCGACGCCGGCCGACCTCGCGCGCCATCGGTGCCTGCGCCTCCTGCTGGGCGACAACACGGCCTATCGTTGGGAGCTCGGGGACGGCGACCGCCTCGTCAGGATCGAGGCCGCCGGGCCCTATACGATCAACGACACGCAGACCACGCTCGACGCCGCCGTCGGTGGCATCGGCCTCGCCTACGTCCTGGAGCGGCGCGTGGTGCGCGAGATCGAGGCGGGCGCCCTGCGGGTGGTGCTGCCGGGCTGGGCGTCCACCGGCGCGGGCCTGCACATGTATTATCCGGGCCGGCGCCACAGCCATCCGGCGCTGCGCGGGCTGATCGACGTCGTCAGGCGGCAGAACGGGCTCCAGCCCCTGGCCTGAACCCGCAGCCGCGAGAGCCGTATCGGCTTTCTCCAGGTCGCGTCGGCGGCTGCAAGCCGACGTCCATCGAGGACGGGGCGGACCCGGCCGAAAAGGCTGGTGCAGCCCCCCTCACCGAGCCCGCACGTCCGCTTTCGACCGGATCCGGACCGAGAGCGGCTGTTCCGCCCCCCTCCCGACGTCACGGCCTCGATCCCGCGGCGACTGGCCGCCCCGAACCCGCCGCCTCACAGGAAGCTCTGCGGCTCCACGTCGACCGCCACCCTGAGGCTGCCCGTCGCCTTCGGCCCCGCCGCCAGGATGGCGCGCAGGCAGCCCTGCAGGTCGGCCGAGCGCGGCGCCTTGACGAGCAGGCGGAAGCGGTACCGCCCGCGGATCATGGCGATGGGGGCTTCGGCGGGGCCGAAGACCTCGATGCGCGGGGCGTCGCCCGGCGCGAGCGCGAGCGGGTCGCCGCCCGTGATGCCGTAGGCGGCGCGCGCCAGGGCGCGGGCATGGGTCTCGACCGCTGTGCGGTCGGTGCCGCTGACGATGAGGGCGGCGAGCCGGCCGAAGGGCGGCAGGCCGGCCTGCTGTCGCGCCTCGATCTCGGTGCGGTAGAAGCGCTCGACGTCGCCCGTCAGAAGCGCCCGCATCACGGGATGGTCGGGCTGGAAGGTCTGGATCAGCGCCCGGCCGGGCGCCTCGCCGCGGCCCGCCCGGCCCGTCACCTGCTGGAGCAGCTGGAAGGTCCGCTCGGCGGCGCGCGGGTCGCCGTTGGCGAGGCCGACATCGGCGTCGATGATGCCGGCCAGCGTCAGGTTGGGGAAGTTGTGGCCCTTGGCGACGAGTTGCGTCCCCACCACGATGTCGACCTCGCCGCGCGCCACGGCATCGAGCTCCTGGCGCAGCCGCTCGGTGCCGCCCGGCATGTCGGAGGACAGCACGAGCTGGCGCGCGTCCGGGAAGAGCGCCGCCGCCTCCTCGGCGATGCGCTCCACCCCGGGCCCGCAGGCCACGAGCGCGTCGACCTCGCCGCAGCGCGGGCAATGGCCGGGCTTGCGCTCCACATGGCCGCAATGGTGGCACATGAGGGCGCCGCGGAAGCGGTGCTCCACCATCCAGGCCGAGCATTGGCCGCAGGTGAAGCGGTGCCCGCAGGAGCGGCACAGCGTCAGCGGCGCGTAGCCGCGGCGGTTGAGGAAGAGCAGCGCCTGCCGTCCCGCCGCCACCGTCTCGGCCACGGCCTCGACGAGTTTCGGGGCGATCCAGCGGCCGCGGGGCGGGGCGTCCCGGCGCAGGTCGATGGCGGCGAGGGCCGGCAGGCTGCGGCCGGCATAGCGGGCGTCGAGCCTCACGTGGCCGTAGCGGCCCGTCTCGGCGTTGACGCGCGTTTCCAGCGACGGCGTCGCCGAGGCCAGCACGACGGCGGCCTCCTCGAAGCGGCCGCGCATCACCGCCATGTCGCGGGCATGGTAGCTCACGCCGTCGTCCTGCTTGTAGGCGGCCTCGTGCTCCTCGTCGACGACGATGAGGCCGAGGTCGGCGAAGGGCAGGAACAGGCTGGAGCGCGCGCCCGCCACCACCTTGATGTCGCCCGACGCGATGCCCGACCAAGCCCGCGCGCGGCGCCGGACCGACACGCCCGAATGCCATTCGGAGGGGCGGGTGCCGAACCGGGCGGCGAAGCGGTCGAGGAACTGCGCCGTGAGGGCGATCTCGGGCAGCAGGATCAGCGTCTGCCGACCGGCGCGCAGGGCCGCCGCCACGGCCTCGAAATAGGTCTCGGTCTTGCCCGAGCCCGTCACGCCTTCCAGCAGCGTGACGGTGAAGCGGCGCTCGGCGGCACGCTCGGCGAGCCGGGCCGCCGCCTCGGCCTGGGCGGGGTCGAGCGCCACCGTGCCGGCCTCGGGGTCGGGCGCGGGCGGCAGCGGGTCGGGCGGCAGCGCCACGGTCTCGAGCGTGCCCTCGTCGACCAGCCCGTCGATGACGCCCGGGCTGCAGCCCGCCGCCTCGGCCAGGGCGCGCTTGGTCAGCACGGCTTCACCCTCGGCGGCGTCGAACACGCCCATCACGCGCCCGCGGGCCGGCGTCAGGCGGGCGGGCGGCGGCCCGGCCCGGCGCAGGCCGAAGCGCACGGGTTCGGCACCGGCGAATTCGGGCGCCCGCACCGCCATCCGCAGCACCATGCCGCGCGGGCTCAGCGTCCAGGCGGCGAGCCAGTCGACGAAGCCGCGCAGCGGCGCCCGCACGGGTGGCCAGTCCACCCGCGACAGCACCTGCTTGAGGTTGTCGCCGCCCGCTCCGCGCGCGTCCCACACGACACCCAGCGTTTCGCGCGTGCCGAGCGGCACCACGACGAAATCGCCCGGCGCCAGGGCCAGCCCCTTGGGCACGCGGTACGAATAGGCGGTGTCGACCGCGACCGGGATCAGCACGTCGACCACGGTCGGCTGCGGCGCCGGCGCCGCTGGCGGCGCTGCCGGGTCGGCCGTCATGGCGGCGGCGCGTCGAGCAGTGCCAGCAGGGCATCCTCCTCGGGCCGGCCGGCGACCGCGACGGCGGCGGCGCCGCACCCCCGCAGCGGTTCGGCGCAATCGTCCGACAGGCACAGGTGGCGCAGCGTCACGACGGCGTCGGCCAGGCCGGCGTCGTCGGCGAGGGCGAGCGCCAGCTCCACGCTGCGGCGCGAATAATGCAGCGCGGCCCCGACCGTTCCGGCGCGCAGCGCTTCGACGGCGGCGGTCGGCCAGGCCGGCAGCGCCTCGGCGGCATAGACCTCCAGGGTGTCGAGCCGGTAGCCGGCCTCCGTCACCGAGGTTTCGAGCAGGGGCTTGCGGTGGCGGCCCGCCAGAAAGAGCAGCCGGGCCGGGCGCGGCAGGGTGAGGCGGAGGAGGTCGGCGAGGGCCCCGGCGTCGCCCCGCCCCACCCGGACGTCGCGGAAGCCGGCCGCGCGGGCCGCCGCCGCGGTGCGGGCCCCCACGGCGAAGACCGGCAGGCGGCGGTCGAGGCCGTCGGGTGGCGGAAAGGCGTGGTGGCTCGTCGCCGTGACGGCGTCGAAGGTCCCGGCCGGCAGGGCGGCACCGGTGGGGTGGATGGCGCTGACCGGTGCCGGCAGGGCGGCGTGGCCGCGCGCCGCGAGGGCGGCCGCGGTGCGCTCGGCATCGGGCAGGGGCCGGGTGACGAGGACCAGCATGGCGCTCAGTGCGGGCCGCGGAAGGCGGCGAGAAGGTCGGCCGGGGCGCGGGACAGGATGTCCCGGCCGGCCGCGCGGCCGATGGCGTCGGCGGTCCCGGCGTCTCCCTGCACGACCGCCTCGACCGAGCGTGCCCCGTCGGGCGCGAGCACTTCCCCCCTGAACACGATCCCGCCCGCGTCGACCCGCGCATAGCCGGCGATGGGGGTGCGGCAGGAGCCGTCGAGCACGTCGAGGAAGGCGCGCTCGCAGGCGACCGCCGCGCCGGTGTCGCGGTCGAGGATGGGGCGCAGGACGTCGGCCGTGGCCGCGTCGCCCGCCCGGGCCGCGATGGCGATGGCGCCCTGGCCGACGGCGGGCAGGAAGGCGTCGAGCGCCAGTCGCTCGGTGACGCGGTCCGTCAGGCCGAGGCGCTTCAGGCCCGCCATGGCCAGGATCGTGGCGTGGTAGTCGCCCGCATCGACCCGGCGCAGGCGGGTCTGCACGTTGCCACGCAGCAGCCGCACGTCGAGGTCGGGCCGCAGGCGGCGGAGCTGGGCCTGGCGCCGCAGCGAGGCCGACCCGACGACGGCGCCCTGGGGCAGGCCCGCCAGCGTGGCGCCGTCGCGCGAGATGAAGGCGTCGCGCACGTCCTCGCGCGGCAGGAAGCCGGCGAGCGCGATGCCCTCCGGCAGGCGGGTCGGCAGGTCCTTGGCGGAATGGACCGCGACGTCGATGTCGCCCGCCATCAGGGCGATGTCGAGCTCCTTGGTGAACAGGCCCTTGCCGCCGGCTTCCGACAGCGACCGGTCCTGGATGGCGTCGCCCGTGGTGGCGATGACCACGACGGCGAGGCGCTCCTCGTTCCAGCCGTGGGCGGCGGCGAGCCGCGCCCGCGCCTCGTGGGCCTGGGCCAGCGCCAAGGGGCTGCCCCGTGTGCCCAGCCTGAGCACGATCGCCTCGCCCGCCATGCCGTCCCGCTTCCGCATCGTCCCGCAGGACCCGTTGATCACGACGGCGACATGCGACGATCCTGTCCGCCACCTCCCCGGCCGTCGACGCGGGCCCGACGGGCCCGCGCGCGCTAATATAGGCGGGCCGAGGGGGCCGCGGAAGCCTCGGGCCGGGCCTCGTCGCAGCGGCGCGCGAAGTCCGCGATGCGGGCCAGCGTGGCCGGGTCGGTCAGCAGCGGCGCGTGGCCCTGGCCCGGCACGGTGAACAGCGCGGCATCGGGGTGGCGCCGCAGCATCTCGGCGGCGGTGTCCTCCGACAGGAGGTCGGTGTTCTCGCCGCGCACGACGAGCAGCGGCGCGGCGGACAGGCCGGCGAACTGGTCCCACAACACCGGCAGGGGCTTCGACGGATCGAGCGCCCTGAGGCCCTCGGCCAGCGCCGGGTCGTAGCGGCCCGCGAAGCCGCCGTCCCGCTCGACGTAGGTGGTGCGGGCGAAGTGGAGCCAGTCTTCGGCCGACAGGCCGGTGAACTGCGCGCCCGCATAGCCCTGGATGGTCCGCACCGCGTCGTCCCAGTCCCGCGGGGGCGGAAGCCTGCCGACATAGCCGCGGATGCGCTCCAGCCCGGCGGGCGCGAGGACGGGGCCGATGTCGTTCAGCACGGCGCCGCGGACGAGCCCGGGGCGGATGCCGGACAGCACCATGGCGATGAGGCCGCCGCGCGACGTGCCGACGAAGACGGCTTCGGGCACGTCCGCGGCGGCCAGCACCGCCAGGACGTCGCCCGCCTCGACCGGCACGCTGTAGTTGGCGGGCGCGGGGTCGTGGTCCGAGCCGCCGCGGCCGCGATAGTCGAGCGACAGGACGCGGCGCGGCGGGCCGGCCGCGCCCCCGCCCGCGAGATGGGCGGCCAGGACGTCGAAATCCGCCGTGGTGCGGGTCAGGCCCGGCAGGCACACCACCGGCAGGGCGCCGGCCGCGCCGCGCCCGACGTCGCGGTAATGCAGCCGCAGGCCGTCCGCGGCGGGAACGAAGCGGCTGGCGGTGTCGGCGTCGCTCATGGCGGTCCTTTCATGCGGGTCGGCAGGTCGGCGCAGGTCGGCGGCGGCGGCCGGCTTCCCCCGGCCGGTCGATCTCCGGTCCGGATCCGCCCGATCAGGTCCGCCCGGTCAGGTCCCCTTGCGGGCGGGCGGCGGCGGCTCGTTCCCCACCAGCAGCATGGCGGGGCGCCCGAGCTTGGCGCGGTACACCTGCAGGTTCTCCATCACGCGCTGCACGTAGTTGCGCGTCTCCGAATAGGGGATCCGCTCGATCCAGTCGACGACGTCGATGCCGGGCTTGCGCGGGTCGCCGTAGGCGGCGATCCAGTCGTGCACCGCCCGGCCGCCCGCGTTGTAGGCGGCGAAGGTCAGGATGTAGGAGCCGTTCTGTTCGTCGAGCAGCGTGCCGAGATGGGCGGCGCCGAGCTGGGCGTTGAAGGCGGGGTCGCTCGACAGGCGCCCGTCGTCGTAGGCGACGCCGGCGCGGCTCGCCGTCATGCGGGCCGTGGACGAGATCATCTGCATGAGCCCCTTCGCCCCCGCCGACGACAGCGAGCGCTGGTCGAACTCGCTTTCCTGGCGGGCGATGGCGTAGACGACCGACAGGTCGGCCGAGTTCGGCAGCGGGTTGAAGGACGGGATGCCGAAGGTGGGGAAGGCGGTGTCGTCGAGCGCCAGCCCCCGCTGGGTGGCGGCCTTGCCGACCGTCAGCGTGGTGCGGGCGTCGCGGCTCCGCTCCAGCACCTCGCCGAGCGCGCCGACCTGGGCGTCGGAGGGCTCGCTCCGGCCGATGTCGAGCGCCAGCGGCAGGGCGATCTCGCGCTCGCCGAGGCCGTAAAGGTAGTCGGCCACCCGCACGGCCTCGCTCCGCGCCTCGCCGGTGGCGGGCGCCACCGTGTGCAGCGTCACGGGGCGCCCCAGGCGGGCGGCCGCGAGCTGGCCGTAGAACGTGATGGAATATTGCGCGGCCTCGTCGTAGCGGCGCTGGGCCTCGTCGGCCTGGCCGGCGGCTTCGGCGGTGCGGCCCTGCCAATAGGCGGCGCGGCTCTTCGAGATCGGGGTCTCGGCGAGCTTGGCGATCGTGTCGAACTGGGGCGCGGCCGCCTTGGGGTCCTGGAGGAAGCGGAGCGCGATCCAGCCCGCGTGGAAGGCCGCCTCGATCCGCGACGCCGTGCCGGCTTCGCCGATCTCGGCGCAGAGGCGGAAGGCCTTCTGCGGGTCGCCGAGGTCGAGCAGCTTGCGCAGGACGATGCGGCGCTCCGTCCACCATTCGTCGCCGTCGACGATCTCGGCGCCGCGCGGCGCCGCCAGGATGAGGTCGGCGGCTTCCTCGGCGCGGTTCTGCCGCCGCAGCCGCTGGATGCGGGAGAACAGCGCCAGCGGGTCGGATTGGAGCGCCTTGGGCACGGCCGCCAGCGTCACGTCCGACAGCGGGGAATTGCCGATCACGGCGACGCGGGCCTTGGCCAGGGCCACGACGTCGGGACCCGCCAGGGCCGCCTCCTTCAGGCCGGCCGTGACCTTCTCCTTGTAGAGGAAGCGCTCGGCCCGCAGCCTGTGGTCCTCGCGGTCGATGACGTCGGCGAAGTCGTGGGCGAGCGTCGCTTCCTGCCAGGGCGTCAGGTCGTCGTCGCGCCACAGGGCGTGGACGAGGCGCGCGGCGGCCTCCGGCTGGCCGAGGCCGCGGTCGGCCTGGGCGAGGGCGATGCGGCCCGCGACGGTCTTGGGGGCCGGGCCGAGGCGCGCCGTGACGAGGGCGGGGTCGCGCGTGGCGGCCACCGCCTCCTCGACGCGGCGGTTGACCCAGGCGAGGGCCGGCCAATCGGGGTGGGCGCCGACGAAGGCGTCGAGCCGGGCGAGCCCGACGAGGTGCGAGTCGAGCCGCACGGCCGTCCACTCGGCCGTGAGCCGCGCCACCGGGTTCGTGAGTCCCCGCGCGGCGGCGTCCCCGCCCGCGACGTCGTTGCGGCGATAGCTGTCGATGGCTTGGCGCAGCAGCGGCGCATCCGCGTCCTTGGCGGCGATCGACGGGCCGGTCGGGGCGCCGGTCTCGGTGGCGGTGCCGGGCTGGCTGGGGCCGTCGGCCGGGCCGGGCTGGGCACCGCCTCCGCCCTGTCCCGCGCCGCCCTGTCCCATGCCGCCCTGTCCCGTGCCGCCCTGTCCCGCACCGCCTTGGGGATCCGCCGCCGTCATGGCGTCGGCCAGGACGCCGAAGGCTGTCGGCGCGATGGGTTCGGCCCGCAGCGTCGACTTGCCCGGCCCCTTGCCCGGTCCCTTGCCCGCCCCCGTGGGCCCGTGCAGGTCCGGCCGCGTGGCGGCGAGCCACAGCCCGCCCGGCGCCGGGGCGAGGCGCGAGGGCGCCCGCTGCGCGAACCAGCGGTGCGGGGTCCGCTCCAGCCCATGCCGCAGGAAGGGGACGAGAAGCGCCGCGCAGGCCAGAGCCGTTCCGGCCAGGAGGACGGTTCCAATACCCTTATACGCCATGCACTCACCAGGACGACGGGAGATGATCGCTGTCATGCCGCCGATGCTGCACGCGCGAGCTTTACGAAAACTAAACCATGCGGGGGCGAGGGCGCCCCGGCCGGCGCTCTTGTAAAGGTCTTTTCACGCCCCTTCGGGCGCGCTAGACCGTCCGCCACCTTCACAGGCCATCGAAATGCGGCGTGCATGGGGCTGTGGCGTGGAGGGCGGCATCGAGTCTGAGGTTGTGATACGTCCCATGGCTGCGACTTTCAGGGGATCTGCACCGGCGCTCGTCACGCCCTTCAAGGACGGTGCCGTCGACGAGGACGCCTTTCGCGCCCTCGTGGACTGGCAGATCGGCGAAGGGTCGCACGCGCTCGTGCCCTGCGGCACGACGGGCGAAAGTCCGACCCTGACCCACGCCGAGCACATGCACGTGGTCGAGGTCTGCGTGCGCGAAGCGCGCGGCCGCGTGCCGGTGATCGCGGGCGCGGGCTCCAACAACACCGCCGAGGCCATCGCGCTCGCCCGCCATGCCGAAGGCTGCGGCGCCGATGCCGTGCTGGTGGTGACGCCCTACTACAACAGGCCCAGCCAGGAGGGGCTGTACCGGCATTTCAAGGCCATCAACGACGCGATCGGCCTGCCGATCATCATCTACAACATCCCGCCGCGCTCGGTCGTCGACATGTCGATCGAGACCATGCAGCGCCTCTATGAACTCGACAACATCGCCGGCGTGAAGGACGCCACCGGCAATCTCGCGCGGGTGTCGACGCAGCGCCAGGCGCTCGGGCCGGAGTTCGTGCAATTGTCCGGCGAGGACATGACGGCGCTGGCCTACCTGGCGGCGGGCGGCCACGGCTGCATCTCGGTGACGGCCAACGTCGCCCCGAAGCTCTGCGCGGCGCTGCAGGAGGCGGCGCTCGGCGGGGACTACCGGGCGGCGCTGCGCCTGCAGGACAAGCTCGTGCCGCTCCACGCCGCCATGTTCGCCGAGCCGAGCCCCGCCGGACCGAAATACGGCCTGTCCCGCCTCGGGCGGGTCCGCGACGAGCTGCGTCTCCCCATGCTGCCGGCGACGCCCACCGCCCGCGGCCTCATGGACCGCGCCATGGCGCATGCCGGTCTGCTGGATGCCGGATCGATCGACGGCTGACGCCGTCGCGTGGTTGACCCGTCGGCCCCGATCGCCATCTCAGGACGGTCGGGTGCAACGCAAGCTTGAGTGGAAACGGGTCCGAATTTGGCCAAGAATGAGACGAACTTCAAGGTCGTGTCCGACAATCGTCGGGCGCGCTACAATTACGAGATCGGCGACGTCTACGAGGCTGGCCTCGTGCTGACCGGCACGGAGGTGAAATCCCTGCGCTCCGGCAAGGCGACGATCGCGGAAAGCTACGCGTCCGCCGAGAAGGGCGAGATCTTCCTCATCAACGCCACCATCCCGGAATACGGCCACGGCAACCGCTTCAACCACGAGCCGAAGCGGCCCCGCAAGATCCTGCTGAAGTCGCGCGAGATCGCCAGGCTCACCCAGGGCATCGAGCGCGAGGGCATGACGCTCGTGCCGCTCAAGGTCTATTTCAACGAGAAGGGCCGCGCCAAGCTGACCCTGGCGATCGGACGCGGCAAGAAGCTCCACGACAAGCGCGCCACGGAGAAGGAGCGGGACTGGAACCGCGAAAAATCTCGCCTGATGCGCGACAAGGGCCGCGAGTAGCTTTCCGGAGCGTCACGCCCCGTCCAGGAAGGCCCTCACCTGCGCGAAGACGGCGCGGAACATGGCGGTCGTCAGTACGCCCGTGTTGGTGTTGTAGCGCGAGCAGTGATAGCTGTCGAAGAGTTGTAGATCCCGCCCGGCGAAGCTCACGGCGTGCTGCCGGCCGTGGCCGAAGGGGACGGCCGCGAGGCGCTGGCCCAGCGCCCGCACCACGCTTTCGTGAGCGATGCGGCCGAGGGCCAGCACGGCGGTGAGCTCGGGCAACCCCGCCATGCGCTCGATGAGAAACGTCCGGCAGGTGGCGATCTCGGCCGGCACGGGCTTGTTGGCGGGCGGCACGCAGCGCACCGCATTGGTCACCATGCAGTCGACGAGGGCGAGGTCGTCGTCGGGCCGCTCGTCGTAGGTGCCGGCCGCGAAACCGGCCAAAGCCAGCGTCTCGTAGAGCAGGTCCCCGGCCCAGTCGCCCGTGAAGGGCCGGCCCGAATGGTTGGCGCCGTCGCGCCCCGGCGCCAGCCCCACGACGAGGAGCCGCGCCGTCGCGGGCCCGAAGGACCGGACCGGCGCATTGTAGCCGGCGGGGTCGCGCGACCGGCACGCGTCGCGGAAGGCGACGAGCCGCGGGCAGAGCGGGCAATCGGGGTGCGGCTCGGCGACCCCGACGGCGGCGACCCGCGCCGTCGTGACGCCGAACGTCATGGGACCGTCCCGGTCATCGGGAGGCCGCCGTCACGCGACGCCGGAGCCGTCGTCCTCGGGGGCCGGCACGTAGTCGCGGGCGATGGAGCGCCGCTCCACCCGCGGCGCACGCTCCGGCCGCTCGCCGTCGCGGCCCACCTTGGCGATGAGGTGGACGAGGTCGATGAACTCGTCGGCCTGGCGACGCAACTCGTCGGCCACCATCGGCGGCTGCGTCGTCACGGTCGACACGACCGACACGCGCACGCCCTTGCGTTGCACGGCCTCGACCAGGGAGCGGAAGTCCCCGTCGCCGGAAAACAGCACCATGTGGTCGATGTTCTCGGCCATCTCCATGGCGTCGACGGCCAGCTCGATGTCCATGTTGCCCTTGACCTTGCGGCGCCCCATCGAGTCGACGAACTCCTTGGTGGGCTTCGTCACCACCGCGTAGCCGTTGTAATCCAGCCAGTCGATCAGCGGTCGAATCGACGAATATTCCTGATCCTCGACCAAGGCCGTGTAGTAGAACGCACGGATAAGGCGACCCTTGCTTTGAAACTCGCGCAGGAGTTTCTTGTAGTCGATGTCGACCCCGAGGGTCTTCGCCGTCGCGTAAAGGTTGGCGCCGTCGATGAAGAGGGCAGTGCGTTCTGGGTCGGCCATACAGGTTGTGCTCTTGGTCGATGATCGAGTGATGGGGCGACGTCCGGTCGGTCGGGCCGACGCTCCGGGCGACCATGCCCTCGGCTCCGGATCGGTCCGTACTGGCGCGATGCGCTCGGGACCCCGCTGCCGAAGCCCTAAGCTCCGGTGCGCCGTCAGCCATCCCGGGATTATAGTGCGACACGCCAACGCGTCCACATCGTGACGCAGTCTGGAATCGCGGGTCTTTTTCCCGCTCCATCGCGGGGCCGACGCGATGCCCTGCCATCACGACCTGCCCATCACGACCTGCCCATCACGATCTGCCCGCCATGGCCCGGCCGCCGCGCGGCCCGCCGTGGCTGCGCCGGACATCGCACCCGCGTCAAGCCCGAATCGGTGCAGGGGGCTTGCGTCGCGGCATCGCGCGGGCTACCGCAGCGGGAAACACCCCCCATCCCGCTTTCGAAGGACATCGACATGGCGCGCGTCACCGTGGAAGACTGCATCGACAAGGTCGAGAACCGCTTCGACCTCGTGCTCCTGGCCAGCCATCGCGCGCGGCTGATCTCGTCCGGCTCGCCCATCACGCTCGACCGCGACAACGACAAGAACCCCGTCGTGGCGCTGCGCGAGATCGCCGAGGAGCGCTTCGCGCCCGAGGACATGCGCGAGGACCTGATCCATTCGCTGCAGAAGCACGTCGAGGTCGACGAGCCCGAGCCCGAGGCCGTGCCCGCCATGACGCCGTCCACCGTCAAGAACCTGGCCGATCCGGAGGCCAGCCCCGACATCCAGTTCGACCGCATGACCGAGGAAGACCTGCTGCGCGGCCTCGAAGGCCTCGTGCCCCCGGCCGAAACCGAGGACGAGGGCGAGTAGTCGCCTCACGCATCCGGCGCCGGCCCTCGAGGCACCACGCCTCGCGGCGCCGGCCCTTGCGACTCTAGCCCTCGCGGCGCCGTTCCGGCTTGCCCCGGCCGGCCGCGATGCCGATACTCCAGGGCATGACGCTCGCCACCCTCGCCCCGCGCCGCCCGGGGCCCGTGAAGATCCTGCGACAATACGAACTCGTCGACCGTGTCCGGAGCTACAATCCGGAGGCCGACGAGGACCTGCTGAACCGCGCCTACGTCTATGCCATGCGGGCCCACGGCACGCAGAAGCGCGCCTCCGGCGACCCCTACTTCTCCCATCCGCTCGAAGTCGCCGCGATCCTCACCGATCTCAAGCTCGACGACGCCACCATCGTGGCGGCCGTGCTGCACGACACGATCGAGGACACGGAAGCCACCCGCGAGGAGATCGACCGGCTCTTCGGCGACGAGATCGGCAGCCTCGTCGACGGCCTGACCAAGATCAAGCGCCTCGACCTCGTCTCGAAACAGGCCGCCCAGGGCGAGAACCTGCGCAAGCTGCTGCTCGCCATCGCGGACGACATCCGCGTGCTGCTGGTGAAGCTGGCGGACCGGCTGCACAACATGCGCACGCTCCACCACGTGCCGGTGGCCAAGCGGGCCCGCATCGCCCAGGAAACACTGGACATCTACGCGCCGCTGTCGGGCCGCATGGGCATGCAGGGCATGCGCAACGAGCTCGAGGAGCTTTCCTTCGCGGCCCTGATGCCCGAAGCCCACGCCTCCATCGTGTCGCGGCTCGACGACATGACGGAGAAATACGGCTCGCTCATCGCCAAGATCGAGACCGAGCTGTCCGAGCGGCTCACCCAGAGCGGCATCAAGGCCAGCGTCAAGGGGCGGCAGAAGCAGCCCTATTCGGTGTGGCACAAGATGGAGCAGAAGAACCTCGCCCTGGAGCAGCTGTCCGACATCTTCGGGTTTCGCGTGCTCGTCGAGTCGATCGAGGACTGCTACCGCGTGCTCGGCATCATCCACACCCAGTGGCCGAGCGTGCCGGGCCGGTTCAAGGACTATATCTCGACGCCGAAGCAGAACGACTACCGCTCGCTGCACACCACGGTCGTGGGGCCGGGGCGCCAGCGCGTGGAACTGCAGATCCGCACCCGCGCCATGCACGACCTCGCCGAGAACGGCATCGCGGCCCACGCCCTCTACAAGGACGGCGGGGCGCTCGACGTCGGCATCGCGGCGGGGGAAAGCCGCGCCTATTCGGGCCTGCGCCGCACCATCGCCATGCTGGCCGATGCCGACAGCGCCGAGGAATTCCTCGAACACACCAAGCTCGAGCTGTTCCACGACCAGGTCTTCTGCTTCACCCCCAAGGGCAAGCTGATCGCGCTGCCGAAGGGCGCCACTCCCATCGACTTCGCCTACGCGATCCACACCGGCATCGGCAACACGGCGGTCGGCGCCAAGATCAACGGCCGCATGGCGCCGCTGTTGAGCGAGCTCGCCAACGGCGACGAGGTCGAGATCGCCTGCGCCGAGGGGCAGGTGCCGCCGCCCGCCTGGGAGTCGCTCGTCGCCACCGGCAAGGCCCGGGCCGCGATCCGCCGGGCGACGCGCGACGCCGTGCGGGCGCAATATTCGGGGCTCGGCCGCCAGATCCTCACCCGCGCCTTCGAGCGCAACGGCAAGACCTTCTCGGAGGAGAAGCTCCGGACGGCGCTGCCGCGCCTCGCCCGCACCTCCTTCGAGGACGTGCTGGCGGCCGTCGGCCGCGGCGAGATCTTCTCGGGCGACGTCATCCGGGCGGTGCACCCCGAGATCGCCGAGCCCCGCAAGGCCGGCGCCCCGCCGGCGGCGGGGGAGCCGGGCTGGTTCGGCCTCGAGAAGGCCGAGAACTTCCGCTTCAAGGTGCCGGGCGCCCCGCAGGCGCCGGGCGACGCGGAAGGCCCGATGCGGCCCATCCCCATCCGCGGCCAGTCCGGCGACCTTCCGGTGAGCTTCGCGCCGAACGGCGGGGCCGTGCCGGGAGACCGCATCGTCGGCATCCTGACGCCGGGGGAGGGCATCACCATCTACCCGATCCAGTCCCCGGCGCTGACGGCCTTCGACGACCAGCCGGAGCGCTGGCTCGACGTGCGCTGGGACATCGACCCCTCGCGCAAGGAGCTGTTCCCGGCGCAGATCGCCGTCACGGCCATCAACGAGCCCGGGGCGCTGGCCGCCATCACGGCCGCGATCGGCGACCACGGCGGCAACATCGACGACCTCCGCGTCATGTCGCGCTCGCTGGATTTCCGCGAGGTGCTGGTGGACGTCGAAGTGTGGGACCTGAAGCAGCTCGGCACCATCATGGCGCAGCTGCGGGCGCAGAAGACCATCTCGCGCGTGGAGCGGGTCAATGGATGACGGGGCCGGCCGCGCCGGGAGCGCGGCATGATCGTCGGGATCGGCAGCGACCTGTGCGACATCCGCCGCCTCGCCGCGGTGCTGGAGCGTCACGGCGAGCGCTTCGCCGCCCGCTGCTTCACCGACGTCGAGCGCGGCAAGGCGGAGCGCCGGGCCGACCGGGCCGGCACCTACGCCAAGCGCTTCGCCGCCAAGGAGGCCTGCGCCAAGGCGCTCGGCACCGGCCTGCGCCACGGCGTGTTCTGGCGCGACATGGGCGTGATCAACCGGCCGTCGGGACAGCCGACGCTGGCCCTCACGGGCGGGGCGCTTCGCCGCCTCATGGCCATCGTGCCGGCCGGGATGGAACCCGTGATCCACCTCAGCCTCACCGACGAACACCCCTATGCCCAGGCCTTCGTGGTCATCGAGGCGGTGGCGGCCGCCGCCTGAGGGACGCGCCGGCCACGCCCGTCAGGCTTGGCGTCCCGGGGCCGGGCCGCTATATGCACGCGATCCCGCATGCGGCGGCGCGCCTCGCGGCCTCCCGCGCCGCGGATGGACACCCGGCGGCGCCGGACAGGACGATCGGACCAGACACGATGACGGAGCCCGTGAGCCTCAAGGGCAAGGAGGCCGAACGCCGGCGCAAGGCCTCCCAGGAGGGCGGCCTCGGCGAGACCGTCAAGGTCGTGGTCCAGGCCCTGCTCATCGCCCTCGTGGTGCGCACCTTCCTGTTCCAGCCCTTCAACATCCCCTCGGGGTCGCTCATCCCGACGCTGCTGATCGGCGACTACCTCTTCGTGTCGAAATATTCCTACGGCTATTCCAAATACTCCTTCCCCGACCTGTCCGGCACGATCTCGGACCTGCTGCACGTGCCGCGGCCGCCGGACTACCGCGACCTCGTGTCGGGCCGCTTCCTCGCCACCTCGCCGAAGCGCGGCGACATCGCGGTGTTCAAGACGCCGTCGGACAACACCACCGACTTCATCAAGCGGGTGATCGGCCTGCCGGGCGACCGGATCCAGGTGACGCATGCGCGCCTGATCATCAACGGCCAGGTGGCGCCGCGCGAGCCCACCCAGAAGGTCACCACCCGGGACCGCTTCGGCAACGAGGTCGAGGTGCCGACCTACAACGAGACGCTGCCGGGCGGCGTCACCCACCGGATCATCCAGCTCGACGGCGACGACGGCGGGCTCGCCTCCAACACCGACGTCTACGTGGTGCCGCCGGGCGAATATTTCATGATGGGCGACAACCGCGACAATTCCCTCGACTCGCGCGTGCCGGTGGAGCAGGGCGGCGTCGGCTACGTGCCGTTCGAGAATTTCGTCGGCCGCGCCGAGATCATCTTCTTCTCCATCAGGGAGGACACGCCGTTCTGGGCCTTCTGGCGCTGGCCGACGGACGTGCGCTGGAGCCGCCTGTTTTCGCTCGTTCGATGAACCGGCACGCCGGCCGGGCCGACCGGTCGGGGCTCGAGGCGAGCCTCGGACACCGGTTCGCCACGCCCGACCTGCTCGGCCGGGCGCTGACCCACATCTCGGGCCTGAGCGGCGCCAATGCCCGCTCGGGCAGCTACCAGCGGCTGGAGTTCCTCGGCGACCGCGTGCTGGGGCTCGCCGTCTCGGCCATGCTCTACGCCGAGTTCCCGCATGCCACGGAGGGCGAGCTGTCGCGGCGCCTCGCCGACCTCGTGCGGCGCGAAAGCTGCGCCGAGGTCGCGGCCGCGTGGGACGTCGGCCCCTACCTCAGGCTCGGGCCCGGCGAGGTCCAGTCCGGCGGGCGGGGGCGCCAGGCGATCCTCGCCGACGTGTGCGAGGCGCTCATCGGCGCCGTCTTCCTCGACGGCGGCTTCGAGGCCGCCGCCGGGCTGGTGCGCCGCGCCTGGGAGCCCCGCATGCTGTCGCCCCGCCGCGCCTTGCAGGACTCCAAGACGGCGCTGCAGGAATGGGCCCAGGCCCGGGGAAAGCCGACGCCGGTCTACAGCGAGACCGAGCGCAGCGGCCCCGCCCACGCGCCCAGCTTCGTCGTGACGGTCGCGGTGGAGGGTTGCGAGGGCGCCGCCGGGGTCGGCACCTCGAAGCGGCTCGCCGAACAGGACGCCGCCGAGGCATTCATGCGCCGTGAAGGCTTCGGGCCGCTGCCGCCCGCGCCCGCCCCGGCCGAAGGACAGGACCCATGAGCGACCAGACTCCCGCGGCTGCGCCCCAGCCGACCGGACCCACGCGCTGCGGCTTCGCGGCGCTGATCGGCGTGCCCAATGCCGGCAAGTCGACGCTCATCAACGCCCTGGTGGGCTCGAAGGTGTCGATCGTGTCGCGCAAGGTCCAGACCACGCGGGCGCCGGTGCGGGGCATCGCGGTCGACGGCGACGCCCAGGTGATCCTGGTCGACACGCCCGGCATCTTCGCCCCCAAGCGCCGGCTGGACCGGGCCATGGTGCAGGCCGCCTGGGGCGCCGGCGGCGACGCCGATGCCGTCGCGCTGCTGATCGACGCCCGCAAGGGCCTCGATCCCGACAACGAGGGCATCGTCGCCCGGCTGGCCGAGAGCAAGGCCAAGCGCTTCCTGGTCCTCAACAAGATCGACACGGTCGAGGTCGAGAAGCTGTTGAAGCTGGCCGAGACCGTCAACGCGCGGCTGCCCTTCGCCGAAACCTTCATGGTGTCGGCGCTGAAGGGGCACGGCATCGCGAAGTTCCTCGGCGTGCTCGCCGACGCCATGCCGCCAGGCCCCTGGCTGTACCCGGCCGACCAGGTCACGGACGCGCCGCTGCGCCTCTTCGCCGCCGAGATCACGCGCGAGAAGATGTTCGAGCGGCTGCACGAGGAGCTGCCCTACCAGACCACGGTCGAGACCGACAGCTGGAAGACCCTGCCGGACGGCTCCGCCCGCATCGAGCAGACGATCTTCGTGACCCGCGACGGCCACAAGAAGATCGTCATCGGGGAAGGCGGCCAGACCCTGAAGTCCATCGGCAAGGCGGCCCGCCGGGAGATCGGCGAGGCCGCCGACTGCACCATCCACCTCTTCCTGCACGTCAAGGTGCGCGAGAACTGGCTCGACGACCCGGAGCGCTTCCGCGGCATGGGGTTGGAGTTCCCGAAGGGCAAGGCCTGACGGCCCGTCGGCGGCGACGTCCCGCCGCCGGGCCCGCGCTCAGGACGCGACGGAGTCCAGCACCGTCACGGCGCGCCGGTTCTGCGACCAGCACGAGGCGTCGGGGCAACGGCGCACCGGCCGCGTGTTGCCGAAGCTGACGGTCTTCACCCGCCCGGCCCCGATGCCGCGACGCTCGAGGTAGGCGGCGACGGCGGCGGCGCGGCGGCGTCCGAGGTCGAGGTTCGCGGCGGGCGAGCCCGGCTCGTCGGCATAGCCCTCGACCACGATGCGGTAGGGCGCGAAGCGCTTCAGCCAGGCGGCCTGCTTGTCGAGCGTGACGCGGCCCGTGTCCGACAGATCCGCCGAGTTCGGCGCGAAGAACACCCGCCGGCCGACGTTCACGTCGAAGTCGGACGGGCTGCCGCGCGGCGCGTCGAGCAGGGTCGCGATGGGCGTGTCGCCGTTGACGCTCGGCGCCGAGGACCCGCCGAAGGCGCCGCAGCCGGCGAGGGCGGCGGCGGACAGCGCCGCGGCGGCGAGGCGGGGCAGGGATTTCACGGGCGTCCTCAATGGATGTGCTTCAGCACCAGCACGGCCGTGCCGACCGGGATGCGCTGGTAGAGGTCCATCACGTCTTCCGGCAGCATGCGGACGCAGCCCGACGAGGCGTCGGTGCCGATGGTCCAGGGCTCCAGCGTGCCGTGCAGGCGATAGCCGAGGTCCTTGCCGTCGCGGTACAGGTAGAGGGCGCGGGGGCCGAGCGGGTTGTCGGGGCCGCCTGCCATGTGGTGCGGCAGGTCGGGGCGCCGCGCCAGCATCTCGGGCGGCGGCGTCCAGCCCGGCCAAATGGCCTTGCGGGCCACCGAGGCGCGACCGAACCACTTGAAGCCTTCGAGGCCGACGCCGACGCCGTAGCGCAGCGCCGTGTTGTTCTCGAACGTCACGTAGAGAAAGTGGTTCTGGGTGTCGACGATCACGCTGCCGGGCGGCTCGTCATGCCGGTGTTCGACCAGCTGCCGGTGCCACACCGGGTCGAGGGCCGCCACGTTCGAGCGGTTGTAGGTGAAGCCGTGGTCGCGGGCCGTGCCCGCGAAATAGGGGCTGGGGTCGAAGGCGGCCGCGGCGGGGCGCGCCGTGAAGCCCAACAGGGCGCAGCCGCCCAGCATCGCGCGGCGCGTGATCGCCAAAATTCGTTCTCCTCCAGCCGTATCGCCGACACCATGTCGCCTGCGGAAAGTGTCGCCACGGTGGCTGAGAATCCGTTACATGACCGCCGTTGCGGGAGGGACACAGGTGGAGTGGCAGGATCGCGGCGTCGTGCTGGGCGGGCGCGCCTATGGCGAGACCAGCGTCATCGTCGAACTGCTGACGGCCGAGCACGGCCGACACCTCGGCCTCGTGCAGGGCGGGCGCTCGCGCCGCCTGCGCCCGGTGCTGCAGCCCGGCAACGCCGTCGCCGCCACCTGGCGGGCCCGCATCGACCACCACATGGGCGCCTTCCTGATCGAGGGCCTGGCGCTGCGCGCCGCCCGCATCATGGACAGCGCCGCGGCCCTGCACGCCGTGAACCACCTCTGCGGCCTCGCCCGCCTGCTGCCGGAGCGCGAGCCCCAGCCGGTGCTGCACGCCATGCTGGACGCCATGATGGAGGGGGTGGAGGAGCGGGAAGCGTTGCCGCTGCAGATGCTGCAGTTCGAACTCGCCTTCCTGGCCGCGCTCGGCTTCGGGCTGGACCTCGCCAGCTGCGCGGCGACCGGGGCCAGCGAGGACCTGCATTTCGTGTCGCCCAAGACCGGCCGGGCCGTCTCGCTCGGCGCCGCCGGCATCTACGCCGACCGGCTGCTGACGCTGCCGCGCTTCCTGCGGCCCGGCGGCGGGGCCGCCCCGGTCCCCCCCGAGGACCTCGCGGCGGCGTTCCGGCTCACCGATCACTTCCTGTCGCGGGACGTCTTCGGGCCCCGCCACATCGCCCCGACCCCGTCGCGCCGGGCCTATCTGGCGACGCTCGGCGCCGGGCCCGGCGCGGCCTAGGCGCCGCGGCGGCCGGCACCGACCCGTCAGTCGACGGCGTGGGCGCAGACCGGCCGCAGGGCCTTGGAGCTCACGCCGTAGCCCGAATCGAGCGACACTTCGGCCAGCGGGCAGGGCACCAGCGTGCCGTGGATCACGGCGGCGTCGGCGGCCTGAGGCGGGTTGACGAGGGCCACGCCGATCAGGGTCGCGACGACGGCGGCGATGCCCGAAGACAGGCCGAGGATGGCTTTGTTGGTCATGAGGTTCCCGCACAAACACGGCGCCGCCTGGCGCACCGGGTGTCCCGCACCCGGGCGCAAGGCCTCGCGCACCGGGTCGTGGTCGACCGTGGGGGACCTGACTAGGCCCGGGGACCGGGACCGGCTAGTGCAGGCCCGCAACAGTCAGGCTTCAGGTTCAGAATGCGCCCGCGCCGCCGGAGTTCCCACAGCGGTGGCAAGCCTGCCGCAATTCCGACATGGCAAGGCTCGACCCAAAGCCTCGACGCGAGCCTCGACTCCCGACGCCGGGACAGCCCCTTGCGACGGGAACAAAAGAAGTACATCTGCGCGGTGACATCCGCGAACCCGAACCGAAGGACGCCGCGACACGATGGCCAGGACCGCCCCCACACCGCCCGCACCGCCGTCCGAGCCCGTGGTGGTGAAGCTGCGCGAGGCGCTGGAGGAACGCTACCTCGCCTATGCGCTGTCCACCATCATGGGGCGGGCGCTGCCCGACGCGCGTGACGGGCTGAAGCCGGTGCACCGCCGCATCCTCTACGGCATGCAGGTCCTGAAGCTCGACCCCGCCACGGCCTTCAAGAAGTGCGCCAAGATCGTCGGCGACGTGATGGGCGACTTCCACCCGCACGGCGACCAGGCCATCTACGACGCGCTGGTGCGCCTCGCCCAGGATTTCTCGTCGCGCTATCCGCTGGTCGACGGCCAGGGCAACTTCGGCAACATCGACGGCGATCCGGCGGCGGCCTATCGCTACACCGAAGCCCGCATGACGGATTTCGCCAAGCTCCTGCTCGACGGCATCGAGCACGACACGGTGGACCTGCGCCCCAACTATTCGGGCGACAAGGAGGAGCCGGTGGTGCTGCCGGCCGCCTTCCCCAACCTGCTCGCCAACGGCGCCCAGGGGATCGCGGTGGGCATGGCGACCTCCATCCCGCCCCACAACATCGTCGAACTCTGCGACGCCGCGCTCCACCTCATCGCCCATCCCGAGGCCGACAACGGCGCGCTCGTCGGCTTCGTCCGCGGGCCCGACTTCCCCACCGGCGGCATCTGCGTCGAGGACGCGGCTTCGATCGCCGAAAGCTACCGCACGGGCCGCGGCTCCTTCCGGCTGCGGGCGCGCTGGGCCGTCGAGCCCGGCGAGCGCGGCGCCTGGACGGTGGTGGTCACCGAGGTCCCCTACGGGGTGCAGAAGTCGCGGCTGATCGAGCGGCTGGCCGAGGTCATCAACGAGAAGAAGAGCCCGCTCATCGCCGACGTGCGGGACGAATCGGCCGAAGACGTGCGCGTGGTGATCGAGCCCCGCGCCCGCAACGTCGATCCGGCCGTGATGATGGAGCACCTGTTCCGGCTGACGGAGCTCGAAGTCCGGGTGCCGCTCAACATGAACGTGCTGGTGGACGGCGTGGTGCCGCGCGTGGTCGGGCTCGGCGAAGCGCTGCGGCAATGGCTCGACCACCGTCGCACCGTGCTGGTGCGGCGCTCGCGCCACCGTCTCGCCGAGATCGAGCGCCGGCTCGAAGTGCTGGCCGGCATGCTGATCGTGTTCCTGAACCTCGACGAGGTGATCCGCATCATCCGCGAGGAGGACGAGCCGAAGGCCCAGCTGAAGGCGACCTTCGGCCTCACCGAACTCCAGGCGGAATACGTGCTGGACACGCGGCTGCGCGCCCTGCGCCGGCTCGAGGAGATGCAACTCCGCAAGGAGCACGACAAGCTCACGAAGGAGCGCGACGCGCTGCTCGGCCTTGTCGGCAGCGACGCCCAGCAGTGGCGCTCGGTGGCGGCGCAGATCCGCGACGTGCGCAAGACCTACGGGCCCGACACGCCGCTCGGCCGGCGCCGCACGGATTTCGCCGCGCTGCCCTTCTTCGACGCCACAGCCTCGGCGCAGAGCTTCGTCGAGCGCGAGCCCGTCACCGTGGTGGTCAGCGACAAGGGCTGGATCCGCACGCTGAAGGGCCATGGCGCCGACCTCTCCTCCCTGTCCTTCAAGGGCGACGACACGCTGCGCCTCGCCTTCCCGGCGGAAACGACGGGCCGCGTCGTCGTGCTGGCGACGGACGGCAAGGTGTTCACGCTGGAGGTCGCCAAGCTGCCCGGCGGGCGCGGCTTCGGCGAGCCGCTGCGGCTGATGGCGGAGCTCGGCGAGGGCGAGGACGTGGCGGCGGTGCTGCCCTTCGAGGAGGGCGGGCGCGTGCTGGTGGCGACGGGGGACGGTCGCGGCTTCGTGGCCGCCATGGCCGACCTCGTCGTGGGCACCCGCAAGGGCAAGGCGCTGATGTCGCCGACCGCCCCCGCCAAGGCCAGGCTGATGGTCCCGGCGCGGGGCGACCACGTCGCCGTGGTGAGCAACGACCGCCACATGGCGGTGTTCCCGCTCCGCCAGGTGCCCGAGATGGCGCGCGGCAAGGGCGTCAAGCTGCAGCGGGCCGTCGCGGGCCTGTCGGACCTGCGCGTCTTCACCCTGGCGGACGGCCTGCCGTGGCAGGACGGCTCGGGCAAGGACCACGTCCTCGCCCAGAAGGACATCCTGCCCTGGATGGGCAACCGCGCCGACCGCGGGCGCCTGCCGCCGCGCGGCTTCCGGCGCGACAACCGCTTCGGGGACTGACGCGGCCGCAGGACAGGCGAGGCGGACCTGACCTTGGAGCGTGACCGCCCGGCGACAGTCGGGGCTGACCCGTCTTGCCGGATCGACGCCGACGGGACTGTCCTCGATCGTGAGCGGGAGCGGATCAGCCGAAGGCGAACGCGTGGTAGCGGTTGTCGCACAGTCGACACGCGATGCTTCGACGTCCCCCCTGTGAACAGGCCCGCATGTGCAAGCTGGCATGTTCCGGCCACAGCATGACACGGGCCGGTGGATTCACTCCGATTCGGCAAAAGGGGGGATTTCACCGGGTTGCAACCGCCGCTGCGGTGTCGGCGCATCCGATCGTGCTCTAGCTTGGTGTCATGGCGAGGGGTCGCCGGGACGAGGCACGGTCGCATGAGCATGGCGGACACATTGGCCATCGTGATCGCCCTGGCGGCGAACGGCGGCACGAGAAACCAGGGCGTGGACCTGCCGCCGGCGGCCGCCGAGGTGACCATCGAGAACCAGAACGGCGGCAATGTCTCGCTGCATGCCTCCCGGGTGATCGACTACGGCGATTCGGGGAGCCACATTCGCGTCATGGGGAGCTGCATCTCCGCATGCACGCTGGTGCTGGCGCTGCCGCGCGACCGGATCTGCGTGGGGCCGAACGCCTCCTTCGGCTTCCACCAGCCCTTCTACAGCAACGCCCGGACCGTCGCCACGACGGACCTCGGCACCGCCATGGAGGACACCTACCCGCCCTTCGTGCGGCAGTGGCTGAAGGTGAACTTCGGCGGCCTGCCGTCGGGCCGGCCGCAGTTCATGCGCTACGACATCCTCAAACGCTACTATCCCACCTGCGGCTGACCGGCCCCGCAGTCCGTCACGCGAAGCGCTCCCAGCCGTTGATGCCGAGCCGCTGCTGGGGCGTGAAGCGCGCCTTGTAGGCCATCTTGCGCGAGCCCTCGACCCAGTAGCCGAGGTAGAGGTGGGGGAGGCCCAGGGCGCGGGCCCGGGCGATGTGGTCGAGGATCATGTGGGTGCCGAGCGACCGGTCGGCCTGCTCGGGATCGTAGAACGAATACACCATGGACAGCCCGTCGGCCAGAACGTCGGTCAGGCACATGGCGACCAGGGGTCCCTGTCCGCGCTTGGTGATGGCGGTGTCGGGCCCGTGGCGGCGGTATTCGACCAGCCTTGTCTCGACGTGCGAGTCTTCGACCATCATGGCGAAGTCGAGGATGCTCATGTCGGCCATGCCGCCCTCGCCGTGGCGCGCCGCCAGATAGGAGCGGAACAGCGCATATTGTTCCGACGTCGGCTTGGCGTCGACCGGGTAGGAGACGAGGTCCTCGTTCCGGGCCTCGACGCGGCGAAAACTCTTCGAGGGCGCGAATTCGTCGACCAGCACCCGCACCGACACGCAGGCCCGGCACATCTCGCAGGCCGGCCGATACGCGATGGTCTGGGAGCGCCGGAACCCCGACTGGGTGAGGGCGTCGTTGATGCCGGCGGCGCGCCGACCGATCAGGTGCGTGAACACCTTCCGCTCCAAACGGTCCGGCAGGTAGGGGCAGGTCGACGGGGCCGTCAGGTAGAACTGCGGCGCGTCGCGCGGCTCCCGCGTCAAGCCCGCCTCTCCGGCGCGTCACGGCGATCGATCATGGCCCGGGGCTCTCCCCCAACGTCCCGTCCCACGCCCGTCACAGGCGTCGCACGACGATGACGCCGGACAGCATATCATGCAGGCAGCGCTTGTCCCGCGTGACGAGCGACACGAGCAGGATGGGCGGCACCGTCCAGGAGAAGTAGAACAGCACGGCGTGGAGCGCCGCGTTGAGGAAGGGGACGCGGGCCCCGGTGGCGTCGGTCCGCAGTTCCAGCCCGCAGAGCCGCATGCCGGGCGTCGCCATGGACGGGCCCGAGACCGTCAGCCCGTTGTAGAAGAAGGCCACGAAGGGGAACAGCGGCGGCAGGATGACCAGCGACAGGCCGAAGGTCAGCACCAGCAGCGCCAGCCACAGGCCGAAGGCCACGATCGACACCAGCACGAGGTCGAGGGCCACGGCCGCGATCCGCCGGCGGCGGACGCCATCGACCATGCCGAGCGGCAACCCGGCGGGGCCGGCGGGCCTGAGATCCTGGGTGGTTGTGGTTGTGTAGGCCATGGCGTCCCTCTGCCGTCCCGGGAATTTGGGCGCGCCGGGGCCGGCCCGCAAGGGCATTTCACGGCATGCGCCGCGGCAGAGGCTCGCGTGCGCCGAAGAGGCCGCCGGGCCGCAGCGTCAGCACCGCCACCAGCAGCACGTCGAGGGCGAGGTCCCGGTCGCCGACCGGCAGGGCCGACGACCACAGCGCCTCGAAGGCCGCGATGCCGACGCCGCCCAGGAAGGCGCCCGGTACGGAGCCGATGCCGCCGACGATGGCGGCGATCAGCGCCTTGAGGCCGAGCCCCGTCGTATAGTCGAAGCCGATGCCGCCGTAGTGGAGCGTGACGCCGGCGCCCGCCGCCCCCACGACGGCGGCGGCCAGCAGGGCGGTCTGCAGCGACAGGCGGCGCGGGTCGATGCCCATCAGCGCCGCCGCCAGAGGGTCGTCGGCGGTGGCGCGCCAGTCACGGCCGAACCGCGTCAGCCGGAACAGGAGCAGCAGCCCCGCCGAGGTCGCGGCCGCGCCGGCGGCGAGCAGCAGGGCCATGGGCGTGACGGTGACGACGAAGGCGCCCGCCCGGGCGAGGCGCACCGGCTCGGCGAGGACGGGGGCGACCCATCTCGGCTGGGCGCCGGTGGCGAGCCGCGCATATTCCCGCAGCACCAGCGCCACGCCGAGCGTGGCGACGAGCGCCTGTTGGCCGGGAGCGCGGCGGAGACGCCACAGCGCGGTCGCCTCCACGGCGCCGCCGTGCAGCATCGCCGTCCAGACGCCGAGCCCGAGCGCCAGGCCGAGGAGGGGGCCGGGCGCCGCATCGCGCATCGCGACCGCGCCCGTCACGGCGGCGATGCCGCCCAGCGCCGCGATCTCGCCGAAGGCGAGGTTGATGCGGCCCGACAGGCCGTAGACCAGCGAATAGGCGGCGGCGAGCAGCCCGTAGACGGCGGCGTCGGGCAGGGCGTCGAGCGCCTGCTGGAGCGCGTAGGCCAGCCCGAAGGGCAGGTCGGGCAGGGGCGCCTCGTCGTCCGGCGCCGCCGCCTCGGCCGCCGCCTCCGACCCCAGCCAGAACCGCTTGAGGAAGAAGAGGTGGGTGTCGTCGACCGGGCCCGAAGGTCGCGCCAGGGCGACGATCTCCGGGGTTCGCCCGGTCCGGGCGAACCGGCAGTCCAGCCAGGGCAGGCCGACGTCGGGGTCCTCGGGGGCGAGGTCGACGCGCAGGCCGGCGCGGCCCTGGGCATCCGCCGGCAGGGGCGTGGCGTGGCCGACGCGCAGCCGCACCGGCGCGGCGAGGCCGGCTGCCGCACTGGCGCAGGCGGCGGCCTCGTCGCGGTCCGCCGTGAGGGCGCAGCCCCCGGCGAGCGGCGCCAGGGCCGCCAGCATGAGGAGGGAGCGGAGGCCGCGCATGCCGCTACGATAGCGCCGATGCGGGGTGCGGCGGTAGGGGCGACGTCGCAGCCCGCCGGAGCGCCGGGCGCCGTCGCCGTCGCCGACAGGCGGCGCGGGCCACCGGGACGGGCCCGGCGGCGGCCGGGTCAGAGGCCCCGCTGCAGCCGCTCGGCCACGCGGGGGGCGAAATACGTCATGATGCCGTCGGCGCCGGCGCGCTTGAACGCCACGAGGCTTTCCGTCATGGCGCGGTCGCCGTCGATCCAGCCGTTTTCGGCGGCGGCCTGGATCATCGCGTATTCGCCCGACACCTGGTAGGCGAAGGTCGGGACGCCGAAGCGGGCCTTCACCCGCTGGACGATGTCGAGATAAGGCAGGCCCGGCTTGACCATCACCATGTCGGCGCCCTCGGCGAGGTCGAGTTCCACCTCGCGCAGCGCTTCGGTGCCGTTGCCGGGGTCCATCTGGTAGGTCTTCTTGTCGCCGATCAGCGCCGCCGAGGTGCCGATCGCGTCGCGGAACGGGCCGTAGAAGGCCGAGGCATATTTGGCCGCGTAGCTCATGATCTGCACGTCCTCGAAGCCTTCGGCGTCGAGGCCGGCGCGGATGGCGCCGACGCGCCCGTCCATCATGTCCGAGGGCGCGATGATGTCGGCGCCGGACCGCGCCTGGACCAGCGCCTGCTCCACCAGCACCCGCACGCTCGCATCGTTGACGATGCGGTGGCCCTCGAGCAGGCCGTCGTGGCCGTGGCTCGTGTAGGGGTCGAGCGCGACGTCGGTGAGCAGGCCGATCTGCGGCACCTCGCGCTTGATGGCCCGGCAGGCCCGGCAGACGAGGTTGGTGTCGCGCAGCGCTTCCGAGCCGTGCGGGTCGCGCAGGCCCGGCTCGGTGAAGGGGAACAGCGACAGGACCGGGATGTCGAGTTCGGCGGCCCGCACGGCGGCCCGCACGGCCTCGTCGACCGACAGGCGCTCCACGCCCGGCATGGAGGCGACGGGCTCGCGGCGGCGCTCGCCGTCGATCACGAAGATGGGCCAAATGAGGTCGTTGGTTGTGAGGACGGCCTCGCGCACCAGGCGGCGTGCCCAGTCGGCCTTGCGGTTGCGGCGGGGGCGGTGGACGAGCCCCAGGCTCGGCGCGGCAGGGGTGGGGGACGCGGTCGGGTCGGCCTGCGGAAACCCCGGGGAAGGTGGCGCCATGGCTGAAAAACGTTTCCTGTGTCGGTCGGGCAACGCTATCACGGCGCCGGCCCGGCGGGAAAGCCGGCGCCGCCCGACAGCGAGACAGACGCCATGCAGAGATCCACGGCGAAGCGCCGCGTGGCCACCGCGGCCCCCCAGGCCGCCATCGTTTTGCAGGCGCCGGGCGGTCGCGACGACCGGACGCGCTTCGGCTTCGCCCTCATGGTGTTCATGCGCGTCACGGCCGCGATCTGGATCGGGCAGGGACTGCTGCAATGGGCGTCGGTGCTGACCACCGGGCCGGACGGGCTCAGCCCCTTCGCCGCGCTGGCGCCCGCCGCCATGGTGGCGGCCGTGTTCTTCGCCGTGGTGGACTTCATCGCCTCGGTCGGCCTGTGGCTGGCGGCCCCCTGGGGCGGCGTCATCTGGCTCGTGGCGGTCGGGGCGCAGATCCTCGTGCTGGTGGTGATGCCCGGCTATTTCGAGCACCCGCTCGCCACCGGCCTCGTCGACGTGGCGCTGATGGCGGCCTACCTGGCGCTCGTGTGGTTCGCCGCCCAGGTGGCCGAGGGCGAGGCCTGACGGTGAACGGGAGGTTTCCATCCTCCCAAGTCTACTGCCGGCCTCATCCAGTCCGGCTGTGGATAGGTCGCGGCGCCGCAAGGTTTATACAAATTAAGTCGATTCGGAACGGACGCCCGCTGGGCCTTCTGATCTTTAGCTTCCATTGACGGTAAGAAGTAAACCGCCCATTCAGGCTGTCGCTTAAACTCGTCTTCATCGGCTCCGCCCTAACTTGGCCATACAGAGAAGCGGCCGGCTTACCGGCGCGGACAGCCAGCCACGGACGGGGCGTCAGATGAGCAAAGCCATGAAGGTCGAAGCCGCACAGGATCGGGACGAGCGCCTGGGCGAGGTCCGCCCGGTCTACCTCGAGTCCCTCACCCTCGTGGAGCGCCTGCACCGCCGGCTGCTCGACGTCATCAAGGACGAGTTCGACCGGCGCGGCCGCGGCGACGTCAATGCCGTGCAGGCGCTGCTGCTCTACAACATCGGCGACAAGGAACTGACGGCCGGCGAGCTGCGGACGCGCGGCTACTACCTCGGCTCCAACGTCTCCTACAACGTCAAGAAGCTGGTCGAGACCGGCTACCTGCACCACGCCCGGTCGCGCATCGACCGCCGTTCGGTCCGCATCAGCCTCACCGAGAAGGGCACCGAGGTCCACACCATCGTGGCGTCGCTCTACGAGAAGCACGTCCTCACCGTGGAGCAGATCGGCGGCATCTCGACCGAGGAGTTCCAGCGCGTCAACCAGGCCCTGGTGCGGCTGGAGCGGTTCTGGACCGACCAGATCAAGTATCGCCTCTGATCCTCCGCCGCCGGTTCTCGGTGGCGCCGCCCGCGGCGTCGGGCCGCCCTTGCAGGGGATGAGCCGCATTGGTGGGGCTGGACAACTTGTGTTCCGGGGGGCCGGCGCATAGGTTCCACCCAACGGGCGGGGACGGCGGTACGGCCGTGACGGCATGGAGGTCATCATGGGTGGCATGAGCATCTGGCACTGGATCATCGTGGGCGGCGTGCTGCTGCTCCTGTTCGGGGGCAAGGGCAAGGTTTCCGACCTGATGGGCGACTTCGCCAAGGGCATCAAGAGCTTCAAGAAGGGCATGGCCGACGAGGACGAGGTGCCGGCCAAGCCGGTCGTCGTGGCCGAGCCGGTCCGCCCCGTGGGCGAGACCGTGCAGCCGGTCCGCACCATCGACCACCGCCCGGTGGGGACGGTCGAGACCACGACGGACGGTCGCCGCGTCGGCTGATCCGGCCGCGGCGCCCCGCATCGCGCGGGGCCGCCCCGTCCACGGGGACGCGTCCTGTCCACGGTGAAGCGTCTGGGGCCGCTCCGCCCCCGGGCGCCTTTGCGTGCGGCGCGCAGCCGCACGGCCGCGGGTGGGCGGGTCCTGCGTGGCACGTGCCGGGATCCGGCCCTTCTCCCTGACGTTCGGCCCTTCGCTCCATTCGGCCCTTTGCCCCATTCGGCCTTGTGCCCAAGACCCCGGACCCATGTTCGATTTCGACGCGAGCAAGCTGCTGATCATCGGCGTGGTGGCGCTGATCGTGATCGGCCCCAAGGACCTCCCGCGCGTGCTCCGGCAGGTCGGCCAGATGGTCACCCGGGTCCGCCGCATGGCCGGTGAGTTCCAGGGCCAGTTCATGGAGGCCATGAAGGAGGCCGACCTTCAGGACCTCAAGAACGAGGTCACCAAGCTGAAGGATACGGCGTCGCTCGACGTGAACTTCAACCCCCTCGCCGACGTCCGGGCCGAGATCACCAAGGCCGTCGGCAGCGCCACGACGGCGCTCGAAGGCGGCACGGCCTCGGCGCCGGTCGCCATGCCGGCAGCGGCCGAGACGGTGCCGTCCATCGCGCCGGCCGCCGGGCCCGTCATGCTCGAAGCCGCCGAACCCGCCCATGTCACCCCGGCCACCTTCGCGGGCGCGGTGGATGCAGTCGAGGCCGACGGCGAGGCCGGGCGCCGCCGCCGCATCCTGGTGCCGAAGCGCCGCGCGCCGGGCGACCGGCTGGGCGCCCCCGCGGCGGCGGCCGGGCGCGGCCGTCCCTTCCTCCCCCCGCGGCGCGACCCCCGTCCATGAACCAGCACGTCGACGACATCGAAGCCTCGAAGGCGCCGCTCATCGAGCACCTGATCGAGCTCAGGTCGCGCCTCATCAAGTCGCTGGCGGCGTTCCTGGTCGCTTTCCTGTTCTGTTTCTACTTCTCCCACGGCATCTACAACATCCTGGTCGAGCCCTACGTGCGCATCGTGGGCTACGAGAAGGCGACGCTGATCGCCACCCACTTCCTCGAGCAGTTCTACACCAACCTCAAACTGTCGATGTTCGGCGCGGCCTTCATCGCCTTCCCGGTCATCGCCACGCAGATCTACATGTTCGTGGCGCCGGGCCTCTACAAGACGGAGCGCAAGGCCTTCCTGCCCTACCTCGTGGCGACGCCGGTGTTCTTCCTGATGGGCGGCCTGCTCGTCTACTTCGTCGTGATGCCGCTGTTGATCCAGTTCTCGGTGCACCAGCTGCAGACGCCCGAGCCCGGGCAGGCCGCCATCGAGCTGCTGCCCAAGGTCAGCGAATACCTGTCGCTCATCACCACGCTGATCTTCGCCTTCGGCGTGGCGTTCCAGCTACCCGTCGTCCTGACGCTGCTCGGTCAGGTCGGCATCATCGATTCGACCTTCCTGCGCGAGAAGCGCCGCTACGCCATCGTGGTGGTGGTGGTGGCGGCCGCCATCCTCACCCCGCCCGACGTCATCTCCATGGGCTCGCTTGCGCTGCCCATGCTGCTTCTCTACGAAGGCGCGATCGTCACGGTACGGACGATGGAGAAGCGGCGCGCCCGCGCGAGCGCCGACCCCGCGATCTGACGCCGGGGCGACGCGGCCGCGTCGCTCAAGGCTGGGCCGATCATGTTCGACATCAAGTGGATCCGCGACAACCCCGATGCCTTCGACGCCGGCCGCCGGTCGCGCGGGCTGGAGCCGCTGAGCGCCGCGCTGCTGTCGCTCGACGACCGGCGCAAGGCCGCCATCCTGCGCCTGCAGGTCGTGCAGGAGCGGCGCAACGCCGCCGCGAAGGAGATCGGCCAGGCCATGGGCCGCAAGGACGCCGAGACGGCCGAGCGCCTCAAGGCGGAGGTCGCCGGGCTCAAGGCGGAGACGCCGGCGCTGGAGGCCGAGGAACGCGACGCGAGCGCGGCGCTCGACGCGGCCCTGATCGAGATCCCCAACCTGCCCCACGCCGACGTCCCGGCCGGGGCCGACGAGCACGACAACGTCGAGATCCACCGCGCCGGCCAGAAGCCGGGCTTCCCCGACGGCTTCGCGCCGCGGGAGCACGACGCCATCGGCGAAGCCCTGGGCCTCATGGATTTCGAGAGCGCCGCCAAGATGTCGGGCGCCCGCTTCGTCGTGCTGCGCGGTGCCCTGGCGCGGCTGCACCGCGCGCTCGGCCAGTACATGATCGACATGCACGTCGACCGGCATGGCTTCGAGGAGGTCGACCCGCCCGTGCTGGTGCGCGACGCCGCCATGGTGGGCACCGCGCAGCTTCCGAAGTTCCGCGACGACCAGTTCCGGGCCGGCGAGGACCATTGGCTGATCCCGACGGCCGAAGTGCCGCTGACCAACCTCGCGCGCGAGCGGGTGATCGACGAGGCGGAACTGCCGCTGCGCTTCACGGCGCTGACCCACAGCTTCCGCAAGGAGGCGGGCTCGGCCGGGCGCGACACCCGCGGCATGATCCGTCAGCACCAGTTCGCCAAGGTCGAGATGGTGTCGATCACGACGCCCGAAACCTCCGATGCCGAGCACGAGCGCATGACGCGCGCCGCCGAGGACGTGCTGGAGGGGCTGGGGCTGCACTACCGCCGCATGCTGCTCTGCACGGGCGACATGGGCTTCGCGTCGCGCCGCACCTTCGACCTCGAAGTCTGGCTGCCCGGCCAGAACACGTTCCGCGAGATCTCCTCCTGCTCGGTGTGCGGCGACTTCCAGGCCCGCCGCATGGAGGCGCGCTACCGGCCGGCCGGCGCCAAGGGCCCGCGCTTCGTCCACACGCTGAACGGCTCGGGCGTGGCGGTGGGCCGGGCGCTGGTGGCGGTGCTGGAGAATTATCAGCAGACGGACGGCACCGTGGCGATCCCCGAAGTGTTGCGCCCCTACATGGGCGGGCTCGATCGCATCGTGCCGGCGAAGGGCAGGGGCTGAGATGCGCATCCTCATCACCAACGACGACGGCATCCACGCGCCGGGCCTCGCCGTGCTGGAGCGCGTCGCCCGCCAGTTGAGCGACGACGTCGTGGTGGTGGCGCCCGAGACCGACCAGTCCGGCGTCGCCCATTCGCTGTCGCTCAACGACCCGCTGCGCCTGCGCGAAGTCTCCGAGGGCCGCTACGCCATCAAGGGCACGCCCACCGATTGCGTCATCATGGCGGTCAACACCATCCTCGAGGGCCGGCGCCCCGACCTGATCCTGTCGGGCATCAACCGGGGCCAGAACGTCGCCGAGGACGTCACCTATTCGGGGACGATCGCGGCCGCCATGGAGGGCACGCTGCTCGGCGTGCCGTCGATCGCGCTCAGCCAGGCCTACGGCCCGGACACCGGCCGCCAGAACCCGCACTGGGATTGCGGGGAAGCCCATGCGGCCGAAACGGTCCGCCGCATCCTCGACGTCGGCATCCCGTCCGGCACCTTGGTCAACGTCAACTTCCCGAACTGCCCGGCCGAGGCGGTGGCGGGCCTCGAGGTGACGACCCAGGGCCTGCGCGACACGGCGCTGATGCAGGTCCACGCGCGCGAGGACGGGCGCGGCAATCCCTATTACTGGATCGGCTTCGCCCGGGGGACGTTCACGCCGGTCGAGGGTTCGGACCTCGAAGCGCTGCGCCACCGCAGGATCTCGGTGACGCCGCTGCGCCTCGACCTCACCGACCGCGACACCCACGCGCGCTACGTCAAGGCCTTCGGCTGAGGCGCAGCCCGGGGCCGCGGCGGGTCGCATGAGCACGGGCAGCCTCGAAGCCAAGGCGGAGTTCCTGTTCCGGCTGCGCGCCAGGGGCATCCGGGACCTCGCGGTGCTGCGCGCCATGGAGGCCGTGCCGCGCCACGTCTTCGTGCCCCACCGCTACGCCGACCTCGCCGCCAAGGACGTGGCGCTGCCGCTGGCCTGCGGCCAGACCATGGCGGAACCCAGCGCGGTGGCCCGCATGATGGAGGGCCTGGCGGCGACGCCCGCCTGCCGCATCCTCGAGATCGGCTCCGGCTCGGGCTATGCCACCGCCATCCTGGCCCGGCTCGGCGCCGAGGTGCTGGGCGTCGAGCGGTTCCGCACCCTGTCCCAGGGCGCCCAGGCCCGGCTCGCCGGGCTCGGCACGGTCGGCGCCACGGTGGTGTGGGGCGACGGGCTGGCGGTGCCGGCCGACCGCGGCCCCTTCGACCGCATCCTGATTCACGCGGCGCTCGGCGACGTGCCGGCCGAAGTGGCCGACCTGCTGGCGCCCGGCGGCACGGTCGTGTTCGGGCGCGCGGCCGGCCCCGGCGCCCGCCAGGAGCTCGTCGCGGCGCGGCGGGATGGCGAGGGCGACTGGTCCTTCGGGCCCCTCGGTCCCTGCCGCCTCCGCCCCCTCTACGACGGGCCGTCCCTGGGGCTGTGACGGCCGGGGCGAAGCCGTGGGTTTAGGTTCCGGGCGAAATCTGGGCAGCGCGATTCATCTTAAACCGTCCCTTAACCGGCATGGCTCTACATGGCTTCTATTGAGCCCGCGTTGAGTGGATGGTCCGCTGATGAGTAAGCTGTTGACGCCCGGGCACTGCCGGATCGCCATTCAGATCTGCGCCATGACGGCCGTGGCGGCACTCATGAGCGGCTGTTCCGCCGATTCGAGCCGCTTCGGCGACGCCTTCGGCAACCCCTTCGCCACCGGTTCGGTGCAGAAGCCCAAGAAGGTGGCCCACACCACGTCGAACGTCGGTACCGGGCGCACCCCGCCCGTGACGGCTTCGGCGCTGCCGCCCCGCAACGGCCAGCTGGCCAGCGCGGCCCCGGTCCGCGCCGCCCCCCTCGCCGTGTCGCACGAGACCACGGGATCCATCGGGCCGGCCCATGCCGTGCCCGGCGCCTCCTTCGGCGGATGGACCGGCCAGGGCGGCGCTTCCGTCCAGGTCGGACAGGGCGACACCGCCGCCAAGCTCGCCGAGCGCTATGGCGTGCCGCTGAACGTGCTGCTGCAGGTGAACGGTCTCCACGCGGCCGCCGATGTGCAGCCGGGCGGCACGATCGTGGTGCCGATCTACAATGCCGTCGCGACCGGGCCGGGATCGGCGCGGGTCGCGCAGGCGGCCCCCGTCCGCTCCGAGCCGATCGAGCCCGACGAACCCGTGAGGGCCGCGCCGGCCCATGCGGCCAAGCCCGAGGTGGCCCGCGCCGAGCCGGCCGAGCCCGCCCACAGGGCGCCGAGCCTCCCCTTCAGGGTGGCGGACAAGCCCCAAACCCTGGCGGAGCGCAACGCCGAGGCGCAGCGCATCGTGGCGACCCAGCGCGCCGCCGACAGGGCCGCGGCCGAGAAGGCTTCGGCCGAAAAGGCTGCCGCGGCCGAGAAGGCGTCGGCCGAAAGGATCGCGGCGGCCCAGAAGGCTTCGGCGGCCGAGAAGGCGGCCGAGATGGACAGGGTCGCGGCGATCCGCAAGGCCGCCGCGGCCGAGAAGGTGGCCGAGGCCGAGAAGGCCAAGCTCGCCAAGGCCGAGACGGCGCACAAGGCCGCCGGCAAGGACGCGGCGTCCCGCGCCGAAGCCCAGAAGGCGGCGCTCGCCGAGAAGCAGGCGGCGGCCCAGAAGCTCGCCGCCGACCACGAGGCCGCCAAGGCCAAGGCCGAGGCGCAGAAATCCGCCGCGGCCGCCGCCAAGGCCGCCAAGCTCGCGGCGGCGACGCCGGCCAAGGCCGCGCCCGTCCCCGCCAAGCCCGAGCAGGTCGCGGCCGTGGAGAAGAAGGTCGTCGACACCACCACCACGGCCAGCGTCCCGCCCGCCGCGACGCCGGCAGCGGCCGCCGCCACCCCGGTGGCGAGCGCCGAATCCACCGGTCCCGAGTTCCGCTGGCCCGCCCACGGCCGCATCATCCAGGGCTTCAAGGGCGGCACCGGCGGCAACGACGGCATCAACATCGCGGTGCCGGAGGGCACGGCCGTGAAGGCCGCGGAGGGCGGCGTCGTGGCCTATGCGGGCAGCGAGCTCAAGGGCTACGGCAACCTCGTGCTCATCCGTCACCCCAACGGCTACGTGACGGCCTATGCCAACAACGGCGAGATCGACGTCAAGCGCGGCGAAACCGTCAAGCGCGGCCAGATGATCGCCAAGTCGGGTCAGAGCGGCAACGTGTCGTCGCCGCAGCTGCACTTCGAGGTCCGCAAGGGTTCGACGCCGATCGACCCGACGGGCTTCCTCGCCGGAACCTGACCGGCGCCGCGAGATACGGCCCCGCCGTCAGGCCGGGGCCAGCCAAGCCGCCCAGCCGCGAGACACTGTTGGGCGTGCGATCGGAGGCGGCGGGTCCAATGACAGGCCCGCCGCCTTTCGACATGTCAGGACGGACGACGCCGGGCCCGGGGCCCGAAGGGTTCAGAACACGTAGCCGACGCGGCCGCCGATGGCCGTGATGCCCTCGTTGTGGGCGCAGAGGCCGGCGTTTGAGGCGTGTTCGGCGAAGGCCATCACGTTCCAATGGTCGTCGAGGTGGTAGCCGAGCGAGGCGGATTCGCGGAAATTGGCCACGCAGCCGACGCGGATGTCGGTGTTGCCCTTGGGGAAGACCTTGGACGTGTTGCCGTCGTTGAGGTCGCCGCCGAAGCCGAGTTCGCCGAAGAACCGGCCGTAGACCGGGAACTGCCAGGTGACGCCGCCGTAGACGTCGCTGGTGCGGCCGGAGGTGTTGAGGTTGCCGCCGAGGTGGAAGCGGGGGACGAGGTAGTCCCAGGCGCCCTGGAGGTGGGTGGGCTTGACGGTGAGGATCTCGCCGTTGACGTCGACGGTGCCGAACTCGTGCTCGTCGACGCCGTGCGCCAGGACGCCGAACCGCACTTCCGACAGGATGCCGTAGGGGCTCGCCGGCACGAGCGACGGTGCCACGAAGGTGGGGAGCGGCGCCGTGCGGGCCGGCAGGTCGGCCGCGAGAAGCGGCGAGGCAGAGCCGCAGGCCAGGAGGCCCGCGGCCAGCGCCCGCCCGAAACGGTTCAACATCATGGGTGAATCGTGCTCCGCATGGCCGAAATCCGGTCGAACCGTGGCGACGCGAACCTTAGGTTTGAGACAGCTTCCTGTCCAGGCGACCCGCGAGGTCCTGGATGAACTGCCAGGCGGTGCGGCCCGAACGCGACGCCCGCGTCGTGGACCATTCGAGCGCCTCAGGGGTCAGCGCCTGTCGCGTCAGGCCGAGGCCGAAATGGTCGGCATAGCCCGCCACCATGTCGAGGTATTCGTCCTGCGAACACTTGTGGAAGCCGAGCCACAGGCCGAAGCGGTCGGACAAAGACACTTTTTCCTCAATGGCTTCGCCCGGGTTGATGGCGGTAGCGCGCTCGTTGTCCATCATGTCCCGCGGCATCAGGTGCCGGCGGTTCGAGGTGGCGTAGAACAGCACGTTGGCGGGCCGGCCCTCGATGCCGCCCTCCAGGACGGCCTTCAGCGACTTGTAGGTCGTGTCGTCGGAATCGAACGACAGGTCGTCGCAGAACAGCACGAATGGGTGAGGGCTGTTGCGCAGAAGCGACATCAGCGCCGGCAGCCCGTCGATGTCCTCGCGGTGGATCTCGACGAGCTTGAGGCGCGGCGCCCCGGCCGGCAGCTCGGCGTTGACGGCGGCCTGGGCCGCCTTCACCAGCGACGACTTGCCCATGCCGCGCGCCCCCCATAGCAGGGCGTTGTTGGCCGGCAGCCCGCGGGCGAAGCGCCGGGTGTTGTCGAGCAACTGGTCGCGCACGCGGTCGATGCCGCGCAGCAGCGCGATGTCGACGCGGTTCACCTGCGGCACCGGGGTGAGGGTGCCGGCCGACGACCACACGAAGGCGTCGGCGCCGTCGAGATCGGGGCGGGGCGGGGCGGTCGGGGCGAGGCGCTCCAGCGCCAGGGCGATGCGCTCCAGGGTCGCCAGGGTCGCGGCGTCGGACGGGATGGAAGCCAAGGGGCGCGCTCCGTGCGGGAATGGGGGAGGGTGGCGGGCTTGTGCTGGCCGGCCCGCCGCGCTGTCAAGGTGGGGCCCGGCAGGCCCCGCCGCCGCGGCGACGGGCGGCCGGCTCCGCCTTCGGGTGCAGAACGCCCCGCCACCACCGTCGGTGTCGCAGGCCGCCCGCCATTGCTTCGCCCCACCGGGAGGGCTAAGAGGCAGCCCAGCCGCCAAACCCGGGGAAAGCCGGGCGTCGGCCCCGGAGATCCCGCGTGTTCACCCCTGCTTTTGCCCAGACCGCCGGCGCCTTCGGCGGCGGCACCGACATCCTCATGCAGGTGGCGCCCTTCGCCGCCATCCTGGTCATCATGTACTTCCTGCTGCTGCGCCCGCAGCAGAAGAAGCAGAAGCTTCACCAGGAGATGATCGGCGCCGTGCGGCGCGGCGACACGGTGGTGACGGCCGGCGGCCTCATCGGCAAGGTGACCAAGGCGACGGACGCCACCGAAGTCGAGGTGGAGATCGCCGCCAACGTCCGGGTGCGCCTGTCGCGCGCCATGATCACGGAAGTGCGCGCCAAGGGCGAGCCCGTGAAGGACGCTGTGCCGGCCGCCAAGGTCTGACCCCTGGGGCGCCGGGACCGGCGCCCCGCCTCAACAGCGAAGAACAACAGCCATGATGCGTTTCGCGACCTGGAAAGTCGTCACGATCCTCCTCGGCACGCTGGTCGCGGCCCTCATCGTGCTGCCGAGCCTGCTGTCGCCGGATGCGCGCGCGGCGCTCGACCGCGTGCTGCCGGTTTCGGCCAAGACGATCGTGCTCGGCCTCGACCTCCAGGGCGGCGCCCACCTGCTGCTGGAGGTCGACTCCCCTTCGCTCACCAAGCAGCAGGTCGACAACCTGCGCGACGATGCCCGGCGCCTGCTGCGCGAGAACAACGTGCGGCTGACGGGCGGCATCGGCGTGCAGAACCGCGGCGTGCAGTTCCGCGTGCCCGACGCGGCCGACCGCGCCAAGATCGTCACGGCGCTGCGCAACACGTCGCAGTCGCTCGGCGCGGCCCTCACCGGCGCCGTGCAGGACTATTCCGTCACGGAAACCGACGACGGGCTCGTGCAGATGCAGCTCACCGACGCCGGCATCGCCAACAAGATCCACCGCGCCGTCGACCAGTCGATCGAGGTGCTGCGCCGCCGCATCGACGCCTCCGGCACGCGCGAGCCGACCATCCAGCGCGAGGGCAACGACCGCATCCTCGTCGAAGTGCCGGGCCTGCAGGACACGCAGCACCTGAAGGACCTGCTCGGCACCACCGCCAAGTTGGAGTTCCGCCTCGTCGCCGACCCCGGCGCCAGCCCCGCCGACGTCGAGCAGCTGCCCTTCTACAAGAACAGCCGCCCCGGCACCGAGGCCGTGGAGAAGCGCGTCATGGTGCAGGGCGAGGACCTCACCGACGCCCAGCCGGGCTTCGACCAGCGCACCAACGAGCCGGTGGTCAACTTCCGCTTCAACCTGCGCGGCGGCCAGCAGTTCGGCGAGGTGACGGCGCAGAACGTCGGCAAGCCCTTCGCCATCGTGCTCGACAACCAGATCGTGTCGGACCCGCGCATCCTCGGGCCGATCACGGGTGGCTCGGGCCAGATCTCGGGCAACTTCACCGTCGCCCAGGCCAACGACCTCGCCGTTCTGCTCCGGGCCGGTGCGCTGCCCGCCAAGCTCACCGTGGTGGAGGAGCGCACCGTGGGACCCGGCCTCGGCCAGGATTCGATCGACGCCGGGGAGCGGGCCTCGCTGGTGGCGGGCGTGCTGGTCGTCACCTACATGCTGGTGACCTACGGGGTGTTCGGCGTCTTCGCCGACATCGCGCTCGCCGTGCACATCATGCTGATCTTCGCCGCCATGGTGTTGCTGGGCGCCACGCTGACGCTGCCCGGCATCGCCGGCATCGTGCTCACCATCGGCATGGCGGTGGACGCCAACGTGCTGATCTACGAGCGCATCCGCGAGGAGAACCACGCCGGCCGTTCCGTCATCGCGTCGCTGGATTCGGGCTTCAAGCGCGCCTTCGCCACCATCGTCGACTCCAACGTGACCCTGTTCGTGGCGGCCCTCATCCTCTACCTATTCGGCTCGGGGCCGGTGCGCGGCTTCGCGGTGTCGCTGGGCCTCGGCATCCTGACCTCCATCGTCACGGCCGTCACCATGACGCGGATGATGATCGCCCTCTGGTACCGCGCCAAGCGGCCCCAGCGCCTGCCGATCTGAGGAGACGTCCCCCATGCCCCTCCTCCGCCTCGCTCCGGAAAACACCAAGTTCGGCTTCATGCGCTTCCGGCGCTGGAGCTACCCCTTCTCGGCCGTGCTCTCGATCGTGTCGGTGCTGATGTTCCTGCTCGTGGGCATGAACTTCGGCATCGACTTCGCCGGCGGCACCCTCATGGAGGTCCGCGCCAAGACGGGCGACGCCGACCTGGCCCAGCTCCGCGCCCTTGGCGAGCAGACCGGCCTCGGCCACATCGAGGTGCAGGGCTTCGGCAACCGGACCGACGCCACGCTGCGCTTCGGCGTGCAGCCCGGCGGCGACGCCGCCCAGGAGGGCGCCGTCAAGAAGATCCAGTCGGCCCTCGCCGACCGCTACGAGTTCCGCCGCGTCGAGGTCGTGGGCCCGCGCGTGTCGGGCGAACTCGTCCAGTCCGGCACGATCGGCGTCGTCGTGTCGATCTTCGCCGTGCTGATGTACCTGTGGTTCCGCTTCGAATGGCAGTTCGCCGTCGGCGCCGTGATCGCCACGATGCACGACCTGCTGCTCACCGTGGGCTTCTTCTCCGTCACCCACCTCGAGTTCAACACGACCTCGATCGCCGCCATCCTGACCATCGTGGGCTATTCGCTCAACGAGGCCGTCATCGTGCTGGACCGCATCCGCGAGGTGATGCGCAAGTACAAGCGCCTGTCGACCGCCGAGATGATCGACATGTCGATCAACGCCGTCCTGCCCCGCACCATCATGACCGCCACGACGGTGTTCCTGGCGCTGCTGGCGCTGGTGCTGTTCGGCGGCGAGGTGATCAAGAGCTTCTCGCTCGCGATGATGTGGGGCATCTTCGTCGGCACCTACTCGTCCATCTTCATCTGCTCGCCGATCCTCATCTACCTCGGGGTACGCAACGAGCAGAAGAGCGAGAGCCAGGCCGGCACGCCGGGCGCCGGAGGCGGCCGCAATCCCTCGCCGAAGGTCGCGGCCGGATGAGCGAGCCCTCGTTCGGCTCGGGCTACGTGGCCGGGCAATATACGATCGACGGCTACGGCGCGGGCGGCTTCAACTTCGGCCACATGTCGCATCGCGGCTCCCTCCTGATGGTGCCGGAGGGCGTGCACATCTGGTCGGCGACGCGGCCCTCCGAGATCACGGCGGAGTCGCTGGCCCCGGTCTTCGCGGCCGCCAAGGGTACGGTCGAACTCCTGCTGGTCGGCACCGGCCCCGATCTCGTGCCGCTGCCGGCGCCGCTGAGGGCGGCGCTCAAGGCCGCCGGCATCGTGTCCGACCCGATGGCGACGGGCGCGGCGGCCCGCACCTACAACATCCTGCTCGGCGAACGCCGCCGCGTCGCCGTGGCGCTGATCGCGGTCGGGTGAGGGCGCGGGCGGTGGTGCCGTGACGGACCTCGCCCCCGCCTACGCGGCCTGCGAGGCGCTGCTGCGCGCGGAGGACCGGGACGCCTGGCTGGCCGCGCTGCTGGCGCCCGCGGCTTCGCGGCCGCACCTCCACGCGCTGTCGGCCTTCGCGCTCGAACTCCGCCACGTGCGCCAGCGCGTCCACCAGGCGGTGGCGGGCGAGATCCGCCTGCAATGGTGGCAGGAGGTGGTGGACGGGACCCGCGCCGGCGAGGCCGCCGCCCATCCGGTGGCGGCGGCGCTGGTCGACACGATGGCGCGGGCCGCGCTGCCCGCCGCACCCGTCGGCGACATGATCGACGCCTTCCGCATTGGCCTCTACGACGAATCGCCGGCCGACCTGCCCGCGCTCGCGCGCCGGCTGGCGGCGACCCACGGCACGCCGATGCGCCTCGCCGCCCGCGTGCTGGGCGGCGGCCCGGGGCTCGACCCCGCCGCCGACGATGCCGGCACGGCGCTGGGGCTGGCCGAACTCCTCGGCGCCGTCGGCGAGCAGGCCGTCCTCCTGCCCGAAGCGCTGCTCGTCCGCCATGGCGCGCGGCGGGCCGACGCGCAGGCCGGCCAGGCCACGCCGGCCCTGCGGGCCGTGCTCGCCGATCTCAGGGCCGAGGCGCGGGCGCGGCTCGCCGCCCTGCGGGGCCGCCGCGGCAGCTTCGGCGAGGCGGGCGCGGCCTTCCTGTGCGCCGCGACGGTGGCGCCGCGCCTCGCCGCCTCGGAGCGCGCCGCGGACCCGCTCGCGCCTTTGCCGGAGGTGGCGGCCTGGCGGCGTCAGTGGCGGCTGTGGCGCGCCGCCCGGAGCGGCGGCGCGCTGTGACGGTCAGGCCGCGTCGGTCTCGACCGGCAGGTCGGCCCGCCCGCCCCATTCCGACCAGGAGCCGTCGTAGAGCCTCACCTCCGGCACGCCGAGCCGGGTCAGCCCGAAGGCCAGGACGGCCGCCGTGACGCCCGAGCCGCAGGTGGTGATGACGGGGCGGGCGAGGTCGACGCCGGCCTCGGTGAAGACCGTCCTCAGGGCGTCGTCCGGCTTGAACCTGCCGTCCTGCACGAGATCCGTCATCGGCACGCTGAGCGCCTTCGGCATGTGGCCGGAGCGCAGGCCGGGGCGCGGCTCCGCCACCAGGCCCTTGAAGCGCGACGCCGGGCGGGCGTCGACCACCTGGGCGCTCCCGGCCTCGAGCGCCCGCTGCACGGCGGCGGCATCGGCCACCGCCTCGGGATGGGGCTGCGCCTCGAAATGCGTGCCGAGCCGGTTCGACTCGCCCGTCTCGACCGGCCGCTCGCCGGCGATCCAGGCCGGGAAGCCGCCGTCCAGCACGGCGACGTCCTTGGCGCCGAAGACGCCCAGCATCCACCACACGCGCGGCGCCGCCGAGATGCCGGCACCGTCGTAGACGACGATGCGCTTGTCCGCCGCGATGCCGAGCTTGCCGGCCTCGGCGGCGAAGAGTTCGGGCGAGGGCAGGGTGTGGGGCAGGTCGCTCGCCGGATCGACGATCCTGTCCTGGTCGAAGAAGACCGCGCCGGGGATGTGGCCGGCCAGGTATTCCGCGTGGCCGCCCCGGTTCGCCGAGGGCAGGTACCAGGAGGCGTCGACCACGACGAGGTCGGGCTTGTCGAGTTCTCCGGCCAGCCACTCCGCGCTCACCAGCTTGGCGATGTCGTCCGTCATGTGCAGGCTCCAGGCCGATGGGCGCCGCCCTCGGGCGCCCCGCCCGGCGGAAACGTCCCCGGGGCCCGGCAGGTTCAGGCCGGCCGGCCGGCCCGCCGGCCCGCCGGCGGCGGGCGCGGGCTTTCCAAGCCTTTGCGGCTCGCCTAGAACGACGGCACCGAATGTGCCAGCCCCCGAGGCCCCTATGACCGCCATCGTCGACATCGTCGCCCGCGAGATCCTGGACAGCCGCGGCAACCCGACCGTGGAAGTCGACGTGCGGCTCGAAAGCGGCGTGCTGGGCCGCGCTGCCGTGCCGTCGGGCGCCTCGACGGGCGCCTACGAGGCGGTGGAACTGCGCGACGGCGACAAGAGCCGCTTCGGCGGCAAGGGCGTGACGCGCGCCATCGGCAACATGAAGCCGATCTTCGAGGCCGTGAAGGGGATCCCGGTCGAGCACCAGGTCGAGCTCGACCGCGCCATGATCGCGCTCGACGGCACGCCCACCAAGGCCAAGCTCGGCGCCAACGCCATCCTGGGCGTGTCGCTCGCCGCCGCCCGCGCCGCCGCCGAGGAGGTGGGCCTGCCGCTCTACCGCTACGTGGGCGGGGCCGGTGCCCACGTCCTGCCGGTGCCGATGATGAACATCCTCAACGGTGGCGCCCATGCCGACAACCCCATCGACTTCCAGGAGTTCATGATCATGCCGGTGGGGGCCGCCTCGCTGAAGGAGGCGGTGCGCTGGGGCTCCGAGGTGTTCCAGGTGCTGAAGGGCGCGCTGAAGAAGGCCGGCCACAACACCAACGTCGGCGACGAGGGCGGCTTCGCCCCCAACCTCCCCTCGGCCGAGGCCGCGCTCGACTTCTGCCTCGATGCGGTGCGGCAGGCGGGCTTCAAGCCCGGCACCGACATGGTGCTGGCGCTCGACTGCGCCGTGACCGACTGGTTCAAGGACGGCAGCTACCATTACGAGGGCGAGGGCGTGGTGCGCTCCTCGCAGCAGCAGGCCGAATACCTCGCCAAGCTCGCCGCCGACTACCCGATCGCCTCCATCGAGGACGGCATGGCGGAGGACGACTGGGCCGGCTGGAAGACCCTGACCGACCTCATCGGAGACCGCTGCCAGATCGTCGGCGACGACCTCTTCGTCACCAACACCGAGCGGCTCGCCGACGGCATCCGCCGCGGCGTCGCCAATTCGCTGCTCGTCAAGGTCAACCAGATCGGCACCCTGACCGAGACGCTGGAAGCCGTCGAGATGGCGAAGACGGCGGGCTACACGTCGGTCATGTCGCACCGCTCCGGCGAGACCGAGGACGCCATCATCGCCGACCTCGCGGTCGCGACGAACTGCGGGCAGATCAAGACCGGGTCCCTGGCCCGGTCGGACCGGTTGGCCAAGTACAACCAGCTGATCCGCATCGAGGAGCATCTCGGCACGCAGGCGCGCTATGCCGGCCGCGCCGCCCTCAAGGCCCTCGCCAAAGCCTGATCGGCCGGGCTCTGGACGACCGAGGCCCGACCGGGCCGACCAGGCCGCCCGCCCCCGCGAGCTTAACCCGGCGTCAACCTCGTCGGGGCAGGGTGCCGTCATGGTCGTCCGCACCCGTCTCCGCGCCATCCTCACGCCGCTCCTCCTCTACGTCGTGTCGGGGGCGATGTCGGCTTACTTCATCCAGACGGCGATCCACGGCGACCGCGGTCTCCGGACCAAGGACGAGTACAAGGTCCAGATCGCCGACCTCCGGGCCGACCTCGACCGCCTCAAGACCGAGCGGTGGGGGTGGCAGCACCGGGTGACGCTGATGCGCAGCGACACCGTCGACCGCGACCTCGCCAGCGAGGAGATCCGCCTGAAGCTCGGCTACGTCGACCCGCGCGACCTCGTGATCTTCACGGACGCCAACCGCAAACGCTGAACCCGTCCGGCGTTTCTGCATGTGACCGCACCGCAACAGGAATTTGGTGCGGCGCAGCATGTCGCAGACGCAGAATGCCTATGCAAAACAGCGGGTTGAATGGCCGTGGAACGGGCCTCCACCCCCTCGCTTTCGGCCGTCGGCTCCGCTAGTTTACCGCTCGAAATGTGATCGGCGTCCATCGTGGCGCCGCAGTCGCATGTAGGAGCGCTCATGGCCGTAGCCGCACAGCAGTCCCGCACCGACGACGAGGTTCATGCCGTCGTCGGGCAGCGGAACGAATTCGCCGCCTTCACCAAGCAGGAGGAGGTCGACAGCTATCACGACATGCTGATGATCCGCCGCTTCGAGGAGAAGGCGGGCCAGATGTACGGGATGGGCCTGATCGGCGGGTTCTGCCACCTCTACATCGGCCAGGAAGCCGTCGTGGTCGGCATGAAGATGGCGACGACCCCCCAGGACAAGGTCATCACGGGCTACCGCGACCATGGCCACATGCTGGCCTGCGGCATGGACCCCAAGGGGGTGATGGCGGAACTCACCGGGCGGCGGGGCGGCTATTCCAAGGGGAAGGGCGGCTCCATGCACATGTTCTCCAAGGAGAAGAACTTCTTCGGCGGCCACGGCATCGTCGGCGCCCAGGTGGCGCTCGGCACCGGCCTCGCCTTCGCCAGCCAATATGCGGAGGACGGCTCCGTGTCGGTGGCGTATTTCGGCGACGGGGCCGCCAACCAGGGGCAGGTCTACGAGAGCTTCAACATGGCGGAGCTGTGGAAGCTCCCGGTGATCTACGTCATCGAGAACAACCGCTACGCCATGGGCACGTCGGTGACGCGCTCCTCGGCGCAGACGGACTTCTCGCGCCGCGGCATCTCCTTCAACATCCCGGGCGAGCAGGTCGACGGCATGGACGTGCGGGCGGTGCGCGACGCCGGCCAGCGGGCGGCCGAGCATTGCCGCTCGGGCAAGGGCCCCTTCATCCTGGAGATGCAGACCTACCGCTACCGCGGCCATTCCATGTCGGATCCCGCGAAATACCGCACCCGCGAGGAAGTGCAGAAGATGCGCGACCAGCAGGACGCCATCGAGCAGGTCCGCACGCGGCTCATCAAGGAACACGGCCTCACCGAGGAGGACCTCAAGGCCGTGGACGCCAAGATCCGCGCCATCGTGACCGAGGCGGCCGATTTCGCCCAATCCGACCCGGAGCCCGATCCGTCGGAGCTGTGGACCGACATCACGCTCTGACCGACGCCGGCGACCTAGGGAAGAAACATGGCCACCAACGTATTGATGCCCGCCCTGTCCCCCACGATGGAGCAGGGCAAGCTGAGCAAATGGGTCAAGAAGGTCGGAGACCAGGTGAAGTCCGGCGATATCCTGGCCGAGATCGAGACCGACAAGGCCACCATGGAGGTCGAAGCCGTCGACGAGGGCACGCTCGGCGCCATCCTGGTCGAGGAGGGCACCGACAATGTCGCCGTGAACACGCCGATCGGCGTGATCGTGGCGGAAGGCGAGGCGGCCGATGCCGCGCCGGCCGCCCAGGCGGGTGGGTCGCCCAAGGCCGATGAGGCGCCGAAAGCCGACGGGGCGTCCGGGGCTGGCGCGACGCCGGACGGCGCCAAGCCCGGCGCGCCCGACCTCCAGGGCAAGCCCAAGGCCCCAGGCCAGCCAGGACCCGGACCCACGACCGATGCCGCCGACCACGCTCTGGCGGGGGGCGCCCCGCAGGCCCAGGCCCCCGAGGTGCCGGCCGGCACCAAGATGGTGACGATGACGGTGCGCGAAGCGCTGCGCGACGCCATGGCGGAGGAGATGCGGCGCGAGCCCAAGGTCTTCGTCATGGGCGAGGAGGTCGCCGAATACCAGGGCGCCTACAAGGTCACGCAGGGCCTGCTGCAGGAGTTCGGCGCCAAGCGCGTCATCGATACGCCCATCACCGAGCACGGCTTCGCCGGCATCTGCGTCGGCGCCTCCATGGCGGGCCTGAAGCCCATCGTGGAGTTCATGACGTTCAACTTCGCCATGCAGGCGATCGACCACATCATCAACTCCGCCGCCAAGACGCTCTACATGTCGGGCGGGCAGATGGGCTCGCCCATCGTGTTCCGCGGCCCCAACGGCGCCGCGGCGCGCGTCGGCGCCCAGCACAGCCAGGACTACACGGCCTGGTATTCCTCCGTGCCCGGCCTCAAGGTGGTGGCGCCCTACTCGGCGGCCGATGCCAAGGGCCTGCTCAAGAGCGCCATCCGCGACCCGAACCCGGTGGTGTTCCTCGAGAACGAGATTCTCTACGGGCAAAGCTTCGAGGTGCCGGAGCTCGACGACTTCACCGTGCCGATCGGGGTGGCCAAGGTGGCGCGCCCCGGCAAGGACGTGACGATCGTGTCCTGGTCCATCGGCATGACCTACGCGCTCAAGGCCGCCGAGGAACTCGCCAAGGAGGGGATCGATGCCGAGGTGATCGACCTGCGCACCATCCGGCCGATGGACATCGCCACCGTGGTGGCGTCGGTGAAGAAGACCAACCGCTGCGTCACCGTGGAGGAGGGCTGGGCCCAGTCGGGCGTCGGCGCCGAGATCATGGCGCGGCTGATGGAACTGGCCTTCGACGACCTCGACGCCCCGGTGGTGCGGGTCACCGGCAAGGACGTGCCGATGCCCTATGCCGCCAACCTCGAGAAGCTGGCTCTGCCCCACGTCGGCGACGTGATCGAGGCCGTCAAGGCCGTCACCTACCGGTGAGGTTCCAGCCCGGCGCCCTCCGCCGGGCCTTCGGCAGGCTCCTCCGGGCCTGCCGCTCCGTTCGATTCGCAGCAGCCAGGCTGCTTGGCATTCCGTCCGAGGCCTCCATGCCCACCAACATCCTGATGCCGGCCCTGTCTCCCACCATGGAGAAGGGCAACCTCGCCAAGTGGCTGAAGAAAGAGGGCGACGCCATCAAGTCCGGCGACGTCATCGCCGAGATCGAGACCGACAAGGCCACCATGGAGGTCGAGGCGGTCGACGAGGGCGTGCTGGCCAGGATCGTGGTGCCCGAGGGGACGGCGGACGTCCCCGTCAACGAGTTGATCGGCGTCATCGCGGCCGACGGCGAGGACGTATCGGCGGTGGCGTCGGGCGGTGCCCAGGATGCCGCCAAGGACGCCGGCAAGGCGCCCGCGGCGGCCTCGACTCCGGCCGCGAACGGCTCGGCCCCGCCGCAGGCCGCCCCGGCCGGCACGCTCACGGTGCCGGAGGGCCACCAATACGAGCGCGCGCCCGAGCTGAAGCCCGTCGACGCCAAGCCGGCCGCCGGCGCGGCGCCGGCCGCCGGCGCGACGCCCGCCGCCAGCTCCGGCCGCGTCTTCGCGTCGCCGCTGGCGCGCCGCGTCGCCAAGGAGGCCGGGCTCGACATCGCGTCGCTGAAGGGCTCGGGCCCGCACGGCCGCATCGTCGAGCGCGACGTCCGCGCCGCCGTGGCCAACCCGCCGAAATCCGCTCCGGCGGCCGCTCCCCAGGCGACGGCATCTCAGGCGCCCGCCTCCCAGGCTGCGGCGCCCGCGACCCCGGCCGCTCCGAAGCCCGCCGGCGCGTCGGACGAGCAGGTCAGGAAGATGTTCCCGGCCGGCTCCTTCGAGGAAGTGCCGCATGACGGCATGCGCAAGACCATCGCGCGCCGCCTCAGCGAGGCCAAGCAGACCATCCCGCATTTCTACCTGTCGGCCGATTGCGAGCTCGACGCCCTGATGGCGCTGCGCGAGCAGGTCAACGGCTCGGCCCCGAAGGACAAGGACGGCAAGCCGGCCTTCAAGCTCTCGGTCAACGACTTCATCATGAAGGCGCTGGCGCTCGCCCTGAAGCGCGTGCCCGAGGCCAACGTCAGCTGGACCGATGCCGCCATGCTGAAGCACAAGCACGCCGACGTCGGCGTCGCCGTGTCGATCCCGGGCGGGCTCATCACCCCCATCGTGCGGGCCGCCGAGACCAAGACGCTGTCGACCATCTCGGGCGAGGTGAAGGACATGGCCGCCCGCGCCAGGACGCGCAAGCTGAAGCCGCAGGAATACGAGGGCGGCACGACCGCCGTGTCGAACCTCGGCATGTTCGGCGTCAAGAACTTCCAGGCCATCGTCAACCCGCCCCACGCCACCATCCTGGCGGTGGGTGCCGGCGAGAAGCGCGTGGTGGTGAAGGGCGGCGAGCCGAAGGTCGCCACCGTCATGACGGTGACGCTCTCGACCGACCACCGCGCCGTCGACGGCGCCCTCGGCGCCGAGCTGATGAGCGCCTTCAAGGACTTCATCGAGCATCCGATGAGCATGCTGGTCTGAGACGCATGGCCGGTGCGCGCCGCGCGCCGGCCGTCTCCCAGCGGCCCCCGATCATCTCCATCTCTTCGACGACGATCCGAACATCGCCCGGGAGCGCGACGCCATGGCTGACGCATACGACATCATCGTGGTGGGGGCCGGTCCCGGCGGCTACGTCACCGCCATCCGGGCCGCGCAGCTCGGCTTCAAGACGGCCGTCGTGGACCGTGAGCACCTCGGCGGCATCTGCCTCAACTGGGGCTGCATCCCCACCAAGGCGCTGCTGCGCTCGGCCGAGATCTACCACAACATGCAGCATGCCGAGGCCTACGGGCTGTCGGCGCAGGGCGTCGGTTTCGACCTGTCCAAGGTGGTGGGTCGCTCGCGCGGCGTGTCGGCGCAGCTGTCGGGCGGCGTCGGCTTCCTGCTGAAGAAGAACAAGGTCGACGTCATCTGGGGCGAGGCCACGGTCGCCAAGGTCGGCGAGATCGCCGTGAAGCCCGCGACCAGGTCGGCGCTCGGCGGCGCCCCCGTGCCCCCGCCCAAGGGCGCCAAGGCGGCCGGCACCTACACGGCCAAGCATATCATCCTGGCGACCGGCGCCCGCCCGCGCGCGCTGCCCGGCCTCGAGCCGGACGGCAAGCTGATCTGGACCTATTACGAGGCCATGGTGCCGAAGAGCTTCCCGAAGTCCCTGCTCGTCATGGGCTCGGGGGCCATCGGGGTCGAGTTCGCCTACTTCTACCGCGCCATGGGCGCCGAGGTCACGATCGTCGAGGTCCTGCCGCAGATCCTCCCCGTCGAGGACGCCGAGATCGCGGCCTTCGCCCGCAAGCGCTTCGAGAAGATGGGCATCAAGATCATCACGGGCGCCAAGGTCACGGGCGTCGAGAAGGGCGCCGATTCCATCACCGCCACGGTCGACGACGGCAAGGGCGGCACGTCCCGGATCACGGCCGACCGCATGATCTCGGCGGTCGGCGTCGTCGGCAACACCGAGAACCTCGGGCTCGAAGCGCTCGGCGTGAAGGTGGAGCGCAACACCGTCGCGACCGACGGCCACGGCCGCACCAACGTGGCGGGCATCTACGCCATCGGCGACATCGCCGGCCCCCCCATGCTGGCCCACAAGGCCGAGCACGAGGGCGTGATCTGCGTCGAAACCATCAAGGGCCTGCACACCCACGCGCTCGACCGCGCCATGATCCCGGGCTGCACCTATTGCCAGCCGCAGATCGCCTCGGTGGGCCTCACCGAAGCCAAGGCCAAGGAGGCCGGCCACAAGCTCAAGGTCGGCCGCTTCCCCTTCGTCGGCAACGGCAAGGCCATCGCGCTCGGCGAGCCCGAGGGCATGGTCAAGACCATCTTCGACGCCGAGACCGGGCAGCTCCTCGGCGCCCACATGGTGGGGGCGGAGGTGACGGAGCTGATCCAGGGCTTCGTCGTCGCCATGAACCTCGAGACCACCGAGGAAGACCTCATCAACACGGTGTTCCCGCACCCGACCCTGTCGGAAACCATGCACGAGGCGGTGCTCGACGCCTACGGCCGCGTGGTCCACACCTGACCGGGTGCGGCCGCATCCCCGCCGGCCCGCCCTCACCGACCCACCGGACCCATGCTGTTCGCCTCGCTCCACACCACCAACGTCGTCGCCATCCTGCTCATCGGCCTCGTGGCAGGCTGGCTCGCCAGCCTCAGCCTGGGCGGCGGGGGCCTGTGGCGTGACCTCGTCACGGGTCTGGTCGGCGCCGTGGTGGGCGCCGTCCTGCTCCGGGCCTTCGGCGTCGTGCTGCCGTTCCGCGACCCGCTGGAGCAGTATCGGCTTTCTCCGGGTCGCCTCGGCGGCTCCAAGCCGATGAACTGCTCTCGACTTGGAGCTGGAGCGGATTCGCCGAAGGCGAAAGCGCTCTGGTGACGGACGTCGTCATGGCGACGCTCGGCGCCGTCGTGGTGGTGGTGGCGGCGCTTGCGGTCGCTTAGATAAGGGGTGGAGGCTTCCCCATGCTGGTGCTCGATCTTCTCAACGGCGACCCGCGCAACAGGAGTGGCGGGGCCGCCCCGCGTCACCCCGAGAAGGCGCATCGTCCGGACCAGCCCGTGCTGAAGAAGCCCGACTGGATCCGCGTCAAGGCGCCGGGCTCGGCGGGCTTCGCCGAAACCCACGGCATCGTGAAGGAGCACGGGCTCGTCACGGTGTGCGAGGAGGCTGGCTGCCCCAACATCGGCGAGTGCTGGACCAAGAAGCACGCCACCTTCATGATCATGGGCGACACCTGCACGCGGGCCTGCGCCTTCTGCAACGTGCGCACCGGCCTGCCGGGCGCGCTCGACGCGGCCGAGCCCGACCATATCGGCGAGGCGGTGGCCAAGCTCGGCCTGCACCACGTCGTGGTGACGTCGGTCGACCGCGACGACCTCGCCGACGGCGGCGCCGAGCATTTCGCCCGCACCATCCGGGCCATCCGCCGCCTCGCGCCCGGCACCACCATCGAGGTGCTGACGCCGGACTTCCTGCGTAAGCCCGGGGCGCTGGAGACCGTCGTCGAGGCCCGGCCCGACGTGTTCAACCACAACCTCGAGACCGTGCCGTCGCTGTATCTCTCGGTCCGCCCCGGCGCCCGCTACTTCCACTCGCTGCGGCTGCTGCAGCGCGTGAAGGACCTCGACGCCGGCATCTTCACCAAGTCGGGCATCATGGTCGGCCTGGGGGAGGAGCGCACCGAGGTGCTGCAGGTGATGGACGACATGCGCTCGGCCGAGATCGACTTCCTCACGATCGGCCAGTACCTGCAGCCGACCAGGAAGCATCACCCCGTGAAGAGCTTCGTCACGCCCGACGCCTTCAAGGCCTACGAGACCGTGGCGCTGGCCAAGGGCTTCCTCGTCGTCTCGGCTTCGCCGCTGACGCGCTCGTCCCACCACGCGGGCGACGACTTCAAGCGTCTCCAGGCGGCGCGGCGGGAGCGGGCGGCGGCCTGAGGGGGCGTGAGCGAATGCCCGCTTCCGGGAAACGACGAGGCTGATCTCGACGTTTCCGGCGGGCCGTCATGTACGGGTCGGGGTCCACCACAGAACCTGAGCGGTGCCGCCGTCCGGCTCGCCGCCTGCCCGTCGACGAAGGCCTCGTCGACCGGTTCGCGCGAGATCGCCGACGTCCACCTCGGCTGGAACCGTGCCGACCTGGTCCACCGCATCACCCGCCCCACGTGACGGGTCCGTCACTCCCCCGCGACGGCCGCCTGCATGTCGGCGCTGGGTAGGCGGGCCACGTGGCCGATGAGGTCCCGGTCGTTGAGCACGGCCGTGCGCTCCTTGCGGTTCAGCCAGGCTTCGGCTTCCTCGACCGTGCGGGCGTCGGCCAGCTTGGCCCGGGCCATCACGGCGTCGTGGTCGATGGTGCCGCGCTTGCGGGGCGCGGCGGCCGGCAGGTAGGCCTCGTGCAGCACGCGCAGTTCGCGGCTGGCGTGGAGCGCCGAGATGCCGTCCGTCACGTCGTATCCGGCCTGGGCGAGTTCGCGCGCCAGCACGTTGGCCCTCACGGCGATCTCGGGCGGGGTCGTCTCCTCGGGCGTGCGCAGCAGGCCGATGCGCTTGAGGAACAGGCCGATGGAGCGCTGCCCGCTCGCCCAGGACAGCGGGATGGCCAGGATCAGCCCGGCGATGGTGGGCGACATCCAGGCCACCAGCGAGGGCGCGATGAGGAAGCCCGCCACCAGCGTGATGAAGCCCAGGATCACGTGCGAGCGGTGGCGGCGCACGATGTCGCCGAGCGGGATCGAGCCGTCGTCGCGGCGTTGCGGGTTCCAGCCCGTATCGCGGCCGAGCAGGATCTGCATCACCGAGCCCGACTGGATCAGCATCATGATGGGCGCCAGCAGCGACGACATCACGATCTCGACCAGCGTGGACACGATGAGCCCCAGCGCCCCGCCGCTGCCGCGCCGCGTGTCGCGCTGGCCGAGCGCGATGAGCAGGCCGAAGAGCTTCGGGGCCAGCAGCACCGCCATGGTGATGCCGAAGAGGTCGAGCGCGCGCTGCGCGTCGAAGCGCGGCCAGGCGGGGAAGAGGGAAAAGTCCTGCGTGAAATATTCGGGGCGGATGTAGGCGGACTGCAGCACCAGCACGATGCCGACGAGGAGCTGCGCCATCCACAGCGGCGAGGCCACGTAGCCCATGATGCCGGTGGCGAAGTGCTGCCGCGAGGCGAGGTGGAAGCCACTGGCCCACATGACGCGCGCGTGCTGCAGGTTGCCCTGGCACCAGCGCCGGTCGCGTGCCGCGAGGTCGATGAGGGAGGGCGGGCTTTCCTCGAAGGAGCCGCCCAGCACCGGCAGCATGTAGACGGCCCAGCCGGCGCGGCGGATCAGCGCCGCCTCGACGAAGTCGTGGCTGAGGATGTGGCCGCCGAGCGGCGGCCTGCCCGACAGGTGCGGCAGCCCGCAATGGTCGGCGAAGGCCTGCGTGCGGATGATGGCGTTGTGGCCCCAGTAATTGCCGTCGCGCCCCATCCACACCGACAGCCCGGCGGCGATGACGGGGCCGTGGATGCGGGCGGCGAACTGCTGCAGCCGGGCGAAGAGCGTGTTGCGGTTGATGATGAGCGGCAGCGTCTGGATGATGCCGGCGTCGGGGTCGGCCTCCATGGCGGCCGCCAGCGTCACGATGCTGTGGGCCGTCATCAGGCTGTCGGCGTCCAGCACCACCATCTGGGGATAGGCGCCGCCCCAGCGGGTGACGAAGTCGGCGATGTTGCCGGCCTTGCGGTTCGTGTTCTTGGGGCGGTGCCGGTAATAAACCTCGGCCTTGCCGCGCAGCCGGTCCCGCAGCGCCACCAGCGCGCGTTCCTCCGCCACCCACACATCCGGGTCGGTCGTGTCGGACAGGAAGAAATAGTGGAAGTGCGCGCCGAGCCCGGTCGCGGCGACGTCCTCGCAGATGGCCTGCAGGGCACCGAAGATGCGGCTCGGCGCCTCGTTGTAGATCGGCATCACCACGGCCGTCATGCCGCCCAGCGCCGTCGGCATGGGCGGCCGGCGCGGGGCGAAGAACACCAGCCAGGCGAAGCCCACGACGGCGCTGGCGAAGGACAGCGCGATCCAGGAGAAGTTGGCGACGAAGAGCGCCACCAGGATCCACTTCAGCAGCGTCACCTCGCCGACGTTGACGACGCGCCACATCTCCTCGATGCCGAACCCCAGCAGGGCCGCGCCGCCGCCGAAGACGACGAGGCGGGCGAGCCAGGGGACGGAGCGGTGGATGGGGTTGGCCCAGCCGCGGCGGCTCCGGCGATCGAAGTGCCGCAGCGACTGCGTCGGCATCTCGGTCGGTCGCTCCTCCGGCATGGCCGGCACGGCGAGGATCGAATCGAGGTCCATCACGGGCCGGTCCTGCTGGGCGTCGGGCGCGGCTCGGCCCGGATCCGCGTCCATCACGCCGTCCATCGATACAGCCATGTCTCGCTCACGGGCTTGCCGCCCAGTTCCAGCACCAGCCGCAGTTCCGACAGGGTGTCGCCGCCGAAATCCACGTCGAACAGCAGGCGGCAGGTCTTGTGTTCCCGGGACAGGAACGTCCGGGCCGGCGTCACCGCGCCCACCGAGGCGGTGAGCACGGGCTTCATGTCGACGATGCGGGCGGGGTCGGCGAACATGTCGGCGGTGAACTCGACCACGAAGCGCCGCTTCCTGCCGGTGCCGAGCCGGCCGATGCGGGTGTCGGTGACGACCGCCAGGGGCGGCCTGTCGGGCGGCGTCCAGCACCAGAACTGCCGGTAGGAGAAGGACACTTCGGCGGCGGGATCCAGCACCGCCTTCGGGCGCCAGAAGCACAGGATGTTGTCGTTGTTCTCGGTGTCGGTCGGGATCTCGACCAGTTCGACGCTGCCCTCGCCCCAATCGTTGATGGGCTCGATCCACAGCGAGGGGCGCAGCTCCCAATGCTGCTCGTCGTCCTGCAGCAGGTCGAAGTTGCGCTGGCGCTGCAGCAGGCCGAAGCCGCGCGGGTTGGCGTCGACGAACACCGACACCTGCAGGGTCGCCGGGTTGGACACGGGGCGCCACAGCCATTCGCCGTTGCCGTTCAGGATCTGCAGGCCCGTGACGTCATAGGCGCCGAGGCGCACGTCCTCGCTGCCGCGCCGGCTGGTCGGGCCGAAGAGATACATGGCGGTCATGCCGCCGAGGCCGTAGAAATCGGCCGCGCTGCGCGAGAACAGCGTGCATTCGGTGTCCACGATGGCGATCTCGCCCGGCCGCAGCGTGAAGCGGTAGGCGCCCGTCATGCTCTCCGAATCGACGAGGGCGTTGATCACCAGCATGTCGTTGGCGAGGGTCGGCTTCTCGATCCAGACTTCGCGGATCGCCGGGAACTCCTCGCCGCGCGGGTCGGCGGTGCGGATCATCAGGGCCCGCGCCGAGAGCCCGAAGTTCTGGCCGTTGGCCAGGGCGCGGAAGAAGCTCGCGCCCTGGAAGATGGCCGAATCGACGAGGCCCTTGCCGCTGCGGGCGTGGAGCACGCGGAAGCCCGAGAAGCCGATGTCGCCGAGGTCGGCCGGCGGCTGCACCTTGCCGAAATCGAACTGGTGGGCCGCATAGGCGAGGCGGCGCGACGTGCCGCCCTCCACGACGTTGATGGCCATGGGGGCGGTGAACAGGAACCCCCGGTGCAGCGGCTCGATGGCGAAGCCGACGTTGTCGTCGGCCCAGACGGCTGTCCCGGCCCGCGGCCGGATCGACACGTATTGGTCGTAGGGCAGGTTGGCGAAGGCGCCCGGCAGGGGCGCGGCGCCCGTCTCGTGCGGCGCCTTGGCGAGCGCCCGCGCGCGGTCGACCACGGCGGCGAAATCGAAGGCGGGGGCGGCGGGCGTCGAGCCCTGCGGCGCCGCGACCGCCGTGCCGGCCTGCGGCTGGGCGGCGGTCGATTCGGCGGCAGCCGGCGTCAAACCCGCGCCGAGCCCGGAGGCGGCCCATTTCAAGAGATCCCGGCGGAGCAGCATCGGCCATCTGTGAGGAGAACACGGATCGAGCGCGGACGGAGCGCCGCCACCCGGCGCCGCCGGCCACGGGCCATCCTATAGCCGATATCCCGCGCCCCGCGAGGCGAATCTTCACCCTATCCCGGCCTCGGGGCGGCGGCCCCGCTTCGCCTCAATCCGCTGTTAACCTTGGGGGAAGAAGGGTCCGGCGGCGCGGAGGACGACGACATGGTTGCGGAAGCGAGACGGTGCCTCGCGGTGGTGCTGGCGGCGGGCGAGGGAACGCGCATGCGCTCCGCCACGCCGAAGGTGCTCCACCGCCTCGCCGGGCGGAGCATGCTGGCCCACGTGCTCGCCGCGGTTGCGGAAGCGTCGGCCGAAGCCGTGGTGGTGGTGGTGGGGCCCGGCCGGGACGACGTGGCGGCGGAAGCGCGGCGCGCCTTCCCGGGCGCCGAGGTCGCCGTGCAGGCCGAGCGGCTCGGCACCGCCCATGCCGTGCTGGCGGCGCGGGACGCGATCGCCCGCGGCTACGACGACGTGCTGGTGCTCTTCGCCGACGTGCCGCTGATCGCGCCCGGGACGCTGGCCGCCATGCGGGACGGGCTGGCCGAGGGCGCCGGCCTCGTGGCGCTGGGCTTCTCGGCCGCCGACCCCACCGGCTACGGCCGCCTCCTCACCCGCGACGGCGCGCTCGTCGCCATCCGCGAACACAAGGACGCGAGCGCTGAGGAGCGGGCCGTCACGCTGTGCTTCGCCGGCCCCATGGCCTTCGACGGCGCGACCGCGCTGGACCTGCTCGGCCGCATCGGTTGCGACAACGCCCAGGGGGAGTTCTACCTCACCGAAGCCGTGGAGCTCACCCGCGCCGACGGCCGCCGCTGCCTCGCCCTGTCCTGCCCGGAGCGGGACGCCATGGGCGTCAACGACCGCGTGCAGCTCGCCGCCGCCGAGGCCGCCTTCCAGGCCCGGCTGCGCCTCGCCGCCATGCGGGCCGGCGTGACCCTGCAGGCGCCCGACACGGTGTTCCTCAGCCACGACACGGCCTTTGGGCGCGACGTGACGGTGGAGCCGCACGTGGTGTTCGGCCCCGGCGTCAGCGTCGCCGAGGGCGCCGTAATCCATGCCTTCTCGCACCTCGAAGGCGCGCGCGTCGGCCCCCAGGCGAATGTCGGCCCCCATGCCAGGCTGAGGCCCGGCGCCGTGCTGGGGCAGGGCGCCAAGGTGGGAAATTTCGTCGAGGTCAAGAGCGCCGATATCGGCGCGGGCGCCAAGGTGAGCCACCTCAGCTACATCGGCGATGCCAGCATCGGCGCCGACGCCAACATCGGGGCCGGCACGATCACATGCAATTACGACGGTTACGGCAAGTTCCACACCGCCATCGGGGCCGGCGCCTTCATCGGCTCGAACTCGGCGCTGGTGGCGCCCGTCAGCATCGGCCGCAACGCCTATGTGGCGTCGGGTTCGACCGTCACCGAGGACGTACCCGAGGACGCCCTCGCGATCGGCCGCGCCCGCCAGACCACCAAGGCCGGGCGCGGCGCGGCGCTACGGGCGGCCCGCGCCGCCGCCAAGGCGGCGCGGCAGGGTTGAGGCTCCGCCGCCGAGACGGTGCGGCGGGGCTGGGCGGGCGCGGCGCTACCGGTCGTTCACGATCGCAGCCGTTGCACTTTGCGCCGGGCCGCCTTCCGGGGGTAGACAGGTCGGCAGTGAGGCCGGAGGGTTCGACATGTGCGGCATCGTGGGGATCCTGGGCGCGGGCCCGGTGGCGGATCAGATCGTCGAGGCGCTGAAGCGGCTCGAATATCGCGGCTACGACTCGGCCGGCATCGCCACGCTCGAGGACGGCGCGCTCGAGCGCCGCCGTGCCCCGGGCAAGTTGAAGAACCTCGAAGTCCGCCTGTCGAACCAGCCGCTGCGCGGCGCCATCGGCATCGGCCATACCCGGTGGGCCACCCACGGCAAGCCGACCGAAACCAATGCCCACCCGCATGCCACCCCGCGGGTCGCCATCGTCCACAACGGCATCATCGAGAACTTCCGCGAGTTGCGGGCGGAGCTGGCCGCCCAGGGCCACGACTTCGCGACCGAGACCGATTCCGAGGTCGTCGCCCACCTCGTCACGGCCGAGCTCGACGCCGGCAAGGCGCCGGCCGAGGCCGTGGCGGCGGCGCTGCCGCGCCTGCACGGGGCCTTCGCGCTGGCCTTCCTCTTCGCTGGCGAGACCGACCTGCTCATCGGCGCCCGGCGCGGCGCCCCGCTCGCCATGGGCTACGGCGACGGCGAGATGTATCTCGGCTCGGACGCGCTGGCGCTCGCGCCCTTCACCGACGAGATCTCCTACCTCGACGACGGCGACTGGGTGGTGCTGACGCGCCAGTCGGTGGAATTCTACGACGAGCGGAACCGCCGCGTTTCGCGGCCGAAGCAGAAGAGCCTGGCCTCGGCCTTCCTGATCGACAAGGGCAACTATCGCCACTTCATGGCGAAGGAGATCCACGAGCAGCCCGAAGTGGTGGGCCGCACGCTCGCCCATTACGCCGACCTTTCGGCCGGCCGCATCGCGCTGCCCTTCGACCTGCCCTTCGACCCCGCGGCGCTCGACCGCATCACCATCGTGGCCTGCGGCACCGCCTATATCGCGGGGCTGGCGGCCAAATACTGGTTCGAGCGCATCGCCCGCCTGCCCGTCGACATCGACGTCGCCTCCGAGTTCCGCTACCGCGAGCCGCCCATGAGCCAGGGCGGCGTCACCCTGGTGATCTCGCAGTCGGGCGAAACGGCAGACACGCTGGCGTCGCTGCGCTACGCCAAGGCGCAGGGGCAGAAGATCGTCGGCGTCGTCAACGTCGCCTCGTCCACCATGGCGCGGGAATCGGACGTCAAGGCCCTGACGCTGGCCGGGCCCGAGATCGGCGTCGCCTCCACCAAGGCCTTCACCTGCCAGCTCGCCGTGCTGGCCTGCCTGGCCCTGGCCTTCGGCCGGGCGCGCGGCACCCTGTCGGCCGAGGCCGAGGCCCGCCACCTCGCCGAGTTCCTGGCGATCCCCGGCCTGATGGCCGAGGCGCTGAAGCACGAGAAGCAGATCGAGGGCGTGGCCCACGACATCGCCCGGGCGCGCGACGTCCTCTACCTCGGCCGCGGCACGGCCTTCCCGCTGGCGCTGGAGGGCGCCTTGAAGCTGAAGGAGCTCAGCTACATCCACGCCGAAGGCTATGCGGCGGGCGAACTCAAGCACGGCCCCATCGCGCTGGTCGACGAGGACCTCCCCGTCATCGTCATCGCGCCGCCGGACGGCGTCTTCGAGAAGACCGTGTCCAACATGCAGGAGGTGGCGGCGCGCGGCGGCCGCATCGTGCTGATCGGCGGCGAGGGCGGGGCCGAGGCCGCCGCCTTGAAGCTCCACGCGTCGATCGTCATGCCCGACATGGCGCCGACCTTCGCCGCCATCGTCTATGCGGTGCCGGTGCAACTCCTCGCCTACCACACGGCCGTCTTCATGGGGAAGGACGCCGACCAGCCGCGCAACCTCGCCAAATCCGTCACGGTCGAATAGCGAGCTGTCGCTGGCGGTTCGGCACGCCCGGTGTCGTCGGGCGGCCGAACCGGCTATGAACGGCGACGTCCCGGGCCGGCACCGGCGGCTTCCCGACCAACGGCATGGGGTCCTATGAACTTCACCAGCGACAACATCGCGGGCGCCAGCCCCGAGATCCTGCAGGCCATCGTGGCGGGAAACGGGGGCGTCGCGGCGCCCTACGGCATGGACCCATGGACGGCGGAGGCGGAGGCGCGGCTGTCGGACGTGTTCGAGCGCGACGTGGCCGCCGTGCTCGTCGCCACCGGGACGGGCAGCAACGCCCTGGCGCTGGCGGCGCTGGCGCCCCCCGGCACGGCCGTGTTCTGCCACCTCGAGGCCCACGTCATCGAGGACGAGTGCGGCGCGCCCGAGTTCTTCACCGGTGGCGGCAAGCTGGTCGGCATCCCGGGCGAGGGCGGCAAGATCACGCCGGACGGGTTCGAAGCCGCGCTGGCCCGCTTCCCGCGCGGCATCGTCCGGCAGGTGCAGCCCGCGGCCCTGTCGCTGTCGCAGGTGACGGAGGCCGGCACGCTCTACACGCCCGACGAGATCCGCGCGCTCTGCGACATGGCCCACGCGGCCGGCGTCGCCGTGCACATGGACGGCGCCCGCTTCGCCAATGCCGTGGCGGCGCTGGACGTGGCCCCGGCCGACATCACCTGGCGCGCCGGCGTCGACGTGCTGTCCTTCGGCGCCACCAAGAACGGCGCCATCGCCTGCGAAGCCATCACGTTCTTCGACCCCGCCCGGGCCGGCGACATGCTGTTCCGGCGCAAGCGGGGCGGCCACACCGTGTCCAAGGGGCGCTTCCTCGGCACCCAGATGGCGGCCTTCCTGACGGACGGGCACTGGCTCGACCTGGCCCGCCACGCCAACCGGGCGGCGCGGCGCCTCGCCGACGGGCTCGCCGCCGTGCCGGGGGTCCGCATGCCCTGGCCCGTGCAGGCCAACGAGATCTTCCCGATCCTGCCCGCCGCGGTCGACGATGCGCTGAAGGCCGCGGGCGGGCGCTACTATCCCTGGACCACGCGCTCGCTCGCCGCGCAGGACGCGCCCGGCGCCGGGGAGCGCATGGTGCGGCTGATCTGCGCCTTCGACACGGCGGACGAGGCCGTCGACGAATTCGTCGCCGTCGCCGCCCGTGCAGGTGCGGTTCAGGCTTGACGCCCTATCTGAAAGGGTATCGCAGCCTCGCCGCATTGCCCGGGCATGGTCCCGGGTCATGTCGCCGGCGTCGCAGGGAGTCGCAACCATGATCGATTGTCGCGCCAAGCGCTCGCTTCGCGCCGCCGCCGTCCTGTCGCTCGGTCTGGCGCTCGGCCTGTCGGTCGCCGTGGTGCCGGGCGTGGCCCGGGCGCAGGTCTTCGGCGGCTGGGGCGGCTGGGACGAGGGCGGCACCTGGGACGGCCTGTCGCCCCAGCAGGTCCGCCGCTCCATCGCGCAGCGCGGCTTCCGCGTGCTGGCGCCCCTCCGCCGCAACGGCAGCGTCTTCGTGGCCGATGTCGTGGACGGGCGTGGGCAGCGCGAGCGCCTGATCGTGGCGGCCGCCGATGCCCAGATCCTCCAGCGCTTCCTCGTCGACGACGGCAACGGCGCCGCCCCGATGCGGCGCGGCGGCGACGCCGAACGCGGCTTCGCGGCCCGCGGCGACGATGGCGGGCTCGTGCCTCCGGCCGACATCCCCGACGTGGGCCGCCGCTTCGCCCGGCCGGTCGAGCGCGACGCGCCCCCGCAACGCCTCGGCGACCTCGGCAGGCCCGATCAGGCCGACCCGGAGGGCGTCGAAACACCCCTGCTGCGGCGCAATCCGCCCCCGATCCGGACCGTGAAGCCGCGCCCCCGCACCGTCGAGAGGACGCCCGATGTCCCGGCGTCGCCGGGCCGGGAGCCGGGCGCGGTCGAGGCGACGCCGCTCGTCCCCTCGGCACCCCGCGCCGCGACGCCGTCCCCGGTCGCGACGGCGCCGTCGCCCGCCCCACAACCCGCCCCCGCCAAGACGCCTCCCGTCCCGCAACCCGCCCCCGCGGTGGCGAGCGCCCCCGCCGCGGCGGTCGCTCCAGCCCCCGTCGCCGAACCGGCCCCCGCGCCGGCGCCGGCACAGCGACGCATGGCCGACCCGCTGGCGATCCCCGGCGGGGAGGCCGTCAACCGGCCGGTACGCTCCGTCGCGAGCGGCATCACGGGTGCGCCGGGTCCGGTACCGGCGCCCGCCACCCCGGCGAAGGCGCCGCCCAAGCCCGCCGACGTGCCGGTGGCGCCGCTCGACTGAGGCTGCGTGGAGGACCGCCTCTCGTGCCGAGAGCCAGGCGGGCCTCAGTGACGTAGGGGGCATGCGGGCGCGAGTCCCATGCGCCTGTGGAGCAGGGCCGGGCTGCGACCTCGTGCCGGAGCCGGCACAGGCCGCGGCGCGGTAGCCTGAGAGGCTTCGCCGTCGGCGAATGCGCTCCAGCTCCGATCCGGGAGCAGTCTCGTCGGCTTGGAACCGCCAAGGCGGTTCCGTCGAAGCCCGTGCTGCTCCAGGACGGCACCCGTCCCCGCCGGATCCGCCCTGCTCATGGCCGCACTCCGCTTCATCCTGGGCGACCAGCTCACCCGCGACATCCCCACGCTCCGCGGCCTCGACGCCGAGGCCGACACCGTCCTGATGGTCGAGGTGGCGCAGGAGACGACCTACGTCCCGCACCACAAGCAGAAGATCGCCTTCATCCTGTCGGCGATGCGCCATTTCGCCGACGGCCTGCGCGCCGAGGGCATCGCCGTCGACTATGTGCGGCTCGACGATCCGGCCAATACCGGCTCCTTCACGGGCGAACTCCTGCGGGCGGTGCGCCGCCATCTCCCCGACGCCGTCGTGATCGCCGAGCCCGGCGAATACCGGGTGCTGGAGATGATCGAGGGCTGGCGCCGCGGGCTCAACCTGCCGGTCCACCTGCTTCCCGACGACCGCTTCTTCTGCACCACGGTGGATTTCGCCCGCTGGGCCGAGGGCCTCGACGCGTACCGGATGGAGACCTTCTACCGCGCCATGCGCGAGCGCACCGGCCTGCTGATGCGGGACGGCGCCCCGTCCGGGGGGCGCTGGAACTTCGACACCGAGAACCGCCGGCCCTGGCCCGCCGGGATGCGGCCGCCCGAGCGCCTGCGCTTCCCCCCCGATGCCGCCACCCGAGAGGTGCTGGCCCTGGTCGAGCGGCGCTTCCCGAAGCACTTCGGCACGCTCGCCGGCTTCGGCTGGGGGGTGAGCCGGGCCGATGCCCTGGCGGCGCTCGACCATTTCGTGGCGGATTGCCTGCCGCACTTCGGCGCCACGCAGGACGCCATGGTGGCGGGCGCAGCCTTCCTGCATCACGCGACGGTCTCGCCCTACCTCAATGCCGGCCTGCTCACGGCGCGCGAAGTCTGCGCCGCCGCCATCGCGTCCTTCGAGGCCGGAACGGCGCCGCTCGCGGCGGTGGAGGGCTTCGTGCGCCAGATCCTGGGCTGGCGCGAGTTCGTGCGCGGCGTCTACTGGCTCCGCATGCCCGACTATGCCGACAGCAACGCGCTCGGCGCCGGGCGGGCCCTGCCGGCCCTGTACTGGACCGGCGAGACGGAGATGAACTGCCTGCGCCAGGCCATCGCCGACACCGCCGCCCAGGCCTATGCCCACCACATCAACCGGCTCATGGTGACGGGCAATTTCGCGCTGCTGGCGGGCATCCGCCCCGCCGAGATCGAGGAATGGTACCTCAGCGTCTATGCCGACGCCTACGACTGGGTCGAGCTGCCCAACGTCCACGGCATGGCGATCTTCGCCGACGGCGGGCTGATGGCGTCCAAGCCCTACGCGGCGGGAGGCGCCTATATCGACCGCATGTCGGATTATTGCCGGGGCTGCCGCTACAGCCCGAAGGTGAGGAGCGGCCCGGGCGCCTGCCCGTTCACGCTCCTCTACTGGGCCTTCCTGATCCGCCACGCGGAGACGCTCGCCGGCAACCCCCGCCTCGCCATGCCGTACCAGACCCTCGCCGGCTGGGACGGCGCCCGCAAGGCCGCCACCCTCGCCGAGGCGGAAGCCTTCCTGGACGCCCTGCCGACCGGCTACGCCTAAAGGGCGGGGCGACCCTCGCCTATCGCGGGATCATCCAGGGCGTCACGTACTGCTGGAACACCACCAGGAGGCCGAGCAGGACGGTGAGGATGATGCTGTGCTTGAAGGTGCGGGCGAAGACCACGCCTTCCTGGCCCTTGAGGTCCGTCACCGACACGCCCGTGGCGATGTTCTGGGGCGAGATCATCTTGCCCATGACGCCGCCCGACGAGTTGGTGGCGGCGATCAGCACGGGGTTCAGGCCGAGCTGGTTCGCCGCGACGGCCTGGAGGTTGCCGAACAGCGCGTTGCCCGACGTGTCCGACCCCGACAGGAATACCGCGACCCAGCCGAGGAAGGCCGACACCAGCGGGAAGACGACGCCGACCGAGGCCACGGCCTTGCCGAGCGTATAGGTCATGCCGGCGTAGTTCATCAGGTAGGCCAAGCCCACGATCAGCGCCACCGTGAGGATGGCGATCCGGGTCTGGCGCGCCGTGCGGCCGATGCAGGCCACGAATTCGGAGACCGGCAACCGCACCGCCAGCGCCGTGATGATCGTGGCGACGAGGATGGCGGTGCCGCCGGTGAGCGGCTGGAACACGTAAACGGCCGCATAGGGCTTGTCGTAGAGCGTGATGAAGACGGCGTTGTGCAGCCCCGGCCACTCGAACTTCTGGGCGCCGATGCTGGGCACGCCGAAGCTGGTCCACAGGATGACGATGACGGCCACGATGATCCAGGGCATCCAGCCCTGCCAGGACGCCACGGGCCCGCGCGTGCCTTGTGCCCCCATGGCGGCCGGACGCACCATGGCGAAGGCCGGGTCGAAGCGCGGCTTCCACACCTGGAGGAAGGCGATCGTCACGATGAGCGAGCCCAGCGAGGCCAGAACGTCGGTGAGCCTGTAGTCGACGAAGTTCGAGGCGACGAACTGCGAGGTCGCGAAGGACAGGCCGGCGACCAGCAGCACGGGCCACAGCGCCGCCACCGAGCGCCGGCCGCTGTAGACGTACATGACGTAGAACGGCAGCAGCAGGCCGAAGAAGGGCAACTGACGGCCGATCATGGCGCCGAGCGTGACGTCGCTGAGGCCCGTCACCTGGCCCAGCACCGTCACGGGGGCGCCGAGCGCGCCGAAGGCCACCGGGGCCGTGTTGAAGATCAGCGTGAAGGTCAGGGCCTCGATGGGCTCGTAGCCGACCAGGATGAGCAGGGCGCTGGTGATGGCGATGGGGGTGCCGAAGCCCGAGATGCCCTCGAGCAGCGCGCCGAAACAGAAGCCGATCACCACCAGGACGACGCGCCGGTCGTTGGGGAGGTGTTCGATCACCCAGTCGCGGAAGGCGTCGAACCGCCCCGACGAGACCGACACGTTGTAGAGCAGCAGCGCGTTGACCACGATCCACATGACGGGCCACACCGCGAAGACGATCCCGTCTAGCGCGGAAGCGACCGCCAAGCCTGCGGGCATCCGCCACACGAGTGTCGCCAGCAGGAAGGCCACGACGAGCCCGGCCCCGGACGCCTGCCAGGCGGGGCGGCGCAGCAGGCCCAGCAGCACGAGAACGATCGCGATGGGCAGGGCCGCGACCAGGAACGACAGGATGAGGCTGTCGCCGACGGGCGTCAGCAATTGATGGAACACGGTGTCTCCCCCTTCAGCTTCTTGGGCGAGATTGTGTCCGACGCGTGGCGGCTTGGCAATGCGGCTCGGCCGCGCGAGGCGCGCCGGCCGGGGATGGCCCGTCACGCAAAAGGGCGCGTCCGGAGACGCGCCCTTTCATGGGATGCCGATGAGGGGGGAAGCGACTCGGGCGCGCAGAGCCCCGGACGCGACCCGCGTCAGGCGGCAGGCTGGGCCGACAGGGCCTTCACGCGGGCCGACAGGCGCGACACCTTGCGGGACGCCGTGTTGGCCGGGATGACGCCCTTCTGGGCGGAGCGCATCACGACGGATTCCGTGGCGACCAGGGCCTCGCGGGCCGCGGCGGCGTCGCCGCTGGCGATCGCTTCTTCGACCTTGCGAAGCTGCGTGCGCATCGCGCTCCGGCGCATGCGGTTGACGGCCGTGCGGCGTGCGAGCTTGCGGACGGCCTTCTTGGCCGAGGAGGTATTCGCCATTCTTGGGTTCCCGAACTGCGGCCCGTCGGAGGGGAGGACCACGGCAGATGTCGACGCCGTGGCGCCGTGAAGCCCTGTCCTTAGCGCCATCGCGCCCGCGGCGTCAATCGCCACCTGCCGGACGCGCGAAAAAGGTTGCTCCACCGGCCACCTCCCGCTACAAGGCGCGCCTTACTGGATCGTCCGGCCTGCCAGGGCTGCCGTGGCGATCCTTATGCTCGTCCTCGAACCAAGGTGGGCTGTCCGGCGTGAGTCGGTCGCAGCCCCGTGAGAGCCAAATGCCCAAGTTGAAGACCAAGTCGGGCGCCAAGAAGCGCTTCAAAGTCACCGGTACCGGCAAGGTGCTCTACGCCCAGGCCGGCAAGCGCCACGGGATGATCAAGAGGACCAACAAGCAGATCCGCAACCTGCGCGGCACCGCGGTGCTGTTCAAGACGGACGGCGACAACATCAAGCGGTACTTCCTGCCGCACGCCTGAGCGACCTGCTTTTCACCACATCCTCGCTTTCCAGACCTGAGAAAGATCATCCATGGCCCGCGTAAAACGCGGCGTGACGTCCCACGCCAAGCACAAGAAGACACTCGACGCCGCCAAGGGCTTCTACGGCCGGCGCAAGAACACGATCCGGGCCGCCAAGGCGGCGGTCGACCGGTCGATGCAGTACGCCACCCGCGACCGCAAGGTGAAGAAGCGCACGATCCGCGCCCTGTGGATCCAGCGCCTCAACGCCGCCGTGCGCGAGCTCGGCATCACCTACAGCCGCTTCATCGACGGGCTGAACAAGGCCGGCATCGAACTCGACCGCAAGGTTCTGTCCGACCTCGCCATCTCGGAGCCCGAGGCCTTCAAGGCCATCGTCGAGAAGGCCAAGGCGGCCCTCCCGGCCGCGCCCGCGGCCGTCTGACCGCCACGAGACCGGGCCGCACCAGGGGTGCGGCCCTTCCATCAGGGATCAGCGAGACATCCATGGTCGACGAGGCCGAACTCGAAACGTCCATCCTGGCCGAGGTCGGGGCGGCCGACACCGAGGCGGCGCTCGACGCCGTCCGCGTCGCGGCGCTCGGCAAGAAGGGGTCGGTCTCGGCCCTGATGGCGACGCTGGGGCGCATGAGCCCCGACGAACGCAAGACCAAGGGCGCCGCCCTCAACCTGCTCAAGGACCGCGTCTCCGCCGCGCTTGGCGCGCGCCGCGACGCCCTGGCCGCCCAGGCGCTGCTGGCTCGCCTCGCCTCCGAAACGCTCGACGTGTCGCTGCCGGTGCGCGAGCCGCCCGTGCTGGCCGGGCGCCTGCACCCGATCAGCCAGGTGACGGACGAGATCACCGCCATCTTCGCCGACATGGGCTTCGCCATCGCCGAGGGGCCGGACGTCGAGACCGACTTCTACAACTTCACCGCCCTGAACTTCCCCGTCGGGCATCCGGCGCGGGAGATGCACGACACGTTTTTCTTCAACCCGAAGCCCGACGGCGAGCGTCGCCTGCTGCGCACCCACACGTCCCCCGTGCAGGTTCGCACCATGCTGGCGCAGAAGCCGCCGATCCGCGTCGTCTGCCCGGGCCGCACCTATCGCTGCGATTCGGACCAGACCCATACGCCCATGTTCCATCAGGTGGAGGGGCTCGTGATCGACAAGCGCGCCAACCTCGCCAACCTGAAATGGGTGCTGGAGGAGTTCTGCCGCGCCTTCTTCGAAGTCGAGAGCGTCAAGATGCGCTTCCGCCCGTCCTTCTTCCCCTTCACCGAGCCCTCGATGGAGGTCGACATCCAGTGCACCCGCCGCGGCGACGAGATCCGCTTCGGCGAGGGCGAGGACTGGCTGGAGATCCTCGGCTGCGGCATGGTGCATGCCAATGTGCTGCGCCACTGCGGCATCGACCCTGATGAGTACCAGGGCTTCGCCTGGGGCATGGGCATCGACCGCATCGCCATGCTGAAATACGGCATGCCGGACCTGCGCCCCTTCTTCGATGCCGACGTGCGCTGGCTCAACCACTACGGCTTCCGCCCGCTCGACATCCCGACGCTGGCGGGTGGGCTGACGGGGTAGGGCGGATCGGCATCTGGTGGAAACACCTGACATCGTGGGACGCTCGCGCCATTCAGGACCGGGAGTCGCCGGCGTGAACCAGGGCGAGTGCGGCAGTTCGAACTATCGTCATCCAGGAGATAGCCATGGCGGTTGCGCACAGGTTGTCGAACGACGACATCAAGGCTCTGGCGGATCGGGTGCTCGGCGCCGAGATGTCCGATCTCGACTTCGGCGGCGTCGTGGTTTCGCAGCGCGACGTCTACGACGACGGCCCGTCCCTCTTCGTCGATGCGAGAGTCGCGGGCGACGTGCCCGCACCCTTCGATCCCAAGCGGTTCGAGCAGTTGAGACGCCTGTTACGTGACGCTTTGCTCGATCACGGTGACGAGCGCTTCCCGCATTTGAGCTTGGAACGGGCAGGGGACGAGTCGCCTGAACCCGATCACATCCCGACTGACGCATGAGGCCCGACCACCTGATCGAACTCGCCGGCAGCATCCTTCGGATCGGATCGGGCTATCCGCGGCAGGCAACGATCAATCGGGCGATCAGCACAGCCTACTACGCGGTCTTTCATGCGCTGGCGGGAGAATGCGTGGCGCGGCTGGTGGGATCGCCGCGCTCTTCGCGCTACTGGGAGATCGTCACCCCGATCCATCGGTCGATCGATCATGGTTCGGCGCGGAGGGTGTTCGAACGCCTCACCCGGGAACACGGGACGCCTTCGGCCTTGAAGCAGGTTGGAACTGCGTTCCTGGAACTGCAGACCGCCCGTCACGCCGCCGATTATGATCCCGGCAGCCGCTACTCGCGCGGCAAGGCGCTCGACTTCATCGTCCAGGCCCAGAGCGCGATAGAAACGCTCGGAGCCATGCCGAAGGAGGATCGCCTGCTCCTCGCCGTCCAACTCATCACCAAACCGCGCTGACGCGCTCGTCCACCCCACTCCGGCGCCCTTCCCATGAAATTCACCCTCTCCTGGCTCAAGGACCACCTCGACACCGAGGCCGGCCTCGCCGAGATCGCCGATGCCCTGACCCGCGTCGGCCTCGAAGTCGAAGGCATCGAGGATCCGGCCGAGCGGTTCCGCGGCTTCACGGTGGCGCGCATCATCGAGGCCGGCCAGCACCCCAACGCCGACCGGCTGCGGGTCTGCTCGGTCGACACCGGCGCGGGCAGCCCTGTGCAGGTCGTGTGCGGCGCGCCCAACGCGCGCGCCGGGCTCGTCACGGTCTTCTCGGCGCCCGGCACCTACATCCCTGGCAAGGACATGACGATCGCGTCGGGCGTGATCCGCGGCGTCGCGTCGAACGGCATGCTGTGCTCGGCTTCCGAACTCGGCCTGTCGGACGAGCAGGACGGCATCATGGAACTGCCGGAGGATGCCCGGGTCGGCACGCCCTATGGCGCCTTCGCCGGCCTCGACGACCCGGTGATCGACGTGGCGCTGACGCCGAACCGCCCCGACGCCGCCGGTGTCCACGGCATCGCGCGCGACCTCGCCGCCGTCGGCCTCGGCCGACTCAAGGAGGCGCCGGTGCCGGAGATCCGGGGCGGCTTCGCCCAGCCCGTGCCGCTGCGGCGCGAGCTCGCCGAGGCCGACGAGGCGCTGTGCCCGGCCTTCGCCCTGCGCCTGGTGCGCGGCGTCAGGAACGGGCCCGCGCCCGAATGGATGCGCCGGCGTCTCGCCGCCATCGGCCTGCGCCCCATCAACGCGCTGGTCGACATCACCAACTACATGACCTTCGACCGCGGGCGCCCGCTGCACGTCTTCGACGCCGCCAAGGTCGAGGGCGCCGTCGTGGTGCGCCGGGCCCGCGAGGGCGAGACCCTGGCGGCGCTGAACGGCCGCAGCTACGCGCTCGACGCCTCCATGGTGGTGATCGCCGACGACGCCGGCGTCGAATCCCTCGCCGGCATCATGGGCGGCGAGGCTTCGGGCTGCGACGAGGCCACCACCGACGTGCTGATCGAGAGCGCGCTCTGGGACCCCACGACCATCGCCCAGACGGGGCGCAAGCTCGGCCTGTCCAGCGACGCGCGCTACCGGTTCGAGCGCGGCGTCGACCCGGCCTTCACGGTCCCGGGGATCGATCTGGCGACCCGGCTGGTGCTCGACCTCTGCGGCGGCGAGGCGTCCGAACTGACGCTCGACGGCGCTGTGCCGAAGCCCGACCACCGCATAGACTTCCCGCTGAGCGAGGTCCACCGCCTGACGGGGCTCGACCTGCCGGTCTCCGACATGCAGCGCATCCTGGAGCGGCTCGGCTTCGACCTCGTCGGCCACCCCGACAATGCCGACTGGATCGTGGCGCGGGTGCCGTCCTGGCGGCCGGACGTGCACGGCAAGGCCGACCTCGTCGAGGAGATCCTCCGCATCGCGGGGCTCGACCGCGTCGAATCCCAGCCCCTGCCGCGAGAGCCCGGCGTGCCGCGCCCAGTGCTGACGCTGCTGCAGAGGCGGACGCGCCTCGCCAAGCGCGTGCTCGCCGGCGAAGGCCTGCTCGAAGCCGTGACCTGGAGCTTCGTGTCCGACGAACAGGCGCGGCTCTTCGGCGGTGGCGCGCCCGAACTGCAGCTCGCCAACCCGATCGCCGCCGACCTGTCCACCATGCGGCCGAGCCTCCTGCCGGGTCTCCTGGCGGGCGCCGGGCGCAATGCGGCGCGCGGGGCTGGCGACGTGGCGCTGTTCGAGGTCGGCCAGGTGTTCCTGGGGGACGGCGAGGGCGACCAGCGGATCGCCGCGGCCGGCCTTCGCCGCGGCACCGCCAGGGCGGCCGGGGCCGGGCGCCACTGGTCCGGCCCGGCCGAGGCGGCCGGTCTCTACGATGCCAAGGCCGATGCCGTGGCGCTGATCGCGGCGCTCGGCATCACGCCGGCCGCCGTCCAGGTCGTGCCGGGCGGGCCGGACTGGCTCCACCCCGGCCGCTCGCTGACCTTCCGCATGGGCCCGAAGACCACGATCGGCTTCTGCGGCGAGGTCCATCCCGAGGTGCTGCGCCGGCTCGACGTCGCCGGCCCCGTCGCGTGTTTCGAGATCGTCCTCGACGCGCTGCCGGCCCCGAAGGCGCGGCCCACCAAGGCGCGGCCGAAGCTGGTCCTCTCCGACCTGCAGCCGGTCGAGCGCGACTTCGCCTTCCTGGTCGACCGCAAGGTGCCGGCCGGCGACCTCGTGGGCGCCGCCCAGGGGGCCGACCGGGCCCTCGTGGCGGGCGTGTCGGTCTTCGACGTCTACGACGGCAAGGGCGTGCCCGAGGGACAGAAGTCGGTCGGCCTCGCCGTCACGCTGCAGCCGCGCGACAAGACCCTGGCCGAGGCCGACCTCGAGGCGGTGAGCGCGAAGATCGTGGAAGCGGTGGCGAAGAAGGTCGGCGGGGTTCTACGATCCGATTCGCCCTCGTCCGCCACGATCTCGACGGCGCCTCCGGCAACGAGGTGATTTGCGGTCGGGACGATCGAGCCCATGTTACAGTTGGAACTAGTCAACAGCTGAAGGTAGATCTTGATGGACAGGGGGAGAGGGCACGGCACGGACCTGACAGAGTCTCTGACTCCTACAGATCATCCCGGCGAAGCGGTCGCCTGTGTGGCGACGGTCGAGCCTGGCGGCGAGACCAAAGACGTCGATTACGAGCGCGCCATGGCCGTGTGCCTCGATGTCATGCGCGACCATCGCTCGGTTCTCGCCGCCTTGGCGAAGTGAGATCAGGCGAATCGGTCTGGCTCCCGAAGCGTGCCGTGCTGGACATGCACGCTCGGCTCCTCGCCGAGCATGGCGGTCCGCCCGGGATTCGCGACGAGGGCGCCCTAGACAGCGCACTCGCCCGGCCGTTGAATATCGCTGCATATGGCCGGCCCGACCTTGCCGATCTCGCAGCCGCATATGGCTTCGGTCTGGCGTGCAATCACGCTTTCGTCGACGGCAACAAGCGGATCTCCTTCGTCGCCTGCGTCACCTTCCTGCGATTGAACGGTTCGGATATCCCGATCGATGACATCGGCAACGTCGAAACCTGGATAGCCCTGGCTTCAGGGGCGCTGTCCGAGCCCGGGCTCGCGGCATGGCTCCGGTCCCGCATGCATTCGATCGACTGACCTATCCCGCCCTGGCGTTCGGCGCCCGGCGGCTCTAGCCTGTGTCAGGCTGCTGTTGAAATACGCCACCTTTGAACCGCGAGCCTGTTCACTGGCTTGAGTCGAAGCTCCGCTTCAACACCAGCCTGACAGGCTCTAGCTTCCGAAGCAGAGCGACTGCACAGCCCGGCTCGGGAGACACGCCATGAACGCCCACGATCGAGTCCTGCCGAAGGCGCCGCCGTTCCAGTGGGACGACCCCTTCCTCCTCGACGAGCAGCTGACCGACGAGGAGCGCATGATCCGCGACACGGCGCGGGACTACGCCCAGGACAGGCTGCAGACCCGCATCCTCGCGGCCTATCGCGACGAGACCGTCGAGCCCGAGATCTTCGCCGAGATGGGCGCGCTGGGCCTGCTCGGCGTGACGCTGCCGGACGACTACGGCTGCGCCGGCGCGTCCTACGTGGCCTACGGGCTCGTGGCACGGGAGGTGGAGCGGGTGGATTCAGGCTATCGCTCCATGATGAGCGTGCAGTCCTCGCTCGTCATGTACCCGATCTTCGCCTACGGCAGCGAGGAGCAGCGCCGTCGCTACCTGCCGAAGCTCGCGTCCGGTGCCTGGATCGGCTGCTTCGGCCTGACCGAGCCCGATGCCGGCTCGGACCCGGCCGGCATGCGCACCCGCGCCCGCAAGGTCGACGGCGGCTACGTGCTTTCGGGCGCCAAGACATGGATCTCCAACGCCCCCATCGCCGACATCTTCGTGGTCTGGGCCAAGTCGGACGCGCATGAGGGCGCCATCCGGGGTTTCGTTCTGGAGAAGGGAGCCAAGGGCCTGTCGGCCCCGCGCATCGGCGACAAGCTGTCCCTCCGCGCCTCCGTGACGGGGCAGATCGTGCTCGAAGACGTCGAAGTGTCCGACGACGCCCTGCTGCCGGGCGTGTCGGGCCTCAAGGGGCCCTTCGGCTGCCTCAACCGGGCACGCTACGGCATTTCCTGGGGCGTGATGGGCGCCGCGGAGGATTGCTGGCACCGGGCCCGCAGCTACACGCTGGAGCGCCACCAGTTCAACCGTCCCCTCGCCGCCACCCAGCTGATCCAGAAGAAGCTCGCCGACATGCAGACCGAGATCACGCTCGGCCTCCAGGCGTCCCTGCGCGTCGGGCGCCTCATGGACGAGGGCCGCATGGCGCCCGAGATGATCTCGCTCATCAAGCGCAACAACTGCGGCAAGGCGCTCGACATCGCGCGGGTGGCGCGCGACATGCACGGCGGCAACGGCATCACGGCCGAATACCACGTGATGCGCCACAGCCAGAACCTCGAGACCGTGAACACCTACGAGGGGACGCACGACGTCCACGCGCTGATCCTCGGCCGCGCCATCACGGGGCTGCAAGCCTTCGGGTAATGCCTTCGGGTGAGGGCTGCCGGCGCCCGGGGGTCCCCAGCGCTGGCCGTCCGCTCAGCTCGACCCCGGGCTCCACCCGGCCGCCTCGGAGGCGGCTTCCGCGGCGTCGGACGGGTCGATGTCGGAGCGCCATCGCTTGGCATCGATCCGCCGGCCGGTGAAGCCGCCCGACGCGTCGGACGCCAGCCACAGCAGCGGCGGGACCATGATGGCGGGGCGCAGCATGGCGGCGCGCGCTTCCGGGCCCACGGACGGCGGGATCAGCCCGGTCTCGGTGGCGCCCCCGGGCAGCAGCGCGTTGACGGTCACGCCGGTGCCGGCCAGGTCCTGCGCCCAGATGATCGTCTCGGATTCGAGCGCGGCCTTGCTCGGCCCATAGGGTGAGAAGCCGCTGCGCCGCATCGTCTCGTGGTTCATCGACACGTTGACGACCCGGCCGCGGCCCGAGGCGATCAGGGCCGGCGCGCAGGCTCGCGCCATCAGGAAGGGGCCGTTGACGTTGGTGTCGACGATGTCGCGCCAGACCTCCGGCGCGACCTCCCAGAAGCGCGTCGGCACGGTGAGGAAGGCGTCGCTGACGAGCCTCATGCCGCGACCGGCGTTGTTGACCAGGATGTCGAGGCGCCCGAAGCGGGCGAGCGTGGCCTCTACGGCTGCGGCGCAATCGTCCGGCTTCGTCACGTCGGCCCTGACCGGCACGATCGTCCCGCCCGAGCCCTCGGCGGCGACGGCTGCGACCTCGTCGAGGCTTCGCGCGGCTGTGGCGACCACGTGGACCCCCACGGCTGCCAGGCCCAGCGTCATGGCTCTGCCCAGGCCTCGCCCACCGCCCGTGACAATGGCGACGCGCCCGGCGAGGGCGTGATGGGAGGAATGCATGGCGTCGAAGTCCCCCGACGGCGCTCGCCCGCGCCCCGCCGATCGCGTGGGGGCGGCTCCGTTCTGTGCTGAAGGCTCGCGCGTCGCGGAGCCTGGCGGGGCGGAACCGAGACCCGTTCAGGGTCTCGGGCCGTCCGAGCCCGGGCGCCTCGCCCGGCCTGCGGCCCGCGCCGATGGCGTCGCCGACACTGTGCCGGCGACGCCCCCGTATCGGACGTCAGTAGGCCCGGTGATAGACGCGGTGCGTGCGGCGATACCGCGACGCGTAATGGCCGGCCGCGCAGCCCGCGGCAGCCCCGGCGAGACCGTGATGGGCGAAGTGGCCCGCGATGCCGCCGACGATCGCGCCGGTGACGCAGCCGGCCTGGGCCTCCGAGACCGAAACGGATCCGAGCAGCGTGACGGCCGTCGCCGCGATGATGAGCTTGCGCATGGTGAGTCCTTCTTCGGGTTTACGTCCCGGAGGCCGAACGCCCGAATGGCGGATCCGTTCGCCGCGTGGGGCAAAAATGTGGCCGAAACTCCCGGGCCGGCGCGGCATGTCGCGACTTGTCTGACAAACCGGGCAGGCTTAGAAGAGATCAAATCCTGGAGGAAGCCATGAGCGGTACGGTGAACGGGGCGGTCGGCTCGCGCAAATTGCGATCGCAGCTGTGGTTCGACAACCCTGAGAATCCCGGCATGACGGCGCTCTACATCGAGCGCTACCTCAACTTCGGGCTCACGCCCGGCGAGTTGCGCTCGGGCAAGCCGATCATCGGCATCGCCCAGACCGGCAACGACCTGAGCCCCTGCAACCGTCACCATCTCGAACTCGCCAAGCGCGTGCGCGACGGCATCCTGGCGATGGGCGGCGTGCCGATGGAGTTCCCGGTCCATCCCATCCAGGAGACCGGCAAGCGGCCCACCGCGGCCCTCGACCGCAACCTCGCCTATCTCGGCCTCGTCGAGACGCTCTACGGCTACCCGCTCGACGGCGTCGTGCTGACGACGGGCTGCGACAAGACCACGCCGGCCTGCATCATGGCGGCCGCGACGGTCAACATCCCCGCCATCGTGCTCTGCGGCGGGCCGATGCTCAATGGTTGGCACAACGGCGAGCGCACGGGCTCCGGCACCATCGTGTGGAAGAGCCGCGAGGAGATGGCGGCCGGGCACATCGACTACGAGGAGTTCATGGAGATCGTGACCTCGTCGGCGCCCTCCGTGGGCCATTGCAACACGATGGGCACGGCTTCCACCATGAACGCCCTGGCGGAAGCCCTCGGCATGACGCTGCCGGGCTGCGCCGCCATCCCGGCGCCCTACCGCGAGCGCGGGCAGATCGCCTACGAGACCGGCCGCCGCGCCGTCGAGATGGTGTGGGAGGACCTGAAGCCCTCCGACATCATCACCCGCCAGGCGATCGAGAACGCCATCGTGGTCAATTCGGCCATCGGCGGGTCGACCAACGCCACGATCCACATCAATGCCATCGCGCGCCACGCCGGCGTGCCGATCGACATGAGCGACTGGGAAACGCTGGGCCACAAGGTGCCGCTGCTGGTCAACATGCAGCCGGCCGGCAAGTATCTCGGCGAGGAGTTCCATCGCGCTGGCGGCGTGCCGGCCGTGATCTACGAGCTGAAGAAGCGCGGCCTCGTGCACGAGGACGCCATCACCGCCAACGGCAAGCCCTTCGGCGCCAACAACGACAAGATCGCCTCGCGCGACCACGACGTCATCACGCCCATCGAGACGCCGCTGCGCGAAGACGCGGGCTTCATCGTGCTGCGCGGCAACCTGTTCGACAATGCCGTGATGAAGACCAGCGTCATCTCGCAGGAGTTCGCCGACCGCTACCTGTCGGATGCGTCCGACCCGGGCGCCTTCGAGGGACGGGCCATCGTGTTCGAGGGGCCCGAGGACTACCACCACCGCATCGACGACCCCGCCCTCGAGATCGACGAGCACTGCCTGCTGTTCATCCGCGGCACGGGGCCGATCGGCTATCCCGGCGGCGCCGAGGTCGTCAACATGCAGCCCCCCGCCGCCCTCATCAAGCGCGGCATCCATGCGCTGCCCTGCATCGGTGACGGCCGGCAGTCGGGAACCTCGGCCTCGCCCTCGATCCTCAACGCGTCGCCCGAGGCGGCGGCCGGCGGCGGCCTCGCCATCCTGCGCACCGGCGACCGGGTGCGGATCGACCTCAACAAGCGCAGCGCCAACATGCTGCTGTCCGACGAGGAGCTGAACGCCCGCCGCGCCGCCCTGCAGGGCCAGGGCGGGTTCCAGTATGCCGGCAACCAGACGCCCTGGCAGGAAATCCAGCGCGCCATGGTCGACCAGTTCGACGAGGGCATGGTGCTGAAGCCGGCGGTGAAGTACCAGCGCGTCGCCCAGAGCATGGGCGTGCCGCGCGACAACCACTGACGCGCGACCGAGCCCGACGGTCCGCCCCGCAGTCCGGCGGCGGCCCGTCCCCCATTGCACGACGCGAAACGGCGGGGCTGGGCCCCGCCGTTTCGTTTCTCGGCCACGGATTTCCGACGCGGCTCAGCCCTGGGTGACGGCGTCCGGCTTCGGGCCGCCGCGCGACACGCCGACCTTGGCGGGACGCAGCACGCGGTCGCCGATGACGTATCCGGTCTCGACCTGCTGGACGACCGTGCCGGTCGGCACGGATTCGTCGGGCATCTCGAACAGGGCCTCGTGGCGGTTGGGGTCGAAGCGCGACCCGACGGTCTCGACCGGCGACACCTTGAAGCGCGCCAAGCGCGAGAGCAGGTCGCGCTCGGTGAGTTCCACCCCCTGCAGGAAGGACTGGATGGCGGGTCCGGCCTCGGACTTGGCCTCGGCCGGCACGCTGGCCACGGCGCGCTGCAGGTTGTCGACGACCGCCACCATCTCGCGCGCGAAGGAGGTCACGCCGTAGCTCTTCGCATCCGCCACCTCGCGCTCGGTGCGGCGGCGGAGATTCTCCATCTCGGCCATGGTGCGGAGGATGCGGTCCTTCAGCGACGCGACTTCGGCCTGCAGGCTTTCCACGGCGGCGTCGGCTTCGGCGCGCGGGGCGGCCTCAGCGGTCGCCTCGGCGCGATGCGCCTCGCGCGGCATGTCCTCGGCCTCGGGTGCCGTCCCCTCGGGCGTGAAGGTGTCGGCGGGGTCGGTCATCATGCGGTCTCCAATGGAAAGGCCGGGGCGCGACGCCCCGGTGCGGAATCTCGGGTCGCGCCCGATATCGGGGCCGAACGGGCCAAAATCAAGCCGCGGGCCCTCCGGCCGCCGCGGGTGCTCCAGCCGCCGCGGGCCCTCCGGTCGTCGCGGGAGCGGGCCGGTCGCCCGCGCGCTCGAACGTGTCGCCCAGCACGCGGCGGATCACCTCCTGGCGTCCCGGGTCGGTGATCTTGGCGCCGGTCAGGTCCGACACGTAGAAGCTGTCTACCGCCTTCTCGCCGAAGGTCGCCACATGGGCCGAGGCGATGTTGAGGCTGAGGCCGGCGAGGGCGCGCGTGAGATCGTAGAGCAGGCCGGGCCGGTCGACGCCGCTGACCTGCAGCACCGTGTGGCGGCGCGACGCCGCGTTGTCGACGATGATCTTGGGGTGCAGCGCGAAGGCGGTTCGGCCCTTGGGCTGGCTATCCTTCGCCGCCACGAGTTCGCCGAGCCGGATCTGCCCGCGCATGGCGCGCTCGATGCCGCCAGCGATGCGCCCGGCGCGGCGGATCTCGTCGGCGTCCTCGTCGAAGGCGCGCGAAACGCTCACGGTGTCGAGCGCCAGCCCGTCCTTGGTGGTATAGATCTGCGCGTCCACGATGTTGGCGCCCCCGCTGGCGCAGGCGCCGGCGATGATCGACAGCAGGCGGGGATGGTCCGGCGCCACGATGGTGATCTCCGTGATGGAGCGGAACTTGTCGGTCGCGACGTCGCTGGCGAAGCCCTTGCCCTCCTGCCACAGCGTGCGGATCAGGCGCGCGTCGCGGATGCGGTTGGCGAGGCCGGTGCGCAGCCAGTAGGGCGCGTAGTGGCGCGCCACATAGGCGGTGAACTCTTCGGCGGGGAATTCGGTCAGGGCCGGGCGCAGCTGCTCCTGCGAGGCGAGGACGCGGGTGTTGCGGTCGAAATCCGGGCTGTCGCCGCCCAGCAGCGTCTCGGTCTCGGTGTAGAGGGTGCGCAGCAACTGCCCCTTCCAGCCGTTCCACACGCCGGGGCCCACCGCCTTGATGTCGCAGATCGTCAGGATCATCAGGCATTTCAGCTGCTCGACCGTGCCGGCGATGCCGGCGAAGGTTTCGATCGTGCGGCGGTCGTTGAGGTCGCGGCTCTGTGCCGTGTTGGACATGGCGAGGTGGTGTTCCACCAGCCAGGCGGTGAGGTCCGTCTCGTCGGGCGACAGGCCGAAGCGGGGCGCCAGCTGGCGGGCCAGGGCGGCGCCGGCGACGGAATGGTCCTCCTGCTTGCCCTTGGCGACATCGTGCAGGAACACCGCGAGGTAGAGCGCGTTGCGCCCCACCACGGTCGGCATCAGCTCGTTGGCGAGCGGGTGGGCGTCCCGGCTCCGTCCGGCATCGATCTCGGCGAGGATGCCGAGGGCGCGCAGCAGGTGCTCGTCCACCGTGTAATGGTGGTACATGTTGAACTGCATCAGCGCCACGACGCGGCCGAACTCGGGGATGAAGCGGCCGAGCACGCCGGCCTCGTTCATGCGGCGCAGCGCCGTCTCGGGCGCGCGCCGCGAGGTGAGCAGGTCCATGAACAGCCGGTTGGCTTCGGGGTTCTCCCGCAGGCTTCGGTCCACCCGGCGCAGCGACAGCGTGACGAGCCGCGTCGCGTCGGGGTGGATCGGCAGGCCGTAGAGGTCGGCGATGGCGAAGAGCCGGATCAGGTTGACGGGGTCGCGCTCGAACACGTCGCGCCGCGCCACGGTGATGCGGTCGAACTCCACCTGGAAGTCGCCCGTGCCCGGGATAGCGCGCATGCGGCGGCGCAGGCCCTGGACGAGCCGGTCGAGCGCCGCGGGCTGTTTCGCTTCGCGCTCCTCGATGGCGGCGCAGACGATGGCGGTGAGGTCGCCGACGTTCTTGGCCACCAGGAAATAATGCTTCATGAAGCGCTCGACGCCGCTGAGGCTCGGCCCCGTGCCGTAGCCGAGGCGGGCCGCGATGCGGCGCTGGTAGTCGAAGCTCAGCCGTTCCTCGGCGCGCCCCGACACGACGTGGAGCTCGCAGCGCACCCGCCACAGGAACTCCTCGCAGCGGCAGAACAGCCGGAACTCCTTGGCGGTGAACAGCCCGGCCTCGACCAGCGCCTCGCCGTTCTGCACCCGGTAGGTGTATTTGGCGATCCAGAACAGCGTGTTGAGGTCGCGCAGGCCGCCCTTGCCCTCCTTGACGTTCGGCTCGACGAGGTAGCGCGAGGCGCCGGCGCGGCTGATGCGGGTTTCGCGCTCGGCCATCTTGGCGGCCACGAACTCGCGCGCCGTCCTGGCCTGCACGTCCCGGTCGAAGCGCAGCACCAGCTCGTCGAACAGCGCCGCGTCGCCCAGGATGAAGCGGGCTTCCAGCAGCGCGGTGCGGATCGTCATGTCGGCCTTGGCCTGGCGCACGCATTCGTCGACCGACCGCGTCGAGTGGCCGACCTTCTGGCGCAGGTCCCACAGGACGTAGAGCATGGCCTCGACCACGCTTTCCCCCCAGGGGGTCTGCTTGTAGGGCAGCAGGAACAGGAGGTCGATGTCGGAGCCGGGCGCCAGCGTGGCGCGCCCGTAGCCGCCGACCGCCACGACGCAGAGCCGCTCCGCCGCCGACGGGCGCTCCAGCGGATAGACGTGCCGCACCACGTAGTCGTAGAGCGAGCGGATGATCTCGTCCTGGAGGGCGGCGAGGCGCGACGCGCAGGCGAGCCCGCCATGGTCCTCGGCGAAGTCCTTGAGGATGGCGGCCCGGCCGTCGCCGAGCGCGCCGCGGAACCTGTCCACCGCCGCCCGCCGGAAGGCGGCGTCGTCGGCATGTTCGGCCCGAAGCGCCGCGATGGCGGCGTCGAGGAGGGGGCGGTCGAGCCCGGACATGTCGGGTTCGGGATAGGCGTTCGGGCTTTGCAGGGCGAGGCTCATCGTCTTTCCTCTATCCCGAGCGCGGGGTCGGACGCCAGCGAGGGTTGCCCCCGGCCGGCGGCGGAGCCCGGGCCGGCGGGCCGCCGCCCCAGCTTCCCACACCGTGTGCCGGTGCGCCATGCCGCCCGTGCCATGCCGCTCCGGCCCGGGATGCGTCAGGGCGGATCGAGCAGGCCGAGCAGTCCCGAGGCGGCGACGGCGGCGAGGCCGAGGGCCAGCACCCACCGGGTCTGGACGGTCAGGCGCGCCGCCGCATCCCGGTCCGCGGCGAGGCGCGGCACGAGCCGGTAGCGGTTCACCAGTGCCAGGGTCGCCATGGCGACGGCGAGCAGCAGCTTCAGCGTCAGGACCTGCCCGTAGGCGCTGCCCACCGGGTCGCCGGGCCAGCCCCCGATGAGGGCGGCGTCGAGCGTGCCCGAGGCGACGAGGAGGGCGACGACGCCGTGGCCGGCCGCCGAGAAGCGCCGCAGGGCCAGGGCCGCCGCTCCGGCCCCGGGGTCGCGCCCGAGCAGCGCCATGAGACGCAGCACTTCCGGCAGGCTGCCCATCCAGGCGCCGCCGGCGAGCAGGTGCAGGGCCAGCGCCGGCGCGGCGACGCTCCGGCCCGGCATGGCGGCGGCATGGCCCGACAGGGCGAGGCTCGCCAGGGCCAGCCCGGCCGCGAGGGTCCACATGGCGGCACTGCTCGACACGATGTCTTTGGCGACCGTCTTGGACGGTGCCGGGTCGGACGAGAGGGGCGCGTCTCGCCGCAGCGCCACGGCGGCGGCGAACAGCAGCGTCGCGCCGCATTGCACAGCCCAGGCCCGCCCTGTCGCGGTGCCGGAGGCGGCGGCGAGCAGCGTCCCGGCATCGAGCGCGGCGCCCCAGCCGTCATCGAAGGCGGCCGCCTGCGCCGGCAGGCGGAGCAGGGCGGCGAGGAGGGCGATGGGCGCCGTGCAGGCCGCGAGCCGTCCGGCCCGCCGCGCCGCGTCGCGCCGGAGCGCCGACGGCACGGCCGCCGTCGCGAAGAGGCCGGCGCCGAACGCCAGCATCAGGGCCCCGTCCCCGACGGCGCGGCACAGGGCGAGAGCCGCGGTCGGGGACGCGATCATGGTCACGGAGCGACGGTGAAGCGGTAATGGCCGGCGGTCCTGTGCCCGTCGGTGGCGACGGCGTGCCACTCCACCGTGTAGGCGCCCGGCACCAGCCGGCCCGTCACCGGGACGGTGAGGCGAGCGGGATCGCCGTCGCCGAGGCGTCCCGGCCCGGTCGCCACCGCGGCGTCGTCCGGGCCCGTCACGGCGACGCCCGAGAACCTGAGTTCGAGCCCCTCGGTGAACTGCAGCACGAGCTGGGCCGGCGCCGCCGCGGTGCCGCCGGCGGCGGGGATGGCGGCGGTGAGGTGGGCGTGGGCGGCGGCGGGGGCGGCCCAGCCGACGGCGCCGGCGACCGCGAGGGCGAGCGAACCCGCCCGGGTGCCGGAGGAGGGGAGGGCGCGGCGGAGATGGCGGAGGCTCATCGGGGGCTCTGGGGTTCACGATGCTGCGTCGTGGCCCGGGGCGCACCCTCGGGGCCGTGCCGGTCCTACACGATCGGGCGGCGCGCCGCGCCGGCCGAAACCGCTCCGGAGGATGCCAAGAGGCCGTCGCGGGTTATCAACAGGTCGTTCACGATAACGGTGGAAAGATTTGTTAACCGTTCCGGCCGCGCAGGGGAAAACCAGCTGAATCAGACGGTTAACGGCCAAGGCCGGATTCAGCCCGCCAAGATCGGCATTGACCGCCGGGAATCGCCGACCCGCCGCGCCGCAATGGCCGATGGGGAGTGAATGTCGCATGTCAACCACAGCCCGCCGTTATCCCGTTGGAATCGCGGCCGTTAGGGACTGTGGCGGGAGGCGGGCGGTTTCCGGGAATCGGCGGCGCGGTCCCGGGCGCGACGGATTCGTGACATGATCCGGTTGCCTGCCCTCAGACCCATGTGTAGCTTCAATTCATCGCCGCGGCGCCGGCCACCGCCCCGCAACGGCAGATCTCTCAGAATCGTGACGATGCCCCACGCAGTCCATGGCCAAGACCATGACTCGGGGTTTCTTCTATCGGGTGAGGACGATGTTGGAGGGTGAGGGTCAGATTCGTTTCTGAGTCTAGGGTTATTGATAGGGGTCGATCGATCATTTGAGGTCCGAGGCCGGATTCTCGACAGTGATTCGTGAGGAGGCGCGCATGGTCCATCATCGACAGGCTCCGCGTCTTCGCCGGTTCCGACGGGTGCATCCCCGCGCGACCCTGGCCTGACCGCGGCTCCGGGCCGTCCGCGCCCGTCTCGGAAGGCCACCCGAGACGATGCGCGGCGCGCCCCGGCCGCCAGACGGCGCCCGAGCCCGGCAGGGGCTTCGGGCAAACGCTTTTCCGGTTTGAGATGCGGCAAACATCCCACGCCAGAAAGAATACGATCCATCATGACAGCGCGAAACGATGCCCCCTGCTTCGTGGACCCGACCGCCGATCTCCGCGAAACCGTCGCGCCGCTTCAGCCTTCCCGTGAATCGCTGGGGGGCCTGAGTCCGGCCACCCGTACCGAGCAATGGTCCAACGCCTGCCGCCGCCTGCGGGCCGAACTCGGCGAAGCCGTGTTCAGCGCCTGGTTCGCCCGGCTCGACCTCGACCGGATCGAGGACGACACCGCCTATCTCACGGTCCCGACCAACTTCCTGAAGACCTGGATCCAGTCGCACTACGTCGACAAGCTGTGCGCCACGCTGGCCGCCGAAGCCCCCGAGGTGAAGCGCTGCATCGTGGCGCTGCGCTCCTCGACGCGCGCCGCCGCGCCGAAGCCCGAGGTTTCGGCGGCGGCGGCCGAGGCCGCCCCGGAGGCGAAATCCGTCTCGGCGCCGCGCGCCGCCGCCCAGGCCAAGTGGGAGTCGAACGCCAAGGCCAGCGGTGCCGCGCCGGCCGGGATGCCCGCCGATGCGCTGAGCGGCTCCCCGCTCGACCGTCGCCTGACCTTCGGCAACTTCGTCGTCGGCCGGTCGAACCAGCTCGCCTGCGCGGCGGCGCAGCGCGTGGCCGAGGCCGCTCCGGGCGCCGCGCCGGTCTACAGCCCGCTCTACATCCACGCCGCCGTCGGCCTCGGCAAGACGCATCTCCTGCAGGCCACCGCCCATGCCGTGACGGACGGCGGCCGGCGCGTGATCTACCTCACGGCCGAGCGCTTCATGTACGGCTTCGTGGCGGCCCTGAAGGCCCAGACCTCCATCGCCTTCAAGGAGAAGCTGCGCGCCATCGACGTCCTGATCATCGACGACGTGCAGTTCCTGCAGGGCAAGTCCATCCAGACCGAGTTCTGCCACACGCTGAACGCGTTGATCGACGACGGCCGGCAGGTCATCGTGGCGGCCGACCGCCCGCCCGCGGACCTCGAATCCCTCGACGAGCGGGTGCGCTCGCGCCTGGCCGGCGGGCTCTGCGTCGAGATGGAGACGCTGGACGAGACGCTGCGCGTCAAGATCCTGGAGAACCGCGTCCAGGCGGCGCGGGCCCTGCACCCGGGCTTCGCCCTGACGCCGGCCGTGATGGCCTATGTGGCGCGGGCCATCGCCACCAATGGGCGCGACCTCGACGGTGCCGTGAACCGGCTGATGGCCCATGCCACGCTGTCGGGAACGGCCCACACGGTCGAGACCGCGGAGGCGGCGATCCGCGACCTCGTGCGCCTGCGCGAGCCCAAGCGGGTGAAGATCGAGGACATCCAGAAGCTCGTCGCCAACCACTACAACGTCAGCCGCGCCGACATCCTGTCGTCGCGCCGCACCGCCGTGGTGGTGCGGCCCCGGCAGATCGCCATGTACCTGTCGAAGGCGCTGACGCTGCGCTCGCTGCCCGAGATCGGCCGCCGTTTCGGGGGGCGCGACCACACGACCGTGCTGCATGCCGTGCGCAAGATCGAGGCGCTGAGCGGCAAGGAGGCGGCGCTGGCCGAGGAGCTCGAACTGCTGAAGCGGCTGCTCCAGGACTGACGCCGAAGCGGCGCCGGGGCGGTCGACGCCGCCCCGGCGCCCCCAACGCGATGACACTGCTCCCGTTTCCGAGCCGGGGCGGAGGCGCCGACGGCCGAGGCGCTCCCGGGCAGAAGGAACGTGCAAAGCCGGCCGCGGTTGTGTAGGGGTCGGTCCGGGACGGGGGCGGAGCGTGCTTCGCCGGACTCGCGTCCCGAGTCGCGACCCCGCCGTCTCCGGCCCGGCCGCCACAGCCGAGGAGTTCCATGCGTCCCTTCGTTTCGTTCACCCGCGCGGCGGCCTTCGCGGCCCTCCTGCTTCCGGCCGCGCCGGCCCTGGCCCAATCCTGCGGCAACGACGCATCCGGCTTTCCGGCCTGGCTGGACGGGTTCAAGCAGGAGGCGGCCTCGCAGGGCATCTCGCCCCGGGTGGTCTCGGAATCGCTCGACAGCGTCACCTATGATCGCAACACGATCCAGCACGACCGCGGGCAGGGCGTCTTCCACCAGAGCTTCGAACAGTTCTCCGGCCGCATGGTGCCGCCGCGCGTCAAGAAGGGCGCCGCCCTCGTCCGGCAATACGGCAGCCTCCTGCAGCGCATCGAGAGCCAATACGGCGTGCAGGGCCCCGTCCTCGTCGCCATCTGGGGCCTTGAGACGGACTTCGGCTCCTTCATCGGCAAGTTCGACACGATCCGGTCGCTCGCGACGCTGGCCTATGATTGCCGGCGCTCCGACAAGTTCCGGGCCGAACTGCTCGACGCCCTGCGCATCGTGCAGCGCGGCGACCTGAACCCCGCCACCATGCACGGCGCCTGGGCGGGCGAGATCGGCCAGACGCAGTTCATGCCCTCGTCCTACATGAAATACGCGGTGGATTTCGACGGCAAGGGGCGCCGCGACCTGCTCCGCAGCGTGCCGGACGTGCTGGCGTCGACCGCCAAGTACCTGCAGGCCTATGGCTGGCAGGCCGGCCAGGGCTGGGCGCCGGGCGAGCCCAACTTCGCCGTGATCCAGCAGTGGAACGCCAGCTCGATCTATTCCAAGACCATCGCCCTGCTGGCGACCCGGATCGACGAAGCCAGCCACTGAACGCCATGCGGCGGGGCGGCCCGCATCGGGGGCCGCCTCACGCGCGGTGGTAGGGGTGCCGGGTCAGGATCGTGACGGCGCGGTAGATCTGCTCGGCCAGGACGACGCGCACCAGTTGGTGCGGCATGGTGGCGGCGCCGAAGCTCACCACGTCGCGGGCGGCGGCCCGGAAGCCCTCGTCGAAGCCGTCCGGCCCGCCGATCACGAAGGCGAGGGCCGGTGTGCCGGCGTCGGCCAGCGCGCCGATCCGGGCCGCGAAATCCTGGCTGGGCAGCGAACGGCCCCGTTCGTCGAGCGCCACCACCACGGTGCCGGCCGGCAGGCGGGCCGAGAGGGCGGCGGCTTCCTCGCGCTTGCGCTCCTCGGCGGAGCGGCCACGGCCCTCCTCGACCTCGACGAGGTCCAGGCCGGCGATGCCGAGCGGACGGGCCGACGCCCGGGCCCGCGTGACGTAGCGATCCAGGAGGTCGCGCTCGGGGCCGGCTTTCATGCGGCCGACACCCGCCAACAGGAGCCTCACGGGCCGGTATCAGTCGGCGTGGTGCTCGTCCGGCCGCATGCCGCCCCACATCTTCTCGAGATTGTAGAACTGGCGCACTTCGGGGCGGAAGATGTGGATGATGGCATCGCCCGCATCGACCAGCACCCAGTCGCAGTTGCTCAGCCCCTCGACACGCGTCGACGTGCCGTTGGTCTTGCATTGCCGGATGAGGCGGTCCGCGATGGCGCTGACATGGGTCGTCGAGCGGCCGCTGGCCACCACCATCGTGTCGGCCAACGACGTCTTGCCCCTGAGATCGATCGCGACGACATCCTCGGCTTTGGCATCGTCGAGACTGTCGAGTATCGTCCGGACCAGAGGGTCGGCCGCGGCGATGTCGCCTTGGGCCGTGGGGAGCGGCTGCGCCGCTGTCGCGAAAACTGTCGAGTTCAGTGGATCCGTCCCGTTTGAACCGAGGAAGCACGGCTGTGCCCCTCGAAGATGCGGTAATGTCCAGCCCGTTTCAATCCGCAGACCGCATCCCGTGACGATTCTTTCCTCCGAAACGGCTGCCGCGGCCCGCCCGCACGGGACGCCCGCATGGTGAGATGGGCGCTGCGGCTCGCCTTCCTGCTCGGGGCGGTCGCCGCCGGAGCCCTGGCGTTGCAGACCGTCATCCACCCGGTCTCGACGCTGATGGCGGGGCGCTGGCTCACCGGCCAGCCGGTCGACCGGCGGTGGGTGCCCCTCGCGGCCGTGTCGCCCAAGCTCGTCGCCTCGGTCATCCTGTCGGAAGACGGCCAGTTCTGCCACGAGCACGGCATCGACGTCTCGGCCCTGCGCGAGGTGATCGCCGACGGCGACGGCGCCCCGGCGCGCGGGGCCTCGACCATCACCATGCAGGTGGCCAAGAACCTGTTCCTGTGGCCGGGCCGCTCCTACCTGCGCAAGGCGCTCGAGATCCCCCTGGCCGTCCTGCTCGACGCGCTGTGGGGCAAGCGACGCGTGCTCGAAGCCTACCTCAACGTCGCCGAATGGGGGGAGGGGATCTACGGCATCGAGGCCGCCGCGCAGGACCATTTCCACGTCGGCGCCTCAGCCCTCACGGGCCGCCAGGCCGCGCTGCTCGCCACGGCCCTGCCGAACCCCATCCTGCGCAGCGTCACCCAGCCGTCGCGCCACCACCGGCAGCTCGCCCGGCGCATCCTCGACATGCAGGGCATCGCCGGCCCGCACGTGGCCTGCGTCGAGTGAGGCCGGTCAGACCCAGCCCATGAGCTCGCGGCGGACGATCGACTCGATGACGCGGATGCCGCCCGGGCTGTCGTTGAGGCAGTCGATGCGGGCGAACTTCTCGCCGCCGCCGTGGTGGAAATATTCCGCGTTCTCGCCGCCGATCTCCTCGATGGTCTCGAGGCAATCGGCCGAGAACCCCGGCGTCACCACGGCGAGGCGCTTCACCCCGCGCGCCGCCAGAGCCTTGATGGTCTCGTCCGTGTAGGGCTGCAGCCATTCGGCGCCGCCGAACCGCGACTGGAAGGTGAGCATGAAACGGTCGGCGTCGAGGCCGAGCGCTTCGCGCAGCAGCCGGGCCGTCTTGGCGCACTGGCAATGGTAGGGGTCGCCCTTGAGCAGGTATTCCTTCGGCACGCCGTGGAAGGAGGCGATGACGACCTCGGGCTCGAAGTCCAGCCCCGCCAGCCCGTCGCGGATGGAATCGGCCACGGCCGCGATGTAGTCGGGGTCGTCGGCGTAAGGGGGGGCGACGCGCAGGGCCGGCTGCCAGCGCATGGCCATCAGCGCCTCGAAGGCCTTGTCGCAGGCCGTGGCGCTGGTGGCGGCGGCGTATTGCGGGTAGAGCGGCACCAGCAGGATGCGGTCGCAGCCCTCGCCCTGCAGGCGTTCGAGGGCGGACTTGACCGACGGGTTGCCGTAGCGCATGCCCCAGTCGACCCGGACGCCGGCGCCGTCGGGGCCGAGGAGGCCGTCGGCGATCGAGGCCTGGAGCTTCTCGGCCTGCGAGCGCGTGATGGTCTTCAGCGGGCTCTCGTTGCGCTCGTGGTTCCAGATCGTGTCGTAGTCCTTGCCCTTGCGGCCCGGCCGCACCGTGAGGATGATGCCGTTGAGGATCACCCACCACAGCGCTCGGTTCACCTCGATGACCCTGCGGTCCCAAAGGAACTCCTTGAGGTAGCGCCGCATCGACCAATAGTCGGTGGCGTCGGGCGTGCCGAGGTTGGTCAGCAGGACGCCGATGCGCCGCGGCTTGACGGCCGGGTGGCCGGGCGGCAGCGGGCCCACAGCGGCGTTCAGCTGCGCGGCGGGATCGATTCGAGACTGGACGTTCATCGGACCTCTGAATCTCCGGCGGGCCAGAGCGCGTGGAAATGGTGGACGGGCCCGTGCCCGTGCCCCACGTCGAGGCTCGCGCTGTCGAGGATGGCAGCCGACAGATAGGACTTTGCCGCCCCCACCGCATCGGCCAGGGCCAGGCCTTTCGCCAGATAGCAGGCGATGGCGGAGGACAACGTGCAGCCGGTGCCGTGCGTGTTGCGCGTGGCGATGCGGGCGCCCGTGAAGAACTGGATGCCGTCGCGGTCGGACAGGAGGTCGACGGCCTCGCCGCCCGAAAGGTGGCCCCCCTTCACCAGGACGGCCCGGGCGCCCCGCGCCTGCAGCGCCGCCGCCGCGCTCCGCATGGCGTCCTCGTCCTCCGGCACCGGCACGTCCCCGAGCCGCGCCGCCTCGGGCAGGTTCGGCGTCAGCACGGTGGCGAGGGGCAGAAGCTCCGCCAGGGCGTCCACGACGTCGGGCGCGCCCAGGCTGTCGCCGCTCGTCGCCACGAGGACGGGGTCGAGCACCACCGGGAGGCCGGGATGGTCGGCGAGGCAGCGCGCCACCACCCGCACCATGGCGCCGGTGGCCAGCATGCCGATCTTCACGGCATCGACGCGCACGTCGGCGAAGATCGCGTCGAGCTGGGCCGCCAGGAACTCCGGCGGCGGCACGTGGACGGCGACGACGCCGCGCGTGTTCTGCGCCGTCAACGCCGTCAGCGCCGCCATGCCGTAGCAGCCCAGGGCCGAGAACGTCTTGAGGTCGGCCTGGATGCCGGCCCCGCCGCTCGGGTCCGAGCCCGCGATGGAGAGGAGGTTGGGGATCATGGGTTCGCTCGCTTCGTTGCGTCGAGCCCTTAGAACACTCCGCCGCCGGAGGGAAACGCGATCCCGCCCAGAGGCGGCGGAGGCGCATCGGCAGTCGCCGATGGTCCCGGCCCCTTTGCCGTTTCGCTGGACGCGTCGGCGTCGCGCCGCACCGCCGCGTCGGGTACAACGTGGCCCCGGGAGGGGCCGACGGCCGCGCGCCGCCGCGTCGCTCCGAGCCCGTCGCGAGGAGGCCCTCCATGTTGCACGCCCGCTTTCAGTCCTTCGACGAGAAGGCCGACCCTTCGCAGGGCGGCGCCCGGGTCGCGGCGTTGCGGGCCGAACTCGCGCGGCGCGGCCTCGACGGCTTCGTGGTGCCGCGCGCCGACGAACACCAGAACGAATACGTGCCGCCGGCGGCCGAGCGCCTGGCCTGGCTGACGGGCTTCACCGGCTCGGCCGGGATCGCCGTCGTCCTCACCGACGCGGCGGCGGTCTTCGTCGACGGCCGCTACACGGTGCAGATCCGCGAACAGGTCGACCTCGCCGTCTTCGTGCCGGAGCCCTGGCTCGACCACCCGCCCGAGGCCTGGCTCGGCGAGCGCCTGGTGCCCGGGCAGGCCATCGGCTTCGATCCCTGGCTGCACACGCCCCCCCAGGTGGAGCGCCTGTCGCGCGCCGTGGAGGCGGCCGGCGCCCGCCTGGTGCCGGTCGACAGCAACCCGGTCGACGCGGTCTGGACCGACCGGCCGGCCGCGCCGTGCGGTGCCGTGTCGCTCCACCCCGAGCATCTCGCGGGCCAGGACCGCGCCGCCAAGGTGGCGGCGGTCCGCGACAGGCTCGCCGAGGGCGAAACGCTGCTGGTGAGCGACCCCCACGCCGTGGCCTGGCTGTTCAACATCCGCGGCGCCGACGTCGGCCACACGCCGCTGCCGCTCGCCTACGCGCTGGTGCCGAGGAGCGGCCGGCCGATCCTCTACGTCGACGGCGCCAAGCTGTCGAACAGCGTGCGGGACGCGCTCGAAGCCGTGACCGAGGTGGCGCCTCCGGCCGGCCTGCTCGCCGCCATGGACCGGCTCGGCCGGGAGGGGCGGGCGCTGCGCTTCGACGCCGCCACCGTGCCGCACCGTCTCGTGCGGGCGCTCGAGGCGGCCGGCGGCACCGCGACGGTCGGGACGGATCCGATCGCCCTCATGAAGGCGTCGAAGAGCGAGGCCGAGCGGCAGGGCTCGCGCGAGGCGCACCGGCGCGACGCCGCCGCCTTCGCGCGCTTCCTGCACTGGTTCGCCGGCGAGGCGCCGAAGGGCGGCCTCACCGAGATCTCCTGCGTCGAGGCGCTCGAACATTTCCGGCGCGAGACCGGGGCGCTGAAGGACCTGTCCTTCCCGACCATCGCGGGCTTCGGCCCCCATGCCGCCATCCCGCATTACCGCGTCACCACGGGCTCCGACCTCCCGGTCGGGCCCGGCGTGTTCCTCATCGACAGCGGCGGGCAATACGAGGACGGCACCACCGACATCACCCGCACGCTCTGCGTCGGGCCCCCCGAACCGGCCTTCGTCGACGGCTTCACCCGCGTGCTGAAGGGCCACATCGCCATCGCCCGCGCGGTCTTCCCGCCGGGCACGACGGGCGCCCAGCTCGACCCCTTCGCGCGCCAGCACCTGTGGCGCGCCGGCCTCGACTTCGACCACGGCACCGGGCACGGCGTGGGTTCGTACCTGTCGGTGCACGAGGGGCCGCAGCGCATCGCCAAGACCGGCACGACGCCGCTGGCCGAAGGCATGATCCTGTCGAACGAGCCCGGCCTCTACCGCGCCGGCGCCTGGGGCATCCGCATCGAGAACCTGATCCTTGTCGAGGCGCGCGACATCCCCGGCGGCGAGCGCCCCATGCTGGGCTTCGAAACCCTGACCTTCGCGCCGATCCAGCGCGACCTCATCGACGTCGCCATGCTGGACGCCGAGGAGCGGGCCTGGATCGACGCCTACCACGCCGAGGTGCGGGACATCGTGGCGCCGCTGCTCGCCCCTGACGTGCGCGCCTGGCTCGAGGGCGCGACCCGGCCCCTGTGACGGGGCGCTCGCCCCGGCCGGGCCACGCGCCCCCGCCGCTCAATAGCCGAGCGCGATGCCGTCCTTGCGGTGGTCCGAACCGCCGAACAGGGCGCCGCGCTCCCAGTCGATCAGCACCGACTGGCAGCCGCCGATCGGCGTGGTCTGGGGCTCGATGACGTGGCCGCGGCGGCGCAGGTCGTCGAGCAGGGCCGGCTTTACGGTGGTCTCGACCTGCAGCGCGCCGCCGAAGGCGAAGGTGCGGGGCGTGTCGCTGGCGTCCTGCGGGTCGAGCCCGCGGCCGAGCACGTTGCTGAGGAAATCGACGTGGCCGGTCGCCTGGTAGTGTCCGCCCATCACGCCGAAGGGCATCAGGGCCCGGCCGTCGCGGCACACCATGCCGGGGATGATGGTGTGCATGGGGCGCTTGCCGGGCGCGATGCTGTTGGCGTGGCCGGGCGCGAAGCGGAACGAGAGGCCGCGGTTGTGCAGCAGCACGCCGCTGTCCGGGACGTAGAGGCCCGAGCCGAAGCTGTTGAAGATGGAGTTGATGAAGGACACGCAGTTGCGGTCCCGGTCGACGACCGACAGGCACACCGTGTCGCGGTGCGGCACCTCGTCGGAGAAGACGGGCGGCCCCGCCCGCTCGCGGTCGATCCGCGGCAGGATCGCCTCCACCCAGGCGTCCGACAGCAGCTCCGCCACCGGCACCGCCACCTGGCGCGGGTCGGCGAGGTAGGTGTCGCGGGCCAGGTAGGCCGCCTTGGTGATCTCGGCCAGGAGGTGGATGCGCTCGGCCTCGGGCGCACCCGACAGGTCGAGCCGCTCGGCGAGGCGCAGCATCATCAGCGCGATGAGGCCCTGGCCGTTGGGCGGGCATTCGTAGACGTCGTGGCCGCGGAACCGCGTCGCGATCGGCTCCACCACCTCGGCCCGCTGCGCGTCGAAGTCCTCCGCCGTATGCAGGCCGCCGAGCCCGCGCAGCTTGGCGACGATGCCGTCGGCGACGGCGCCGTCGTAGAAGCCCTTCCGGCCCTCGGCGGCGACCCGGCGCAGCGTGGCGGCGAGCGCCGGCAGGCGGAACAGGTCGCCCTCACGCGGCGGGCTGCCGCCGGGCAGGAAGGCGGCGCGCGCGTCCGGGTCGGGCTCGAGCCGGTCCCGGAAGGTCGCCCAGTCGTAGGCGACGCGCGGCGTCACGCGGAAGCCCTCCTCGGCCATGCGGATGGCGGGCTGCAGCAGCTCGGCCAGCGGCTTGCGCCCATGGCCGGCGTTGAGCCGGCACCAGGCGTCGACGCAGCCCGGCACCGTGACGGCATGGGGCGAGGTCGGGGCCGGGGCCGTGAGGTCGCGCTCGGCGAACCAGTCCGCCGTGGCGGCGGCCGGGGCACGGCCCGACCCGTTGAGCGCCACCGGGGTGCCGCCCTGCGGCGCGTAGAGGGCGAAGCAGTCGCCGCCGAGGCCCGTCATGGCGGGCTCGACCACGCATTGCACCGCCACGGCCGCGATGGCGGCGTCCATGGCGTTGCCGCCGGCCTTGAGGGTCTCGATCGCCGTCAGCGTGGCGAGCGGGTGCGAGGTCGCCGCCATGCCGCTGGAGCCCATGGCGAGCGAACGGTCGACGGGGTTGAAGGCGCGCATGGACGGGACTTTCCGGGTTCGGGAGGGTCCTCGCGACATTAGCTTCGGCGGAGGCCCTGTCCAGACGATCGCATGCAATCCCGACCGGTGCCGGCGGGCCAGACGGTGGCGGCGCGACCTGGATTGTGGTGAATCTCTGGAGATTTCATGTCCGCTCGCCGCCGCGGTCTTGACCCGGCCACCACGCGTGATGGAAACCGACCGGTAACGACCGACGACGAGAGTGTCTCATGGTGGCGGCCAGCAGCGTCCCGCGCGGACCCGACCCGGTTTCCTCGAGCCGCAGGGTCCCGGCACCGGCCACGCAGCGCACGGCCCTGGCCTGGATGGGGACGGGGCTGTTCGTGCTGTGCCTCGCCGTGCGGACGCCGGACTTGTTCCGCCATCCGAGGTTCTGGGCCGAGGAGGGAGCGCTCTATTTCCGGGCGATGCGCGACCTGCCGCTGCTCGGCGCCCTGGGTTTCGTCGCCAACGGGAACTATCAGTTCCTCACCAACCTCTTCGTCGAACTGTCGATCCTGTCGCCGCCGCGGCAGGCGGCCGTGGCGACGACCTATCTTCCGTTGCTCGTCGCGGCCTACGGCGCCTTCCTCATGGCCCGGGTCCTGGTGTCGAGCGGTTGCTCGGCCGTGTCGGTGGCGGTGGCCTGCCTGCTCTTCGCCGCGCAGACCGCCGGCTACGAGGTGTTCCTGAGTGCCACCAACGTCCAATGGGTGTGTTCGGCCGTCGCCCTGCTGCTGGCGCTGCAGGATGACGTCGGCGCGACCAGCGCCCCGGCCTGGCGCCGCTACGCCGCGCTCGCCGCCTGCGGTCTGACCGGCACGCCGTCCTGCATCCTCCTGCCGCTGTTCCTGGCGCTCGCCTGGCTGAGGCCGACCCGGTACCGGTTCACCCTGGCGGCCGTCCTGGCGGCGGCCGCCGCCCTGCAATGCGGCGTGATCCTGGCCCATGCCGGGCAGGTCCACCGCCAGTTCCAGCTGACGCCGCAGACGCTGGCGGCCTTCGTGCTGCACACCGTGCTCGCCGGCTTCCTGCCGGTCGACGGCGTCGAGAGCATGACGGCGGTCCTGCGCGCCCACGGCCCGCATTGGGGCGGCTCGGCGGCGCAGCTGACGCTCGTCGGTCTTGCGGGGCTCGGCATCCTCACGGTCCTGGCGCGCGATCGCCTCGGAGCCGTCCTGGCCGTGGCGCTCGCCGCCACGGCTGTGCAAGTCGGCCTGGTGAACGCCTTCGGACAGCTCGGCAAGGCCGACGACCTGCTCGGGGGCTGGGCCGGCGCCCGGTACTTCTTCTGCCCCTCCACCTGTCTCATCGTCATGCTGGCCGCCGGATCGAGCGCCGACGTGCGGTCGCTCCGCGTCGTCGCCGGCCTGCTGGTCTTCATGGCGCTCGGCGATGCGGCCCTGTCCCGGATCGACGCCGGCTGGTCGGGCCTGTTCATGACGGGGCCTTCGGTGAGCGGCGGCGTCGACCGCTGCCGGGTCGCCGGGCCCTGCCGGGTCCCGGTGGGGCCGAACGGATCCGGCATGGCCGTCGACCTCATCGTCACGGGCCGGGACCTGCCGGCTTCCGCCACACCATCGCAATGATCCGCCGATCGGGAGAAACCATGCCGGAGCCGTCATCTGCCGTCCTGGCGCAACGCCGCGCCGCCTTCCGGGAGCTTCATCGCTCCGGTTGCTTCGTGCTCCCCAACCCGTGGGACGGCGGCACCGCCGTGCGGCTGGCCAGGGCGGGGTTCAAGGCCCTGGCATCGACCAGCGCCGGCGCCGCCTGGGCGTTGGGACGCGAGGACGGCGACCTTCCGGTCGACGTCGTGCTCGACCACCTTCGGTTCCTGTGCGGCGTCACGGACCTGCCGGTGAATGCGGACTTCGAGGCCGGGTTCGCCGACACGCCCGAGGGGGTGGCCGACAACGTCGCGCGTTGCATCGAGACGGGGGTGAGCGGCCTTTCGATCGAGGACCAGCAGGGCGGGCGCCTGTTCGGCCGCGACGAGGCGGTGGCGCGCCTCCGGGCGGCGCGGCGCGCGATCGACGCGTCCGGGGCCGACGTCGTGCTGGTCGGGCGCTGCGAGGCCTATCTCGTCGACCCGCTCGACCTCGACGCGGTCGCCGGGCGGCTGCGGGCCTATGCCGAGGCCGGTGCCGACTGCCTCTACGCGCCCGGCATCAAGCGGCTCGACGCCATCGCCCACCTGGTGCGGTCGGTCGACCGGCCCCTCAACGCCAACCTCACCGGCACGGGCCTGTCGGTGGCGGACCTCGCCGGGGTCGGCGTGCGCCGCGTCAGCGTCGGGGCGGCGCTGGCGAGCGCCACCTATGCGAGTTTCGACGGCTTCGTCGACCGGCTCGTCGCCGAGGGCCGCCTGCCCTGACGGCGGCCGCTCACGCCCCGGCCTCGCGCTCCAGCAGCGCCCGCTTGCGGGCGATGCCCCAGCGATAGCCGGACAGCCCACCGTCGGTCCTGACCACGCGGTGGCACGGGATCGCCACAGCCAGGGCATTGGCGGCGCAGGCGCCCGCCACGGCGCGCACCGCGCGCGGGGCGCCGAGCCGAGCCGCCACCTCGGCGTAGCTCAGCGTTTCGCCGGCCGGGATGGCGCGCAGCACCCGCCAGACGCGCTCCTGGAAGGCCGTGCCCCGGATGTCGAGCGGCAGGTCGAAGCCGGCCCGCGGCGCCTCGACGAGGCCGACGACGCGCGCCACCGTCGCCTCGAAGCCGGCGTCGCCGCCCACGAGATCGGCGGCGGGGAAGCGGTCCTGCAGGTCCCGCAACAGGGCCCCGGGGTCGTCGCCGAGCGTGATGGCGGCGACGCCGCGGGTCGTGGCCGCCACCAACACGGCCCCGAGCGAGCATTGGCCGAGGGCGAACCGGATCGTCTCGCCGGCGCCGCCCCGCCGCCGCGCCGACGGTGTCATGCCGAGCCGCGCCGGCGATTCGGCGTAGAAGCGCCCGCTCGACTCGAAGCCGCCCGCGTAGATGGCCTCCGTCACGGTTTCGCTGCCGGCCAGGGCGTCGGCGGCGCGCGCGGCCCGGCGCGCGGCCGCATAGGCCCGGGGCGTGACGCCCAGGGCGGCCTTGAACACCCGGTGGAAATGGAAGCGGCTGAGGCCGGCGTCCCGCGCCAGGGCGGCGAGGTCGGGCTCGAGCTCGGCCGCCTCGATCAGCCGGCAGGCCCGGTCGACGAGGGCGGCCTGGCGGTCCGCCGCGCTTTCCCCCTCGGGGCGGCAGCGCAGGCAGGGCCGGAAGCCGGCCGCGCGCGCCGCGGCGGCATCGGGGTGGAAGCCGACGTTCTCGCGCCGCGCCGGGCGCGACGGGCACGAGGGGCGGCAGAAGACCCCGGTGGTGCGGACCGCGTAGACGAACCGCCCGTCGGCGGCGGCGTCGCGTGCCGTCACGGCGGCCCAGCGGGTGGCGTCCTCGTCGTGGTGCACGGCCCTCTGGTGCATGGCGCTGGCTTCCATGGCGGCATCTCCCCCGTTTCCCGCCTCGGGATCTAGGCCCCGGCGCGGGCCGCCGCACTCCGGGTCTTGCGGTCCAATCCATCGTGGGCCGGCCGGCCGCGACAGCTTCACTTTCGGCGCCGACCTGTTACAGCACCGGGTGTTCGGCCGAGACCCTCATCCGTCCCGAGGCCCGCGCCGTCGAACCCGTCCGCCGCGGAGGCCGCGATGATCCGATTGTCCAACGGCCACGTCCTCGACCACGTCGTGTCGAGCGGCTCCCTCGCCTTCGACGGCCGCGGCTGGCCCTGGCAGCGCGCCATGGTGGCCTCCGGCCTTATCCGCCCCGACCTCTTCACCGTGGTGCTGAAGACCCTGACGCGGGCGCCGCGCGAGGGCAACCTCAAGCTTTACCGGCCCTGGACCTGCGTGCGGCTCGTGCCGGGCGGCTCGGTCAACAAGGTGGGCCTCACCAACCCGGGCTTCGACTGGTGGCTCCGCGACATCGGGCCGAAGCTCGACTGGGAGCGCGTCAGGACCGCCGTGTCGATCTTCGGCGACGACGACGAGCTCGCCGCCATGGCGTCGGCGCTGAACCGCTTCCCGCTGGCGGCGCTCGAGGTGAACCCGTCCTGTCCCAACACCGGCCACGCGCTCGGCAATGCCGGCCAGGTGGTGCAGGGCGTGGAAGCGGTGAAGCGCGTCTCGCGCCACCCCGTGATCGTGAAGGTCTCGACCAGCCAGGACTACCTCGGCATCGCGCGTGGGCTCAAGGGTCTCGCCGAGGCCGTTTCGCTCAACAGCGTGCCCTGGGAACAGATCTATCCGGAGGGGCGCAGCCCCCTGTGGCGGCTGGAGAAACGGGTCGGCGGCGGCGGCGGCGGCGTGTCGGGCCGGCCCGCCCAGGCGCTGAACTGGAAGGCCGTGCAGGAGATCGCCGCCGAGGGCGCGCTGCCGGTGATCGCCCCGAGCGTGATGGGCTTCGACGACCTCGACCGCGTGCGGGCGCTCGGGGCCCGCGCGGTTTCCTACGGCGCCATCCACTTCCGCGCGCCCTGGCTGCCGACCCGCATCGTCAAGCGCGACCTCGCCCGCCGTGCCGGCGAGGCCCACACCTCGCGGGTGGCGGCATGAGCTTCCGCGCACGCCTCGAAGCGCGCTGGGACGCCGGCCTCTTCGCCTGCATCGGGCTCGATCCCGTCTGGGACCGGCTGCCGGTCGCCGTCACGGCACCGGCGGGATCGCACCCGTCGCGCGAGGCCCGGGCGGCGGCGATCGCGCGGTTCTGCTGCGCCATCGTCGACGCCACCGCCCACGTCGCCTGCGCGTTCAAGCCCAACGCCGCCTTCTTCGAGGCCGAGGGCGCGCCGGGCTTCGCCGCGCTCGAGACCGTGATGCGCCACATCCGGACCGTGGCGCCCGACGTGCCGGTCGTCTACGACGCCAAGCGCGGCGACATCGGCTCGACCAACCAGGGCTACGCCGACCACGCCTTCGAGCAGCTCGGCGCCGACGCCGTCACGGTCCATCCCTATCTCGGCGAGGAAGCGTTGCGGCCCTTCCTCGGCCGCCGCGACAAGGGCACGATCGTGCTGGTCCGCACGTCGAACCCCGGCGGCGGCGAGTTCCAGGACCTGACCGTCGCGGGCGAGCCGCTCTATCGCGTCGTGGCGCGGCGCGTCGCCCAGCACTGGAACCGCAACGGCAACTGCGCCGTCGTGGTGGGGGCGACGTTCCACGACGAGATGGCGGCGGTGCGGGCCATCGTGGGTGACATGCCGATCCTCATCCCGGGCATCGGCGCCCAGGGCGGCGACCTCCGCCGCACCGTCGCGGCCGGGCGCGACGCGCGGGGACGTGGCATGATCGTCAGCGCGTCCCGCTCCATCCTCTACGCTTCGGAGGGCGACGATTTCGCCGTGGCGGCCCGCGCCGAAGCCGAGCGCCTGACCGCCGAGATCCAGGACTGCAACCGATGACCGACGCCGCCGACCCCGCCTTCGACCCGCTCGACCTCATGCGCGACGCCGGCGCCTTCTACGAGGCGCCGCGCGACGAGGCGGGCCGTCGCACCGGGCCGCTGGTGGGCTATGCCGGCAAGGACGGGGACGGCCGGCAGTATGTCGGCGACATCTACGTCAATTTCGCCCGGGCCGAGCGCCGGCCGGCGCTGCTGCAGGTCTTCGCCCGCCGGCTCGTCGCCCTGGCCCGGGCGCGCGGGCTCGACCTCGACGGCGCCGCGGGCTTCATCGGGGCGCCCGAGGGCGGCAAGGCCTTCGCCTACCAGCTCGGCCTCGAGGCCGGGAAGGGCTATATCTATCCCGAGAAGAGGACCACGGCGGCCGCCTCGGCGACGGCGCGCGAGGCCTCCGAGATGGTGTTCTCGCGCCACGAGCCGGAGGCGGGCGAAAGCTGGTTCATCGTCGAGGACGTGTGCAACAACTTCTCGACCACGGCCAAGCTCGTCGACCTCATCGAGGGCCACGGCGCCCGCGTCGCCGGCATCCTGTGCTTCCTCAACCGCTCCGAGACGGTGGGCGACAGCTACGCGCCGCGCCCCGGCCTGGTGCTGCCGGTGGTGGCGGTCGTGCACAAGCCCTTCGGGCAGTACGCCCAGGGCGATGCGGCCGTGGCCGAGGACGTGGCGCGGCTCAACGTCGTCTGGTCGCCCAAGAAGGATTGGCCGCGCCTCGCGGCCGCCATGGGGGCGGCGCGCAGGGGGGCGTGACGGCCCTCGCGGTCCCGCCCTTTCGCCCCGCCGGCAGTGTCCTTTTGCCCGCCGCCGTGGCAGAGGGGGCCGCCAGCCGAGACGCCGCGGGAGTTCACATGTCGCTCAAGGGACGATCCATCCTCGATGCCGGGATCTTCACGCCCGACGTCTTCGCCGAACTCGCCGAGCGGACCACCCGGCTCCTCGACGCCCGGCCCGAGCCGATCTTCCGCGACGAGGTCGTGGCGATGCTGTTCTACCAGCCCTCGACCCGCACCCGCATGTCGTTCCAGCTCGCCGCCATCCGCCTCGGCGCGCAGGTCATCTACACCGAGGATGCCGGGCAGTTCTCCTCCGCCGCCAAGGGCGAGATCCTCGAGGACACGACCCGCATCGTCGCCGGCTACCGCCCCAAGGCCCTCGTGCTGCGCCACCACGACGAGGACGCGCCCGTCGTGGTCGACCGCAACATGCAGCGCCTGGGCTTCGCCATGCCGGTGTTCAACGCCGGCTCGGGCGCCGGCGAGCACCCCACCCAGGCGGCGCTCGACCTCTATACCATCCAGCGCGAGCTCGGCCGCACCAGCGACGTCGAGGTCGCCTTCGTGGGCGACTGCCGCTACAGCCGCACCGTCCGCTCGCTCGTGACGCTGCTGGCCCGCTGCCCCGGCGCCAAGGTGCATTTCGTGTCCGTGCCGGAACTGCGCGTCGGTGCCGACGTGCGCGACACCCTCGACCGGGCGGGCGTGCCCTATACCGAGACGGACGACTGGGAAGACCTGGTCCCGACGGTCGACATCCTGTACATGACCCGTCCGCAGAAGGAGTGGTTCACCGACGAGGCCATGTTCCAGACCGTCAAGGACCGGTTCGTGCTGGACCTGCCGACGGCGCGGCGCATGAAGCCCGGCGCCCGCATCCTCCACCCGCTGCCGCGCAACGAGGAAATCGCGCTGGCCGTGGATCCTCTGCCGCAGGCCGCCTATTTCCGCCAGGCCGATTACGGCCCGCCGCTGCGCACCGCCCTGTTCCAGATGGTCTGCGGATAGGGCGCGCGCGGCGCTTCTTCCGACCGACCCCCGACGAGGACCGGCATGCCGACCAGCACCATGACGCACGACCCGCATCAGCCGAGGGGCCTCCCGCGCATCGTGATCATCGGGGCGGGCTTCGGCGGCCTCGAAGTGGTGCGGGGGCTGAACCTCGCGCCGGCCGTCGTCACCGTCATCGACAAGACCAACCACAACCTGTTCCAGCCGCTGCTCTACCAGGTGGCCACGGCGGCGCTGGCGCCCTCCGACATTGCCGTGCCGGTGCGCAGCCTGTTCACCGACATGCCCCGGGTCGGCACCCTCATGGGCGAGGTGACGGGCGTCGATACGGACAACAAGCTCGTCCACGTGAAGGGCGTGCCCGACATCCCCTACGACCACCTCGTGCTGGCGACGGGCTCGGTCTATTCCTGGTTCGGCCACGACGACTGGGCCCGCCACGCCTTCACGCTGAAGACGCTCGACCAGGCCCTGGCGCTGCGCTCCAGCCTGCTGGCCGCCTTCGAATGGGCGGAAAGTCGCACCGACCCGGACGAGATCCGGCGCCTGCTCACCTTCGTGATCGTGGGGGGCGGGCCGACCGGCGTCGAGATGGCCGGCGCCATCGCGGAACTCGCCCATGCCACGCTGGCGCGCGACTTCCGCCGCATCCGGCCGAACTCGGCCCGGATCGTTCTCTGCGAGGGCGGCCCGAGCCTGCTGGCGGGCTTTCCCGACAAGCTGTCCGCCTATGCCCGGCACCACCTCGAGGACCTCGGCGTCGAGGTCAAGACCGGCGCGCAGGTCGAAACGGTGGACCGCGACGGCGTGGTGGCGGGCGGCGAGCGCATCTTCGCCGCCAACGTGCTCTGGGCCGCCGGCACGGCCGCCACGCCCGTGGCCGCCTGGGTCGGGGCCGAGACCGGCAAGGGCAACGGCATCAAGATCGACGAACACTGCGCGGTGCCGGGGCTCGACGGCGTCTACGCGGTCGGCGACTGCACCTACATGGAGGATGCGGCGGGCCACCGCCTGCCGGGCGTGGCCCCGGTCGCCAAGCAGCAGGGCGCGCATGTCGCCAAGGTGCTGATGCAGCGCCTGATCGGCGAGCCCCTGCCGCAGCCGTTCCGCTACGACGACCAGGGCCAGCTCGCCATGGTGGGCCGCTCGGCCGCGGTCGCCGACCTCGGCGGCCGCGTCAAGATGACGGGCCTCGTCGGCTGGCTGCTGTGGAGCGTCGTGCACCTGTTCTTCCTGATCGGCGCGCGCAACCGCATCACCGTCTACCTGAACTGGGTCTGGGCCTGGCTCACCTATGGCCGCGGGGCGCGCCTGATCACCGCCATCGACCCGCAGGTGCGGCGGGACTTCGCCCATCTCGACGAGATCGCGGCCCACAGGCCCGTGCTGCCGCCGGCGGCGTGACGCCCCTCGGGGCAGCCTGACGGCGCCGAAACCGCGGGAGCTTCCCGTGCGGTTTCGGCGCCAAGGGCCTTGGTTCGCCAGGCCTCAGTGGAAGCCCGGGCTCGAGAGCGGCTGGAAGCCCGCCGAGATGGCGGGAGCGCTGCCCGGGATGGCGGCGAGGGCGGTCAACGTCATCGTGCGGGTCGCGGCGGGATCGGCGGCGGCGGCGGCGACGCGATGGGACCGGGAGTGGGCCGGTGCCGGCGTGCCGGAGGCCACCGCCACCGGAGCCGCGACGGCCGGCACGGTCACGCCGGCATGGGCGACCGCTCGATGCGCCGGCGCCGTCTCGGACGCCGCCGCGGCCCGGACGGGTCTCGTCGCGCGGGGCTCGGACGCGGTCGCGGTCTCGACCGCGGGGGCCGCCTTGACGGCCGAAGCCGCCCGGACCGGATGCGCCTTCTCCGGATGAGCCTTTTCCGGATGAGCCTTGTCCGGATGAGCTTCGGCGAGCGCGGGTTTCGGCGTCTCGGGCTTGGCAGGCTCGGGCTTGGCGGCATCGGTTTTGGCCTGCGCCGACCGGACCGGTGTGGGGGTGGGGCGCTCGACCTTGGCGTGCTCGACCTTGGCCGGCTCGACCTTGGCGTGTTCGACGCTGGCCTGCTCGCGACCCGCCTGGGCCGGCCCCGCCGCGACGGGCTTGGCGGTCGGCTTGTGGGCGGCCGCGTGGGATCGGTGCGGCTTCGGGGCGTTCGGCGTGGGGCTCGCTTCGCCGGGCCTCGCCGTCATGTGGTCGGCCGACAGGTATCCGTTGAGCTGGCAGAGGAGCCCGCAATCGTCCTGGGCGGCGGCGGGGCCCGGCAGCGCGAGGGCGAGGGCGACGGCGATGCCGCCGAAGGGAATGGAAAGCCTCATGGTGGTGCGGTCCGTCGCTGCCCGATCGCGCTTTGCCCCGATTGGAGCCCGGATTGGTTAAGACCCGGTGAAGCCCCGCCCGGGCCCGCCGGGCCGCGATGGACCGCCGAAGTCCCCCCGGCACGGTGCTTCACAATGGAATAATTATAAAACACAGCAATCCGAATGCAGGCTTGCCATGCGGCGAAGCAATTGACCGATGAAGGCCGCTCTCGATATAGATCGTGCGCGTCGCCGCTGCGGTTCGACCGGGGTCTATACAGGCCCATGACGGGAGACGAGCGGTTCGGCGCGGCGGCCAGGGGATGATTGCATGATGTTGTCGCGCTCGCGCCGAGCCGTCGCCGGTGGCGGCCTGCTCCTGGCGTCCCTCCTCGGCGCGGCTCCGGGTCGGGCGGCCGAAGCCGGGACGCTGACGATCTACAACAGCCAGGACGAGGGGCCCGTCGAGGCGCTGGCGGCCGCCTTCGAGAAGAAGACCGGCATCAAGGTGGCGTTCCGGGACAACGGCGCGCCCGCGCTGGCGCGCCAGATCGTCGACGAAGGCGACCACACCCCGGCCGACATCTTCTACGCCGAATATTCCACAGCGCTCGTCACGCTGGCCGACAAGAACCTGCTGGCGCCCCTGCCGGGCGACGTCACCGCCGCCATCCCGGCGCAGTTCAACGGCGCCAAGCACGATTGGGTCGGCGTCACGGCGCGGAGCTTCGTGCTCCTCTTCAACCGCAAGCTCATCGCGGAAGACAAGCTGCCGGCCTCGATCATGGACCTCGCCAAGCCCGAATGGGCGGGCAAGTTCGCCTACAACCCGCGGGCCGCGGCCTTCCTCGAGATGGTCGTGGCGGTCGAGAAGCAGAAGGGCACCGAGGCCGCCAAGGCTTGGCTCACCGGGCTCAAGGCCAACGGCAAGGCCTTCCCCAAGAACACCGCCATGGTGCTGGCCGTCGACCGGGGCGAGGTCGAACTCGCCGTCAATGCCGACAATTACTGGCTCGCCGTGGCCAAGGAGCGCGGCGCCGACACGCTCGACGCCCGCGTCCACTACATCGGCAACAAGGATCCGGGCGCGCTGCTCACGGTTTCGGGCCTCGCCATCCCCAAATTCGCCCCCCACAGGGCGGAGGCCGAGCGCTTCGCCGCCTATGCGGTGAGCGAGGAAGGCCAGAAAGTGCTGGCCGAGGCGGCCGGCGACGTTCCGCTGCGGCCGGGCGTGGTCTCGCCGACGGCGCTCAAGCCCTTCGCGTCGCTCGATCCTTCCCCGGTCTCGGCGGCCGAGATCGGCGACGCCGCCTCCGCCCTCGACCTCGAGCGGGCCGTCGGCATCAACTGATGGCCGAGGCGGCCTTCAGCCTTTCCGCGCTGCGGCGCCGCGGGTCCTCCGCGCTGGCGCGCCGCGGATCTTCCGCGGCGCCGTCCTGGCTCGTCCTGCCCCTGGTCGCGGTCGCGCTGCTGGCGGCGCTGCCGCTCGCCTATGTGGCGTGGCAGGCCGCGGCCGTGGGCTGGGCTGGCTCGGCCGCGCTGCTGTTCCGCCCCTTCACGGCGGCGCTGCTCGCCAGCACGCTCGAACTCGCCGCCGCCGTTACGCTGGGCTCGGTGCTGGTCGGCACGGCGGCGGCCTGGCTCGTCGAGCGGAGCGATCTCCCCGGCCGGTCCGTGTGGCGCGTGCTGGTGCCGTTGCCGCTCGCCATGCCGGCCCTGGTCTCGGCCTTCGCCTGGCTGTCGCTGACGCCGCGGGTCGAAGGCATGGCGGGCGCCGTGCTGGTGCTGGTGCTGGCCGAATATCCGCTGGTCTACCTGCCGGTGGCGGCGGCGCTGCGCGGCATGGACCCGGCGCTCGAGGATGTGGCGCGCTCGGTCGGGCACGGCCCCTGGCGCATCTTCGGCCGCACCGTGCTGCCCCAGCTGGTGCCGGCCCTGTCGGGCGGCGTGCTGCTCGTGACGCTGCACATGCTGGTCGAGTTCGGCCCCCTGGCGCTGCTGCGGGTGGAAACCTTCACCACCGCCATCTACGAGGCCTACGAGCTGAGCTACGACGGCGCGGCCGCCGCCATGCTGTCGGCGGTGCTGATCGCGCTGTGTCTCTGCGTCATGGCGGCCGAACTGCTGCTGCGCGGCCGGCGCCGCTTCTCCCGCGCCGCGTCCGGCGCCATCGCGGCCCACGCGCCGGCGCGGCTCGGCCACGCGACTCTGCCGGCCTTCGCCGGCCTCGCCGCCCTGCTCGGCCTGGCCCTGGGCCTGCCGGTCGCCATGCTGGCCTATTGGCTGCTGCTGGCCCGCCGGGCCGCGCTGCCGCTCGACCGGATCCTGTCGGCCGTGGGCGATTCGGTGCAGCTCGCGGCGCTCGGCGCCGTGCTCACCACGGCGGTCGGGCTGTCGCTGGTGCTGGCGGCCTTCCGGCGGCGGGGCCGCATGGCGGTCCTCGCCGAACGGCTGCCCTTCGTGGTCCATGCCCTGCCGGGGCTCGTGGTGGCGCTGGCGCTGGTGTATTTCTGCCTGCGCGTCGCGCCCGTCCTCTACCAGACCACGGCGCTGCTGCTCGTCGCCTACGCGCTGCTCTTCCTGCCCCTGGCCCAGACGGCGTTGCGCCCCGCCGTCGAGCAGGTGCCGCCCGCCATGGAGGAGGTGGCGCTGGCGCTGGGCCGGGCGCCGTGGCGGGTGCTGCTCACCGTGACGCTGCCCAACATCCTCCCGGGCCTCAGCGCCGCGACCCTGCTGGTGTTCATGCAGCTCATGAAGGAGCTCACCGCCACGCTGGTCCTGGCGCCGACCGGCGTCCGCACGCTGGCGATGGAACTCTGGGCCCAGTCGTCGCAGATGAAATACGGCACGGCCGCCCCCTATGCGGCGCTGCTCGTCCTCGTGTCCGGCGCCCCGGCCTATTGGGCCACGGTCGAGCTGCAGAAACGCCGCGGCCGCCGTTGACGCGGCAGGGCGCCGGAGCCGCGATGCCGCCGGAAACACCTTGGCGTCCCGGCGGTTTCAGGGCAGAGCCCTGAGGACCCCGGGCCGGAGCGGCATCGCCGAAGGCGAAGCGTTCCCGCCCACGCCGTGCCGGAGTGCCCGATCCTGAACGCCGCCGCCCTGCAGGTCTCGGGCCTCGCCAAATCCTACGGCGACACGCCCGTGCTGCGCGACATCGACCTCGCCGTCGCGCCCGGCGCCGTCGTGGCGCTCCTCGGCCCCTCCGGCTGCGGGAAGACGACGCTGCTGCGCCTCGTCGCCGGTTTCGATCGGGCCGATTCCGGCTCGGTCACGCTGGGAGGGCGGCCCGTGGCCGATGGCCCGGCCGGGGGGCGGGGCTGCTGGGTGCCGCCCTTCCGGCGCGGCATCGGCTACGTGCCGCAGGACGGCGTGCTGTTTCCCCACCTCGATGTCGCCGCCAACGTCGGCTTCGGCCTGTCGCCGGCCGGGCGGCGGTCCGGACGGGTGGAGGCCATGCTGGACCTCGTCGGCATGGCGGGCTTCGGCCGCCGCATGCCGCACGAACTCTCCGGCGGCCAGCAGCAGCGCGTGTCCATCGCCCGGGCGCTGGCGCCGTCGCCCGCCGTGGTGCTGCTCGACGAACCCTTCAACGCCCTCGACGCCCACCTGCGCCGCACGCTCTGCGCCGAAGTCCGCGCCATCCTCAAGCGCGGCGGCGCCGCGGCCCTCATGGTCACCCACGATCGCGACGAGGCCTTCACGGTCGCCGACGAGATCGCCGTCATGCGGGCGGGCCGCATCGTCCAGCGGGGCACGCCGGCGGACTTCTACCGGGCGCCGGTCGACCTCGACACGGCCCGCCTCGCCGGCGCCGCCATGCTGCTCGACGGCACCCTGACGGGGGCGAGCGCCGAGACGGCGCTGGGCCGCCTGCCGGTCCGCAACCCCCACGGCGTCCCCGACGGGCCCGTCGCCCTGATGCTGCGGCCGGAACAGGTCGTCGCCGCCGCGCCCGGCGCGGGCCTGCGCGTCACGGTGCGCCACGCCGCCATGCTGGGCCCGCTGACCTGGCTCGATCTCGAGACCGAGGGCGGCGCCGTGGCGCTGCAGGCCTGCTGGGTCGCGGCCGCGCCGCCCGAGGCGGGCTCCGCCGTCCTCATCGAGGTGCGCGGCGACGCCATGGTGTTCCCGCCGGAGTGACGCCGACGGCGGTGAAGCTGAAACTTGAACGCGGCCATTGGCGTTGGGGAATTTGGGACACCGTTCCAGGGCGACGCCGTGGTTTCGCCTCTGGCCGGTGGGCCGGACAGGGCGGGATGGTTCGTCGCAGGCCGACGGATCGGCCCGCAGGCAGGTCCGATCGTCGGACCGTCACGCAGGAGAAACGTCTCATGAAGTTCGCCGCCACCCTCGCTCTCGCCGGCCTCGCCGGGATCTGCCTCGCCGGCACGGCGGAAGCCCTTCCGCTCGCCCCCGCCGCCGCCATCCCGGCCGCCGCCCAGGCGCCCGTCGTCGATGCCGCCATGGTGGTCACCAGGACCGTGCGCCGTGGGCCGTTCGGCGGCCGCGTCGTGACGAAACGCGTGATGCGCCGCGGTCCCATGGGCCGCACCGTCACCACCACCCGCACCGTCCGCTGAACCGGTCGCGCCGGACAAGGGTCCGGCGCGGTCCCGAGCGTCTCCGATCGGTCCCGAGGTGCCTTCCCCATGACTTCAGCTTCATCATGACTGTGCCTCCCTCATGACTGCGATCGAGACGGCCCCGCGGCGCGACGCGCTCGCCGGCGACGGTGACGGAGCCGTGCCGGGGGCGCGGCAGCGCAACGCCCGCGTGTTGCTGGCGGTGGTGCTGGTGGCGCTCGGGCTCTGGACCATCCACGACTTCCTGCCGGCCCTGGCCTGGGCGGCCGTCCTCGCCGTGGCGTTCTGGCCGCTCTACGAGAAGGCCCTGCGGCGCTTCCCGCCCGGCAAGCACAACGTGCTGATGCCGAGCCTCTTCACCCTCGGCGTCGGCCTGCTCTTCGGCCTGCCGCTGGTCGTGGTGCTGTTCGAAGCGCTGCGGGAGTTCCACTCGGTCCTCGACCTTTACCGCCGCGCCACGACGTCGGGCATCCCGCTGCCGGACTTCATCGCGCACCTGCCCTTCGGCGCCGACGCCATCTCGCATTGGTGGCAGGACAACCTCGCCAACGGCGCCCAGGCGCACGGCATCGCCGAACGGGTCGACCGCGCCAAGGCGGCGGAGATCGGTCGCAACCTCGGCGGGCAGATCGTCCACCGCACGGTGCTGTTCTTCTTCGCCCTGATGACGCTGTTCTTCCTGTTCAAGGAGGGCAACGAGGTCGTGCGCCAGATGCTCGACGCGAGCCAGAAGGCCTTCGGCGCCAAGGGCGAGCGTGTCGCCCGGCAGGTCGTGGCCTCCATCCACGGCACCGTCGACGGGCTGGTGCTGGTGGGCCTCGGCGAGGGCTTCGTCATGGGCGTCGTCTACGCCTTCGCGGGCGTGCCGCACCCGATCCTCTTCGGTGCGCTGACGGCCTTCGCCGCCATGGTGCCGTTCGCCGTGACGGTGGTGTTCATCGTCGTGGGCGGGGTGCTGCTCGCCCAGGGCAGCGTGCTGGCGGCGGTGCTGGTGGTGGGCGGCGGCAGCCTCCTCGCCTTCCTGGCCGACCACCTCATCCGCCCGGTGCTCATCGGCGGCACGACGCGGCTGCCCTTCCTGTGGGTGCTGTTCGGCATCCTGGGCGGTGTCGAGACCTGGGGCCTCGTCGGCCTCTTCGTCGGCCCGGCCCTGATGGCGGCGATCGTCCTGCTGTGGCGCGAATATACCGAGGGCGTGCAGGGCAGGGGGCAGAACAGGGCCCGCACGGCGGCCCCGGACGCCCGGCCCGGGCTCTCCTGAGCCGCCGCGGCGGCACGGCGGGTCGGCGGGCGGCGTCCCGGGGCGCGGGGAGCCGGATGGAGGAGGCGGTAGCATGCGGATCCTGATCGTCGGCGCCGGCGCCACGGGCGGTTATTTCGGGGCCTGCCTCGCGGCGGCCGGGCGCGACGTGACCTTCCTGGTCCGCCCGCGCCGTGCCGCGGAACTCGCCGCCGGCGGGCTGCAGATCCTGTCCCCCTCCGGCGATTGGACGATCCGGCCCAAGCTGGTCCTCGGGCCGGAGATCGCCGGCGCCTTCGACCTCGTGCTGCTCACCGTCAAGGCCCATGCCCTGGCGGGCGCGCTCGACGACATCGGTCCCGCCATGGGGCCCGACACCGTCTTGTTCCCCATCCTCAACGGGATGCGCCACATCGACCTGCTGGTGGAGCGGTTCGGCGACCTCGTGATCGGCGGCGTCTGCAAGGTCGCCACCATGCTCGACGGGTCGGGCCGCATCCGGCAGCTCGCGCCCGGCCAGGAGCTGACCTTCGGCGAGCTGTCCGGCGGCGCCTCGGCCCGCATCGCCGCCATCGACGCCGCGCTGCAGGGCTGCGGCTTCACCGCCCGGGCGACGCCCGACATCCTGCAGGCCATGTGGGACAAATGGATCATGCTGGCGGCCCTCGGAGCGCTGACCTGCCTGATGCGCGGGACGGTGGGCGAGATCGCGGCGGCGCCGGGCGGTCCCGCCGTCGCGGCGGCCCTGGTCGGCGAGACCGCAGCCGTGGCGACGGCCGCCGGCCATCCGCCGGCCGATGCCTATGTGGCGGCGACCCGGGCCATGCTGACGGCGGCCGGCTCGCCCATGACGTCCTCGCTCTACCGCGACCAGCAGGCTGGACTGCCGCTGGAGGCCGACCACGTGCTCGGCGATCTCCTGGCCCGGGCCCGCGGCTTCGGCCTGGCGACGCCGCTCCTCGACGCGGCCGCGGTATCGCTCGCCGTTCACGCGCGGCGCACCGCGCCGGGCGCCTGACGGCGCCGGGCGCCTGACGGCGCGGGGCGCCTGGCGGCGCGGGGCGCCTGAGGCTCACCTGGCGAGGAGCCGCCCGTAGATCGCCACGGCGGCGGCGATCTCGTCCACCGCGCAGGTCTCGTCGGTCTGGTGGGCCAGGGCCGGATCGCCCGGCCCGAGGATCACGGCTTCGGCCCCGCAAGCCTCCACCAGCACGGAAGCATCGGTGAAGAAGGGCAGGGCCCGGGGCGGGACTTCGGCGACGCCCGCCCCCGCCACGGCGTCGAGCGAGGCCCGCACCAGCGCCGAATCGGCCGGGGTGCGGACGGCGGGCAGGTCGAGCAGCGTCGCCAGCCGAGCGTCCGGGCCGAGCAGGTCGGCGAAGTGGCGCCTGAGGCCGGCGTGGCTGCCCGGCACCGTGCTCCGCAGGTCGATGGTGAAGGCCGCGGCATCGGGGACGGAATTGACGTTGAGGCCGCCCCGCACCGTGCCGACGTTCAGCGTCACGCTGCCGAGCAGCGGGTCGTCCATGTCGTCGAAGGTCTGGTCGCGACAAAGCACGATGCCGTCGGCGGCGGCGTAGACGGCGTTGCGCCCGAGATGCGGCGTCGCGCCGTGGGCTCCGACGCCGGCATAGGCGGCTTCCAGCCACAGGGCCCCGCGGTGCCCGATGCCGACGCGGTTGCCGGTGGGCTCCGCCACCACGATCCCGGAGGCCCGGGGCAGGGCGCCGAGCCGGGCGAGATGCGCGGCGCCGAGGCAGCCCGTCTCCTCGCCGGCCGTCAGCACCAGCGCGATGGGGCGGCGCCCGCCCGCAGCCGCGTGGGCGAGCGCGGCCGTGACGATGGCGGCGACGCCCGCCTTCATGTCGGTCGACCCGCGCCCATGCAGCCGTCCCCCCGCGACCGTGCCCGACAGCGGCGGTCGTCGCCACCGCACGGCCCCGAGCGGCACCGTGTCGAGGTGACCGGACAGCACCAGAGGGTCCCCGCCGGCCCCGGCGTGGACAGCCACCATGGACGGCCGGCCGGGCGCCATGTCATGGACGGCGACGCCGAAGCCGGCGGCCTCGAGCAGGGGCGCCAGCAGGTCGACCGCCGCACGCTCCTGCGGGGCCGGCCCCGCCGTGTCGAGGCGCACGAGGGCTTGGGCGAGGGCGAGGGCATCGGTCATCGGGGGGACTCGTGGCGCGGAAAGCGAGGGCCGGCGCGGCGGACCGCCGTGGTTGTGGCGACGACGCAGGCGATTAAGGTGACGGCACGGGCCCGATACGCCGGCGCCCGGCGCCCATGGAGCGTGCCATCAGACCGATGCAAAGCGAAGATGCCCCGAAACTCGGGGGCGTGAGCGTGCGGCTGCGGCTGGCGCGGCAGATGCAGGGCATGACGCTGAAGGGCCTCGCCGACGCGGTCGGCTGCTCGGAAAGCATGCTGTCCAAGATCGAGAACGGGAAGTCCTCGCCCTCGCTCCCCATGCTGCACCGCCTCGTCGAGGCGCTCGGGACCAACATCGGCTGGCTGTTCGAGGAGAACGACGGCGAGGACGGGATCGTGTTCCGCGCCGGCGAGCGGCCCATCATCGCGCTCGACCCGCTGCGGCGCGGCGAGGGCATCAGCCTCGAGCGCGTCATCCCCTACGCGGCGGGCCACCTGCTCCAGTGCAACATCCACCACATCGACGTGGGAGGCGAGAGCGCCGGCCCGATCCAGCACGTCGGCGAGGAGGTGGGATACGTGCTGCGCGGCACCGTCGACCTCATCCTCGAGGACCGCACCCATCGCCTGTCGCAGGGCGACAGCTTCGTCTTCGCCTCGAACCTGCGGCACGCCTACCGGAACGCCGGGGGCGAGCCCGCCAGCATCTTCTGGGTGAACACGCCGCCGACCTTCTGACATGGCGAGACCATTCAGGGTCCTTGACAGAAAATCAAGTCACTTGAATGATGGGCTCCGCCGCGGGATCCGGTCCCCGGCCGGTCGCGGCCCGGGGCTCGCGAAGGTCGACGATCATGCCGCGCTCCCGCACCCTGCCGCGCCCGATCCTGGTGGGCGCCGTCGCCCTTTCCGCCCTGCTCGCCGCCCCGGCAGCCCGGGCCGCCACCTACGCGGTGGTGACCATCAACCAGCAGGCCCTGTTCTTCAACCAGATCGACGACGGCGCCAAGAAGGCCGCGGATGCGGCGGGCGACAAGCTCGTGGTCTTCAATGCCAACAACGTGCCTTCCGCCCAGAACGACGCCATCGAGACCTACATCACCCAGAAGGTGGACGGCATCGTGCTGGTCGCCATCGACGTCAACGGCGTGAAGCCCGCCATCACGGCCGCCAAGAAGGCCGGCATCCCGGTCATCGCCGTGGACGCCCAGATCCCGGGCGGCGACAACGTCGCCTTCGTGGGCGTCGACAACGCCAAGGCGGGCGAGCAGATCGGCAGCTTCTTCGCCGACTACGTGAAGAAGGACATGGGCGGCAAGGCCAAGGTCGGCATCGTGGGGGCGCTCAACTCCTTCATCCAGAACCAGCGGCTCGACGGCTTCAAGAAGACCGCCTCGGTGGCGGGCGTCACCTTCGCCGACACAGTCGACGGGCAGAACGTGCAGGACGTGGCCCTCACGGCCTCCGAGAACCTGATGACCGCCAACCCGTCCATGACGGCGATCTACGCCACCGGCGAGCCGCAGCTGATCGGCGCCGTCTCGGCCGTCGACACGGCCGGCCGCAAGGACAAGGTGAAGGTCTTCGGATGGGACCTGACCGCCCAGGCCGTGAAGGGCATCGACGAGGGCTGGGTCGCGGCCGTGGTTCAGCAGGACCCCTTCACCGAGGGCAAGATCGCCATCGAGAGCCTCGCCAAGCTCAAGAAGGGCGGCACCGTCGACCCCATCATCCACGTCCCGGTGACGATCGTCACCAAGGCCAACGTCGGCCAGTACAGCGGCATGTTCAAGTGAGCTGAGGCAGGGCGGGTCCGGGCGACAGGGAGCGAGCGATGGACGGCGGGGTCCCCAGGGTCCGGATGCGCGGCATCTCGAAGCGCTACGGCACCATCCAGACGCTCGACGACGTGTCGCTCGACCTGATGCCCGGCGAGGTGCTGGGCCTCGTGGGCGACAACGGGGCCGGCAAGTCGACCCTGAGCAAGGTGCTGTCGGGCGCCGTCGTGCCCGACGCCGGCACGATCGAGATCGACGGGCGCGCCGTCGCCTTCGCGTCGCCCGCCGAGGCGCGGGCCCAGCATGTCGAGATGGTCTACCAGGACCTGTCGCTGTGCGACACGGTCGACGTCGCCGGCAACCTGTTCCTCGGGCGCGAGCCGCGCCGGCGCGTGCTCGGCATCCCGTTCCTCGACAAGCCCCGCATGCGGGCCGATGCCGCCGCCATGCTGACGAGCCTCGGCATCTCGGTGCCCGACATCACCGTGCAGGTCGAGAACCTGTCGGGCGGGCAGCGCCAGTCCATCGCCATCGGCCGCGCCGCCTCCTTCGACCCCAAGGTGCTGATCATGGACGAACCCACCGCCGCCCTGGCGGTGGCGGAGGTGGAGGCCGTGCTCGAGCTGATCCGCACCGTCAGCGCCCGCGGCGTCAGCGTCATCCTCATCACCCACCGGCTGCAGGACCTGTTCCTCGTCTGCGACCGGCTGCAGGTCATGTACGAGGGGCGGGCCATCGCGCAGCGCTCCATCGTCGACACCGACATCGAGGAAGTCGTCGACCTCATCGTCGGCCGCAAGTTCACCGCCCGCTCGGCGGGCCACGCCCGCCCGGCGGGCCACGCCCGCTCGGCGGAGACGGCCCGCCCGGCGCGGTCCGACCGCCCGTCCGACAGCCCCGGAGCGAGCCCGCCATGACGATCCCGGTCCAGGCCGCCGCGTCCTCGTCGCGGCTGCGCCCCCGCACCCTGAAGGACCGGTTCCTCGCCAACGGCAGCGTCGGCTCCATCGCGCTGTTCTTCCTCTTCGTCGTGGCGCTGTTCTCCCTGACGACGGAGGATTTCCTCAGCCTCGACAACGTCCTCAACGTGCTGCGCCAGTCGGCCCCGCTGCTGATCGTCGCGACCGCCATGACGCTGGTCATCACCACCGGCGGCATCGACCTGTCGGTCGGCTCGGTGCTGGCCCTGACCAGCGCGCTCTGCGCCATCCTGATCCACGCGGGCCTGCCCTGGGCGCTGGTGATGGTGCTGATGCTGCTCGTCGGTGCGCTGGTCGGCGCCATCCAGGGCTTCTTCGTCGCCTACGAGGGCATCCCCTCCTTCATCGTCACCCTGGCGGGCCTCAGCGTGATCCGCGGCCTGGCCCTGCTGATGACGGGCGGCTATTCGGTGCCGATCCCCTCCGACATCGCCTTCGTCGGCCTCGGGCGCGCCTGGATCCTCGGCATGCCGCTGCCGGCGCTGATCGCCGCCGCCGTCCTGCTGGTCGGCTTCGTCACCTTCAACGAGACGCCGTTCGGCCGCTACGTCACCGGCATCGGCGCCAATGCCGAGGCGGTGCGCCGCGCCGGCGTCAACACCCGGGGGGTGACGCTGCTGGTCTACGTGCTGTCCGGCAGCCTCGCGGCTCTGGCCGGCCTCGTGCTGGCGGCTCGGCTCGGCTCGGGCTCGTCCAACGCCGGCCAGGGCTTCGAACTCGACGTCATCGCCGCCGTGGTGCTGGGCGGCACCAGCCTCTTCGGCGGGCGCGGCACCATGGTGGGGACGATCCTCGGCGCCCTGACGGTGGCGGCCATCGGCAACGGGCTGATCCTGGCGCATCTGTCGCCCTTCCTCACCCCCATCGTCACGGGATCGATCATCCTGGTGGCGATCTGGATGAACTTCCGCATCTTTCGCGGCGCGGGCCGCAAACGGTGAGGTCCGGTCCCCGAAGACGGCAGGCGAGCGCCACACCATGACCGACACGAAGCGCCATCCCGTCGGGGTGAAGAGCGGCACCGTGATGACGGTGCTGGGCCCCATTCCGGCCGAGCGGATGGGCGTGACGCTGATGCACGAGCACATCCTGCTCGACGCCTCGAAGCTGTGGCAATGCCCCTGCAAGGCTTCCGAGATGGCCATCGCGGAAGCGCCCGTCAGCATCGAAACCATCGGCGAGCTGCGGATGAACCCGTTCCTCAGCCGCGACAATTGCTTCCTGCTCGACGTGAACCTCGCGGCGGGCGAACTCGGCCGGTTTTCCGAACTCGGCGGCGACACGGTGGTGGACCCGACGAACTTCGGCATCGGGCGCGACCCCGAAGCGCTGCAGCGCATCTCGCGCCGCACGAAGCTGAACATCGTGATGGGATCGGGCTTCTACCTCGAGCCCTCGCATCCGGCCTGGTTCACCGCCATGGACCTCGACGAGGCGACGGCCTTCATCGTCGCGGACGTCGGCGGCGGCCCGACCCAGCCCGACGCGATGGCCGGCATCATCGGCGAGGTCGGCGTCTCGAAATCCTTCACCCCGGCCGAGGAGAAGTCGCTGCGCGCCGCCGCCCGGGCCTCGCGCATCACCGGCGTGCCGCTGTCGATCCACCTCCCGGGCTGGGAACGGCTGGCGCATCGCGTTCTCGACGTCGTGGAGAGTGAGGGCGCGGACCTCGCCCACACGGTTCTGTGCCACATGAACCCGAGCCACGACGACCTCGACTATCAGATGGCCCTGGCGAAGCGCGGCGCCTTCCTGGAATACGACATGATCGGCATGGATTATTACTACGCCGACCAGCAGGCCCAGTCCCCGTCGGACGAGGAGAACGCCCGTGCCATCCGGGCGCTGATCGGCAAGGGCTTCGGCGACCGCGTGCTGATGAGCCAGGACGTGTTCCTGAAGATCATGCTGACGCGCTTCGGGGGCTTCGGCTACGGCTACATCCTCAAGCACTTCGTGCCGCGGCTGAAGCGCCACGGCATCGAGCAGGCCGCCATCGACCTCATGCTGCGCGACAATCCCGTGCGGGTCTTCAAGGCGGGATGACGCCATGCGGGTCCACGTGGTGGGCAACCTGTGCCGCGACACGAGCCTCGCGGTGGCGCGCTTCCCCGTGCCGGGCGAGACGCTGGTGGCGGAGGGCAGCGCCTCCGGCCTCGGCGGCAAGGGGCTGAACCAGGCCGTGGCGGCGGCCCGCGCCGGCGCCCCGACGACGCTGCACGCCGCGGTGGCGGGCGCCGATGTCGCGGCGCTCGCCGCCGCCCTGGCCGGGGAGGGCGGGCTCGCGCTGCGGCTCGTCGGCCGCGACCTGCCGACCGACACGTCGACCATCCTGGTGCGGGGCGACGGCGAGAACCTCATCGTCAGCGCCACGGCCTGCGCCCGCGCCTTCGATCCCGTGCCGGACCTCGGGGCCCTCGGCCCGGGCGACGTGCTGCTGATGCAGGGCAACCTCGACCCCGGGCGGACCCGCGCCTGCCTGGCGGCGGGGCGGCGGGCCGGGGCGCTGACGGTGCTGAACCCGAGCCCGGTCTTCGCCGAAGGCGCGCTCGACTGGGCCGCCGTCGACGTCGCCGTGCTGAACCGCGGCGAGCTCGCGGCCCTGACGGGCTGCCGAGAGCCCGCCGAGGGCGCGGATGCGCTGCTCGGACGGGGCGCCGGCGCCGTGGCGGTGACGCTCGGGCCGCAGGGCGCACTCTTGCGCTCCGGCGACGACACCATCGCGGTGGCGGCCCCGGCCGTGGCGGCACGCGACACGTCGGGCGCCGGCGATGTCTTCTGCGGCGTGCTGGTGGGGCTGATGTGGCGCGGCGTCGCCACCGGCACCGCGCTGGCGCGGGCCGTTGCGGCCGCCTCGCTGTCCGTCACCCGGGCCGGCGCCCTCGCTTCCTGCCCGGGCGCGGCCGAGATCGCCGCCCTGTCCCTCCCCACCCTCGACCGGAACGTCCCATGAGCCCGAATCCCGTCTCCGCCGTCGCGGGCGATGCCGTCTCGGCCCTGTTCGGCCGCGACAAGGCGCTGATCGGCGTCGTGCACCTGCTGCCGCTGCCGGGAGCGCCGCGCTACGACGGCGGCGGCGTCGCCGCCATCTACGAGCGCGGCCTCGCCGATGCCCGCGCCTATGTGGAGAACGGGCTCGACGGCGTCATCGTCGAGAACCACGGCGACGTTCCCTTCGCCAAGCCCGACGCCATCGGCCCCGAGGTGGCGGCCCACATGGCGGTGATCACCGACCGGATCCGCGTCGCCTGCGGCTGCCCGGTGGGCGTGAACGTGCTGGCCAATGCGCCGATCCCCGCCCTCGCCGTCGCGTCGGCGGGCGGGGCGGGGTTCATCCGCGTCAACCAATGGGCCAACGCCTATGTGGCCAACGAGGGGCTGCTCGACGGGGAAGCCGCCGCCGCCATGCGCTATCGGGCCGCGCTGCGCCAGAACGGCATCCGGGTCTTCGCCGACGCCCACGTGAAGCACGGCGCCCACGCCATCACGGGCGACCGGGCGGTGGAGGAACTGGTGCGCGACCTCGCCTTCTTCGACGCCGACGCCGTCATCGCCACCGGCCAGCGCACCGGCCACGCCGCCGACCTCGGCTATATCCGGGCCATCAAGCAGGCCTCGCACCTGCCGACGCTGGTCGGCAGCGGGGTGACGCCGGACAATGTCGCCGACATCCTCGCCATCGTCGACGGCGTGATCGTGGCCTCGTCGCTGAAGCAGGGCGGGGTGTGGTGGAACCCGGTGGAGCCCGCGCGGGTGCGGGCCTTCGCGGCGGCCGCCGGCCGCGCGGCCGCGGGCCGCTGACACCGTTTCACCCGGGAGCCCGGCCCGGCGCCGGGCGCAAAGAAGGACGCATGATGAAGAAGCAGGTTCTGCTGGTGGGCGAGAGCTGGGTCAGCTCCGCCACCCACTACAAGGGCTTCGACCAGTTCGGCAGCGTCACGTTCCACCTCGGGGCCGAGCCCCTGGTGGCGGCGCTGAAGGACAGCGCCTTCGCCCTGACCTACATGCCGGCGCACGAGGCCGTGAACGCCTTCCCCGCCACGGCGGAGGGGCTCGACGCCTATGATGCCATCCTGCTGTCCGACATCGGCGCCAACTCGATCCTGCTGCACCCGGACGTGTGGCTGCACGGCCGGACCTATCCGAACCGGCTGAAGCTGCTGCGCGACTGGACGGCGCGGGGCGGCGGCCTGGTGATGGCGGGCGGCTACTTCTCCTTCCAGGGCATCGACGGCAAGGCGCGCTGGCGGCGCACGCCGGTCGAGGAGGCGCTGCCGGTGACCTGCCTGCCCTACGACGACCGGCTGGAGATCCCCGAGGGCTTCAAGCCGGAGGTCGTGGGGCCGGCCGGCCACCCGATCCTCGACGGGCTCGGGACGGACTGGCCGCTGCTGCTCGGCGCCAACGAGGTGGAGGTGAAGCCGGGGCCGGACGTCGAGGTCCTGGCGCGCCTGCCGGCCGACCAGGGCGGGCACCCGCTGCTGGTGACGGGCCGGCACGGCGCCGGGCGCACGGCGGCGTGGACCTCCGACATCGGCCCCCACTGGCTGCCCCAGACCTTCGTCGACTGGCCGGGCTATGCCAGGCTGTGGACGAACCTGCTCGGCTGGGTCACGGCGAAGCCGGGAGCCTGACGCGGCGGCCGCGACGCGCGCGCCTCATCCCCCCTGAAGCAGCCGTGCCGCGGCGTCGCGCTCGAAGAGGTGGAGCAGCATGCGCAGCGCCGGGCCGCGCGGGCCGGACAGGTTCGGGTCGTCGGCGACGAGGCCGGCGGCCTCCCGGCGGGCCTCTTCGAGCAGCTTGCCGTGCACGTCGAGCAGCGCCAGCTTGAAGTCGGGCAGGCCGGACTGCTTGGTGCCGATGAGCTCGCCCTCGCCGCGCAGCCTGAGGTCGGCCTCGGCGATCAGGAAGCCGTCTTCGGTCTGCTTCATCATCTCGATGCGGCCCTCCGACGTCTTGCCGAGCGGCCCCTTGTAGACCAGCAGGCAGAAGGATTTGGCGGCCCCGCGCCCGACGCGCCCGCGCAGCTGGTGGAGCTGCGCCAGGCCGAAGCGCTCGGCATGCTCGATCACCATGACGCTGGCCTCGGGCACGTCGACGCCGACCTCGATGACGGTGGTGGCCACCAGCACGCTGGCCCGGCCGGAGGCGAAATCCGCCATGGCGGCGTCGCGTTCGGCCGCCTTCATCTGCCCGTGCATCAGCCGGACGCGGTCCCCGAAATACGCCTCCAGCGCGCGGAACCGGTCCTCGGCGGCGACGAGGTCAGTGTGCTCGCTTTCCGTCACCAGCGGACACACCCAGTAGACGCGCGCCCCGCCCGCCACCGCCCGGCCCACCGCCGCCACGACCTCCTCCATGGCGTCGGCGGGCTTGGCCAGCGTCACGATGGGCTGCCGCCCGGCCGGCTTCTCGGCCAGGATCGACACGTCCATGTCGCCGAACACCGTCAGCACCAGGGTGCGGGGGATGGGGGTCGCCGTCATCACCAGCAGTTCCGCGGCGCGACCCTTCTCGGCCAGGGTCAGGCGCTGGGCGACGCCGAAGCGGTGCTGCTCGTCGACGATGACGAGGCCGAGGTCCTTGAACGCCACCGTTTCCGAGAACAGGGCGTGGGTGCCGATCACGAGGTCGATCGTCCCGTCTTCCAGGCCGCGTTGCGTCGCGGCGCGCTCCGATGCCTTGTCGCGCCCGGTCAGCACCGCGACGCGCAGGCCTGCCGCCTCGGCCAGGGGCGCGATGCGGGCATGGTGCTGGCGCGCCAGGATCTCGGTCGGCGCCATGAGGGCCGCCTGCGTGCCCGCCTCGACGGCCGAGGCCGCCGCCAGCAGCGCCACCACGGTCTTGCCCGAGCCGACGTCGCCCTGCAGCAGCCGCAGCATGCGGCGCGGCGACGCCATGTCGGCCCGGATCTCGTCGAGCGCCTTGCGCTGCCCGCCGGTCAGGCGGAACGGCAGGGCGGCCTCCACTTTCGCCGAGATCGCACCCGTGGGCACGTGCGGCACGCCGTCGTCGACGACCTGCCGGTTGCGCACCAGCGCCAGGGCGAGCTGGCTCGCCAGCAGTTCGTCATAGGCGAGGCGTTGGCGAGCCGGGGTCTCGGCGCCGACGTCGCCGGCCTTCTTGGGATGGTGCACGGCTTTCAGCGCCTCCGCGAAGCCCGGCCAGCCGCGCAGCACGAAGCGGTTCGGGTCCTGCCATTCGGGCAGGTCGGGCAGGCGCTCCAGCGCGGTCTCGACCGCCTTGCCGAGGACGCGGGGGAACAGCCCCTCGGTCAGGGGATAGACGGGCTCGACCAGCGGCATGGTGGCGAAGGCTTCGGCGTCCACCACCCGATCCGGGTGCACCATCTGCAGCCGCCCGTCCCACAGTTCCAGCCGTCCCGACACGAAGCGGGTCGCCCCGATGGGCAGGGCCTTCTCGACCCAGGCGGCGTTGCTGCGGAAGAAGACCAGCGTGCAGTCGCCGGTCTCGTCCTCGATCACGGCCTTGAACGGCGCCTTGACGTTGGCCGGCGCCAAATGTTCGCGCACCCGGCCCTCGAGCGTGACGACCTGGTCGCGCGGGGCCTCGCGGATCTTCGCCCGGGTCGACCGGTCGACGACCGAGATCGGCAGGTGCAGCACGAGGTCGAGCACCCGCGCGGGCCGGGACGGCGCGCCGAGCAGCCGGTCGAGCGCCGCCGCCACCTTCGGGCCGACGCCGCGCAGCTTGGTGGCCTCGACGAAAAGCGGGTTGAGCAGTTCGGGTCGCATGGGGGCGCCATAGCACGGAAAGCCGGCGCGGGGGCGGGAAGGGGGCCGGCCTCCGGTCCCCGTTCCGGCCTGAAAGTCGACCGGTCGATGCCTCGGTCGCTTCCTGACCCGGTCGAACCCGTGTGGCGAAAGCTCGACGACGAACCGGCCGAGATGCGGAAACCGCCTCGCTCCGGCGTTTTGTCGGGCATGATCAAAGAGCGTGATGGATGGGTGTGGGCCGCATGATCCTTCCGGCCGTCGTCAGCTGCCGCATCGATCTCCGCGCCGTTTCGTTGTGACTGGTTCGCTTCGACAATTTCGTCTGAGATAGAGGGTCTCAAGACCCAAATCGAACCGGCATCGTCACTCCCCGCGCGGGGCCGCTGCGGCCCATCCGAGCTGTCCGAGGTCGCGCGCGCCATCGACGATGCGGACCACCTGCACGTCGTCTCCCACGATGCGGTACAACGCGATCCACCGTTCGATCACGAGCATCCGCGCCCCTTCGCCGACATCCGGCCGGGCACGACCGAAGCGCGGATGATCCCGCAGAACGCGGCAGCTTGCCTCGATGCGATCGAGGAGGTCATCCGCACGACCAGAATCGTGGGCCGCGACATGTCTCCAGAGGTCGAGCAGGTCGAGCCTTGCCCGTCGCGTGAAGCGCACGCGTCCCACGTCACGATATCGAAGGTGTTCGCCGCCCGCGCGCTTCGGCCTTCAGTGCGGTGAAGTCGATCTCGCCCGCGTCGCCGCTGTCGAGGCCGTCCTGCCACGCCTCGCGCAGCCATCGGAGGTTGTCGGCATCTCGCCGTTCGGTCGTTTCCATCAGGCGCAGCGCCTCGCGCACCAGATCGCTGGACGAGCGAAAACGCCCGGTTGCGATCTGGCCTTCGACGAAACGCGCGAGTTCGTCATCGAGAGAAACCATCATGTCCATGGGCTGCATCTCCGCGCCGCCACTATGGCGAGGGCCGCCGAAGCGGGCAACCGTGCCCCGACCGATGCTGGCGAACCTTCGGGCCGCTGGCCGCCGCAATGCGCTGGTCCGCCATCTGGCACGCCCCCTGCGCTCCGGCTATATCCATCCCCGAAGCCAAAGACCCGACGAGCGAGCGCGACCTATAGCCATGACCACCCTCGACGCGGACGCGGTCCGCCGCCGCAAGATCAGCTTCCGGGCCTGGCATCGCGGCACCCGCGAGATGGACCTCATCATGGGTCGTTTCGCCGATGCGGAACTCGCCAGCCTCGACGCCGCCGCGCTCGACAGTTTCGAGGCCCTGATGGAGCAGCCCGACCCCGACCTCTACAAGTGGGTGTCGGGCGAGGCGCCGGTGCCGCCGGACGTCGATGCCGCCTTTCTGGCCCGCATCCGCGACTTCCACGCCAACTCGGGTGCGCTGCGTGGCTAAGGCCGTCGCGGGGCGCGTCGTCGCGCCGCCCAAGAACCCCGCCCCCGTCGTCCGCCCCCCGGCGCCCCTGGCCGAGATGACCCGCGCCGTGGCGGCGCTGCGGGGCGACTCGCACGTGACGCTCGCCCGCGTGCCGGACGGGTTCGACGGCTTCGTCGTGGCCGACCTCGCCCGCGCCCTGGCCCGCACCGGCACCGAACGGCCGGCCGTGCTGGTGCATGTGGCCCGCGAAAGCCAGCGCGCCCAGGCCTTCCGCGATGCCGTGGCCTTCGCCGCACCCGAGATCGAGGTGCTGGATTTCCCGGCCTGGGATTGCCAGCCCTACGACCGCGTGTCGCCCAATGCCGCCATCGCGGCGAAGCGCATGCTGGTGCTGTCGCGGCTCGCCCGCTCGCGCTCGTCGGCGGAGAAGCCCCGCATCCTGTCGACGACGGTCAGCGCCATCCTGCAGCGCGTGCCGCCGCGCGACAGCGTCGCCAAGGACAGTTTCTCGGCCGCGCCGGGCAATTCCGTCTCGACCGACGACCTCGCCGCCTGGCTGGAAACCAACGGCTTCCTGCGCTCCGACGTCGTGCGCGACACCGGCGAATATGCCGTGCGGGGCGGCATCGTCGACCTCTTCGCCCCCGGCATGCCGCTGCCGGTGCGGCTCGACTTCTTCGGTGCCACGCTGGAATCCATCCGTTCCTTCGATCCTGAGACGCAGCGCTCGGTGGGCCAGCTGCGCTCCCTCGACCTCGTGCCGATGAGCGAGGTGCAGCTCACCACGGATTCCATCCGCCGCTTCCGCCAGAACTACGTCACGGCCTTCGGCGCCGCCCACAACGACCCGCTCTACGCGGCGGTCAGCGAAGGGCGACGCCACCCCGGCATGGAGCACTGGCTGCCGCTCTTCTACCCGAAGCTCGGCACGCTGTTCGACTACCTCGGCCACTGCCCCATCGTGCTCGACCCGCTTGACGACCAGGCCGTCGCGGAGCGCTTCTCGGTCGTCGCCGATCACCACGACGCGCGCGTCGAGGCGCGCCGCCAGCCCGGCCAGGCCAACGGCTTCAAGCCCCTGCCGCCCAACGCCCTCTACCTCGACGGCGACGACTGGACCCTCGAGCTCGACCACGCCCCGGTGGCGCGCATCACGCCCGAGGAGGCCCCGCTCGGCACGGCCGTGACGGTGGCTTGCGACGGCCGGCCGGGCCGCTCCTTCGCGCCCGAGCGGGCGCAGGAGGGCGCCAACGTGTTCGACGCCGCCGTGGCGCATATCCGCGACCTGATGGGGCAGGGGCGGCGCGTCGTGGTGGCGGCCTGGAGCGAGGGTTCGCGCGACAGGCTGCGCGGCGTGCTGGCCGAGCACGGCCTGAAGAAGACCGAGCCGGTGGGCTCGCTCGGCCAGGCGCTCGGCGTGCCCCAGGCCGCCGTGGCGCTGGCGGTGCTGGGCCTCGAGCAGGGGTTCTCGGCCGGCGACGTCGACATCATCGGCGAGCAGGACATCCTGGGCGACCGCCTGGTGCGGGCCCGCAAGAAGACCCGGCGGGCCAGCGACTTCCTCCAGGAGGTCGCGAGCCTCGCCCCGGGCGACTACGTGGTCCACGTTGACCACGGCATCGGCCGCTTCATCGGGCTGCGGACGCTGGTGGCGGCCGGCGTGCCGCACGACCTGCTCGAGCTGCAATATGCGGGCGAGGGCAATTCCAAGCTCTTCCTCCCGGTCGAGAACCTGGAACTGCTGTCGCGCTACGGCTCGGAAGATTCCGAGGCGCTCCTCGACCGGCTCGGCGGCGCCGGCTGGCAGGGCCGCAAGGCCCGGATGAAGAACCGCATCCGCGAGATCGCCCACGGCCTCATCAAGATCGCGGCGGAGCGCACCCTCAAGGCGGCCGAGAAGCTCGTGCCCCCCGACGGGCTCTACGACGAGTTCTGCGCCCGCTTCCCCTACGACGAGACGGAAGACCAGCTGAACTCGATCGAGTCGGTGCTGGGCGACCTCGCCTCGGGCCATCCGATGGACCGGCTGGTCTGCGGCGACGTCGGCTTCGGCAAGACCGAGGTGGCGCTGCGCGGCGCCTTCGCGGCCGCCATCAACGGCCGGCAGGTCGCCGTCGTGGTGCCGACGACGCTGCTGGCGCGCCAGCACTACAAGACCTTTGCGGAGCGTTTCGCCGGCCTGCCCATCGAGGTCGGGCAGGTCAGCCGCATGGTGCCGGCCGCCGAGCAGAAGCGCGTGAAGGCGGGCCTCGCCGACGGCACCGTCGACATCGTGGTGGGCACCCACGCGGTGCTGGGCAAGGGCATCCAGTTCAAGGATCTCGGCCTCGTCGTGGTCGACGAGGAGCAGCGCTTCGGCGTCGCCCACAAGGAGCGGCTGAAGGACATGCGGGCCGAGGTCCACATCCTGACGCTGTCGGCGACGCCCATCCCCCGGACCCTGCAGCTCGCCATGACGGGGGTGCGCGACCTGTCCATCATCGCGACGCCGCCGGTGGACCGGCTCGCCGTGCGGACCTCCGTCTTCCCCTTCGACGAGCTGATGATCCGCGAAGCGCTGCTGCGCGAGCGCTACCGCGGCGGCCAAAGCTTCTACGTCTGCCCGCGCATCGAGGACCTCGACGAATCCGCCGCCTTCCTGGCCCGCGCCGTCCCCGAGGTGAAGGTGGTGGTGGCGCACGGGCAGATGTCGGCGACCGAGCTCGAGGAGAAGATGTCGAACTTCTACGAGGGCCACTACGACGTGCTCCTCGCCACCGCCATCGTGGAGGCGGGGCTCGACATCCCCCGCGCCAATACGCTGGTGGTGCATCGCGCCGACCTCTTCGGCCTCGCCCAGCTCTACCAGCTGCGCGGCCGGGTCGGCCGCTCCAAGACGCGCGCCTACGCGCTCTTCACCCTGCCGGCCAACAAGCCCCCGACGGCCCAGGCCGAGAAGCGGCTCAAGGTGCTGCAGTCGCTCGACACGCTCGGCGCCGGCTTCGAGCTCGCCAGTCACGACCTCGACATCCGCGGCGCCGGCAACCTGCTCGGCGACGAGCAGTCGGGCCACATCAAGGAGGTGGGGTTCGAACTCTACCAGCAGATGCTCAAGGACGCCATCGAGGCGCTGAAGTCGGGCGACGACGGCGAACTCGTCGAGGAAGCCTGGTCGCCGGCGATCTCCATCGGGGTCCCCGTCACCATCCCCGAGCATTACGTGCCCGACATCGCGCTGCGCATGAACCTCTACCGCCGCCTGTCGTCCCTGGAGGACGAGGACGAGATCGCGGCCTTCGGGGCCGAGATGGTGGACCGGTTCGGCGCCATGCCGGACGAGGTGCGCCAGCTCCTCAAGCTCATGGCCGTCAAGGGCCTGTGCCGGCGCGCCAACGTCGAGAAGGTGGATGCCGGCCCCAAGGGCGTCATCGTGGGGTTCCGCAACAACAGCTTCACCAACCCCACCGCCCTCGTGCGGCTGATCCAGGACCCGCGCTACTACGCCAAGGTGCGGCCCGACATGCGCGTCGCCTTCGCCCGCGAGTTCGACCGGCCGGAGGACCGGCTGGAGGGCACGCGCGAGATCCTGCGCAAGCTCGTGGCCATCGGGGAGAAGAAGAAGGCGGCGTGACGGGCGCGGCATCGCCGCGCAAGCGGCGCGCCATGGCGGCCGGCGGCCGGCAGCCTTCGTGCCATAGTGGCCTTCCGCCGCGCGCCCTTGAGCACCGATCGATGCGATTCGCCCCGTTCCTCGCCTTCTGCCTCGCCGTCTCGGCCGGCCCCGCCGCGGCCGCGAGCTTCGATTGCACCCGGGCGTCGGCGCTCGAGGAGGTCGCGATCTGCCGGAACGACAAGCTCTCCGCCCTCGACGTGCTGGTCGACCGCGCCTACGGCGAGGCCCACAAGGCGCCGGGCGCCGCCGGGGACCCGACCGACAAGGCCCATGCCCTGGCGGATGCCAGGAGCTTCAACGCCCGCAAGCAGCGCTGCGGCGCCGACGTGGCCTGCCTGATGGCGGCCCATGTCGGCGCGCTCGAAGACCTCGCCGTGGACGGGTCCACCGTCGCCGTGCCCGCCTGGGTCGCCGCCACCGACATGACGGCGGGGGTGCCGCCCGAAAGCAAGGCCATGCCGGTGCGGGAGGGAGAATGCGCCCTCAGCCGCATCACCGGCATCGGCGGCAGGCTCGAAGGCGACACGACCTTCTCGAGCGGCGCGTCGGTCGACTTCGCCAACGGCGGGTCCCAGGTCAGCTACGACAAGGTGCCCGGCATCGTGACGTCGCGGCGCGGCGACCCGGTGCTGATCTGCCTGACGGCGCTCCCCAAACATTGCCCGCCGGGCGACGACCGCGGGCGGAACTTCACGTCGACCAACCTGCGCACCGGCAAGAGCTGGTCGGAGGGCGACGCCGAGCACCGCTGCGGCGGCGCCTGACGCGGTCCGGCGTGCTTCGCCGCGCCTTGACGTGTTTCGCGGCTTCGGGCCATGGAACCCCATGCTGCTGACCCGCGCCCCCGCCAAGATCAACCTGACGCTCCACGTGGTGCGGCGTCGGCCGGACGGCTTCCACGACCTCGAAAGCCTGGTGGTGTTCGGCGGCGTCTCCGATATCCTCGCCCTCGACCCCGGCCGGCCGCTCGGCCTGTCGGTGTCGGGGCCGACCGCGACCGCCGCCGGCGACGCCGACGGCAACCTGGTGCTCAAGGCCACGCGCGCCCTCGCGGCGCGCGTCCCGGGGCTGCGCACCGGCGCGTTCCACCTCGTCAAGCGCCTGCCGGTCGGCGCCGGGCTCGGGGGCGGGTCCTCCGACGCCGCCGCGGCGCTGCGCCTGCTGGCGCGGCTGAACGGCCTGCCGGCCGGCGACGGCCGCGTCGTCGAGGCCGCGCGGGCCACGGGGTCCGACGTGCCGGTCTGCGTCGAGCCGCGCTCGCGCATGATGGCGGGCACGGGGGACCGGCTCGGCCGGCCGCTCATGGCCCGCCCGATCTATGCCGTGCTGGCCAACCCCGGCATCCACGTGCCGACGCCCGCCGTCTTCGCCCGGATGGGCTTCCAGCCCGGCGAAAGCCGCGACCTCGGCGACCATCCGGTGCCGCACGACGACCTGAGCCACGCGGAGTTCCTGGCGCTGGTCGGGGGGGGGCGGAACGACATGGAAGCCGCCGCCCTGTCGCTGGCCCCGGCGATCGGCGACGCCATCGACGCCCTCGCCGCCACGCCGGGGCACCGCACCGTCCGCATGTCGGGCTCGGGCTCGACCTGTTTCGCCCTCTACGACGACCGCCGCCGCGCCCGCGCCGCCGCCCACCTGCTGGCCGGCGCCCGTTCCGGCTGGTGGATCCGGGCGACGGCGCTGCGCTGACGGCGGGGGAGCCCGCACCCACCCATCCTGCCTCATTCCTGAGCATCGCCGCGCCGCCGCCACGCGGGTCGGCGCCGGGTGCCGCGGCTGTTGCACCCATGTCGCAGTCGCGCGGTAACACTGCCGCTCCGGGTCTGGGCCGGACGGCCGTCGCCGTCCCGATCGCCGGGCGGGAGCCGGGGAGCCGCCCGGCGATGCGGGCGGCCCGAAGCGCGCTCGACCCCACTGCCGCGGCGCCGCCCGGCGAGGCTTCGGCGGCCGGATCAGCCGCTTACGCGCGGCGCTTCGCGTCCCGCATCAGTTGAGGCGACGGCCGGTGCCGGCCATGCGGCCGCCGCCGCCGCGGCACCTTTTGCCGCGCGACGCGTCGCCTTTCCGGCAAGCTTCGCGCTTGCCAGGGCGCCGAGACTGTCCTTGCATGGTCGCCGCGACGGAGCGCACACTCCCTGCAACGTTCAGACATCGCAGGGGGCACGCCATAGAACGGACATCCGTCGCGCATTAACTGATGGGTGTGCCGATCGGGCGGGGGCGCTCCGAAACTGGCACACGGTCTGCAGTCTGGTTCGTATCTCGACAACTCTTCGACCTCGGGCCTTCGCCCCGGGTCCGCGGATGAGAGGGCCCTTTGATGGACGACCTGTTCACGAGCTTCGCGCGGTCCTACGATGCCCGGCGGGCGGCCGACATGTCGCTCGCCGAGTACCTGCAGGGCTGCCGCTCCGACCCCATGATGTATGCCAGTGCGCCCGAGCGCATCCTGGCCGCCATCGGCGCCCCCGAGATGGTGGATACCGCCAAGGATCCCCGGCTCGGCCGCATCTTCATGAACCGCACGGTGCGGCTCTACCCGGCCTTCTCCGAATTCTACGGCATGGAGGAGACGATCGAGCGCATCGTCTCGTTCTTCCGCCACGCCGCCCAGGGGCTCGAGGAGCGCAAGCAGATCCTCTACCTGCTGGGCCCGGTGGGCGGCGGCAAGTCGTCGCTCGCCGAGCGCCTGAAGGCGCTGATCGAGCACCACCCCGTCTACGTGCTCAAGGCCGGCAACGAGATGTCGCCCGTCTTCGAGAGCCCGCTCGGCCTCTTCGACCCCGACACGCTGGGCGAACAGATCGAGGACCGCTACGGCATCCCGCGCCGGCGCCTGACCGGCCTGATGAGCCCCTGGGCGCTGAAGCGGCTCGACGAGTTCAACGGCGACATCGGCAAGTTCCGCGTCGTCAAGGTCAACCCGTCGCGCCTGCGCCAGATCGCGCTGGCCAAGACCGAGCCCGGCGACGAGAACAACCAGGACATCTCGTCCCTCGTCGGCAAGGTGGACATCCGCAAGCTCGAAAGCCTGTCCCAGGCCGACCCCGACGCCTACAGCTATTCGGGCGGCCTCAACCGGGCCAACCAGGGCATGCTCGAGTTCGTCGAGATGTTCAAGGCGCCCATCAAGATGCTGCATCCGCTGCTCACGGCGACGCAGGAAGGCAACTACGTCGGCACCGAGAACATCGGCGCCATCCCGTTCACCGGCATCATCATGGCCCACTCGAACGAGGCCGAGTGGCAGACGTTCCGGCAGAACAAGAACAACGAAGCCTTCATCGACCGCATCTACGTCATCAAGGTGCCCTACTGCCTCCGCGTGACGGAGGAGAAGGCGATCTACGACAAGCTGATCCGCTCGTCCGAACTCGCCGAGGCGCCCTGCGCGCCGGGCACACTCGACATGCTGGCGCGGTTCTCGGTGCTGTCGCGGCTGCGCGAGCACGAGAACTCCAACACCTATTCCAAGATGCGCGTCTACGACGGCGAAAGCCTGCGCGAGGTCGACCCCCGTGCCCGCTCCATGCAGGAATACAAGGACGCGGCCGGCGTCGACGAGGGGATGGACGGCATCTCGACCCGCTTCGCCTTCAAGGTGCTGGCGGCGACCTTCAACCACGACACGACCGAAGTCGTCGCCGACCCGGTCCACCTCATGTACGTGCTGGAACAGTCGATCCGCCGCGAGCAGCTCCCCGACGACGTCGAGAAGCGCTACCGCGAGTTCATCAAGGCCGACCTGGCCCCGCGCTACGCCGAGTTCATCGGCCACGAGATCCAGAAGGCCTACCTCGAGTCCTACCACGACTACGGCCAGAACCTGTTCGACCGCTACGTGGACTATGCCGACGCCTGGATCGAGGACCAGGACTTCAAGGACCCCGACACCGGCCAGCTGCTCAACCGCGAACTCCTGAACCAGGAGCTCACCAAGATCGAGAAGCCCGCCGGCATCGCCAACCCGAAGGACTTCCGCAACGAGGTCGTCAAGTTCTCGCTGCGCGCGCGCGCCCACAATTCGGGGCGCAACCCGTCCTGGACCTCCTACGAGAAGCTGCGCGACGTGATCGAGCGGCGCATGTTCTCGCAGGTCGAGGAACTCCTGCCCGTCATCAGCTTCACCTCCAAGCGCGACAGCGAGACGGAGAAGAAGCACGGCGAATTCGTCGAGCGGATGGTGGCGCGGGGCTACACGGAGCGGCAGGTGCGCCGCCTCGTCGAATGGTACATGAGGGTGAAGAAGGCCGGCTGATCCTCCCTCCCTGGGATGCGGGAACGTTCATGCACATCGTCGACCGTCGCCTGAATGCGAGCGGCAAGAGCCTCGCCAACCGACAGCGCTTCCTCCGCCGCGCCAAGACCCTGGTGCGGCAGGCGGTGCGGAACTCCTCGAAGGACCGCTCGATCAAGGACCTCGACCAGGGCGGGGAAGTGTCCATCCCGCTCGACGGCGTCCGCGAGCCGCGCCTGCGCCGCTCCTCCCAGGGCGGCGTGCGGGAAGGGCTGTTCCCCGGCAACAAGAGGTTCGTCGAGGGCGACACCATCCCGCGCGACCCCTCCGGCGGGGGCAGGCGCGGCAACGAGGGGGCGGAGGACGGCTCGGGGGAGGACGACTTCCGCTTCGTCCTTTCGCGCGAGGAATACCTCGACCTGTTCTTCGACGACCTCGAACTGCCCGACCTCGCCAAGAAGAAGCTGGCGACGGCGGAATCGGTGTCGCTGACCCGGGCCGGCTATTCGACGGCGGGCTCGCCCGCCAACATGTCGCTCACCCGCACCATGCGGAACTCGCTGTCGCGGCGCATCGCGCTGCGCCGGCCGAAGGGCGAGGAGGTGCGGGAGATCGAGGCCGAGGTCGAGGCGCTGGCGGCCTCGGGCCTCGATCCCGACCGGCTGGCGGTGCTGGAGGCGGAACTGGCCCGGCTGCGCGAGCGCACGCGGCGCGTCAGCTTCGTCGACCCGATCGACATCCGCTACCGCCGCTTCAACCCGGTCCCCAAGCCCGTCGCCCAGGCCGTCATGTTCTGCCTCATGGACACGTCGGCCTCGATGACCGAGCACATGAAGGACCTGGCCAAGCGCTTCTTCTCGCTGCTCTACATCTTCCTGCGGCGGCGCTACAAGAACGTCGACATCGTGTTCATCCGCCACACGCACGAGGCCAGGGAGGTCGACGAGGACACGTTCTTCTCCTCGCCCGAGACCGGCGGCACCGTGGTGTCGTCGGCGCTCGACGAGATGATGCGGGTCGCGGCGGCGCGCTATCCGGCGGCCGACTGGAACATCTACACGGCGCAGGCGTCGGACGGCGACAATTCGTCGGGCGACACCGAGCGCACCGCCACCACGCTGCGCGACGGCGTGCTGCCGCTGTGCCAGTATTTCGCCTATCTCGAGGTCGGCCGCGAGAACGAGACGCCCCACATGGGCTTCGTGCAGCGCCAGACCGAGCTGTGGCGCACCTACGAGGCTGTGGCGAAATCCGGATCGGACTTCGCCATGTGCAAGGTCCGCCACCGGGCCGAGATCTATCCCGTGTTCCGCAAGCTCTTCGAGCGCAAGGAGCGGGGTGCGCGCTCCGAACCCGCCAGGGGGGCCTCGGCATGACCGTCATGACGCCCGACCGCCTGCTCTTCACCGGCGCCGACTGGACCTACGAGACCATCCAGCGCATCAACGATGCCTGCGAAACCATCGCCCACGGCGAGATGGGCCTCAAGACCTACCCGAACCAGATCGAGATCATCACCACCGAGCAGATGCTCGACGCCTATTCCTCGGTCGGCATGCCGCTGTTCTACGGGCATTGGAGCTTCGGCAAGAGCTTCGCCCACCACGAGGCCTCCTACCGCAAGGGCTTGCGCGGTCTCGCCTACGAGATCGTCATCAACTCGAATCCCTGCGTCAGCTACATCATGGAGGAGAATTCCGCCACGATGCAGACGCTGGTCATCGCCCACGCGGCCTTCGGCCACAACCACTTCTTCCGCAACAACTACCTGTTCAAGCAATGGACGCAGGCCGAGGGCATCCTCGGCTACCTCGACTTCGCCAAGACCTTCATCGCCGACTGCGAGGAACGCTACGGCCATGTGGCGGTCGAACGGGTGCTCGACGCCGCCCATGCGCTGCAGAGCCACGGCGTCCACCGCTACCCGCGCAAGCGCAAGCCCGACCTCGCCTCCGAGCAGCGCCGCGAGCGCGACCGGCGCGAACACCAGGAGCAGATGTTCAACGACCTGTGGCGCACCGTGCCCGAGAAGGAGAAGGGCGCCGCCGGCAACCTGTCCGACGAGCGCCGCAAGGCGCTGCTGGAGCTGCCGCAGGAGAACATCCTCTACTTCGTCGAGAAGACCGCGCCCCGGCTCGCCCCCTGGCAGCGCGAGATCATCCGCATCGTCCGCCTGATCGCCCAGTACTTCTACCCGCAGGGCCAGACCAAGCTGATGAACGAGGGCTGCGCCACCTACTGCCACTACCAGATCATGGGCAAGCTGTACGAGACGGGGCAGATCTCGGAAGGCTCCTACCTCGAGTTCCTCGGCTCTCACACCAACGTGGTGATGCAGCCCGACTATGACGACAAGCGCTTCGGCGGCATCAACCCCTACGCGCTCGGCTTCGCCATGATGCAGGACATCGAGCGCATCGTGGTGGCGCCGACCGACGAGGACCGCGAATGGTTCCCCGACATCGCCGGGCGGGGAGACCCCTATGCGGTGCTGGCGGACGTGTGGGCCAATTACCGCGACGAGAGCTTCGTGTCGCAGTTCCTCAGCCCGCACCTGATGCGCCGCTGGAAGCTGTTCCACGTGCAGGACGAGGGCGACCCCAAGAAGGACCTGCGCGTCGCCGCCATCCACGACGAGCGCGGCTACCGGGGCCTGCGCCGCGCCCTGTCGCGCCACTACGACGTGGCCTGGCAGGACCCGGACATCCAGGTCATCGACGTCGACCTCGCGGGCGACCGCCGGCTCATGGTGCAGCACAACGTCCTCAACGGCGTGCTGATGAGCGAGCGCGAGACGCGCGAGGTGCTCCAGCACCTCGCCGACCTGTGGGGCTACGACGTGCACATGCGGGAGGTGGACCAGGCCTCCGGCAAGCTGCTCAAGGAGCACAGCGCCAGCGCGCGGGCGACCTTCCTGCAGGGGGGATGACGGTTTCCGAGGGTCGGCGAGCTTTCGGCGGGCGGGCTCAGGGCAGAGCCCGACGCGCGACCGCGGGTTCGGAAAGGCCCTTGTATCGGCGTACTCATCCGGGTACACTGACGACCATGAGAACCATGTCGTTCAGCGAAGTTCGCCGCAATCTGGCCCAGACCATCGACAGCGTGAACGCCGATCATGAGCCGGTCATGGTGACGCGTGACCGCGGGAAACCGGCGGCCGTCCTGATCTCCGTCGAGGACTTCGCCTCGTTCGAGGAAACCGCTTATTTGCTGCGGAGCCCGAAAAACGCAGATCGACTGGCGAGATCGATCGAGAACCTGGAAAGAGGCCTGGGGACAGAGCGCGAGATCATCGATTGAAGCTTCTGTTCGAGGCGGCAGCCTGGGACGACTATCTCCACTGGCAGGCAGTGGACAGGAAGATGACGGCGCGCCTCAACGGTCTCCTGCGCGAGTGTACGAGAAGCCCCTTCACCGGGATCGGAAAGCCCGAACCACTGAGAGGTCGATATTCAGGCTGGTGGTCTCGCCGCATCGATCAGGAACACCGTCTCGTGTACCGCGTCGAGGATGACACGCTGCTCGTGGCGCAATGCCGTTACCATTACTGACGTTGCGACACTGCTGTCGTGACCGGGCAGACCGTAGAGGGGTCGCTCAGCTTTCGTCGGCCGTGATCCACTTGCCGACGCGGGGCGGCACATAGGCCCGGAAGCGCGTCAGGATGTCGCCGGGCGCCTCGGCCACCACGAGCATGTCGCGATGCTCGGCCTTCATGAATCCCTGTGCGGTCGCACCGTCGAGGAACGCCGTCAGCTGCCCGTAGAAGCCGGCGATGTCCAGCAGGCCGCAGGGTTTGGCGTGGTAGCCGAGCTGCGCCCAGGTCCAAACCTCGAAGAGTTCTTCGAACGTGCCGGCGCCCCCGGGCAAGGCCACGAAGCCGTCGGACAGGTCCGCCATCATCGCCTTGCGCTCGTGCATGGAGCCGACGACGCGCAGCTCGGTCAGGCCCCTGTGGGCGACCTCCTTGTCGGCGAGCGCCTGGGGAATGACTCCGATCACCTCGCCACCGGCCTCGAGCGCGGCATCGGCCACGGCGCCCATCAGGCCGACCGAAGCGCCGCCGTAGACGAGGCCGATCCCCTCGCTTGCGAGGTGGGCGCCGAGGTCCCGGGCCCCCGCCAGGAAGCGCGGGTCCCGGCCCGGGTTCGAGCCGCAGAAGACGCAGAGCCGCCGGAGGGACGGCGACGCCGTCGCGGCTGCCACGCTCAGTTCGCCCGGCGGATGCAGAAGTCCACGACGTCGAGCAGCGCCGCCTTGTGCTCGGAGGCGGGGAACAGCTCCAGCGCGTCGCGCGCCATGGCGCCGTAGTGGCGGGCGCGTTCGATCGTGTCCTCGATGGCGCGATGGCGCCGCATCGTGGCGATGGCGGTGTCGAGGTCGGGATCGGTGATCTCGCCCTTCTCCAGCGTGCGCGACCAGAAGGCGCGCTCCTCGGCCGAACCCCGGCGGAACGACAGCACCACCGGCAGGGTGATCTTGCCCTCGCGGAAGTCGTCGCCGACGTTCTTGCCGAGCGTCGAACTCGAGCCGCCGTAGTCGAGCGCGTCGTCGATGAGCTGGAAGGCGATGCCGAGGTTCGTGCCATAGGCGCGGCAGGCCGCCATCTCGGCCTTGGGCCGCCCGGCCAGGATGGGCCCGACCTCGCAGGCGGCGGCGAACAGCGCCGCCGTCTTGGCGCGGATCACCGCGATGTAGTCGTCCTCGGTGGTGGCGGTGTCCTTCGCGGCCGAGATCTGCATGACCTCGCCCTCGGCGATCACGGCGGCGGCATCGGCCAACACGGACAGGCAGGGCAGGGAGCCGACCTCCACCATCATGCGGAAGGCCTGGCCGAGCAGGAAGTCGCCGACCAGCACCGAGGCCTCGTTGCCCCACAGCATGCGGGCCGCGAGCTTGCCGCGGCGCATGTCGCTCTGGTCCACGACGTCGTCGTGCAGCAGGGTCGCGGTGTGCATGAACTCGACGGAGGCGGCGAGCTTCACGTGGCCGTCGCCGCTGTAGCCGCACAGGCCCGCGGCCGCCAGCGTCATCATGGGCCGCAGGCGCTTGCCGCCGGATTCGATCAGGTGGTTGGCGACCTCCGGGATCATGGCGACGTCGGACCCCGTCCGGGCCACGATGGCCTGGTTCACCCGGTCCATGTCGGTCCGCACCAGGGACCAGAGCTTGCCGATGCCGGCGTCGGACGCCGCTTCACCGAGGGGGATCACCACGCCCAAAGGCACACTTCCTTGTCACTGCTGCGCGCGCGGACCATAAGGCCGGGGTGGCCCAGCCGCAACATGCCTTTCCGCGCGGCCGGGCCGCCCCGCGCAGGCCTGCCCTGCATGCCGCCGATCCCCCCCCGACAGGACGATGCCTTCCCGATGATCGAGATCATGCGCACCAACGACATCGTGCTGATTTCGGTGGTGGCGTCGCTGCTCGACGAGTCGGGCATCGCCCATTTCGTCGCCGACCAGTACATGAGCGTGATCGAGGGGTCGTCGGGGTTCCTGGCCCGGCGCATCATGGTCGAGCGGGACGCCGAGTCCCGCGCCCGCCGCCTGCTCACCGATGCGGGCTTCGGCGAGGAGCTGCGACGTGGGTGAACCCGTCGCCGACCGGCTCCTGGGAGGGAGGCTCACGCTGCTGCAGAGGCCGGGCGGCCACCGGGCCGGCACCGATGCCGTGCTGCTGGCGGCGGCGGCCGACGCCCCGGCGGACGGCCACTTCGTCGACGTGGGGTCGGGCGTCGGCAGCGCCGGGCTGATGCTGGCCCGGCGCTGCCCCGGGGCGCGCGGCCTCCTCGTCGAGGTCGACGGCGCCACGGCCGCGCTGGCGCGGCGCAACTGCGTCGAGAACGGCCTCGCCGAGCGGGTCGAGGTCGTCGAGGCCGACCTCTTCGCGCGGGCCGCCGACAGGCCCGCCGCGCTGGCGCCCGAGCGCGCCGCGCTGGTCCTCACCAACCCGCCCTTCTTCGCCCGCGAAGTCGTCAGGGCCTCGCCGGACGCGGACCGCGCCCGGGCCCATGTGCTCGGCGGGCAGGGCCACGGCGATTGGCTCGCGGCCTGCGTGGCGCTCCTGGCGCCGCGCGGTCGCTTCGTCACGATCCACCGTCCCGACGCGCTGCCGGAACTGCTCGCGGCCTGCACGGGTCGCCTCGGCGCCCTCGTGTTGCGCCCGGTGCTGGCCCGGCCGGGCGGGGACGCGATCCGCATCCTGCTCGCCGGCACCAAGGGGAGCCGGGCGCCGCTGCGCCTCGCGCCGCCCTTCGTGCTGCATGGGCCCGACGGCGCCTTCACGCCGGAGGCGGAAGCCGTGCACCGCGGCGAGGCCGCCGTCACGCTCTGACGGAGGCGCGCCCGTCAGCCGCGGTGGAACCCGCCGGGCCGGAAACCGGCATGGTGGAAGCCGGCATGGTGGAACCCGGCAAGGTGGAAGCCGTGCCGATAGCCGCCGAAGTCCCGCCCGGGGCCGTAGGCGAAGCGGCCGAAGCCGTATCCGGCGTGGCGCTGGAGGCCGTAGGGGCGGACGGCGCGGCGGATGCCGATGGCGAAGGGCCGAGAACCGATCCGGGTGCCCACGAAGCGCGGCACGGCGCGGTACCCGACGTCGAGGCGGCAGCCCAGGCCCGGGACGAAGTGGCGGGCAGTGCCGCAGCGGCGCAGCCCGTAGCCGCCGAACGGGACGTCTACCCCGTAGGCGAAGCGGCGGAAGCCGAAGGGGCGGAACCCGGCGGCGCGATGGCGGAAGCCGTAGCCCCCGAACGCCCGGCCGGCGCCATAGGCGAAGCCGCCTCGGCGACCGCCGACATGGTAGAAGCCGCCGTGCCCGAAGCCGCCGTGCCCGAAGCCGCCGTGGCCGAAACCGCCGTGCGCGAAGCCGCCGTGGTGGAAGGCGCCGCCTCGGCGCGGGTGGGCGGCCGCCGGCTCGGCGGTGGCGACGGTGGCGCCCGCCACCGTGAGGGCGAGGACGCCGGCCGTCGTGACGGTCTTGAAGGCGCCCCGGGCGGAGGTGGTGAAGGTGTGCATGGCGCTGTCCCGTGGCGCGGGCGGCCCCCATGGCCGCCCGCATCGTCGGGCCGGTTGTGGGCTCCGCCGCCTGAATGCCCTCTGAGGCGCGCTTTCACCCTCCATTCACCCCCCGGGCACCTTTCGTCCCCGGCCGGCGTTTGCGGTCCGCCATGCCGCGCCGTCCTCCAAAGGGCGGCGTGGCCCAGACAGAAGGCCCGCCCCATGCGCTACCTGCACACGATGATCCGCGTGACGGATCTCGACAAGACGCTGCACTTCTTCGAGACCCTGCTCGGCATGACCGAGACCCGCCGCATCGACAACGAGAAGGGCCGGTTCACCCTGGTCTTCCTCGCCGCCTCCGAGGACGTCGAGAGCGGCCGGACCGAGCAGGCGCCCCTCGTCGAGCTGACCCACAATTGGGATCCCGAATCCTACACCGGCGGCCGCAACTTCGGCCACCTCGCCTACGAGGTCGACGACATCTACGGCCTCTGCCAGAAGCTGATGGATGCCGGCGTCACCATCAACCGCCCGCCGCGCGACGGCCACATGGCCTTCGTCCGCACGCCCGACAACATCTCGCTCGAACTGCTGCAGAAGGGCGGCCCCAAAGCCCCCGCCGAGCCCTGGGCTTCCATGCAGAACACCGGCGAATGGTGAGCTGAGGGCGGCATCCGTCCGGCGATTGCGCCTCGGCCCGTCCTGCGCCACGGTGGCGGGCGAGGAGATCACCGGCATGGATCGAGACGACGAGGATCGGGCCTTCCTGGCCCAGGCGGTGGCGCTGTCGCGCTCCCGCATGGAAGCGGGCCACGGCGGGCCGTTCGGCGCCGTCGTGGTGCGCGACGGCGTGGTCCTCGCCGAGGGCTGGAACGCCGTGACCTCCGCCAAGGACCCGACGGCCCACGCGGAAGTCACCGCCATCCGGCGGGCCTGCGCGGCGGTGGACGACTTCTCGCTCGCCGGCGCCACGCTTTATTCGAGCTGCGAGCCCTGTCCCATGTGCCTGTCGGCCATCTACTGGGCGCGGCTGGACCGGCTCGTCTACGCCAACACGCGCGATCAGGCCGCCGCCATCGGCTTCGACGACGCCTTCCTCTACGACGAGGTGCCGAAGGCGCCGCTCGACCGCCGCCTGCCGACGCGCCACCTGCCGATGCCCGAAGCCGAGGCCACGTTCCACGCCTGGGCCGAGAAGACCGACAAGGTGTCGTATTGAGCGCCGCGCCCGCCCGCCTCTGGATCAAGGATCCGCTGGCCGTCGCGGCGCCCGGCGCCGAACGCGGCCTCGTCGTCGCGGGTCGCACCATCGCCGAGCTGGTCCCGGCCGGCGGCGAGCCGAGCGCGCCCTGCGCGGTCTTCGACGCGTCCCGCCACGTCGTGCTGCCGGGCCTCGTCAACACCCACCACCACTTCTACCAGACGCTGACCCGCGCCCATCCGGCGGCGATCAACAAGCCGCTCTTCCCCTGGCTGAAGGCGCTCTATCCGCTCTGGGCGCGGCTCACGCCCGACGACCTGCGCGCCGCCGTGCGGATCGCCCTCGTCGAACTTTTGATGTCGGGCTGCACCACGGCGGCCGACCACCATTACCTCTACCCCGCCGGGCTCGAACAGGCGGTCGACATCGAGGTGGAGGCGGCCCGCGAGGTGGGCCTGCGCATGACGGTGACGCGCGGCTCCATGAACCTGTCCGAGAAGGATGGCGGCCTGCCGCCCGACGCCGTGGTGCAGGACCAGGACACGATCCTGCGCGACAGCGAGCGCGTGCTCGCCCTGTTCCACGATCCGAAGCCCGGCGCCGACATCCAGATCGGCCTCGCGCCCTGCTCGCCCTTCACCGTGACGGAGCGGCTGCTGCGCGAGACGGCGGCGCTGGCCGAGCGCTTCGACTGCCCGCTGCACACCCACCTCGCCGAGACCGCCGACGAGACGGAGTTCTGCGTGGCGCGCTACGGCTGCCGCCCCGTCGACCTGCTGGAGCGCAACGGCTGGCTCGTGCCGCGCGCCTGGATGGCGCACGGCATCCATTTCGACGACGCCGAGGTGGCGCGGCTCGGCCGGCACGGCGTCGGCGTGTGCCACTGCGCCGCCTCCAACATGGTGCTGGCTTCGGGCATCTGCCGCACGGTCGAGCTCGAGGCGGCGGGCGTCAAGGTCGGGCTCGGCGTCGACGGTTCGGCGTCGAACGACGCCTCCAACATGATGGAAGCGCTGCGCCAGGCGCTGATGATCGGGCGCCTGCGCTACGGCGCCGAGAAGGTCACGCACCACGACGTGATCCGCTGGGGGACCGAGGGGTCGGCCCGCTGCCTCGGGCGCGACGACATCGGCCGCATCGCGCCGGGCCTGCAGGCGGACCTGGCGCTGTTCACGCTGGACGAGACGCGCTTCGCCGGTGCCCACGACCCGCTCGCCGCCCTGATCCTGTGCAACGCCCACCGGGCCGACCGGGTCATGGTGGGCGGCCGCTGGCGCGTGGAGGACGGGCAGCCGGTCGGGCTCGATCTCGCCAAGATGATCGCCGACCAGCGCCAGGCCGCCCGGCGCTTCGCCTGACACGCCCGACGGCTCCCGCGCCGCGGGAGCCGGCCCAATGGATGGACCGCCCATGTCGACCTTCTCCGCCGACGCCTGGACGCGCAACCGCGCGCTCTACGACGCGACGCTGGCGCTGCCGTTCAACCGGGAGCTCGCGCAGGGTCGCCTCGGGCTCGACGCCTTCCGGCACTACATCGTGCAGGATGCCAAATACCTGGTCGCCTTCGGCCAGGCCCTGGCGGTGGCGGCCGCCAAGGCCGACGATCCCGACCACATCGTCCAGTTCGCCGGGGCGGCGCGCGAGGCCGTGGTGGTGGAACGGGCCCTGCACGAGGACTATTTCGGTCGCTTCGGGCTCGATGCCGCCGCGGTGGCGGCCGAGCCCATGTCGCCGGCCTGCCACCACTACACCGGCTTCCTGCTCGCCACGGCCTTCCGCGAACCCCTGCCGGTCATCGCGGCGGCGGCGCTGCCCTGCTTCTGGGTCTACCGCGAGGTCGGCCACCACATCCACGCCACCGCGGCGGCCGACAATCCCTACCGCGCCTGGATCGACACCTATGCCGGCGAAGACTTCGCCGCCGCCGTCGACGCCATGATCGCCACCACCGACGCGCTGGCCGCCGCCGCCGCGCCCCCTGTCGTCGCCGCCATGCACGGCGCCTTCACCCGCGCCATGCAGCTCGAATGGATGTTCTGGGACTCGGCCTACCGCCGGCTGTCCTGGCCGGTGTGACGGTCCGCCGGCCGCGGCCCGGGGCCGGCGCATGGTGGCAAGCCTTTTGCTCATTTGACATTCGTCCGGCCTGGGCCATCCTCGCCGGACAGAGTCGCGACGCAGATCCGGCCCAGCGTCGCGGGTCCCGTCGCGCTCGTCCCCAGGCTGCACCCCCGGTTCACCTCATGTCCATCAGCAAAGCGGAAGCCGGCGCGGTGTCGATCAGGACGGGGCGGGGCCGCCCGCCGGGCTCCGTCCCGCTGCCGCCGCCGGCCCGCAGCCGCCGCGGCGGCGAGGAGGCGGCCGGCCGGGGTCCCGATGCCGCCAGGGCCCGCGCCATGGCGGACATCACCTCGGTGGCCTTCCTGCTGGTGCCCTCATTCTCGATGATCGCCTTCTCGTCGGCGATGGAGCCGCTGCGGCTCGCCAACCGCATCGAGGGCCACGACACCTTCTCCTGGCGCGTCCTGTCCGCCGACGGGCGTCCGGTCGCGGCCTCCAACGGCGTCGAGGTCGCCGTGCAGGGCAGCTTCGCCGACCTCGGCGGCGCCACGGCCGCCATCGTGTGTTCCGGCGTCGACGTCCAAACCTTCGACCACCGCGAGCTCGCCGCCCGGCTGCGGGGCCTCGCGTCGCGCGGCGTCCCGGTCGGGGCGGTGTGCACCGGCACCTACGTGTTGGCCCGGGCGGGCCTGCTCGACGACCACCGCTGCACCATCCACTGGGAGAACCAGGATTCGCTGCGGGAACAGTTCCCGCAGATCGACGTCACCGAGGAGCTCTTCGAGATCGACCGCACGCGCTTCACCTGTGCGGGCGGCACGGCGGCGATCGACATGATGCTGGCCCTCATCGCCCGGCAGCTCGGCCAGGAGGTCGCCTCCGGCGTCACCGACCAGCTCATCCACCACCGCATGCGCGACGGCGACGAGCGCCAGCGCATGGAGCTGCGCTCCCGCCTCGGCGTGGCGCATCCCAAGCTCATCAGCGTGGTGGGCGAGATGGAGCGCTGCATCGAGCAGCCGCTGTCCTGCGTCGACCTCGCCGAAGGGGCGGGGCTCTCGACCCGCCAGCTCGAGCGCCTGTTCCGCAAATACATCGGGCAGGTGCCCACCCGCTACTACCTCGGCCTGCGCCTCACCCGGGCCCGCCAGCTGCTGCTGCAGACGTCCATGCCGATCCTGTCGATCGGGCTCGCCTGCGGCTTCGTCTCGGCCTCGCATTTCTCGAAATGCTACTCGGAGCATTTCGACCGCACGCCCTCCCAGGAACGCCGCTGCAACCGTTAACGCCGCTCCGACCGCAGAGCCGGAGCGCAGGCCAGAACGCGTCGCCTGCACAACAGAAGGCCGGCAACGGCCGCGGGATGATCGTGGCCCGCGGCGCCTCCCACGCGCCGCGATCGCCCCTCCGCGAGGTCGATGCAACGTGTCCACCGAATACGACTACATCATCGTCGGCGCGGGCTCGGCCGGTTGCGTCATGGCCAACCGGCTGACGGAGGACGCTTCCGTTTCCGTGCTGCTCGTGGAGGCGGGGGGCGGCGACTGGTCGCCCTTCATCCGCATGCCGAGCGCGCTCGCCATCGCGATGGAGACGAAGAGCACCAACTGGAACGACCTTTCCGAGCCCGAACCCCATCTCGGCGGGCGCCGCATCACCTGCCCGCGCGGCAAGGTCGTGGGCGGCTCCTCCTCGATCAACGGCATGGTCTACATCCGCGGCAACGCCATGGACTTCGAGTCCTGGGACCGCGCGGGCGCCCGGGGCTGGGCCTATGCCGACGTGCTGCCCTACTTCAAGCGGGCCGAGACCCGTGAGGAGGGCGGGGACGGCTACCGCGGCTTCGACGGCCCGCTGCACACGAGCTACGGCCCGATGGAGAACCCGCTGTTCGCGGCCTTCGTCGAGGCGGGCCGGCAGGCCGGCTATCCCGTGACCGAAGACGTGAACGGCTTCCAGCAGGAAGGCTTCGGCCGCATGGACCGGACGATCCGCGGGGGCGTGCGCTGGAGCGCGGCCCGGGCCTACCTCGACGCGGCGCGCGGCCGCGCCAACCTCACGCTCTGGACGCGCTGCGCGGTCGAGCGCGTGACCTTCGCGGGGCGCCGGGCGACCGGCCTCGCCTGCCGCCGCAAGGGCCAGCCCGTGACGGTGACGGCCCGCCGCGAGGTGATCCTGGCCGGGGGCGCCATCAACTCGCCCCAGCTCCTGATGCTGTCGGGTGTCGGCCCGGCCGACCACCTGCGCCAGCACGGCATCGCCGTCGTGGCGGACCGGCCGGGGGTCGGCGCCAACCTGACCGACCACCTCGAATTCTACTTCCAGGTCGCCTGCCGGGAGCCCATCACGCTCTATGGCACGATGGGTCTCGTGCCGAAGGCGCTGATCGGCGCGCGATGGCTGCTGACCCGCGAGGGTCTCGGCGCCACCAACCATTTCGAAAGCTGCGGCTTCATCCGCTCGCGGGCCGGCGTCGCCTGGCCGGACCTGCAATATCACTTCCTGCCGGCCGCCATCTCCTACAACGGCAAGGACCTCGCCGAGCAGCACGGCTTCCAGGCCCATATCGGCTCCATGCGCTCGAAGAGCCGCGGCCGCATCGCGCTGCGCTCGGCCGATCCGCAGGCCCGGCCGTCGATCCTGTTCAACTACATGAGCCACCCCGACGACTGGGTGGAGATGCGCGCCGCGGTGCGGCTGACCCGCGAGATCTTCGCCCAGCCGGCCTTCGACCGCTATCGCGCCGAGGAGATCCAGCCCGGGGCCGCGGTCCAGACCGACGACGAGATCGACGCCTTCATCCGCGACCACGTGGAGAGCGGCTACCATCCCTGCTCGACCTGCCGCATGGGGGCGGTCGACGACCCTCTGGCGGTGGTGGGGCCGGACACGCGGGTGATCGGCGTCGAGGGGCTGCGGGTGGCGGATTCCTCCATCATGCCCACCATCACCACCGGCAACCTGAACGCCCCGACCATCATGCTGGCCGAGAAGGCCTCCGACCACATCCGCGGCCGCCAGCTCCTGCCGCCGTCGAACCTGCCGTTCTTCCGCGCGCCGGATTGGGAAACGGCGCAGCGCTAAAGCGCTTTCGCCTTCGGGGGATTCGCTCCAGCTTCCGGACCGAGGGCAGTTCCACGGGCTTGGAGTCGCAAGGCGAGGCGGAGACGACCGATACTGCTTGACCGGCGGCGAGGGGCTTGGCGCGGAGCGCCGCGGCTCCGCGCCGGCGGTTCAGGCCAGCGTGCCGTGGCAGTGCTTGTACTTCTTGCCCGAGCCGCACGGGCAGGCCTCGTTGCGGGACACCTTGCCCCATGAGGCCGGGTCGTCGGGGTCGCGCGTCGTGGGCTCGGTCCGCTCCAGCGTCGTGAGCAGGCCGCCGGCCGAGACGGCGCCGAAGTCGCCCGCCGCGAGGCGCGCGTTCATGTCGGCGATCGCCATGTCGTCGTCGCCCGTCAGCGGGTCCTGGTGGGTGGCGAACATCGGGGGCAGGTCGCCCCCGATGCTGGGCTGCTCGAAGGCGACCTCGACGCGCATCAGCTGCGCCGTCACGATCTCGCGCAGCTTGGTGATCAGCCCGTCGAACAGGTCGAAGGCTTCGGACTTGTACTCGTTCAGCGGGTCGCGCTGGGCGATGCCGCGCCAGCCGATCACCTGGCGCAGGTGGTCCAGCACCACGAGATGCTCGCGCCACAGGTGGTCGAGCACCTGCAGGACGATCTGCTTCTCGACGTAGCGGCTGAGTTCGGCACCGTTCTTCTCGACGCGCGCGGCGTAATGGTCGTCGACCGCCTTCTGCAGCCGCTCGCGCATCTCCTCGTCGGCGATGCCTTCTTCCCTGGCCCAATCCTCGACGGGCGGCTCCATGGCGAGGCCGTCGCGCAGCGCCTCCTTGAGGCCGGCGATGTCCCAGGCCTCGGGATAGGCGTCGTGCGGCATGTGGCGACCCACGAGGTCGTCGACCACGCCCTGGCGCATCTCGGCGATCAGCTCTTCGAGCGAGTCCTGCCCCATCATCTCGCGGCGCTGCTCGAAGACGACGCGCCGCTGGTCGTTCATGACGTCGTCGTATTTGAGGACGTTCTTGCGCATGTCGAAGTTGCGGGCCTCGACCTTCTGCTGCGCCTTCTCGAGGGCCTTGTTGATCCAGGGATGGACGATGGCCTCGTCCTCCTGCAGGCCGAGGCGCTTCAGCACCATGTCCATGCGGTCGGAACCGAAGATGCGCATCAGGTCGTCCTGCAGCGACAGGAAGAACTTCGAGCGGCCCTTGTCGCCCTGGCGGCCGGCGCGGCCGCGCAGCTGGTTGTCGATGCGGCGGCTCTCGTGCCGTTCGGTGCCGACGATGTAGAGGCCGCCGGCCGCGATGGCCTTCTCCTTGAAGCGCGCCACCTCGGCGCGGATCTCGGCCTCCCGGGCGTCGCGCTCGGGTCCCGGTTCCAGGTCGGCGCATTCCTGGGCGACCCGCATCTCGACGGAGCCGCCGAGCTGGATGTCGGTGCCGCGGCCCGCCATGTTGGTGGCGATTGTGATGGCGCCGGGCACCCCGGCCTCGGCCACGATATAGGCTTCCTGCTCGTGGAAGCGGGCGTTGAGGATGGCGAAGAGCTTGGACGGCTCGTTCCCGTCAGCGCGGGCCGCCGCATAGAGGCCCTTCAGCGCCGCCGAGGGATCCGAGAAGTCGATCCGCCGGAAGCCCGCCTCGGCCAGCATCTCGCCGAGCTGCTCGGACTTCTCGATGGAGGTCGTCCCCACCAGCATCGGCTGCATGGTGGCGTTGGCGGCCTCGATCTCCTTGACGATGGCGCGCACCTTCTCGGGGCCGGAGCGGTACACCTCGTCGTGCTCGTCGACGCGCGACACCGGCCGGTTGGTGGGGATCTCCACCACTTCGAGCTTGTAGATCTCGGCGAACTCGTCGGCCTCGGTCGAGGCCGTGCCGGTCATGCCGGCGAGCTTCTTGTAGAGGCGGAAATAGTTCTGGAACGTGATGGAGGCGAGCGTGACGTTCTCGGGCTGGACGGCGACGTGCTCCTTGGCCTCGAGCGCCTGGTGCAGCCCTTCCGAATAGCGGCGCCCCGGCATCATGCGGCCGGAGAACTCGTCGATGATGACGACCTCGCCGCCGCGCACGATGTAGTCCTTGTCGCGGGTGAACAGCTTGTGGGCCTTCAGCGCCTGCTGGACGTGGTGCACCAGCGTGGCGTTCTGCGCCTCGTAGAGCGTCCCCTCGGTGAGCAGCCCCGCCTCGGCGAGCAGCGCCTCGATGTGCTCGTTGCCCGCCTCGGTGAGGTTGGCGGTGCGCTGCTTCTCGTCGACCTCGAAGTCCTCCTTCACGAGGCCGGGGATCAGCGTGTCGATGGAATTGTAGAGGTCCGATTTGTCGTCCGACGGCCCCGAGATGATCAGCGGCGTGCGGGCCTCGTCGATGAGGATGGAATCCACCTCGTCGACGATCGCGTAGGTGTGGCCGCGCTGGACCATCTGGTCCAGCTCGTACTTCATGTTGTCGCGCAGGTAGTCGAAGCCGTACTCGTTGTTGGTGCCGTAGGTGATGTCGGCGGCATAGGCGGCCTTGCGCTGCGCGTCGTCGAGCCCGTGCACGATGACGCCGTAGCTGAGGCCGAGGAAGTTGTAGACCCGCCCCATCCAGTCCGCGTCGCGGCGGGCGAGGTAGTCGTTCACCGTGACGACGTGGACGCCGTTGCCCGGCAGGGCATTGAGGTAGGTGGCGAGGGTGGCGACCAGCGTCTTGCCCTCGCCGGTGCGCATCTCGGAGATGCCGCCCTCGTGCAGCACCATGCCGCCGATCAGCTGCACGTCGAAGTGGCGCTGGCCGAGCACGCGCTTGGCGGCCTCGCGCACCGTGGCGAAGGCCGGCACCAGCAGGTCGTCGAGGCTCTTGCCGGCGGCGAGCTGCTCGCGGAACATCCCGGTGCGACCCGCGAGGTCGGCGTCGGACAGGGCCGCGACCTCCGGCTCGAGCGCGTTGATGGCGGCGACCTTGGGCGTGTAGGACTTCAACCGACGCCCGTTGGCCGTGCCGAAAATCTTGCTTGCGAGCGAGCCGAGCATCCGTCGAAAACCTCAGTCTGCGCCGCACGGCGCCGAAGGCGCGCGGCTGATCCTGCCATCCGGAGCACTCTCTAGCACGATCCGGACGGCGTCCCGCATGTAAGCCGCGCGGCCGCCGCCTGCAACGGCGCCGCGCCGGCCCGGGCCGGCGGGGCGAGAATCCGGTAGCCTTCGGGGCCGCCGGCGGATAAGAGCCGCCCCGGACCCCGTCAATCGCGGGTCGTGCCCTCGGCCGCCCCGCCGAGCATGCCGCTCATGGAGGTTCGAGGGACGACGATCCCGCCCGCGGCGCGGGGGGAGCGAGCGTGGCGCAAGCCAGCCGGGACGGCGCGGGGAGCCCGGAAATCCATCACGGCAGCGTTGCCCGCGCGGGCGGCGCGCCTCATCTCCCCCTCATCCATCCTCCGAGGACCTGTCCCCATGGTGAAACGATACGACGCCCCGCTGCGCAGCCTCGCGGCCGCCGCCCTCATCTCGCTCGCCGCGATGGCCCCGGCCTCCGCCAAGGTGCTGGCCACCGTCAACGGCTCGGACATCACCGATGACGACGTGCGCGTCGCCACCGCCGATCTCGGCCCCTCGCTGCCGGCCCAGCTCCAGGGGCCGGCGCGGGAAGCCTATGTGGTCGACTACCTGATCGACCTGAAGCTCGCCGCCCAGCAGGCGGCGCAGCAGAAGCTCGGAGACGCGCCCGACTTCGCCCGCAAGCTCGCCTACTACCACGACAAGGTGTTGATGGAGACGCTGCTCGGCAACATCGCCAAGGGCGCCGTGACGCCGGAGGCCGAGAAGAAGGTCTACGACGACGCCGCCAAGGCGCAGCCGCCCGAGACCGAGATCCACGCCCGCCACATCCTGGTGCCGACCGAGGAGGAGGCCAAGGCCGCCCTGGCACGGGTGAAGAAGGGCGAGGACTTCGCCAAGGTCGCCGACGAGGTGTCGAAGGACCCGGGCTCCCAGGGCGGCGACCTCGGCTGGTTCACCAAGGACAAGATGGTGCCGGAATTCGCCGCCGCCGCCTTCAAGCTCGAGCCCGGCCAGATCTCCGACCCGGTGAAGAGCGAGTTCGGCTGGCACGTCATCAAGGTCGAGGGCAAGCGCGAGAAGGCCTTCCCGCCCTTCGAGCAGGTGAAGGACCAGGTCGCCCGCTACGTGGCGCAGAAGGCCCAGAGCGACGACATCACCAAGCTGCGCGAGGCCGCCAAGATCGAGCGCATGACGCCGCCCCCGGCGCCTCCGGCCCCGGCAACTCCGGCTCCCGCCGCTCCCGCCCCCGCCGGCGCGACGCCGGCTCCCGCGGCCCCGAAGCCCTGACGAGGTGCGGGCGGGGGAGCGGGCCACGACGGCCCGCTCCCCCGCCTGCTCACGCTGCTCCGCGCTCCCCGAGACAGCCCTAAGCAAGGCGCCGGCGCGCTCGAACCGGCGTGTGTCGGCAGTTCGGCACCTGCTAGCCGCGCAGGAAGGCGTTGACGCGGTCCATGGTGTCCTGCGGGAAGGCCGCGTCCCAGTCGGTCGGCCAGGTCATGGCCTCGGCCCCGGCCAGCCGGCCCTCGACGTCGTCGACCCGGGCGATGGCGGCCCGCAGCCCCGCCACGATGCCGTCGAGCGTGGGCGGCACGCCGACGAGGTTGGGCGAGATCGCCGCCAGGGCCGCGGCGGTCTTGTTGGCGAAGGTGTTGGTCACGGTCGGCAGCCCGGCCGCCGCCATCTCCAGCGGCACGAGGCTGGGATGGGGCGTGAGCATGAGCGACAGCCCCACGTCGAAGCCCGGCAGCATGTCGATGTAGCCCTGCAGGCTGGTCTTCGGCACCATCCGCAGGAAGGTGCCGGGCACGAGTTCCAGCCGGTCCGCCGTGGCGATCGAGCCGATGCCGTGCGCCGTCCAGCCGGCCGCCACGATGGCGGGGTCGGAGAAGAGCGCGACCAGGGCGGCGATGCCCATCTCGAACATGTTGCGGGCCGCGTGGTCCTCGGGACGGGCGTAGAACAGGATGCGGCGGCTGCGCCGCCCGAGTTGGGCGCGGGTCGGCGCGAAGCGCTGGATGGCGTTGGAGAAGACGGCGGACCGGTCCTCCCCGCCCTCCGCTTCGAAGAGCCCGATGCGGTTTTGCCGGAAATAGTCGCGCAGGATGCCGGTCGAGAAGAGGCCGAACTGCGGGAAGTCGTAGGCCTGCCGCAGCAGCGCCGTGTTGGTGTTCATCGGCCCGAAGAAGGGCTCGAATTCCTGGATCAGGAACAGGAACTTGTCCCGCCCGAGCGCCGCCTCGGCCTTGTGCGCCACATGGGCGCTCCAGCCGCTGGTCGCCACGAAGCGGTCCTCGGGCGACACGTCGAGCGGCAGCGAGCGGTCGTGGCGGTAGGCGACCTCGACGGCGTCGAAGAGGTCGCCGAGGCCGGGATAGCGGGCGATGCGGCTCCGCCAGGCGTTGAGCTGCACGTCGGTCTCGTCGAGCAGCACGATGCGCACCGTGTGGCCGTCCCGGCGCAACCTCAAGGCGAGGTTGAACATGCCGATATAGCCGCCGAAGAGGTAATCGAAATTGATCGTCGCCAGCAGGAGGTTGACGCGGCGCGGATGGGCCGGCGAGGGCCGCAGCGCGAGCGGCGACACGTTGTGGAAGATCCAGCCCACATGGCCGAAGTCCATGGCGGCGATGTCCCGTCCCGTCCCCGAATGGCGGAAGTCGATCGGGGCGGCGGCATCGCCGCCGGCCAGCAGGTGGCGCAGGCCGTGGATGTAGCGCTTGCGGCGGATGCGCCGCGCCTGCACGCCCCGCAGCGCCCGATAGGCGGCCTGGCGCGAGCGCGAGATCAGCACGGCCCGCAGGAAGTGGCCCTCGTGGTTCAGCGTCGGGCGCTTCTCCAGGGCGGACAGGAGCCGTTCGCGCAGCGCGGGGGCGAGGCGCGTCAGGCCGGCGAGGCGGGTCAGCACGCGGCGGAGTTCGGGCCGCGCCCCCGGATGGCGCATCAGGAGCACGCGGGACAGCACCACCTTCTGCGCCACGAGCGACTGGCGGTCCTGCGTGGCTCGCGCCGTCATGTCGCGCAGCGTGTGGCCGAGCGGCCCGCGGTGCCGCAGCGCCGACAGCACGGCCCGGCCCGCCGCCGCGAGGCCCGGCGCGTCGGCGTCGCGCTTGTGGCCGATGACGTTGCCGCCGTGCTGGATGTAGTCGTGCAGGGGCCGGTCGACGTAGCGGATGCCACCCTTCACCAGGGCGTTGAGGCCGATCCAGTGGTCGTGGTAGGCGGCGCCGAGCCGGTCCGGGAAGGGCAGGACCTGCTCCAGCAGGGCGGTGCGGAACAGGCTGGCGGCGCCCATGATGGTGTTGGCCGCCATGAGGCTCGGCAGCGACGTGAAGTTGTTGCGGCGCGTCACCCAGAACGTGTCGGAGTGGGCGCGCCCCTCGGCGTCGACGATGCGCACGTCCGCATAGGCGAGCTCGGCCCCCTCGTCGAGCGCGCCGATCAGCGTCGCGAGCTTGTCGGGATGCCAGCTGTCGTCCTGGTCGCTCAGCGCCACCAGGTCGGCATCGGCCGGCACGGCGCGCAGCGCCCGCTCGAAATTGCCGTAGAAGTCGAGCCTGTCGCGGTTGCGCAGCAGAACGAAGCGCGGGTCGTCGAGCAGCGGCGCCATCCGGGCGACCACGACGTCCGGCGAGGCGTCGTCGGAAACGATGCAGATCCAGTTGGCGTGCGTCTGCGCCTTGATGGAGGCGACCTGGGCGGCGAAGAGGTCGAGCGGCGGCTGGTGGGTCGCCATGCAGATGGCGACGCGCGGCCCCTCGCCCGAGCGTTTGTCCGGCCAGACGACCGGGACCGGCGCCCGGCCGGTGCCGGGCAGCAGCGTCAGAGTGCCGAGGCCCCGCTCCAGCACGGTGCCGTCATGGGTGACGAGGCGCAGGCGGAGCGCGCGCGTCGACGGGGCCGTCACGGCGGGTAGGGCCACCACGGCCTCGAAGCCGCCGAAGAAGCTGTTGCCTTCGGGGTCGTGCGCCATCTCGGCGTCGAGCACGTCGGGCCGCGGCTGGCCGAGGTCGACGATCGGGTGGCGCTCGTCGCCGATGAAGAGGTCGAGGAAGCGGGTGCGGCCGCGCGTCGGATAGGCCCAGCCCCGCATGAAGAGAGCGGTTCCGAGGCCGGTGTGCAGCGAGGGCGGCAGCGGTTCCACCTCGGCCCGCAGCACGGTCGGCAGGAGGGCATCCTGCGCTTCCGCGCGGGCGAGGAAATGCGCGGCCGGCGCGGCGTCGGCCTCGGGGAACAGCACCCCGTAGCGGCGCGCGTCGAAATCGGGGTGGGGATCGTGGCCCGCGGCCGCGCCGTGCCGGAGGTAGTGTTCGGCGGCCGGGCCGGACAGGCCGGGCCGGCTGCCGCGATACCACCGGGGCGCCACCAGGCCGGCGGCGGCGAGGCGCCGGGCTTCGAGGCGCAGCGCGCGGCGCGACCGGCGCCGGCCGGCCTGGAGCAGGTCGGCCCAGTCTTCGGGGCTGCCGATCACCCGCGCGAGGAGCCGGCCGAGCGGATGCCGGGCGAGCGCGTCGAGGCGCGCCCGCGCACCGCTGTTCTTGTCAACCATCGTGCCTGGACCTGCCCCGTATCGACCGGAACGGGCAGAAAGCCGACCGGGCCCGGCCCGTCAAGCGAAGGAGAAGCGCTTGTGACCCTGGTAGCTGAGCACCACGGGGCTCAGCACGCCGATGACGTGGGCGACGAGGTCGGCGTTCCAGGTGAAGTGGATCGCCGGGAAGACCAGCTTGGCGAGGCCGACGCTGACGGCCAGCACCTGGAGCAACGCCGCGACGTTGACCAGGGCGAAGCGGCCGTATTCCACGTGGAGGCTGCGCCCCGAGCCCGCGAAGACGAAGAGGCGGGCGAGGACGAAGGCCGTGGTCATGCCGACGAGATAGGCCAGGGCGACGGCGGCCTCGTAGGGCATGGCGAGGCCGAAGACGAGACGGCTCCCCACGTTGACGCCCGCCGCGACCCCGCCGGTGAGCAGGAAGGCCGCGAAGCGGCTCGTCTCGGGCCGGCGCAACCGGTGGACCAGGGACTTGCGGTTCATCGGGCGGCTCCCATCGGCGTTGCAGGCGTTCGCGGGCTTGTCGCATAGTCACCTTGCACGAGGGTTGCAACGATGCAACGCCGCAACGGCACCTCGATGTGGCCCCGCGCCGCACCGCGATGCCGCTGCTCCCTCGCGGGAACCCCGCGTCGCGCCGGTCGTGCCAGCGGCGAACCCGTCACCGGCCTCAGGTGCGGGCCGCGCCCGCCAGGCCGGTGCCGGCCTCGGGCTCGGCGCCGAGCGCCCGGTCCCCCCCGAGCGCGCGCGCGGCCTGTAGGTCGACCACTACGCCGCCGGCGCGCTCCTTGAGGAGCTTGGCGAAGGACGGGATCGCTTCGGCGAAGACGCGGTCGGCTTCGGCGCGGCTGCCGGAAGCGATCGCCCCCGCCAGCGTTTCGAGCCAGCGGGTGATGCGGCCGCGGTCGTAGCCCACGGTGCGGGCCGCCGTGACGCCGTCGACGCCGATGTCGAGCACGGGTTCGTCGCCGGTGAAGAGGTATTCGTTGAGGCGCTCACCCTTGCGCACGCCCGTGAAGGTGATCTCCATGTCGCGGCCGGGCTCGAAGCCGGCCATGCGGATCATGCGGGTCGCGAGGTCGACGATGCGGGCCGGCTGGCCCATCTTGAGCACGTAGACCGACGCCCGTTCGGCCTGGGCGTTCTTGCGGCCGAGCGCATGGGCCGAGGCCGTGAGGACGAGGTCGCAGGCCTCGCGCACCGTCATGAAGTAGCGGACCATGTCGGGATGCGTGACGGTGACGGGGCCGCCGCGCTCGATCTGCGCCTTGAAGCGCGGCACGACCGAACCGACCGAGCCCAGCACGTTGCCGAAGCGGACCGACAGGAGCCGCACCGGCTTCAGGGCGGCGGCGGCTTCGGCGTCGAGCAGCTGCGCGTAGATCTCGCAGAAGCGCTTGGTGGCGCCGAGGATCGAGACCGGGTCGACGGCCTTGTCGGTCGAGATGAGCACGGCGGCGGCGGCCGTCTGGGCGGCGGCATCGGCGATGTTGACCGAGCCGAAGACGTTGGTCTTGATCGCCTCCGTCCAGTCGACCTCGAGGAACGGCACCTGCTTCAGCGCCGCGGCGTGGAACACGAGGTCGGGCTTGAAGTCCCGGAACAGGGTGAAGATGCGGTCCCGGTCGCGCACGTCGGCGATCTTGCCCGCCAGCGTCACGGCGCCGGTGCAGAGCGGGGCGAGCGCTTCCAGGATGTTGTAGAGCGCCGGCTCGGAATGATCGAGGATCAGCAGGTCCGAGATGCCGAAGGCGATCAGCCGGGCGCAGATTTCCGAGCCGATCGAGCCGCCGCCGCCCGTCACGATGGCGCGCTTGCCCTGCAGCAGGTCGGCCAGCATGGCGCGGTCCACCTCCACGCTGGGCCGGAACAGCAGGTCCTCGATGTTGACGGGCTTGAGCGCCGCCGCGACGCTCGCCCCTTCCTCGACGGTCTGCATGCGCGACAGCGGGATGCCGAGGCGGTTGGCCGTCGCCAGCAGGAGTTCGGATTCCGCCTCCGGCACGAATTCGTTCGGCGCCACGATGATGCGGGCGATGGGCTGGTTGCCGTCCTGCGCTTCGGAGACGACGCGCTCGAGTTCGCCGTAATTGCCCAGCACCGGGACGCCGCGGATGGAGGAGCGGATGTCGGTGCGCTGCGGGGACAGGATGGCGCGGGCCACGAAGCGGCGGCGCAGCCCCGTCTCCAGCGCGCGCAGCACCACCTCGGCCTCGGTGGCACGCCCCAGGATGACGACGCTGCTGGCGCTTTCGCGGTCGCCCGCCCGGCGCGACTGCATGTATTTGAGGTAGCGGTAGGCGAGGCGCGGGCCGCCGAGCAGGAACATCTGCAGCAGCCAATAGATCGCCACGGTCTTCTCGCCGAACATCAGCCAGGGCGTCAGCCCCCGCGCCAGCAGCACGTAGTCGCCGACCAGCATGATGAGGGCGAGCAGGCTCGCGGCCTTGAAGATGTTGAACAGGTCCGGCAGCGAGGCGAAGCGCCACTTGGAGGCGTAGAGCGGGAACACGCGGTACACGACCGCCGCGACCGCGACGAAGAACGGCATGATCCAGACGATCTCGTCGGCCATCGGCGCCAACTGCCAGAACTGGTAGCGCAGGATCAGGCAGCCGCCGAAGCTCAGCGCCGTCGCCACGAGGTCGTGGGCGATGATGATGCCGCGCTTCAGGAACTGCGACAGGGCCGGCGTGTTGCGTTGCGTCGTCATCGATCCCCTGGGGGCTGCCCGGAGCGCAGGCGAGGGCTCCGAGGCGTCAAGCGTCGAGCGCCGGTTTAGCGGATCTCGCCGGTGAAAGCATCCCGTGTTCGCCCGGTCCGGCCCGGCGGGCGCCGGCAGGCTCTTGGCGCTGGCCGGCTCTGGGCGACCTCTCTATAAGCGCCCGGCAGCCGGCACGTCACGGCGCGGGGAGTTCGGGCGCGGCATGGCTTTCATCCAGCAGGGCGACACATCCGGCCCGGCCCGCTCCGGCGGCCCCGTCGTCGTGCTGGGCGCCGGCAACATGATCGCCGGCCTGCTCATGCCCCGCCTCGTCGCGGCGGGGTTCGACACGCTCGCGGTGGCGCGCCGCGACGTGTCGCTGCCGGACGGGGTCGCCTTCGCCCGGGTCGACATCGAGGATCCGGGCGACTGGCGCGCCCCCGCCGGTGCCGCCGTCGTGAGCGTGCTGCCCTTGGCGCTGCTGGCGGCCGCGCTGCCGCGCCTCGCGGGGGCGCGGGCCGTCGTCGCGGTGGGGTCGACCAGCCTCTTCTCCAAGGCCGACAGCGACGACGCCGCCGACCGGGCCACGGCCCGCAAGCTCGAACGGGCCGAAGCCACCCTGGCAGACTGGGGCCGGACGCATGGCGTGCCGGTGACGGTGCTGCGCCCGACGCTGGTCTACGACGGCTTCGGGGATCGCAACGTCGCCCGCATGATCCGCCTCGTGCGTCGGATCCGGGTCCTGCCCATCGCGCGGCCCTCCTCGGGGCTGCGGCAGCCGATCCACGCCGGCGACGTCGCGGGCGCCATCCTGGGGGCGCTCGACAATCCGCGGGCCGCGGACCGGTCCTTCAACATCGCGGGCGGCGAAGTGCTGACCTACCGGGCCATGGCGGAGCGGGTGTTCCGCAGCCAGGGCCTCGTGCCGCGCTTCGTCAGCCTGCCGGTGCCGTGGCTGCGCCTGGGCTTCGCGGCCGCGGCGCGGGTGGGCATCCTGCGCGAGACCGGCTTCGGCAGCGCCGTCTTCGCCCGCATGAACCAGGACCTCGTCTTCGACGTGGCCGAGGGCCTCGATGTCCTCGGCTACGCGCCGCGCCGGTTCGCGCCGCCGCGCTGGGGCGGCGGGTGACGCGAGCGGCGCCCGGTCAACCGGCCCGGGCCGCGATCTCGCTCTTGAGCTCGGGGACGTTGTAGCCCAGCGCATCGGCCATCATCTTGCCGTAGCGCACGCTTTCCGAAATGCCCCGGTCCTCGGGGTAGTAGAAGCAGGTATCGGCGACCTGCAGGTTGCTCACCGGCGTCTGCACGGGCGGGATCATGTCGGCGAAGCCGGGTGGGCAGATCGGCTGGGCGTAGCGCAGCCGGGCCACATGCACGGCGATGCGGTCCGCGTCGGTGAGGGCCGGGTTGACCCGGCGGATCGCCGCGAAGGCCTCGTCCGCCAGCGCCTCGTCCGACCACGACCAGCGCGGGTTGGTGACCGGCATGTAGTAGGGCACGTAGACGATGGTGTCGCCGGTGTCGCGCAGGTTCGAGAACTCGATGATGCCGGGGATCGGGATGTCGGGCTCGACGATGTTCACCCAGAAATGCGGCGTCACCGAACGCTTCAGTTTGAACACCAGGCAGGCGACGCCGATGTTCTGGATGGCGTCGTAGCGCGCCTTCGCCTCCGCCGGGAGGCCGGGGATCATGCGCGACACCAGCGGCGTCGGCACGGTCGAGATGACGGCATCGGCCGGGATCGTGCCCGCCGCGGTCCGGACGCCGGTGGCGCGCCCGCGCTCGACCACCACCTCGTCGACGGGCTCGCCGAGCCGCACCGTGCCGCCGAGGGCGCGGATCTTCTCGACCAGCGCCGTCACCAGCGTCTCGGTGCCCCCGGCGATGTGGCCGAGTTCCTCCTGCATCAGCGAGCGGCGCGAGTTGCCGAGCCGGTGGATGCGGGTCCAGATCCAGGCCGCCGACACGTCGTCGGCATGCTCGTAGAACTTCAGCGCGAAGAGCGGGCGCCACAGCTTCTCGTAGACGGCTCGGCCGCACCAGCGGGTGATCCAGTCCCTGGCGGAGACGCGCTCCAGCGCGTCCCAGCGGGGCCGCTTGGCGGACAGGAACATCAGGGCGCCGTAGCGGAGCTTGGAGGCGAGGTCGAGCTTCGGGAAGCGCAGCAGCGAGACCGGGTCGCCCCACTTGTGCAGCGCGCCGTCGATGAAATACCCCATGGTGGTGGGCCGCCACACCATGCGGTCGCCGATGCCGAGCTCGTCCATGAGGGCGAAGGTCGGGGCGTCGGGCCGGCACACGAAGTGGTAGTAGCGTTCCAGCGACAGGCCGCCGAAGTCGAAATGGGCCGCCATGCCGCCGGCCTCCGTCCCGGCCTCGACGACCGTGACGGCGTGGCCCGCCTTGGCGGCATGATAGGCGGCGGCGAGCCCCATGGCCCCCGCTCCGACGACGACGACGCGCATGGTGATCTAGAAGTCCAGGACGACCGACGCGAAGCGCGGGTCGTTGAAGGTTTCGTGGAAGGCGGCGTCGAGCGGCGTGGGGATCACGCCGAAGATGCCGGGCCAGTCGATGACCTCGAAGAGGTCGGGCGTCACCAGGGCGGCGAGCTGGTTGGCGGTGAACGGGGGATCCTTGTCGACCAGCGCATAGGTCAGCAGCAGGCGTCGAAACAGGCCATAGGGGATCTTCACGATGCGCGCGCCGGCGCCCGAAGCCTTCTTCACCGCCCGCATCATGTCGATGTAGTCGAGCGTCCGCAGCCCCGAGATGTTGTAGCTGCCGGTGAGGCGCCGTTCGAGGCAGCTCATGATGATGTTGGAGAAGTCGCCCGCGTAGAGCGGCTGCCGCCGGAACTTGCCGTCGCCCGGGACGGGGAAGACCGGCACCTTCTTCATGAAGCGGGCCAGCCAGCCGACGTGCTTGCGGTCGAACCAGCCGAACATCAGCGTGGGGCGCAGCACCACGTGGGGGATGGCGCAGGCGTCGACGAGCGTTTCCTGCGCCTTCTTGGTCTCGGTGTAGAGGTCGACGGCCGCCGAGTTCACCACGGACGACGAGATGTGGACCAGGTAGCCGATGCCGGCCGCCGCCGCGGCCGCCAGCACCAGCCGGGTAGCTACGACGTTGTTGGCGTCGAAGACGGCGGCGTCGAGGCCGCCGATCTGGGCGTGGAGCTGGACGACGGCCTCGGCGCCCGCGAACGTGTCCTCCCAGCCCCCGGGGCGGCTGAGGTCCGCCTCGACGACGCGGATGTCGGGGTGGAGGCCGGCCAGGATGCGGGTGTTGGCGCGGTGCTTGTCGATGGCGACGATGTCGGCATAGCCGCGGGCCTTGAGGCGCGGGATGAGGTTCTGGCCCACGAGGCCGGCCGCGCCCGTCACGACGACGCGCCCGCGCCGGCCCGTGCTGCCCGCTGTCTGTTGATCGGTCAAATCTTCGGCGCCTAGAGCTTGGTCTTGTAGAACACGGCGCGCGGCGCGAACCGCACCGCCGTCATGATGGGTCGCCAGAACCACGGCGCGTAGACGATGCGCTGTCCGGAGGCCACGGCGCGGTCGATGGCGCTCGCGATGGCTTCGGGCTTGGCCCAGAGCGGGCCGGAGCGGTCGAGATGCGCCGTCATGGGCGTGTCGACGAAGCCGGGCTTCACCGTGACAACCTTGACGTTGGTGCGGTGCAGGCGATGGGCGAGGCCTTCGGCGAAGGCGTCGAGGCCGGCCTTGGCGGCGCCGTAGACGTAGTTGGATTGCCGGCCGCGGTCGCCCGCCACGGAGCCGATCACCACGAGCGTGCGGGGCCGCCCGTCCGCCACGAGGTGCTTGGCGGCGAGCTGCAGCCACAGCGCCGCGCTGGTGAAGTTGACGTCGATGACGCGCCGCGTCTCCTCCGCGCTGTCCTGCGCGGCGGCCTGCTCGCCCAGCACGCCATAGGCCAGCAGCACCTCGTCGGGCGGCCCGAGCCGGGCGATCATGGCGGCGAAGCGGGCCTCGGCCTCCGCCATGTCGCCGAGGTCCGTCGTCACGGTGGCGACCTCGGCGGCACCCCGGGCCGTGAGGTCCGCCGCGATGGCGGCGAGCCGCGTCTCGTGACGCCCCACCAGGACGAGGCGGCCGCCGGCCGCCGCCCGGGTACGGCAGAAGGCCGAGGCGATGGCCGAGGTGGCGCCGAGCACCAGCACGGTGCGGCCCGCGGCCGGGGCGCCGCCCCGGCTCGTCGGCGTGAGGGTCGTCATGGTCTGTCTCCGGTGACGCGCCGCCAGAAGTCCGACGAGATGCCGGGATCGCGATAGGATTCGACCTCGCGCCAGCGCGGGAAGCCGGCGCGGAACTGGTCGGCCGACATGGTGGCGTCCTTGGCGGGGTAGAGGCGTCCGCCGGCCTCGAGCACCACCTCGGCCATGCGGCCGAGCAGGCGCAGCGTGTCGGGCCCGCGGTTGGGCAGGTCGAGCGCGAAGGTCGCGCCCTCGCGCGGGAAGGACAGGATGCCGGGGGAGGGGCGGGGGCCGAACAGCTTGAGCACCACCAGGAAGGAGCCCTGGCCCTCGCTCGACGTGAGCTCCAGCAGCGCCTGGAGCGCCCGCGGCGCCGCCGCCATCGGCACGACGGACTGGTGCTGGAAGAAGCCCCGGCCGCCGTAAAGCTTGTTCCAGTCCGTGATGCCGTCGAGCGGATACAGGAACTTGCCGTAGGGAACGCGGCGCGTCTCGCCGGTCGCGGGCTGGCGCGAATAGGCGGCGTTGAACAGCCGCACGGTGGCGGGGCCCAGCAGGGCGGAGGGCGCGTCGCGCGGCACCTTGAGGCGGGCGGCCTCGGCATGGGGCACGAGGGCGCCGTCCGCCGCGTGCCGGCCGCGGCTGAACAGGCCCCGGCCGAGCTTCCGGCCGGAGGCCAGGCAATCCACCCAGGCGACCGTGTAGGGCCAGGCATGGCTCTCGCCGGCGACGCGGAAGAAGGCGTCGAGGTCGCCGAGGCGGGAGGTTTGCACCTCGAAGTCGCTCGACGCCACGGGCTGGAGCTGGATCTCGACCCAGGCGATGAGGCCGGTCAGGCCGAGGCCGCCCACGGTGGCGGCGAAGAGGTGGGGGCGCGCCTCGGGCCCGATCTTGAGCACGGCGCCGTCCGAGCGCATCAGCCCGATCGCCCGGACGTGGCAGCCGAAGGTGCCGGCCCCGTGATGGTTCTTGCCGTGCACGTCGTTGGCGACGGCGCCGCCCAGCGTCACGAACTTGGTGCCGGGCGTGACGGGCACGAACCAGCCCCGCGGCACCGCCACGGCGAGCAGGCCGCCGATCGTCAGCCCGGCTTCGGCCCGCACCACGCCGGTGGACCAGTCCGCCGCCATGATGCGGTCGAGCCGCCCGGTGCGCAGCAGCCGGCCGCCGTCGTTGAGGCACACGTCGCCGTAGGACCGCCCCAGCCCATGGGCCAGGGCCGGGGTGGCGCCCGCCCGGACCGCCGGGCCGAGGTCGTCGAGGTAGGCCGGCTCGGCGACGTGGCTGGCGGACCGCGCGACGCGGCCCCAGGACGTCGTGGCGACGCGGGGCGCCTCCGTCACAGGTGCACGACCTGGGCGCAGACCGCCAGCACGGCGCAGACGGCGCCGAGCAGCACGCTCGTGCGGTCCCGGGCCGCGAACAGGATCGGATCGTCGTTCATGAGGCCGCGCGTCGTCAGCATCCACATGCGCAGCACCCAGTAGCCCACCAGCCCCATCACGCCCCACAGCAGTTCGGGCGCCTGGTAGTTCAGCTGCGAGCGCTCGATGGTGGCGGTGATGAACAGCGAGAAGATGACCACGGCGGCGATGCCGGAGGAGATGCCGCAGCAGACCACGTAGAGCCGGTCGGCGAGGTCGTATCCGCGCCCCGACAGCGTCGACCGGCCGGCCTGGCTGACCACGTTGAACTCGACCTCGCGCTTCATGAAGGCGAGGCTGAGGAAGAAGAAGATCGAGAACATCAGCAGCCAGTGCGACGGCTTCTCGCTCACCAAGAGCATGCCGGCCAGGATGCGCAGCGTGAACAGCATGGCGATGACCACCACGTCGACCAGCGCCATGCGCTTCAGCCGGAAGGAATAGGCCAGCGTGATGACGAGGTAGCTGCCGAGGGCGGCGGCGAAGGCCAGCCGCAGGGCGCAGGCGCACAGGAGCGCGCCGACGACCAGCGCGGCGCTGGCCGCCACCGCCACCACCACCGGCAGGTCGCCGCTGGCGATCGGGCGGTTGCGTTTGCGGGGGTGGCGCCGGTCCGCGTCGATGTCGAAGAGGTCGTTGAGCAGGTAGGTCCCGCTCGTCAGGGCGCAGAGGCAGGCGAAGGCCAGGAGGGCCAGCCCGGCGTCGCCGGCGTGCAATGCCCCCATGGACAGCGCGAAGGGCACCAGGACGAGGAGGTTCTTCAGCCACTGGTGCGGCCGCATGGAGCGCAACACAGCGCGGCCGAGCGAGGGCGCACGCGACAGCTCCACGATGCCGAGGCCCTCGGCTTCGGCGCGCCGCCGCAGGCCGGGGCTGAGGTCGACGCCGAAGCGCTCGCGGGCGGCGCGCCACAGCGGCAGGTCGGCCTCCGAGCGGCCGACATAGGCGAATCCGTCCGGGTGGCGGGCCGCCAGCGAGCGGGCTTCCGCCTCTGGCGACGGCTCGGGGCGGCGCCGTTCGGTGTCGCGGCCGAGCGCGTCCGTCATGTCGTCGTCGGCCTCGGTGGCGGGGGACTCGCGCGTCAGCCAGGTGACGCTGCGGCCGGCATCCCGGGCTTCGCGGGCCAGGCGCTCGACGGCCGGGCGCCGCGGGCAGGTGCCGATCCGGAAGTCCGCGTCCTCGTCCCGCGCCGCCGCCTTGAGCGCCGACCTGCCGCGCAGCGCGGCCGCCGCCAGGCCGGGAACCGCCAGGGGCTTGGCCTTCAGCAATGCGAAGAGCCGCTCGTGCAAGGGGTCGGCGCGCAACAGCGCACCGTCGAGGTCGACCACGAGGGCCGGGGCGGCGATCGGGACGGCGATGGCCAGCGAGGCCGCGTCCCGGCCGGCGATGGTCTGGGCCGTGTCCCTGGTTTCGGTCGTCTGCACGGGTCGCTGCAACTCCACGCCAGGGTCCGGACCCGCCGGGCTCGCAGCCGCGGCCCTCGCCCGCTCGCTCCTCGGAGGCGTGCCGCGCCCACGCCGGGTCGCGGGTCCGCGACCCAGTTCTTCAGGACGCGAGCGGTGCCGCCCAGGCCCCTGATCGCGTCGACATACACCAAGGCTCGCGGCACCGAAAGGGCGATGCGGGCCGCCCGCCCGCGGCGCACGCGCCGCGGCCCTTGGGGATGCGCCCGCGGCGCACGCGCCGCGGCCTTGGCGGATCAGACCTCGGCGCGCGCCGCGACCCTGGTGGGTGGGGCCTCGGCGCGCAGGCCGCGAGACGTCACGGCGTCGCGAGCTTGTCCTGCGTCGCCCGCAGTTCCGAGATGGCGGTGTCGAGGCTTTCCCGCTGCCGTTCGAGGTGGGCGATCTGCAGGTTGATCTGGTTCTGGTCGAGCGCCAGGGCATTGGCCCCCGAGCCGTTGTCGGCCACGAAACCGATGATCTCCGTCAGGGTGAAGCCCAGGCGCTTGCCGCGCAGGATGAGCCCGAGCTTGCGCCGGTCCTGCGCACCGTAGAGGCGCGACGAGCCGTCGCGCTTCGGCTTCAGCATGCCGCGGTCCTCGTAGAAGCGCAGCGTGCGCTGGCTGACGTTGAACGCCTTGGCCATGTCGCCGATGGTCATCAGGCCGTCTCCGACTGCGGCCTGGGGGGACTGGGGTTCCCGGACGAGCGACAAATCGATGATGCTCATGCACTCAACCTGCAATGGGGGGCGAGGAGCTGTTGCCCCCTCTGTGGCGCGAGGGACGAAGGTGACGATTCCAACTATCAATTGTTTGAGGGGGCCGCAAGGGGAACTCGCGAATCTACGGCGGCGGCGGCTTCCGGTCGGACCGGCGGGTCGACTTAACTCTGCGTTTACCCTGTCGGACGAAAGTCCGGTGGCGCGGACAGAGAGGTGTTTCGGCCCGGGGCTGCACCCCGATTCGAAACGTTGGCTGGCCACAGGGGCTCGTGTGGGGCCGGCTGCTCGCGCATCGGCCCCATCGGGGCGAAGGGTGACGGGGCCAGGTCCGGCAGCCGTGACGGGTTGCGGCTTCTTTGACAGGCTCCGGTCTGCGGGTGCGACGATGAACACACTGATTCCGCGAAGCGTAGACCACGGCGACTTCGGCGACCGCGACGCCGCTTCCGCGTCGCCGCGACCGGACCGCATCCTCGGCGCCGACCATTCCGCCGACATGGAGGCCATCGCGGCCGAGCTCACCCGCCTGTCGGAGCCCGGCGAGTCCGCCCAGGGCACGCGGCGAAGCCGGAGCCGCCCCCCGCTGGATGGGTTCGACGCCCGCGGGGCGGTCCGTGACGCCGTGGCCGAGATCGCGCGGCGCCAGGCCGCGCTGGACGGGCGCGGCGGTCCGGACGGGTTCGCGCTGGACGGGCGCGGCGGTCCGGACGGGTTCGCGCTGGACGGGCGCGGCGGTCCGGACGGGTTCGCGCTGGACGGGCGCGGCGGTCCGGACGGGTTCGCGCTGGACGGGCGCGGCGGTCCGGACGGGTTCGCGCTGGACGGGCGAGGCGGTTCGGACGAGTTCGCGCCGGGCGGGCGAGGCGGTCCCGGCGAGTCCGCGCTGGATGGGCGCGGCATGCTGCGCCGGGCCTTCCCTGACGCGCCGCCCCGGAGCGAGGCCCGCGGCCCCGCCCCGACCGGCCGCGAGCTGTCTTCCGAGGTGTCGCAGACCTTCGCGCGCTTCTCCCAGGACCTTCACGCCGCCATCCTGGCGACCGACGCCCGGCCCGACGTCGCGGCGCTGGGCCGGCAGGTGAAGGAGATCGGCAAGGCGGTGGGCACCCTGCCGGCCGCCGACACGGTGGCGCGGCTGTCCGATCAGACGCGCGAGATGCGCGACCTGCTGCTGGCCTCAACCCGCCCCGCCGCAGTCCCGGCGCAGGACGTCCGGGCGGGTCGCCCGTCCGAGCCGGCCGCGGCCGCCGTGCCCCCGGGCTTCGCCGAGACCATGGCCGATGTGCGGGCGCTGCTTGACGGCTTCAAGCCCGGCGCCACGCTCGCCGCGATGGAAAGCCGGCTCGAAAACCTCACCGACAGGCTGGAACGCGGCCTCGACGCCCAGGGCCCCGCGGGGCTGATCGAGACCCTGAGCCAGCGCGTCGACGAGATCCACACGTCCCTGCGTTCCCGCCTCGACCAGACGCCCTTCGACGCCAAGCCCCTGGAAGGCCTGGTGCGCAGCGTGCTCGACCGGCTCGGGCAGGCCAGGGCGGTCTCGGCCAACGTCGAGCAACTCGAGGCCGCGGTGCGCGACGTCGCGGCGCGGCTCGACACGGGCGGCAACGACCCCCGCGGCGTGCAGGCCATCGAAACCCAGCTCGCCCGCCTGTCGGAGCGGCTCGACCGGTCCGAGCCGAGCCTCAAGGCGCTCGACGGCGTCGAACATTCCTTGGGCGAGTTGTTCTCGCAGTTCGAGGTCACCCGCCAGGTCGCCATCGACGCGGCCGAGACCGCGGCCCGCACGGCGGCCCGCGACACGCTGCGGGCGGCGATGCAGAACCCCGGTCTCGCGCCGCGCGGCGCCGATGGCCCCGTGCTGGCCGAGCAGGTCGCGCGCGGCCTCGACGACCTTCGGGCCAAGCAGGCTTCCGCCGAAGAGCGCACCCAGACCACGCTGGCCGACATCCGCGCGATGATCGAGCGGCTGGCGCTCGGGCTGCCGGTCGCCGGAACCGGCCCCAGGGCCGCCGATCAGCCACGCCGTCGCCGGTCCGAGCCCGGCCTCACGGAAGCGGCACGGCCGGCGACCGATCCGGCCGACCTGCTGATCGAGCCCGGTCTCGGCCGCGACGCCCCCGTTCAGGCTCGTCGCGCCGAACCGCGCTTCGCGGCCGAGCCCGAGCTCGAGGAACGACCGGCCTCGGCACAGGCGGGGGGCGCGGTGCCACCCGCGGCGGACGGCGACGGCCCGGCCAGCTTCATCGCGGCGGCGCGCCGGGCCGCCCAGGCCGCCCAAGCCTCGGCGGCTTCCGCCGCCACGCTCACCGGCGCGGACCGGCGCCAGACTCCCCGGGCCTCGGCGGCGCGCCGCCGCAAGGACGGCGCGGGCGGACCGGCAGGGGCAGGGGTGGCGGCCGGGGTCGGGACGGTGGCCCGGGCCAGGAGCTTCCTCGCCCGCCAGCGCCGCCCGATCCTGCTCGGCCTCGCCGCCCTGGTGCTGCTCGTCGGGGCGCTCGAGGTCGTCAAGCTCAGCGTCGCTCCGGCGGACGCGCCGCGCCTCGGTGCTTCGGACGGCGCGGCCCCGTCCCGCACCCGCGTCGCCGCCGGCGAGGCGGCGCCTGTCTCCGAGCCCGCGATGCCGGCCCGTGCCGCCGCGGCGCCCGCCGCCGTCCTGCCGCCGGCCGTCGCCCCCTCGGCGCCGCCTCTGCCCACCTTCGTGGCCGGCCCGGCGCGCGCCGCGGCGCCGGCCGAAGGCATCGGCGAAGGCCTGCGCAGCCTGGCCGATGCCGGCGATCCCGCCGCCCAGTACGAGGTTGGGCTGCGCTATGCCGAGGGGCGCGGACTGACGCGCGATCCGCGCCAGGCTGTGGCCTGGTTCGAGAAGGCCGCTGCCCGGGGCTCAGCACCGGCCCAGTACCGCCTGGGCTCGGCCTACGAGAAGGGCGTCGGGGCCGACCGCGACCCGGCGCTGGCGATGCGCTGGTACGCCAAGGCGGCCGACGCGGGCAACATCCGCGCCATGCACAACTTGGCCGTGATGTCGGCGGAGGGTGCGGCCGGCAAGCCCGACTACGCCAAGGCGGCCCTGTGGTTCGGCAAGGCCTCGGCCTTCGGCGTGCGGGACAGCCAGTTCAACCTCGCCATCCTCTATGCCCGCGGCCTCGGGGTCGAGCAGAGCTTCGCCCAGTCCTACAAGTGGTTCGCAGTGGCGGCGAACGGGGGCGACGACGACGCCGGCAAGAAGCGCGACGAGGTGGCGGCAAAGCTCGACCCGTCCGCGCTGGCCGCCGCCAAGGCGACGGTCGAGGCCTACCACGCCGCGGCCGCGGCTCCCGCCGCCAACGAGGTCACGCCGCCACCTGGCGGCTGGGACGCCGCCCTCGCCCCGCGCCCCTCCGGCACGGCCTCGAAGGTCAGCCAGCTCTGACGGGGCCGGTCTGACGCAAGCGGGCCCGTGCACCGAATCCGGAACCGCTTGCCACGACGGGGCGCCTCCTCTATGGGTGGGGACGCGCGGGTGTAGTTCAATGGTAGAACGGCAGCTTCCCAAGCTGCATACGAGGGTTCGATTCCCTTCACCCGCTCCAGCACTTGTGCCGCGAATCATCCCGGTGGACAAACGAACCATCGGCTGGACCAGGTGGAGTTCTATAGGCTCTGCGCTTATAGGTTGTCTTGCCGAGATCCGCAGCCGCTCTAAATCCACCATGCCTTCCTCGACGTGACGAGCGCCACGCTCGCGTAGATGGAGAGCGATCGCGGCTGGCTGAAAAAAAGCTGCGGAATGATCCTCGGTACGGGTCATTTGCTTCTCCCTCGGGGACGGCTTCGAAGCGAGAGGGACGGGGGCATCCGACGCTACCGAGGGAGGAGCATCTCGAGCACGTCTAGTGCGCCGCCGACGTTCACGGGGTCGATCGGGTACCGCGTCCTTGGCTGCATGAGGTTCAGGTAAGCCGAGGGATGAAGCGCGAAGGTGCCGTCGATCGCACGCTTGTACGCCTTGTAGCAGTACCCGTTCGTCACGAGCACGACCTGACAAGATGGGAATTTCTCCGCGTAACGGTGAGCTTGCTTGGGTGCGTAGTCGAGACCCTGGCTCAGCCCCTTGGTCTCGATCAGCATCACGCAGTCGCCTGCCTGATCGACGTGGGTCACAGGGACTCGGAAGCAGGCCACGTCAGCACGTCCCACGCCCGGTACCGCGAGCTCGACCTGGATGCGCTGCTCGGCCCAGCCCAAGGCGATCAGCAATGGTACGACCAGGAACGTGCGCGTCTCGTGTTCCTTGGTGAGACCCCAGTCGCGCCCGAGATAGAATCGGGCAAGCAGCCTAATCCGCCGCATGGCCTGCGTCAGCTCGTCGGCGTCACCCGGTCGTAGACCGAGCCTGACAAGATGCGTGATCATGTGCTCTTCGCTCACCTCCTGGGTAGGGACAGGCTCGGGTTCATAGTCCAGGCGCGCCGGAGTGTCGGTGAGCACGCGATCCGCGATTTTGATTAGGTGCTGCTGACCGACGCCCTGGATCGTCGCCCTCGTTAGTCCAGTGACGGCGATCGGTGTCGGCGGCACGTGCCAGTCGACGTTGCACCACGCGGCGAGATCCCAGCCATCGAAGTCTCTGAGCCAGGGCTTGTCACCTTGACCCCGGTGCTGCCCTGCCCGCGTCACGACGGTGCCGACGGTGATGATCTGGCCCCTGCCACGCTTGAGAATCACGACATCGCCGGGCTGGACTTGCGCCATGGCATCGCACTGCCATTCGCCCCCGACGAAGGCCAAGCCGTGCCGCACGAAGCGCGAGCTATAGTCACGCCCGGTCGAGCCGGCGGCGATCTGCCAATGTGCCATCCGCTCTCCCGCTCGCCCCCTATCGGGGGGTCGAATCAGCGCACAAGCTGTGCTCGACAGGAATGAACCTAACCACAGCTGATTGCAGAGCGGAAGATAACCGTGTCGTCCCGCTACATGCCGGTGGCGTGCCGCACGGCAGCACTCCCCTAGCAGCCTGTCGGAGTGGGGTCGACGGTGATGCGTTTGCGGTGGGCTGCGCGCTGGTTTTAGATGATCGGGTCTG
>NZ_QYBC01000064.1 GCF_004137085.1 Lichenibacterium ramalinae
GTAACTACCCACGGGGTGTGGAGCTTGGCTGAGCGGCGTCAGGCGCCGATTGTGCCCAGCACGGTGCTGAACGTGTCCGCGCCGGAGGTAATGCGCGCTGTCGCTACCACGGTTCGTACGGCGGCCTCGCCTTTGGCGGACCACATGGCGCGGTAGCCGTTGGTGTTCTTGCGCTGGATCACCGCCGGGCGGAGGTCGCGCTCGCAAGCGTTGTTTGTGGCCTCGACCCGTCCGGGGAAGGACGTGAAGGTCAGGAGCTGGTCACGGGCGCGCCGCATGCGGCTCTGGATGTCGCGCGCCAGGTCGCAGGTGGGCGGGGCGGCGAGGATATCGTCGAGGGAACGCTCCAGCTTGCGGCGCTTCGTGTTCACCGTCGATGGCGCCGCGGTGGTGATGGTGCGCGCCAGGGCGAAAGCTCCATCGAGCCACAGCTTGAGCCGCAGGGCGAGCGTGTCGTCGCCGGCATCAAGGGCATAGGCGACGTCGCGGGCGAGGTGAGCAAGACAGGTCTGCTGGCGATCGGCGTGGCCCTGCTGGGCCGAGTAGCGATCAGACAGCCACACGGCGGGCCGGTGCCCGTCCATGATCTCGTGCACCACGCACGCGCCCCGCGTCGGGGCGGCGTGATGCACGACCGCCTCCTCACAGCGGAACACCCATTGATAGGAGTTCGTGCCCTCGATGCGCACGCCCGTCTCGTCGGACGCCACCACGGTGGCGCGCCGCAGGGCCGACAGCGCCGCCTCACGCCCGGCCTCGAAGCGCGTCTCGGCCCGGCGCAGCATCTTGGTCAGCCCGCCCTGGCTGATGCGCAGGCCGAACAGGTCGAAGAGGGCCTTCTGCAGGCGTTCGTAGGACAGGGCCTGGAAGGTCTTCAGATACACCGCCGTGGCGTGCAGGCGCGGGCCGAAGGGCGTCGATGCGGCGCTCGCCGACCGCGGCGCCGCCACATGCGCCCGGCATCCCGGGCACACCACGGCGAGGCGCCGGTGCTGCTCGACGACGGGCTTCACCTCCGGCAGTTCGATCCGCTCGTGCACGCTCACGGTTTCGCCCGGCAGGTCGAGCGGCAGCGCCAGACCGCAGTCCGGGCACGCGGTTGGGCGGTGGTCGACCACCGTGTCGGGATCTTCCGCAATGATGCGGTTGTGGCCCTCGTGGCCGGGCTTCGCGCCGCCAGGGCGTGACTGCTCGCGCCGCTCCTTCCGATCGGTCGAGGGAGGCTTGGACGACGTGCGCGACGTCTTGGCCGGGCGCTGAAGCTTCAGCACCAGCTCGATCAGTTCGTCCTTGCTCAGACGCTCGAGATCACCGCGGCTCATGCCGACAGGGAATCAGCCTTCATCAACCGGCGCAAGCCATCGTTGCACAAAGGCGCTATCTACCCGACTCCGGTCACCTCACGCCACCCCGTGGGTAATTAC
>NZ_QYBC01000001.1 GCF_004137085.1 Lichenibacterium ramalinae
CAGACCCGATCATCTAAAACCAGCGCGCAGCCCACCGCAAACGCATCACCGTCGACCCCACTCCGACAGGCTGCTAGCATCGCGGTTTTGCGCTCCGAACCCAGGCGTGGGATGTCGCGCGCATCCAGCACCGTCAGAGTCCGCGGCTGCTTCGGCCCGGTGCAGCTGAAATCGAGTATCTCGAAGCGCGCAGCTTCGAGATCGGGGTCTTGCATTAACACTTCGTCGACGAGCGTTACGAACAGCGAAAGGCGCTCGCGTGCGAGGGGATTCTGCCGCCAGAAGCTGAACCAGGGGAAATAAATTTGCCCGCCGATCCCATAGATCATCGGCGGATCGAATGGCACCATGAGCCCGCGCCCGACCGGGTAGTATCGTCTATCCACCACCTGGTAGAAATCCGTGGACAAACCCGAAAAATGATCCCGGATCAGCGGCAAGACGCTAAGAAGATTATTGCGGACCTGCTCGCGCTTGACGGCGCGCCTGATCCCCTCCGCAACCTGCTCGTAGGGCACTTGAAGCACCAGCAAATCACGGACTGCGAGAAGGAGCGGGTTGTAGTTGAAGCGGGGAGGGTTCAGAGCAAGCCGCACCAGCAGCCGGGCAATTGCCGCCGGCTCGTCCCGCCAGTTGCGAGCGAGATGCTGTACCGAAGGAACGCGGAGTTCTGCCATGCAAAGCTCGTCATTGGATCGCGAAGGGTGCTCGTACTTTAGAATAGAACTTTAGGATGCGCGTGTCATCAATCATCATGCCGGGGTTGACATTCCCCATATGATTCCAGACCGAGTGCCATGGCCCGCCCTCAACGTGACTGAGTTCTACGAGATCGCCTGCACGCAGGCGGCTGTAGAACTCAACGGTTTCCCGCAGCAGCGACTCTATCTCAAAATTGAATTCATACTCGGCAACTCGCTGTACGCCATCGACAGGGTCGATGTAGGTCGCGCGGCCCAGAATCGGCGCGCGATCGTAGTTGCGAAAAGCGCGGTACAGGTAGGGAAGGACCGGCCCGAACTCCCAGGCCTCGAATTTGTGCCGCACCAGCGGCCCGTTAAGCTCGATCAACGACCAGACATGGCAGAAATAGATGATCTTCTGCAGAGAGAGGTTGGTGACTTTCCTACCTCGCCCATCGCAATAGTCGAGGATGAAGTTCGCAACCGCGCGACCGTCTTGAGCCGTCGTCATAATGCTCTCTGTTCCACAAGCTATTTTTGCTCGTTTGGCGGCCGCCGGCAACGGTCGGCATGGCGCTGGCTCTGATTTAGCTCGACTTTAGCCAATCGGCGGTCGGATTGAATTTGGTGGACAAAGCAAGAAGGCTGACTGCTTCCTCGCCCATGCCAATTTTTTCCGCCCGCTTCGTCACTCTGGTCATCACCTTCGCGCCGCTCTTCGTCCAGCGCTCCTAGCTGCAAGCGCAAGTGTTGTTACTCGCCGCCATACTGGCTACGGGACTACGCACGAAGGCAAGCGTGCTGCGGGTCACCGGCCATGCGCGCGACAGATACATCATCATTGTCACCGTGTTTTGGGCCGAGCGCAATGGAGCGTCGGGGGCCTTAGCCCGCCACCTGTTCGGAGATCTACTCCTCGCCCCTCCCCTCACCGCCCCCCTGCCCCCACCTCCGTCCCGGCTCTCCCCCGCGTCCCCCGCCCCAACGCCAGCACCACCCCGCACCCCGCCACCGACAGCGCCGCGATCGGCATCAGCCCCATCGCGTAGGACCCCGTCGCCTCCTTGATGGCCCCGAGCAGGGTCGTCCCCAAAAATCCCCCGACATTGCCCATGGCGTTGATCTGGGCGATGCCGGCCGCCGCCGAGCCCGCCGCCAGCCATTCGGTCGACAGCGCCCAGAACGGGCCCTTGACGATGTAGGTGGCCGTCACCGCGATGCAGAGCAGCACCATGGTGGGCAGCAGCGCGCCGGTGAGCAGGGCGGCGCAGAGGCTGGCCGCCAGCAGCGCCAGCGGCACGGCCGTGTGCCACACGCGCTCGCGCGTCCGGTCCGAGTTGCCGCCCCACAGGATCATCAGCACCGAGGCGATGCCGAACGGCAGGGCGTTGAGCCAGCCCGTGGCCGCCACCGAGAGCCCGAAGGACTTGATGATCTGCGGCTGCCAGAGCGACAGGCACTGGCTGGCGCCGGAGGCGCCGGCGTAGATCAGCGAGGCCGCCAGCACGTAGGGGTTCGCCAGGGTGCGCCACACCGAGAGGTGGCGGCCGGCCGGCTTCGGCCGCCCGTTGCCCTGGGCGAGGCGCGATTCCAGGAGGTCGCGCTCGGCGGGCGACAGCCAGGCGGCGTCGCGCGGGCCGTCCGGCAGGACGACCAGCGACACGAGGCCGAGCAGCACGGCCGGCACGGCTTCGAGGATGAACAGCCACTGCCAGCCGTGCAGGCCCAGCCAGCCGTCCGTGCCGAGCAGCGCCGCCGACAGCGGCGAGCCCAGGAAGGACGAGATGGGGATCGCCACCATGAAGACCGCGACGATGCGCCCGCGCGTCTCGGCCGGGAACCAGTAGGTGAGGTAGAGGATGACGCCGGGGAAGAAGCCGGCCTCGGCGGCGCCGAGCAGCAGCCGCACGGCGTAGAAGGAGTTCGGCCCCACCACGGCCGCCATCAACCCCGACACCAGCCCCCAGGAGATCATGATGCGGGCGATCCACAGCCGGGCCCCCACCTTCTCCATGGCGAGGTTGCTGGGCACCTCGCAGAGCACGTAGCTGATGTAGAAGAGGCCGCCGCCGAGCCCGAAGGCCGAGGGCGACAGGCCGACGTCGTGGTTCATCTGCAGCGCCGCGAAGCCGGCGTTGACGCGGTCGACGAAGGCCACGAAGTAGCACAGCATCAGGAACGGCAGGATGCGCCACGTCACCTTGCGGGTGACGGCCTCGAGGGCGGCGTTCCGCGGCTCATGCCGGGCGGCGTCGGTCATCGTTGGAATCCTCCTCCGGGGCGGGGCGGGGCCGCGACGGGCGGGCGGGGGCGGGCGGCGTCGGCGCCGCGCGATCCCAACCATCGTGCGGGTGTGGCCCGTCCTCCCTCCGGCATTGTCACGCCGTCGCCGCCCGCGGTCCAGCGCCCGCCGCGATGGCGGGACGTCGCCCGGCCCGACACGGCAACGCCCAAGATCGGCCACCGTGGGGCGTCAATCATGCGGCGTCCTGGACGCGGCGCCATGGACACGGCATCGTGGATGCGGCACCCCCACTGGAGCGCCGCGCGTCCCGGCGGGCCGAAGCGGCCCCGCGGTTGCAGAATGAGGTGGAACGGTGCGCCCTGCCCCCATAAGCTCGCCGGGTGGCCGGTCCTGGCCACGGGCGTGTTGACGCCATGAAGATCCGCCTGCGGGACCGAACCACCGCCATCGTCCAGGCCCTGAGGGCGGGCTCGCGCAGCTTCGTCCACCGCGCCACCGCGGCCCTGCTGCTGCTGCTGGCGCTGACCGTGGGGGGCGTGCTCTGGGGCTATTGGTCGAGCCTCTACAAGGACGCCCAGCAGCGCTCCGGCACGCTCGCCTTCCTGCTCGCCGAGCAGACGACCCGCACCTTCCAGGCCGTGGACCTCACGCTGGCGGGGCTCGAGCCCGTCTTCGAGGCCGCGCCGCTGGCCGACCAGGCGCCCGCCTTCTGCAAGCTGCTGGCCCAGCGGGTGTCGGAGCTCGACTTCATCCACGCGCTCTACGTGGTGGATGCGGCGGGCCGCCTCACCCAGGCCTCCGGGCCGGTGCGCGACGTGGTGCCGGAAGCCGTCGCCAAGCAGTATTTCGCCGCCTTCGCCCGCGACCCGGGGCTGAAGTTCCTGATCGGCCAGCCCATCTTCGAGCGGCCCGGCCAGCTCAGCGCCATCCCGGTCATGCGGCGCCTCACCGGCCCGGGCGGGAGCTTCGACGGCATGATCGTGGCCAGCGTCGAGCCGCGCTACTTCAGCGACTTCTACCGCAACCTCGACCTCGGCCGGCGCGGCTCCGTCGACCTCTACCAGGACAACGGCTCCATCCTGCTGGCCTCCACCAGCGACGACGTGCCGGCCGCCGCCGTGCCGGCCCTGGCCTGGGCCCCGACGTTCGACCTCGCCTCCACGCTGGGCAACTTCCGCTCGCCCGGCGCCGAGGCCGACCAGCGGCTCGTCGCCTTCCACCGCGCCGGCGCCTATCCGCTGGTGGTGGCGGTGGGGATCGACCTCGCCGACCTCCGGCTCCGCTGGTGGCGGGTCGCCGGCCCCACGCTGGCGGCGCTCGCCGCCATGGCCGTCATGGCGGCGGCGCTGGCGACGCTGGCGACGCGCCGCCTCGCCGAGCGCCGCCTCGCCCGCAACCGCGCCATCACCATGCAGAAGCTGGAAGCGCTGGGGCAGATGACCGCCAGCGTGTCGCACGACTTCCGCAACCTGCTCGCCGTGATGACCTCCACGCTGCGGCTCGTGCGCAAGCGCGGCCCCGACGAGGCCGTGCTGCGCGCCGCCGAGGAGGCGGTGGAGCGCGGGGCGCGGCTCATCACCCAGCTGCTCGCCTTCTCCAAGCGCAACGAGATGGTGGTGGCGCCCGCCAGCCTCGACGCCCTGCTCGACGGCGTCGCCGAGGTGCTGCGCCACGCCGCCGGCCCCGGCGTCACGCTGGTGATCGACAAGGCCGAGGGGCTGCCGCTGTGCAAGGCGGACCAGACCCAGTTCGACGCCGCGCTGATGAACCTCGTCGTCAACGCCCGCCAGGCCATGCCGGAGGGCGGCCGCGTGACGATCGCGACCCGGATGGACGGGGCGCGGGGCGTCGCCCTCGTGGTGTCCGACACCGGCTCGGGCATCGCCCCGCAGGACATCCGGCGCATCTTCGAGCCCTTCTTCACCACCAAGGCCGACATCGGCACCGGCCTCGGGCTCGCCCAGGTCTACGGCTTCATGCGCCGCATCGGGGGCGACGTGACGGTGGCGAGCGACGTCGGCACCGGCACGACCTTCACGCTGCTGTTCCCGATCGCCGAGCGGCAGGACGCCCTGGAGGAAACGCGGCCGGCCGCCTGACGTCGCGGGGCTCCGAACGACGTCGACGGTGCCGCTCCCGACGGTTCCGCCTCGACCTGCACGCGGAGCCCTGGCCTGCCGGGCCGGCCGCTTGGCCACCCGTCCGGTTGACGACCCGTGCGGCCTCCCCCACACAGGGGCGGTGCCGGGCGAAACTGCCGCCCGGAGGGCCGGCGAGCCCGCCGGGACGGGGACGAGCGCATGGCGGCCCACCAAGGCTTCACGGTCGGCAATGTCCTGTGGCGGAGCTGCGCCCTGCTGGATCGCCACGGCGCCAGGCTGGCGACCGCGGCCGCCCTGCTGGTGGCCCTGCCGACCCTCCTGACGTCGCTCGGCGGCACGGGCGGCGAGGCGTCCCTCGACGGAGCCGACGGCACCGTCACGGGCTCCTTCCACGTGTCGTCGTCCAACGGCGGGGGCGTCCTGCTCTTCCTGACCCAGATCCTGTTCAACGGCTTCGTCTTCGCCACGGCCTTCGCCGAGATGCGGGGCGAACGCCCGGACGCCAAGGCGGCCCTGCTGGCGGCGCTGCAGCTCTACCCGCCCCTGCTCGGCATCGCCCTCCTCGGCGCCCTCGGCATCGGCCTCGCCTCCCTCCTGCTCGTCGTGCCGGGCATCATGCTGGTCTGCGCCTGGATCGTCGCGGCACCGGCCTACATGGCGGAGCGGCCCGGGATGTTCGCGGCCTTCGGGCGAAGCCGGCGCATCACGGCGGGCCATCGCTGGCCCATTTTCGGATTGTGCGCCATCTATGCCGTCGCCACCGGCCTGTCCTTCACCCTCGGCGCCGGCCTCCTCCTGTCCGGCCTGTGGGCGAGCGGATCGGGGTCCGGCCTCCTGACGCTCGCATCGGCCGCCGCCTCCGCCGCCGTGACGCTGGGAGGGGCGGTGGGCACCACGGCGATCTACATCGAGCTGCGCCGCGTCGAGGACGCCTCGGCTGCGTCCTGAGGCAGCGCCGGCGGCGGCCCGGTCTCGATCCGACCTGCAGTCTGGAACCATTTCAAACTTGAACCGTTCCAATCTGTGGAAGGCCGGTCATGCCGGCCCTGCGCGGAGAACAGCACCATGAACCAGTCGGCATCCTGCGGCGCCTGCGCCTTCTTCGACCACGCCCGCGCCGAACAGGCCGCCCATGACGGGCTGTGCCGGTTCAACCCGCCCGTGTCGCAGCCCGCCCCCGACGCCCACGGCCTGTGGCCCGTCGTGTCCGAGAAGGACTGGTGCGGCCATTTCGAGACCGAGACGCCGCGCGGCCTCACCGCCGCCGAGTGACGGATGGGCGGCGGCGAGCAGCCCGCCTGCATCATCGGCCATCATCGGCCATCATCGGCCATCAGCGACCCAGCCCGGCCCCGTGCCGGGCTTTTTCGCGTCCGGCCCATGCCATCCATTGCCCCGCGCCGCGGTTTGAAGCAGGACAGGACGGACCACCCAGGGGGCGACGCAACGCATGACCGCGGCCGACACCACGACCTCGACGGCGCCGGGCGAAGCCGCCGCGCCGGACCGGACCCACATCCTCAACCTGTCCTGCACCGACCGCCCCGGCATCGTGGCGCGCGTCACCACCTCCATCGCGGCGGTCGGCGGCAACATCGCGGAAAGCGCCCAGTACTGGGACCGCTCGACCGACCGGTTCTTCATGCGGATCCTGTTCACCACGCCGCGCGAGGTGAACCACGCCGTCATCCACGGGGCGCTGAGGAGCGCCATCGACGGCTTCGGCATGACGTTCAGCCTGACGGACGGCGACCGGGTGCCCGGCATCCTGGTGCTGGTGTCGCGGTTCGACCATTGCCTGCTGAACCTGCTCTACCAGATCCGCGTCGGCTGGCTGCGGGCCGAGGTGCGGGGCATCGTGTCGAACCACGAGGACGCCCGAACCATCGCCGAGCAGCATCGCCTGCCCTTCCACCACCTGCCCGTCACGCGCGACACCAAGCCCGAACAGGAAGCCAGGCTGCTCGAGCTTTATCGGGACAGCGGCGCCGACCTCGTCGTGCTGGCGCGCTACATGCAGGTCCTGTCGAACGGGCTGTCGACGGCGCTGCAGGGCCACGCCATCAACATCCACCACTCGTTCCTGCCGTCGTTCAAGGGCGCCAAGCCCTACCACCAGGCGCACGAGCGCGGCGTCAAGCTGATCGGCGCCACCGCCCATTACGTCACGCCGGACCTCGACGAGGGTCCGATCATCGAGCAGGAAACCGAACGCGTGACCCACGCGCTCTCGGCCGACGACCTCGTGGCGGTGGGCCGCGACGTCGAGGCGCGCGTGCTGGCGCGCGGCGTCAAGCTGCACCTCGAGCGGCGCGTGCTGCTCAACGGCCACAAGACGGTGGTGTTCTGACCATGGCGGCGACGGTGATCGACGGCAAGCTGGCGGCGGCGGCCGTCATCGAGGGCGTCAAGGCCGGGGCGGCGGCGCTCGTGGCCCGCTCCGGCATCAGGCCCGGCCTCGCCGTGGTGATCGTCGGCGAGGATGCCGCCAGCCAGGTCTACGTGGCGTCGAAGGGGCGCATGGCGGAAAGCTGCGGCTTCAAGTCCGTCACGCATCGCCTGCCCGCCGACACGGCCGAGGCCGACCTGCTGGCGCTGGTCGCGTCCCTCAACGCCGACCCGACCATCCACGGCATCCTGCTGCAGCTGCCCCTGCCGAAGCCGCTCGATCCCCTGCCGGTCATCCGCACCATCGCGCCCGAGAAGGACGTCGACGGGCTGAACGAGGTCAATGCCGGCCGGGTGGCGCTCGGCGACTTCGGCCGCGCCTTCGTGCCCTGCACGCCGGCCGGCGCCATGGTGCTGATCCGCTCGGCCGTGCCTGACCTCGCCGGCCGGCACGCGGTGGTCATCGGCCGCTCCAACCTCGTCGGCAAGCCCGTGGCGGCGCTGCTGCTCGCCGCCGACTGCACCGTGACGGTGGCGCATTCCCGCACCGCCGACCTGCCCGGCCTGTGCCGGAGCGCCGACATCCTGGTGGCGGCGGTGGGCCGGCCCGAGATGGTGAAGGGGGACTGGGTCAAGCCCGGCGCCGTCGTGATCGACGTCGGCATCAACCGGGTCGCGGCGCCCGACAAGGGCGAGGGCAAGACCCGCCTCGTGGGCGACGTCGATCTCGCCGCCGTGGCGGCGACGGCGGCGGCCGTCACGCCGGTGCCGGGCGGCGTCGGGCCCATGACCATCGCGATGCTGATGGAGAACACATTGGTGGCGGCGACCCGGGCCGCGGACCGCACCTGACGCCGGGGCCACGACCCGCCGCGGGTGCGGCCACCGATCGCGTCAGACTTCCGCCGACACCACGGAGTTGCCGAGACGGGCCGGGGCGTTCTTGCGCCGGCGCGGACGGCTGCCGGCGGGTCGGGCGCGGTTCAACACGACGCCGAGCACCTTGGCCTGCGCGGTCCGCAACACCCGGAGGGCGTCCAACGCCTCCTCGACGGTGGTGCGGCCCGCCTCCACCACCAGCACCACGCCGTCGAGCACGGGGCTCAGCGCCAGGGCATCGCAGGAGGTGCCGAGCGGCGGCAGGTCGACCACCACGTCGCGGGCCGTGGTCAGGCGGGACAGCAGCGCCACCATCTCGGGCGAACCGAGGTAGAGGTTGGGCTCGCTGATGCGGCCCGACGCCACCGCGGGGACGAAGCCGAGCGATTCGGACAGGCGCACGGTCGACAGCCGGGTCATGCCGTCGTGGTCGAGCAGCGCCTCGTTGAGGCCGGAGGCGCTGCGCGGTGCCAGCAGGTTGGTCAGCGTCGGGTTGCGCAGGTCGCCGTCGATGAGTTCGACCGGCGTGCCCGACACCGACATGAGGTGGGCGAGGTTGCTGCTCAGCGTGGTGCGGCCCTCGCCGTGCGACCAGGAGACGAGGCCGATGGCCCGGCCTTCGCGCCCCGGCGTCGACAGGAGCACGGCCGTCCGCGTCGCCCGGACCGATTGGGCGAAGCGGGATTCCGGGTCCGTCATCACGGCGCGGGTGAGGGCGCCGGGCCGCCGCGCGCCGCGCATCTCCCGGGTGCGGCCCACGTCCGGCAGGATGCCGAGGCATTCGACGCCGAGCGCGTGGCGGATCTGCGCCCGGGTCTTCAGGGTCCGGTCGAGGGCGTGGCGCACCGCGACGACGAGCAGCCCCGTGAGCAGGCCGAAGCTGAGCGCGAAGGCGACGACGAGCGCCGTCTGGGGTGAAGCCTTGCTGAGCGGGCGCAGCGCGGCACCGATCACCCGCGCATCCGCGTCGGGGAACTGGACGGTGGGAATACGGCCCTGGCGAACGCCGTCGAGCGCCGCCTCCTGCTCGGTCTTGATGTCCGAGATGCGACCCTGCAGGTACTCGGCGCCGTTGTGGGCGGCCGCGGCCTTCTGGTCGATCTGCGACAGGATGTAGGCCGACGTCACCGCATTGGCGATGCGGGCCGCCTGGGCGGCGGTATCGGCCCGGTACGACACTTCGAGCACGTAGGACTGGCCCACGCGGCGGACGCCGACCCGATCCGAGAAGGCCTGGAAGGCACGGGCACGGGCGTCGGCTTCGGCTTGGTCGGGCCCGACCACGTCCGGCTTCGCCGACAGCCCGAGTTCCATCATCAGCCGTTCCCGGAGGCTCGGGCCGCGCGGCGCGAACTCGGGGGCGTTGCGCATGTCGAGCACGTCGAAGACGTTGGCGAGGATGCGCTCCGACTTGATGACCTGGATCTGGCTTTCGGCCTGGGCGCTGTCCAGCGTCGGCGGATAGGAGGTGGCGGCACCGTCCTGGGCAGAGGCGCTTTGGCGGCGCGCCTCCAGGATCACGGTGGCGGAGGCGCTGAACTCGGGCGGGGTGACGTGGAGGTACCATGCCGCCACCGCCAGGCAGGCGGCGAGCCAGATGCCGAGGGGGCGACGGTGCTGCCACACCGTCGCCACCATGTCGCCCAGCGTCGTGAGCGGCGGCTCGTCCATGCGGTGGGGTGCGTCGGCGGGCGCCGCGGCCTGGAGGGGACGGGCCCAATCGTCGGTGGGGAGCTGCTGGCGGTTCATAGCCGGGCCGCCTTCTCGGGCGTCAGCCGCCCGCGCAGCACGTCGAACATCCCGACGACATTGCCCTGCAGACGCCCGAGCCGGTCGATGTAGGGCTCCGGGCTGGCGCTCTTGGCGAGGTTGCTGGCCATGTTGCGGAAGATGTGGTCGACGACCTGATGCACCCGCATCGTGCCCTTTCGATTGAGGTAGACGGGGTTGACGATCTGGGAATAGCCGAGCTTCACGCCCGACACGCGGCCGCGCTTGACGCCCATGTGGACGCCGAGGGCACGCCCGGCCTTGACGAGCTTGGCGCCGCGCCGCGCCAGGGCGGCGCCGAAGTCGCGGTCCTCGAGCCAGCCGTAGAGCACCAGCCGCTCGTCGAAGACGAGATCGCCGACCATATCGACCCGGAACGCCATGTTGCAGCCGTAGGGGCTGTAGGGCTCCTCCACCCAGTCGATGTCGCCCGGCACCGGAGCCTCGACGAGCGCCATGGCCTCGTCCACGGACAGGCCCGGCCCCTTGATGCCGTCGACGAGCACATTGCCGGTGACGGCCCCGACCTCCGGCCGGCTGCGGAACACGGCGACCGCCTCCTCGATCCAGCGCGGGTGGGGCACGAAGTCGTCATCGAAGAAGACGATGAATTCGGTCCCCTCCGGCAGGTTCCGCAGGGCGCGGTTGCGCTGGTGTGCCGAGCCGGCGGGACCGAGCAGCAAGGTCACGCCCGGCGCATCGGCCAGGCGCCCGGCATCGGCCGCCGTGGGGGTCGATACGATGATGGATGACGGCGCCAGGGTCTGGCGCGCCACGGCGTCGTAGGTGCGCGACAGCACCTCAGCGCGCCCCAGCGTGGCGTAGACGAGGCAGACGTTGGCACTGACGGGTTCGGGCATCGGGCGGGATCGGTCCGGATTCATGGTCAAACCTCCCCTTTTGCGGGATGCCGCATGGCGACGTCGCCAGAGTGCCGCGTCGGCACCCTGCCCGCCTCACGTCCGCGCGCGCCGCAGCATTCGGCGTAGATGGCGAGCGTATCGTGAGCTACGCGTTCGATCTTCATGTGGTCGATGTTGTATTGGCTGTTGCGACGCCATGTCGCAAGGACTGCCGGATCTTCGACAAGCGACAGGATGGCGGCCGCGAGACGTTCGGGATCGTGCGGCGGCACCAGAATGCCCGCGGTGCCGCCCTCGAGCAGTTCGGGAATGCCGTCGACATCGGTCGCCACGATGGCGCATCCCGCTTCGCGCGCCTCGGACAGGACGAGCGGCGCCGGGTCGGCGTGGGACGGCAGCACGAAGATGTCGGCGCCGAGCAGGTAGGCGCGCGGGTTCTCCTGGGCACCCGTGAAGGTGATGGCCGCCCCGGCGCCCGACGCCGCCGCGGCGGCCTCGTAATCGGCCCGGTGCGGGCCCTCCCCGACGATCGTCAGGTGCGCGGCCGGGTTGCTCCGGTGCACGATGGCGAAGGCGGCGACGAGGTCCGACAGGCCCTTGCGGGGATGCAGCCCCCCGACGAACAGGACGGAGGGCGACGCCAGGCGCCGCGGCGTCGCGTCCGCGCCCGCGAACCGCGCCGCTCCGATGGTGCCGTTGAGCACCACCCGAAGGCGGGACGCGGGAACACCGCGCCGCCCCATCGAGCGCCCGACGGCGCCGCTCACGGCGATCACGCGGGTGCCGATCCCCATGAGGATCGAGCTTTTCTGGAATTCGTTGTGGACCGTCGTGACGAGGGGGATGCCGGCCAGCCGGCACGCCGGCCAGGCCAGGAGCGCGCTCGTCATCATATGGGCGTGGACCACGTCGAACCGCCGCCGGCGCACATGGCCGATGAGGGCCCTGATGGCCTTCAGGGCCGTGCCGGGCCGGCGCTCCTGGTCGAGAACGATCGTCTCGACGCCGTGAGCCTCGAGCAGGGCGTCGAAGCTGCCGCCGGCGCTGCAGACCGCGACCTCGTGGCCGAGGGCCGCCTGCGCGCAGGCGAGATCGACGGCAGCATGGACGTGTCCGTTGAGCCGGTACGTGTGATTGAGGACGTGCAGTACGCGCAACTCATCCCTCCTTTGGTCCTGGCGAGGCGCCGCGGCCGAGAGCCGCCTCGGACCGCGGCGAATTAGCGGGCGGCCTCGAAGAGGTCGAGATAGCCCCGGGCAGTCGCCGTCCAGGAAAACAACGCCGCCTGGTGCCGGCCACGGACACGAAGTTCGTCCCGCAACGACTCCGACGACGCCAAGGCCGCCACATGGGCCAACCAGGCCGCCGGGTCGTCCGGGGCGGCCATGAGGGCGGCGTCGCCGCACACTTCCGGCATGCTGGCCCGGTCCGACGAGATGACGGGACAGCCCAGCGCCATGGCTTCGAGGATCGGCAGCCCGAAGCCTTCCGTAAAGGACGGGAAGGCGAGGCACAGCGCGCGGGAGAACAGCAGCGCCAGATCGTCGTCGGACACCTTGCCGAGCCAACGCACGTTGGGCCCGTCGCCGAGCCGGTCGGCCGCGAAGATCCCGGCCCCGCCGCCCGCCACCAGCAGGTCGAGGCCGAGGTCGTCGAGCGCCCCGGCCAGGCCGAGAATCAGGCCCGCGTTCTTGTGGCGGGCGCGGCTCCCGAGCAGGAGCACGAAAGGGCGCTCCTGGGGCCGGCCGTCGAAGACGGTGGCGGCAGCGGCGTTCCAGCGGAGGGCGTGCTCGTGGCCGTTCGGCAGCACGGCGACGTCCTCGGCCCGAATCGGCAGGTGGCTGGCGAGCTGGCGCGCCGCATCGCGCGACACGGTGGCGATGCGCGACGAGCGGCGGGCCAGGAGGGGCTGAAGCGTGCGGTAGAGCGCGCGAAAGCTGCGCCCGTAACTTTCCGGCATGCGGAACACGTTGGCATCGTGCATGCAGACCACCTGGTGGCTGCGGACGACGGGCGCGGTGTTGCACAGATTGAGGAGCGGCCCGCGCCAGCGCGACGGCAGCACGGCCTGTTCCCACAGGTGACCGCCGGACGGCCCGGCTCGCCGCACGGCGATGGCCCGCATGGCCGGGATGTCGCCTCCATGCGGCGCCAGCACGGTGCCGTGCCGGCCTGCGGCCGACAGGAGGCCGTCGATGGCACCCACGACCTCGCGGGCGTAGCGCTGCACACCGGTGGTGGGCTGGCCGAAGAACCGACCGTTGATGGCGAAGCCGTCGTCGGTCGCCCCGGCGATGCTCACGTTTCGAGCCCGAGCGCCAAGGGACGCCGCGTGCGACCGGCGAAGAAGTCGGCGAGGGTCGTGGTGTCGGGCGAGAGCCGAACCGCCGGGTCGTGGCCGGCGACCCGGCGCCGCGCGGCGCGCAACAGGGTCGCGAGATTGGCGGTGCCGCCGGTCAAATCGAGCAGCTGCCGGTCCGCCGTCCCGTCCCCGAAGGCGTCGAGGACGTATTCGGCCACCACCAATGGCATGAGGGCGGTCCGGCCGCGGTCGAGATGGCCGAGCCACCCCGCCGCGACGCCGCGTGCCGGCATGGCGGCGGCTTCGGGCCAAAGATAGGCGGGATGGATCCCGGCACCGAAGGCCAGCAGCAGACCGACATCCTCGTCCCAAGCCGGAACGCGGTCGGCCTGGAGCTCGGCCAGCAGGGCGTCGAGGCCATGGAGGATGGCCCGCTCCGCCGCGACGCGCTCGGGCGCGGTGCGCAGCAGCCCGACCCGCCGCAACAGGCACGTCACGGCATTGTCGTCGGCGAACCAGTCGGCGTGTCGCCGCCCCGCATCGTCGAGCTCGGGCAGGCGCGAGCGGAAGGTCGGCACGCCACGGTCCTCGAGCCGGGACAGGCGCCAGGCCCGGACCGCCACGCAGGTCTCGACATGGGTCCGCAGAGCCGGCGGAACCTCTCCCGCCCGCGGGATCAGGCGGGGGAACAGCAGGATATATTCGTCGCTGGAGCAGCCGTCCCAGTCCCGCACCGCCCAAAGGTCGTGCAGACCATCGTCCGAAAAGCCGTCGCCCCAGAGGGCCGCGGCGGCCGGGATCGGGCCTGTGAGCGGCAGCGGGGGAGCGAGACGGGGCGCCGACATCAGTAGCTGCCCTTGGACTTCAGCACGGCCGGCACCGTCTTCACCAGGATGCCGAGGTCGCGGCGGAAGCTCCGCTCCGCCACGTAGGCGCAGTCCAGCGCGACCCGCTGCTCGTAGCTCACGTCGCTGCGGCCGCTGATCTGCCAGGCCCCGGTGAGACCCGGGCGAACCTCGTGGTAACGCTCGATGTGGATGCCGTAGTGGATCACCTCGGCGGGCACGATCGGGCGCGGGCCGACCAAGCTCATCTCGCCGCGAAGGACGTTGAGGAGCTGGGGCAGCTCGTCGATGCTGGTCTTGCGCAGAACGCGGCCGAGGGCCGTGACGCGCGGGTCGTTCTTGAGCTTGCGGCTGGCTTCCCACTCCTCGCGCGCCGCCGGATCGCTGGCGAGATGGCGCTGCAGCACGGCGTCCGAATCGACCACCATGGTGCGGAACTTGAGGCAGGGGAAGGTGGCCCCGCCCCGGCCGACCCGCCGGTGACGGATCATCAGGGGACGGCCCTGGGTGAGCAGGATGAAGCAGATGAGGCCGAACAGCGGCAGGAACATCAGGAACATGGCGGCCGCAGCCGCCACGTCGAACGAGCGCTTCAGGCGCTCAGACGGCTCACGGGCCGTCGCAGGCGCTCCGACCTGGAGCTTGCTCCACTTCGACGTCACCGTCAGGGAGGTGGTCAGATTTCGTGGCACGACGCGAACACTCCGATCACAGCCCGACGCATGAGCGTCATGGCGTCACGGGCGGAACTTGACGCAACGTTAAGGGAAAATCAACCAATATAAAGTCAGACAATCATATTTTCAGCAGTAATTCGTAAACTTTGACACATGTGGGCTGCAATGAGGCAAAAAATTATTCACGTGTGCCATATCAGAGCAGACGATGCTAAGAGAAGCGACAGTAGCGTATGATGCAGCCCTAAGGGAAAGACGACAGCTATGTGCAGCTTGACCGACTCTGGCACGGACAGGAAAGAGTTAACGCGATGAAGGTCGCCATCATCCACTACTGGCTCGTCGGGATGCGCGGCGGCGAAAAAGTCATCGAGGCCTTGTGCCGGATGTATCCGGAGGCCGACATCTTCACTCACGTCTACGTGCGGGATGCCGTTTCGGAAACGATCGCGTCCCACAAGGTGACCACCTCGTTCATATCCCGGCTTCCACGACCGGCCCGCAGCTACAAGTCCTATCTCCCGCTCATGCCCATGGCGCTCGAGCAGCTGGACCTTCGAGGCTACGACCTCGTGATCAGCAGTGAGTCCGGCCCCAGCAAGGGAATCATCCCCCCGGCCGGCGCCGTCCATGTGTGCTATTGCCACTCTCCTATGCGCTACGTCTGGAATATGTTCCATGACTATCGCGACAGGACAGGTCTGCTAAAACGCATACTGATGCCGCCGCTGTCCCACTACATCCGGAACTGGGACGCGGTGTCGGCCAACCGCGTGCACGAGTTCGTGGCCAACTCCCGCACGGTGGCGCAGCGGCTGAGGACCTACTACCGGCGCGACTCGACCGTCATCCATCCTCCGGTCGACACCGCCGCCTTCGCCGCCGTGCCGACCGATGAGTTGGAGGACTACCATCTCATGGTGGGCGAACTCGTGCGCTACAAGCGGCCCGAACTCGCCGTCCAGGCCTTCAACCGCACGGGCCGCCGGCTGGTGGTGATCGGCGGGGGCGAGATGCTGGCGGAACTCCGCGCCATGGCGGGCCCCACCGTCACCATGATGGGTTCACAGCCCTTCGACGTCCTGCGCCACCATTATGCCCATTGCCGCGCCCTGATCTTTCCCGGCGAGGAGGATTTCGGCATCGTGCCGCTCGAAGCCATGGCGAGCGGACGGCCCGTGGTGGCCTACGGCCGGGGCGGGGCGACCGAAACCGTCGTGGAAGGGGTGACCGGCACCTTCTTCCGGGAGCAGACCGTGGAGGCGCTGCTGGAAGCCGTGGACCGCTGCGAGCGGATGGACCTCCGGCCCGAAGACGCCGTCGCCCATGCCGCCGGTTTCGGCACCGAACGGTTCATGACCGAGATGCGCGGCTTCATCGATGCAGCCCTGGAGCGCCACCGGAACTGACGGCGGCGCCACTTCGCGAGGGAGCGCCACCGGAACTGACGGCGGCGCCACCCTGCGAGGGAGCGCCACCGGACCCGACCGGGGCGCCACCCCGCGAGGGAGCGCCACGGGACCCGACCGGGGCGCCGGGCATCAGCCCCGGAGCGCCACCGGGACCGACTCGGGCCGCGGGAGGATGCGGGCTTCCGCCCGCTCGGGCCGCGGCATCGCGCAGGCGAGGCCCGCGAAGACGTAGAAGGGCAGGCCGAGGTCGACCAGGGCGCCCGACACGGCGGCCCCGATCAGCAGGCCGGCGCAGGCGGTGCGGGCGGCCGACCTCAGGTCGGCATCGAGCGAATGCGGAACGTCGCCGCGGTCGGCCCAGAAGACCGACGCGAAGAAGCCCGCGAAGCCCACCGCCCCCACGACGCCGAGGTTCGACAGCACGGCGAGCGGGAAGCTCGACGCCCGGATGCTGCCGAGGCCGCCGCCGAGCCCCAGAGTGTCCTGGAAATTGCGCCAGGCCGTGAGGTTCCACTGGGCACGCTCGATGCCCGACTGGCTCGTGGACTTGTCGAGCAGCGTGACCGAGATGAAGTCCCACATCGTGGCCGACGCCGAGGGGCTGAGCGCGATCGCCGCCACGATGGCCAGGAGGGCGACGGGGGTGAGGGCCAGGAAGGCGAAGCTCACCGGCGCCGCCGCGCCGCGGCGGATGACGCGCAGCACCGCGCCGGCATAGACGACGGCGGCGAGCCCGGGCGTCGCCACATAGGCGGTGGACGAGGTCGAGAAGGCCAGGAGCCCGAGCGACAGGAAGCTGATGCCGCCGGTGAGCCGCGGCCAGCGTCCGGCGAGCCATAGGCGCGCGGTGAAGCCCAGGATGCCCACGGTCGCGTAGGAGAAGGCGGAGGCTTCCGTGAAGGAGCCGACGATCCGCTTCATGCCGCCCGTGACCTCGTCGAGGTGGAGCTGGTAGTCGGCGTTGCGGATGAAGCCCAGGAGGTCGCCCGTGTTGGTGGCGGAGGTCGCCATGTCGATGGCCGCGAAGACGATGTCGGCGATGCAATAGGCGAGGATCGCCCGCACCACGACGGCGAAGCCGCGCGCCGTCGACCCGTAGGTCAGCACCGTCATGAAGCACAGGCCGTCGGCCACGATGTAGACCGACTGCGTGATATTGCCCGACGTGGGGCCGAGCGGCACCAGCAGCACCGAGGGGCCATAGTCGGTCGCCCCGATCGCGTTGACGCCCGTCGTGCCCGCGAAGACGCGCGGCAGCAGCATCGCCCCCACGACGCCGTAGACGACGACGAGGATGAGCCAGAACCCTTCGCGCGGAAAGGTGGCGCTGCGCAGCGGGACGGCGAAACGGGCCGGCTTGACGAAGACCGCCAGCAGCACGAAGCCGAGCATGAGATGGGCCGGCTGGATCGTGCCGGCCCCCCCGAGCAGCACGGCTCCCGCCGAACCGAGCAGCGCCATGGGCATGAAGCACAGCAGCGCCATGTCGGCACCCCGGAACAGGGCCAGGAGGCCGATCGCCAGGGTGATGAGGCCGATGGCCGGGACGCTCACCGGCGGGGCTCCGGCGCGCGGGACCGGGGAGCGTCAGCGCCCATACACGTCCTCGAACCTGACGATGTCGTCCTCCCCCGTATAGGAGCCCACCTGGACCTCGATGAGCTCGAGGTCGATCTTGCCGGGGTTGGCGAGGCGATGGACCGAGCCGATCGGCAGGTAGGCGGCCTCGTTCTCGTGGCGCAGGATCACCTGGTCGTCGATCGTCACCTCGGCGGTGCCCCGCACCACCACCCAATGCTCGGCGCGGTGGAAGTGCTTCTGCAGCGACAGGCGCTGGCCGGGCTTGACGGTGATGCGCTTCACCTGGAAGCGCGCGCCCGCGTCGATCCGCTGGTAGGAGCCCCAGGGCCGGTACATGCGCAGGTGCTCGTCCACCTCGCCCCGGCGCCCCGCCTTCATCTTGGCCACGAGGTCCTTGACGCTGTCGGAGCGCTCGCGCGCCGCCACCAGCACGGCATCGGGGGTCGACACCACCACGACGTCGTCGAGCCCCACCACGGTGGTGAGCACCCCGTCGCTGTGGACGAGGCTGTTGCGCGTCGCCACGGCCTCGACCTTGCCCTTGAAGGCGTTGCCGTCCCGGTCCTGCGCCGAAGCTTCCCAGATGGCGCCCCAGGTGCCGATGTCGGACCAGGCGAAGGACACGGGCAGCACGCCCGCCGCCTCCGTGCACTCCATCACGGCATAGTCGATGGAAATTTTGGGCGCCTTGGCGAAGGCGTCGGCATCGAGGCGCAGGAAGTCGAGGTCGGAGGCGGCGGCCGCCACGGCGGCGCGCGCCGCCGCCAGCACGTCCGGGGCGTGGCGCGCCAGCTCGGCCGCCATCACGTCGGCGCGGAACAGGAAGTTGCCGCTGTTCCACAGGTAGCCCTGTTCGATGTAGCGGGCCGCCGTCTCGGCATCGGGCTTCTCGACGAAGCGCTCGACCCGCCGGGCCCCTGCGGCGCCCACCGGGGCGCCGGGCTGAATGTAGCCGTAGCCGGTGGCGGGCGCCGTGGGGGCGACGCCCAGCGTCATAATGAGGCCGGCGCGGGCGCCCTCGGCCGCCGCCAGGCAGGCGGCCACGAAGGCCTCGGTGTCGGCGATGAGGTGGTCGGCCGCCACCACCAGCGCCACCGTTTCGGGCCCCTGCCGCTGCGCCAGGCAGGTCGCCACCGCCACGGCGGCGGCCGAGTCGCGCCGCATCGGCTCGAGCACGATCTCGGCCTCGACCTCGACGGCCTGGAGCTGTTCGGCGGCGATGAAGCGCACGTCGCTCGAAGCCAGCACCAGGGGCTTGGCGAAGGCCGGGTCGGCGAATCGCTTGGCGGTGACCTGGAAGTTCGACAGGTCCTCGAGCAGCGGGATGAACTGCTTCGGCATGCTTTCGCGCGACGCCGGCCACAGGCGCGTCCCCGAGCCGCCGCACATGATGACGGGGACAATGGCTGAGGAGGCGGAGGCGCCGTCGGGCGTGGCCCGGCCGGGCCGCTGGTCGGCGGGAGTGTCGAAGCTCGGGCTCATGTCGGTGTCCTGTGTCGCGGCCGGGCCGGTCGGGTTGGAGGATGGTCGGCGCGACGGGGCAGCCCCCGGAGCACCCCTGGTCAGGCCGCCGCCCGCCCCGCACTCCGCTTCCAGCGGTTCGCGGCATGCGGGTCGGCGTCGTGGAACAGCGCCGTCGCCCGCACCTTGTCGGGGTCGCAGGCTTCGTTGGTATGGATCGAACGATATCTCCAGAAGAAGTAGATGTCGCCGGGCCTCGGCTTGATACGCACCAATGGAAGCAACCGCAACTTCAGCAGCACGCGCAGGGCGAGTTGCGTCGCGGCATTGTCGAGCAGCACCTTGTCGACGAGGTCGGCGAAGTAGGAGGCGCGGCTCCGGCGGATGTTGGGCAGCATGACGAGGTCGCCCGTGCGGCCGGTGCCGGGGATCTCGACCGGGACCAGCGCCGTCGTCCCGGAGGAATCGCAGTGGAAGCGCAGCGAGTGCCGGTCCATGCCGCTGCCCGCGAGGCAGCGCGGGACCTGGTGGAAATCCTCCGCCGGCGCGGGCCGCCCCGTGCCGCGATCGTAGATGCTCCGGATGAGGTCCCGGAAGTCCGGCGAGGCCGCGAGGGCGTCGAGGCGGGATCCCGCGACGGCGTCCGGGCCCGTGAAGCCGACGTGGCTGCCTTGCGAGCGCTCGACCGCCGAGCCGACGGAGGCCCGCATGGCGGCGAGGTCCGGCGCGGCGATGAGGCCGGGCAGGCAGCCGCGTCCCCGCCGGCCCGTGTCGAGAACGATGCGGGCGATGTCGTCATCGGCGACGGCCGTCATGGTCTGGCTCACGGCCATCTCCAGGATTCTGCGCAAAACCAACGTCGGACGGGTGCGGCCCGTGCCGGGCCATGCCCACCCTCCGCACCCTTCGACAGCGGGCGAGGGCGTGATTGAAAAACTTCGATGATAACTCCGACCGTACCAGGGAGAGACAGTGCCGACGCTCCGGCATGTCGTCCTGGATCGCGGCCTGCACATGCCAGAACGATGCCAATACCGCAGACACGCATCGGACCTGCGGCGCCGCTGCGGCAACGCGATGGCGGCGGAAGCGGCCCGGGCGCGGCGCGACTGCCGTCACGCCGCCTTCACAAAGACGGGAGCCGGCCCTGTTCGGCCACGTCGGGACGATGATATACAGGCGTGACGGGGACGGAAAATCGTCGCGCTGAAAGACGACCGTAACCCGTGGCAGTGGATGACAGAGCGGTCCGGTCCGGAGTGGCACAGCCCCGGACTTCGGGTCGACGGGCGGACTGTGCGGGAGGCGACGATGGCCATTCTCTGTCTAGGCGCTCTCCTCGCCGGTTTCGCCGCGGCCCTGGCCCTTCCCTTCCTGGCTTTCGCCTGTGCCGTCCTCGTCGCGATCCTCATCGGCGCCGCCTCGGCGATCGTCACCGGCGGCGCTTTCCTGCACACGGGCCTTTCGGCCCTCGCCATCCTGTTCGTGAGCCAGGTCGGCTACGGGCTCGGCCTCGCGGCCGTGGCGCTGGTCGGCCACGTCCTGACGCTCGGCCGAAGCCCGGCCGGCGACAAGCCCGCCGCCCATCCGGCCCGGCCGCTCCGCACCGGCAACGAGCCCCGCTGACGGCGATGCGGCACCGGGTGCCCGGCGGGCGCCCGAACGGCATCGTCGGGGGGAGCCGGAGGGGTCCGCCGGCCCGTTCAGGTCCAGCCGAGGGTCGATGACCGGAAGACGATCCGGCCCGCCTCGTTGCGGACGTCCGTCACGATGATGCCGACCGGCCTTTCGGCCAGGCGCTCGTGGGCGAGAAGGCGCAACAGGTTGTGCACCTCCCCGACGATCTCGTGCTGGGCGAGTTCGATGCCGGCCTCGTCCCTGAACTCGGCCAGGCCATCGGTCACGTCGAAGAAAAAACGGGGCATCGAGGCCGCCTCCGATCGTCTGCGTGGCCCCTGCGCCCGTCCGCCCGGCCGTGCCCGCGCTTCGGATGGGTGCCGGCGGCCGTCTCGCCAGGGCGCCCCACACGCGGATTGCCGGATCCGCGTCACGCCACGTTAAGCGCGCTACTAAGCAAGTCCGGCGCGGACCAGCGCAATATCATAGATTGGATCGCGCCCGGTTTTTCCGACCGCCACAGCTGCGGACTGCCCGCCGACCTCGATTTTTACCACGAAAGCTACGCGGATGGCGCAGTCGGCGACACTGGGCGTAACTATACAGCATCTCTCCGGGCAGCCGTGGGACGACGGCGAAAGCTAGTCTACGCGGCATCAGAATTGTTGGTTGAATTAATTTCCAGGCCTCGCCCGCACGCGTGTATGAAGGGCGATGCGGCTGGGGACGGATGTGTTCCGGAAAGCTACAGGGCGCGGGTGGCATGCCGATTATCGATATGCGGGCGGTGGACAACGACGGCGCGGCCCCGCTCCAGGACTGCGACGTCTGCATCATCGGCTCGGGGCCGGCCGGCAGCACGATCGCGCGGGAGTTGTCCGGCACGGCCCTGCGGGTGACGCTGCTCGAAAGCGGCGGCACGTTGCGCGACCCCGACGCCGACGCGCTCAACGACGTCGAGAACGTGGGCTATCCGCGCCTCGCCGACCAATGGGCGGTCCGCAACCGGATCCTCGGGGGCACGTCCCACACCTGGGGCGGGCGCTGCGCGCCCTTCGACGCCATCGATCTCGAGACAAGGTCCTGGGTGCCGGAGTCCGGCTGGCCCTTCTCCATCGCTGACCTCGCCCCCTATCTCGACCGGTCGGCGCCCCATCTCGGGCTCGCGGTCGGCAGCGGCTTCAGCGACGAGCGCTTCTGGGCCCTGGCCGGCGGCCGATCGCCACGCAGCGTGCCGGACCCCGACGTGCTGCTGCCCTTCTTCTGGCAGTTCAGCCGCGACCGGGACGAAACCTACCCGTTCGAGCACATGCGGGTCGGGCGCAAGCTCGCCGAGCGGGTCGGGGCCAACGTCACGCTGGTGACGGGCGCGACGGTGCTGCGCATCGACCCGGTCGATTCGGGCCGGGCCGTCCGGTCCGTCGCGGTCGCGGCGCCCGATGGTCGCGTCGTGTCGCTCGCGGCCCGGACCGTGGTGGTCTGCGCGGGCGGGATCGAGAATGCCCGCATCCTGCTCGCCTCCGACACGGTCGTGGCCGGGGGGCTCGGCAACCGGCACGACACGGTCGGGCGCTACTTCATGGATCACCTGCGCGGCCCGGTCGGCACCTTCGCGCTCGCGGGCTCGGGCGCGCTGCAGAAACGCTTCGGGCGCCACAACCTGCGCGGCCACCTGTTCCGCGCCGGCCTGAGGCTCAGCCCCGAGATCCAGCGCCAGGAAGGGCTGCTGAACTGCGCCGCCTGGCTCGGCGAGGTGGTGGCGCCGGACGACCCCTGGAACGCCCTGAAGCGCATCCTCGACGGCAGGCCGGAGCTGCCCGCCGACGCGAAGGCGGTGGCGGCCAATGCCGGCCTGTACCTGCGCGGCTTCAAGGATTATTTCGTCGAGCGCAGCGGCGTGCCGCGCAAGCTCGAGTCCCTGACGCTCGACTGCATGGGCGACCAGCGCCCCGACCGCGACAGCCGCGTCACCCTGTCGGACCGGCACGACCGGTTCGGCATGCGCCTGCCCCGGGTCGACTGGCGCGTCCACCCGGAGGAGGCCCGCACCGTGCGGCGCCTGGCGGAACTCGTGGCCGAGCAGCTCCCCCGCATGGGCCTGCCGGCGCCGACCCTGTCGCCCTGGGTGCGCGAGGGTGCGGGTTATCCGGAGGAGTTCAGGGACGTCGCCCATCCTTCCGGCACGACCCGCATGGCGTCGGATCCCGCCAAGGGCGTCGTCGACGCGCACTGCGAGGTGCACGGCGTTTCGGGCCTCTACCTCGCCGGAAGCTCGGTCTTTCCGACGCTGAGCCATTGCAACCCGACCCAGATGATCGTGGCCCTGGCGATCCGCCTCGCCGACCGCATCAAGGCGACGGCGGCGGTCCCGGCACGGGCGGGACAGGGGGTGGCGGCGGAGGCCCGCATGGGCGAAGCCGCGACACGGGTGCTCGTCACCGGAGCCACGGGCCGCATCGGCCACGTGGTGGTCGAGGACCTGCTGTCCCGCGGCTATGCGGTGCGGGCCATCACCTCCAGGGCCGAGCTTCCCCCGGTGGCGCCGGGCGCGGCGCTGGAATGGCGGCGGTTCGATCTCCAGACCGACACCGACTACGACGGCCTCGTGGCCGGCTGTCAGGCCGTGCTGCATATCGCGGCCGAGATGGCCGAACCGGCCCGCATGCAGCGCGCCAACGTCGAAGCCACGGGCTGGCTCGCCGACGCCGCCGAGCGGGCCGGGATCGGCGCCTTCTGCTACACGAGTTCGATCGCCGTCTACGGCAGCGGCCGCACCCGCGTCATGCACGAGGGGGCGCCCGTCCTCACCCACGACCGCGACATCCGCAACGAATACTGGGCCGTCGACCAGACGCGCGCCTACGGCCGCACCAAGCTCGGCGGCGAGGTGGCGCTGCGCGCGCGGGCCAAGGCGGTCCGCTACGTCATCCTGCGCCCCGCCGTGGTCGTCAGCGTCGCCCAGATCGTCGAGATCCGGGAATGGACCCGCGTCAAGCGCACGCTCGCGGCGCATCGGCACGCCCACCACGTCTACGTCGGCGACGTCGCCGACGCCATCATCTGGTCCATGGAGCGCGCCCTCGCCGGGACGGGCGCCCCGGGCAGCATCGAAACCTTCAACCTGTCGGAGGAGGACGTGCCGGACCCCACCCACGCCGCCTTCCTGCGCAAGGCCTATGCGGTGAGCGGCGACCCGCGCTTCAAGGTACCGCCCGTGCCCTGGCCGGCCGATTGGCTGCGCGACTTCATGCGGTTCCGCACGCTGCCGCTGCGCAACCCGGGCTGGCGCATGCGCTTCCCCGGGGACGCGCTGGCGGCGGCCGGCTATCGCCACCGCTACGGCATGGCCCGCGCCTATGCGCTGGCGCTCGACGCCATCCGCGAGGACGCCCGCCAAGGGCGGGCCGCCACCGGCGCGGCGCCGGCACGGCCGGAGGACCTGTCGTCCGGCGCGGCGACGCGCGGCGTCTGAGCGGGCCAGCATCGCCCCGGCATCTCGTCACGAAACCTTCGCAGGCACGGCCTAGATCAGCGGCATGTGAGTTGGGATCGATTTCTCGACTCCGATCCGATGAAACTGCTCTTGATCCTGAGCCGGAGTGAGTTCGCCGACGGCGGAAGCGCTTCCGTCCCGTCATCGGACTTGGCCGGATGGACCGATGCTGATCATCAAGGACGTGAGCCGCCGTTTCGGCACCAAGACCGCCGTGGACGACGTCTCGCTCGAGATCCCCCAGGGCAGCTTCGTCGGCATCGTGGGCCGCTCGGGCGCCGGAAAGTCCACGCTGCTGCGCATGGTCAACCGCCTCGTCGAGCCCAGCACGGGCTCGATCAGCTTCGGCGGGCTCGACGTCACGGCGCTGCGCGGCAGGGGCCTGCGCGAGTGGCGGGCCCGCTGCGCCATGATCTTCCAGCAGTTCAACCTCGTCGGCCAGCTCGACGTGCTCAACAACGTGCTGGTCGGGCGGCTCAGCGAGATGCCGACGGCGCGCTCTCTGCTCAGGCTGTGGCGGCCGGCCGACGTCGCCGTGGCGCTGTCGGCGCTGGAACAGTTCGACATCGCCGCCCTCGCGTCGCAGCGCGCCGACAGCCTGTCGGGCGGCCAGCAGCAGCGCGTCGCCATCGCCCGCGCCCTCGTGCAGCGGCCGAGCCTGATCCTCGCCGACGAGCCGATCGCCTCGCTCGACCCGCGCAACACCCGCATCGTCATGGACGCCCTGCAGCGCATCAACCGCCACTACGGGATCACGGTGCTGTGCAACCTGCACTCGCTCGACCTCGCCCGCGGCTATTGCGACAGGCTCGTCGGCATGGCGGGCGGGCGCGTCGCCTTCGACGGCCCCGCGGCGGCCTTCACGCCCGCGGCGGCGCGGGACCTCTACGGCATGGAAGCCGACGAGGTGCTCGACGTCGCCCCGCCCCGCACCCCCGTCGACACTTTCCGGGCCGCCGCCCTCGCCTGACGGGCCGACCCCTTCCCTCGATCCATCAACGGAGCACTCGATGCTGACCCGCCGCCACGTCCTCGGCACCGCCCTCGCGGCCGCCGCCACGGCCCCCTTCGCTTCCGCCGCCCGCGCCGCCGACGACTGGCGGACGCAGTTCCCCGAGATCGTCTTCGCCGTCGTGCCGGCCGAGAACGCGTCCGGCGTCACCGACCGCTACGCGCCCTTCGTCGAATACCTGTCGAAGCAGCTCGGCGTGAAGGTGACGCTGCGCATCGCCAACGACTATGCGGCCCTGATCGAGGGCCAGCGTGCCGGCAACATCCAGGTCGCCTATTACGGCCCGGCCTCCTTCGCCCGCGCGCTGGTCACGGGCGTGAAGGTCACGGCCTTCGCCATCGACGTCAACAACGACGGCTCGAAGGGCTACTACTCGGTCTTCTACGTCCTGGCCGATTCGCCCTACAAGACCGTCGAGGACCTCAAGGGCAAGGCGCTCGGCCTCGTCGACCCGAACTCGACCTCGGGCTACAACATGCCGCTGTTCGCCCTGAACAAGATGGGCATCGACCCCAAGACCTTCTTCTCCAACGTCGTGCTCACCGGCAGCCACGAGAACGCCGTCATCGCGCTCAGCAGCGGGCAGGTGCAGGCGGCCGCGAATTTCTGGATGGCACCGGGCGATTCCAACCTCACCCGCATGCTTAACAAGGGCATGCTGAAGAAGCCCGACGGCTCGCCCATGAAGGAGAGCGATTTCCGCATCGTGCTGAAGTCGGATCTCATCATCAACGACCCGACCGCCTATCTCGACGCCCTGCCCGAGGACATGAAGGCCGCCATCCGCCAAGCCTTCTTCGACTCCGCCGCCAAGGCGCCGGAAGCCTTCGCCAAGCTCAGCGACGGCAAGAACAAGCCCTTCGCACCCACGACCAACGCCGACTACGACGACACCATCAAGCTCATCAAGTTCGTCGACAACCTCAAGAAGAAGGGCTGACCCGCCCATGACCCCCGGGCGCGACGCCCCGGCGTCGCCCTCCGCCGTGGTGCTCCTGCCGGACGACCGGCTGGGAGCACTGCGGCGCGGCTACGATGCCGTCGGAAACCGCCGCCGGCTCAAGCTGCTGGCGGGCCTCGCCGTGCTGGTCCTGCTCGCCGGGGTCTCGGCGCGCATCGCCGAGATCGACCCCGTCACCATGTGGCTGAAGTTCGGCGGCTTCACGAGCTACTTCGACCGGCTGGCGACGCTGGACAGCGGCGCCCGCGTGTGGACCGACCCCGTCGAGTGGTTCTGGGGCCTCAAGAAATGGTCGCTGCTGCTCGGCCAGACCCTGCTGATGGCCTATGTCGGCACGCTTTGGGGAGCGGTCTTCGCCGCCGTGCTGTGTTTCGCGGCGAGCCGCACCACCCGCCGCGACGGCCGGGTCCGCTTCGCCGCGCTGCGCTTCCTCGAATTCTGCCGCACCGTCCCGGTGCTGGTCTTCGCGCTGATCTTCGTCGTGGCCTTCGGCCTCGGGGCCCTGCCGGGCGTGCTGGCGCTCGCCGTCCACACGGCTGGCTCGCTCGGCAAGCTCTTCACCGAGGTGGTGGAGAATGCCGACGGCAACCCCGCCGAGGGCGTGCGGGCCTCGGGCGGCAGCGGCATCCAGGCGATCCGCTTCGGCGTCCTGCCGCAGGTCCTGTCGAGCTTCGCCTCCTACACGCTGCTCCGCTTCGAGATCAACCTGCGCGACGCGACCGTGATGGGCTTCGTCGGCGCGGGCGGCATCGGCGAGGAGCTGCTGGTCGCCATCCGGCGCTTCTACTACAGCGACGTCAGCGCCATGCTGGTGCTCATCGTGCTCACGGTCGTCGCGCTCGACCTCATGACCGAGCGCCTGCGCGGCCGGCTGTTCCCGGGAGAGGCGCGGTGAAGGGGCTCGACCTCACGGCCGAGGAGGTCGCCGGCCTCGCGGCGCGCCATCCGGCGCTGATGCGCCCCGCGCTGCGCGACCGCGTCGGCGGCCCGATCCTCGCCCTGGCGCTGCTCGGCCTCTTCGTCTTCGGCCTGTGGGACCTCGACATCTCGCCGGCGCGTCTCGCCGGCGGGACGGTGACGCTGGTGCGGTTCCTGGCCCTGATGGTCCCGCCGGACCCGCTCGGCCACGCGGTGCTGTTCGTCCAGGCGCTCGGCGAGACGCTGGCGATCTCGCTGCTCGGCACGCTGACGGCGGCCGTGCTGGCCTTCCCGGCGGGGCTCGTCGCGTCCCGCAACGTCGTGGCGAACCCGGTGATCCATCACGTCGCCCGCCGCATCTTCGACGTGATCCGCTCCATCGACGTGCTGGTCTGGGCGCTGGTGTGGATCGGGGTCGTCGGGCTCGGCCCCTTCGCGGGCGTCCTCGCCATCGCGTGTTCGGACTTCGGCGCCCTCGGCAAGCTCTTCTCCGAGACCGTGGAGACCACGGGCCACCGCGCCCGCGAGGGCGTGCGGGCCGCCGGCGGCGGGGCCATCGACGAGGTGCGCTTCGGCCTGCTGCCGCAGGTGCTGCCGGTGATCGCCGGCCAGGCCCTCTACTTCTTCGAATCCAACGTGCGCGCCGCCGCCATCATCGGCATCGTCGGCGCGGGCGGCATCGGCCTCCACCTCTACGAGGCGATCCGCACGCTGGAATGGCGGGAAGTGTCGTTCCTGGTGCTCATGGTCCTGGTGTCGGTGGCGCTGATCGACACGGTGTCGTCCCGCCTGCGCGCCGCCATGCGGGGGTGAGGGGTCGGGATCGGTTCCGCTCGTCGGCAGGTCGACACCCGCCCCCGCTCAGGACCGGAAGACGAGTTCGGTCCGGTCGGCGTGGAACCGCGTCACCAGGGCCTGGACCGGGCGGCCCGACAGGTCGACGTTGACGGCCCGCGCCACCAGCACCAGCCCGTCCGCCGAGGACGACAGGTGTTCGGCATCGGCGGCGGAAAGGCGCTCGGCCGTCACCCGGGTCTCGCGCCGACGGTAGTCGGCGAGGCCCTCGCGCCGCAGGGCCTCGGTCACCGAGCCCGTTTCGACCAGGGCGGCGACGAGGCCGGGGAAGCGGGCGGCCGGGTACCACGCCGTGGCCACCGACAGCGGCACGCCGTCGGCTTCCCGAATCGACTCCACCCGATGCAGGTCCGTCCCCGGCGCGCAGTCGAGAAGCGCTGCCGTCTCGGCATCGGCCGGCACGATGGCGGCGCGCAGCATCCGCCCGCCGGGCCGGCGCGCCTGCGCCAGCAGGTTTTCGCTGAACCGGGTGCGGGGACCGATTTCGTAGGCGAGGCGAGGCGCCCCGCCGCTGACGAAGGTTCCGCGCCCGCGCTCCGCCCGCACCAGACCGTCGGCCGCCAGGGCCGCGATGGCCCGCCGCACGGTGTGGCGGTTCACGCCGAACCGTTCGGCCAGTTCGGCCTCCGGCGGCAGGCGATCGGCCACGGTGCCGTCGCCGATGGCGGCCCGGATGCCATCTGCCACGCGCCGCCACCGCGTCACCCCGTCGCCGACAGCATCCATCCCGCCCAGGCTCCAAAGCCGCGCCGGCGTCATGATCCGGTCACGCTTTGCGATGTAGAACAGCACAGACATATCCGGTTGTCTAGACAATTAGACAAGCGAGGGCGCGATGATCGACGAGATGGAAACTGAGGGGCGGCGGCGGGCCATGGGCGCCCTCGCCTGCATGCCGGCAGGGCTTCTCGCCCAACGGTACGCCGAGGTCACGGCCTCGGCCCCGCCCGCCCTGGCGGTGCGCGGCCCCGAGGTCGGCCTGGTGATGCTGCGGGGCCGCGCCGGGGGCGGCGGTGCCCCCTTCAACCTCGGCGAGGCCAGCGTGGTGCGGGCCACCGTCAGGCTCGGTTCCGGCGAGGTGGGCCATGCCGTGATCCTCGGGCGCGACACCGGCCGCGCCCGCATGGCGGCCCATCTCGACGCGCTCTGGCAGTGCCCGGACTGGCGGGTCCGCATCGAGGCCGAGGTCGTCGCGCCCGGCCTCGCCGCCGAGGACGAGGCGGTGCTGGACCGGGCCGAGGAGACGGAGGCGACGCGCGTCGACTTCTTCACGCTGGTGCGGGGGGAGGACTGATGGGTGCCTTCGCCACCACCGCCCTCGCCACGGCGGCCGTCGCGGGCGGCTTCGCCGACCCGGTCTTCGACGCCCAGGCCGTCTTCCGCCTGCTGATGGGCGCCATGGCCGAGCCCGGCACGGTCGCGGATCTCGGCGCCCGTGTCGCCGCGCCCGCCCCGCTGGTGCCGGCGGCCGCCGCTCTGCTGGCGGCGCTGGCCGACGGCGATACGCCGGTGTGGATGGCCGATCCGGCGGGCGCCGGCGAGGCCGCGGCCCGCTGGCTGCGCTTCCAGACCGGCGCGCCCATCACGGAGGACCGGGCGGCGGCGACGTTCGCTCTCCTGCCCGAGCGCCACGACCCGGTGGGCTGGGCCTCCTTCCCGCGCGGCACCTCCGACTATCCGGACCGCTCGGCGACGCTGCTGCTGCCGGTGCGGGACTTCGCGGGCGGGGACGGCCTCGTCCTCGCCGGACCCGGCATCGCGGCGGAGCGGCGCGTCGCCCCCGCGGGCCTGCCGGAGGGCTTCGCCGCCGCCCTGGCGGCCAACCGCGCCGGCTTCCCGCTCGGCGTCGACATCGTCCTCGTCTGCGGCACGGCGGTCCTCGCCCTGCCGCGCTCGACGCGCGTCCGGGAGGGCTGAGCCCATGTATGTGGCCGTGAAGGGCGGGGAAGCCGCCATCGCCAACGCCCACCGGCTCCTGGCCGACCGCCGCCGCGGCGACCGGGACGTGCCGGCCCTGACGCTGGAGCAGATCGCCGGGCAGCTGTCGCTCGCCGTCGACCGCGTCATGGCGGAAGGCTCGCTCTACGACCCGGACCTCGCCGCCCTGGCGGTGCGCCAGGCCCGGGGCGACCTCATCGAGGCCATCTTCCTGCTGCGCGCCTATCGCACCACCCTGCCGCGCTTCGGCTATGCGGCGCCGGTCGACACGGGCCGCATGCGCATCGAGCGCCGCGTGTCGGCCACCTACAAGGACCTGCCGGGCGGGCAGCTGCTCGGCCCGACCTTCGACTACACCCACCGGCTGCTCGACCCGGCCCTCGCCGGCGACGCCCCGGTCGAGGCGCCCGAGCGGCGGGCGCTCGCCGCCGTCGAGGACTGCCCGCGGGTGATCGACATCCTCGACCGCGAGGGCCTGATCGAAGGCGACGGAGACCCCGCGGGCGAGCCGGGGGACCTGACCCGCGACCCCGTCTCCTACCCGGTCGGGCGCGACCTCCGCCTCCAGGCGCTGGCGCGGGCCGACGAGGGCTTCACCCTGGCGCTCGGCTATTCGACGCAGCGCGGCTACGGCCGCGTCCACCCCTTCGTGGGCGAGGTCCGCATCGGGCTCGTCGACGTCGAGGTCGAGATCCCCGACCTCGGCTTCACGGTCCGCATCGGCGCCGTGCGGCTCACGGAATGCCAGATGGTGGCGCAGTTCAAGGGCAGCGCCGAGGAGCCGGCGCGCTTCACCCGCGGCTACGGCCTCGTCTTCGGCCAGTCCGAGCGCAAGGCCATGGCGATGAGCCTCGTCGACCGGGCGCTCAGGGCCGACGAGTTCGGCGAGGAGCGCCGCGCCCCCGCCCAGGACGAGGAATTCGTGCTCGAACACGGCGACAACGTCCAGGCGACGGGCTTCGTCGAGCACCTGAAGCTGCCCCATTACGTCGATTTCCAGGCCGAGCTCGACCTCGTCCGGCGCCTGCGCGCCGAGGCCGGGCAGCGCCGGGCCGAGCGCGGGGAGGAAACGCGATGAGGACGACGGCTATGACGGCGGCGGCGACCCCCGGCCCCGCCTATAACTTCGCCTATCTCGACGAGGGCACGAAGCGGATGATCCGCCGGGCCATCCTCAAGGGCATCGCGGTGCCGGGCTACCAGGTGCCCTTCGCGTCGCGCGAGATGCCCATGCCCTACGGCTGGGGCACGGGCGGCGTGCAGGTGACGGCCGCGATCCTCGGGCCGGCGGACGTGCTGAAGGTGATCGACCAGGGCGCCGACGACACCACCAACGCGGTGTCGATCCGGGCGTTCTTCCGCAAGACCGCCGGGATCGCCACCACGACCCGCACGGTCGAGGCGACGATCGTGCAGACCCGCCACCGCATCCCCGAGACGCCGCTCGCGGCGGGCCAGATCATCGTCTACCAGGTGCCCATCCCCGAGCCGCTGCGCTTCCTCGAGCCGCGCGAGACCGAGACCCGAACCATGCATGCGCTCGAAGAATACGGCCTCATGCACGTCAAGCTCTACGAGGACATCGCCCGCCACGGCCATATCGCCACCACCTACGCCTATCCCGTGAAGGTCGAGGGCCGCTACGTGATGGATCCCTCGCCCCTGCCGAAGTTCGACAATCCCAAGATGCACCGCTCCCCGGCCCTGCAGCTCTTCGGCGCCGGCCGCGAGAAGCGCATCTACGCGCTGCCGCCCTACACGGACGTCAGGAGCCTCGACTTCGAGGACCATCCCTTCACCGTGCAAAGCTTCACCGAGCCCTGCGCGGTCTGCGGGGCGCGGAACGTCTACCTCGACGAGGTCGTCACCGACGACCGGGGCGGGCGCATGTTCGTCTGCTCCGACACCGACCATTGCGGGACGCGCCGGGCGGAGGCGACGCCATGAACGCCGACGCCACCTTCCCCGGCGCCGCCAGCCCCGACGCGGCCGACCCCATCCTGTCGGTGCGCGGGCTCGAGAAGCGCTACGGCGAGCGGATCGGCTGCACGGACGTGTCCTTCGACCTGTGGCCCGGCGAAGTCCTGGCCATCGTCGGAGAGTCCGGCTCGGGCAAGACCACGCTGCTCAACTGCATCTCGGCCCGCCGCGCCCCCTCGGCCGGCACGGTCTCGTACCGCATGCGCGACGGCGTCACGCGCGACCTCGCGGCGCTGGGCGAGGCGGAGCGGCGCGTGCTGATGCGGACCGACTGGGGCTTCGTGCACCAGAACCCCATCGACGGGCTGCGCATGCGGGTTTCGGCCGGCGCCAACGTCGGGGAACGGCTCATGGCGGTCGGCGACCGCAACTACGGCCGCATCCGCGCCACCGCGGCGGACTGGCTGGCCCGCGTCGAGATCCCGGCCGACCGCATCGACGACCAGCCGACGGCCTTCTCGGGCGGCATGCGCCAGCGCCTGCAGATCGCCCGCAACCTCGTCACCCACCCGCGCCTCGTCTTCATGGACGAGCCGACCGGGGGGCTCGACGTGTCGGTGCAGGCGCGGGTGCTCGACCTCCTGCGCGGCCTCGTGGCCGATCTCGGCCTCGCCGTCGTCATCGTCACCCACGACCTCGCGGTGGCGCGTCTGCTGTCGCAGCGCATCGTCGTGATGAAGGACGGCACCGTGGTGGAGGAAGGGCTGACCGACCGCGTCCTCGACGACCCGCGCCATCCCTACACCCAGCTCCTCGTCGCCTCGATCCCGGAGTCCTGAGGATGAACGCCCCCCTCCTCGACGTCCGCAGCGTCGCCAAGGCCTTCCGCATGCACCTGCGCGGCGGGCTCGAACTGCCCGTGGTGCGCGACGTGTCCTTCGCGGTGGCGCCGGGCGAATGCGTGGTGCTGGGCGGCCCCTCGGGGGTCGGCAAGTCGTCGATCCTGCGCATGGTCTACGGCAACTACGGCGTCGACGCCGGCGCCATCCTGGTGCGGGAGCGCGAAACCGGCGCGCTGCGCGACCTCGGCGCCGGCGACCCGCGCGCCGTGATCGGGCTGCGGCGCGGCTCCATCGCCTATGTGAGCCAGTTCCTGCGCGCCGTGCCGCGCGTCCCGGCGCTCGACGTCGTGGCGGAGCCGCTGCTGGGCCGCGGCATCGCCCGGGCCGAGGCGCAGGCGCGCGCCGCCGCCATGCTGCACCGGCTGAACCTGCCCGCGGCGCTGCACGGGCTGCCGCCCGCCACCTTCTCGGGCGGTGAGAAGCAGCGCGTCAACATCGCCCGCGGCTTCCTCACCGACCACCCGGTGCTGCTCCTCGACGAGCCCACCGCCTCCCTCGACGCCGAGAACCGCGACGTCGTCGTGGCGATGATCCGCGAGAAGCTGGACGGCGGCACCGCCATCCTCGGCATCTTCCACGACGAGGGCGTGCGCGACCGGGTCGCGACCCGCATCGTCGACGTCGCGTCCTTCTCGGCGGGCCGGGGTCGGCCTGTCGCCGACACCCGCGAAGCTCGGCACGCGAGCCCGTGAACAGGCTCGAGGAGACCGCATGATGCCCAAGCTCAAACCCGACGTGCCGTCGATCCACCCCACCGCCACGGTGGAGGGCTGCTCCTTCGGCCGCTACACGGAGGTCGAGGCCGGCTCCAGGCTGTCCGAGACGACGCTCGGCGACTATTCCTACGTCATGCAGGACTGCATGATCTGGTGCGCCCGCATCGGCAAGTTCGCCAACATCGCGGCCTCGGTCCGCATCAACGCCACCAACCACCCGATCGAGCGGGCGACGCTGCACCACTTCACCTATCGGGCCGGCGACTATTTCGAGGGCGAGGCGAACGAGGCGGACTTCTTCGCCGCACGCCGCGCCAAGGCCGTCACGGTCGGCCACGACACGTGGATCGGTCATGGCGCCACCGTGCTGCCGGGCGTCACGGTGGGGGATGGCGCCGTCGTGGGGGCGGGCGCGGTCGTGACGCGCGACGTCGCCCCCTACACGGTCGTGGGCGGGGTGCCGGCGAAGCTCATCCGCGAGCGCTTTCCCGCCGCCGTCGCCGACAGGTTCCGGCGCCTCGCCTGGTGGGACTGGCCGCACGAGGCGCTGTTCGCGGCCCTGCAGGATTTCCGCAGCCTCGACGCGGAAGCCTTCCTCGACCGCTACGAGGGGGACCGCTGATGCGCGCCGCCGTCTATGCCACGCCGGCTCCCGAGAGCCCGCTGAACCGCCTCGCCGCCGCCTGGCTGGGCCGCGACGCCTTCTCGGGGCGGCCGACCCGGCCGGCGGACCCGGCGCGCGACCCGCTCGTCGCCGAGCCGGCCCGCTACGGCTTCCACGCGACCCTGCGGGCGCCCTTCACGCCGAAGCCCGGCACGGATCTCGGCACCCTGGTCGACCGGCTCGGAGCCTTCTGCGCCGGGCGGTCCGCGCCGGTCATCGGCAGCCTCGTGCTGGCGCGGCTCGGCGACTTCTTCGCCCTGGTGCCGGCCGTGCCCGAGCCCGGCATCGCGGAACTCGAAGGCGACGTGCTGGAGGCCTTCGAGCCCTACCGGGCGGAACTCCGCCCCGAGGAGGTCGCCCGCCGCCGGCCCGAGCGGCTGACCGAACGCCAGCGGGACCATCTGGAGCGCTGGGGCTACCCCTTCGTCCGCGAGGACTTCCGCTTCCACATGACGCTGACCGGCCCGGTGCCGGGCCCGGCCGACGCGCTGCGGGCCGACATCGAGGCGCAGTTCGGCGCCGTGCTGGGGCGGCCGCTGCCGCTCGACGGCCTGGGGCTCTTCGTCGAGCCCACGCCCGGCGCGCCCTTCCGCGTGCACAGCTTCCACCCCTTCAGGGCCATCGCGCCCATCCAGCCGGCAGGGACGCCATGAGCCAACAGGTCGTCGATCAGGAAGTGTTCGGCCAAGAGATTGCCGGCCGACAGGTCTTCCGCAACGCCCGCATCGTGCTCGGCGACGAGGTGGTGCACGGCAGCCTCGCCATCACGGACGGCCGCATCGCCGACATCGTCCCAGGTGCCGCCGCGGCCGGCGAGGATTTCGGCGGCGATTTCCTCCTCCCCGGCCTCGTCGAGCTCCACACCGACCACATCGAGGGCCACTACCTGCCGCGACCCAAGGTGCGCTGGAACATGATGGCGGCGCTCCAGGCCCACGACGCGCAGGTGGCGGCCTCGGGCATCACCACCGTGCTCGACGCGCTGCGGGTCGGCATGGACGAGGACGCGCTCCTCACCTCGGCCGACATGCTGGCCATGGCCGACACCATCGCAGCGGGCGCGCGCGGCGGGCGGCTGCGGGCCGACCACCACATCCACCTGCGCTGCGAAGTCTCGGCCCCCGACGTCCTCGACCATTTCGAGACCTTCGCCGAGAACCCGCTGGTGCGGCTGGTGTCGCTGATGGACCATGCGCCGGGGCAGCGGCAGTTCGTCGACCTCGACACCTACCGCTCCTACTACCAGCGCAAGATGAACCTCACCGATGCCGCGTTCCGCACCTTCTGCGACCGCCGCATCGCCCAGTCCGAGACCCATGCCGGGCCGAACCGCCGCGCCATCGCCGAGGTGTGCCGGGGCGCCGGCATCAGCATCGCGTCCCACGACGACGCGACGCTGGCCCATGTCGACGAGGCGCTGGAGCTCGGCGTGGCGCTGGCCGAATTCCCCACCACGGTCGCGGCGGCACAGGCCTCGCACGCGGCCGGCCTGCTCGTGCTGATGGGGGCGCCCAACATCGTGCGCGGCGGCTCCCATTCGGGCAACGTGTCGGCGGCGGACCTGCTGGGACGCGGGCTGCTCGACGTCCTGTCCTCCGACTACGTGCCCTTCAGCCTGCTGCAGTCGGTCTTCGCCCTGGTGGAAGCCGGCACGCTCGACCTGCCCGCCGCCGTGCGGCTCGCCTCCGCCAACCCGGCAGCGGCGGCCCAGCTCAACGACCGCGGCGCCATCGCGCCGGGGCTCCGGGCCGACCTCGTCCGCGTGCGGGCCGAGCCGGGCCTGCCCCCGCTGGTGGCGGGCGTGTGGCGGGAGGGGCGGCGTGTCGCCTGAGCGCGCCCGCGGCGCGCTCGTCGCCGTGGTGGGGCCGAGCGGCGCCGGCAAGGACACGCTGATGATCCGGGCTGCCGCCCACCCGGCGCTCGACCCCGGCATCGGCTTCGCCCGCCGCGTCGTCACCCGGCAGGCGCTGGTGGCCTCCGAGGACCACGACAGCCTCGACGAGGCAGGCTTCGCCCGGGCCGAGGCCGAGGGGGCCTTCGCGCTGGTCTGGGCCGCGCATGGGCTGCGCTACGGCCTGCCGGTGGCGGTGCGCCGCGAGATCCTGGCGGGGCGGACCGTCGTGGCGAACCTGTCGCGGCGCTCGCTCGCCGAGGCCGCGGCGGCGTTCGGCACGCTGCATGTGGTCGAGGTCACGGCGGATCCGGCCGTCCTCCTGGCCCGGCTCTCGGCCCGGGGCCGCGAGCCCGAGGCGACGATCCGCGACCGCCTCGCCCGGCAGGTCGCCACCGCCGTGCCGCCCGAGGCCGCTGGCCACCTCCGCGTCGACAATTCCGGCGACGTCGCGGCCGCGACGGACCGGCTGGTGGACTACCTCAACGGGCTCGGGAGCTGACGCCGGCGGGTGGTGGCGGCCCTCCAAGGGGACGCCGAGCCCCGTCAACCCGCCCCCAGCACCGCCAGCCGCGCCGCCACGGCCGCGATCTGCCCTTCCCCCGCATTGGCGAAGGCGAAGCGCAGGTGGTCGTCCTGCCCGGGGCCGAAGAAGCTGCCGGGGAGCGCCACGACGCCGGCCTCGCGGGCCAGCCGCTCGGCCACGGCGAGGCCCGGCGCCGCGAAGGGGTGACGCACGAAGGCGAAATAGGCGCCCATGGCCGAGACCGACCAGCCGGGCGAGGCCGCCACGACCTCGGCGAAGAGAGCGGCCCGGCGGTTGACCGCCGCTCGCACCTCGGCCCGCCAAGCCCGCGTGCCCTCCACCGCCCAGGCGACGGCCGCCTGGGCGACGCGCGGCGGGCAGATGGTGACGCAGTCGAGCACCTTGGCGATCTCGGCCAGCACCGCCGCGCCGGCCACGACGGCGCCGAGCCGGTGGCCCGGGACCGCGTAGCTCTTCGAGAAGGAATAGAGCTGGATCACCGTGTCGCGCCACGCCGGGTCGGCGAAGAGCCCGTGCGGGCGCCCGTGGCCGTCGGGGAGGAAGTCCCGGTAGGTCTCGTCCACCACCAGCGCGATGCCGGCCTCGCGCGCCAGCGCGGCGAAGGCCGCCAGCACGGCCGCCGGGTAGGTGGCGCCGGTCGGGTTGTTGGGCGACACGAGCACGATGGCGCGGGTCGCGGGCGTGAGGAGCGCCCGCGCCTCGTCCACCGACGGCACGAAGCCCGCCTCGGCCCGGCAGGGCAGCGGCACCGCCGCCACTCCCATCATGTCGAGCGTCATCTTGTGGTTGAAGTACCAGGGTGCCGGCAGCATCACGGCGTCGCCCGGGCCCGCCAGCGCCAGGGCCGTCACCGTGAAGGCCTCGTTGCAGCCGGACGTGATGGCGACCTCGGCCGGCGTCACGGCGGCGCCGTAGGTGGCGGCGATGTCGGCCGCCAGCGCGTCGCGCAGCGCCGCGTCGCCCGTGATGGGACCGTAGGTGGCGCTGGCGGGGTCGCGCGCCGCCCGGGCCAGCCGTTCCAGCAGGGCGTCGGGCGGGGGCAGGCCCGGCACCGCCTGGGCGAGGTCCAGCAGCGGCCCGTGGCGCCCGTCATAGGCGGCCCGCCAGGCCGCCGCCGCCGGGATGGGGGGCGCGTCGGTGGCGAGGAGGCGCGGGTTGAGCCTCACCGCCGCGCCCCTTCGTCGAAGCCCGACAGGAAGGCGTCGAGGCAGCCGCCGATGGCGTCGACGGCATAGCCGCCCTCCTGCACCACGAGCGTCGGCAGGCCCATGGCCCCGAGCCGCCGCCCGACGGCGCCGAAATCCTCCGTGCCGAGCCCGAGCACGCCGATCGGGTCGTCGCGGTGGGCGTCGTAGCCGAGCGCCACCACCAGCACCTCCGCGCCGAAGCCGGCCACCCGCGCCGCCGCCGTATCGAGCGCCGCCAGCATCGCGTCCCCGCCGGCCCCGTGCGGCAAGGGCAGGTTGAGGTTGAAGCCCAGGCCCGCGCCGTGCCCCGTCTCCTCCGGCCGGCCGGTGTAGAAGGGGTAATAGTCGTCGGGGTCGGCGTGGATCGACACCGTCAGCACGTCGGCGCGGCCGTAGAAGATCTGCTGGGTACCGTCGCCGTGGTGGGCGTCGACGTCGACGACCGCGATGCGGCCGAAGCGCCCGCGCAGCCGCTGCGCCGCGATGGCGGTGTTGTTGAGGTAGCAGAAGCCCGAGGCGCGGTCGGCGCGGGCGTGGTGGCCGGACGGGCGGCAGAGCGCGTAGACGGCCCGGGCGCCCGCCAGCACGGCATCGGCGGCGGAGGCGGCCGTCTCGGAGGAGCGGAGGATCGACCCCCAGCTGTCCGGGCCCAGCGGCACCGACAGGTCGCCGAGATACCAGCCGGCCTGGCCGACGAGGCCCCCCGCCGGGCAGTCCGGCCGGGCCGGGTCCTCCGGGCGCCCGCTCCAATACGGGAAGGTGTTGGGCCACACCTCGGGCCCGTGGTCGGGCAGCCGGGTCCAGCGCTCCCAGGCCGTCTCGAGGAAGCGCAGGAAGGCGGGCGTGTGAACGGCGAGCGCCGGCGCCGTGCCGAGCGCGGCGGGAGGCTCGGGCGCGATGCCGTGGCGGGCGAGGGTGCCGAGCAGGCGCTCGGTCCGGACCGGTAGGTCCTTGACGGGCACGAGCCTGCCGAACCGCATGTATTGCTGCGGCGCGTGGCGCGCCTGGTCGGGGTGGTAGAAGGCGCGCATGGACCCTCCTGGCGTCGAAGGCCGGACCGCCGGACGAGCTCCGGCAAGGCGCCAGTGTAGGCCGGCCGAGGCCCGCCCGATACGGCGCGTCCCGCCGCGTCGACGGCGGTGGACGGGGGCCCGGCCCGCGCTGCGCGCGCCGCCGTCCTGCGCTATGGTGGCGCCATGGCCGCCATCCGCTTCACCGACCACCCCGCCCCGCGAGACTCCGCGGCGTCGCCCGGGCCCGCAGAGGCGTCGATCCCGGCGTCGCAGCCGGCGTCGCCCGGGCCCGCCGCCGAGGCGCGCGTCACCCCGATGATGGCGCAATATCTCGGCATCAAGGCCCAGCATCCCGACGCCCTGCTGTTCTACCGCATGGGCGACTTCTACGAGCTGTTCCTCGACGATGCCGTGGTGGCGGCCTCGGTGCTCGGCATCGTGCTGACCCGGCGCGGCAAGCACGAGGGCGAGGACATCCCCATGTGCGGGGTGCCGATCGACCGTTCGGACGACTACCTCCACACGCTGATCGCGCGCGGCCACACGGTGGCGGTGTGCGAGCAGACCGAGGACCCGGCCGAGGCCAGGAAGCGGGGCGGCAAGTCCGTCGTGCGCCGGGCCGTGGTGCGCATCGTCACGCCCGGCACCATCACGGAGGAGCGGCTGCTGGAGCCCGGCCGCGCCAACCTCCTCGCCGCGCTGGCGCGGGTGCGGGCCGACGAGGCGGGGGCGGTCTTCGGCGTCGCCGCCGTCGACATCTCGACCGGCAGCTTCACCGTCGCCGAGGTGCCCGAGGCGGGCCTCGCCGCCCATCTCGCCAGGATCGAACCGCGCGAGATCGTGGTGCCCGACGCCCTGGCCGACGAGCCCGCGCTGCGGGCCGTGCTGGCCGAGGCGCCGGGCGCCGTGACGCGCGTCGCCCGCGAAGCGGCCGACCCCGTCGCCGCCGAACGCCGCATCGCCGAATGGTACGGGGTGGCGACGCTCGACGGCTTCGGCAGCTTCACCCGGGCGGAACTCGCCGCCGCCGCCACCGCCCTCGGCTACATCGCCCGCACCCAGATCGACGCCCGCCCCACCCTGCAGCCACCGGCCCGGGCGGAGCGCGGCCTCACGGTCGAGATCGACGCGTCGACCCGCGCCAACCTCGAGATGACGCGCACGCTCGCCGGCGAGCGGCAGGGCTCGCTGCTCCATGCGGTCGACGCCACCGTCACGCCGGCGGGCTCGCGCCTGCTGGCCTGGCGCCTCGCCGGCCCGCTGACCGACCCCGCCCGCATCGCGGCGCGCCTCGACGCCGTGGACTTCGCCGCCGCCGACCGGCGCCGCCGCGCCGAGATCCGCGGCATCCTCAAGCGGGCGCCCGACATGGCGCGCGCCCTGTCGCGGCTGGCCCTCGGGCGCGGCGGCCCGCGCGACCTCGCGGCCTTGCGCGACGGCCTCATCGCCGCCGCCGCCCTGGCGTCGCGCCTGCTGGAGGAGCCCGCGCTGCCGGCCGAACTCGCCGAGGCGGCGGCGGCGGCCGGCCGCATCGACGCCGGCCTCGGCGCCATGCTCGGCGCCGCCCTCGCCGACGACCTGCCGCTGCTGGCGCGCGACGGCGGCTTCATCCGCGCCGGCCACGACCTCGCGCTCGACGAGGCGCGCGAGCTGCGCGACGACACGCGGCGGGTCGTGGCGGCGCTGCAGGCGCGCTACATCAGCCACACCGAGGTCCGCACCCTCAAGATCAAGCACAACAACTTTCTCGGCTTCTACATCGAGGTCACGGCCCAGGTCGGCGAAACCTGGCGGGTGCCGCCGCACAACGCGCTATTCATCCATCGCCAGACCATGGCGGGCGCCATGCGCTTCTCGACGACGGAGCTGGCCGAGCTGGAAAGCCGCATCGCCACCGCCGCCGACCGGGCCCTCGCCATCGAGAAGGCTTTGTTCGAGGGACTGCTGGCGGCCGTCGCCGCCGAGGCCGACGCCATCCGGGCGGCCGGCGAGGCCCTCGCCGCCATCGACGTCGCCTTCGGGCTCGGCGAGGTGGCGGAGACGCGCGGCTGGGTCCGCCCCACCGTCGACGGCTCGCTGGCCTTCCGCATCGTGGCCGGGCGGCACCCTGTCGTGGAGGCGGCGCTGAAGGGCAAGGGTGTGGACTTCGTCGCCAACGGCTGCGACCTGTCCGGCACCGAGGGACCGGCGCGCCACAGGGCTACGGGCGGGCGCATCGCGGTGGTCACGGGCCCCAACATGGCGGGCAAATCGACCTTCCTGCGCCAGAACGCCCTCATCGCCATCCTGGCCCAGGCCGGCGCCTTCGTGCCGGCCGCCGAGGCCCATATCGGGGTGGTGGACCGGCTGTTCTCGCGCGTCGGCGCCGCCGACGACCTCGCCCGGGGTCGCTCCACCTTCATGGTCGAGATGGTCGAGACCGCCGCCATCCTGAACCAGGCCACGGGCCGCTCGCTCGTCATCCTCGACGAGATCGGCCGCGGCACCGCCACCTTCGACGGCCTGTCGATCGCCTGGGCCGCCATGGAACACCTGCACGACCGCAACAAGTCGCGCGGGCTCTTCGCCACCCACTTCCACGAGCTGACGCAGCTCGGCAAGAAGCTCCCCCGGCTGACCAACCTCACGATGCGGGTCACGGACTGGCAGGGCGACGTGGTGTTCCTGCACGAGGTCGTGGCGGGCGCGGCCGACCGGTCCTACGGCATCCAGGTCGCCAAGCTGGCGGGCCTGCCGGCGAGCGCGGTCGAGCGGGCCCGCACCATCCTGGCCGAGCTCGAGAAGGGCGCGCGCTCCTCGCCGGTGGAGCGCCTGCTCGGCGACCTGCCGCTCTTCGCCCACCTCGACGCCCAAACACCGCCGCCTCCGGCGTCATCTCCGCCGCCGACCCCGCCTTCGCCCCCGGCCGCCGATGCCCTGCGCGACGCCCTCGCCGGGATCGACCCCGACGAGCTGACGCCCAAGGCCGCCCTCGAAGCCCTCTACGCGCTGAAGCGGGCCGCCGCCGTGGCCTGAGCGGCCTCGCGCTTGGATTCCGCTGCCGAGGCGGTTAGGAAGCGCCACGTCCCGCTACGGAGAGCCTGAAATTGAGCGTCCAGTTCCCCGACCGCCTGTCCGTCGACCCCAACAGCCCGCATTACGACGAGGCGGTCCTGTCGCAGGACGTCGGCATCCGCTTCGACGGCAAGGAAAAGACCAACGTCGAGGAATATTGCATCAGCGAGGGCTGGATCAAAGTCGCCGCCGGCACCGCCAAGGACCGTTTCGGCCGCCCCATGACGATCCGGCTGCGCGGCGTCGTCGAACCCTACATCCGCAGCGCGGAAGCCGACGCCTGAGCGGGCGTGAGCTGACCACGGGAGCGCCGACCGGACGACCGTAGAGCCGACGCCGGACCCTTCGCCGCCGGGGAGGTGCTCCGCCGCCCGGCCCGGACCACGGGACGGTCGACGGGAGGACCCGCCCTGAACGCCCTCGCCCCCCGCCTCCGCGGCACGCTCGCCGACCCCGACGTGCTGGCAGGTCGCGCGGCCGCACGCGGGGCGCCCCACGTGGCGGCGCTCGGCGGCTACGTGGCGGGGCTGCGCGCCCGCCACGGCGCCGTGCCGGACGTCGATCCGGCGGACGGCGGCACGGGCGCGCGGCTCCTGCTGCTGCTCGAAACGCCGGGGCCCGGAGCGGCGCCGCTGCGCTTCGTGTCGCGGGACAATCCCACCGGCACCGCCGCCAACATCCGGCGTTTCACGGCCGAGGCCGGCATCGCCCGCGCCGACACGCTGATCTGGAACGCCGTGCCCTGGGTCATCCACGCGCCCGGCGCCCGCAACCGGGCGCCGCGCCGGGGCGAGGTCGCGGCGGGACTGGCGGAACTGCCGGGCCTCCTCGCCCTCCTGCCGGACCTCGCCGTCGCGGTTCTGGCGGGGCGCGTCGCCGCCGCGGCCGGGCCGGCGCTGGCCCGGGCACGGCCGGCGCTGCCGGTGGTGGAGATGCCGCACCCGAGCCCCACCATCGTCTGCACGGCCCCGGCAATCGCGGCGCGGATCCGGGCGGCGCTGCGGACCGCCGCCGACCTGCTGGCCCGACCGGCCTGAGGCGCCGCGCAGGGAAGCCTTTACCATCCGCGTGCCACTCTTCCCGCCTGAGCCCAGGCCGCCCCGGCGACGGGCTCGCGCTTGAAGAAGGCGAGCCCAGGAGGCCACGGGTCCATGGCAGCGCAGATCCTCATCGCCGACGACGACGAGATCGCGCGCGACGTGATGGCCCACGTCCTGTCGGACCGCGGCCATGCCGTGACGGTGGCGGTGGACGGCGTCGCCGCCCTGGCCTGGCTGAGGCGGGGGCGCTTCGCCGTCGCGGTGCTCGACGACCACCTGCCCCTGATCGACGGCGCCACGGCGGCGCAACGCATCTGCCGCGACGGCGGCCCCGCGGCCGGGACGCGGTTCATCGGCGTCACGGCCGATCCCGCCGGGCTGGAGATGCGGGACGCGGACGGCATCGTCTTCGACGCCATCGTGCAGAAGCCCCTGAACCGCGCCGCCTTCGTCGAGACGGTGGAGACCTGCCTGGCGGCGCTGCGCCGCGCCGCCGCCGAGCGCGACATTCTGGCGGCCTGGGGCCGTTGCGGCTTCGAACGGCGGCCCCGCGCCCGCTTCGCCGGCGAACCCGGCCGCGACTGGACCCTGCGCCTCGGCCGCGCCTTCGACCTGTCGCGCCCCGGGAACCCCGATGTCGTGCTGGTGACCGAGGAGGTGCGGGCCGCCGAACTCGCCGAGCTGCGCACCGACGGCAACCTCTTCACCCTGCCCATGGTGGATGTGGCGGGCCGCTGGGGCCGGCTGGCCGATGCCGGCTTCGACATCGAGGACCCGGCGGGGTGGGACGAGGTGGCGACGGTGGCGCGGGGCTTCTCGGCGCGGCGCGCCCAGCTGGCGACGCGGTTCCTGTCCGCCACCACCCTGCCCGACAAGTTGCTGGCCTACGTCTTCGTGTCGGGCCGGGATCTCGTGCCGCTCGATCTCGACGCCGACGAATGGACCCCGACCTATCCGGGCTTCTTCCCCATCCGGCGCGTGCGCGACACGGCCGAGAAGCTGGTCCACCTCGGCATGATGCTGCGCGAAAGCCTCGACGAGGACCAGCTCTTCGCCCCGCCCCGCTTCACCCTCACGCCTTCGGCCGTGGCCTGCCTCACCGGCGCCCCGGTCGTGGCGGCGCCGGCACGGCGGCGCTACCGCTGAACCGCGTGGACGAAGGCCCGTCATGCCGATGACGCCGCGACGGCTGTCGCCGGGCGTCCCGGCACGGAGCCGGCAGGTTCACCGCCGCCGACGGCTCAGCACGCCGCCCCGGTCCCGGGGACGGGCTTGCGCGGCCCCGCGATGGGATCGAGCCCCTTGGCGGTGGCGGGCTGGACGCTCGGCGAGCTGGGGACCGCGCCGTTCTGCGTCGTGCCGGTGAAGGCGCCGCCGAGGCCGGCGCCCGAGAAGCCCGTGCTGCCGCTGTTGCCCGGCGCCGTGCCGGAGGCCGCTCCCTTCGCCTCGGGCGTCGCCGGCGTGGCGGGGGCGGCGTCGCAGCCCGACTTGGACGGGCTCGTCGACTGGGTCTGGGCGCCCGCCGCCGTCATGGCCAGGAGCAGCGCCGCCGCGGCGATCGACAGAACACGCATGTCTCGTCCTCCCATACAGCGGGATCGGTCCCCGCGCCGGATCTGCCGGTGCTTGTTCTCCCGGTTGGCCCGGCCGTCAAGTTCCTGGCGAGCGACGCCGCCTGCTCCATCACGGGCGTCGCCCTCCCGGTCGACGGCCGCCGCCTGCCCTGAGGCTCTTTGAGCGAACGCCCTTCCCCGAAAAACCACGACACGTTCTCGACGGTTTTCGAGGGCCTTCGGGCACGCGTCCGATCCTCCACAGGCTCCGAGGCGGCGCGGGCCCGCCGGCTCAGGACGAGCCACCGGCCCCCTGCGCCTCGGCCGGGAGCGGCCGGGACCGCCAAACCAGCGTCGTGCCGAAGTCCGGCGCCAGAAAGGCGCCCGCATCGAGCCCGGCCTCGGCCTTGGCGCGCGCCAGGGCCTCGAGCGGGGCGTCGATCGCCTCGTCGGTGAGCTGGAACGTGCCCCAGTGGATGCCGAGGCTGAGGCCGGCCGCGAGGTCGCGATGCGCCTGCACGGCGTCGAACGGGTCCATGTGCTGCGCCTGCATGAACCATCGCGGCTCGTAGGCGCCGATCGGCAGCAGCGCCAGGTCGGGTGCGAAGGCACGGCCGATGGCGGCGAAATGCGGGCCGTAGCCGCTGTCCCCGGCGAAATACACGCAGGCGCCGCCCGCCTGCACGGCATGGCCGCCCCACAGCGCCCGCCGCCGGTCGCGTCCCGTGCGGCTCGACCAGTGCTGGGCCGGCAGGTAGGTGACGTCGACGCCCCGCGCCGGCGTGCAGCACTGCCACCAGTCGAGTTCCACCGCCCGGCCGAGGCCGTGGCGCGCCAGGACGCGCCCGTTGCCCAGCCCCGTGACGATCCGGGGCGCCGAGCGCGCGTGGAGGCGCTTCAACGTCGCCACGTCGAGATGGTCGTAGTGGTTGTGGCTCAACAGCACGAGGTCGATGCGCGGCAGGTCGTCGAAGGCGATCCCGGGCGGGCGCACCCGGCGCGGCCCCGCGAAGGAGACGGGGCTGGCGCGCTCGGACCAGATCGGGTCCGTCAGCATGTTGCAGCCCTCGACCTGGATCAGGACGGTGCTCTGGCCCACGAGGGTCAGCAGCACCTCGCCGGGCCCGGCCTCGCGCGGCGGCGGCGGGGCCGGCGCGGCGGGGACGCGGGCGGGCCAGGGGACGCGCCGCCCGGACCGCCGCCACCGCCAAAGGTCGGCGAGGCTGCGATCGGTGTCGACGCCGGGGTTGAAGAACAGCCGGCCGTCGCAATGGTCGGAGATCGGGAAGTCGGGGGATGTCGGTGCGCTCATCGCCCGCGAGATGATCCGGGCTTTGCGGCGAAAGCGGGGGCGGAGCTTGCTGCGGAGCTTGCAGCGGACCCGACCCATCCGGGCGCGCGTTGACGGGCATCGCCGAGGAGCCCCGGATGTCCATCCTGTCCCGCCCTGCCCTGCTGGCCGCCGCCGCCGCAATGGCCGTCCCGCTCGCCGTGCCGGCCCTCGCCGCCGGGGACCCGCTCGCGCCCTATCGCTGGAGGAGCCGCGTGCTCGTGGCGCTGGCGCCCTCCACCGCCGACCCCGCGCTCGCCGCGCAGCGCCGCATCTTCTCCGGGCTCGGCGCGGCGGGCCGCGAGCGGGACCTCGTCCTCGTCGAGGCCACGGACGGCACGCCCGCCGGCGACGCGCTGCGCCGACGCTTCGGCGGGGCGGGCTTCCGCGCCGTGCTGGTCGGCAAGGACGGGGGCGAGAAGCTCGGCGCCGCCGTGCCGCTCGGCGCCGATGCCCTGTTCCCGCTCATCGACGCCATGCCGATGCGCCGGGACGAGATGGCGGGCCGGCGCTGATCCGTCAGGCCGCCGCGACGCCCCGGGAAGCCCAGTCGGCTCCGAGCGCGAAGCTCATCTGGGCGGGCGGCTGGGGGCGACCGAAGAGGTAGCCCTGCGCCTGGTCGCAGCCCGCCGCCTGGAGCTGGGCGAACTGTTCGGGCGTCTCCACGCCCTCGGCCGTCGTCGTCATGCCGAGGCTCGCCCCCAGCGCCGCCATGGACCGCACGATGGTGATGCAGTCCGGCCGGGTGGCCATGTCGCGCACGAAGGACTGGTCGATCTTGATCTTGTCGAAGGGAAAGCGGCGCAGGTAGCTCAACGACGAATGGCCGGTGCCGAAGTCGTCCATGGCGATGCGGATGCCGCGGGCGCGCAGGGCGTGCAGGATCTCCAGCATGTGCTCCCCGTCGTCGAGCAGCACCGTTTCGGTGATCTCGAGTTCGAGCCGCGCCGCCCCGAGGCCGGAGCGGGCCAGCGCCTCGTCGGCGCTCGACACCACGTCCATGAGGCCGAACTGGGCGGGCGACAGGTTCACCGCCACGGTGAAGTCGCCGGGCCAGCGCGCCGCCTGGGCACAGGCTTCGCCCAGCACCCAATTGCCGATCTCGCCGATGAGGCCGATCTCCTCCGCCAGCGGCACGAAATCCGCCGGCGACACCGCCCCGCGCCCCGGGTGGTGCCAGCGCAGCAGCGCCTCGAAGCCCGTGATGGCCACGCGGCGCGTGTCGACGAGCGGCTGGAACGCGAGGGTGAACTCGCGGTTCGCCAGCGCCTGGCGGAGGTCGGCCTCGAGGGCCCGACGGGCGCGGCGCGCCGCGTCCCGGTCCGGCGCGAAGGCCCGGATGGCGCCGCCGCCGGCACCCTTCGCGGCGGCGAGCGCGGATTCGGCGTGGCGGGTGAGGGCTTCGGCGGAGCTGGCGTCGGCCGGCCAGGAGGCATAGCCGACGCTCACCGTCGGGGCGAGGGCGGCGCCGCCCGCCGCGAAGGGTCCGCCGACCGCCTCGGCGAGCCGCGTCGCCAGGGCGCCGGGGGCGGCGGCGCCCGGCGCGATGACGGCGAACTCGTCCCCGCCCAGCCGCGCCACGACGCCGTCCCCGGCCGCCCGGACGATGCGCCGTCCCACCTCGCGCAGCAGGGCGTCGCCGGCCGCCGGCCCGTGGCCCTCGTTGACGTCCTTGAAGCCGTCCACGTCGAGCGCGATGACGGCGAGCGGCGTGCCGCGTCGCCGGGCCTCCGCCAACACGGCATCGAGCTGCTCGGCGAAGAACGCGCGGTTGCACAGGCCGGTCAGCGGATCGTGCCGGGCCAGGAAGGCGATGCGGCTTTCGGCCTGCCGGCGCTCCGTCACGTCCTCGTAGGTGGCGAGCCAGCCGCCGTCGCGCATCGGCCGGTGCGACACCGACACGGTGCGGGGCCCGCCCTCGTGCGGCGCCGCGGCCGGGGGCGCGATCTCCTGGATGAAATTGGTATCGCCGGCCTCGGCCGAGAGGGCCCGCTGGCGGGCATGCACCTGTTCCAGCTGCGGGCCGGTCGCCATGCCGAGGAGATCGGCGAAGAGCAGGCCCGGGATCGGGGCGAGGGCCAGCCCGAACAGCTCGGCGAAGCGCCGGTTGTACACCACGAGCCGGTCGTTGCCGTCCACCATGCAGAGCGCCACCGCCATGTTGTTCAATGCGGCGTCGAACCGCTGGTTCTGCAACCCCAGTTCGCGGTCGCGCCGGTCCAGGACGGCATTGCGGGCCTGGAGCTGCGCGTTGACGGTGGACACTTCGGCGGTGGCGGCGGCGAGGCGCGCCGAGGCCGCCCGCAGCTTCTCGGAGGAGCGCTGCTGTCCGTCCCGGGCGAGGCCGAGCTGGCGGTTGTGCCAGCCGAGCAGCGCCAGCAGCACAGCCCCCAAGGCGAAGAGGCAGGCCAGGACGGCGGTGAGGATGCGGTGGAGCCGCGCCAGTTCGGCCTCCGCCGCGGCCGCCCGGGCCAGGCCGGCCCGGTCCGCCGCTGCCGACAGCCGCGACAGGTCGAAGTCGAGCGGCGCCAGGGCCGCGAGGGCGGCCTCGCCGATCCCGGGCTGGTCGATGCGCGCGATGTCGGGGCCGAGCGCCCGCAGCGCGCCGGCGAGCCGCTCCCTGGTGGCGGCGGCCGCGGTGTCCTGGTCGAGCACGGTCCGGATGGCGGGCAGGTCGAGGGCGGCGGCGCGCGTCGCCAGCGCATCGAAGCGCAGCCGCACGTCCGCCGGCCCCACCGCGGTGCCGGGCACCAGGGCGGCGGCGATGCGCTGCTCCAGGCGGGCGAACTCGATCTCGACCTGGCTCGTCGCCAGGCATGCGTCGCAGCGGGCCGCCGGCGCCAGTTCGGCCTGGCGGGCGCCGATGAGGACCGATACCTGGATGGCGGCGGCGAGGAAGCCGCAGGTGGCGCCCAGGACGACGATCTTGCCCGCCTTCAACGACAACACGGCCTGCGTCCCTGCCTGGCAGCCGGGACGGCGGCCTCCGTCGACGGGCGGCGGGGAGCGGGTCAGGCGGGGGAGTAGAGGGCGGAGTTGCCGCCGTGTTCCGCCACCTCGACAGACTCCAACCAGACGCGGCCGTCCGTCTCTCCATAGACCATTCCGCTGACGTGGAGGTAAACGAAACGCGCCGTCGCCTCGCATCCGACGGCCGGCAGCACGCGGATGTCGGCGAGGCCGGCCGCGCCGAGCGCTTCGAGCCTGTCGCGCTCGGGGTCGTCCTCCGCCACCACCAGCGTGTGGTCGAACATCTCGTGCAGCCATCGCCGCACCGGCTTCAGCCCGCCGAAGTCGAAGCACCAGTTCCGCTCGTCGAGCTCGCGCGTCGCGAAGGTGAAGCGGAAGGCCAGGGCGTAGCCGTGCAGCAGGCGGCAATGGGAATGGCCCGCCCGCCACTGCCGGAAGCAGCAGGACAGGCCCTCGCTGTGGTCGTAGAACTTGGTGGACCGGTAGAGTCCCGGGGCTTGCGCGACCATGCCGGTCAGGACGCGTGGCGTTCGAGCATGGCGCATTCCTGGAGGAACTCGGCCTTCAGTTGCGGGTCGCTGCCCAGCGCGCCGTGATAGGTGGTGTTGACCATGCGGCTCGCATGGGACGCCCGGACGCCGCGGTGGGTCTTGCACATGTGCACGGCGCTGATCCGCACGGCGAGGCCGCGCGGCGCGGTGTTCTGGACGAGGAAGCGCTCGATCTGCTTCGCCAGCTCCTCCTGGATCTGCAGGCGCGACGAGAAATAGTCGACGATGCGGTCGTATTTCGACAGGCCGATGATCTTGCCGTCCGGCGCCGGCAGGATGCCGATCACGGCATGGCCGTAGATCGGCATGAGGTGGTGGGCGCAGGTGGACCGGACCTCGATCGGTCCCGTGACGATCAGCTGGTCGCAGCGCTCGACGTTGTCGAAGTCGGTGATCTTGGGCGGCGCCGTGTAACGACCGCGCAACGTTTCTTCCACCATCATCCGGGCCACGCGGGCGGGCGTGTCCCGAGTATTGTGGTCGTTGCGGTGATCGACCCTCAGGACGTCGAACAATTCCTCGATCTTGCGGGCGGCCGCCTCCGTCATGGCGGCCCGCTCGGCCTCGCCCAGCAGGCCCGGCACGGTCTGGTTTCCGAAGCCCGGCGCGATTCGGGGATCGACGACCTTGTTCATGTTGATCTCCACGCGGTGTCCGAAAACCGGGCCGCCTCGGCGCGCGCCGGGGCGCCACCGGCCGCGGGTCTAGTCCCTTCGCGCGCGCCGCGCACCCCCCCTTGCAAGGCGGGGCACCGGTGCGCGCCGGCACCTCGCGGTGGCGCCGATCCCCCCTTATATAGGGGGTTGGCGTCGCGGGTGTGGCCGGGGCGCGATGCGGGATCGACGTCATGGACGGGAGCAAGGGCGGGTTCGGGGATGAAACGCGGGGCGGGTCGCCCGGCGCGCGCCGCTATGGCGGGGACGACGGGCCGGCAGGCCGCGACGTGCCCCGGGCCATGCTGCGCGGGGCGTTGCACCGCTGTCCCGCCTGCGGCCGCGGGCCGCTGTTCCGGGCCTTTCTCAAGGTGGCCGACGCCTGCCCGGACTGCGGCGAGGACCTCCACCACCAGCGGGCCGACGATGCGCCGCCCTATGTCACGATCTTCGTCGTCGGCCACCTCGTCGTGGCGGCGGTGCTCGCCGTCGACATGGCCTATGCCTGGCCGATGTGGCTCCACGCCGCCGTCTGGTTCCCCGTCACGGTGGCGCTCTGCCTGGCGTTCCTGCCCAGTGCCAAGGGGGCCCTCGTGGGGCTGCAATGGGCGTTGCGGATGCATGGCTTCGGCGGGACGCCGGACGTGCCCGACACCCATCCGGCCCTGTTCGGCAGCGCGGGACCGTCGCGGCCCTGACGGGACCGCGGTCTCGCGCCCGGCGATGCGCGACGACGATTTCAGCGCATGTCGGCCCTTCGCGGGCCCTCCGGAGCTTTTCAGCGCCGGGTAGCGCCCTTATATCAGGGCGGCGCCCGTCGGCCGCGTGGCGCAGGCCGCGCTCCTGCGGGGACCGCGACCGGGCCCGGCCGCACTCGAACATGGACGACCAGTGGGTAGATTCAACAACGCCAATTTCGCCGACCGTATCAGCTCCACCTCCGCCGCCAAGCAGGCCCTGGTCGAGAAGCTGAAGTCCAAGCCGGCCGAAGACGACCCCGAAGTCCTGCGCAAGGCCGCCGAGCGCCAGGCCATCGCCGAGGCGCGCGCCAAGCGCCAGGCGGAAAAGGAAGAGCAGCGCCGCCAGCAGGCGTTGCAGGAAGCCGAGGAGAAGTCCGCCCGCGCGGCCGCCGACGCCGCCGCCGAGGCGGAGCGCCAGGCCCTGCAGGAGCAGGAGAAGGCCGCCGCCGAGGCTGCACGCCTCGAACGCGCCGCCCGCATCCTGGCGGACGAAGCCGACCGCAAGGCGGCGCGCGACGCCCGTTACGCGGCCCGCAAGGCACGCGTGCGCGGCACCTGACCGGCACCGACCGGTTTCGTTAAGGTCGCGGCACTACCGTCGGCCTCGTCTTTCGGCGAGGTGAACGGTGCCCCATCCTGTCCTGTCGGCATCGCGGGGTGCTCCCCCGCACCCCTCCCGTGCCGCCCGACCCGTGGCCTGGGCGACCGTGGCCGACCCCGGGCCGGACGTGGCCATCCTGCTCACCGGATGCGATGCCCTCGCCGCGACGATCCGCGGCTTCCGCACGCTCCTGCCCCGCGCGACCGTCCTGGTCTACGACGACGGCCTCACGCCCGCCGCCGTGGCCGAGGTCGGGACGGCGGGCGGCATCCTGCGCGGCGCGACGTCCGGCAGCCGCCGCGCGCAGGTGCGGCGCATGCTGGCCGACGTCGACGCCGACATCTACATCCTGGCCCACGGCGTCGGACCCGAGGACGTGTGCCTGGCGCCGCTGATCGTGGCCGAAATCGACGGCAACGCCCGCGACCTCGTGGACGTGTCGCGGCTCGCCGCCGGTGCGGGCGGCGATGCCGGAGACCGCCTCCTGTCGCGCGCGGTGGATTTCCTCTTCGGCCAGGGCGGCGACATGCTGTCCTCCGACTTCAAGGCCTGTTCCCGGCGCTTCGCCCGCTCCTACCGGGTCGCCGCGGCCGGCCCCGAGCGCGCCTCCGCCCTCGACCTGTCGCTGCATGCTTTGCGACTGCGGCTGCCCGTCGGCCGCATGACGGCGCTGTCGGCCGGCCGCGCGCCGTCCAGCGGCCCGCCGCCGGCCCGCACGATCGCCGGCTGGCTCGGCCTCCTGCATCTCGTCTGGCGGCTCCTGGTGGAAGAGCGGCCGCGCCGCGTGCTCGGGCTCCTCGGCCTCGCCATCGTGGCGGCCGGCATCGCCACGGCGCTGCCGCCGCTCACCATCTATCGCTGGCGGGGGACGCTGCCATTCGGCCCCGCCACGCTGATGTCGCTGATGCTGATGGCGGCCGGCGCCGGCCTCGGGGCGGCGGGCGCGGCGCTCGACGCCTTGGCGGCTGCCCGCCAGGAGGTGGCCCGGGTCGGCGTCGAGAACATCCCGCGCCGCGGCGAGCGTGCCCCGCCTCAGTCCTCCGTGTCTCAGTCCTCCGTGTCGTAGACGTCGTCGTCCGAGAAGGCGCCCTCGTGCGGCTCGGACGCCGGCATGGCGGGCAGCCGGGAGCGCGCCGGCCCGGCCGGCGGCGATGCCTCGGCCTCGTCCGGCGCTTGGGACCCGGCGCCGTTGAAGGCGATGTCCTGCACGGGCTCGATCCGGCAGTCGTAGGCCGAGAACAGGCCGGCGAGGTGCTGGAGGTCCTCGGCCTCGGCCGTCTCCACCACGGCATAGCCGCCGCCCCCGCCGATGCGCGACAGCAGCTCGTGGACCTTGAGTCCCGCCGGCATGGCGCGCTCCGTCAGGAGGCGCGCGGCGCGGCGCTGGGCCGCCGCCGGATCGAAATCGGCGCGCCGCTCCCGATAGGTCACCAAGAACTTCATTCCATCACTCCCGCAAGGCCTCGACCCACCATAGCGCACGATCGTCCGTCGCGATCAACGCGGCGCGGCCGGTGCCGGGGCGCCGGGGCAGTGGGAGCGCCGGGGCGCCGGGGCGCCCCGCACCGTCGGGCCGGCCTGGTCGCCGCCGGACCGGCGCTTCAACCCAGGCCTGTGTACAGGTCCTTATTTTCGGGCCCGCGTCCCTCGGCAACAGGGTCGCGGACCCTAGATCAGTGGGTGACGGGGACGGCGGGAGACGCGAAGCACGATGGTGACGTCGCACGGGACGGTGGCGGAGGACGCCGAAGCCGAGAGGCTGGCGGTCCTCGAAGCCTATGCGGTCCTCGACACGCCGCCGGAAGCGGGGTTCGACGATGTCGTGACGCTGGCCTGCCAGGTCTGCGAGGCGCCCGTGGCGCTGGTCAGCCTCGTCGACCGCGAGCGGCAGTGGTTCAAGGCGCGGCGCGGCTTCGCCCCCGGCGAGACCGACATGTCCCGCTCCGTCTGCGTCCATGCGCTCGCCCAGGACGACATCCTCGAGATCCCCGACCTGTCGGCCGACCCGCGCACCTGCGGCAACCCGCTGGTGACGGGCGAGCCGCACCTGCGGTTCTACGCGGGCGCCGTGCTGAAGACCCCGGCCGGCATCGCCTTCGGCTCGCTCTGCGTCATCGACCACGTGCCCCGCGCCGACGGGCTGACGGACCGACAACGCGATGCGCTTCGGGCACTGGCCCGGCAGGTCGTGGCGCAGCTGGAGCTGCGGCGCGCCATCTCCGAGCGCGACGCCTCCCTGGCGACCCGGGGTGCCGCCGAAGCCATGCTGCAGCGCGAGGTCGAGCGGCACGGCGCCCTGCTGGCCCTCCAGGGCCGCATCGGGGCGGCGGGCGGCGACCTTTCCGCCATCCTCGACGCCACCGTCACGGCCGCCATGCGGACGGTGGCGAACAGCGAGGGCGCGGTCGTCGAGATGCGCGACGGCGACGCGCTGGTCTATGCCGCGACGGCCGGCAGGCTTTCACCCTTCCAGGGCCTGCGGATCGCGATCGCCGAAAGCCTTTCCGGGCGGAGCCTCGGCGAAGGCCGCACCCTGTCGACCGGCGATGCCGAGCGGGACCCGCGCGTCGACCCCGCCCTCGCCCGGAAGCTCGGCATCCGCTCCATGGTGGTGGCGCCCATCGCCCGGCTCGGCGACGTCGTGGGCGTGCTCAAGGTGCAGTCCGGCCGGATCGACGCCTTCGCCGCGCAGGACATCCGCTCCGTCGAGCAGCTGGCGGCAGCCGTCGCGGCCGGCTTCGGCGATGTCGCCGAGACGCGCTCGATCCGCGACCTCAGGACCAGCGAGGCCATGCTGCGGCGCGCCCAGGAGGCCGCCGCCATCGGCACCTTCTCGACGGACCTCACCCGGCGCATCACCGTGGCGTCGGACGGCTTCTACCGCCTCCTCGGCCTCGAGCCCCGGGCCGAGTCGCCGGTCGCGCTGTGGGAGAGCCTGGTGGTCGACGGCGACCGCGACCGCTCGACCGGCCACCTGCGCGGCGAGGACACGCCGGAAGCCGCCCACGTCGAATACCGCATCCGCCGGGCCGATACCGGCGAGTTGCGCTGGATCGCCCGCAGTGCCGACTATGTCCGCGACGCGTCGGGGACGGCAACGGACCTCATCGGCATCGTCCAGGACGTGTCCGAACGGCGGTGGGAGGAGATCCGCCGCAACCTGCTGCTCGAGCTCGACGACCGGTTCCGCGGCCTCGAGGAGCCCGGCGCCGTCGGGGCGGCCGCCGCGGAAGCGCTGGGCCGGGAGCTCGACGCCATGCGCGTCGTCTTCGCCGAGATCGCCGGGGACGGCACGTCCCCGGCACCGGCGGGCCGGTGGGAGCGGGACGGCGCCCCCTCCGGCGGCCCGCTGCGGTTCGGGCTCGACGATCTCGGTCCCGCGTGGAGCGGCGAGTTGCGGGCCGGACGGATGCTGGTGTCGGACGACGTCGCCGCAGACCCGCGCGCCGGGGCCGCGACCGCTTCGGCCCATGCCGCGGTCGGAATCCGGGCCATGCTGGCCGTACCCGTCACCGAAGGCGGGCGGCTGCTCGCCGTGGCGCTGGCGCAGGCGGAGGTGCCGCGCCGGTGGGGCGCCCACGAGATGCGACTGATGAAGGAGGTCGCCACCCGCACCCAGGACGCCATGGACCGGGCCCGGGCCGAGGTGGCGCTGCGGCAGAGCGAAACGCGGCTGCTCCTCGCCCAGGAGGTCGGCGGCATCGGCACCTTCGAGGTGGATTTCGAGCGCGACGAGGTGGAAGCCTCCGCCGGCATGTTCCGCCTGTTCGGCCTGCCCGACACCCGGTCCTGCTCCACCGCCACCTTCACCGACCTCGTGGCGGAGGCGGACCGCGCCCTCGTGCACACGCCCGAAACCCGCCGCAACCCGTCGGCGCCCCCGATAGCGGAATACCGCATCCGCCGCGCCGACGACGGGGCCCAGCGCTGGATCCGCCGGGTCGCCCGGCGGTTCGACGGCGGCGGGCTGGCCCCGCGCCTCGTCGGCGTGGTGCAGGACATCACCGAGCGCAAGCTCGCCGAGATCGAGCTGTCCGCCGCCAAGGAGGCGGCCGAGGGGGCCAACCGCGCCAAGAGCGCCTTCCTGGCCAACATGAGCCACGAGCTGCGCACGCCGCTCTCGGCCGTCATCGGCTACAGCGAGATGCTGGAAGAAGACCTCGACGACCTCGGCCACCGCGAGATGCTGGGCGACCTCGGCAAGATCAAGTCCAATGCCCGCCACCTGCTCGGCCTCATCAACGACGTGCTCGACCTCAGCAAGGTCGAGGCCGGCCGCATGGACGTCGTCGACGAGGAGGTGGATGCCGCGGCGCTGGCCCGCGACGTGGCCGAAACGGTGGCGACGCTCGTGCACCGCAAGGGGAATCGGCTCGACCTCGACGTCGCGGCGGATGCCGGCCTGCTGCGCTCGGACGGCGTCAAGATCCGTCAGTGCCTGCTGAACCTCCTCGGCAATGCCGCGAAGTTCACCGAAGCGGGGCGCATCACGCTGGGGGTGACGCGCCAGGACGACGCCGTGGTGTTCCGCGTCTCCGACACCGGCATCGGCATGACGGAGGAGCAGGTCGGACGCCTGTTCCAACGCTTCGCCCAGGCCGACGAGACCACGACGCGCAGGTTCGGCGGCACGGGCCTCGGCCTCGCCCTCACCCGCGCCCTCGCCGTGCTGCTCGGCGGCACCGTGGCGGTCGAGAGCCGGTTCGGCGCCGGCACCAGCTTCACGCTGCGCCTGCCCACGCTGCGACCGGCCGAAGCGGAGCCGGTCGGCCGCGACGGATGACGCTCGAGCGCGGCCGGGCGCCCCATTCAGGCGCCGTTCACGATTGCGTTCGCGGGCCGTCGCGCGTCTTGCAAGACGCGTCGCCTTGCGCCTAGTCTGGGTCGTCTCAGGAGGCCCTGCATGACCAAACCAGCCTGGAAAGATCGGGTCGATACGGCGCTGACGCGCCTCGAGCAGGATCGGTGGACGGCCCCGGCCGTCCGCTACATGGAGATCATCGACGAGGTGGCGGAGGGCAAGGGCTCGGCCGCCGACATCGCGCGGCGGGCGGGCTCGCCCGACCTCGTGGCCCATGCGCTGAACCGGGTCACGGTGGCGCTGCACGGCGGGGAAGCGGCGCCCCGCCTCGACGAGGGCGGCTGGTACGAGAGCGACGGCGAGCGCTATCGCGTGGCGCCCGACTTCGCCCAGGAATGGATCGCGGCCCGCAGCGCCCAGCGCCAGTTCCAGGCCCTCCAGTCCATCTGACGCCCGGGCGCGGCCCGCTCGCACTCCCAACGGCGGGCCGCCGCGACGGCGAACCGCCCGAGACGGGGGTGTGGCGATTGCATCCCCCGCCGCGACCGTGCAGGACAGGCCCGCCCGCGCCCGACGCGGGCGGCGAACCGGCGCGATGCGGAAACTCTCCAACATCCAGGTGCTGCGGGGGCTCGCCGCCCTGGCGGTGGTCCTGTTCCACGCCCGTGAAGAGGTCGACGGGGTCGGCATCGCGACGCGGCTGCCCGGCTTCATGGGCGGTGCGGCGGGGGTCGACGTGTTCTTCGTCATCTCCGGGCTCGTGATGGTGCATGCCTCGGCGCCGCTGTTCGGCAGCGCGCGCGCGGCCGTGCCGTTCTTCCTCAAGCGGCTCGCCCGCATCGTTCCGCTCTACTGGGCCGTGACGGCGCTCTTCGTGCTGCTCGATCCCGCCGACGCCCGCGGCGACCTCGGGCGCCGCGCCTTCGCGGGTTTCGTGGCCCTGTCGCTCGCCTTCGTGCCTTATGCGGCACCGGCCAACCCGGATCTGACGCCCGTCTACCCGCTCGGCTGGACGCTGGATTACGAGATGGCCTTCTACCTCGTCTTCGCCCTGGTCCTCGCCCTGCCCCGGCGCGGCGCGGTGGCGACCCTGTCGCTCGCCCTCGCCGCCCTGGTGGCGGCGAACGGCATGCTGGCGCTGCCCGGGTGGCTTTCCTACCTCGGCGCCACGCAGGTGCTCGAATTCGTCACCGGCCTGCTCCTGGCCGAGGTTGGCCTTTCGGGCGGACGGCTGCCCCGCCCCGCCGCGGCCGCGCTGGTGGCGTTCGGCCTCGCCGCCATCGCCGCCGCCATCCCGTGGTCGGACAGCTGGTGGGGCAGCTGGCGCGGCTTGGCCTGGGGCCTGCCGGCCGCCGCCATCGTGGCGGCGGCGGCCCTATGCCTGCCGCGCCGCCCGGCCGGACCCGTGCGCCGCGCCTTCGAGCGGCTCGGCGATGCTTCCTACGCGCTCTACCTCGTGCATTACGGCGCCTATCTGGGGCTCGAATCCGTGCTGGGCCGCGTCTTCGACCTGGCGCGCCTGCCGGCGCTGCCGTTCATGCTGCTGCTCGTCGCCCCGACGCTGGCGGCGAGCTTCGCCGTCCACCACGGCTTCGAGGTGCCGCTCACCCGCTGGCTGCAGCGCCGCGTCGCGCCGCGGCAGGCCCCGTCGCTGGCCGTGGCGGAGGGCTGACGCGGCCACCCGAGCGGCGGCCGACGAGCGCGCGCCTGTCGGCCGGCCCTCAGCGGGCGTGGCGCTTCTGCCAACCCTGCATCTGGGCGATCTCGATCGCCTGGGCCTTGATGATGTCGGCGGCGAGTTTGCGCAGCATCGGGTCGTGGCCGTACTGGACCTCGACCTTGGCCATCTCGACGGCGCCCTGGTGGTGGGGCAGCATCATGGCGGCGAAGTCGCGGTCGGGGTCGCCCGTGGGCTTCACGTCCATGCCCGTCATCATGGCGTCGTTGGCGGCCGCATAGGCCTTGTCGGCCGCGTGGTCGCCGCCCGGCGCGGCCGCGGCCGGCGCCATGGTGGCGTGGTCCATCTTCATGGGCTCGGCGGCCCGGGCCGCGCCCGAGCCGGCCAAAATGACGACGAACGCGGCGAGGACGAGCGGGCCGGGGTCGCGCGTGTGGGGGAGCTGTGTCATCGACGGGGTCCTTTCGATCGAGAGGCGGGCCCGGCCGTCGCGGCGCGGGCGACGGGTGGTCAGCCGATATCGGCGCCGCGGAGCCGCAGGGCATTGCCGATGACGCTCACCGAGGAGAGCGCCATGGCGGCGGCGGCCAGCATGGGCGACAGCAGCAGGCCGAAGGCGGGGTACAGCACCCCGGCCGCCACCGGGATGCCGATGCCGTTGTAGAGGAAGGCGAAGGCGAGGTTCTGCCGGATGTTGCCCATCGTGGCGCGCGACAGCGCCCGCGCCCGCAGCAGTCCCGCGAGGTCGCCGCCGAGCAGCGTCACGCCGGCACTCTGCATCGCCACGTCGGTGCCGGTGCCCATGGCGACGCCGACGTCGGCCAGCGCCAGAGCCGGCGCATCGTTGACGCCGTCGCCGGCCATGGCGACGATCCGCCCTTCGCGTTTCAGGCGCTCCACGGCCGCGGCCTTCGCGTCCGGCAGGACGTCGGCCAGGACCTCGTCGATACCGAGCGGGGCCGCGATGGCGCGGGCCGTCGCGTCGTTGTCGCCCGTCAGCATCACGACCCGCAGGCCTGCGGCCTTCAAGGCCCGCACCACGGCGGCGCTTTCCGGCCGAACCGCGTCGGCGACGCCGATCGCCCCGGCGAGTCGCCCGCCGGCCGCCACGAGCACGGCGGTTGCGCCGTCCGCCCGGAAGGCGTCGGCCCGCGCCGCGAGGGCGCCCACGGCGACGCCCTTATCCTCCAGAAAGCGGGCGGAGCCGACCAGCACATCGGTCCCCGCCACCAAGGCGTGGACGCCGCGCCCCGCCGGCGAGGCGAAGCCCTCCGCTTCGGCCACGGGCAGACCCCGCGCCTCGGCCGCCGCCAGGATGGCGCGGGCCAGCGGGTGCTCGCTGGCCCGCTCGACCGCGGCCGCCAGCGCCAGCACCTCGTCCTCGCCGAAGCCCTCGGCCGCCGCCACCGCCGTGACGGCGGGCACGCCGCGGGTGAGCGTTCCGGTCTTGTCGAGCACCACGGTGTCGACGCGCTCCAGGCGCTCCAGCGCCTCGGCGTCGCGGATCAGCACGCCGGCGCGGGCGCCGCGGCCCACCCCCACCATGATGGACATGGGCGTGGCGAGGCCGAGGGCGCAGGGGCAGGCGATGATCAGCACCGACACGGCGGCGATGACGGCCGAGGCGAAGCGCGGCTCCGGGCCGAACACCATCCAGGCCGCGAAGGCGGCGAGGGCGGCCGCCAGCACGCCGGGCACGAACCAGCCCGAGACGCGGTCGGCCAGGCGCTGGATGGGGGCGCGGCTGCGCTGCGCCGCGGCGACGAGCTGCACGATGCGGGACAGCAGCGTGTCGCGCCCGACCTTGTCGGCGCGGATGACGAGCCCGCCGGTGCGGCTGATCGTGCCGCCGATGACGGCGTCGCCGGCCCGCTTGCGCACCGGCAGGGACTCGCCCGTGACGCTCGACTGGTCGAGTTCGGCTTCCCCGCTCTCCACCGTCCCGTCGACCGGCACGGTTTCGCCGGGACGCAGGCGCAGCCGGTCGCCGACCGCGACGGCGTCGAGCGGGACGTCGGCCTCGCTGCCGTCCGGCGCGATGCGGCGGGCGAATTTGGGGGCGAGGTCGAGCAGTCCGCGGATGGCCGTCGAGGTGCTGTCGCGCGCCTTCAGCTCCAGCACCTGACCGACCAGCACCAGCAGCGTGATGACGGCCGCGGCCTCGAAATAGGTGCCGACGGCGCCGCCCATCGTGTGGAAGGCGGGCGGGAACAGGCCGGGCGCCAGCGTCGCCACCGCGCTATAGGCCCAGGCGACGCCGGTGCCGATCATCACCAGGGTGAACATGTTGAGGTTGCGGCTGCGCAGCGAGGCCCAGCCGCGCTGGATGAAGGGCCAGCCGGCCCAGAACACCACCGGCGTGGCCAGCACCATCTGGGCGAGGTTGCCCGCCTCCCCGCCGAACGGCACGGCGCCGTGCAGGAACCCGCCGCCCAGTTCACCGCCCATGGCCAGCAGCACGACCGGCACGGTGCCGGCCGCGGCGAGCCAGGTGCGGCGCTTCATGTCGACGAGGTCGGCATTGGGGCCGGCCTCGGCGGTGAAGTCTTCCGGCTCCAGCGCCATGCCGCAGATCGGGCAGGCGCCGGGCCCGACCTGCCGCACCTCGGGGTCCATCGGGCAGGTGTAGACGGTGCCGGGCGGCGCCGGCGCCTCGTCGCGGGGCGCCGGTGCCAGGTAGCGGGCGGGATCGGCCGCGAACTTCGTCCGGCAGCCCGCCGAACAGAAATGGTAGGCTTGGCCGGCATGGTCGGCGTGATGCGGGGTCTTGGCGGGGTCGACCGTCATGCCGCAGACGGGGTCCTTGACGTCCGCCGCCGCGAGGTAGCGGGCGGGGTCGGCCACGAATTTGCCGCGGCAGCCGTCGCAGCAGAAGTGGTAGGTGGTGCCGGCGTGGTCGGCGTGGTGCCGGGTCTTGGCGGGGTCGACCGTCATGCCGCAGACGGGGTCCTTCGCGTCCGCCGCCGCGAGGTAGCGGGCGGGGTCGGCCACGAACCTGCCGCGGCAGCCGTCGCAGCAGAAGTGGTAGGTGGTGCCGGCGTGGTCGGCGTGGTGCCGGGTCTTGGCGGGGTCGACCGTCATGCCGCAGACGGGGTCCTTGGCGGCGGATGCGGCTCCGGCAGGGGCGGGTTTCGGCGCGGAGCAGCAGCAGCCTCCGGCTGTCCCGTGATGGTGGTGGGTCTCGGTCATGGCGTCCATCCTTGAACGCCACCCTGCACCTTCCCATCATGGGAGGGTCAAGCGCCGCCGCCGAGGGGACAATCGCCATGCAGATCGGGCAGGCCGCCAAGGCTTCGGGCGCCTCGGCCAAGATGATCCGACACTACGAGGCCATGGGCCTCGTGGCGCCGGCCGGGCGCCGCGACAGCAACTACCGCGACTATACGGCCGAGGACGTGGCGCGCTTGCGCTTCGTGCGCCGGGCACGCGACCTCGGCTTCGCCATCGAGCGGATCCGCGATCTCCTGGCGCTGTGGAGCGACCGCGGTCGATCGAGCGCCGAGGTGAAGCGCATCGCGCTCGACCACATCGCCGACCTCGAGGGTCGGATCGCCGGCATGCGCGAGATGGTGGCGACGCTGCATCACCTCGCGGACGGCTGCGCCGGCGATGGCCGGCCGGACTGCCCCATCATCGAGGGGCTGGCGGGGAAGAACGCGACCGCAGCGGCGCGAACCGCCCCGACGGCTCGGGATAATCCTCGTCGGGCTGAGCCCCCACGGCCCTGATCCGGGCCTCGGCCGCCGCGATGGCGCCGGCCCCGTCGAGCACCCGCAGCGTGAGGTCGTAGGCTCGCTCCTCGCCGTGCTGCAGCACTATGAGTTCGCCCCGCTCGCGCGCGAAGGCGTGGCCCGGGACGTGGTTGGATCCCGGCTCGATGCCGAGCGCATAGGCGCCGGCCTGGAAGTGCTGCCACTCGGTGAAACACGGCAGCTGCGCCTTCGTCACCTCCACGGCGAGGCCGAAGCCGAGGGCGTCGTTGACCACCGCATAGGGCACGCGCCCTTCGGCATCCGCCGCGAGGTCGTGCTCCCAGACCTGCTCGGTGAAGCCGTCGCGCGGCGCCGGCAGGGTGCGGTAGCCGACGCCCTGGCGCCGGTAGGCCTCGCCGGCATGCGCCGCCATCACGACGTCGGCGATCGGGGCGAGGAGCCGCGTCCCCGCGTCCAGCACCGGATAGCCGACGTTGAGGTGGTACAGCACCATGTGGGGCGTGGCGTAGAAGCCGTGGTTCACGACCCGGTCGTGGATGCGGATCTCGTCGCCGCCGACATCCGCCTCGATGCGGCGGATGAGGTGGAGGTCCTCGCCGAAGACCGCCGCCTGCTGCAGGATGCCCTCGCACCACAGGATGCAGCGGTCCCCGTCCCAGCGCTCGCCATAGCCGGTCAGCCGCGCCGGCACGGTGGCGATGCGGCCGTGGATCGTGTGCTTCACGCTGGAGCGCGGGCCGTAATGGTAGTGGGCGGCGGGCTCCTCGGCGTTGAAGCCGACATGGTCGAGGCCGCAGGTGACGAGCAGGCCCGAGAAGCTGCGCAGGAAGCCGAGCCCGCCTTCGCCCTCCGTCTCGTGCAGGCCGGGATGGCGGAAGCCGCTGGCCGACTGCCAGCCGATCGCCCGGCCGCCGTGCTCGCAATCGCCGATGTCCATGGCGCGGTCGACCAGCACCGTGAAGGCGAGGCCGGAACCGGTGCGGAACTGCAGTGCCCGGATGCCGCGCTCGACGCCGTCGCCCAGGGTGACGAGGCGCACGCCGGCGAATTGCGCGAGGCTGCCGGCGCGCCGGGCGAGGTCGAGGCGCGACAGTTCGCGTCCGTAGAGGGCCACCATGGCGCTATTCCCGCGGCATCGGCCGCCAATGGGGCGGCGCCAGTTCGAACCCCTCGAAGCGGAAGCCGGGCGCCACCGTGCAGCCCACCAGCGTCCAGGCGCCGAGGCTCGCGGCGGTCTGCCAGCAGCGGGCCGGCACGGCGATCTGCGGGCTCTGGCCGGCCCGGATGTCGGGGCCGAGGTGGTGGGCCGAGGCGTCGTGGCCGTTCGGCGAGAGCGTGATGACCATCGGGGCGCCGGCGTGGAAGTGCCAAACCTCCGCAGCGTCCACCCGGTGCCAGTCCGACACCTCGTCGCCCGCCAGCAGGAACAGGATGGCGGTCGACGCCGGGCGCCCGTCGGGGTCGACGGCGGTGTCGCGAAAGGTTTCGCGGTAATGGCCGCCTTCCGGGTGCGGCGCGAGGTCGAGCAGGCGGGCGACCTCGCGAGCCGACAGGCCCGAGAGGCCGCTCACGCCTTGTTCTTCCGCTCGCGCAGCACGGCGAAGACCGCCGCCGGGTCGCCGCCCGGCAGGCCCGCCGCGGCCTGAACGGCGGGCTCGGCGCAGCGCAGGAAAGGGTTGGCGGCGAGTTCCAGCGCCATGGTGGTGGGCAGCGTCGGCCTGCCGTCGGCCCGCAGCGCCTCCACGGCGGCGGCGCGCTCGCGCAGCACGGCGTTCTCCGGCTCGACCGTAAGGGCGAACCTGGCGTTGCCGGCCGTGTATTCGTGGCCGCAGTAGACCTGGGCGTCGCCGGGCAGCTGCGACAGCTTCAGCAGCGAGTCCCACATGGTCTCGAGCGGCGTTTCCAGCACCCGGCCACAACCGAGCGAGAAGAGCGTGTCGCCGGCGAACAGCACGCCGGCCTCCTCGAACCAGTAGACGATGTGGCCGGCCGTATGGCCCGGCGTGGCGATCACCTTGGCGCCGAGGTGGCCCACCATCACCTCGTCGCCCTCGTGCACGCCGAGGTCGACGCCGCCGATCTTGGTGGCTTCCGCCGCCGGGCCCACGACGCGCAGCTTGGGAAACCGGGCCTTCAGCGCCGGGATGCCGTCGACGTGGTCGCCGTGGTGATGCGTCACCAGGATGTCGGTCAGCGTCCAGCCCGTCTCGTCGAGCGCCCGGAGCACGGCCTCGGCCTCGGGCGCATCGATGGCGGCCGTCGAGCCCGTCGCGGAATCATGGACCAGCACGCCGTAATTGTCCGACAGGCAGGGGAACTGGTGGAAATGCGCCGTCATGCTGAGTCCTCGACTCGAAGGGTCGGGCCGACGCTCTACAGCGTCCCTCGTCCCACCGCACGCCACAACGCCCGACACGGTGACCGGGATCGTCGAAAAACCGACATAGAGCGCTTTCGCCTTCGGCCGCTCCGCTCCGGCACGGCGCCGGAGGCCGCGCTCCCGGTCCGGGGGCGCGGCGGTCAGTAGCGCTTCAGCAATCGCTCAAGATAGTCCTGCTCGACCTGGGGCCGGGACGGGTCGCCGAGCCGCCGACGCAGCTCCTCCAGCACCTGGCGGGCACGGGCGGCGAGCCCGCCGGCGTGGATGTCCTTGCCGCCGAAGCTGTTGTCCGGCAGCGTGGAGTCGCGCTGGCGCCGCGGCCGGCCGAGCGGATCCGTCTCCTGCCCGTTCGGGCCGCCGGTGCCGTCGTCCTGTCCCTCGCCGTCCTGCGCCTGCTGCTGCCCGTCGCCCTGGCCCTGGCCTTGCGCCATCTGCTTGGCCAACCCCTGGGCGCCCTGCTGCAGGCCGCGCAGGGCGCGGCCCTGGGCCTCGACGGCGCGGTCGTTGCCGCCCTGGCCTTCGCCGAGCGCGTTCTCGGCATCCTGCATGGCCCGGCCGGCTGCCTCGAACCCCTTCTCGCCCTCGAGCCCCATCTCGCGCATCTGACGCTGCAACTGCCCGAGCTTCTGGCGCAGCGCGTTCTGACGGCCCTGCAGGTCGCCGCCGGCGCCCGACTGGCCCTTGCCGGACTGGCCCCCTTTGCCCGACTGTCCTTGGCCGGACTGTCCTTGGCCCGACTGGCCCTGCTCCTGACCCTGCCCGGGCGCCGAGGGGTCGCCCTGCGCCTGATCGCCGTCCTGCCCGCCGCCCTGGCCGTCGTCCATCGGCGCGTCCTGGTCGTCGTCGCCCTCGCGCTGGGCCTTGCGGGCATCGCGCCCGTCCTTGAACGTCTGGTCGCGCAACGCCTGCTGGTCGCGCGTCATGCGGTCGAGGTCGCTCATCGCCTGGTTGGCCTGGCGCTGCGCCTGCTGCTGGGCCCCGGACCGGCGCTTGGCGGTCTTCAGGTTGTCGAGCACGCCCCGCAACTGGTCGAGCATGCGTTGCGCCTCGGCGACGTCGCCGTTGCGGGCCGCCTGCTCCATCCGGTCGACCATGTCCTGGAGCTGCTTCGGCGTGACGGTGCGGGCACGGTCGTCGGGTCCCTGCCGGTCGGCGCGCTCGGAGGGCTCGGCCTTGCGGGCCATCTCGGCCAGGAACTTGTCGAGCTGCCGGCGCAGGGCTTCGGTGAGGCGCTTTATCTCCTCGGGCGGGGCGTTGCGGGCCAGCGCATCCTTCAGCTCCTGCTGAAGCGCCTTCAGGTCCTGCTCGGTCTTCGACAGGTCCCCCTCCTCGATCTGCAGCGCCATGGCCCAAAGGAGGTCGGACACGCCGACGAGGTCGGCATCCGAACGGGCGGCGTCGAGCCGCGCGCGGGCCGTGCGCAGCCCCAGGAAGACGGCCGGCGGCGTGTCGAACAGGTCCGGCGCCAGGGTCAGGGCGTCGAGCGCGGTGTCGACGCCGCCGTGGTGGTCGGGGTCGAGCACGAGGTCGCGCCGCTGCTCGACGAGGGCGCGGGCCAGCGGCTGGGAAAAGCTGCGGGCCGGCAGCACCACGCTGACGGGCGCGCTGCGCCCGGTGTTGCCGCCCTCGTCCCGGGCCGTCAGAACCAGCGCCGCGGTGGCTCCCGCCCAGGGGCTGTCGGCGAGGTCGGCCGTCGTCTCGCCTGAGCCGAGACCGCGGGGCGCCGCCGGCAGTGCCAGGGACAGCTTGGGCGGCGGCACCAGGGTGCGGCCCGTGACGGGTTTGCCGGCGACCACCGGGTCGGACAGCAGGCCCTCGGCGCCCACCACCCCGTAATCGTCGCCGATCTTGTAGCGCAGCGTCATCGAGCCGCGGGCATTGCGCTGGGGCCGCCCTTCGAGCGCGATGGTGGGCGGCTGGTCGGGGATGGCGGAGAGGGCGTAGACGGCGACCGGCGCGCCGTCGCGCTTCACCGTCACGCGCCCGTCGCCCGCCATGACGAGGCGCCGCTCGGTTTCGCCGGGCGCCTGGCCGGCACCGCCGGTCGGCAGCCGGGCGTCCGGCGCGCGACCGGCCGCCGGCACCGCGCCCGCGGCGACCTCGACCGGGGCCGGCTTGATGTCGCCCTCGGCTTCCACCTCCACCCGGCCCTCGCCCGAGGCGCGCACCACCAGGGCGGAGCCCACCGGCGCCGCGATGGCGCGCGGCGCGGCGGCGGAGGCGGCATCGGCCTGCACGCCCGGGCCCGACAGGACCACGGGCGGCCGGCCCGTGTAGGCGGGCGGGTCGATCCAGCTGTCGAGGCGGAACCCCGCCCCCGGCGCACCGGCGCCGAACCAGTCGAAGGCGGCGAGGAGCCGGCCGTCGCGCTCCGGCCCGGCCACGAAGGCGCCGGCCGCCAGCAGGAGGAGCGCCCCCGCCCGCAGGGCATAGCGGTCGCGCTCGACCATGCGGGGCGAGGGCGCCCGCACGCGCACGCGGCCGAGCGCCTCGTCGAGCCGCCGACGGTGCAGCGCCCAGAGGGCGCGCGTGGTCGGGTCGGCGGCGGCATCGGCCAGCGCGTCCTCGGCGGACGAGATGGGGCGATGCGGCAGGCCGGAGTCACGATCGAGCCGGGCGAGCGCGTCGCGTCGCCCCGGCAACCGGCCCTGCCAGGCGCGGTACAGCGCGAAGCCGAACGCCGCCGCGAAGAGCGCCACGCCGAGGGGCCGCACGGCATGGGGCAGGATCAGCCACAGTCCGAACCAGGACATGGCCAGGAACAGGGCAGCGACGGCCAGAACCGCGACGGCGACGGGCCAAAGCCGCTCGAACACCAGGACGGCCAGGGCCCGGGCGACGAGCCCGTCCAGCACGCCACGCTTCTCATCTCGGTTCGGCACGGCCACACTCCGATCCCGTCTCCGGGCCGCGGCCAAGGCCGGCACCCCGGCCCCAATCTAGGGACAAACGGCGGGAAACGCGAATGAGCCGGCGCGCCCGCGCGGCGACACAGCCGCGCGGAGGGTCGCGTCGCCGGCCGGCGCGTCAGGCGGCGGCCGCGGTGTTCCCGCCGCCCTGGGCCGCATAGGCCTGGAGCGCCTGGAGCAGGCGTTGCAGCCTGGTGGTGTCGGCGGTCGAGCCCGAGGCGCCCGTCGCGGAGGTGTCGTCCGCCGCGCCCGACGCCGAGGCGACGGCTGCGCCGGAGGACGACGGGCTGGACGACGACGCCGTGGACGACGACGCGACGGACGAGGATGCGACGGAGGACGACGTCGCCGCAGTGGCGCCGCTCGTCGGTCCGGCATCGGCCGTGGCGGTGCCGAGGTCGTCGCCGATGGTGGTGAGCAGGCTCTGCAACTGCTTCAACGCGGCCGCCAGCGTGCTGCTGGCATCCGTGGAACCGGTCGCGGACGTGCCGTCGGCCGAGGTGGACGGCGGCGGCCCGGGCGGCGGGCCACCGGGCCCACCCGGACCCCCGAGGCTGCCGGAGGCGGAGCTGTCGGCGTCCGCTCCGGAATCATCGCCCGCGTCCGCACCGGACCCGGTCTGGATCTGCGACAGGACGGACAGGAAGTTCGACAGGGCCGAGCTGGTGCCGCTGGCGTCAACGGCGGTGCTGCCGGCGGCGGTGTCGCTCGTCGTCGACGACGTGCCGCTGCCAGTCGCGGTATCGGCGGTCGCCTGGCCGATCGTCGCGCTCTGCTGGGTGCGGGCGATGTGATGGTGGTGGCTGTGCGTGCTGAGTGTCACCGACATGGGACGGTCTCCGGCGTGTTGGCGCCGTCCCGGCATGGCGGGACGGGGGCTGACAAAGCCCACGGCGGCGGCTGTCCGGCCCGGCTCCCCAAAACCGGCCCGGGTCGATCGAAACCGTGGGACATTTACCCACGTACAGCGGTAAGGTTAAGTCGAGACTAATGCCGGCGATGCCACGGCTCGGACGGGCCCGCTCTGGGTTTCAAGAAGAGCGGGCGTGCGTTCGCCGACCCTCAGCGCAGGACATCGCGGTTCGCCGGCCCCACCACGGGACTGGCGGCCTGGCAGGACCGGAGGTCGAGGTTGCCGTTGGCACAGAGGCGCACCTGCCAGCTGTCCGGCCCCGCACCGGTCAAGACCAGCAGGGCATAGCACCCGAAGGCGAGCAGCGCCGCCGGCAGGACGAGGCCCGGCGCGCAGGCCTCCCGCAGCAGCGCGAAGCCGCGCCGTGCAGCGTGATGGCGGGCGCTCCGGGCGGCGTAGAGGGCATTCGGCGACAGGACGTCGAGGTCGGTCGGGTGGATGCGGATCATGGCCAGCTCCCTTCGCGGTGAGGGGAGAATGAACGGTCATTCTCATCGTGTCAATGAACGTTCATTCAGCGTCCGGCGGATGGCGGGCGCCGTGTCTTTCCGGACGCCGTCGGACCTGTTAAGGCGCCAGCACCCAACCGCGACAGGCCCGCCATGATCCTCCGTTCCTCCCCCGCCTCACCCTTCGGCCGCAAGGTCAAGCTCGCCGCCGCCGTGCTGGGCGTCACCCTGTCGGTCGTGGAGGCCGACACGATGAGCCCGACGGATTCGCTGCGCCGCGAGAACCCGCTCGGCAAGATCCCGACGCTCGTGATGGAGGACGGCACGACGCTGTTCGATTCACGGGTGATCGTGGCCTATCTCGACGCGGTGGCGGGCGGCGGGCGGATCATCCCCGCCGAGATCGCCCCGCGCTTCGCCGCCCTGCGGCTCGAGGCCCTGGCGGACGGCATCGCGGACGCGGCCCTGCTGCAGGTCTACGAGGGGCGGTGGCGCGAGGAGCCGCGGCGGGACGCGACCTGGACCGATCACCAGGCCGGCAAGGTGTCGCGTGGCCTGGCGGCGCTCGAGGCGGCCCCGCCGGAAGGTCCCGTCACGGTCGGCCACATCGCGCTCGCCTGCGCGCTCGGCTATCTCGACCTGCGCTTCGCCGGAGAGTGGCGCGACACCCATCCCGCGCTGGTGGCCTGGCTCGACGGTTTCGCGGCCGCTGTGCCGGCCTTCGAGACGACCCGCGTCAAGCCGACCTGACGGGGCTCAGGCGCGCCGGGGCAGAGAACCGCGGCGCTCGTGGAGGCATGTCGCCGAGGTGCGTGGCGCCTATCAGCGCGGCGCCCGAGGCCTCTCCCCTGCCCCCAACGGAAAGGGGCGCGGCGCCACGCGCCACGCCCCTCGACCGGACGGAGATGGCGCTGCCTATTCGGCGGCTTCCATCGGCTTGACGCGGTCGTTGGCGACCTTGCTGAACGACTTGCCGGTCGTCTTCTCGAAGGTGTCGATCTCCTCCATCTTCGCCTGGACGTGGCGCGAGAAGACGAAATCGGCGGGACGCTGGTTGGCCAGCGAGATGTCGGGCGCGGTCGGGCCCTGGGTCCTGATGCCCTTCACCGCCAGTGTCAGCATCTTCCAGGGCGCCTTGACGGCATCCTTCACGGCCGTGGCCTCGAAGCCGCAGTGGACCATGCAGTCGGCGCATTTCTCGTAGTTGCCGGTGCCGTACTTGTCCCACTCGGTCGTGTCCATCAGCTCCGTGAAGCTCTGGGCATAGCCTTCGCCGAGCAGGTAGCAGGGCTTCTGCCAGCCGAACACCGTGAAGGTCGGGTTGCCCCAGGGCGTGCAGCTATAGGTCTGGTTGCCGGCGAGGAAGTCCAGGAACAGCGGCGACTGGAACCAGGGCCAGGCCTTGCCGCCCTTGCCGCGGGCGAAGATGCCCCGGAACAGCTCCTTGGTCTTGGCGCGGTTGAGGAAATGCTGCTGGTCGGGCGCGCGCTCGTAGGCGTAGCCCGGCGACACCGTGATGCCGTCGATGCCCATCTCCGTCATGGTGTCGAAGAAGCGCGCGGCCTTCTCGGGATCGGCGTCGTTGAACAGCGTGGTGTTGATGTTGACGCGGAAGCCCTTGGCCTTGGCGGCCTTGATGGCGGCGACGGCCTTGTCGTAGACGCCCGTCTGGCAGACGGACTTGTCGTGCATCGTCTCGTCGCCGTCGAGATGCACCGACCAGTTGAAGAACGGGCTCGGCTTGTACTGGTCGAGCTTCTTTTCCATGAGCAGCGCATTGGTGCACAGCGTCACGAACTTCTTCTTGGCGATGGCGCCGCGGACGATCTCGGGCATCTCCTTGTGGAGCAGCGGCTCGCCGCCCGCGATGGAGATGACCGGCGCACCGCACTCGTCGATGGCCTTCATGGCATCGGCATAGGACACGCGCTGGTTGAGGATCTTGTCCGGATAGTCGATCTTGCCGCAGCCCGCGCAGGCGAGGTTGCAGCGGAACAGCGGCTCGAGCATCAGCACGAGCGGGTAGCGCTTGCGACCGGACAGGTGCTGCTTCAGCACGTAGGCGCCGATGCGCGCCGTCTGGTGGAAGGGAATGCCCAAGTTCAACTCCTTCAGGCCGCGCAGCGATGCGGCCGGCCGTGGGGTTATTGTCCGATGTCGGCAAGCTCGGCCGGCAAGCGAAACGAGATCGTCTCCTCGATGCCCGGAAGGGTCGAGACTTCGACCGGGCGGAGACGGCGGAGCGCGTCGATCACGTCCTCGACGAGGACTTCCGGCGCCGAAGCGCCGGCCGTGACGCCCACGACCTCGGCGTCCTTCACCCAGTCGGCCTCCAGCATGTCGCCGTCCGCCACGAGGTAGCTCGGGATGTCGAACTCGCTGCCGATCTCGCGCAGACGGTTGGAGTTCGACGAATTGTTGGCGCCGACGACCAGGATGACGTCGGCCACGCGGCCGAGGTCGCGCACCGAATTCTGCCTGTTCTGCGTGGCGTAGCAGATGTCGCGCGTTTCGGGACCCACGATGTCCGCATAGCGCGCCTGCAACGCCGCGATGATGGCGCGGGTGTCGTCGACCGACAGCGTCGTCTGGGTGATGTAGGCGACGGGCGCGTCGTCCGGGACGGTCAGCGCCGCGACGTCGGCGACGCTGGCGACGAGGTGGACCGGCTCGGGCACGCGGCCCAGCGTCCCCACCACCTCGGGATGGCCGGCATGGCCGATGAGGACGACGGTGCGGCCCTGGGCGGCGTAGCGCGTGCCCTGCGCGTGCACCTTGGCGACGAGCGGACAGGTGGCGTCGAGCACCCGCAGGCCGCGGGCGGCGGCGGCATGCTCGACGGAGCGCGCCACCCCGTGGGCGCTGAACACCGTCACGGCGCCCGGCGGCACCTCGCCGACGTCCTCGACGAAGATGGCGCCCTTGCCCTTCAGGGTTTCGACCACGTGGCGGTTGTGCACGATCTCGTGGCGCACGTAGACCGGGGCGCCGTGCTTGGCGAGCGCGCGCTCGACGATCTCGATCGCCCTGACCACGCCGGCGCAGAATCCGCGCGGCTGCGCCAGCACGACCTTCATCGCCCGCTGTGTCGGCTCACCGATCATCCCGTCCCCATCCTGTGCGGGCGCGTCCTGACGCCCACGGCGTGCCCGAAAGTGACACACGATCTCATGTGGTTAGGCAAAAAGCCCCGCCGTCGCAACATCGCGCAGCGGCCCGGCGGCAGATCCTCGCCACCTGTTGCCGCCGCGAGACAGGCGGTCGACACTCGGCCGGAGGGTGCCGTTACGGCATCTATAGATCGTCCGTTAGGGTTAAACTCCCCTTAAGCAGTGCCTGCGATCCTGCCTCTATTGGCCGAATGCGAGGTGCCAGTGCCCCGCGCCATATCAAGAGGACTCCGAATCATGGGCAAGCTGAAAGCCCTTCTTCTCGCGGGAGCTGCGGCGTTCGGCGCCTTCGGCACGGCCCGCGCCGCAGACCTGCCCCCGCCCCCGCCCTTCGAACAGATCGAGCCCGAGCCCGTCGAGTTCGGCGGCTGGTACCTGCGCGGCGACGTGGGCGTCGGCTCCGCCCTCCGGCCCGACATCCGCTCCTCGTTCGACGCCGACGTGACGGTGCCGAACCCGCGCTTCGACGAGCGCAGCCTCGGCGACTCGGCCTTCGCCGGCGGCGGCGTCGGCTACCAGGTCAACAACTGGCTGCGCTTCGACGCCACCGGCGAGTACCGCACCAGCCAGGGCCTCAACGCCGTCGAGAGCTACAATTCCGGCTTCTTCAACGTGCCGCGCGATGCCGGCCGCTCCTTCGACACCTACACGGGCCAGGTGCAGAGCACGGTGGCCCTGGCCAACGTCTACATCGACGCGTTCCACTGGAACCGCTTCGGCGTCTTCGTCGGTGGCGGCGTCGGCGGCGCGTTCAACCGGGTCTCGAACCTCACCGACATCGGCGTCGGCGGCAGCAACACGGGCTTCGGCTACGCCCGCGAGCGCAGCGGCATCAACCTCGCCTACCAGGGCACGGTCGGCATCGCCTACGACGTCACGCCCAACCTGAAGCTCGAACTCGCCTATCGCTACCTCGACATGGGCGATGTCCGGTCCGGCGCCATCAACTGCCAGAACACGGGCGTGTGCCCGCACGAGGTGCAGAAGATCGGCCTCGCCTCGCAGGACGTGAAGATCGGCATGCGCTGGCTCTTCGGCGACGCCGGCTATGCCGCGCCGGCCCCGGCGCCCTATTACCCGCCCCCGCCCGCCCCGCCGCTGGTGCGCAAGTACTGATCCTCGGATCGACAGACGAGATTGCGACGAAACGGGCCCGAAGGGGCCCGTTTTCGTTTTATGGTCGCCATCGCCACGTCCCGTCCACGTGGTTAAGCCCCGCTTAAACCCTGGCCGTTATGGTTTCCATGGGATTGACGCGCGCCCCATCCGGCACGCGAACGGGGGATCTGGATCCATGCGGCTCGGAACGGCATCGGTCGCGGCGGCATTGTCGGCCGCCGCCGCACTTCTCCCCGCGGCGCCGGCGACCGCCGCCGACATGCCGTCCTACTACGCCCCCGGCTCGACCCCCGCCCCGCCCGACGCGCCGTTGGAGTTCGGCACCGGCTGGTACCTGCGCGGCGACGCCTCGTTCGGCCCCGAGGACAAGCCGCGGCTGTCGCTCCAAAGCGCCGCCCCGACCTTCGGGCGCGACAGCACCGCCTGGGGCTACGCCTTCGGCGGCGGCGGCGGCTACAAGTTCAACGACTGGTTCAGGGCCGACATCACCGCCGACTACCTCGACCCGTTCCATTACGCCGCCAACACGTCCTGCGGCACCGCCTGCACGGTCAACCACGAGACCAACGTGTGGCGGTGGGACGGGCTGGTCAACGGCTACGTCGACCTCGGCAACTGGTTCGGCCTGACGCCCTACATCGGCGCGGGCGCGGGCGTCGCCGGCACCCACCAGGACGGCAGCATCGGCATCAACGGCAACGCCCTGGCGAGCGGCATCACCGACCCCCGGACCGGGACCCTGGTGACGTCGAGCGTGCCGAGCCGCACCGACTACCAGTTCGCCTGGGCCGCCATGGCGGGCTTCTCCTACGCGTTCGGCCCCCACATGCTGGCCGACATCGGCTACCGCTACCTCGACCTCGGCCGCACCACGGTCCCGCTCTTCCCCGTGACCAGCACCACACGCTCCATCACCGAGCAGCAGGTCCGGGTCGGCCTGCGCTACATGATCGATTGAAGCTCGCAACGGGAGGCAGCCGCGTAGCGCGGAGTTAACCATCGCGTCTCAAGGTCTCCACGCGGATCGTCCAACACGGAATCAGTCGCGATGAGCTCCACCGACAGCCAGCCCGTCACCCATGCCTATTTCGACAGCTCGGCCGTCTTCGAGCCGGCGGACGGGCCCGGCACGGTCCTCATCACCGGAACCGCCACCAACGCGACAGACATTGCCAACATCGAGATCTCGGACGGCGGCACGCCGCTCGCCAGCACCGGCGGCTTCCAGTCGTCGAACGCGAAATGGGGCGTCATCGCCACACTGCCGGCCGGCAAGCACATCCTGACCGCCACCGTGACGGAGCTGACGGGCGCCAGCTACACGATCAACTCGCCCTACCGGCTGGTGACGGGCATCCAGAACCAGCCTTATGTCTACCAGGAACTCGACGAGAACAGCTCCGGCGTCTTCACCCGCATCAGCAACTACGACGGCTCCGGCACGCTGGTCAGCCAGACCGCGGTGGCGCTGAACGGCGATGCGGCCGCCCCCCTGTCCATCGCCTTCGACCCGACCGCGACCTTCGCAGGCTCGACCGAGGCGCTGCTCACCGGCACCACCTCGGCTTATGGCAGCACCTCCGCCATCGAGATCTTCGACGGGTCAGCGGCATCGACCGTCGATCCCGCCAGCGGCGCTCTCCTGTCCAGCGCCAAACCCCTCGGCTACGCCACCCTCGGCACGGACGGCACCTGGTCTTTCGACGCCCACGTGGCCCCCGGCACCCACGTCTTCACCGCCGTGGCGATGGGCGTCTCGGGCCAGGTCGCCTCATCGCAAAGCTCCTTCACCATCACGGCCGGCGTGGTGGGCAGCCCCTACGTCTACCAGGAGGTCGACCACGGCGCTTCCGGCGGCGTCGCGGCGACGACCTCCTACGCGGCAGACGGCAGCGTAGTGGGCCGCAGCAACAACGGCGGCCCGACCATCAACGGCGGCTCGTCAACGGGCGCGGTGATCCGCAGCGCCTACGACGACGTGATGACCGGCGACGGCACCGGCGACACCACCTTCCTGTTCCGCCATGGCTTCGGCCAGGACGAAGTCACCAATTTCCAGTACCTCAGCGCCGCCCAAAGCCCGACGGGCATCGAACACGACGTCCTCAGCCTGCCTCAGTCCGTCTTCAGCACGCTGGCCCAGGTGATGCACCACACCACAACGGCGCTCGATGGCAGCGCGGTGATCCATCTCAGCCGGACGGATACGATCAAACTCGACGGGGTGACCAAGGCCGACCTGATCACCCACCCCAACGTGTTCCGCTTCCACGGCTGACGCGCGGACCCGGCCCGGTCGCGGGCGGGCCTCACGGGCTCTACCGGCGCGGGCTCCGCGCGACACCGGGCCTGGCCGAGGCCGGGGTCGTCGCCCGGCCGGCCGGCACGGCATAGCGCCGCGACGCCAGCGCCGCCACCAGGCTGATGGCGCCCGCCGCGGCGAGCCAGAGCGCCGGGGCGGCGCGGCTCCCGGTCACCTGGATGAGGTAGGTGGACACGAGCGGCGTCACGCCTCCGAAGATGGCGGTGGCGAGGCTGTAGGCGAGCGAGAAGCCCGCGGTGCGGATCTGCGGCGGAATGATCTCGGTGAGGTGCGGGATCATGGCGCCGTTGTAGAGGCCGAAGAAGGCCGAGAACATCAGCTCCACCGCCAGGAGCTTGCCGAAGCTCGGCGCGGACGCCAGCCAAGCCAAGGCGGGATAGGCCGTGACGATGGCGAGGATCGGTACCAGAACCAGCAGCGGGATGCGGCCGAAGCGGTCGGACAGCGACCCGCCGACCGGCAGCCACACGAGGTTGGAGAGGCCGATGCACACCGTGACGCCCAGCACGCTGGTCGGGTCGAGGTGCAGGGCCTGGCTGCCGAAGGTCGGCGTGTAGATGGTGGTGAAGTAGAACAGCGTCGTCGTGGTGGCGACGAGGCCCAGCCCGGCCACGACCAGCGCCCATTGGGCCCGAAGCAGCAGCAGCAGCTCGCCCGTACGCTTGGCCTTCTCCATGCGCCGGAACTCCTCCGTCTCCTCCAGCGAGCGGCGCAGCCACAGGATGATGGGGATGATGGCGCAGCCGATCAGCAGCGGCACGCGCCAGCCCCAGGCCGCCATGTCGGCCGGGGACAGGATGACCGAGAGCAGCGCGCCGAGCAGCGCCGCGAAGACCACGGCGACCTGCTGGCTGCCGCTCTGCCAGGATGTGTAGAAGCCGCGGCGGCCCGGCGTGGCGATCTCGGCGAGATAGACCGAGACGCCGCCGAGCTCGGCCCCGGCGGAGAAGCCCTGCAGCAAGCGGCCCAGCACGATGATGATCGGCGCGGCGACGCCGATCGTCGCATAGCCCGGCGTCAAAGCCAGCGTCAGGGTGCCCAAGGCCATCAGCGCCAGCGTGACGATGAGGCCCTGGCGGCGGCCGTGCCGGTCGATGTAGGCGCCGAGCACGATAGCGCCGAGCGGCCGCATGAGGAAGCTGATGGCGAAGGCCCCGAGCGACGCCATCAGGGAGGCGAACTCGTTCTCGGTCGGGAAGAACGTCCGGCCGATATAGGCGGCATAGATGCCGTAGACGAAGAAGTCGTATTGTTCGAGGAAGTTGCCGGTGGCCACGCGGAACACGCTTCCGATCCTGCGGTTCCGGTCCTCGCGTGTCAGGCTCATCGACTCGATCCTCCCTCGTGGGCCCGCCGCGGGGCCAAGCCTCTTACCACCTCCGGGCGCGAATGGGCGCCCCGTTTGCGCCGCCGGGGCGCCCGTCCCCACCTCCGGCCCGTTGCCGTCCCGGGCATCCGCCATCTTGTCGGTCGTCAGGCGGCGGATTCACGGCTAAGAGGGTGTCCGCCGTCGACCCGGGGGGATAAGACCGTCATGTTCCGATCGCTGATGACGTCGCGACGCTTCGCACCTTTGTTCTGGTGTCAGTTCTTCTCGGCCTTCAACGACAACGTCCTCAAGAACGCCCTGGTGTTCCTGATCCTGTTCAAGGCCGACAAGGCCTCGGCGCCCATGCTGGTGACGGTGGCGTCGGCGCTGTTCGTGGCGCCGCCCCTCATCCTGTCGGGCCTCGGCGGCCAATGGGCCGACCGCTACGACAAGGCCAAGGTCGCGCAGCGGCTGAAGCTCGCCGAGATCGCGGCGGCGCTGTTCTCGGTGCTGGGCTTCGTGTTGGTGTCGCTGCCGCTGCTCTTCACCGCCCTGGTGCTGTTTTCCACCGTCGCGGCCCTGTTCAGCCCGGTGAAATACGGCATGCTGCCCGACCAGCTGCGCCAGGAGGAGCTGCCCACCGGCAACGCGCTCGTCGAGGGCGGCACCTTCATCGCCATCCTGCTCGGCACGATCGCGGGCGGCTGGGCGGCGGCGGACGGCCACGCCGTGGCCTACGGCATCGCGGTCTCGGCCTTCGCGGTGCTGTGCTGGGGGACGAGCCTGCTGATCCCCGCCACCGGCGAGGGCGACCACGACCTCGCCGTCGACCCCAACGTCTTCCGCTCCACGGGGCAGTTGGTCCGCCACCTCCATGCCGACCGGCGCCTGTGGTCCTGCGGCCTCTTCGTGAGCTGGTTCTGGCTCACCGGCGCGGTGGCGCTGACGCTGCTGCCGATCCTCGTCAAGGCCGACCTGCACGGCAGCGAGGGCGCCATGACGGCGGCGCTGGCCATCTTCTCCATCGGCATCGCGGTGGGGTCGGGCATCGCCTCCTGGCTGTCGGCGGGGCGCGTGGTCCTGCTGCCGACCGCCCTCGCCTCCGTGCTGCTCGGCCTCTTCTCGCTCGACCTCGCCTGGGGCTCGGGCCATTTCCTCAGCGCCGCGACGCTCGGCGCGCTCGACCTCGTGGCGCGGCGGGACGGGCTCCACGCCGCCATCGACCTCTTCGGCATCGCGGTCTCGGGCGGCCTGTTCATCGTGCCGGTCTTCACCGCCGTGCAGGTTTGGAGCACCACCGAGGACCGGGCGCGCAACATCGGAGCCGTCAACATCCTGTCGGCCGGCTTCATGGTGGCGGGCGCCATCGCCACCGCCGCCCTGCAGGCCAGCGGCCTCACGACGCCGGAACTCTTCGCCCTGCTCGGCGTCGCCAACCTGCTGGCGGCCTGGTGGATCTTCCACACGTTGCCGACCAGCGCCTTCCGCGACCTGCTGTCGGTCATCCTGCGCTGCTTCTACCGGCTCGACGTCACGGGCCTCGACCACGTCGCCAAGGCCGGCCCGAACCCCATCGTGGCGCTGAACCACGTCAGCCTGCTCGACGCCGGCCTCGCCCTGTCGCTGCTCGACCGGGACCCGGTCTTCGCCATCGACGCCACGATCGCGACGCGCTGGTGGGTGAAGCCCTTCCTGCGGCTCACCAACGCCCTGCCCATCGACCCCTCGAAGCCCATGGCGACGCGGGCGCTCATCAATGCCGTGCGGTCGGGCGAAACGCTGGTGATCTTTCCCGAGGGGCGCATCACCCGCACCGGCAGCCTGATGAAGGTCTACGACGGCGCCGGCCTCATCGCCGACAGGACCGGCGTGCCCGTCGTGCCGGTGTGGATCGAGGGGCTGGAGCGCACGCCCTTCTCCTACCTGACGGAATGGCAGACGCGGCCCCGCATGCTGCCCAAGGTCACCGCGAAGGTGCTGGAGCCGCGCCGCGTCCACGTGCCCGACGGGCTCTTCGGCAAGAAACGGCGCCAGGCCGCCGGCGCCGCCCTCTACGACGTGATGTCGGACGCGGCCTTCCGCACGTCGCGCGTCGACCGCACGATCGTGGAGGCCACGATCGCGGCCGGCGACGAGCACGGCTGGAAGCGCGTCGCCCTCGAAGATCCCGTGGCGGGCCCGCTGACCTACAAGCGCGTGGCCATCGGCCTGCGGGTGCTGGGCGCCAAGCTCATGCCGCTGGCGCCGGTCGGCCAGGCGGTCGGCGTCATGCTGCCGACCGCGGCCGGCACGGCCATCACGGTGCTGGCGCTGCAATCGGCCGGTCGCGTGCCCGCCATGATCAACTTCACGTCGGGGATCGCCAACGTCATGGCGGCCTGCCGGGCGGCGGGCGTCGACACGGTGCTGACGTCGCGGGCCTTCATCGCCAAGGCCAAGCTCGACAAGCTCGCCGCCGCCATGGCGGAGGGCGTCAAGCTCGTCTACCTCGAGGACGTGCGCGCCACCGTGACGGCGGCCGACAAGCTGCGCGGCCTGCTGGGCTATCGCGAGCCGCTGGTCCGGCGCGGGCCGGACGACCCCGCCGCCATCCTGTTCACGTCGGGCAGCGAGGGGGCGCCGAAGGGCGTGGTGGTGAGCCACCGCAACCTCCTCGCCAACGTCGCTCAGGTGGCGGCGCGCATCGACTTCGGCCGCGCCGACAAGATCTTCCAGGTGCTGCCGATGTTCCACGCCTTCGGGCTGATGGCCGGGCTGGTGCTGCCGCTGGTGTCGGGCGTGCCGGTCTACCTGTACCCGTCGCCGCTGCACTACAGGATCGTGCCGGAGCTGGTCTATTCCATCAACGCGACCGCGATCTTCGGCACCGACACCTTCCTGGCCGGCTACGCGCGCTCGTCCAACGCCTACGACTTCCGCTCGCTGCGGCTCGTGGTGGCGGGGGCCGAGGCCGTGAAGGAGGCGACGCGCAAGGTATACCTGGAGAAGTTCGGGCTGCGCATCCTCGAAGGCTACGGCATCACCGAGACCGGGCCGGTGCTGGCCGTCAACACGCCGATGTTCAACCGCTTCGGCACGGTGGGCCGCTTCCTGCCCGACATCGAGCACCGCCTCGCGCCCGTCGAGGGCGTCGAGGACGGCGGCCGGTTGAGCGTGCGCGGCCCCAACGTCATGCTGGGCTACGTGCGGGGCGGCGACCTCGGCGCGCTCGAGCCGCCGCCCGGCGGCTGGCACGACACGGGCGACATCGTGGCGATCGACGCCGAAGGCTTCGTGTCGATCAAGGGCCGCGCCAAGCGCTTCGCCAAGATCGCCGGCGAGATGGTGTCGCTGGCGGCGCTGGAAGCCGTGGCGGCCGACCTGTGGCCCGACAGCGGCACCGCCATGACGACCCTGCCCGACCCCCGCAAGGGCGAGCGCATCGTCCTGGTGACGGAGAAGAAGGACGCGACGCGCCAGGCCTTCGCCGCCTATGCCCGCGACCGCGGCGTGGCCGACGTCGCCATGCCGTCCGACGTGGTGGTGGTCGAGGCCCTGCCGCTGCTCGGCTCCGGCAAGCTCGACCACCCGGCCGTGGGGCGCATGGTGCGGGAGCGCGCCGAAGCCAAGCAGCCGGAGCCCGCCGTGGGGTGACGGGCCTGCGCCAGCATGGCCCCGGAAGCCTCGCCATCGCCTACGAGGTCCGGGCCATGACCAGGCGTACGTCGTTGCGCGGGACCGTGCGACCGGTGGAGGGAGCGGCAGACGGCCAGCGTAGGGACGTCGGCTCAGCTCGGACGAAGCGCTGAAACATCGGCGCCAACCCCATCCCTTTCGCAGGCGTTCATCTCCGCTACCGTAGCTGCATGCAGCCGGTCACGAACTTCTCTCCCGAGAAGGCGATCGGCACAGGGAAACGACACATGAAGATCAAGGCCCTCATCGTTGGCTGCGTCCTCGCCGCCACCCTCGGCGCGGCTGCCGTCCCCGCCCAGGCCGACGCGGTCGACCGTCGTCTCCACCACATGCAGATGCGCCACGACATGCATCGCATGATGCGTCACGAGAGAATGCGTCATGAAATGCATCGCATGATGCGGCACGAGCGCATGCGGCACCGCATGCATCACATGATGCGCAACGGCATGTGATCGCAGGCCGACCGCCTGAGCCAATCGGACCGGTGCCTCCGGGCGCCGGTCCTCTTTATTCCGGGTTTGTCGCACTCCAAGCCTGCGACGCTGTCGCTGCCTGGCTCACTGAGCGCATCGGGGCGACCTCCGCTCCCAGCGAAGAGCAGGCGGGTGCTCAAGGGCGGGACCGGGCCGGGAGCCTTGTGGCGGCTCGGATGAAACGAGATCGCGCGGACGCCCCCACGGGCGACACGGGCAGGACCTCGCGCGAGATCGTTAACATTCGACGAAAACCGAACATTACAAATCGCATGGCTGCCTTGCAGTGAGCGGGCGCTCATGCGAAGTGAAGCTCCAGACAAAAAAAGACCGCCCTGGAGGCGGCCTCGAGTCTAGGGAGGAAACGCCCAAGAAGGGCATGCGCCCGAAGGCGCGAGATCGAATCTACGCTGCACTGCGAAATCCGCAAGCCCCTTCACGGGGCTATTTTCGTCGGTGCCGCCATCGGGGCGGGCCGGCTCCGCGACCCCCGACAGCCAGGCTTCACCCCAGCCGCGGCGCCTTCTCGCCCGCCCGCACGGGGACGCGCAGCCGGTTCGCGGGCGGCGACAGCGGGCACACCCAGGCCGGCGAGTAGGAGCAGGACGGGTTGTAGCTGAAATTGAAGTCGAGCACCGCCCGGCCTTCAGCGTCCGGACCCAAGTCCGAACCAAGATCGGCGCCCTTGATCGTGTCGAGGAGGTAACGGCCGCCGCCGTAGGTTTCGTCGCCCGCGGTGGCGTCGGCGAAAGGCAGGAACACGCCGCCGCCGTAGCCCGCCACCCAGAACAGGGTGAGTTCGGCGCCGAACGCTTCGGCGAGCCCCCGCGTCCGCCCGAACGGTTTCAACGACAGTGCGCCGTCCCGTCCCGCTTCGGCGGAGACGGGCTCGGCCTCCAGCGGGTCGATGGCGACGGCGAAGCGCAGGGCCGGGTCGTAATCGAAGAACGGCAGCCCCGCGAAGCCGCGACGGGCTTCGGGCTGCAGCGGAGACTGGGAATGGTGGCGGAACAGCCCGTCGCGCGCCTCCCGCCACAGCGCCCAGGCCCGGCGCGGGTCGGGTTCGGCCCGCACGGCGCCGTAGAGGTCGGACACGCGCCGCCGCCAGTCCCACAGCGCCGGGTAGCCGCCCGCCGCATCCCAATCCGCCATCGCCGTCCCCTTCGCGCCGCGCCGACGCGGTCAGATGTGATAGGTGTAGTGCTCGACGACGGCCGCGGCGCGACCGCGCATCTCGGCGATCGAGGTTCCGTCGAGCAGCTTGGCCGACAGGTCGCGCACCTCGGTCATCAACAGCCGCACCGAGCAGCTTTCCACGTCGCCGCAATCGTCGCAGGGCCGGTAGCGCGTGCGGCTGGCGCAGCCGATCGGCGCCAGCGGCCCGTCGAGCGCCCGGATGGCGGCGCCCGCCATGATCTCGGACGGCGGGCGCGACAGGCGGTAGCCGCCGTTCTTGCCCTTGCGTGCCACGACGAGGCCAGCATTGCGCAGGTCGCCCAGGATGGCGTCGAGGAACTTCTTCGGGATGGCTTCGGCGGTGGCGATCTCCATCGACTGCGCCGTCGCGTCCGGCGGCAGGCCGGCGAGATGCACCAGGGCCTTGAGGCCGTATTTGCCCTTGTTGGTCAGCATCACGATCCGCGGGTCGCGGCGCGACCGCGCCGACGACGGTCCGGCGGATCGCCGCGCCGGCGATTGTCGCCTTGATATAGCGATGCGATGCCGCGCGCGGAAGCGCCTGCTCCACGCGAGAGCATCATCGGCCTCGGCGAGGCGATGTCGGAGACCGGCGACCCTCTTCTAACGCGGGCCCGCCGCCGAGGGTGCCGGGGCCGGACGCCAAAGGTGGCGCATCACGCCGGCCCAGAAGCCATCGCGCTCCGGCGCGTCGTCGTCCGGAAACGCGGTCTGCGGGGCGGCGCCATCGGTGGCGTTTTCGGGATGTTGCGCCCCGAGCAGCGTGCCCTCGGGCCAGAAGAAGGTGGCAGCCAGCATGTCGACCGTCATGACATCCTCCATCGCGGGAGCCAGCCAGGGGCTGGCGGCAAAGTTCAGCATGAACCGTGCCACGATGGCCGTCGAGTCGGCCGAGCCCGCGCTCCGCCGTGGCGGGAGCCAACGGCGGCACGCCGCCGGCCCCGACGCCGCGCAGGGCCGGCCGGAGTGATCACCTCAGTGGGCGTCGGCGCCCGCGCCGGCCCGGCCGGGCCGGCTCATCAGCGGCGTCACCGCCACCAGGGCCAGGAACAGCAGCGTCAGGGCGAGGAACACGTCGCCGAGCGACATCACCAGCGCCTGGCCGCGCACGATCTGGGCGAGCTTCTTGGTGGCTGCCGCGGCGGCGCCCGACCCGTAGGCCGCATAGGCCTGGGTCAGCGCCGCCAGCGTCGCCTCGGCCTGCTCGTGTCCCCAGGCGACGCTCTCGTGCAGGCGCTGCAGGTGCAGGTCCCAGCGGTCGTTGATCAGCGTGTTGATGCAGGCGAGGCCCACCGCGCCGCCGAGGTTGCGAGTGAGGTTGTAGAGGCCGGAGGCGTTCTTGAGCCGGGCCGGCGGCAGCGTGCCGAGCGCCACGTTGTTGATCGGCACCATGGCGGTCATCAGCGAGAAGCCGCGCAGCATCTGGGGCACCAGCAGTTCCCAGAAGTCCCAGTCCTTCGTGATGCCGGAGGCCAGCCAGGTGCCGAGCGCGAAGCCGGCGAAACCGAGCGCGATCAGCAGCCGCGGGTCGACCTTGCCCATGAGCCGGCCCACGACCGGGGCGGCGACGAACATGCACAGGCCGGACACGAACATGGTTTCGCCGATCTGCAGCGAATCGTATCCCCGCACCCGCGACAGGTAGATCGGGTACACGTAGGTCAGGCCGTAGAGGCCGATCCCCATCACGAAGGAGAAGACCGAACCGAAGGCGAAGTTGCGGTTCTGGAAGGCGCTGAGGTCGACGATCGGCTGGCGCGCCGTGAAGGCCCGCCAGAAGAACAGGGCGGCGCCCAGCACCGAGACCACGAAGCAGACCAGCACGAGCTCTTCGGAGAACCAGTCCTTCTGCGGCCCCTCCTCCAGCACGTATTCCATGCCGCCGAGGAACCCCGCCATGCCGAGCAGGCCCCACCAGTCGAAGCGCTCCAGCAGCGACAGGTCGGGCTCGTCGAAGTCGATCAGGAACCAGGCCATCAGCGACACGACGATGCCGGGCCCGACGTTGACGAGGAACAGCCAGTGCCAGGAGAAGAGGTCGGTGAGGTAGCCGCCGACCGTCGGGCCGATGGTGGGGGCCAGCGTCGCCACGAGGCCGATGAGCGGGCCCACGATGGGCTGCTTCTCGCGCGGGAAGATCGTGTAGGAGGCGGCGAAGACCGTCGGGATCATGGCGCCGCCGACGAAGCCCTGCAGGGCGCGGTAGACGATCATCTGGCCGATCGTCGTCGCCGTCGAGCACATGAAGCTCATGGCGGTGAAGCCCGCGCAGCTGGCGAAGAACAGGTAGCGGGTCGAGAAGGCGCGCGACAGGATCCCGCTCAGCGGGATCATGATGACCTCGGCGATGAGGTAGCTGGTCTGCACCCAGGCGACCTCGTCGGACGAGGCCGACAGGCCGGCCTGGATCTCCGACAGCGACGCCGACACGATCTGGATGTCGAGGATCGCCATGAACATGCCGAAGACCATGGCCACGAAGGTGACGAGGCGGCGCGTGTCGGTGGCGGCCGGGGCGGAGGGCGCCGCCGCGGAGGTTGGGGCGGCCATGGCGCGGCGCCCGTCAGCGCGCGGCGGTGTGCCGGGGCGGCGATGCCTCGGCGGCGACGAGCCCGAGCGAGGCGGCGGCGTCCCGCACCGTGCGGGTGACGCGGTCGACGAGGGGCGCCACCGCCCCGGCGATGGTCGGGGCCGGCTCGCCCGGATCGCGCGTCTGCACGGCGACCTCGACCGACAGGCCGGGCCGCAGGATGCCCTCGCGGGCCACCTCGGCCGGCACGGCGATGCGGACGGGCAGGCGCTGGACGATCTTGGTGAAGTTGCCGGTGGCGTTCTCGGGCGGCAGCATGGAGAATTCCGCCCCCGACGCCGGCGCGATGCTTTCCACCGTGCCCATCACCTCCCGCTCGCCGTAGGCGTCGGGCTTGATGACGACGCGCTGGCCGGGCTTCAGCCGCGCCACCTGGGTCTCCTTGAAGTTGGCCTCGACATAGGCGCTGTCGAGCGGGACGAGCGACAGCAGGCGGCCGCCGGTCTGCACGTATTGCCCGGGCTGCACCGACTTGTTGCCCACCACGCCGTCGAACGGCGCCCGGACCGTGGTGAAGCCGAGGTCGCGGTCGGCGCGGGCGAGCGTCGTGACGAGTTCGGCGCGGACCTTCTCGGCCTCCACGCGCTGCGCCTTCAGCACGTCGATGGCGGCTTCCGCCGACGTGACGGCGGCCTGGGCATTGGCGACGGCGGCGTCGGCCCGGTCGCGGTCGGCGCGCGCCTGGTCGAGGCGCTGCTGCGTACCGTAGGACGAATGCATCAGGCTTTCGGCGCGGGCGAACTCGGCGGCGAGGCGCGTCGCGTCGGCCCTGGCGGACTGCAGCATGGCCCCCGCCTGGTCGACCGCGGCGGCGCCGGCCGCCACCTGCCGGCCGATGCGGGCGACGGTGGCGTCCTGCGTGTCGATGCGCGCCTGGGCGGCGTCCACGGCGTTGCGATAGTCGCCGTCGTCGATGCGGGCCAGGACCTGCCCCTTGGTGACCACGGTGTTGTCCACCACCGGCACGAGCGTGACATAGCCCGCCACCTTGGCGGCGATGGTCGACATGTCGGCCTTCACGTAGGCGTCGTCGGTCGACACCAGGAAGCGGCCCTCGACGAAGTAGCGATAGCCCTCGTAGCCGCCGCCGCCGAGGCCGGCGACCAGGAGAAGCGGCAGCACCACGCGCTTCTTCCGGCGCCGCGGCGCCGCGATCCCGGCGGCCGGCGGCAGGATCTCGCCGGTGCGGGGCTGCGACGGCGCCGTGGCGGCCCGCAGCGCGACCGTGCCCTCGCCCGTTCCGGTCCCGGTCGCGGCGGTCGTCGTCGTCTGCGTATCGGCCATCGTCGTCCCCATCGCGCGGCCCGGAGTCGGCGCGGCCCCCAGCATGACCGACGGATATGACTGAACCGTTCGGTCAGCGGTTGACTAACGCGAAGCCGACCCCCAATCAAGTCCTGACCGAACGGTTCGGTCGCCGTCCCCAGCCTCGTCCGGCCCGGCGCCTTGCGCGGGAGGCGGCCTTGCGGGACCATGGTCGGGCGCCCCGTCCCCGCGGCCGCCGACCCGAGGAGCAGCGCTTGACTTCATCGCTTTCGTCGCATGCCGCCCTGGAGCCCGACGATGCCGCGGCGCCGGCGCGGCAGGACAGCGCCAAGCGCCGGCAGATCATCGACGGCGCCCGCCGCGTCTTTCTGGCGCTGGGCTTCGACGGCGCCAGCATGAACGAGGTGTCGCGCGCGGCCGGCGTGTCGAAGGGCACGCTCTACGTCTACTTCGCCAGTAAGGAGGAATTGTTCGCCGCGCTGCTGCGGGACGAGAAGCAGGCCCAGGCCGAACAGCTCTGCCACTTCGACGACGACGGCCCCGACGTCGACGCGGCCCTCCAGGCCATCGGCTCGCGCTTCATCGACCTCGTGCTGCGGCCGGATTCGCTCGCCCACCTCAGGACCGTGATGGCGGTGGCGCCGAAGTTCCCCGAGATCGGCCGCGCCTATTACGAGGCCGGGCCCCAGACGGGACGCCGGCGGCTGGCCCGCTACCTGGACCGGCAGGTGGCGGCGGGCCGTCTCGCCATCCCCGACACGGTGCTGGCCGCCCAGCAGTTCTTCGACACCTGCAAGGGCGACATCTTCCTCAAGGTCCTGCTCGGCGTCGGGCCGCTGCCGACCGCCGCGGAGCGGGCCGGCCATGTCCGCCGCGCCGTCGACCTGATGCTGCGGGCCTACGCGCCGGCGCGCTGAAGGCGCCGGCGACCTCGATACGATGCGCCGGCGCGCTGAAGGCGCCGGCGCCCGGAAACCCCGTCAGGCGGCGTTCGAGATGGGCGCCGACGCCGCCATGGCGTCGCGCACCTCGGCGACGATCTCGAAGGAGCGCCGCCGCGCCGCATGATCGTGGATCATGGCGGTGACCAGGATCTCGTCGGGCCGGTGCTCGGCCACGAAGGCCTCGAGCCCCCGCCGCACCGTCTCGCGCGAGCCGACGATGGCTTCGGACAGGGCGCTCTGCAGCACCATCTGCTCGCGGGCGCCCCAGCGGTGGTGGCGGTCCGGCAGGGGCGCCGGCAGCTTGCCGGGCGTGCCGAGGCGCAGGTTGATGAACTGCTGCTCGACGGAGGTGAAGAGGTGGCGCGCTTCGGCGTCGGTGTCGGCCGCCGTGACGTTCAGGCAGAACATCATGTGGGGCTTGGGCCAGCGCTCCGACGGCTGGAACTGCTGCCGGTAGACCGCCGCCGATTCGCGCATCTGCGCCGGGGCGAAATGCGACGCGAAGGCGTGGGGCACGCCGAGCGCGGCCGCGAGTTGGCCGCCGTAGGTGCTGGAGCCCAGGATGTACAGCGGCACGTCGAGCCCCGCGCCCGGCACCGCCTGGATGCGCTGGCCGGGCTCGGACGGCGCGAAGTAATGCTGCAGCTCCAGGACGTCGCGCGGGAAGTCGTCGGCATCGGCGAGGCCGCGCCGCAGCGCCCGGGCGGTGAGGCCGTCCGAGCCCGGCGCCCGGCCGAGGCCGAGGTCGATGCGGCCCGGATAGAGCGCCGCCAGCGTGCCGAACTGTTCGGCGATCACCAGGGGCGAATGGTTGGGCAGCATCACGCCGCCCGAACCGACCCGGATGGTGCGGGTGCCTTCGGCGACGAAGCCCGCCACCACGGCCGTCGCCGCCGAGGCGATGCCGGTCATGTTGTGGTGTTCGGCGAGCCAGTAGCGCCGGTAGCCGAGGCTTTCGGCGAGCCCGGCGAGGTCGCGCGTGTTGCGCAGGGCCTGGCCGGCATCCGAGCCGTCCGGCACGGGGCAGAGGTCGAGGACGGAGAAGGGTATCATGGCGCATCCCGAAGGTGGCGGCGGGCCCGGGCAGCCCGTCCCTCACCGCCGAGATGGGGATGCACCCGGGGTGCGTTCAACCGGGGGCGAGGCATCGACCGACGGGATCAGGCCGCGAGGGTGCCGAGGTCGGCCGCCTCGCCGCGCGTCGCCGCCGCGAAGGTTTCGATCGGGGCCGGGCGGCCCAGGAGGTAGCCCTGAACCTCGTCGCAGAGTTCGGCGCCGAGGAAGCCGAGTTCCGCCTTGGTCTCGACGCCCTCGGCCAGGATGGCGAGGTCGAGCCCGCGTCCGAGTTCCAGGATGGCCCGCACGATGGCGGAGGCCTGCTGGTTGGCGTCGACGGACTGGACGAAGGACCCGTCGATCTTGATGCGGTCGAAGGGAAAGGCGCGCAGGTTCGACAGCGAAGAATAGCCCGTGCCGAAATCGTCCATGGCGATCTTCACGCCGAGCTGCTTCAACCGGGTCAGCGCCGCCAGCGCCCGGGTGATGTCGCGGATCAGCGCCGTCTCGGTCACTTCGAGCTCGAGGCGCCGCGGATCGATGCCGGTCTCGGCGAGCACCGCCTCGACGCTGTCGGCGAAGCCCGGCGCGTGGAGCTGCACGGCCGACACGTTGACGGCCACGCGCAGGGGCACCCGCCACCCGGCGGCCTCGGCGCAGGCCGTGCGCAGCACCCAATCGCCGATCTGCAGGATCGTGCCGGTCTCCTCCGCGACCGGGATGAACAGCGCCGGCGAGACGAAGCCGTGGGCGGGCCGGTTCCAGCGCAGGAGCGCCTCGAAGCCCACGATGGTTCCGGTGGCGACGGCCAGCTGGGGCTGGTAGACGAGGCTCATCTCGCCCCGCGCCACGGCCGTGCGCAGCTCGTGCTCCATGAGGCGCCGGCCGCGGACCTCCGCCCCCATGCCGGATTCGTAGAAGCGGTGGGTGCCCCGCCCTTCCGCCTTGGCGCGATAGAGCGCGGTATCGGCGGCGTTGAGCAGGTGCTGCCGGTCCTCGCCGTCCCCCGGAAAGAGCGCGACGCCGATGCTGGTGGCGAGGGCCGGGCCCGAGTCCCGCCCGACGTTGAGCTCCGCGAGGGCTGCCAGGATGTCGAGGGCGAGGCGCCCCGCCACGGCGGGCTCGCCGGCGTCGGGGACCAGGACGGCGAACTCGTCCCCGCCGAGCCGGGCCGCCACGCGCCCCCCGCCGGCGAAGCCCGCGAGGACGCGGCCCACCGTCTTCAGCGCCTCGTCGCCGGCCCCGTGGCCGAAGAGGTCGTTGATTTCCTTGAACCTGTCGAGGTCGAGGCACAGGACGGCGAAGCCGTGGCCGCGCCGCCCCGCGCCCGTCACGGCGTCGTCGAGCACCGCGTCGAACAGCGCGCGGTTCGGCAGGCCGGTGAGCCCGTCGTGATGGGCCATGAACCGCATGCTGTCCTCGGCGCGCTTGCGGGCACCGAGGTCGCGGAGCGCGATGGCCTGGTGGCGCTTGCCGGCGAATTCGATGTCGTTGACCAACACCTCGACGGGCACGCGGCCGCCGTCGCGCGCCAGCAGCACGGTCTCGACGGGGGCGCCGCCGCGACGCGGCCAGGCGTCGCGGCGGTCCGCGTCGGGCAACAGCTCGCACAGCGCCATGCCGACCACGGCGGCGGAGGAATGGCCGCTGAGCAGGGCGAAGCTGGTGTTGGCGGTGACGACGCGGTCGCCGTCGCAGATCATCAGCCCTTCCACGGCGGCATCGGCGAGCGAGGTCATGCGCAGCACCTCGGCCGCGGCCCGGCGGCGCAGGCGCAGGTCGGCGCCGAGCGCCACGACGGCGAGCAGCAGGATCAGCACGCTCGCCACCGCCACCGGCCCGATCAGCTGGTCCGGCGCCAGGGCGCCGGGAGCCACGCCGGTGCCGGGCGCCGGCAGGATCGCGATGGCCTTGAGGGCGATGAGGTGATGGGAGCAGATGGCCAGGGCCAGCAGCATCGCGCAGGCGAGCCGCCCGCGCAGCCCGCCCCGACGCCCGACCACCACGGCCGCCGCCGCCAGCACCAAGGCCAGGACCGTGGCCAGGGCGAGCAGGGCCAGGCTCGGGTCGAGGACACCGGCAACCTCGTAGCCCGCCATGGCGCAGCCATGCATGGCCACGGCACCGGCGCCGACCGTCGCCCCGCCCGCCATGGCGCCGCCGCGGCCCTGCGCGCGGGCCGCGATGGCGAGGCCCGCCACCGTGCCGCCCACCGCGATGACCAGCGCCGCCACCATCGGCACCACGTCGTAGCCGCTCCGCAGGCCGGTGTTGAGGCCCAGCATGGCGAAGAAGTGCGTCGCCCAGATGCCGGTCCCTCCGGTGAGGCCGGCGATGGCGAGCCAGGCGGCACGGGCCCGGCCCCGGCTGGCCCCGACCTGATCGTTGAGGTTGACCAGCGCCAGGGTCGACAGGAGGCACAGGATGACGGCGACGCCGAGGAACGGCGCGTCGTACCGGATGTCGAAATGTCCGTCGTTGCTCAGCATCGGCCCGAAAGCTCACAGGAGATGACGGATAGTATCGGCCCCGAGCCCTTAACAGACGTTGCAGGAGGGGAAGCCCGGACGTCTCGGCCGCTTTCGCCTTGGCGCGGCGGTTGCGGAGGTCTAGAACCGCTCCCAAATCCGCAAGAGCCGCCCACAGCGAGACCAGCCCCATGCCTCCCTATCGTTCACGCACCACGACCCACGGCCGCAACATGGCCGGCGCCCGCGGATTGTGGCGGGCGACCGGGATGAAGGACGGGGACTTCGGCAAGCCCATCATCGCGGTGGTGAACAGCTTCACGCAGTTCGTGCCCGGCCACGTCCACCTCAAGGACCTCGGCCAGCTCGTCGCCCGCGAGATCGAGAGCGCCGGCGGCGTCGCCAAGGAATTCAACACCATCGCGGTCGACGACGGCATCGCCATGGGCCACGACGGCATGCTGTACAGCCTGCCCTCGCGCGAAGTCATCGCCGACAGCGTCGAATACATGGTCAACGCGCATTGCGCCGACGCGATGGTGTGCATCTCCAACTGCGACAAGATCACCCCCGGCATGCTGATGGCGGCGCTGCGCCTCAACATCCCGGCGGTCTTCGTGTCGGGCGGCCCGATGGAGGCCGGCAAGGTCGACCACCGGGGCAAGATCAAGGCGCTCGACCTCGTCGACGCCATGGTGGCGGCCGCCGACGACGACTATACCGACGAGGAGGTGACGGTCATCGAGCGGTCCGCCTGCCCGACCTGCGGCTCCTGCTCGGGCATGTTCACGGCCAATTCGATGAACTGCCTCACCGAGGCGCTCGGCCTCGCCCTGCCGGGCAACGGCTCGACGCTCGCCACCCATGCCGACCGCAAGCGCCTCTTCGTCGAGGCCGGCCACCTCATCGTCGACGTCACGCGCCGCCACTACGAGCAGGACGACATGAGCGTCCTGCCGCGCGCCATCGCCAGCTTCGAGGCCTTCGAGAACGCCATGACGCTCGACATCGCCATGGGCGGGTCGACCAACACGGTGCTGCACCTCCTCGCCGCCGCCCACGAGGGCGAGGTGAACTTCACCATGTCGGACATCGACCGGCTGTCGCGCCGCGTGCCCTGCCTGTGCAAGGTCGCGCCCGCCAAGAGCGACGTCCATATGGAGGACGTGCACCGCGCCGGCGGCATCATGGGCATCCTGGGCGAACTCGACCGCGCCGGCCTGCTGCACAGCCATTGCGGCTCCGTCCACGCCGAGTCGCTCGGCGCCGCGCTCGACCGCTGGGACGTGAAGCGCACCGAAAGCGAGACCGTGCGGGACTTCTTCCGCGCCGCGCCCGGCGGCGTGCCGACCCAGGTCGCCTTCAGCCAGAGCCGCCGCTACGAGGACCTCGACACCGACCGCCAGGGCGGCGTGATCCGCGACAAGGAGCACGCCTTCAGCCAGGACGGCGGCCTTGCAGTGCTCTACGGCAATCTGGCCGAAGAGGGCTGCATCGTGAAGACGGCGGGCGTCGACCCCTCGAACCTCGTCTTCGACGGCACCGCCCGGGTGTTCGAGAGCCAGGACGCGGCGGTCGACGCCATCCTGACCAACCGCGTGTCGCCCGGCCAGGTGGTGCTGATCCGCTACGAGGGCCCGCGCGGCGGTCCCGGCATGCAGGAGATGCTCTACCCGACGAGCTACCTGAAGTCGAAGGGCCTCGGCAAGCTCTGCGCCCTGGTGACGGACGGCCGCTTCTCGGGCGGCTCCTCGGGCCTGTCCATCGGCCACGTTTCGCCGGAAGCCGCCGAAGGCGGCACGATCGCGCTGGTGCAGGAGGGCGACCGCATCGCCATCGACATCCCGAACCGCTCCATCCACCTCGACGTGGCGGACGCCGAACTGGCGCGCCGCCGCGCCGCGCTGGAGGAAGGCCGCGGCTTTAAGCCCGCGGAGGTCCGCAAGCGCAAGGTCACGACGGCGCTCAAAGCCTATGCCGCCATGACGACCAGCGCATCCAAGGGGGCGGTGCGCAAGCTGCCGGAGTGAGGTGACGATCTGCCCGCCCGTCGTGAAGGAGCATCTCCAGCGTGCAGATCTCCTTCGACTGGGATCAGGCCAAGGCCTCCTCGAACGTCGGCAAGCACGATGTGACGTTCGAGGAAGCCATGTCGGTCTTCCGTGATAGCCTGATGTTGTCTGTCCAGGACGACAGTGCTTCGGAGGAGCGTTGGATCACGATCGGCGAAAGCTCTGTCGGCCGCCTGGTCCTCCTTGTCCACACATGGACGGAACACGATGAAGACCGCGTGGTGGTTCGCCTGATCTCGGCAAGGCGTCCGACCCGCAACGAAACGAGGCAGTATCGCGAGGGCGCATGAGGGACGAGTACGACTTTTCGACCGGTCGACGAGGGCGGTTCTTCCACCAGGACGCGACCTTGGCTCCGCCAGTCCATCTCGATGCCGATATCCTGGTCTCGCTCGAGGGACGCGCGGAGCGGCAGGGCGTGACACTCGACGCTTTGGTCAACGCACTGCTCCGGCAAGCTCTCGACCTGTCCATCGCGGCGAGGCATCCTGAACCTTGAAACGTGCGAGCCTGTTCGCAGGCTCGGCTGTCGTCGGCATCGGACGACGCGAGCCATGTCGTCGGGCAATACGGACCGCGGCGGCATCGAAGACGCCTGGTCATCGCGGACCGGCACCACCGTCGCATTCAACGACCCGACAGGACCAAGCCCAAGCTCGACGGCGTCCCGGTGGCCAGCTTAGATAGCGTCGTGGCCGACGTCCGGCTCGGAGCGATGGCGATGACCGACGGGACCAGCAGCACCGCCGCCCCCAACGCCGACCAAGTCGCCTATTGGAACGGCGATGCCGGGGACAAATGGGCCCGATTGCAGGCGCACCTCGACGGGCTGTTCGCCCCGATCAGCGCGGCCGCCGTCGCGGCGGCGGCGCCGCGCCAGGGCGAACATGCGCTCGACATCGGCTGCGGCTGCGGCGCCACCGTGCTGGCGCTGGCCGAGGGCGTCGGGTCGCTCGGGCGCGTCACCGGGGTCGACATCTCGGCGCCGATGCTGGCGGTGGCGGAGCACCGCATCGCCGCAAGCGCGCTGACCCAGGCGGCCGTGCTGAAGGCCGATGCCGCGACCGAGCCCTTCGCACCGGGCTCGTTCGACCTCGCCTTCTCGCGTTTCGGCGTGATGTTCTTCGACGCGCCCGTCGAAGCCTTCATCAACATCCACCGCGCGCTCAAGCCGGGCGGGCGGCTGGTCTTCGCCTGCTGGCGGCCCTTCAAGGCCAATCCCTGGTTCTCCGTGCCCTACAGGGCCGCGGTGCCGCACCTGCCCGAGCAGGAAAGGCCCGAGCCCGAGGCGCCCGGGCCCTTCGCCTTCGCCGACCCCGACCGGGTCGGGCGGATCCTCGGCCTGGCGGGCTTCGCGGAGGTGCGGGTCGAGGCCTTCGACGCGCCGCTGACCTTGGGCCGACACGGCGAGGTCGAAGAGGCGATGCGCTTCACCGTTCAGGTCGGCCCCGTGTCGCGGGCGCTGGCGAGCGGCACGGAAGCGCAGCGTGCGGCCGCCGAGCGCGCGGTCGCGGCGGCGCTGGCGGAGGTCGACGGGCCGGAGGGCATCCGGCTCGGCGCCCAGTGCTGGTTCGTCTCGGCGCGGGCCTGAGCCTTCTCCCGCGGCGCGGGAGGAGGCCGGCCCACCGTCACAGGATGAAGCGCGACAGGTCGGCGTTCTTGGCGAGGTCGCCGACGTTGGTCTTCACGTAATCGCGCGTGATGGTCACCTCCTGGCCCGAGCGGTCCGAGGCCGTGAAGGAGATCTCGTCGAGCACCCGCTCCATCACGGTCTGCAGCCGCCGCGCCCCGATGTTCTCGACGGTGGAATTCACCTCCACCGCCACCCGCGCCAACTCGTCGATGGCTTCGGGGTCGAAGGCCAGCGTCAGGCCCTCGGTCTCCATCAGCGCCACGTATTGCTTGATGATCGAGGCCTCGGTCTCGGTGAGGATGCGGCGGAAATCGTCCTCGGTCAGGGCCGCCAGTTCCACGCGGATCGGCAGCCGCCCCTGCAGTTCCGGCAGGAGGTCGGAGGGCTTCGACACGTGGAAGGCGCCCGAGGCGATGAACAGGATGTGGTCGGTCTTCACCGGCCCGTGCTTGGTCGGCACGGTGGTGCCCTCGATGAGCGGCAGCAGGTCGCGCTGCACGCCCTCGCGCGAGATGCCGCCGTCCCCGCCCCGGCCGTCGCGGGCGCAGATCTTGTCGATCTCGTCGAGGAAGACGATGCCGTTGTTCTCCACCTCGTGGATGGCCTGGCGCGTCACCGCCTCGGGGTCGAGCAGCTTCTCGCTTTCCTCGGCGAAGAGCGGCGCATGGGCCTCCTTCACGGTGGTGCGGCGCGGCTTGGTGCGCGCCCCGCCCATCTTGCCGAAGATGTCGCCGATCGAGATGGCGCCGATGGAGGCCCCCGGCATGTTGGGAAGTTCCATCATGGGCATGGTGGGCCCCGGCGCCGCCACCTCGATCTCCACCTCCTTGTCGTCGAGTTCGCCGGCGCGCAGGCGCTTGCGGAAGCTGTCGCGGGTGGCGGGCGACGAGGTTTCGCCCACCAGGGCGTCGAGCAGGCGCTCCTCGGCGGCGAGATGGGCCTTGGCCTCGACGTCCTTCTTCTTCGCCTCCTTGACGAGGCCGATGCCGATCTCGAGCAGGTCGCGCACGATCTGCTCGACGTCGCGGCCGACATAGCCGACCTCGGTGAACTTCGTGGCCTCGACCTTGAGGAAGGGCGCGTTGGCCAGCCGGGCGAGCCGGCGCGAGATCTCGGTCTTGCCGCAGCCGGTCGGCCCGATCATCAGGATGTTCTTGGGCAGCACCTCGTCGCGCATGGCGCCGGTGAGCTGCAGGCGGCGCCAGCGGTTGCGCAGCGCGATGGCGACGGCGCGCTTGGCGTCGTTCTGGCCGATGATGTGGCGATCGAGTTCGGAGACGATCTCGCGGGGTGAGAATTCGGTCATGGTCCCTCAGCCCCGATGCTTTCGACGACGAGGTTGTCGTTGGTGTAGATGCAGATCTCGGCCGCGATCTTCATGCCCTTGCGCACCACGGCCTCGGCTGGCAGCCCGGTGTCGATGAGGGCCCGGGCCGCCGCCAGAGCGTAATTGCCGCCCGAGCCGATGGCCGCCACCGACCCGTGCTCGGTCGCCTCCGGCTCCAGCACGTCGCCGGTGCCGGTGAGCACCAGCGCGGTCTTGTCGTCCGCCACCAACATCATGGCTTCCAGGCGGCGCAGGTAGCGGTCCGTCCGCCAGTCCTTGGCGAGTTCGACCGAGGCGCGCATCAGCTGGCCGGGGAATTGTTCGAGCTTGGTTTCGAGCCGCTCGAACAGCGTGAAGGCGTCGGCGGTGGCGCCGGCGAACCCCGCGATGACGTTGCCCTTGGCGAGACGCCGCACCTTGCGGGCCGTCGACTTCATCACGGTCTGGCCGAACGAAACCTGGCCGTCGCCACCGATCACCGTCAGCCCACGCTTCTTCACCATCAGGATGGTTGTGGCGTGGAAGGGCTGGCTCGGCTCGTTCCCCTGGACCATCGACGTCTCCGGCTGACCAAAGCGCTTCCGCCGTCGGCGAATCCGCTCCGGCTCCAAATCAGGAACAGTGTCATCGGCTTGGAATCGCCGAGGCGATTGCGGGACAGCCGATCCTGTTCGAGGCCCGGACGTATGGTGGCACGGGGGAGCTTGCAAGTGCGACGCCGAGTGCGGCCCCGAGTGCGACCTCAGGTGCGGCTGGCAGGTGCGGCCCGCAAGCCCGGCCCGGCCCGGCCGGCCGCGCTCCCATCGCTCCCGGCGCGACATCGTGCCGAAAGATGCCGCTTTCCTGGCGCAAGCTCCGCGGGTTAACCCTGCTGTCGAGACAGCTTCGCCCTGCGCGGCCCCCCCGAGATGCCGATCCGATGAGAAGCCCCGTTCCGGCCCTGGCGAGTGCCGCCGCCGTGCTGCTGGCCGCGACGGCCCCGGCCCTCGCCGCCGCCCCGCACGCGGCGCCGGCCCCCGACGCCACCCCCGTCCACCTCCGCTACGGCGTGGCGCTGATCGGCCTGCCGATCGGCACCGCCACCGTGGACGGCAGCGTGGGCGCCAAGGACTACCGGCTGCTGGGGACCGGCAAGCTCACCGGCATCGCGGGAGTGCTGGTCGACACCAAGGGCGCCGTGACGGCCACGGGCGCCCACCGGGACGGCCACCTGACGCCCTCGGGCTTCGCCGCCACGGCCGGCACGCCGCACTACCTCCTCACCATCCGCATGGCGGAGGAGAAGAATGCCGCCACCCAGGTCGAGATCACCCCGCCCTACCTGCAGTCGCCGGACCGCATCCCGGTATCCCCGGCGGACAAGCGGGGCATCATCGACCCCATGAGCTCGTTCATCATGCCGGTTCCGGGCACCGGCGACGTGCTCGGGCCGGCGGCCTGCGACCGCACGCTGCCGCTCTTCGACGGGGGCGTGCGCTTCAACGTGGTGCTGAGCTTCAAGCGCCTGCAGCAGGTGGCCAGCCCCGCCTACACGGGTCCCGTCGCGGTCTGCGCGGCGCGCTACCAGCCCATCTCGGGCTATCGGCCCGACCGCCCGGTCAACAAGTTCATGATCGACAACAAGGACATGGAGACCTGGCTGGCGCCCCTCGGCACCACGCGCTTCGTTTATCCCTACCACGTCGCCGTGATGAGCATGATCGGCATGGTGACGATCGAGGCGACGGACGTGTCCTTCGCCGCCCCCCTCAAGGCCGCCGGGGCGCAGTGACGTCGGAAGCCGTCCGGGAGGCGGACCGGACCGGGTCGGTGGGCGCGGGTTGATTTGCGGGCACCGCAGCCCGACATTCACCAGGAGCGGTCGTTCATGGGCCGCGCCTGCGAACCGGGTCCCGGCTCAAGAGCCGGAACCGTGCGGTCGTCACAAGCAGCGCCAAGAGGCCCGGCCGCTCGATGCATCATCCGAACCGCAGCACGCCGGGTGCTTTCGCCGGCGCCCTCAGCGGTGTCCGCGACCAGATCCGGGCCCGCACCGTCACGGCCGTCCTCGGGCCGACCAACACCGGCAAGACGCATTTCGCCATCGAGCGGATGCTGGCCCACCCGTCCGGCATCATCGGACTGCCGCTGCGGCTGCTGGCGCGCGAAGTCTACGGCCGCGTCGTCGAGAAGGTCGGGGCCGAGCAGGTCGCGCTGATCACCGGCGAGGAGAAGATCAAGCCCAAGCACCCGCGCTACTGGGTCTGCACCGTCGAAGCCATGCCGCGGGACCTCGACGTGTCCTTCGTCGCCATCGACGAGATCCAGCTGTGCCAGGACTTCGACCGCGGCCACGTCTTCACCGACCGGTTGCTGCACCGCCGCGGGCTCGACGAGACCCTGGTGCTGGGCGCCTCCACCATGCAGCGCATGATCGAGCGGCTGCTGCCCGGCGTCAGCATCGTCAACCGGCCGCGCCTGTCGAACCTGACCTTCGCGGGCGAAAAGAAGCTGTCGCGCCTGCCGCACCGCACCGCCATCGTGGCCTTCTCGGCCAACGAGGTCTACGCCATCGCCGAGCTGATCCGGCGCCAGCGCGGCGGCGCCGCCGTGGTGCTGGGCGCCCTGTCGCCGCGCACCCGCAACGCCCAGGTGGCGATGTACCAGAACGGCGAGGTCGACTACCTCATCGCCACCGACGCGATCGGCATGGGGCTGAACCTCGACGTCGACCACGTGGCCTTCGCGGGCGAGCGCAAGTTCGACGGCTGGCAGTACCGCCGGCTCAACCCCGCCGAGATCGGCCAGATCGCGGGCCGGGCCGGGCGCCACGTCAAGGACGGCACCTTCGGCACCACGGGCCGCTGCCCGGCCTTCGAGGAGGACCTCGTCGAAGCCCTGCAGGAGCACCGCTTCGACCCCGTCACGACGCTGCAGTGGCGCAACTCCGACCTCGACTTCACCTCGATCGCGTCCCTGCAGGCCTCGCTGGAGATCTTCCCCAACGAGCCGGGCCTGACGCGCGCGCCGCTCGCCGAGGACGTCATGGTGCTCGACATCGCGGCGCGGGACGAGACGGTGCGGCGCGTCGCCAAGACGCGCGCCGACGTGCAGCGGCTGTGGGACGTGTGCCAGGTGCCCGACTACCGCAAGGTGTCGCCGGCCGCCCATGCCGACTTCGCCCTGGCGCTCTACGGCTACGTGGTGCGGGCCGGGCGCGTGCCGGACAGCTGGTACGCCCAGCAGGTCGCCCTCTACGACCGGACCGAAGGCGACATCGACGCCCTGTCGGCGCGGATCGCCCAGGTCCGCACCCTCACCTACATCGCCAACCGGCCCGACTGGCTCGGCGATCCGGAGCATTGGCAGGGCGTCACGCGTCAGCTAGAGGACAGGCTGTCCGATGCCTTGCACGAGAGACTGGCCCAGCGCTTCGTCGACAGGCGGACGAGCGTGTTGATGCGGCGCTTGAGAGAGAATGCGATGTTGGAAGCGGAGATCACGGCCGGCGGCGACGTGATGGTTGAAGGCCAGCACGTGGGCCAGCTGCACGGCTTTCGGTTCACGCCCGACCCGCAGGCCGCGGGCGAGGCGGCGAAGGCGCTGAACGCGGCCGCGCTGAAGGCCCTCGGCGGCGAGATCGAGGCCCGGGCCGAGCGCTTCGCCGCCGCCGTGGACGAGAGCTTCGCCCTCGCCAACGACGGCACGATCCGCTGGCTCGGCGACCCCGTGGCCAAGCTCGCCGCTGGCGACAAGCTGCTGCAGCCCCGTGCCCGCATCGTGGCGGACGAATACCTCACCGGACCCGCCCTCGAGACGGTGCAGCGGCGGCTCGATCTGTGGCTCGGGCAGCACATCAAGAAGCACCTCGGCGTGCTCTTCGAACTCGAAGCCGGCGACGGGCTCGACGGCATCCTGCGCGGCATCGCCTTCCAGGTGGCGGAATCGCTCGGCGTTCTGGAGCGGTCCCGCGTCGCCGAGGAGATGAAGGGCCTCGACCAGGCGGCGCGCGGCACGCTGCGCAAGCTCGGCCTGCGCTTCGGCGCCTACCACATCTACCTCCCGGCGCTGGTCAAGCCGGCGCCCCGCGCCCTGGCGGCCCAGCTCTGGGCCCTGCGCCACGGCGGCGTCGAGAGCGTCAAGGGCCTCGACGAGGTGCCGCATCTCGCCGCCTCCGGTCGGACCTCCTTCGTGGCCGACCCCGACGTGCCGAAGGGCCTCTACCGCGCCGCCGGCTTCCGCGTCTGCGGGACCCGGGCCGTGCGGGTCGACATCCTGGAGCGCCTGGCGGACCTCATCCGTCCCGCCATCGCCTACCGGCCCGGCACGACGCCCGGCACGCCGCCGGCCGGCACGGCCGATTCCGACGGCTTCGTCACCACCGTCCAGATGACCTCCCTGGCGGGCTGTTCGGGCGAGGACTTCGCCTCCATCCTGAAGGCCCTGGGCTACGTGCTCGACCGTCGACCCGGCCCCGCCATCACGGTGCCGCTGGTGCCGGCCGCGCCCATCGCGCCGGTCAAGCCGGTGGCGATCGCACCCGAAGCCGCATCGGCCGACGCACCGGCAGAAGCGTCGCCGGACGCGGGGGACGCCCCGGCCGACGAGGCCGCCCCTGCTGCCGAGCCCGCCGAGGCCTTGGCGCCCGACGCGGAAACGTCTTCGGTCGAAGCCGCCGCGCCGGAAAGCGCCGACATTCCGGTCGACGACGGCGCCCTCATCGAAGGGACGGGCCTGTCCCGCACGCCTGCCCCGGCTCCCGAGCCCGTTGCCGTGACGGTGACGGATGCGGAGGCGGCCTCGCACGAGACGGCGCCGCACGAGGCGAACGAAACGACGACGCCCGAGACCGGCGAGGCTGCTGCGCCCGAGGCGCCGGAAGCCGAAGCCGTGGTCCAGGCGCCGCAGGACGGGATCGAAGCTCCGCAGGACGGGACCGAGCCGACCGTTTCCGAGACGGCCGACGACGAGACGACCCACGACGCCACCGCCGGCTCCGACGCCACCGCCGGCTCCGACGCCACCGCGTCCGACTCGGCCGCTGTCGAGGCCGTTCCGGCAGAGCCCGTGCTGATCGAAGTGTGGCGGCCGCACCGGACCAACCACCACGCCCAGCGCCGTCAGGACGGTCGCGGGGCTCCGCGCCGGGACGGCAGGGCCGATGGACGCCGGGGAGCGCCCGCCCAGGGCGGCGAACCCGCGGTCGCGGCCGAAGGTCACGCGGGCGAGCGCCAGGACGAGCGCAGGTCGCAGCGGCCGCGCCCCGACAACCGCGGCCCCAACGGGCGGCCGGGCGGCGGCGAGCGCCGCTTCGATCGCGACCGTCGGGGACCGGGCGGCGAAGCCGCACCGGCCGCCCAGGCCGGCCAGGTGCCCGAGGGTGGTGCCCGGCCGGCGCGGGACGGCGGTGCGCCCGCCCGCAACGGCAAGGCCCGGTTCGAGAACCGGGCCGGCGGCGGCGAGCGCGGCGGGTTCCGCGGCGGCGAGGGTCGCGGCGAGAACCGCCGCGAGGGCCGTGGACCGCAGAACTTCTCCACCGAGACGCGCCCGCCGGCGCGGGACCGGCAGCCCGACCCGAACTCGCCCTTCGCCAAGCTCATGGCTCTGAAGGTCGAACTCGAGCGCGGCAAGAAGGAGTCCTGACCCCGCTTGCCCGGCACCGCCCCTCCTCCGGCGGGTCCCGAGCCCGCGCGCCAGCGCCTCGACAAGTGGCTGTGGTTCACCCGCGTGGTGAAGACCCGCTCGCTGGCGGCGCGGCTCGTGACCGAAGGTCACGTCCGGGTCAATTCGGTGCGGGTGGAGACGGCGGCCAAGGCCGTCAAGCCGGGCGACGTGGTGACGGTGGCGCTGGAGCGCCACGTGCGGGTGCTGAAGGTGCTGTCCTCGGGCGAGCGGCGGGGGCCAGCGCCGGAAGCCCGCACCCTCTACGAGGACCTCGCGCCCCGGCCCGCCGCCACCCCGGGCGACGATGCGGGCGAGGGTCCGGACGACGAGGCCGAGGCGGACGGGACGGAAGATTAACTCCCGCCCGGTCATTCTGGCCGCGGGTCGGGCGCTTGCACGCGCCCCGCAAAGCCATTAGCACGGGCTGTTGGCGGACGTTCCGTTCGCGCCGCGCCCTCGATCGTGCCCGCACCGCCGGAAGCGCGTCAAAGGATAGGATATGACCTACGTCGTCGTCGAGAACTGCATCAAGTGCAAGTACATGGATTGTGTCGAGGTGTGCCCCGTGGATTGTTTCTACGAGGGTGAGAACATGCTCGTGATCCACCCCGACGAATGCATCGACTGCGGCGTGTGCGAACCCGAGTGCCCGGCCGAGGCCATCAAGCCCGATACGGAGTCGGGCCTCGAGAAATGGCTCGGGATCAACGCCGAATACGCCAAGTCCTGGCCCAACATCTCGGTCAAGAAGGACGCGCCCGCCGACAGCAAGGACTGGGACGGCAAGCCCGGCAAGGCCGAACTGTTCTCCCCGGCCGCCGGCACCGGCGACTGACGGCTCGCCCCTTCGGCACCATCGATCGAGCCCCCGACGGCCCTGCCGTCGGGGGCTTTCCTCGTCATGGGGGCGGTTGGGCTCGTGCCGGCGGGATCGGCGACGAGCGGGCGGGACGGCCGGGCCGCCGAGTGGCCCGACAGGCGGGTCAGCCCGCCAAGAGGCCCAGCGTGGCGGCGGCGCGCATGTCGGCCCAGCGGCGGTCGCGGCGCTCCAGGGCTTCGGCGTCGCTGCCCCACTGGGACTCCTGGAACGTCTCGTCGACATGGGCAGCAGCCCAGGCGGCTTCGGGCGACAGGCGGCCGTGCATCACGGCGAGGGCCAGCAGCGCCGAGCCCGTCAGCGTCGTCATGACGTTGAGGGCGGCGAGCCGGAAGGGGGCGGCGGGCCCCTGCCCGACCAGCCCATCTATCACCTGCCCGAGCGCCGCCAGCGTCGCGGGCGGCTGCGCCACGAAGGTCACGCCCTCGGCCAGGATGAACCGCGCCCCGTAAGCCTGGCGCGCCCAGTCGAGCACGGGATCCCAGGCCGCCGCCTGGGCGGCGACGAGCGGCGCGGGATCGGCGGCGCGGTAGACCAGGAGGTCGGAGCCCAGATAGGTGGCGACCTCGGCGGCGACGGCGTCCCTCTGTTCCGCCACGCCGTCGATGGCGCTGTTGGCGATGCGGGTCAGCGGCATCTTCGCGGGGTCGATGACGGCGACCTGCGCGTTCCATTCGCCCGCCACCGCCGCCGCGACCGGCTCCGACGGCAGCGCCAGCGGACGGCGGGCGGGGGTGCGGGCCGCCCGCCCATCGAGCAGCAGCGCGAAGCCGCCGTCGCGTTCGGCGACGCTCGCCAGCGCGTAGAAGCGCTTCGGCTTGGCGGGCGGGGCCTGGCGCCCCGGGATCATGGGTCCGGGCTCGTCCACCATCGCGTCAGTCCTCGGGGGCGTTCTCGATCGGGTCGAACTGCTTCGTGTCGAAGCCGAACAGGTCCCAGCTCTTCTGCATATGGGGCGGCAGCGGCGCCGTCACGTCGAGCGTGCCGCCGCGCGGGTTCGGCAGCACGAGGCGGCGCGCCAGCAGGTGGAGCTTGCGCTCCACGTCGGTCGGCACGGCGCGGGCGGGGTCGACGTGCTTGGCACCGCCCGGCGGCGCCACGAAATATTTCGGGTCGCCCACGATGGGGTGGCCGATGGCCTCGGCATGGGCGCGAAGCTGGTGGGTGCGGCCCGTGATGGGCTTCATCGACAGCCAGGCGAGCCGCGGCAGCACGCGGTCCACGGTGGCATAGAGCGTCACGGAATGCTGCGCGTCCGGGTCGCCGTGCTTGGCGACGCGCATGCGCTCCATGGCGGCGCGGTCGCCGCCCTTGGGGCGATCCGCCCGGTCGTTGCCCATGCCCTCGCCCTTGGCGAGGAAGAGCGAGATGCGGCCCTGGGCGGGCTTGGGCACGCCCTCGACCAGCGCCCAGTAATGCTTGCGGGCCTGGCGCGAGCGGAACACTTCGCCGAGGTCGGCCGCCATCTTGCGGCTGCGGGCGACGAGCAGCACGCCCGACGTGTCGCGGTCGAGCCGGTGCACCAGGAGCGGCCGGTTGCCGGCGGCGTCGGCGAGACTCGCCAGCATGCCGTCGACATGCTGCACGGTGCCGGAGCCGCCCTGCACGGCGAGGCCGTAGGGCTTGTTCAGCACCAAGACGTCGCGGTCCTCGAACAGCACCATCTCGAGGATGGCGCGTCGGTCCTCCTCGGAATGGGTGGGGCGCCGCACGACGGGCGCGGGGAAGTCCGCCATCTTCAGCGGGGGCACCCGCACGGTCTGGCCGGGCGCGACCCGGGCCGAGGTCTTGGTGCGGGCGCCGTCGATGCGGACCTGGCCGGTGCGGACGATCTTGTTGAGGTGGCCCAGCGTCAGTTCCGGGTGGCGCCGCTTGAACCAGCGGTCGAGGCGCATGCCGTCCTCGTCCGCGGTGACGACCAGGGTCTCGACGCTCATCGGTTCACTCCATATCGGGGGGCAGAGGGACCGATATGATCGCGCCACGCCAACAGCCGCGCCGCGGCGGGTCCCGGGACGGGCGCCGGCCACGGCACGCCATCGACATGGCGCCCCGCGACGCGGGATGCAAGCCTATTTCGGCGACGCGGGACGCCTCTCTATTTCGGCGGCGTGGACCCGGCCGGCGCCGACCCTTCCGGGGCCTTGGGGGACGTATCGACGGCCGGGGCGGCGGTGGGGGCGGCAGGCTCGGGGGCGTTGCCGTCGGGTGCCTTGCCCTCGGCGGCGGCCGTGGGCTTCAGGTCCGGCAGGCCATGGGCGATCTTGTCGAGGATCGCCGGCAGGTCGTCGGCCTCGGGCTTGAGGTCGCGCGCGTGGTTCCACTGGAACTGCGCCTCGAGCTTGTGGCCGGTTCGCCAGTAGGCGTCGCCGAGATGGTCGTTGATGGTCGGGTCGCCGGGCTTGAGCACGATGGCGCGCTCCAACTCCTTCACGGCCCCGGCGTAATCCCCGAGGCGGTAGTCGGCCCAGCCCAGGCTGTCGACGATGAACCCGTCCTCCGGGCGCAGCGCCACAGCCTTGCGGAGCATCTTGAAGGCCTCGTCGAGGTGCTCGCCCCGGTCGACCCAGGAATAGCCGAGGTAGTTGAGCACCACCGGCTGATCCGGGTTGAGGCGCAGGGCTTCCTGGAAATCGGCCTCGGCCTTGGGCCACTGCTTGTCGCGCTCGTAGGAGATGCCGCGGAAGTAGAGCAGCGTCCAGGCGGCCTTGTCGCCCGGGGCCAGCGTGGCGAGGGCCTGGCCGTAGGTGGCGGCCGCCGGGCCGTACTGCTTCTGCTCGCGCTGCACGTTGCCGAGCGTGGTCAGGGCGTCGATGTCGGCGGGGTGCCGCGCCACGATGTCCTTGAGGTAGCGGATCGCGTCTTCGGGCCGCCCCATCACGTCGAGCGTGAGGCCGGTCTGCACGTCGGCATTGTCGCGCAGGGCGCTGGCATCCGGCACCCTGTTGTAGACCGCGATGGCCTGCTCGTTCTGCTTCAGCCGCCCGTACAGGTCGGCCAGCGTGATCTGGGCGAGGCTGTTGTTGGGGGCGAGGAAGAGCGACAGGCGCAGGTAGATCATGGCGGCGAGTTCGTCGCCCTGGCGGCCGCCCGCCGCCCCCAGGCCGTAGAGCACCTCGGCGGCGCCTTCCTGCGCGGTCTTGACGAGCGGCTGGATGGGCTTGCCGGCCGTGATGTCGGCGGTCAGCGCCTCGATCTGCGGATGGTGCGGCAGGATCTCGCCGAAGGCGGCGAGCGCCCGCAGCGCCTCGTCCTTGGCGCCGTGGCGCGCCTCGAACCGCGCATAGGCGTCGACGAGCCGCAGGATCGTGTGGTCCTCGGCATAGGCGGTCTTAAAGCGCTTCGTGGCCTCGGGCAGGTCGTTGGCCATGTCGGCGATCAGGGCGGCGTGGTAGTCGCGGAAGACCGCGAAGCCGGTGTCCTTCAGCTCGTCGATGGCGGCGAGGCCCTTCTTCTCGTCGCCCTGGCCGGCGAAGGACCAGGCGGTGAGCAGCGTCGCCGTGATGTCGTGCTCGCGGCCGGCGCCGCCCGAGCTGAACTCGCGCCGGGCCGCCATCCAATGGCTGTCGCGCAACTGGCCGAGCCCCAGCACCATGTGGGCGAGGCCGTTCTTCGGGTCGGCCTTGACGAGGCGGCGAGCGAAGTCGAGCGCGTCATCGACGTCGCCGTTGGACAGGGCGGCCACGAAGGTCCGCTCGATGAGTTCCGGGTTGCGGGGATCGGACCGCAGGACTTCCTTGAAATAGGCCGAGGCCGCCTGGGTGTCGCGGTCCGCGCCCGCCACCAGCGCCGAAAGGTAGTTGCCCGTCACGCTGCCGCTGACGTCGGGGGGCGGCGGCAGGGCGATGGATTCGCGCGCCTGGACGGGGAGGGTCAGGGCCGTGCCGGCGAGCAGGAGGGCCGCGAGGCAGGCCGCGGCGCGGCGCGGAAAGAAGAGTTCGGGCACGGGGACCTTGTCGGGTTTGGGGGCGGCTCCCACCCCGGCAGGGGCACGGGCGCGCGCCGTCCGCAGCACGGTGAGGAGCGAAGATGTCCTTTTTGCGCTGGTGCCGCAAGGGCGCCCCCCCGCCGCCGAGGCGTGGCGGTTGACGCCCGGGGCCGCCGCGCGTTCTCATCGCGGGAAACCGACGAGGGACAGGAAACCACCATGGGCACCTTCAAGGCGCTGCGCATCGACCGGACGGAATCCGGGCAGACCGTGGCCCCCGTCGCCTTCGACGAGGCCGACCTCATGCCGGGCGACACGCTGGTGCGGGTCACCCATTCCACCGTCAACTACAAGGACGGGCTCGCCATCACGGGGCGGTCCCCGGTGGTGCGGCGCTTCCCCATGATCCCGGGCGTCGACTTCGCCGGTATCGTCGAGGAGACGAGCCATCCGGGGCTGAAGGCGGGCGACGCCGTGGTGCTCAACGGCTGGGGCACGGGCGAGACGCATCTCGGCGCCTACGCGGAGCGCTCGCGCGTCAAGGGCGAGTGGCTGGTGCCGCTGCCGCCGACCTTCACGGCCGCCGACGCCATGGCGATCGGCACGGCCGGCTATACCGCCATGCTGGCCGTGATGGCGCTGGAGAAGGCGGGCGTCACGCCCGAGCACGGCGCCGCCATCGTCACGGGGGCGGCGGGCGGCGTCGGCTCGGTCGCGGTGGCGCTGCTCAGCCGCCTCGGCTGGCGGGTGATGGCGTCGACGGGCCGGCCCGAGGAGGAAGGCTTCCTGCGCGACCTCGGCGCCGCCGAGATCGTGGCGCGCGACGAATTGTCGAAGCCCGGCCGCCCGCTCGGCAAGGAGCGCTGGGCCGCCGGCGTCGACGCGGTCGGCTCCCACACGCTCGCCAACGTCATCGCGCAGACCCGGTCGAACGGCGCCGTGGCGGCCTGCGGGTTGGCGCAGGGCGCCGACCTCCCCGCCACCGTGATGCCCTTCATCCTGCGCGGCGTGTCGCTGCTCGGCATCGACAGCGTCATGGCGAGCCGGGAGCGTCGCATCGCCGCCTGGGACCGCCTGGCGCGGGACCTCGACAAGGACAAGCTGAAGGCGCTGACGACGACGATCGGCTTCGACGCCATCGTGCCGACCGCGCACACCATCCTCGACGGCAAGGTGCGGGGGCGCGTGGTGGTGGAGATCGGGGGCTGAGGACCGGCCCTCTCCCGCCGGGCGGGAGAGGGCGACGGGTCCGTCACCGCTCCGCGGCGGCCCGCGCCAGCCTGTCCCGGAGCGCCTCGCCGAGCCCCTCGGCCGGGATCGGGGCGACCGCGATGCTTCCGCGCCCGGCCAGCTGCCCGTCGAGGCCGCGCAGGTGGCCGAAGAGGTTGGCGGCGGCCTCGGCAAGGTCCCGCCGCCGCGACAGGTCGAGCACCGGCCCGCCCTGCCCCACGAAGATCCCGCCGAAGTCGAGCCCGGCCTCGCCGGCCCGCAATGCCAGGGCGTCGAGCCGCACGGCCGCCCGCGGCGCATAATGGGAGGCCAGCATGCCGGGCGCCACCGTGGCGCCGCCCGCCGCCGCATCGGCGAGCCGCCGGCCCAGCACGGCCTCGATCGCCTCGCGCGTCACGCCGCCCGGCCGCAGCAGAATCGGGGCGCCGAGGCAGGACACGATGGTGGATTCCACGCCGACCTCGGTCGGCCCGCCGTCCAGCACGGCGTCGATGCGTCCCTCGAGATCGTCGAGGACGTGGCCCGCCGCCGTCGGGCTGATGCGGCCCGAACGGTTGGCCGAAGGGGCCGCGACCGGGACGCTGGCGGCGGCGATGAGGGCCCGGGCCACGGGGTGGGCCGGCACCCTCAGCGCCACGCTGTCGAGGCCGGCGCGGGCCAGGTCCGACACCGTGCAACGGGGACCGACCGGCACCACCAGCGTCAGCGGGCCGGGCCAGAAGGCGCGGGCCAGCGCCAGGGCGTCGGGGCCGAAATCGCCCTGCTCCCGGGCGGCATCGAGGTCCGCCACATGGGCGATGAGCGGGTTGAAGCGGGGCCGACCCTTGGCGGCGTAGATGCCGGCCACGGCCTCGGCGCTCCCTGCATCGGCGCCGAGGCCGTAGACGGTCTCGGTCGGGAAGGCCACGAGGCGCCCGCCGCGGAGCAGGCCGGCGGCCGCGGCGATCCCGGCAGGGTCTGCTGAAAGGCGTGCCGTGGGTCTGGGGTCGTGCGTCATGGTCCGACGATACCGACGGTGCCGACAAAAAGCGAAGGCCGCGCGCCCCTCACGGAGCGCGCGGCCTCGGGCTGGAACCGGCGGTCGGGTCAGATCGACAGGGCGCCGCGCAGCTCCTGGAGCTGGTTCAGCTTCTCGGTGGCGAGGCGGCGACCCTCGTCGGTCGAGGCGTCGTTCACGTCGTCCTGCGCATCCTTGATCTCGGCATCGAGCTTGGCGGCGTCGAGCTGCTCGACCGGCACGGAGCTTTCGGCCAGGATCGTCAGGCCCGTGGGCGCCACGTCGGCGAAACCGCCGCGGACGAACAGGCGCTGCGCCCGGCCGCCCGTCTCCGTCACGGTGACGATGCCGGGCTTCAGCGTCGTCATGAGCGGGGCGTGGTCCTTCAGGACCGTCAACTCGCCTTCCGAGCCCGGCACGACGACGGACTCGACCTCGCCCGTGAAGAGCAGGCGCTCGGGCGACACGAGTTCGAACGGAAAGGCGGCCATCTCACATCCCTTGCGAAAAGCGCGGCGCCGCCCGGAGGCGCGCCGCGCGTCGTCTCAGACCCGAAGCCTCAAGCCGCCTTGGCGAGCCGGCCGGCCTTCTCGATGGCTTCCTCGATGTTGCCCACCATGTAGAAGGCCGCCTCGGGGAGATGGTCGTACTTGCCCTCGACCAGGCCCTTGAAGCCCTTGATGGTGTCGGCCAGCGACACGAGCTTGCCGGGCGAGCCGGTGAAGATTTCGGCCACGTGGAAGGGCTGGCTGAGGAAGCGCTCGATCTTGCGGGCGCGGGCGACGGCGATCTTGTCCTCTTCCGACAGCTCGTCCATGCCCAGGATGGCGATGATGTCCTGCAGCGCCTTGTAGCGCTGCAGCACCTGCTGCACCTGGCGGGCGATGGCATAATGCTCCTCGCCGACGACGAGCGGCGACAGCATGCGCGAGGTCGAGTCGAGCGGATCCACCGCCGGGTAGATGCCCTTCTCGGCGATCGAGCGCGACAGCACGGTCGTGGCGTCGAGATGGGCGAAGGAGGTGGCGGGCGCCGGGTCGGTCAGGTCGTCGGCCGGGACGTAGATGGCCTGGACCGAGGTGATCGAGCCCTTGTTGGTGGTGGTGATGCGCTCCTGCAGGGCGCCCATGTCGGTGGCCAGCGTCGGCTGGTAGCCCACCGCCGAGGGGATGCGGCCGAGCAGCGCCGACACTTCCGAGCCCGCCTGGGTGAAGCGGAAGATGTTGTCGACGAAGAACAGCACGTCCTGCCCCTTGTCGCGGAAGTCCTCCGCCACCGTGAGGCCGGTGAGGGCCACGCGGGCGCGGGCGCCCGGGGGCTCGTTCATCTGGCCGTAGACGAGCGCGCACTTGGAACCGGCGGCCGAACCGCCATTCTCGTGCGGGTCCATGTTGACCTTAGACTCGATCATCTCGTGGTAGAGATCGTTGCCCTCGCGGGTGCGCTCGCCGACGCCGGCGAAGACCGAGTAGCCGCCGTGCGCCTTGGCGACGTTGTTGATGAGTTCCATGATCAGCACGGTCTTGCCGACGCCGGCGCCGCCGAACAGGCCGATCTTGCCGCCCTTGGCGTAGGGAGCGAGGAGGTCGACGACCTTGATCCCCGTCTCGAGGATCTGCGCGTCGGTGGACTGCTCGGAATAGGCCGGGGCGGCCTGGTGGATGGCGCGGGTGTCGTCGGCCTTGATGGGCCCGAGTTCGTCGACCGGCTCGCCGATGACGTTCATGATGCGGCCGAGCGTGCCCTCGCCGACCGGAACCATGATGGGCTTGCCGGTGTCGGTGACCGACTGGCCGCGGGTCAGCCCCTCGGACACGTCCATGGCGATGCAGCGCACGGCGTTCTCGCCGAGATGCTGGGCGACCTCGAGCACGAGACGGTTGCCGTTGTTCGAGGTTTCGAGCGCGTTCAGGATCTCGGGCAGGTGGCCCTCGAACTTGACGTCGACCACGGGGCCGATGACCTGGGTGATGTGGCCCGGGGAGCGGTTCTGGGTGGCGTTGAGGCTGCCGCCGCTGTTCTGGGAAAAGTCGTCCATGGTGTCCTCACGTGGTGCGCGCGGGGCGCGGCGGCTTCGACGTCTGTGGTGGGAAGGAGATGGCGCGGGCGGCGCGCTTTACAGCGCTTCGGCGCCCGAGATGATCTCGATCAGTTCCTTGGTGATCATCGCCTGGCGGGAACGGTTGTAGATCTGCGTCTGCTTCTTGATCATCTCGCCGGCGTTGCGGGTGGCGTTGTCCATGGCGCTCATGCGCGAGCCCTGCTCGGACGCGGCATTCTCCAGCAGCGCGCGGAACACCTGGATGGAGATGTTGCGCGGCAGCAGCGCCGCCAGGATCTCCTCCTCGCCGGGCTCGTAGTCATAGGCGGCGCCCGTCCCCGTCGCGTCCGTTTCCTTCGGCAGTTCGGCCGGGATCAGCCGCAGCGCCGTCGGGATCTGCGAGATGACGGAGCGGAAGCGCGAGAAGAACAGCGTGCAGACGTCGAACTCGCCCGCCTCGAACATGGCGATGACCTTCTTGCCGATGGGATCGGCGTCGCCGAACCCCATCTGCTTGACGTTGCGAAGCTCGATCACCTCGACGATGTTCTGCTCGAACTGGCGGCGGAGCTGCTCGAAGCCCTTCTTGCCGACGAGCAGCATCTTCACGGTCTTGCCCTCGCGCAGCAGCGCATTGGCATGTTCGCGGGCGAGGCGCACGATGGAGCCGTTGAAGGCGCCGCAGAGGCCGCGCTCGGCCGTGCAGACCACGAGGAGGTGTGTCCGGTCCTGGCCGTTGCCGGCCAGCAGCGGCGGCGCCTGCGTGCCGGCACCGATGCCGCGCGCCAGGTTCGCCAGCACCTTCTCCATGCGTTCGGCGAAGGGACGCGCGGCTTCGGCCGCCATCTGGGCGCGGCGCAGCTTCGCGGCCGCGACCATCTGCATGGCCTTGGTGATCTTCTGGGTCGACTTGACCGAGGAGATCCGGTTCCGCAGGTCCTTCAAGGACGGCATGTCGAGGGCTCTTGTCGGAGAAGGAGGCGCCCCGGGCCTTCACGGCCCGGGATGGATCGGTTGTCGTGGCCGTGCGGGCGCCGGGGCGACCCGCGCCGGTTCAGGCGAAGGACTTGGTGTAGCCCTCGACGACGCCCTTCAGCTTGCCGGCCGAGTCGTCGCTGAGGTCCTTCGAGGTGCGGATGGCGTCGAGCAGCGGCATGTGGCTGGACCGCAGCAGGGCCAGCAGCCCGTCCTCGTAGGAGCGGATGCGGTTCACCGGCAGGGCGTCGAGGTAGCCGTTCACGCCCGCGTAGATCACGCAGACCTGCTCTTCCATCTTCAGCGGCGAGAACTGCGGCTGCTTCAGCAGCTCGGTCAGGCGAGAACCGCGGTTGAGCAGCTTCTGCGTCGTGGCGTCGAGGTCCGAGCCGAACTGCGCGAAGGCCGCCATCTCGCGGTACTGCGCGAGCTCGCCCTTGATCTTGCCGGCGACCTTCTTCATCGCCTTGGTCTGGGCGGCGGAGCCGACGCGCGACACCGACAGGCCGACGTTCACGGCCGGGCGGATGCCCTGGTAGAACAGGTCGGTCTCAAGGAAGATCTGCCCGTCGGTGATGGAGATCACGTTGGTGGGAATGTAGGCCGACACGTCGTTGGCCTGGGTTTCCACCACCGGCAAGGCGGTCAACGAGCCGTTGCCCTCCTTGTCGTTAAGCTTGGCGGCGCGCTCCAGCAGGCGGGAATGCAGGTAGAACACGTCGCCCGGATAGGCCTCGCGCCCGGGCGGGCGGCGCAGCAGCAGCGACATCTGGCGGTAGGCGACGGCCTGCTTGGACAGATCGTCGTAGACGATCAGGGCATGCATGCCGTTGTCGCGGAAGAACTCGCCCATGGCGCAGCCGGCGAAGGGGGCCAGGAACTGCATGGGGGCCGGGTCGGAGGCGGTGGCGGCGACCACGATGGAATAATCCATCGCGCCCTGCTCCTCCAGCACCTTCACGAGCTGGGCGACGGTGGAACGCTTCTGGCCGACCGCGACGTAGACGCAATAGAGCTTGGAGCCCTCGTCCGTGCCCTGGTTGACGGCCTTCTGGTTCAGGATGGCGTCGAGCGCCACGGCGGTCTTGCCGGTCTGGCGGTCGCCGATGATGAGCTCGCGCTGGCCGCGGCCGATCGGGATCAGGGCGTCGACGGCCTTGAGGCCGGTCGACATGGGCTCGTTGACCGACTTGCGCGGGATGATGCCGGGGGCCTTCACGTCGACGCGGGCGCGCCGCGTGGCGGCGATCGGGCCCTTGCCGTCGATGGGGTTGCCGAGCGCGTCGACGACGCGGCCGAGCAGCTCCTTGCCGACCGGCACGTCCACGATGGCGCCGGTGCGCTTGACGGTCTGGCCTTCGCCGATCTCGCGGTCCGAGCCGAAGATCACGATGCCGACGTTGTCGGCCTCGAGGTTCAGCGCCATGCCGCGCACGCCGGTCTCGAACTCGACCATCTCGCCGGCCTGGACGTTGTCGAGGCCGTAGATGCGGGCGATGCCGTCGCCGACGGACAGGACCTGGCCGACCTCGGTGACCTCGGCCTCGGTGCCGAAGTTCTGGATCTCCCGCTTGAGGATGTCGGAAATCTCAGCAGCGCGGATGTCCATCAGCCGACCTCTTTCATGCGTGTACGGATTGAGTTGAGCTTGGTCTTGATCGAGGCGTCGACCATGCGGCTGCCGAGCCGCACGACGATGCCGCCGATGATCTCGGGATCGACCTTCACGTCGAGCTCCACGCTGCGGCCGCCCGTGGCCTCGGCGAGGGACTGCTTCAGCGCGGCGAGCTGGGCGTCGTCGAGCGGGGCCGCCACCGTGACGGCGGCGCGCGACACGCCGCGGTCGGCGTCGTCGAGCGCCAGGAAGCCGCGGATCATGGTGCGGACCGCGAAGAGCCGCCGCTTGGAAGCGACCAGCAGCAGGAAGTTGGCGGTGAGGCCGGAGATGCCGACCCTGTCCAGCACGGCCTTCAGCGCCCGCGACTGGTCCTCGGCGGAGAAGGCCGGGCTGCGGACCAGGAGCTGCAGGTCGGGGTTGGACTCCACGAGCGCGTCGAAGCTCCTCAGCTCCTGCGCGACGCGGTCGATGGAACGCGAATCCTTGGCCAGCGAGAACAGGGCGGAGGCGTAACGGCCAGCCATCCCGGATACGATGTTTTCGGCATCGGCCACGGCGTTTCACCCTCGACGAAGACGGTCCAGCGTGTTTCGGGACGGCGGCATGCGCCAGCCCCGGCACCATGGGTGGCCATGGATTGCCGCTGTTGCAATCACGACCGGTGCGGTCGTTGCAGGGCGGGGACTAACATAGCGATTTGGCCGGTGCAAGCACACGGCGCCTTGGAAAGGCCGCCGGCGAGGCAAGGCCGCGACCACGAAAACGGCAGGGTCGTGGCGGCGCGCGGTGGGCCTGCCGCGGGTTCGGGCGGCGGCGCCCGGGGTCAGCCGTCGCCGCGGCGCCGGACCTTCCGCAGCGCCACCACGGCGCGCTTGAGCGCGCCGCGCAGCCGACGCAGGCCGCGTTCCGCAGCGACCGCGGCCGCGAAGGTCCTGAACGGGCCGGGGCGGCTCGCCACGGCGATGTCCTCGAGCCGCAGCCGGTCGCGCCACAGGCGGTCGATCATGGGGTGGCGGGGCACGGCGCAGGAATCGGTGAGCGACACCGCGTCATCGCCGAGCTGGGCCTCGGTGATGTGGAGCACGAGCTGCACGCCGGGCGAGAGCCGCGCCGCGTCCTCGCGATAGGCGATCTTCCACAGGAAATCCACGCTGCCGGCCCGCAGCAGCAGCGCCATGGCGATCGGTTCGCCGTCGAGCGCGAGACTGTCGACCCGCCACAATCCCCGGGGGCCGAGGAGGCGGGACGTCGTACGGGCGAAGGCCGTGTGGCCGGTGCGGGCGAGCAGCGCCGTGCCGGCCGCTCCCTTCCAGCCGGCGGCCTCCAGGGCGAGGAAGCGCTCCACGCCACTCCGCAAGGCGTCGCCGTCGCGGGCCGAGGCATAGGCGAGGGCGCCGCGTTCGGCGAGGCGGCGGCGCTGGCGCCGGAGGTCCTTGGCGCCCTTGGCCGAGAGCGCGGCGAGGCCGGCGCGCGGAGACCCGCGCCGCAGCACGGCCCGTTCCACCGAATCGAGCACCGCGACGGCGTGGCCGGCCCCCGCCGCGGCCCTCCGCAACGCCGCCGCCGTGGGGCCGTCGGCGGGCATCGCACGGACGACGAGGCCGCGGGCGCCCGGCACTCCCTTGGCGGCCCAGCGCAGCAGCGCCCGCAACGCGGCATCGGCCCGCTCGCCGTCGAGCAGCGGCATCCCCAGCGTCGAGAACTCATGCAGCCAGGAGACCGCCAGCGCCCGGCCGGGGCCGGCCCGGTCGACCACCGCCCAGACGGCCAGGAGATCGGTCGGCCCCCGGGCGGCATCGGCCCAGACGAGGATCAACCAGGGCCGGCGGCGGACGTCGAGGTGCTGCGCCGCCGGCAGGGCGAAGTCGGGGTCGAGGAAGACGTTGGCTTCGAGCGCCCGGCCCATCAGGTCGAGCCAGGCGTCGCGGTGGCGCGCGGCATCGGCGGGCGCGACGCGCTCGACCACGAGGTCCGGGACGGCGCCGGGCCGCGCGCCGGTCGCTTCGAGCCGCACGGCGGTCGGCTGGGGCCGCGCGGACGGACGGGCCGTCGCCTGCGACGCTTCGGGCAGGTCCCAGACGGTGCGGGCCGCGACGTCGCGCGCGGGTGTCGGCGCGGTCGGCCGGCGAGGCAGCAAGGGCATGACCGGCACAGCCTCCAGATCCGCGTCGCTTCGGGGGGACCGGAGACACCGCCACCCGCCCCTGAAGACCCCCGCGCCGTCGCGGCACGGGCAGGCAGCCCCCGCGTCGACGGGCGGGCCCGGTCCACGATCCGGGCCACCCGTTCGGGACGGAGTCCAACACCGCGCGCCTAAGGAAGCCTTAATGATAAGGAGCGCGGCGCGGCGCGGGCTTGGGGCGTTGGACGCGCGCTCGGCCGGGCCGGTTTGCCGATCCGGCGCCGTCGGGGATATGACTGCCGCCCTCCCGACCCCGCGATGGACCGCCATGACCCAGCCCCCGCGCCCCGACGCCGCCGCGAGCCTGCCGCTCGACCTGTCTCCCGAGGTTGCCGAGGCGCTGGCACGCGGACTGCCGGTGGTGGCGCTCGAATCCACCATCATCACCCACGGCATGCCCTACCCCGACAATGTCGCGACGGCCCGGGCCGTGGAGGAGGCCGTCCGGGCGGGCGGCGCCGTCCCCGCCACCATCGTGGTGCTGGGCGGCCGCATCCGGGTGGGGCTGTCGGCGGCGGAGATCGAGCGCCTGGGCCAGGCCACGGACGTGATGAAGCTGAGCCGCGCCGACCTCGCCTATGCGGTGGCGCGACGGCGCGACGGCTCCACAACCGTCGCCGCCACGATGATCTGCGCCCGCCTCGCCGGCATCGCGGTCTTCGCCACGGGCGGCATCGGCGGCGTGCACCGCGGCATGGAGACGACGCTCGACGTTTCGGCCGATCTCGACGAACTGGGCCGCACGCCCGTCACGGTGGTGTGTGCCGGCGCGAAGGCGCTGCTCGACCTGCCGCGCACGCTCGAATATCTCGAAACGCGCGGCGTGCCCGTCGTGGGCTACGGCACCGATCGCTTCCCGGCCTTCTGGAGCCGCGACAGCGGGCTACCGGCGCCGCTGCGGCTCGACACGCCGGCCGAGGTGGCGGCGCTGGTGCTGGCGCAGCGCGGCCTCGGCCTGTCCGGCGGCGTGCTGGTGGCCAACCCCGTGCCGGCCGCCGACGCGATCCCGGCCGACGAGATCGCCGGTTTCATCGCGCAGGCCGTGGCGGATGCGGGGCGGCAGGGCATCGGCGGCAAGGCCGTCACGCCCTTCATCCTGTCACGCATGCTGGAGCTGACGGGCGGCCGCAGCCTGCGCACCAATGTCGCGCTGATCCTCAACAACGCCCGTCTGGCCGCCGGGATCGCGGTCGCGCTCGCGGCCGCTTGAGGCGGCGGCGCTCCGCCGTCGCCGCGCCGGCCGGGGCGGTCAGAGACCGTGGATGCCCGCCGAAACCCGAAGATCGCGCTCTTCGCTGTCGGGCAGCGCGGGTTCCGTCCGCAAATGGTCAGCCGTCGAGCGGGCGCGCTTCCTCGGGCAGCATGATGGGGATGCCGTCGCGGATCGGGTAGGCGAGCTTCGCGGCCTCCGACACGAGTTCCTGGCGGTCGGCGTCGTAGGTCAGGCTGCCCTTGGTCACCGGGCAGACCAGGATCTCGAGCAGGCGGCGGTCGACCCGGGTCGCGCCGCCCGGGGCCGGGCTGGTGGTGGGCAGGTCGTCCGGTGTGGTCGGCATGGGGTCGGTCTCGATGGCGGGCGCGGGCCGCGATGCCGGGCCCGTCGGCCCTGCTGTATCACTGCAGGGTCGCCGACGCACCGTCCCGGCCGAGGTCCATCTCGGCGATGGCGATCAGCACATCGGCCCGCGTCTTGAGGTCGGGCGCCTCCAGCAGGGCCTGCTTCTCCTTGGGCCCGAAGGGGCTCATCATCGACAGCGCGTTGACCAGCAGGTCGCTCGGAGCGGCGTCGATGCCTTCCCAATCCACCGACAGCCGGTGCACTTCGGCGAAGCGGCGCAGCGCCTGGATGACGCCGTCCCGGTTCACGGCGTCGCGCTCGACGGATTCGTCGAAGTCCCGCGCGAAAGGGGCGAAGTCGACCCGCGCCTGGCGATAGGGCGTCACCGTCGAAAGCTCCTCGACGATGCGGTATCGGGCGACACCGGTCAGCGTGACGACGTAGCGGCCGTCGCCCGATTCTTCCAGCGAGGTGATCCGCCCCGCGCAGCCCATGTCGTAGAGGGCCGGCCGCGACCCCTGCCCCGGCGCGTCGGACAGGAGCTGCACCATGCCGATGATCCGGTCGCCCTTCATGGCGTCGTCGATCATGGCGAGGTAGCGGGGCTCGAAGATGTTGAGCGGCAACTGGCCCAGCGGCAGCAAGAGGGCGCCGCTGAGCGGGAACACCGGGATGGCCTGGGGCAGGTCGTCCGGCCCGCGGTAGGGTTTGTTGATGCTCATGTTCCGATCCCCGCCCGCCGTTCAACCGAGATGCGCCGTCACCGGAAGAGGAGGCCCGACAGCTTGCGCCGACCGGCCGCCGACGCCGGATCGGCGAAGCCCCACTCCTCGAAGAACTTGAGGAGCTGCACGCGCGCCCCGTCCTCGTTCCAACTGCGGTCCGCCTTGATGATGTCAAGGAGGGCATCGGCGGCCTCGTCGCGCCGACCCCTGGCGTTCAGCGCCAGCGCGTAGTCGAAGCGCGCCTGGTGGTCGGACAGGTCGGCCGTCATGCGACGCTCGAGATCCGTTACGTCGCCGAGGTCGGCGCTCTGCTCGGCGTTCTCGAGGGCGGCGCGCGCCGCCGCGACGGCGGGATCGGCCGCGGCCGAGCCGGTGGCCAGCGCCAGGACGGCCCTGGCCTGGTCGAGGTCGCCGGCTTCGAGGTGGAGCCGGGCGAGGCCGGCGAGGGCCGGGCCATTGGCCTCGTCCTCGGCGAGGATCTCGGAATAGATCGCCGCCGCCGTCTCGGCATCGCCCGCCGCCGCCGCGGCGGCGGCCTCGTCGAGCATCTCCTTCAGCGGATCGCCCATCGGTCCGGCGATGCGCTCCAGGAACTGCCGGATCTGGGATTCCGGCAGCGCCCCGACGAAGCCGTCGACCGGCTGGCCGCGCTGGAACGCGATGACGGCCGGGATCGACTGGATGCCGAGCTGGCCGGCGATGTCGGGGTGGTCGTCGATGTTCATCTTGACCAGCTTGACCTTGCCGTTCGAGGCCGCGACGGCCTTCTCCAGCACCGGGCCGAGCTGCTTGCACGGGCCGCACCAGGGCGCCCAGAAGTCGACCAGCACGGGCTGGCGCGCCGATTCGGCGATCACGTCCTGGCGGAATGAGGCCGTGGTGACGTCCTTGGCGGCGCTTGCGGCGCCGGCGGGCGCACCGGCCCCGATCGTGACATTCCCAAACGACATCGACGTTCCCCGAAATCCTGCGGCCGGCGCACCGGCCCCCGTGCCGGAAACATGGGGCGGGCGCGGCGGCTGTGCAACACGGGCGCGGCAGCCCTCTCGGGTGCCGGGCGCGTCAGTCGGCCATCCAGGCGACGGGGTCGCCATGCGGCCCGGCCTCGGCCAGGACGGCCTCGCGCCCGCCGGGCCAGAGCGTGAGGCGCAGCGTCGGACGCAGGTCCTCCCGGAGGGATTCGAAGCGCAGCCAGGCGAGCGGAGCGTCCGCGGTGGCGAGCGCTCCCGCCGCCCGCAGGCCATCGACGATGTCGTCCTGCGTCGCCGCCGGGAGGTACTTCCAGACGATCGAATGGTAGACGACCGTGGCGTGCCCCGATGCCGGCTCCGCCAGGCGGTCCCGCAGCCAGGGCGCGGCATCGGCGCGCTCCACCCGGAGGCCGTCGGCCAGCGCCAGGCCCACGGCGCCGTCGAGCCGGGCGAGCCGCTCCGGCTGGTCGGGCCACACATAGGACCTCAACCTCAGCCGCTGGGCGGGATCGCCGAGGTCGATCGGCTCCCGGTCGCAGCCCCGCCACTCTGCCACGGCGAGCGGGGCATCGAGCTGCGGCAGCCACCCCTGCCATTGCGGCGCCAGGCGGACCGGGCTGGCGGCATCTCCCCAGCTCCGGTCGCCGATGCGGTAGTGGAAGGCGGGCCAGCGGCCGTTCAACCCCGCGCTGGCGCCGATCTCGAGCAGGCGCAGCGGCAGGCGGGTCTCGTGGGCGACGCGCAGGAAGCCGCCGAGCAGCACGGCGGCGCGGCCGACCTCGTTGGTCTGGGGCGGGGAGCCGAGGCCCGCGAGGATGGCGGCGCGGTGCCGGGCCAGGGCGCCGGCGACGAGCGCGCGCAGGGGCTCGGGCGCGGGACGCGGCTCGGGCGGATAGGCGGCGGCGAGGTCCGGCGCGGCCCCGGCGAGCACGAGGCCGTTGAGCGCCCCGGCGAGCCGCAGCGGCAGGGCGTCGGCGAGCGGGTCGCCGGGCCAGGCCTCGGTCAGGGCGGCCGCGATCCCGTCCGCCGCGATGTCGTCGGCCACCGCCCGCAGCACGGCGGCCGTGAAGGGCGATCCCAGCGCCTCGCACCAGCCGACCTGGGTGTCGAAGGCCGCGAGAACGCCCGCACGCCGCTCCGATCGCCCCGTCATGGCACGCCCTCCGGGACGGCCCGCCGCCGCCGTCAGCCTTTATGGACCGCGCCGCGCGGGAACGCGAGGGGCCGGGCGGTGGTCACCCGGCATCGCGGTTGTGCAGGCGCCGCTCCCAGTCGAGCGCCTGGGCGACGATCTCCGACAGGTCGTCGTGCTGGGGGACCCAGCCGAGCTCGGCCCGGATCCGGTCGTTGGACGCCACGATGGCGGCGGGGTCGCCGGCGCGGCGCGGCGACATGACGGCCGGCACGGCGGCGCCCGACACCTTGCGGACTACGTCCACCACCTCCTTCACCGAATAGCCGCGCGCGTAGCCGACGTTGCAGGTGAGGCTGGCGCCGCCGGCCCGCAGGTAGCGCAGGGCGTCCATGTGGGCCTGCGCCAGATCGGTGACCTGGATATAGTCCCGCAGGCAGGTGCCGTCGGGCGTCGGATAGTCCTGGCCGAAGATTTCGAGCTGCTTGCGCCGTCCCAGCGCCGTCTGCACGGCGACCTTGATGAGGTGGGTGGCGTCGCGGGTCGACTGCCCGGCCCGGCCCTTGGGATCGGCGCCCGCGACGTTGAAGTAGCGCAGCACGACGGAACGCAGCTCATAGGCGCGGCCCGCATCCTCCAGCATCCATTCCACCATCAGCTTGGAGCGGCCGTAGGGCGACACGGGCTTCAACGGCCGGTCCTCGGTGACCTGGCCGGAGTCGGTCTCGCCGTAGACGGCCGCCGTCGAGGAGAAGATGAACTGCCCGATGCCGGCCCGCACCGCGCTCTCGATGAGGTTGCGGGCCTTGGCGGTGTTGTTGAGGTAATAGCCGAGCGGGTCCGAGACCGATTCCGGCACCACGATGCGGGCGGCGAAATGCGCGACGGCGTCGACGCCGTGCTCGGCGAAGGTCCGCTCCATCAGCGCCTGGTCGCCGAAATCGCCCTCCACCAGGGTGGCGGCCTCCGGCACGGCGGTGCGAAAGCCGGTCGACAGGTCGTCGACGACGACGACGGCCTCGCCCGCATCGAGCAGCGCCAGCACCATGTGGCTGCCGATGTAGCCGGCGCCGCCCGTCACCAGAACCGCCATGGCCCACTCCCATCCATCCCGATTCGGGTAGCCCCTGCCCCCGATGCAACGCAACGTAAACCGGCGCATTGAACAAATCGAATGCGCTCTCTCTCACGAGGTTGCGATTTTCACAGTTCAGCCCCCATTCACGACGCGCGGGACCGAATGGCGGACAGGCACGGCCCGGAAGATGGTGAGATGGACGGTCCCATGAGAAAGATTCGGAAAGCAGTGTTCCCCGTGGCGGGGCTCGGCACGCGGTTCCTGCCCGCCACCAAGTCGATCCCTAAGGAGATGCTCACAGTCGTCGACCGGCCCGTGCTGCAGCACGTGGTGGACGAGGCGCGCGAGGCGGGGATCGAGCATTTCGTCTTCGTGACGGGGCGCAACAAGGCCGTCATCGAAGACCATTTCGATATCGCCTACGAGCTCGAGGACACGCTGAAGCGGCGCGGCAAGGAGAAGGAATACCAGGCCATGATGGCCGACCTTCCGGCGGCCGGCGCCACCAGCTTCACGCGCCAGCAGTCGCCGCTCGGCCTCGGCCACGCCATCTGGTGCGCGCGCGACATCATCGGCGACGAACCCTTCGCCGTGCTGCTGCCCGACATGGTCACCCTGCCGGGCCGCCGCGGCGGCCGCTGCCTCGCCCAGTGCATCGAAACCTACGAGCGCCACGGCGGCAACGTCATCGCGGTCGAAGAGGTGCCGATGGACCAGACGAACCAGTACGGCATCGTCTCGATCGGCGCCGACAAGGGGGCCGAGTTCGAGATCAACGGCATGGTCGAGAAGCCGCCGCTGGGCACCGCGCCCTCGACCTCGATGATCTCGGGTCGCTACATCCTGGACCCTTCCGTGTTCGAGGTCCTGGGACGGGGCGAGAAGGGCGCGGGCGGCGAGATCCAGCTCACCGACGCCATGAAGAAGATGCTGGGCAGCCAGCCCTTCCACGGCACCCGCTTCGACGGCAGCACCTACGACACCGGCTCCAAGCTCGGATTCCTCGCCGCCAACGTGGCCTTCGCCATGTCGCGGCCCGAACTCGCCGAAGGGTTCCGGGCGGAACTGCGCAAGATCGTCGGCACGCTCTGAGCGAGGCGAGGCCGGCGGCCTCGTGACCGACGGCTTTGGGATCGACGGCGCTGCCGCCTTTGAATCGGCGGCGCCGCTACAATATAACGCTGGCGCGACGGCCCGGTCCGCGCCATCGGAGACCATCATGGACAAGATTCCCGTCACCGTGCTCACCGGCTATCTCGGGGCCGGCAAGACGACCCTGCTGAACCGCATCCTGACGGAGCCGCACGGGAAGAAATACGCCGTCATCGTCAACGAGTTCGGCGAGATCGGCATCGACAACGACCTCGTGGTGGGCGCCGACGAGGAAGTGTTCGAGATGAACAACGGCTGCATCTGCTGCACGGTGCGGGGCGACCTCATCCGCATCCTCGAAGGGCTGATGAAGCGGCGCGGCAAGTTCGACGCCATCATCGTGGAAACCACCGGCCTCGCCGACCCGGCCCCGGTGGCGCAGACGTTCTTCGTCGACCAGGAGGTTCAGGACAACGCGCGCCTCGACGCCGTCGTGACGGTGGCGGATGCCAAATGGCTCAGCGAACGGCTGAAGGACGCGCCCGAGGCCAAGAACCAGATCGCCTTCGCCGACGTCATCATCCTCAACAAGATCGACACGGTGGAGCCCGCCAAGCTGCGCGAGGTCGAGGCCCGCATCCGCGCCATCAACCCCTATGCCAAGCTGCACAAGGCCGAGCGTTGCGCCGTGCCGCTCGACGCGGTGCTGGATCGCAACGCCTTCGACCTCAACCGCGTGCTCGAGATCGAGCCGGACTTCCTGGTCGAGGACGACCACGATCACGACCACGACCACGGTCATCACGACCATGGCCACCACGGCCACGGCGGGCTGAAGCACTATCACGACGAGGAGATGCAGTCGGTCGCCATCGCCCACGATGGCGACGTCGATCCGGCGAAGTTCATGCCCTGGCTGAACGACCTCGTGCAGCGCGAGGGCGGCAAGATCCTGCGCTCGAAGGGCATCCTCGCCTTCAAGGGCGAGCCCAAGCGCTTCGTGTTTCAGGGCGTGCACATGATGCTCGACGGCGACGTCCAGCGCGACTGGAAGCCGGACGAGAAGCGCCTGTCCAAGGTCGTGTTCATCGGGCGCGACCTGCCCGAGGCGGCCATCCGCGAGGGTTTCCGCGCCTGCACGGCCTGACGGCCCCCAGAAACGACGAAGGCCGGCGGGAAGCCGGCCTCGTCACGACGGTCAGGGTGCCCGCGGCGGGGCACCGGGTCACTTCGGCGACAGCACCATCACCATCTGGCGGCCTTCCATCGACGGCTCGGATTCCACCTTGGCGATGGCGAGCGTCTCGGTCTTCACGCGGTCGAGCAGCCGGTAGCCGATGTCCTGGTGCGCCATCTCGCGCCCGCGGAACCGCAGCGTCACCTTGACCTTGTCGCCCTCGTCGAAGAAGCGCTTCACGGCCCTCATCTTGACGTCGTAGTCGTGCTCGTCGATGCCGGGGCGGAGCTTGATCTCCTTGACCTCGACGATCTTCTGCCGCTTGCGGGCCTCGGCCTGCTTCTTCTGCTCGGTGAAACGGTGCTTGCCGTAGTCGAGCAGCTTGCAGACCGGCGGGTTGGCGTTCGGCACGATCTCCACGAGATCGAGGCCGGCCTCTTCGGCGATGCTCAGCGCTTCCGTGATCTCCGTGACGCCCCGGTTCTGACCCTCGGCATCGATCAGCATCACCTCTCGGACGCGGATGTCGCGATTGATCTTTGGCCCGTCCTTCTGCGGGACCGGAGCGGCTTTCATGGGGCGGCGAATGGTTCTCTCCTCGACTGAGACATCGGGCGGGCGGCAGCGACGACGAAATGCCCCGCCACGGCCATGGCGACGGGGGTTCGACTGGTGAAGATCGGCGCGACTCCCCCAACAGTCAAGCCCGCATCGACGCTTCGGAACAGGATTGACAGGGGGCGCCTCGCGCGAGCCTAGTGCGCCGGCCCGAAACGCAAGCGGCCCTGCCTGGTACGGGCGGGCGCGCTCGGCCGACGGACGCAACGGCGCAGGGCGTCCAAGGTGGCGGGGGCCGGCCGAAGCGCGTAAGCTCGGCCGCGAAGATTGTCCCCGCGCGCGGCGGGGCCGCTGCGGTGAGGGTTGGTTTGATGGTGGACGGCGACGGTCGCGGGGTTCTCCAGGGCAAGAAGGTGCTGGTCGTCGAGGACGAAGCGCTGATCACCATGCTGTTCGAGGACATCCTGGGCGACTTCGACTGCGAGGTCGTGGGACCGGCGATGAACATCCGCCAGGCGACCGAACTTGCCGAGGCCGCCGACATCGACCTCGCCATCCTCGACGTCAACCTCAACGGGGAGCCGAGCTTCCCGGTCGCCAGCAAACTCCGCTCGCGCGGCGTGCCCCTGGTCTTCTCCAGCGGCTACGGCTCGCACGGCCTGCCGCCCGAATGGCAGGACACGCCGACCCTGCCGAAGCCCTTCACGTCGGACGAGGTGGGCCAGACGCTCGCCCGCCTGGTGGCCGGCGCCCGCTGACGGCGGCGGCCGTCCGCGTCAGCGGGCGCCGGCCGCCTGTTCCACGAAGGCGATGACTTCCCCGGCCTTCCACGGCTTCGGCATGAAGCGGGCGTTGCGCGGCAGGCGATAGGGTCGCTCCAGCGCCACGCCGGACGTCACGCAGATGGCGATCGTCGGCCAGCGCACCGCCACGAAGGCGGCGAGTTCGACGCCGTTCAGCGGCCCCTTCAGCCTCACGTCCGAGAACATGGCGGCGACGCGCTCGGCATGCTCCTTGAGGTAGTCGAGCGCGGCATCGACGGAATCGACCGCGACAGCCGGGAGGCCGGCTTCCCCGATCATCTCGAGAGCCATCTCGGCCAGCAGCGGATCGTCCTCGACGATCAGAACGATGGACGGCTTCTCCATGGTCGACGCCCTTCACACTCAACGGACCGCAAGCCCCGCCGCGGTCGCGGGACGCTCAAAGCATGTCGCGTTCCCGCGACGACACTCCAGCTCGAAAAACCCAGCGCCGACGCCGACTTGAGTCGGATCGCCGCTTCAACCCCGGTTCCGCTGACGACCGGCCTGCAACGCCGCCGGAGCCGTATCACTTCGTCCCCGCCGTCGCCACGGGCAAGAGTCGCCACAGGCAAGAGTCGCCTCGGGCAAGAGTCGCCCCGGCCAGGAGTCGCCCTGGCCAAGAGCAGCATCGGATCGCCCGGGATCGCCCCGGCGGTCCCGATCAGGCGCCACGGGCGACCGGCGGGGTACAAACGTCACCTACCCCGACCTGCAACAGAAGATAAGGCCCGGGCGCGGCGATTTGTGGATCGCACGCGCGCTCCGCCCTGTCATTGGCCGCTCCGCGGCCGACATATCCCGAGCGGGGCGGCGAGGGCCGCCGCGCCAGCGAGGGAGAGGTCGGGATGTTCATCGCCATGAACAGGTTCAAGGTGGTCAAGGGCGAGGAGAAAGCCTTCGAGGACCTGTGGCTCAACCGCGAGAGCCACCTCGACACGGTGCCGGGCTTCGTCGAGTTCCACATGCTGCGGGGCCCCGAGCGCGACGACCACACGCTCTACTCGTCCCACACGATCTGGGCCGACCGGGACAGTTTCTCGGCCTGGACGACGTCCCAGCAGTTCCGCTCGGCCCACGGCGGCGCCGGTTCCACGCGGCAGATGTACCTCGGCCACCCCGAGTTCGAGGGCTTCGACGTCATCCAGACCCTGGCGAGCCGGAGCGGTGCGGCGACGTGAACCGAACCCTTCGGTACGGTTAAGCGTTGGTTGCCCGCATGTCCTTGCGGCATTGCCTTGGGGCGAAAGTCGGTCGATGTCTATCGCGAGGCGTGCGACGGTGCGAATCGCTCGCGCGGCCGGCCGCCGGACGATCTTTTTGGGGAGATAGGGTGATGCGCGTGAACGGCGATCGTTTCGGGCTCCGCGGGCTCGCCGCGGCCCTGCCCCTCGCGGCTCTGCTGACGGGCGCGAGCCTGGCCCCGGCCTTCGCGGCCGGGCCCTTCACGGGCTTTCCGGGCGAGTGGACGGGCTCGGGCGACATCACGATGTCGGACGGCTCGCACGACCGGATCAAGTGCAAGGCGAGCTACTCGGTCGGGCCGAGCGGCCAGGCGCTGAACATCAACGTCAATTGCGCCAGCGACAGCTACCGGGTGAACATCATCGCCAACGTCGTGGCGCAGGGGGAGAACTTCTCGGGCACCTGGCGCGAAACCACGCGACAGGTCGACGGCGACGTTTCCGGGCGGGTGCCGGCGCCGGGCCAGTACCAGGCCAGCCTCAAGGGCACGGGCTTCGGGATCGAGCTCGCCGCCAGCAGCAACGGGCACCAGCAGGCCATCACCATCGTGTCGCAGGGCACCGACGTCCAGAACGTCAAGATCACGCTGCGCAAGGCCTGAGCACCGCCCGGGCGCGGCACGGCCGCGCCCGGCGGTTTCAGGAGGCCTTGAGGCGGGCGAGCCGGGACACCAGCGGATCGAACAGGGTCCGCTTGCCGCGGCGCGGCTCGCTGCGCCCCATGACGGTCCGGGCGATCTCGTTGAAGGTTTCGGCGACGCGGCCGCCGGGCTCGACCTCCCCGAGCATCTGGCCGTTGTTCGACGCCGTGCCGAACAGCTTGGCGTCGAAGGGCAGCGTGGCGCTCGGCTGCAGGTCCAGGGATTTTGCGAAATCCGAGGCGGCGATCTCGGGCCGCTTGGGCACGCCGATGCCGTTCAGCACTAGCTTGGGGACGGCGTCGTTCGGCCGCCCGTTCTTCAGGACGTCGATGAGGTTCTTGGCGTTGCGCAGGTTGGCGAGGTCCGGCGCCGCCACCACGATGACCTCGTCGGCCCCGATCAGGGCCCGCCGGCTCCAGGCCGTCCAGCCGTGCGGCACGTCCAGCACCACGACCGGCACGGTCGCCCGCAGGATGTCGAAGAGGCCGTCGAAGGCCGTCTCGGTGAAGTCGTAGGGCCGCTCCAGCAGGGCCGGGGCGGCCAGGATGGAGAGACGGTCCGTGCACTTGGACAGGAGCCGGTCCACCAGGTTGGCGTCCAGCCGGTCCGGGGCGAAAACCGCCTCGGCGATGCCCTGGGGCGGGTCCTGGTTGAAGTCGAGTCCGGCCGTCCCGTAGGGCAGGTCGAGGTCGACGATGGTGGTGGCGACGTCGAAGAGGCGCGAGATCGACCAGGCGACGTTGTGGGCCAGCGTCGAGGCGCCGACGCCGCCCTTGGCCCCGGCGACGGCGATGACGCGGCCGATGGGGTTGGCGGTGCCGTGGTGGTAGAGCTGCGACAGGGCCTGCACGAAGTCGAGCACGGCGAAGGGCGCCACGAGATAGTCGCTGACGCCGCGGCTGATCAGTTCCCGGTAGAGGACGATGTCGTTGAGCCGCCCGATCACCACCACCTTGGTGCCGCTGTCGCAGTACTCCGCCAGCTTGTCGAGGTGGTCGACGAGCGTGCTTCGGTCGCCGTTGGTTTCGATGACGATGAGGTTCGGCGTCGGGGAGATGCGGTAGGCTTCGACGGCGGCCGGGGCCCCGCCCATGTGGACCTTGACGTGGGCCCGGCTCATGCGGCGGTCCGCGATGGCCTCGTTCATCAGCCCGGCGATCTCGGCGGTCTCGCAGAAGGCCTGGACCGAGATGCGCGGCAGGGGCGGGATGGCCCGGGCCGCGGCGGATTCGGCGAGGGCGCGGGCGGGGACGGGAACGTCGGTCATCAGTTGTTTCCGACAGCGCCGATCGGCGACAGGGATGTCCGGGTCCAGCTCGTGCTGGGATCGAGGCCGAGCGGGGTGGGACTGGTCTGGTCGCCGCGCAGGTCCTTGATGGCCCGCGTCCGCATCACGACGTCGCTGGGGTCCTCGGCCCGGGGCCGCACGAGGTCGCGCGGGTCGTCCATCTGGGCCGCCAGCGTCTGCTGCGTGGCGCAGCCGAGGTTGTAGTAGGTGCGGTTCTCCCACCCGTCGGTCGACGAGCCCGAGGCGAGGTCGCTGGGCCAGTCGCCGCAGCGGCTGGCCGCCCGCGCCTGCAGCTTGACGAAGCTGACGCGCAGCACCGAGGCGAGCTTGGCATCCGTCGTGACATAGGAGCCGACCTCGATGTCGCCGGTCACGCCCGAGGCCGCCAGCCCGCGGCGCACGGCCGTGAGCGTGGCGTCGGCGGCATGGGCGTTGCCGGGCCCGCGCGGCACCAGCACCTGGATCAGGCCCTCGCCATGCGCCCGGTAGTCGGCCGAGAAGGCTTCGAGGTCGTGCTTCTGGCGGTAGTCGAGCTGTCCGCCCACCCCGATGAGGAAGATGTCGATCGCCTGCCGGGCGTTCACCAGGGCCACGGGGTGGCGCTCGTGATAGTCGGCCGGGATCGCCGAGGTGGCGACGGCGCGGTCGGGGTGGGAGCAGCCGGCGACGGGAAGCGCCAGCACGGCGAAGAGCGCGGCGGCGGCGGCATGCCGGCGGGTCGGCAGCGCGGGCAGGAAGGGTGCTGTCATGGCGGGGATCCCGGTGGGGCGACGGGCGGAGCGGCCGTTCAATCGTTGATGAAGCCGACGCGGCCCCGGTAGCCCCTGGCGAGCTCCGGGTTGCCCGCCGTCGAGTAGATCCGGTTCATGCGGCCGAGCAGCCAGGACTGGGGGTCGCTCGGGTCGGTGAAGCCGTCGTCCGGCTTGCTGACCTGGTCGGGCCGCAGCGTCTTGGCGAGGTAGGGCGTGACGATGATCATCAGTTCGGACTCCTGCCGCTGGTAGTCCCGCGAGCGGAAGAGCGCGCCGAGGATCGGCAGGTTCATCAGCCCGGGCGTGCCCGAGATGGCCTGCTGGCTCGCCTGCTGGATGAGGCCGGCCGTCACGATGGAGCCGCCGGACGGCAGTTCCACCGTCGTGACGTTGGTGCGGTTGCGGAACCCGACGGTGTTGGCGCAGCCGGACGCGGAAGCGTAGCTCGGGTCGGGTTCCGCCACCTGGGTCTCGATGTGCAGCGAGATGCGCCCCTCCGACAGCACCGTGGGGGTGAAGTTCAGCGTCACGCCATAGGGCGTCTGCGTGTAGGTGGTGGTGCAGACCTTGGTGGTCGGATCGATGGAGCTGCTGGTGGCGAGGGGCAGCGTGCCGCCGGCGGTGAAGCGCGCCGACTCGCCCGAGACCGCCGTCACGTTGGGTTCGGCCAGCACATGGGCCACGCCGGTGCGTTCGAGCGCCTGGATGGTGGAATTGAGGGCGTTCTTCTGCCCGACCCAGCTCAGGGCCGCGTTGAGCCCGTTGGAATAGGCGGAACTCCCGACGTTGTAGCTGTTGTTGGCGCTCGGCAGGCCGAAGCTGCTCGCCGAGCCGGAGAAGCCGCCGGTGTTGACGCTGCCGCCGGTGAGGCTGATGCCGAGCTGCTTCAGCACGGTGCGCTGCACCTCCACCACCTGCACCTTCAGCGTCACCTGGTCCTGGCCGCGGATCACCAGCGAGTTGATGATGGAACCGCTGACCACGATGGGCGTGCTCGAGAACGAGACGCTGGAGCCGCCGCCCGACGAGGACGCGCCCCCGCCCGCCCCCACGGCCGTGTAGCCCGTGAAGGCGCTGGCGATGTCGTAGGCGCGCTGCGCGTCGACCGCCGACGCCACGGTGCCGGTGAGGATGATGGTGTCGTCCACCGCCTGCACCCGGATGTCGTTGTCGGGCATCACGGTCTTGAGGATGCCGGACAGCTCGCCGATGTCGCGCCCGATCACGTTGATCTCGAGCGTGGCGAGCTGCCGGCCGCCCTTGTCGAGGGCGAAGATGGTGGTGGGCCCCTTCGTCAGCGCCATCACGTAGAGGCGGCGGGCCGAGCGGACCACGGCGTTGGCGACTTCCGGCCGGCCGACGAAGACCTCGGCGGCGTCCTCCGGCAGGTCCACGATGATGGACTTGCCGACCGGCATGGTGAAGCGCTGGGTCCGGGCGTCCGGGGGGACGGCCAGGAACGGGGGAGCGGGTGTCGAGGAGGCGTTCCTGACCTTCGGCACCAGCACGGGGGCCTGGGCCAGGGCCGGCACGGGCGGCACGGCGAGGGCGAGCGCCGCCGCGAGGGCGAGGCCCTGGGCGCCCGGCGAAGCCGCGACCAGGCCGGGTCCGACGGTCGCCGGCGCGAGCACGCCGCGCAGGGCGGCCGCGGCGGAGCGCAGGGAGCGGGGACGCGTCATCGGCCGTGGTCCTCGCTGATGTTGCCGTAGCGCACGACCGAGAGCCCGTGGCTGGCCTGCCGCGCCGCCACGGTGCCGGCCTGGTGGGCGTCGAGCATCGAGCGGAGCACGAGGGACAATTGCCCGGTGCGCTGCGCCAGGATGACGACCTCGGCCTGCTCGGGGTCGAGCTCCAGGGTGGCGTTGGAGCCCACCACCACGGGCTGGCCGTTCTTCTCCTGGACGTTCTGGCCGATGGCCAGGACCTTGACGTTGCTGAGGAGCGTGTCGGTCAGGTAGTTGTCGCCGCCCGTCGGCGCGGCGCCGGGCTTGGGCTCCTGGCGATAGGTGCGGACCACGTCGACGCGGTCGTTGGGCAGGATGAAGCCGCCCGCCGTGGTGGCGCCCTGGCTGTCGATGTTGATGGCGACGGCGCGCATGCCGGTCGGCAGGATCGCCGACATGAAGCCGGAATTGTCGCCCTTGATGAGCTTCTCGGTCCGCACGAGCTCGCCCTGGAACAGGGCGCTGCGGACGATGGAGCCCTTCAGCTCCTCGAAGGCCTGGGGTTTCTGGCTCCTGCGCAGCGTGTTGGCCGGCACGCTGTCCTTCGGCCAGCTCTGCCAGGCGAGGTCGCTCTCGGCGATCTTGGTCCCGAGCGGCAGGTCGCGGGCGGCCGCCACCACGTCGTCCGTCGTGGGCGGCGGCGGCGGGGGCGGCAGGGCGGCGACCGGGGCCGGCGGCGGTGTGCCGGGGCCGGTCGCCAGCATGAAGGCCCCGCCGGCGGCGGCCAGCGCCAGGAACAGAACGATGATGCGCGACTTCTTCATGACCTGGCCTGGGGGCGCGCCGGGACCGGCTCGCTTCGTCCCGGACTCAATCAGCCAAAGGTCAAGTTATGGTTAATCGATCCTGACCGAGTTTAAGGGGACGGGGCCGGAAGCACGGCCCCGGAGGCCGCGCAGGCCACGACGGTGAAGACGTCGGTCGTGCGCCAGGCCAGTCGGCCGTCCGCCTCGGCGAGGTGCCGGAACGGCACCGGCGGGGACCAGAGCCGGGCTTCCGTCCCGGGCGGGGCGGCGGCGAGCTGCGAACCCGGCGCCACGAGGCCGGCGGGTCGGCGCGGGTCGGCGCAGAACCGCGTCACGGCCTCCGGGGTCAACCGCACGGCGTCGCCCTGCCCGCTCCCGGCCGCCAGGGACACGTCGGACGGGCGCGCGAAGCCCAGCCCGAGGAGCAACCGCGCGCGGTCGGCCCATTCCAGCGCGAGGCCGCGCGAGAACAGGCCCGGCGCCCCCTGCACGGCGTTGAAGAAGGCCGGCCGGCGCGCCAGGAACCAGGTTTCGCTGTCGTCGCCGATCCACAGCAAGCCGCCCGGCCCGGGCGGGAGGGCGTCGTCGAGCGCGGCGGCGCCGCCACGGGCGTCGACGACGCGGCGCTCGTCGTTCCGGCTGTCCCAGACGAGAGCCGCCAGCGCGGCGGCGAGGACCACCCCGGCGCCGAGGGCGAGCCGGCGGGAGCGTCGCGCCGGCCCAGCGCCCGGCGCCAGCGCCAGGGCGGCCGCGGCGGCCACGAGCGGCGACCCCACGGCGCCGGAGGCCAGGACGTAGGGCCAGGGCCCGACGGCCGTCCAGGCCCGGCCGAGCGGCAGCAGCAGCGCCACCACGGCGGCGGCGCCGACCAGCGCCGCCGACCCGGCGAAGACCAGCGCGGCGCCGAGCGCCCAGGCTGCGACCCGGGGCGACACGGCCCGGAGGCGGCCGGCCGCCGACAGGGCCGCGAGCCCGAGGGCGAGGCCGGCCAGCGCGACCGCGAGCCCGGGCTCCGGCTGGGTCGCCCAGGCGCCGACCAGCGCCGCCAGCGTCAGCCGCGCGCCGGCGTCGCCGCGCCACAGCCCGACCACCGACAGCATCAGGCCGGCATTGCCCAACACGCCGAGCAGCCACAGCGCCCGCCAGGGCTGCAGCTGGGTCACGAGGACGCTCATCACGCGGTCGCCGAACAGCAGCGACAGCACGAGGCCGGCGAGGGCCACGCCGGTGCCGCCCCAGAACAGCGCGCGCACGCCCCCCGGCGTGCCGCCCGGCCGATCCCCCGCGAGCCCGCCGGCGAGGATCGCGGCCGCGGCCCGGCAGGCGATGGGTGCGAAGGCATCGGCGGGCCAGAGCGTCGGGAACAGGTTCACGCTGCGCGCCCGCAGCACGTCCGCCCAGGCCGGATCCATGACGACGAACAGCCGGTCGAACAGCGGCAGGCCGCAGGCCGCCGCCAGCAGGCCGGCGGCGAGGGCGGCGGCGAGCCCGACGGCGAGCGGCGCGACCCGGCGGGCGCTTCCCAACACCAACAGGGCCGCCAGCGCGAAGCCGGGCAGCGCCATCAGCGGATGCAGGCCGGCGGCGAGCACCAGCAGGGCGAGGCCGGCGAGCGGCCGGCGCGCCAGCAGCGCCGCCAGCCCGCCCAGCACGGCGGCTTCGGCGAAGAGGCGCGGCGTGGCGATGGCTTCGGCATAGCCGAAGGTGCCGCCCGTGCCGTAGTCGGCCGGAAGCGCCAGAACGGCGAGCACGACCGCGGCGGCGACCCGGTCCGGCGCCAGCCGGCGCGCCAGCGCCACGGCGGCCGCCAGCCAGGCGAGGAGCCCGATCCCGACGAGCGCCATCGAGACCCGGTCGGGGGGAGCTGCGCCGAGCAGCGCGCGCATCAGCGGCCGCAGCAGGCTGAAACCCGTCTGGGCGTCCTCGGAGAACAGCAGGTCGCGCCCGAGCCCGCCGGGATCGCGGTCGGCGAGGCCCCGCCCGATGTAGATCCGCGCGTCCTGGACGAGGCCGGCATAGGGGTGCAGGACCAGCATCGCCGGCACCAGCAGCGCCCAGGTGGCGAGCGGCCCAGTGCGCCAGCGCGGCGGGGGCCTCGTCGGGGTCTCGGTCTGCGCCATGGGTCGGCCTCGTCGGGGGCGGCCTCGCCGCCCGGCCGGCCCGGGGCGATCGGCCTCCTGGTAGGAGAGCGATCCTTAAGGGCGGGTTCCGGGCCGGGCGAGGCCGAAAGGCCGTGTTTACCTCGTCTCAAGGTCCCGGGCCCCATGCTGTCGGCCATGACCCAGATGGCAGACAGCGGCCGCGCCAGGCCGAGCTTCGCGAGCGGCGGCCGCCGGGCCGAACTGCGGCGCGCCGCGCTGTTCCTGGCCGTCGGCGGCCTCGGCCTCGCCGCCGATGCCGCGATCTTCTCGGCGCTGCAGGGGCTCGACGCGTCGCGGCCGGCCGCCCGGGCGGCGTCGCTGGCCTGCGCGACGCTCGTCACCTTCGCGCTGAACCGGCGCTACACCTTCGCCGCCACGGCGCGGCGCGGCGGCGGCGACCTCGCCCGCTACGCCGCCGTGACCCTGCTCGCCCAGGGGTTCAGCTACGCCCTGTTCCTCGCCCTGTCGGCCGCGGCGCCCGCGCTGCCGGCCCTCGCGGCTCTGGTGGCGGCGGCGGCGGCCGCCACGCTGCTGTCCTTCACGGGCCAGCGCTTCTTCACCTTCCGCGGCGCCTGACGCCGACCCCTCCCGAGACCCGAGCGCATGCGCCCCGATACCGATATCCTGATCGTCGGGGCCGGCCCGGCCGGGCTGACGGCCGGCTACCTCCTGGCCAAGGCTGGACGGGACGTGCTCGTCGCCGAGCGGGACCCGCGCTACGTCGGCGGCATCAGCCGCACGGTGGACTACAAGGGCTTTCTGTTCGACATCGGCGGACACCGCTTCTTCTCGAAGTCGCGCGAAGTCGTGGCGCTCTGGGACGAGCTCCTGCCGGACGACTTCGTCGAGCGGCCGCGCCTGTCGCGGATCTTCTACGGCGGCAAGTTCTACGCCTATCCCCTCAAGGCCTTCGAGGCGCTGCGCAACCTCGGCCTGCTCACCAGCACGGCCTGCATCGCATCCTACGCCCTCGCCAAGCTGCGGCCGGTGGCGGCCCCGCGCACGTTCCACGAGTGGGTGCGCAACAACTTCGGCGAGCGGCTGTTCTCCATCTTCTTCAAGACCTACACCGAGAAGGTGTGGGGCCTGTCCTGCGACGAGATCTCGGCCGATTGGGCGGCGCAGCGCATCAAGGGCCTCGACCTGTTCTCGGCCGTGATCGACGGGCTGCGCCGCTCCCTGAAGCTCAAGCGGCGCGACGGCACCGCCACCAAGACGCTGATCGAGTCCTTCCGCTACCCGCGCCGCGGCCCCGGCATGATGTGGGAGGCGGCGGCCGCCAAGATCGCGGCCCGCGGCGGCCGCATCGCCATGGACCGCAGCCTCGACACGCTGGCCTGGGATGCCGGCACCGGGCTCTGGACCGCCGTCTTCGTATCGGGCGCCGGCGAGCGCTCCACCGTCACGGCGCGCCACGTGGTCTCCTCGGCGGCGATCCACGACCTCGTCGACGCCCTGCGCCCCGCCCCCATCAGCAAGCTGCACGCCCGGGCGTTGCGCTACCGCGACTTCCTCACCGTGGCGCTGATCGCCCGGACGGAGCGCGACTTCCCGGACAACTGGGTCTACATCCACGACCCCGCCGTCCATGTCGGCCGGGTGCAGAATTTCCGCTCCTGGTCGCCCGAGCTCATCCCGGAGCTGGGGCACACCTGCCTGGGCCTCGAATATTTCTGCTTCGAGGGCGACGGCTTTTGGGCCGCCACCGACGCCGACCTCGTGGCGCTCGCCAAGCGCGAGATCGACCACATCGGCCTGATCTCGTCGGCGGACGTGGTGGACGCCTGCGTGGTGCGGCAGCCGAAGGCCTACCCGGTCTACGACGAGGGCTATGCCGACAAGGTCGCCACGGTGCGGCTCGAACTCGAGCGCGACTATCCGACCCTGCACATGGTGGGGCGCAACGGCCTGCACAAATACAACAACCAGGACCATGCCATGATGACCGCCATGCTGACGGTCGAGAACATCCTGGCGGGGGAGCGGAAGTTCGACGTGTGGCAGGTCAACGAGGACGCCGAATATGGCGAAAGCGGCCACGCCGGGGCGCGCGAGGCCCTGAAGAGCGAGCGGCTGGTGCCGCGCCGCGTGGGTGCCGCCGCCGCCTGAGGCGGGCGGCGGCCGCGCCCAAGCGGGGCAGACCGGCCCCCTACCCTCAAACCGCGACGGCCCCGGCGGGAACGCCGGGGCCGTCGTTGCGTCTGGGACAGGAAGCCGGGACGGCCCGTCAGGCGTGGGCGGCCGCCAACCAGGCTGCCGTCTCGGGATAGAGCGCCAACCCGGCCACCGCGAGGGCGATGCCGTAGGGCACGCCGTTCCCGGCCGTGTGGATCCGCACCGCCCAGGCGCGCGTCGCCAGGAGCGGCGGCAGGTCGCGTTTGCGCAGCATCAGGATGCCGAGCGTCAGCCCCGCCCCCAGGATGGAGGCGGCGAGGCCGTATTCATAAAGGTTCGCCCAGCCCAGCCAGACCGCGGTCGAAGCCGCCAGCTTGGCATCGCCGCCGCCGATCCAGCCGAAGGCGAAGAGCGCGAAGGTGAGGACCAGCACGGCGGCACCGCAGGCCAGGTGCATGGTCAGCAGCGTGGCGAGGGGCATGCCGGACGCGAGCGCGACCGCCGCGAAGCCCAGCACCAGCGCGATCGACACCCGGTTGGAGATGGTCATCGTCAGGAGGTCAGAGGCCGCCGAATAGGCCATCAGCAGCGGAAACAGCACCAGAACGACGATGACCAGCATGGCGCGCCTCGGACCTAGAGCAGATCGCGATCAGGTCGAGTCACCCGATCGCGTCACGATGCTCGCAAAAACATAGCGATAATGCAGTATCGGCTTTCCCCGAGCCGCCTTGGCGACTGCAAGCCGATGAAACTGCTCTCGACTCGAAGCTGGAGCGCATTCGCCGAAGGCGAAAGCGTGCTAGAGCTGAAATCGCGAGCCAAGGCGAGCCGCGACAGTTCCAGAGCCTGTCGGGCCATCGTTGAAGCGGAGCTTCGACGTGGTCCCGCGAACAGGCCATGCGTTGCAACTGGCCGGTGCCGGCAGCAGCATGACACGTGCCAGGGCGCTTTCGTGATCGACGACGAAGGGCCGGCGGACGGACCAACGGATCCGGCCCTTCTCAGGCGTGGAAGCCGGGCGGCCCGGTCGTGCGGGTCGCCGGGGAAGCAGAGAGGCCCGGCGTACCGGACCGAAGCCGACCCGGCGACCGCGCCGTGCTCGGCTCAGGTCAGGGCGCTCTGGATCTTGAGGAACTTTGTGTTCAGTTCCTTGCCGATGGTGGTCAGGACCGTGATGAGGACGACGCTGATGAGGCCGGCGATCAGGCCGTACTCGATGGCGGTCGCTCCGGACTCGTCTGCGGCGAAGCGCTTGATGGCGTTCATGGGGGCTCCAGTCTGTTGAACCTTCACCCACGCGCGAATATGCGCCCGGGCTGAGGCCAAACTAGGTCCCAGGGATTGCAAAGCCGTTAAACGGACGAGCGAGCGCGCGCCGACCCAAACGGGTCGACGACCCGTTCGGACCCACGGTCCCACCAAACATCATGTCCCGAAGCGGACCGTCGCCCGCCGGAGGCTCACTCCGGCCGCCGTGTCACCCCGAGCTTATGTTGAAGCGCAGCTTCAACATAAGGCTCTGGACGAACTCGCTGTTTCGCTTCGGCCCACGCCCGCGATCGCGCGACGTCCCTTAGGTCCCAAGGGCGGTCGAGATCGTGGTGAACTTGGTGTTGAGCTTGGTGCCGATAGCGCCCAGCACCGTGATGATGACCACGCTGATGAGACCGGCGATCAGGCCGTATTCGATGGCGGTGGCGCCGGACTCGTCGTTGGCAAAGCGCTTGATGATGTTCATGGGGTGCTCCTGGCTTTGAGACCTTCACCCGCCAGCCACACCAGCGGTGGGCTCGGGATGAAGCAAACCTAGGTTTCAGAGCTTGAAGAGCCGTTAATGCGGCAGTCCAAACCGATCACCGTGCCGGGTTTCGGAGCTGTCTCTGCCCGGCGAAGACTTCCATCCCGCCATCGAACACCAAAGCTCGGAGGCTTTGTTCCATCTCTGAGCGTTTTTATCCGGCTTCCGTGGCTCGAACACAACGTCATGTTGTCCGAGCCGGCGGCAGGCTGCGACCTCACGCAGTGAGGGTTCGTTAACGCTCTTCCGACAGTGTTGCTCGGAGGTGATGGACAGCGATCGGAGGACCTCGGCCATGCGACCCGCTCGCATCCCGCCGTCGATGGGACGGAGACGGCCACGGGCCCTGCTGGCCCTGGCCTTCGGGGCTCTGCTGGCCGGCGCCAGCGCGGCGCAGGCACAGGAGACCGCCCTGACGGTGCTGCTCGACCGCGCCCAGATCATGGCCTATCCGCCCACCACCGCGACCATCATCGTGGGCAACCCGATCATCGCCGATGTGACCATGTTGAGGAACACCGGACAGGTGATCCTGACCGGCAAGGGGTTCGGCGACACCAACCTCCTGTTCCTCGACGGGCACGGCGCCATCCTGCAGGAGGCCCGCATCCGGGTCCGGGAGTCGCCCTCCGTGATGGTGGTCCAGCGCGGGGTCGACCGTGAAACCTTCGCCTGCCACCCGCGCTGCGAACCCACGGTGGCGCTCGGCGACAGCACCGCCTTCCTCCAGCGCACCATCGGCGACATCCAGGCCCGCAACGCCCAGGCGACCGGAGCCGCCGCGGCGACCGGCGGCGGCCAGCACTGAATGCTCGTGACCGAAGGCCCGTGACTCCGAGCAGGAGCTTGCGGGCACGGGTTCGCCCCCTTCACAAACCCTGAGCCCGCCTGACGCCCTCGTCGGGGCGGAGTTTCAGCTTGGGTCCGCGATGGGAGCGCGGTGGCGTTCGGCCACTTCGCTTCGACGCCTGTCGGCACGGGAGCCCGTCAGGCTGTCGCCGAAGCGGAGCTTCGACTGAACCTGTGAACAGGCGCGCATCCGAGAGCTGGCGTGTGTCGGCAGCGGCATGCCGCGCCTCGACGGGGCGCGCCCGCCCGAAGGGTGCCGCAGAGGGCGCAAGACGGGCTTGGCGCCCGCCGGCGACCCACGTCCGGAATGCGGTGCCGGCCGGCGCCCGGCTCTCGATGGCAAGCGGGAAGCACTGCGCCGCTGGCGACAGTGTTCCGGGGCCATAGCGAGACGCGGCACGCGGCCCGCGTCGGCGGGGGATCAGCCGGCGAACATCCAGTCGAAGGCCGCCATCGGCGCGGCCGCGCGCGGGGCCTCCTCGCGCCGGCGAACGGCGCCCGGCGAGGGGACCGACACCGGCGCTACGGCGTGGGCGCCGCGCAGGTCGAGGTAGCGGCGGCACTTGAGCATCACGGGGGCGACCTGCGTGGGCTCGACGCGGGCGATGGTGCGGGTGAGCGCCGGCACGGCACCGCGGAAGAGGTCGAGCACGATGTCGACGCGCCCCTCCGCGGCAGCGCGGTGCGTCAGGGCGTACCGGACGGTGTTGGTGAAATCGGGGAAGGCGTCCATGCTCTGTCGTCTCCCGCGGGAGTCTGCGATGACGGAAGATCGCACGGCATGGTTAATCCGCGGTTAAAGCCGCCGGCGGAGGGGCGGACCGCCCTCACTCGTCCCAGGGCTGGCACACCTTCGGCACCACAACGGTGGCGGAACCCGCCGCGAGTTCCAGGATGCATTCGAAGTGATGCGTGGCGTCGCGGATCACCAGCGTGTCCTTGGCCTCGCCGAACAGGACCTCGTAGCTGTCCCGGTTGTGCGTGCCCTCGCCGCAGGGCGCCTTGCGGCCGATCTCCCGGCCTGACTTGTTGTGCAGCGGCTGGCCGGCGTCGTTGAACCAGACGTAGCAGCCCTTGAAATCCGGGGATTCTCCGACCTGGAAGGCGGCCGCCGACCCCGCCATGGCGACCGCCGCCACGGGGGCCAGGCCCGCCACGACGATGGCGGACAGGAAGCGGCGGAACGCAGGCGACATGACAACCTCGACGGGACGGCGCCTCATGCGGCGCGCGCCTTCCCTATCACCGGGGCGCCGCCCGCGCCACACGCGGTGGCGCTGCGTAGGGAAGAGCCCCCCTCACCGCCACAGGCCGGCGACGCCGGCATAGAGGCCCAGCGCAACCGTGACGGCGATCACCGCCGCCACCACGACGTTGTAGACGCCGCTGAGCCGGAAGGGCTCGGGCAGACGCCGCGCCAGGAGATACAGGAAGCCCAGCACGATGGGCAGCAACAGGGCATTGAGCACCTGTACGCCGACCGCCAGCGACACGATGTCCACCCCAACGACGATGAAGGCGGCACCCGCCACCAGCACGGCCGCATAGGCGACATAGAACCATGGCGCCTCGCCCATGGGCTGGTCGAGCGCATGGCCGAAGCCCAGCAGTTCGCCGAGCGTGCGGGCCGCCGTCAGCGTCACCACGATGGCGGCGACCAGCGCCGCGCCCGAGATGCCGACGCCGAAGGCGACCCGGCCGGCCGCCGTGCCCAGGACCGGCGTCAGCGCGTCGGCGATCTGCTGCACGGTGTCGAGCGACCCGGTCCCGCCGCGGTGCTGCAGCGCCGCCGCGCAGGCCACCACCACGGCCGCCATCACCAGTTGGGTGACCACGGCCCCGATGGCGGTGTCGACCCGCTCCGTCGCGATGTCGCTCGCCTTCAGGCTCTTCTCGACCACGGAGGACTGCTGGTAGAAGACCATCCAAGGCATGATGACGGCACCGATGTTGGCCGACACCAGCAGCATGTATTTGGGATCGGTCAGCGGGATCGACACGGCCTGGCGGCCCATCTCGCCGAGATCGGGATGGGCCCAGACGGCGACGCCCAGGAACACCACCTCGAAGGCGCCGGCGCCGAGCGCGATCCGCTCGACCGAGCGGTAGGACCCCGTCACCGCCATCGCCGTCAGCGCCACCACCACGATGGCCATCGATGCCCAGGACGGCAGGCCCAGCATGGCGCCGACGCCGGCGAGCCCGCCCATCTCGGTCAGCAGGGCGCCGATACAGGCCACCACCAGGGTCGACACCGAGACCCAGGCCCAGAACGTGCCGAAGTGGCGGCGGATGAGGCCGGCATGGCTTTCGCCCGTGACGGCGCCGAGCCGAACCGTGAGCTCCTGGACGATGTAGAGCACCGGCACGAGGACGAGTTGCAGCCACAGCAGGCGGTAGCCCCATTGCGCCCCGCTCTGCGCCGCCGTGACGAGGCTGCCGGCATCCGTGTCGGCCAGCATCGCCACGAGGCCCGGCCCCGCGATGGCCGCCAGGTGGCGCCACGAGAAGGTGCCGATGCCCCGGGCCGGGGCCGTGCGCCGCGTGTCGTCCATCGATCCTGCTTCCCGGCCCGCGGCTCGACCGGCCAGCCGCCCGGGCGTCGGAGACCGTGGGCGACGGCCGGCCCCGTCGCGCCCCGGCCCTACGCCCGCCCGCGCCGGGAAGTTGCACGGGCGGCAGGCGACCCGGTGACGCTACTGGAGCGGGGCGCCGTTGATCTTGACCGGTCCGCCGCCGAACTCGATCAGCCAGCCCAGGCTGCCGTCGGGGTTGGGCTTGGCGAGGTTCTTGGCCAGCACCAGCGGGCCGAGCACCTGGCCGGCACCCGGATCGGTGGCGGCCAGCGCCTGCAGGGCCGCGATCTCCTTGTCGAGCCCCGTCCCCGTGACGGTGACGCGGCCCGCGAAGGCCGGCGCGAAGCTCGCCTGCCCGTCCATCCTGAGGTCCAGCATGGCCGTGGTCAGCCGGCTCGGCGCCAGCGTCACGGTGCCGTTGCCGGGCCAGAGCGCCCGGCCGGCGACGGCCTTCTGGTCGGGGGTGATGACCACGTCCTTGGCGAGGTCGACGGCGTTCACGGTCGCCAGCGCCGCCTCGGCGGCGTGGAAGCCGTCCACCGTCACGTGGAGGTCGAGGGCAGTCGGCACGAGGCCCGACGACCACGGCGGGAGCTGCCCGGGCGGCACGGCGAGGTCCGAAAGGGAGAGCGCCACGGCGGCACGGCCCGTCGCGGCGAGGCCCGAGGCATCGATGCCGGCGGCGAAGGACTTCGTCGAGACGACGCCGACCGGCGTCGACGCCGCCAGCACGGGCAAGGTGGCCTTCAGCTTCAAGCTGTCGACATAGGGCAGTCCGGCGCGCAGCAGGCCCTTGAGGTCGTCCTGGGCCGCCACCAGGCTGTCGTGGGTCGGGTGGGCGACGACGAAGGCCCAAAGGTCGAGGAGGGCGCCGGCGCGCAGGCTGCCCAGGCTCACGTCCTGGACGCTGCTCGGCGCCGTGACGGTGATCGCCGTGCCGGTCCGGCTCGGCGGCGGCACGGCGGGGTTGCCCGGGGTGGTGCCGGCCGGGGCCGGCGCCGCCTTGAGCATGATGTCGGAGGCGAAACCGGTCGCGGCGTAGTGGGCCGTGGTCGTCACGGTGCCGCCCTCGGCGGCGACGCCGGTGCCCGCCCAGGTCGCCGTCTCGCTGCGGGTGTTCTGGTCCAGGGTCGGCGAGGTCCGCACGGTGGTGGTGCCGGCCTGGTGCTGGTCGAAGCTCGCGAAGGTTCTGAGCTTCGGGTCGTAGACCCCGTCGAAGCTGCTGGACGTCGCCGCGAAGCTCAGCGTCTGGTTGCCGGCATGCACCACCATCGGCGGGCTGTCGTCGCCGTGGACCTTCCAGGTGCCGTCGGGCTGCGGCGTCAGCAGCGTCTTCGACGTGTAGGGGTCGAAGGTGATGCCGAAGCTGTCGAGGCCCGCCGCGGCGCGCTTCACGTCCACCGTCACGGCGTAGGACTCGCCCGCCGGCACCACGCTCACGCCGCTCGGCTGGCCGGGCGCCGGGTGACTGACATAGCGCTCGAAGAGCGCCGTCAGCCGGGCCGCCTCCTCCGGTGTCGCCGGGGCGGCCGCGGCCGATACGATCGGGATCGCGGCGACGGCGAGACCTATCAGGAGCGTTCTGGCCATCGGGCCCTCTCGGTTGAATGCCCAATCGGCGGGCGGAGCGGCGCGGCGGCCGGAGCGGCGCACCATAGAGCAGGTCCGGCCTGCCAGGAAGGCGGCGTCGCCGGCCGGGCCGGGCCGGCATTGCAGTGCGGGATGGCGCGAAACCGAACGGCCCGCCGGGCGTTGTGCCTGCGACAATACGGCCGGCTGCCGCGACGAGCGCAGCCGCGTCGCCTCCGACGCAGGGCATCTCGATCATGATGGGCTTCACCACTCGCGGCACGGTTCGCCGCATGGCGCGGGTCGCCATCGCCGGTGCGGCGATGATGGCCGCCGTCCAGGGCGCATCGGCCGACGACGCCGGCGTCCACGACTTCTTCTCGGCCATCTTCGGCGGCGGCCAGACCCAGGCGGCGCCCGCGTCCGAGTCGGCCGCCCCGGCACCCGGCTACGACGCGCCCATGCGCCGCGCGTCGCGGCCCCTCACCGTCCGGCTGCACCGGCCGAAGCCCAGGATCGTCTACGTCGATGCCCCGACCAAGCCGGCCCCCGTCTCGATCTTCGAGGACAGGACGCTGCGGCGCGGCGACGCCGTGATGACCGCCAAGGGCGTGCGGATCTTCGCGGGTTCGAGCAGCTGGCCCTATTCGGAACGGGACTTCGTCGGCCTGACGGATGCCAGCCAGGTCAGCAAGGACACGTCCAAAGTCCTGGCCCAGCTCGACAAGCTGCCGCGCGGCTGACCCGCGACGGTGCCGCGGCCCAGCCGGGTGGAACCCGGGCGGCTTCGGCGCATTGTGGTGTCGAACAATCCGTGAACATGAGGCGCAGGCCATGGCCGACGACACCGACCACCCCGACCACAATCCCAAGCTGGATCCCGATCCGGGCTCCAACACCGTCAAGGACCCGGACAACTGGACCACGGGCGGCGAGCCCATGACGGGCGCCCAGGCCTCCTACCTCAAGACGCTGTCCGAGGAGGTGAAGGAGGAGGACGAGGGTTACGAGGACGGGCTCACCAAGGCCGAAGCCTCGAAGCGCATCGACGCCCTGAAGAAGAAGGCCGGACACTGAGCCGAGCCGGCACCCTCGCCGCCACATCCATCCGGCCGCGCCCCACCCGGCGCGTCCGTCTGCGCGACGCCGCTGGCGCCGTGCTGGTCGTCGGTGCCGCGACGGCCTGGACGGCCGCCATGGCGCTGTCGAACCTGCGTTGGTACTCGGGCCTGCTGAAGCCGACCTTCGCGCCCGGACCCTGGCTGGCCGCCCTGATCGGGCTGGTGTTGGCCGTCACGGTGGCCTGGGGCCTCATCCGCATCCTCGGCCGCCCCGACTACCTGCCGGACCGGCCCGGGGCGCTGCGCATGGCCTGGATCGCCCTCGGCCTGTCGGTCCTGTGGTCGTGGCTGTTCTTCGCCGGACGCCACCCGAGCCTGGCGCTGGCCGTGGCGGGCGGGCTCGGCATCGCGGCGGCCTGGGCCGCCCTGCGCTGCGCCGCCGTCGACCGCCGCGCCGGCCTGCTGTTCCTGCCCTTCACGCTGGCGGCGATCTTCGTCTTCCTGCTCGACCTGTCGATCGCGCTGCGCAACGGCTGACGGCCGTCTGTCCCCGGCGGATCCCCCGGCGAGGTCAGCCTTCCACCACGCCGATGAACGGCAATTGCCGGAAGCGGTGGGCGGCATCCATGCCGTAGCCGACGACGAAGAGGTCCGGGCAGGTGAAGCCGACGACGTCGGCTTCGAAGGCGACGGCGCGCTTGCCGGGCTTCTCCAGCATCACCGCCACCAGCACCCGCCGGGCGCCTCGTGCGAGCAGCAGGTCACGGGCGAAGGCCAGGGTGCGGCCGGATTCGAGGATGTCGTCGATCAGCAGCACGTCGCGACCGGCGACGTCGGATTCGATGTCGCGCACCACCGTGACGGTGCCGGAGGAGGTGGTGCCCGCCCCGTAGCTCGACAGGTGGATGAACTCCACCTGCGGGGCGAGGCCGGCGCCGTGCAGCGCGCGCAGCAGGTCGGCGGCGAACATGAAGGAGCCCTTGAGCACCGCGACGGCGAGGAGGTCCCGCGGCGCGAGCTCCGCGATCTCCCCGGCGATGCCGCGCGTCCGCGCCGCGATCGTTTCGGCGTCGTAGAGCGTGCGGATGGCGGGCTCGGTCACGGCATCACCTGTCACCCGGCATCACCTCCGCCACATGGCGTTCGGCCGCGTGTCGCGCCCCGGCCGGAGCTTCGGCGAAACTGACGGCGAGGTCCTGCCCGTCGCGCGGCGGAGCGGAGAGCCGGCTGCGGAACTGGACCGTTTCCCCCACGGCGAGCTGGGCTTTCGGCGCGGGCGAGGTCCAGTAATAGAGCTCGCGACGGCTTTTGTCGCGGACCACGATGCGCAGGGCCGGGACGGCGGTGGGACCGGCGCGGAGGTTTGTGATCTGCCCCTCGAGCGTCAGCGTCGGGGGGCCGTCGCCGGTCACGATGGTGGAGCGGATCTCGCCGAGGCTGAGCCCGCTGAGGTTCACCGGCAGGCCCAGCGTGGCGAACACGGCCTGGCTCGGCGGGAAGGCGGCGACGAGGCTGGCCTTGGCGGCCACCGCCGCCATGCCGGAGCCGAGCAGCGCCACCGCCAGCACCGAGGCGGCGACGCCCGGGGGCAGCCGCAGGCGGGAGCCGCGCTGCTGGCCACGGGTGTCGCGCTTGGGCGCCGCAGCACGGGCCGGAGCGCGGCGGGAGAAGCGCGCCGCCGCCACGATCTCGGGGCCGGCCGACGGGGTGTCGCGGGGCGGCGCCACGGCGGCGGCGGGCGGAGGGTCGAAGACCCAGGCGTCGCGGCAATGGGCGCAGCGCAGGATCTGCCCGGCGGGCAGCAGTTCGAGAGCGATATCGTAGCCGCTCGCGCAGGTGGGGCACCGGACCAGCATGGTTTGCCGCGTGTCGGAGGGGGAGGCTGGACGCCGGGACGCGTCCTCTGTCCCCCCAGGAAGCGCCAACGTGGTTAAGGCGCGGTTACGCGGCCCGTGCTAAGGTCGGTCTCGTCAGGGGAATCGGGGAAGGCCTTGGTCCGCTTCGAGAACGTCGGCTTGCGCTACGACATGGGGGCCGAGATCCTCAAGGACCTGTCGTTCTCCATCGCGCCGGAAAGCTTCCAGTTCCTCACCGGCCCTTCGGGCGCCGGCAAGACGACGCTGCTGCGGCTGATGCTGCTCTCGTTGAAGCCGACCCGCGGCCTCATCACGCTGTTCGGCCGCGACGCCGCCACGCTCGACAAGGACGCCGTGACGGGCCTCAGGCGCCGCATCGGCGTGGTGTTCCAGGATTTCCGCCTGCTCGACCACCTCACCACCTACGAGAACGTGGCGCTGCCGCTGCGCGTCCAGGGCCGCGAGGAGGCGGGCTACCGGGCCGAGGTGGTGGAACTCCTGCGCTGGGTGGGGCTCGGCGAGCGGATGGGGGCCCACCCGCCGGTGCTGTCCGGCGGCGAGAAGCAGCGCGCCGCTATCGCCCGGGCCCTCATCATGCGGCCGGAGCTGCTGCTGGCCGACGAGCCCACCGGCAACGTCGACCCGCCGCTGGCGCGCCGCCTGCTGCGGCTCTTCATGGAGTTGCACAGGTCCGGCACCGCCGTGGTGATCGCCACGCACGACCTCGCCCTCATGGACCAGTTCAGCCACATCCGCCGCCTCGTGCTCGGCGACCGCAGGCTCACCGTGTATGAGTGAAGCCGCGCCGGAGCCGGCCGCAGTGCCGCGGCCGCGGCGCGAGGTGCCGCTGGTGCCGGCCGCCTCCATCGCGGGCCGTGCCCTCGTCAGCGTGATCGCCATCATGACCTTCCTGGCCGCGCTGGCGGCCGGCGGGGCGCTGCTGGTGGCGGGCACGTCGCGCGACTGGCAGGCGGCGGTGTCGCGCGAAGCCACCGTCCAGGTGCGCCCGATGCCGGGGCGCGACATCGATGCTGATGTCGCCCGGGCCGCCGAGGTGGCCCGCGCCGCGCCCGGCCTCGCCGCGGTCGAACCCTTCGACAAGGGCCAGGCGGAGAAGCTGCTCGAGCCCTGGCTCGGCACCGGGCTCGACCTCGGCGACCTGCCGATCCCGCGGCTGATCGTTCTGCGGCTCGCGCCGGGCGCGCGGCTCGACGGGCCGGCCCTCGCCGCCGCCCTCGCCGCCGCCCTGCCCGACGCCACGCTCGACGACCACGCGGCATGGCAGGGGCGCCTGTCCGCCATGGCCGACGCGCTGGTCGGCATCGCGGGCGTCGTCGTGCTGCTGGTGCTGACGGCGCTCGGCCTCGCCGTGGCCTTCGCCACGCGCGGCGTCATGGCGGGCAACCGCGAGATCATCGGCGTGCTGCATTTCGTCGGCGCCGAGGACCGGTTCATCGCGCGCGAGTTCCAGCGCCACTTCCTGAGGCTGGGGTTGCAGGGCGCGGGCCTCGGCGGCGGGCTCGCCGCCCTCGCCTTCCTCGTCGCCAACCTCGTCACCGCCCACCTCGCCGGCGGCGCCGGGGCCGACGAGGTCGAGGCCCTATTCGGCACCTTCGCGCTCGGCCCGCGCGGCTACGGCGCCATCGCCGCCATCGCGCTCGGCACCGCGCTGGCCACGGGATGGATGTCGCGCGCCATCGTGTTCCGGCACCTGCGGGGGCTGGGATGAGGGCGCCACCGCCCGAACATCCGCACCGGCATCGCGTTAACCCTTCCGATACCATGGGGCGATGAAGATCCGGGATGGACAGCGGGACGGGACGGCGCGTGAGCAGGATCCTGACGGTGGCGACCCTCGGGTTGAGCCTGTGCCTGGCGGGCGGGCTCGCGCTCGCCTGGAGCTTCGGCTCCTTCCTCGACCGGATCGCCGCCGTGGAAACGCCGGTCACCGGCCACACCGAGGGCGCGGTGGCGCTGACCGGGGGGGCCGACCGCATCGCCGATGCCGTCGAGATCCTGGCCCAGGGCCACGCCGACAAGCTGCTCATCACGGGCGTCAACCCGGCCACGACGCCGGGCGAGATCGTCCGCCGGACGCCGGCGGCGCGCGGGCTCATCGACTGCTGCATCGCGCTCGGCTACGACGCCGCCAACACGGTGGGCAACGCGGCCGAGACCGAGCGCTGGGTCCGGGCCAACCACATCCGCTCGCTGATCGTGGTGACGTCGAACTACCACATGCCGCGTGCCCTGGCGGAGATGAGCTCGGCCCTGCCCGGCATCGAACTCGTGCCCCACCCCGTCGTGTCCGAGCACGGGCGCCTGCACCCCTGGTGGACCGACGCCGCCAGCACGCGGTTGATTCTGTGGGAATGGATCAAGTTCAACGCCGCGACGCTGCGCATCGGCATCGCGTCCCCGCCGGCCGGCGAGCCGCTGGCCGAGGCCGGCCGCGCGGCGCCTCGGCCCGATCGGGCCGGCTGAACCCACCCCCCCAATCGGGCCGGCTGAACCCACCCCCCGATCGGGCCGGCTGAACCCACCCCCCGATCGGGCCGGCTGACCCACCCCCCGACCGAGCCGTCTGACCCACCCCTCGACCGGGCCCGCCGCCCCCGCACCCCGTGGGATGCGGGGGCGGCCGGAATGGCGTAGAGGTCCCGGCCATGAACTATCGCCACGCCTTCCACGCCGGCAACTTCGCCGATGTCGTCAAGCACGCACTGCTGGCCCGCATCCTCGCCTACATGATCGCCAAGCCGGCCCCGCTGCGCTTCGTCGACACCCATGCGGGGCTCGGCGTCTACGACCTGTCGGGCGACGAGGCGAGCCGCACGGGCGAGTGGCGCGGGGGCATCGGCCGCCTCGCCGCCGCCGCCGTGCCGGCCGACCTCGGCGAGATCCTGGCCCCCTACCTCGCCGCCGTCGGCCCCGCGGGGCCCGATGGCAGCTGGCGTACCTACCCGGGCTCCCCGGCCGTCGCCCAATGGTTGCTGCGGCCGGAGGACCGACTGACGCTCTGCGAGCTCCATCCGGAGGACGTCGAGACGCTGCGCGCCAACATGGGCCGGGACCGGCGCGTGCGGGTGCTGGCCGGCGACGGCTACGGCGCGCTCAACGCCGCCCTGCCGCCGCCCGAACGCCGCGGCCTCGTGCTGATCGACCCGCCCTTCGAGAAGCCGGGCGAGTTCGACGCCCTTCAGGCAGCGCTGGTGCGGGCCTATCGCAAATGGCCGACCGGCACCTACATGGCCTGGTATCCGCTGAAGGACCGCGCCGCGGTCGGCCGCTTCGTCAACGGGGTCGCGGTGGCGGGCCTGCGCCGCATCCTGCAGATCCACCTCCTGGTTGGCGACCCCGACGGCGGCCCGCTGGCGGGCTCCGGCCTCGTGGTGATCAACCCGCCCTTCACCCTGAAGGCGGAGGCCGAAGCCCTGCTGCCCTGGCTGGCGGCGACGCTGGGCCGGCCGGGCGAGCCTACCGAATGGACGGCGCGCTGGCTCGCCGGCGAGTGACGCCGTCGGCGTCCGTCACGCCAGTGTCGCACTCCGCTCCGATTGAACCCTCCCGGTCCGGCGCGCGCGCGGCCGGAGAAGCACAGGAGACCGCCCCTTGGATTTCACCCGTCGCTTCACCGTGCTGATGTGCACCCCCACCTTCGACCCGGACGACCTCGAGGGGCGGCGCATCGAGCAGATCGTCGGGGCGGTGGAAAAATCGGGCTTCGAGGTCATCCGGGCACGGCGCGTCGAGGATGCCGCCATCGCGGTGCAGACCGACGCCGCCATCGGCTGCATGGTGGTGGACTGGGGCAAGCGCGGCTTCGAGGGCAAGACCGCGGCCCTCGTCAACCTCATGCGCAAGCGCGGGCTCGAGATGCCCATCGTGGTGATGGTGCGCCGGAAACGCCTGGAAGACATTCCCGTCGAGGTCGTCGACTTCATCGACGGCTACATCTTCCTCGCCGAGGAGACGCCGGACTTCATCGCCCGCGGCCTCGTCAGCCGCGTCAAGCAGTATGCCGACACGCTGAAGACGCCCTTCTTCGGCGCGCTCGTCGACTACGCCGAGCAGGGCAACCAACTCTGGACATGCCCGGGCCACAACGGCGGCGTCTTCTACAACCGTTCGCCCATCGGCCGCATCTTCGTCGAGCACCTCGGGGAAGCCATCTTCCGCGACGACATCGACAATTCCGTGCTCGACCTCGGCGACCTGCTGGTCCACGAGGGGCCGGCGCTGCAGGCGCAGCGCGAGGCCGCCGCCATCTTCGGGGCGGAGCGCACCTATTTCGTGCTGAACGGCACCTCGGCCTCCAACAAGGTCGTGCTGAACGCGCTGGTGGCCGAGGGCGACCTCGTGCTCTTCGACCGCAACAACCACAAGGCCGCGCTGCATGGCGCGCTGTTCCTCGGCGAGGGCATCCCGATCTTCCTGCCGACGGACCGCAACCCCTACGGGCTCATCGGGCCCATCTTCGCCGAAGCCTTCGACGAGGCCGCCATCCGCGAGCGCATCCGCACGAACCCGCTCGTGACCGATCCCGAGGCCTGGCGGCGCGAGCGGCCGTTCCGGGTCGCCGTGATCGAGCAATGCACCTACGACGGCACGATCTACTCGGCCGAGCAGATCGTCGCCAAGATCGGCCACCTCTGCGACTACATCCTGTTCGACGAGGCCTGGGCCGGCTTCATGAAGTTCCACCCGCTCTTCGCGGGGCGCTTCGCCATGGGGCTCAAGGACCTCGGTCCCGGTTCGCCCGGCATCATCGCCACCCAATCGGCCCACAAGCAGCTCGCGTCCTTCTCGCAGGCGTCGCAGATCCACACCAAGGACGGCCATATCCGCGGCCAGGACCGGCGCGTCGAGCACCGGCGCATGAACGAGAGCTTCCTGCTCCACGCCTCCACCTCGCCGTTCTACCCGATCTTCGCCTCGCTCGACGTCGGCGCCCAGATGATGAAGGGCCGGTCCGGCCAGGTACTGTGGGACGACACGGTGCGGCTCGGCATCGAGCTGCGCAAGAAGATCCGGGCGATCCGCCGCGAGTTCGAGAGCAAGGAGGAGGATCCGGGCAAGCGCTGGTTCTTCGAGTGCTTCGTGCCCGACACCGTGCCGATGCCCGCCACCGAGGACGAGCCCGCCGGCGACGTGCCCTGGGACAGCGTGCCGACCGACGACCTCGCCAGCGACCCGCGCTTCTGGACGCTCGACCCCGGCGCCGGCTGGCACGGCTTCCGCCACGTGGCGCCAGGCTTCGCCATGACGGACCCCAACAAGCTCACGATCCTGACACCGGGCTTCGACCGGGCGACGGGCGACTATGCCGATTATGGCATCCCGGCCCCGGTGGTGGCGCAGTACCTGCGCGAGAACCGTATCGTGCCGGAGAAGAACGACCTCAACTCCATGCTGTTCCTGCTGACGCCGGGCGTGGAATCGTCGAAGGCCGGCACGCTCATCTCGGCCATGGTGGCGTTCAAGCGGCTGCACGACGAGGATGCGCCGGTCGAGGAGGTCATGCCGGACTTCGTGCGCCGCCGCCGCGCCCGATACGGCGGCATGCGCATCCAGGAGCTCTGCCGCGCCTTCCACGACTTCCACCGCAGCCACGGCACGAGCCGGCTGCAGCGCGCCATGTTCTCCCCCGAGCACCTGCCCGAGATGGTGGTGCCGCCGCACGAGGCCGTGCGGGCCCTGGTGCGCAACCGCGTCGACTACGTGCCGATCGAGGAGGCCGAAGGCCGCATCGTGACGACGCTGATGCTGGTCTACCCGCCGGGCATCGGCGTGCTGGTGCCGGGCGAACGCATCGGGCCGCGGGCCAAGCCCATGCTCGACTATTTCAAGATGTTCGAGGAAAGCTCCAACCGCTTCCCCGGGCTCGACGCCGAGATCCAGGGCGTCTACCGCGAGGTCGACCCGGGCGGCCGCATCCGCTTCTACACCTACGTGATGCGCGAGGGCGGCGGCCGGGCGCCGGGCGGCGCTTCGGCGGGGGCACGGGGGCGGCGGGACTGATGGACGCGACGACGACCGACCGCACGCTGACGATCCGCCCGTCGACCGATGCGGACGTGCCCGCCATGGTGGCGATCTACAGCTACCATATCGGCCGCGGCATCGGGGACCTCGGGAGCTACGAGGCCGATGCCGTGGATGCCGAGGACCTGAAGCGCCGGCGGCGCAACATGCGCCACAAGCGCCTGCCCCACCTCGTGGCGGAGCTGGCGGGCGAGGTCGCCGCCTACGCCTATGCGGTGCCGTTCCGCAAGCGCCCCGCCTACCGCTACACGGTGAAGCACTCGATCTACGTCCACCCCAGCCGGGTGGGGCTCGGCATCGGCCGGCGGCTGCTGCCGGCGCTGGTCGACGCCTGTGCGGCCGGCGGCTTTCGGCAGATGATCGGCTATATCGACGGCGCCAACGAAGCCTCGCTCCACCTGCACGAGGCCTGCGGCTTCCGCCGCGTCGGCCTGCTGCCGGCCGTGGCCTACAAGTTCGGCCATTGGGCCGACAGCATCATGGTGCAGCGCGCACTGGGCGATGGCGACGCCAACCTGCCCGAACCCCTTCCCGAACCCCTGCGGGGCGCGGCGCGCGGCGCGGCCTGACACGGGCACGGCCGGGTCCGACTCCGGGCCCGAGCCGGCCGGATGAACTTTTAAGCATCGCCCCAAGTTACTCAACCATCGACAAGGGGAGTTCGACATGCGGCATTTGATGATAGCGGCGCTTTGCGCCGGGGCGCTGGTGGCGGATTCGCAGGCGGCCGAGGCGCGTGGCTGCATCACGGGCGCGATCATCGGCGGGATCGCCGGCCACGCCGTGCATCACGGCATCGCCGGGGCCGCGGCCGGCTGCGCGGCGGGCTCGGGCGCCTCGCACTATTATCGCGCGCACAAGAGCCGCAGCGCGCTGCAGCGCGACCAGCGCGCCGTGACCCCGTCCGTCGCCCAGTGACGCCAGCGTCGGGCCGGGACATCCCGGTCCGGCCCGCTCGCCAGGCGAGCATCGGACACCGAGATCGCTCGCCTTGAAAACAAAGAAGCCGCGGGACCCTCACGGGCGCCGCGGCTCATATCAGGCTCTCGTGCTAAGTCGATCGAGAGCACGAAGCATTGTCAGCCGTTGTGCGGCCCAGAACTCGTTACGCGGACTTCACCGAAGAGAAGACCAGAGCCCCACACAGCATGAAACAATGAGACACTAGATCACCTCCTTCCGTTTGGTTGACGATGAGGTGAGTTTACACGCCTTTTGCCGGATGGCAAGCGAGCCCGACCGAGACAAATCGCCGGCCTTGCAGCTTCGTCCACAGCACATAAGGCGGCACCCGTCACAGGAAGGTGAGCTGCGCGTCGCGCGCCACCGGGGCCGCCATGCGCGTCCCACCCTTGCCACGCTCGGCCGCGGGAACGGGCTTGCCGTCCGCCCGCGGGCGGGGCTTGCGCAGCGGCGCCGTCGCCTTGGGGCCGGCCGCGATCCTCGCCTTGGCCTTGTCGCGGGCCTTGGCCTCCGGGGCATTCGGGTCGCCGTCGAGCCACTTGCCGCGCTTGATGACCTCGTTGACCCGTCCCTGGTTCACCCCGACCTTGAAGGCGATCTCCTGCTGGGTCATGCCGGTGGAGCCGTGCAGCTCGAGGATGCGGCGCGCGAGATCCGGCGTCATCTTCTGGCCGGTCAGGCGGCGGGCCGGCGCCACGGCGGAGCGCTTGGCGCGGTCCCGCTCCTTCAGGCCCTGGAGGATGGCCAGCGCCATCGACATGCCCTGGTCGCGCAACGCGTCCTCGAATTCCCTCAGCGTCGTCATGGCTTGGCCTCGCCCTGCATCGTTCTCTTGGGGACAAGGTAGTTCCGTTCCCGTTTCGTTCAACACTTCTCCACAGGTTATCCACAGGTTCGCGAGATTCCGGGCTTGCGGGGCGAGGCGGCCCGGGCATCCGCCCTCCCCGGTGAGGCATTTCGTGCCGCTCGGATCCTTCCCGGGGCCGCTGCCGTTCGCCTGAGGCCATGCACGACATCTCCGCCCCGGGCTTCCTCAGCGTCGACACGATCTACCTCGAGCCGGCCGTGGAAGGCTTCGCGCGCGGCCGCGAGATCCTGGCGCGCTTCCCCGCGGCGCGGCGCATCCCGGTCGCGTCGCATTGGCGGATCCCTGAACTGCACGGCAACGAGGGCCTCGCCGAGGACTGGCTGCACAGCAAACGCACCACCCTGGTGCTGGGCGTGAAGAAGGGGCTCGCCATGCGGCCCAACGGCCGCAGCGCCGATTTCATCGCGCCTTCGACGTCGAACGGCTGCGCCATGGCCTGCGCCTACTGCTACGTGCCCCGCCGGAAGGGCTACGCCAACCCGATCTCGCTCTTCGTCAACGTCGAGGAGGTCGCCGCCGCCATCGCGCGCCACGCGCGCAAGCTCGGGCCCAAGCCCGAGCCCGACCAGGTGGACCCCGTCGACTGGGTCTACGACATCGGCGAGAACGGCGACCTGTCGGTCGACGCCATGCTGTCGGACAACGTGCGCGACCTCGTGGCCCTGTTCCGGGCGACGCCCCACGCCAAGGGCTCCTTCGCCACCAAGGCGGTGAACCGCGACCTCCTGGCCTACGACCCCGGCGGCAAGACGCGGGTCCGCTTCTCGCTGATGCCGGAGCGGGTCGCCCGGGTGGTGGATGTCCGCACCAGCCCCATGGCGGCGCGGATCGCCGCCATCGACGACTTCGTGCGGGCCGGCTACGAGGTCCACGTCAATTTCTCGCCCGTGATCCTGTATCCGGGCTGGGAAGCCGACTACCGGGCGCTGTTCGAGGCCGTGGATGCCGCGCTGTCGCCGGAGGCCAAGCGCCAGCTCAAGGCCGAGATCATCATGCTGACCCACAATGCGGCGCTGCACGAGGTCAACCTGCGCTGGCACCCCAAGGCCGAGGACTGGCTTTGGACGCCCGATATCCAGGAAACCAAGCTGAGCGAGGGCGGCCAGGAGAACCTGCGCTACCGCACGGGCTGGAAGGGCCGCTGGCTCGCCCGCTTCAAGGCGCTGCTGGCCGAAACCCTGCCCTATTGCACGGTGCGCTACGCTTTCTGACGCGGGACGGAGCGGGAACCTAAACGGGCGGAACCGCGTCGATTTCGAGCCGATGGGCCGGCACCAACGGCCTGCGGCGCCGAGGGACGGACACGCCATGAACCACAGCAACGACGCCGCCATCCGGGCGCGGGCCTACCAGCTCTGGCAGGAAAGCGGCTATGCCGACGGCTCGCAGGACGCCCATTGGCGCCAGGCCGAACGCGAGGTCGCGGCGCGGGCCCAGGCGGGCGAGGACAGGCACGGGACGGACCCGAACGGGACAGGACCGAGCGGGGCGGACCGGGACGGCGAAGCCGCCGCCTCCCGGGTTCGGCCGCGCGGCACGCCCGGGCGCCACAGCGACGGCATGAGCACCTTTCCGTCGGTGCTGGATCCGGCACCGGCCAAATAGGCGGGATGGGCGGCGCCGGGGCGCCGGACCCGCCGGGAGGCCGTCGCGCCGACGCGCGGCCGCCTCCCCGGCCGTCTCACCCGGCCAGCATCGCCGCCGCCCGCTTGGCCGCCCGCCGACGCTCGTGCAGCACGAACTCGGTGTAGCCGTTCGGCTGCGCCCGACCCTCGAAGACGAGGTCCGACGCCGCCCGGAAGGCTTCGCCGTCGAAGCCCGGCGCCATGTCGCGATAGTCCGGGTCGGCGGCGTTCTGCCGGTCCACCACGGCCGCCATGCGGCGCAGCGTTTCGCGCACCTGGGCCTCCGTCACGATGCCGTGCGCCAGCCAGTTGGCGACGTGCTGGGACGAGATGCGCAGCGTCGCCCGGTCCTCCATGAGGCCGACGTCGTGGATGTCGGGCACCTTCGAGCAGCCGACGCCCATGTCCACCCAGCGCACCACATAGCCGAGGATGCCCTGGAGGTTGTTGTCGAGCTCCTGCTGCACGGCGTCCGGCGCCCAGTTGGAGGTCGACACCGGCACGGTCAGCAGGTCCTCGAGGCGCGCCGGGGCGCGGCTGCGCAGCTCGCCCTGGCGGGCCGCCACGTCGGTCTCGTGGTAGTGCATGGCGTGCAGCGTCGCGGCGGTCGGCGAGGGCACCCAGGCCGTCGTGGCGCCGGCCTTGGGGTGGCCGCCCTTCTGGGCCAGCATGTCGGCCATCCGGTCGGGCGCCGCCCACATGCCCTTGCCGATCTGGGCGCGCCCCGGCAGGCCGAGCTTCAGCCCCACGTCGACGTTGTTGTTCTCGTAGGCCTTGATCCAGGCCGTGCCCTTCATGTCGTCCTTGCGGACGACCGGGCCGGCTTCCATGTCGGTGTGGATCTCGTCGCCGGTGCGGTCGAGGAAGCCCGTGTTGATGAAGACCACGCGGTCCTTGGCGGCCAGGATGGCCTGGGCGAGGTTGGCCGAGGTGCGGCGCTCCTCGTCCATGATGCCCATCTTGACGCTGTTGGCGGGAAGGCCGGCGAGCTGCTCGACGCGGCCGAACAGCGCGTCCGTCAGCGCCACCTCGTCGGGGCCATGCATCTTGGGCTTGACGATGTAGATCGAGCCGGCGCGGCTGTTGCGCCTGGCCGCGAGGTCCGCCTTGGCGATCAGCACCGACACGGCGGCGTCGAGGAAGCCCTCGGGCGTCTCGGCCCCGTCCAGCGTCACGATGTCGGTGAACATGTGGTGGCCGACGTTGCGGATCAGCATGAGCGAGCGGCCCGGCACCGTCACGGTGCCGCCACCCGGCGCCGTGTAGCGGCGATCCTCGTTCATGCGGCGCTCGACGGTCTTGCCCCCCTTGGGGAAGGACGCCACCAGCGTGCCGTTCACCAGGCCGTGCCAGTTGCGGTAAAGCTCCGCCTTGTCGTCGGCGTCCACCACGGCCACGGAATCCTCCATATCCATGATGGTGGAGACGGCGGATTCGAGCACGACGTCGGACAGGCCGGCCGGATCGGTGCGACCGACCGTGGTGGAGCGGTCGAAGACCAGCTCGACGCCGAGACCGTTGTGGCGCAGCAGCACGGTCTTCGGGGCCGAAGCCTCGCCCGTGTAGCCGACCAGCGTCGCGGCATCGGCGAGGCCGGTCGTGCGGCCGTCCTTCAGCGTGGCGGCGACGCCGCCCGACACGATGGCGAGGCCGGCGAGGTCGGTATAGGAGGCGCCCGCCAGCGGCACGGCGCCGTCGAGGAAGGTCTTGGCCTTGGCGATGACCTGGGCGCCCCGGGCCTCGTTGTAGCCCCGGCCGGTGACGGCGGCATCGCCCTCGTGCGCCACCGCGTCGGTGCCGTAGAGTGCGTCGTAGAGCGAGCCCCAGCGGGCGTTGGCGGCGTTGAGCGCGTAGCGGGCGTTCGACATGGGGACGACGAGCTGCGGGCCGGCCTGGCGGGCGATCTCGTCGTCGACATTGCCGGTCGTCACCGCGCCGGCGGGGGCGTCGGGCAGCAGGTAGCCGATCTCGCGCAGGAAGCCCATGTAGTGGGCCTGGTCGAGCGGCTGCCCGCGGCGCTCCTTGTGGTAGCCGTCGATCTTGGCCTGGAGCTCGTCGCGCCGCGCCAGCAGCGCCGTCAGGCGCGGGCCGAGGTCCTTCAGGATGGCGGCATAGCCGGCCCAGAAGTCCTGCGCGGCGACGCCGGCGCCGGGGAAGACCTCGCCCACGAGGAAGTCCTGCAGCGGCTTGGCGACGCTCAAGCCCGCGATGTCGATCCTGTCCATGTCGGCCTCCCCTTGGCAACGTGTCTGCGACCCATGTGACGCGACGGGGGCGCGATGGCCAGGGGAGCGGCGCGCAAAAGTGATTTGCCGGCCCGGCGCCTCACCGTCCCGGCAGGCCCACCTCGCCGAAGCCGGCCGCCTCCATACGCAGGTGGACCTTGTTCTGCAGGCTCGAATCCTGCCCCTTGGCGAGGAGGGCGACGTTGTCGGCCACGGCCTCGCACAGCGTCTCGACCCAGGCGCGCTCGCCCTTGCCGAAGTCGTTGAGCACGAAGCCGTGCACCAGGGCCTTGTCGCCGGGGTGGCCGATGCCGAGGCGCAGGCGGCGGTAATCGTTGCCGAGATGGGCCGTGATGGAGCGCAGGCCGTTGTGGCCGGCATTGCCGCCGCCCGTCTTCACGCGGAGCTTGCCGGGCGCGAGGTCGAGTTCGTCGTGCAGCACGGCGATGTCGGGCAGGCCGAGCTTGAAGAAGCGCGCCGCCGCCCCGACGGCTTGGCCGCTGTCGTTCATGAAGGTCGTGGGCTTCAGCAGCACGATCTTCTCGCCCTCGACCGTGCATTCGGCCACCAGCCCCTGGAAGCGGGCCCGGAAGGGCGTGGCGCGATGCGCCCGGGCGACGGCGTCGATCGCCATGAAGCCGATGTTGTGCCGGTTGCCGGCATAGGGGCCGCCGGGATTGCCGAGGCCGACGAGGAGCAGCATCGCGATGTGTCCGGTGGTTTGCTCAAGAAAACGCCCGCCGAAGCGGGCGTTTTCCGATCGGTCAGGCGGACCGCCTCACTTCTTCGGCGGGGCCTTCTTGCCGCCCTTGGCACCGGCCGCGGCCTTGGCCTCGGCGGCCGCCGCGGCGGCGGCGTCGTCGGCATTGGCCTCGGCGAGGCCCGACGGCGCCACGATCGTGGCCAGGGTGAAGTCGCGGTCGCGCAGGACGGGCGCGCAGCCCTCCGGCAGCACGACGGCCGAGATGTGCAGCGAGCCGCCGATGTCGAGCGTCGACAGGTCGGCCGTGACGCTGTCCGGGATGTTGTCGGCCGGCACCAGCATCTCCACCGTGTGGCGGACGACGTTGACGGTGCCGCCGCGCTTCACGCCCGGCGCCTGATCGACGTTGACGAGGTTCAGCGGGATCTCGAGGCGAAGCTTCGAGCCGGGCTTGAGCCGCAGGAAGTCGACGTGGACCGGGAGGTCCTTCACCTTGTCGAGCTGGTAGTCGCGCGGGATGACGCGCTCCTTGCGGCCCTCGACGTCGATCTCGAAGATCGTGGTGAGGAAGTGGCCGGCATAGATGTGGCGGTGGGCGTCGCGGAAGTTCAGCGAGATCGCCTCGGGCGCGTCGCCGCCCCCGTAGATCACGGCCGGCACGCGGCCCTCGCGGCGGATGCTGCGGGAGGCCCCCTTGCCGAGCCCGCTGCGTGCCACGGCCGCGATGGTCTTGGTCGCTGCCATCAGTTCAATCCTCGAAAATGCGAAACGGCCGCCCGATGCGGCCGTGCGAAGGCGCGTCCGTGCCTCCAAGGGTGTCGGCGGACGCGAGCGCGGGTCTTACGCGGCACGGCGCCGGATGGCAAGGCACGGCCTTGCGCGGATCCGTCGTCGTCGCCACACCAGCGGGATCCATCCCTCCAGGAACATCACCGCCATGGACCGCACCCGCAGGCCGCGCGACCCCTTCGCCGCCGCCGAAGCCGTCTTCAGCAAGACGGCGCCCAAGGCTGCCGCACCCGCGGCGCCCGCCAAGCCGGCCGCCATCCCGGGCGCCCGCCAGAGCGTGACGCTGCGCATCGACGAGGACGTGCTGGACCGTTTCCAGGAGGACGGCCCCGGCTGGCAGGACCGCATCAACGCGGCGCTCAGGGCCGCGGCCGGCCTCGACTCCTAGCCTCTCAATCGATCAGGCCGCGGATCCGGTCGGCGAGGTCGTCGATGGCGAAGGGCTTGGTGAGCACCTCCATGCCGGGGTCGAGGTGGCCGTTGCCCACCACGGCATTCTCGGCATAGCCGGTGATGAACAGCACCTTGAGGCCCGGCCGCAGCACCCGGGCGGCATCCGCCACCTGCCGGCCGTTCATGCCGCCCGGAAGGCCCACGTCGGTGATGAGCAGGTCGACGCGGGCCCGCCCTTCCAGCACCTTGAGGCCGGCGGGGCCGTCCTCGGCCTCGATGGCGGCGTAGCCGAGGTCGGCCAGCACGTCCGCCACCAGCATGCGGACGGTCGGCTCGTCGTCCACCACCAGCACGGTTTCGCCGTCGACGGCCCGCGGCGCTTCGCCGGACCGGTCCCCGCCCGACCCGGGTTCGCCCCGCTCGCCGTAGTGGCGCGGGAGGTAGACGCACACCATCGTGCCCTGGCCGACCTCGGAATAGATCCTGACCTGGCCGCCGGACTGGCGGGCGAAGCCGTAGATCATCGACAGGCCGAGGCCGGTGCCCTGCCCCAGCGGCTTGGTGGTGAAGAACGGGTCGAAGGCGCGCGCCACCACGTGGGGCGGCATGCCGGTGCCGGTGTCGCTCACGCAGAGCGACAGGTATTGGCCGGGCGGCAGGTCGCGCTCGCGGGCGGCGCGCTCGTCCATCCAGCGGTTGCCGGTCTCGACCGTGAGGCGCCCGTCGTCCGGCATGGCATCGCGGGCGTTGATGGCGAGGTTCAGCAGCGCGTTCTCGAGCTGGTTGGGGTCGACCAGCGCCGTCCACAGCCCCACGCTGCCGACCACTTCGAGCGTGATGGCGGGCCCGACGGTGCGGCGGATCAGGTCCGCCATGTCGTGGATGAGGCGGTTCACGTCGGTGGGCCGCGGGTCCAGCGTCTGCCGGCGCGAGAAGGCCAGCAGCCGGTGGGTCAGGGCGGCGGCGCGTTTCGAGGCGCCCTGGGCCGCCACGACATAGCGCTCGATGTCGTCGATGCGGCCCTGGCGCACGCGGGCGCCGAGCAGTTCGAGGCTGCCCGAGATGCCGGTGAGCAGGTTGTTGAAGTCGTGCGCCAGGCCGCCGGTGAGCTGGCCCACGGCCTCCATCTTCTGCGACTGGCGCAGGGCCTCCTCGGCCTGGTGCTGCTCGGTGACGTCGCGGCCGACGATGAAGAAGTCCTCGCCGGCCGGCACGGCGTTCCACATCAGCATGCGGTACTCGCCCTCGCGCGTGCGGATGCGGTCGAGGAAGCCCGTCACGCTTTCGCCGGCCCGCAGCCGCGCCATCACCCGCAGGGTCTCGGCATGGTCGGCCGGGTCGATGATGTCGAGGAAGGGACGGCTCAGCAGGGTCGCCCGGTCCCAGCCGAGGCTGCGCCCCCAGGCCGGGTTGACCTCCTTCAGCGTGCCGTCGAGCCCCGCCGTGCCCATGAGGTCGTTGGTGGTGGCCCAAAGCCGGTTGCGCTCGCGCGTGCGGGCGTCGACCTCGGCTTCGAGCGACAGCGTCAGGGCGCGCAGCGACGCTTCGGCCCGCCGCCGCTCGATGGCGACGCGGGTGCGCTCGGCGAGGTCGCGCATGAAGCCGATCTCGTCCGGCGTCCAGTGCCGCACCTCGGCGTTGTTGACGAAGAGCAGCGCGACGAGGCCGGACGATTCGGTGACGGGCAGGTTGAGGAAGGACCGCGCGTCGATGGCGACCAGTTCCTCCGCCCGATCCGCCGTGCGCGCGTCGGTCCGGGCATCGACCACGGCGGCGAGCCGCCCTTCCTTCAGGTCGTCGATGTAGGAGCCGTAGTGGCGGAAATGCAGCAGGCCGGCGATGCTCCGCACGCCGGGGGCGTTCCAGTCCCGCGAGATCGTGACGGTTTCGGCCGCGAGGTCGACCGTGCCGTAGCCGGCGCGGCTCACCGACAGGGTCCGGCCCAGGATCCCGGCGGCCGCGGAGGCCAGGTCGTCGGCATCGTCGAGGTCGCGGATCCGGTCGCTGAGTTCGACCATGGCGAGACGGCGGATGTCCTCGACCTTGCGGGCCGTGACGTCGAGGCAGACGCCGGCCATGCGCAGGGCCCGGCCGTCGATGTCGCGCATCACCTGGGCCCGCATGTGGAGCCAACGGGTGGCGCCGGCGGGCGTGACGATGCGGAACTCGACGTCGTAGTCGGCCCCTTCCGCGATGCTGTGGCGCCGCGCCGCGGCCCGCACCGCCCGGTCCTCGGGGTGGATGGCGGCCTCGAGATCGGCCGTGGTCAGGGGATCGGATCGGTCCCGCCCGAAGTTCTCGCGGGTGATACTCGACGAGGTCAGGTCCCCGCTCTCGAGGTCCTGCTCCCAGATGCCGAGCCGACCGGCCTCGGCGGCGAAGTTCAGCCGCGCCGTGCTTTCCTGCTGGATGTGCAGCCGGTCCGACACTTCCGCCATCAGGGCGGCGTTGTGGGTTTCGAGCCCTTCCAGCCGCTCGCGCTCCAGCGTCACGTCGACCTGGCTGGCGAAAAAATACGCGAGTTCCCCGACGCCGTTGCGCACCGGCGCCATCAGCAGGCGGTTCCAGAAGGTTTCGCCCGACTTGCGATAGTTGAGGATGTCGATCCGCACCGGCTCGCGGCGGTCGACGGCGGCGCGGATCCGCGCCACCGTCTCGGGGTCGGTCTCGGGCCCCTGGAGGAAGCGGCAGTTGCGGCCGACGATCTCGTCGCGCGTGTGGCCGGTCAGGCGGCAGAAGGCGTCGTTGACGAAGACGATCGGGTTGTCGGGCAGGCGCGGGTTGGAGATCACCATGGGCATGCGGGTGGCACGGACCGCCGCCGCGAAGGGGTCGGTGCCGCCGTCGTTTCCGGTGATCTCGTCCACGATCCTGGCGTCGTCGCGGGCCAGGATGGCGGCGGCGCTGTTGCGACGGAGGCTGTCGTTCAGCGCCTCCAGCTCCGCGATGCGCCGGCGGAGGCCGTCCGTCTCCGATTCAGCCATGTCCGCGCAGGAACGGGGCAGCCGGCGGGACCGGCGAATCGGGGTGGCCCTCGGCGGGGCGGATGGCGGTTATCATAGGAGAGTCGTAACCGGACCGCCGCAGGGTGTCACGCCGCACGGCGGTTCCGGGGCTCATCGTCGCAGGCGCGCGGGAGTTCGACGGCCCGCGCGGGATGCCGCAGGAGGTCCGACGCTTGGCACGCCCGACCCGAACCGCCCGCCCGCCAGGAGCCGTCCTCCGGGCGGCCGCCATCCTCCCGGCGCTGCTCGCCCCCGCGGCGGCCGACGAGGCCGGGGCGCCGCCGGCACGCCTGACCGTCGCGGTGCCGCCCGGCTCCGGCCCCACGGCGGGCTTCGACCGCGACCTCTTCGCCGTCCTGGCCGTCGACATCGGGTCGGGGATCACGGTCGTGGAAGCGCCGCCCGCGGCCGCGCTGGCGGGGCTCGACGGCGGGCGCTTCGATGTCGCGGCCGGCCCGTTCGCGCCCGGCGAGGCCGCGGGGCGACGCGCCCTGCCGCCCGTGGCGACCGGCGGCGAGGCCCTGCTCAAGCGGCGGGGCGACGGCGCCCTCCTGGAGGCGGCGGACATCGCCGGCAAGCGGATCGGCGTCCCGGATGCCGCCGTCGGGGCGTCGGTCCGGAGGCTCGCGGCCGCGCTGAAGGCCCGCGTCACCCTGCACGGGAGCTTCCGGCCCGGCGACGGCGAGGGGGACCTCGCGGCCGGTCACGTCGCAGCGCTGGCGGGTTCGGTCGAGGCCATGGCGGCGGCCGCCCTGGCACGGCCGGGCGCCGTCGAGGTGGTGGGGCCGCCCTTCGGCGCCGCGCCGCGCCTCGCCCCCGTCATGCGCCCGGGGCCGGAGGCCGACCGCCTGGCCGGGGTCGTCGCCGGCGCCCTGCGGCGCATGCGGGCGGACGGGCGCCTGGCGGCGCTGCAGCGGCGGTGGTTCGGCCTCGCCTTCGACCCGCCCGCCGACGTTCCGGTCCCGTCGCCCATCACCTCGCCCGCCCCGGCGCCCCTGCTCGGCGGCACGCCGCGGCCGGGGAGGCACTGACGCTTCGGGGTCAGGCGCGCCGCGGCCACATGCGGGCCAGGACGCCGTCGCGCCGCACGAACTGGTGCCAGGCCACGGCCGCCACATGCAGCCCCACCACGGTGTAGATGGCCCAGGCCCCGTAGCGGTGCAGGTCCTCGGCGACGGGCACGGCAGCCTTGTCGACGGGCAGCAGGCGCGGCCACTGGAACAGCCAGAAGAACGGCAGCGAATAGCCGCCCATGGCCGAAAAGGCGTAGCCGGTCAGCGGCAGGAGCAGCATCAGGCCGTAGAGCCCCACATGGGCGCCCGCGGCGGCGGCGTGGTTGAGCCGCCCCATCCGCTCGGCATAGGGCGGCGCGGCGCGGGCGAGCCGGTAGGCGATGCGGAGCACGGCGAGCACCAGCGCCGTCATGCCGAGCGACTTGTGCCATTCCAGCAGGTAGCGCCGCACCGGCGTGCCGGGCGCCTGATAGGCGCAGTAGAGCCCGATCAGCATGGCGGCGACGATGATGGCCGCCATGGTCCAATGGAAGGCGCGGTGCGCCCGGTCGTAATGGGGTGCGGTGGCGGGGGCGCGGGCGGCGAGGTCGTAGGTGGTCATCTCGGGTCCGGTGTCGGGGCGGCCCCGGTGCGGGCCGCGGCTTCCTGCCTGCCGAGACGCCCGAGCTCGCGGGCGGAATTGCGGCACGACGGCCCCCGCCGCCGGGCCGGCGACCGATTCGCCGCCGGTGTGGCGCCGCCGCCCGCGCCACCGCCCCGCAACGACGCCGGGAGCCCGCCTCCCCGACGGCGCCGCAATCCTGGTCTTCAAGGGTGGAACACGATCGGAGCCGCCCCCCATGACTGCCCCAGACGCGCCCTTTCCCTTCTGGGACGAGGCCCGCCGCGCCGACCCCTACGCCTTCTACGCGGCGCTGCGGCGCGACCGGCCGGTCGTGCGCGCCACCGTGCCGGGCCGCGGCACCGTCTGGGTGGTGACGCGCTACGCCGACGTCGCGGCGCTGCTCAAGGACCCGCGCTTCTCCAACGACCGGCGCGGGGCCGGCGTGCCCTCGCCCTTCTTCGGCGGGCTGCCGATGCCGCGCGGCATCCGCACGCTGTCCAGCACGATGGTGGGTGCCGACGATCCCCGGCACGCGCGGTTGCGCGGCCTCGTCGGCCGGGCCTTCACGCCGCGCCGCATCGCGGAGCTGGAAGGGCGGATCCGCGCCATCGCATCGGCGCTGCTCGACCGCGCGATGCCGGCGGGCCGCATGGACCTCATCGCCGACTTCGCCCTGCCCCTGCCCTTCACGGTCATCGCCGAACTGCTCGGCGTGCCGGACGACCGGCGGGCCGAGTTCCGGCGCCGCGTGGGCGGGTTGCTGTCGCCGCCCCGGTCGGTGCTGTGGCGGCTGGGGCTGTGGCTGCCGAAGCTGCTGCGCCTCGTCGGCTTCTTCGAGCGGCTCGTCGCCATGCGCCGGCGCGCGCCCGACGACGGGCTGATCTCGGCGCTGATCGCGGTCGAGGACGACGGCGGGCGCCTGTCGGGCCAGGAACTCACCGCCATGGTGTTCCTGCTGTTCTTCGCCGGGCACGAGACGACCGTGAACCTCATCGGCAACGGGCAGTTGGCGCTGTTCGACCACCCGGACGAGATGGCCCGGCTGCGGGCCGAGCCGGCGTTGATGCCCACCGCCATCGAGGAACTGCTGCGCTTCACCAACCCGGTCGAGGCCGTCGCCATGCGCTACACGCGCGAGCCCGTGACGCTGGCCGGCGTGGCGCTGCCGGCGCGCGCCACCGTGATGGGGCTGATCTCCTCGGCCAACCGCGACGGCGACGCCTTTCCGCATCCCGACCGGCTCGACCTCGGGCGGCGCGACAACCGCCACCTCGCGCTCGGCGCCGGCGCGCATTACTGCCTGGGCGCCAACCTCGCCCGCCTCGAAGCCCGCGTGGCCTTCGAGAGCCTGATGGAGCGCCTGCCGGGCCTGCGCATCGACGGCCCGCGCGATGCGCTGGAGTGGCGCCCCCCCGGCGCCCTGCGCGGCCTCCGCCGCCTGCCGGTGCGCTGGGACTGAACGGCTCCGCGCGGCGGAACCGCGCCGCCCCTCGCGTCAGGGCCGGTCCGGGCCGTCGGCGGTGCCGGGCGCGAAGGTGGCGCGCTCCAGCGCGGGGAAGCGCCAGCCCTGGAGCGCGCCCCGGACCAGCAGGAAGCCGAGCAGGGCCATCCACAGGCCGGCATTGCCGAAGGGCCGCAGCGCGAAGAACAGGCCGAGGTAGACGGCGAGCGAGACCAGCATGAGGTCGCGCATGGCGCGCGTCCAGGTCGCGCCGATGAACACGCCGTCGAAGGCGAAGGCCATGGCGCCGCAGATCGGGGTCAGGGCCGCGAATCCGAGGGAGCCGCGTGCCGCTTCCCGCACCGCCTCGCTCGTCGACACGGTGTCGATGAAGGAGCCCCCGCCCACGAAGGCCAGGAGCGACACGCCCGCCGAGAAGACCAGGCACCAGAAGCCGGCCAGCACCACGGCACGGCGGAAGCCGGCGGCGTCGCGCGCCCCGACCGATTGGCCGCACATCTGCTCGGCCGCCGTGGCGAAGCCGTCGAGGAAGAAGGCCGAGACGAGGAAGAGGTTCATCAGCACGGCATTGGCGGCCAGCACCACGTCGCCGCCCCGCGCGCCCTGGGCGGTGAAGAAGGCGAAGGCGAAGATCAGCGACGCCGAGCGGATCATGATGTCGCGGTTGACCCCCACCATGTGGCGCAGGGCGGCGCGGTCGGCGAGGCGACGCCAATCCACGGCGAAGCGCCCCTCGAGCCGCCACAGCACGGCGAGGCCGGCCGCGGCGCCGAGCGCCTCCGCCGTGAGGGTGCCCAGGGCCGAGCCCCTGACGCCGAGGCCCGCCAGCGCCACCAGCCCGACGTTGAGGGCCATGTTGACGAGGTTGATCAGCACCTGCAGGCCGAGCCCGATGTCGGTGCGGCCCCGCCCGATCACCGCTCCCAGCACGACGTAGTTGACGAGCGCGAAGGGGGCCGACCAGATCCGGATGTCGTAATAGGCGCGGGCCGCCCCGGTCACGGCGGGCGTGGCATCGAGCGCCGCGAAGGCCACCCAGGCGATGGGCTTCTGCAGCAGCACGACGAGCGCGGCGAGGGCGAGGGCGAGCAGCAGCGCCCGCAGCAGCGTCGCGCGTTCGGCGTCGCGGTCGCCGGCGCCCACGGCCTGGGCGGTCAGGCCGGCGGTGCCGAGCCGCAGGAAGCCCAGCGCCCAGAACACGAAGTCGAAGATGACGGCCGCGGCCGCGATGGCGCCGAGCAGCGCGGGCTGGCCGAGCCGCCCGATGACGGCCGCGTCGACGAAGCCGAGCAGCGGCGTCGACATGTGGGCCAGCGTCATGGGCAGGGCGAGGCGGATCACCGCCGCATGGGTGACGACGGCACGTCTCGTCTCGGTCATGGCGTCTCGGTCATGGCGTCTCGCTCATCCGCTGCGGGCGGCACCGGCGCCCCCGATGTGCCGCATGGCACGGCGGTTGCCTAACGATTCGCGGCGGAGCCGCCCAGGCGCGGCGCGGGAGGCGGATCATGACGCAGACGAGCGGCGACCCTGTGGTGACGAGGCGCTTCGTCCATTCCAACGGGACGGTGTCGCATTTCCATGTCAGGGGCGGCCGCGTGCTCCTGACGAGCGTGCATCCCGAGCACAGCGGCAACCCGGCCGAGATGGACCAGGCCGAACTGCTGCGCGCCTGGGACGCCGTGGCGGCCGAGGCCAGGGCCGACGGCCTGATCGCCTGAGCGTTCGGGGACGAAGGCCCGTTTCGCTCGGCAACGGACGCGATCCCGTCACGGGTTCGAGGGGCCGACCGGCTCCGATGCCTCGGCGGGCATCGGTGTCGCGTCCGCCCCGACGCGGACCCCGGCGGAGCCGGGGTCGCCTCGGTGCTATTCGGCGGCCCGCATCGCCGGGGACAGCGCCTCGCCCTTGCGGGACGCGCCGGTGCGGGCGTGGGTGGCGTAGAGCATCAGGCCGGTGAAGGCGATGCCGCCGACGATGTTGCCCACCAGGGTCGGGATCTCGTTCCAGATCAGGTAGTCGAGCACCGAGAAATGACCGCCCATCAGCAGCGCCGACGGGAACAGGAACATGTTCACGACCGAATGCTCGAACGTCATGAAGAAGAACACCGTGATGGGCATCCACATGGCGATGACCTTGCCGGGCACCGAGGTCGACAACATGGCGCCGATGACGCCCGTCGACACCATCCAGTTGCACATCATGGCGCGGACGAAGAGCGTCAGCATGCCGGAAGCGCCGTACTTCTCGTAACCGAGGGTGCGGGCTTCGCCGATGCCGGCGATGAACTTGCCGACGGCGTTGGGCTCGGTGGCGAAGCCGAAGGTGAACACGATGGCCATCATCACCGCCACCGTGAGGGCCCCGGCGAAATTGCCCAGGAACACCACGACCCAGTTGCGCAGCACGCCCCCGACCGTGACGCCGGGACGCCGGTCGAGCAGCGCCAGGGGCGTCAGCACCACGACGCCGGTCAGGAGGTCGTAGCCCAGCAGGTACAGCATCGAGAAGCCGACCGGAAAGAGCAGAGCCCCGACGAGCGGCTGTCCGGTCGACTGGTTGATGGTGACGGCAAAAGCGGCAGCCAGGGCCAGGATGGCGCCCGCCATATAGGCGCGGATGAAAGCATCCTTCGTCGCCATGAAGACCTTGGCTTCGCCCGCGTCGATGGCCTTCCTCACGAAATCCGCTGGGGCGACATATGCCATTGTGCTGAACTCCTCGACTGAAGTGTGGCGAGAAGCAGGCGCCGTGCCAGTCGCGTCGCCGCCGTGGCGGCGACGCGGCGGCGCGCCCGTCAGTATTCGGTGGCCTTGAAGCTGTCGCGCGCCGTGATGGCGTCCCACCAGCCGGCGACGCCCTGCAGCGCCATGAACGCGTCCCGATGGGGCGTCATCACCACATAGGCCATGATGGGGGCGAGGTAGAGGTCGGCGAGGCTGACGTCGGCGCCGGCGATGAATCGGTCGCCGCCCCGGATCTTCATGATCTCGTCCAGCACGCGCCGGCCCTGCGTCAGCCCTTCGGCATGCATGGCCTCGTTCCGGCCGCCGACGAAATCCGGGAAGAGGTGGTAGGCCACGACGCCGCCGATGAGGGCGCCGTAGCCGTAGCTGTCGAGGATGCTGACCGTCATGGCGGAGCGGGCCATGGCCTTGGGTTCGGCGGGGATCAGCCGCCGGCCCGGCAGGACGGCGTCGAGGTAGGCGGCGATGGCCGGTGTCTCGATGACGCGGAACCCGTCGACGTCGACGACCGGCACCTTACCGAAGGGGTGCCGGGCGAGGTGCTCGGGCGACTTCGGCTCGCCCGCCAGGACGTTGACCGGCACCTGCTCGATGTCGGTGACGCACTTCTCGGCGAGCAGCATCTTCACGGTGCGCACGTAGGTGGAATTGTTGAATCCCCACAATTTGATGGCCGGCATGGTCGTCCTCCTGCGTTTCCCCAGGGAGGATGGAACCGGGCGGGCGCGGGTCAAGGGCGCGGCGCGCGGCGGGCGGCGTCATCCGTCGCAGGTTCCGCCCCTGCGGCCCTCGGCCGCCGCGGGGCGACCGGAGGCCGGTCCGCGGCATTGGGACGGTGACACCGGAACCACGACGACACCACGAGGACGCCATGACCGACGCCGCCGCCGCCGCCGCCCGCCTGCGCATGCAGGACCCGCGCAAGCAGTACCCGCAGCCGCCCTTCCCAAAGCAGCCGCAGGGCGCGCCCGGCCTGGCCCGGGCCATGGACCCCAAGCCCGACCACGGCGAGACCAGCTACAAGGGCTACGGGCGCCTGCAGGGACGCAAGGCCCTGGTGACGGGCGCGGATTCGGGCATCGGCCGGGCGGCCGCCATCGCCTTCGCCCGCGAGGGGGCCGACGTGGCCCTGAGCTACCTCGCCGACGAGCAGGCCGACGCCCAGGAAGTGCAGGCGGTGATCGAGGCCGATGGCCGCAAGTGCATCCTGCTGCCGGGCGACATCAAGGACGAGAGCTGGTGCGGCGAACTCGTGGCCCGGGCGGTCTCGGGGCTCGGCGGGCTCGACATCCTGGTCAACAACGCCGGCAAGCAGGTGAACCAGCCCGACGTGCAGGACATCACGACCGAGCAGTTCGACCAGACGATGAAGACCAACCTCTACGCGATGTTCTGGATCACCAAGGCGGCGCTCCAGCACATGCCGCCGGGTGCCGCCATCATCAACACGGCCTCGGTCCAGGGGTTCAGCCCCTCCGAGGGGCTGCTCGACTATGCCACCACCAAGGCGGGCATCCTGGCCTTCACCAAGGCGCTGGCCAAGCAGCAGATCGAGCGCGGCATCCGCGTCAACGCCGTGGCGCCGGGCCCGTTCTGGACGGCGCTGCAGCCGTCCGGCGGCCAGACGCAGGAGAAGCTGGAAACATTCGGCAGCGCCGTGCCGCTCGGCCGCCCCGGCCAGCCCGTCGAACTCGCGCCCGTCTACGTCTTCCTGGCCTCGCAGGAGGCCAGCTACGTCACGGGCGAGACCTATGCGGCGACGGGCGGCAAGGGCACGGCCTGACGGCCGGAGAACCCCTTCTGTCGGGCGGGCGTTCAGCCGCCACGCCCTCCCCCCGAAGCCGACGGGACCGATCCTCCATGAGTCGAAGCCAGATCCGCGAGACCCCCACAGACCCCGAGACGCCGCCGACGGGCGGCCCCCAGCCCGAGCCCGACCGGGCCGGGCAGCGCCGACCCTTCACGCGGGCGGCGCTCGACGCCGCCCTCGCCCGACGACGGGAGATCGCCGCGCAGCCGAAACCGCCGCTCGGCGCCCTCGACCTCTTCATCGTCCGCGGCGCCGCCTGCGGCAACGATTTCGGCTGGGAGATCCGCCGCTTCGGCGCCATCGTGGTGGCCCGCAGCCCCGAAGGCTATCCCGGCCCCGCCGCGGCGCGCCAGGCCGGCGAGGCGGCGCTGCGACGCCTCGGCTGACGGGCGGGCGCCCGTCCCTTGCCTGGGCGGCGCCCGCCGTGCACCCTGCGGCCATGCCGGGTCACGGCGCACGGCCCGAAGGCCGCCAGGGGAGAGAACGTCCATGCACATCTTGGTCATCGGCGCGGCCGGCATGGTGGGGCGCAAGCTCGTGGCGAAGCTCGCGCGGGACGGCGGGCCGGGCGGGCGGGCGATCGACACCCTGACGCTCGTCGACGTCGTGCCGCCGGCGGTGCCGGAGGGCTTCTCCGGCAGTGCCGAGGCCGTCACGGCGGACCTGTCGGCGCCGGGCGAGGCCGAAGCGCTGGTGGCGCGGCGGCCCGACATCGTGTTCCACCTCGCCGCCGTGGTGTCGGGCGAAGCCGAGGCGGATTTCGACAAGGGATACCGCATCAACCTCGACGGCACGCGATATCTGTTCGAGGCGATCCGCCAGGAGGGCCTGAAGGCGCCCTACAAGCCCCGCGTGGTCTTCACGTCGTCGATCGCGGTCTTCGGCGCCCCCTTCCCCGACCGCATCCACGACGAGTTCTTCACGACGCCGCTGACCAGCTACGGCACCCAGAAGGCCATCGGCGAACTCCTGCTCTCCGACTACAGCCGCCGCGGCTTCTTCGACGGGATCGGCATCCGCCTGCCGACCATCTGCATCCGCCCCGGCAAACCCAACCTCGCGGCCTCGGGCTTCTTCTCCGGCATCCTGCGCGAACCGCTCGCCGGCCGGGAAGCGGTGCTGCCGGTTTCGGAGGACGTCCGCCACTGGTTCGCGAGCCCGCGGGCCGCGGTGGGCTTCCTCGTCCATGCCGCGGAGGTCGACACGGCGGCGCTGGGCGACCGGCGCAACATCAGCCTGCCCGGCCTGTCGGCCACGGTCGGCGAGGAGATCGCGGCGCTCCGGCGCGTCGGCGGCGACAAGGCCGTGGCGCTGATCCGGCGCGAGCCCGACCCCACCATCGCCCGCATCGTGGCGGGCTGGGCGCAGGACTTCGACACGCGCCGGGCCGAAGCGCTGGGCTTCCGCGCCGAGACGAGCTTCGACGCCATCGTGCGGGCCCATGTCGAGGACGAACTCGGCGGGGTCGTGGGCGGTTGAGGCAGGGGGCCGCCGCGGACGGCGGCACGGTCCTCACCGGCATCGCGCTGGCGTCCTGCGGCTATTCGCTGTTCTCGCTGCAGGACGCCGTCGTCAAGTGGCTGGTCGCCGGCTATCCCGTGTCCGAGATCCTGTTCCTGCGCTCCCTCGTCATCGTGGGCATCACGCTGGCGGCAGGGGGCGGGCCGCGGCTGCTGCGCAGCGCCGCCCGCAGCCGCAACAAGGGGCCGCTCGCGCTGCGGGGCCTCCTCATCCTGGTCGCCTGGCTGCTGTTCTATTCGGCGGCGGCGCGGATGGGGCTCGCCGAGATCACCACGCTGTACTTCGCCGCGCCGGTCATCGCGGTCTCGCTCTCGGCCCTGGTGCTCAAGGAGCGCGTCGGGGCGGCGCGCTGGGGCGCGGTGGGCACGGGCTTCGCCGGCGTGGCGGTGGCGGCGGGTCCCCTCGGGGCGCTGCAGCCTGGGCCGGCCGTGGCGGCGCTCGCCGCCGCCGCCTGCTGGGGCACCAGCACCGTGCTGGTGCGCTGGATCGGCCGCACGGATTCGACCCTGGTGCAGATGCTGTCCAGCAACGCCATCTTCGTCGCCGGCTCCCTGCCTCCGCTGTTCTGGCTGTGGCGCAGCCCCGACCCCGCCAGCCTCGCCCTGATGCTGGGCCTCGGCCTCGTCGGCGGGCTCGGGCAATACCTGCTGTTCGAAGGGTTCCGCTACGCGCCGGCCTCGGCCCTGGCCCCCGTCGAATATACCGGGCTTGTCTGGGCCGGGGTCTACGGCTACGCGATCTGGGCCGACATCCCCGGCCCCGGCACGGTCGCGGGCGCCGCCCTCATCGTTGCGGGCAGCCTGGGTCTGGTCTGGTCCGAGCGGCGGCGCGCGGCAACGACATAGAGGGGGAGGAACCGCCATGGCGGACAGCAAGGGCATCGCACTCGTGACGGGTGCGGGATCGGGCATCGGGGAAGCCGTGGCGGTGGCGCTGGCGTCCGCGGGCTTCACCACCGTGCTGACGGGCCGCCGGCGCGACGCGCTGGAGCGGGTGGCGGGCGTCATCGGGCCCCGGGCCGCCGTGGTCCCCGCCGACCTCACCGACCCGGGTTCGGTCGCGGCGCTGTTCGCCGCCGTGAAGGCCGACCACGGGCGGCTCGACGTGCTGTTCAACAACGCCGGCACCAACGCGCCCCCCGTCGACCTCGAGGACCTCACGCTGGACCAGTGGCGCGGCGTCATCGACACCAACGTGACGGGCGTCTTCCTGTGCATCCAGGAGGCCTTCCGCATCATGAAGGCGCAGGAACCCCGCGGCGGCCGCATCATCAACAACGGCTCGATCTCGTCGACCATGCCGCGGCCGAACTCAGCCCCCTATACGGCGTCGAAACACGCCGTGACGGGCCTCACCCGCGCGGCCTCGCTCGACGGCCGCAAATACGGCATCGCGGTCGGGCAGATCGACATCGGCAACACGCTGACGCCCATGGCGGCGAAGATGCAGGGCGGCGTGCTGCAGGCCGACCTGACGATCAAGCCGGAGCCGACCTTCGACGTGAAGCATGTCGCCGATGCCGTGGTCTACATGGCGGGCCTGCCGCTCGACGCCAACGTCCAGTCCATGACGATCCTGGCCACCACCATGCCCTACGTGGGCCGCGGCTGAACGCGCGAACGCCCCGGACGAGGTCCGGGGCGTCGGGTATTCCAAGTCGAAGACGTCGAGCCATGGGGCCCGACGTCGCCTGACCCGTATGTCAGTGACCTTGGAGGGCCTGGCCCGCCGTCACTCGATGATCTCGACCACCCGACGGGTGGCGGGATCGACGATCACGGGACGCTCGTTCACCACCGTGTAACGATAGCCGGGCTTCGTCGCGTATTCGGTCGGGACCTCGTAATAGGTCACGCCTTCCCGCGGCAGCACGACGCCGGGGTGCAGGCTTTCGGCGTAGTGGAACGACGGGCGGTGCTCGCGGACCACGTATTCACGGAAACGCGGACGCTCGTTGACGCCCAGCACGTCTCCCACGATGCCGGTCGCGGTGCCGACGGCACCCGTGACGGCGCCGACGCCGGCGCCGACCGCGCCACCCACGATGCCGCCGACGGGGCCGGCCGCGTTCTCGCCCTGGGCCGCGCCGCGCTGCGCGCCGTTGACGGTGCCGTTCACGACCTGGGCCTGGACGGCGATGGGGGCCGCGAGCGTCGCGGCGGCGAAGACGGCGACGATGATGGTATTGCGCATGAAGAACTCCTTGTTCGCCTAGCCGACCAACGTAACGCCAGATTTTTGGTTCCTAACCGCCTTGATTTTGTGCAGTCGCCGGTGGAGACACCCCTTGCGTGGGATTTTTTCCCACGTTAAATCGATGACGTCACGCCGCGCGCCCCACCCGCGCCGTGGCCGTCGGGGAGGGCTTTGCCCCCACTCTGTCCTCCCCGATGCATCCGCGGCCGCCGCCTCCGGCCCTGGCGGCCCGCCGGACCGCCGTGCTAGTGCGGCGCCATGCACGTTCCGCCCGCCCCCCTCGCCGCGCTCCTCTTCGACAAGGACGGCACGCTCGTCGATTTCGACCTCACCTGGGGCCGCGCCGGCCACGCCGTCATGCTGGCGCTCGGCGGCGGCGACGCCGCGGCCGTGGCGCGGCTGGCCGAGGCCATGCACTACGATGTCGCGGCGTTGCGCTTCGCCCCGTCCTCGCCGCTGATCGCGGGCGCGCCCGACACCTATGTCCACCTGTGGGCTGAAGCCCTGGGGCGGAGCGACGACGCTGTGCTGCTGGACGAGATGAATGCCGCCTTCACCGACGCGACGCTGCGGGCGCTGGCGCCGATCGGCACGCCCGAGGCGGTGCTGCTGGCGCTGAAGGGCCGCGGCCTGAAGCTCGGCCTCGCCACCAACGACGGCGAAGCCAGCGCGCGGCGCCAGCTCGCCGCTCTCGGTCTCGACGCCCACATGGACTTCATCGCCGGCTACGACACGGGCCATGGCGGGAAGCCGGACCCCGGCATGGTGCTGGCCTTCGCGGCGGCGACCGGCGTCGCGCCGGGACGCATCGGCATGGTGGGCGACAGCCACCTCGACCTCGTCTCGGCCCGCGCCGCCGGAGCGGTGGCCATCGCGGTGCTGACCGGGCCGGCGCGGCGCGACGAGCTGGCGCCGCTCGCCGACCACGTGATCGACGGCATCGCCGACCTGCCGGCCCTGGTCGACAGGCTGTCGGGCACGGCATAGAGCGCTTCCGCTCCAGCTTCGGATCGAGACGTTTTCATCGGCTTGGAGCCGTGAAGGCGACTCCGGGAAAGCCGATACGGCTCCGGGCCTCGGCCCGTCCGCGGCGCGGTTCAGCCGATCGTGCGCCGCCAGCGGCACGGTGCGTGTCGGAGGCCGATGCCGGACAGGCCGTGCCGGCGACGGACCGCGGCGCCCGGCTCAGTCCGGGGCCGGGCCGGTCGATCGGCGAAGGACCAGTTCGGGCTCGAGCCGGACGCGCGGCGGATGCAGCGCGGCATGACCGAGCCGGGCGAACAGCATCTCCGCCGCGATGGTTCCCTGCCGCACCCCATCGGTGCGGATGGTCGTCAGGGCAGGCGTGAGCCAGGGCGCGAAAGGAAGATCGTCGAAGCCCACCACCGACAGGTCCTCCGGGACGCGGCGGCCCAGGGCCCGCGCCGCGCTCAGCACGCCGATGGCGATCGTGTCGTTGCCGGCGAACACGGCCGTGAGGTCGGGGCGTCGCTCAAGCAGGGTCGTCGCCGCCCGATGGCCGCTTTCGGCGCTGAAGTTGCCGTCCGTGATGGCGTCCTCGTCGAGGTGAAGGTCGTGCCCGACCATGGCGGCCCCGAGCGCGGCCAGCCGCGCATCCCGCGACGTGTAGCCCCGCGGCGAGAACGTGACCGCGCCGATCCGGCGATGCCCCAGCGCCACGACATGCTCCACGGCCGCGCCGATCGCCGCTCGCGTCGTGAACGTCACCGACACCTCGTCCTTGTGCCGGACGGAGCCGACCAGAACGAGTGGAAAGCCCTTCTCGATCAGCGACACCAGCGCCTCGTCCCCGACGCGCGGGTTGAGCACGATCAGCCCATCGATGCGCCGCGACTCGACGAGGTGGTCGTAGGCGCCCGGCCGCTCCTCCGCCCCCAGCCCCTCCACCAGGACGTGGAAGCCCATCTCGCGGTTGGCTCGCTCGATCCCGTAGAGGATCTGCGGGATGAAGGCGTCGACGAGGAGGATCGACGGATCGGACACCACGAGACCGATCGTCTCGCTGTTGCCGCTCACCAGCATGCGCGCCGCGGAATTGGGCTTGTAGCCGAGATCCTCGGCGGCACGCATCACCCGCTTCCGTGTCTCGGGGCTGAGCGCCACCCGTCCCGAACCGCTGAGGACGAGCGACACTGTGGTGCGGGACACGCCCGCTCGCCGCGCGACGTCGTGGCTGGTGATGCGAGGTCGACTCACGTCTTCTCCGGGCGTCTGGCGGGATGGTCGACCCTACGGCACCCATTCAATCGTCGTCGGGGCGCGCCCACAAGGGCGAAACACGCTTGACACCCCACATGGGACGCCATTAGCTTTCTACTAACACGTGTTAGTAACACGCATTTAATGAACTAAAACGTGTCAGGTGCGCCGGCGCGGGCATTTTTCGCCAATCTCGGGGGGGAGTTCATGGCGGCGAAGACGAGGGTCGTCACGCGGGCTGGCCGGCGGCGAAGGGAGGCGATCGCGGGTCTTCTGTTCGTGGCGCCCGCCACGGTCGGGTTCCTGGCCTTCTACCTGCTGCCGACGGTGAGGGCGTTCCAGATCAGCCTCACCGACTGGAGCCTGCTCCGCGCCCCGAACGTCGTCGGCCTCGCCAACTACAGGCGCATGATCGGCGACCCGGCCTTCTGGCATTCGGCCTGGGTGACTCTGACCTACGTCCTCTACAACATCCCGCTGCAGACGGCGCTCGGCCTGTTGCTGGCGGTCCTGTCCGACAGGCTCGCGCGGTCGGTCGCACTTCGGGCGGTGATCATCGCGCCCTACCTCATGTCCAACGTCGTAGCCGGGCTCGTCTGGATGCTGCTGCTCGACCCGATCCTGGGCCTGACCAATGCTTGGCTGGCTCATGTCGGCCTTCCGCGGCAAGGCTTCCTGTCCTCTCCCGACGAGGCGATGGCCTCCGTCGCGGCGATCTCGATCTGGCGCAACACCGGCTTGACCGCCCTGCTGTTCTACGCCGGCCTGCAGGCGATCCCGAAGCATCTCTACGAGGCGGCGCGGCTCGAGGGCGCGGATGAATGGAGCATGTTCCGCCGCATCACCTTGCCGTTGCTTCGCCCGGTGCTGGCCTTCGTCCTCGTCACCAGCCTCGTCGGGTCCTTCCAAGTCTTCGACGTCATCGCGGTGACGACCGAAGGCGGCCCGGCCCAGTCCACCCGGGCCATCCTTTGGTACATCTACGAGAATGCCTTCAAGTTCCACAAGATGGGCTACGCCTCGGCGATCTCCGTGACATTGTTCTCCGTCCTGATCCTGGTCACACTGCTGCAGATGCGCCTCTTGAGGGCGGATCACTCCGATCTCGACTGAGGCCGCCATGACCAAGCTGTCTCCCCAGGCCTTTCTCGGCTACGCCATCCTGGCGTTGTTCGTGGTCCTGTCGCTGCTTCCGCTGTGGATGTCGCTGAAGATCGGCCTGTCCTACCCCACCGACGTCTTCGGCGATGCCGAGCGGCTGGGCATGACCTCGCTGACGTTCGGCAACGTCCTGCGCGTCATGGGCCTGCCGTCGGACATCCAACTGACGGCCTTCCGCGCCGCGCCGATCGACTTCACCGTCGCGTTGCGCAACAGCCTGATCTACACCGTCCTGACGGTCACCGGGCAGATCTTCTTCTCGGCGCTGGCCGGCTATGCTTTCGCGCGGATGCGGTTTCCCGGCCGGGACCTGCTGTTCTTCGCCTTCCTGGCCGCCGCCATGATCCCCGGCATCGTGCTGTTCATTCCCAACTTCATCCTGGTGAAGGACCTCGGCCTGCTGAACACCTTCGCCGGCATGGTCGCGCCGACGATCCTGATGACGCCCTTCGCGGTCTTCTTCCTGCGGCAGTTCTTCATGACGGCGCCCAAGGAACTGGACGAGGCGGCCCGCCTCGAAGGCGCCTCCGCCTTCCAGATCTTCTGGCGCGTCGCCCTGCCGATCCAGAAGGGACCGATCGCCACACTGGCCATCCTGTTGACGATCAACTCCTGGAACGACTTCTTCTGGCCGTTCCTGGTGGGACGCGATCCGGATGTCCGGGTCATGGCCGTGGCTCTGGCGGACTTCATCAGCCAGACCGGCCGCGGCACGCCCGATTGGACCGGGTTGATGGCTGCCGTGACGCTGTCGACCATCCCGGTCCTCGTCATGCTGGTCGTGTTCGGGCGGCAGATCGTCGAATCGCTGCAGACCAGCGGGATGAAATGATTCCGGACAATACCGGATCAAGAGGGGGAAACATCGCATGAGGACTTTCAGGCGCGCAGCGCTCTTGGCCTGCACGGCCGTGACGATAATGGGCGCGGCGCCGGCCCGCGCTGCGGACGTCACCGTCGAGTACTGGATGTGGGACGGCAACCAGGCGCCGATCTATCGACAATGCGCGGATCGGTTCGAAGCCGACAATCCCGGCATCAAGATCCACATCACCCAGGACAGCTGGGACAATTACTGGACGACGCTCAACACGGCCTTCGTCGCCGGCACCGCGCCCGACGTCTTCGTGAACCACATCACCCGCTTTCCTGAGTTTCTCGCCAACGACATCCTGGCCGACCTGACGCCCCGGATCGCGGCCGACACCTACGACATGGGGTCCTATCTCCCCGGCTTGGCCGAGAACTGGAACAAGGACGCTCACCAATGGGGCCTGCCCAAAAACTGGGACACGGTCGCCCTGGTCTACAACAAGGCGATGCTGGCCGATGCGGGCGTGACGGAAGACGAGATGCGCGATCTCGACTGGAACCCCGAGAACGGCGGCTCGTTCGGCAAGGTCGTCGCCCGCCTCACGGTGGACCGGAACGGCAAGCATGGCCTTGACCCCGGCTTCGACAAGTCCAAGGTCGCCGTCTACGGCTGGGCGACAGATCCGGTCGACGGCTACGGCCAGAACCAGTGGAGCTTCCTGGCGGCCTCCGCCGGCTTCAAATACATCTCCCAGCGTTGGGGCACGACCTACGAGTACGACAGCCCCGCGCTGGTCAAGACGCTGACGTGGCTGCACGACCTCGCCTCCAAGCAGGGCTATGCCATCGGCCAGGAGAACCTCGGCAACCTCAAGGCCGTCGCCCTGTTCTCGGCCGGCAAGGTGGCTCTCGTGCCCGATGGCTCGTGGATGATCGCCGCCTACCGGGACAATGCCAAGGCCGACTTCGGCTTCGCGCCGGTGCCGAAGGGACCTGACGGTCGCCGCTCCATGTTCAACGGCCTCGCCGACAGCATCTGGTCGGGCTCCAAGCACAAGGACGAAGCCTGGAAGTGGGTGAAGTACCTGGGCGGCTCCGCGTGCCAGACGCTGGTCGGCGCCTCGGGCGTCGTGTTCCCGGCGCGCCCCGAGGCCGACAGGACGGCCGAGGCCGCCTATCGGGCCAAGGGGCTGAACGTTTCGGCCTTCACCATGGTGGCGACACCCGCCACGACCTTTCCGTTCCCGATCACGGATCACAGCTCCGAGATCTCGGCGATCCTGAAGACCGCCGTCGAGAACGTCATGCTGGGCCAGGGCAAGCCGGCGCAGATCCTCAAGAACGCCAACGACCAGGTCGACGGCATGTTCTGAACCCGCGGCGCCGCCCCGCCCACGGCCGGAGCGGACGGCAAGCCGCCGCCGCTTCGCCCCCCACCCCACCAGCAGACGATTGGCCCGGAGAGTTCAAAGATGCGCCGCCTCAAAATCGCCTTCATCGGTGCAGGTTCCACGACGTTCATGAAGAACATCGTCGGCGACGTGCTCCACCGCCCGGCCCTGAAGGATGCCGTCATCGCCCTGATGGACATCGATCCGGAACGGCTGGCCGAAAGCGAGGTCGTCGCCGGCAAGCTCGTGCGGGCACTCTCGACCGGCACCACGATCGAGACCTACACGGATCAGCGCAAGGCGCTCGACGCCGCCGATTTCGTCGTGGTCGCCTTCCAGATCGGCGGCTTCGAGCCCTGCACCGTCACCGACTTCGACATCCCCAAGCAGTTCGGCCTGCGCCAAACCATCGCCGATACGCTCGGCATCGGCGGCATCATGCGCGGCCTGCGGACCGTGCCCCACCTGTGGTCCATCTGCGCCGACATGATGCAGGTCTGCCCGAACGCCGTGCTTCTGCAATACGTGAACCCCATGGCGATCAACACCTGGGCGATCGCCGAGAGATTCCCCTCCATCCGCCAGGTCGGCCTGTGCCATTCCGTCCAGCACACCGCAGCCGAGCTTGCCCGCGACCTGGAGATCCCGGTCGCGGAACTGCGCTACCGCACGGCCGGCATCAATCACATGGCGTTCTACCTGAACTTCGAGCGGCGCTTGCCGGACGGGTCCTATCGCGACCTTTATCCCGATCTTCTGGCCGGCTACCGCGACGGCCGCTACCCCAAGCCGTCGAGCTGGAATCCACGCTGCCCGAACAAGGTGCGCTACGAGATGATGACGCGGCTCGGTTATTTCGTCACCGAAAGCTCCGAGCATTTCGCCGAATACACGCCCTGGTTCATCAAGCAGGGCCGCGAGGACCTGATCGAGAAGTTCGGCATCCCGCTGGATGAGTATCCCAAGCGATGCGTCGAGCAGATTGCCCGGTGGAAGGAGGAATCGCGAGCGCTCGGCAACCAGAGCCTCGATGTCGGGGAGAGCCACGAATATGCCTCGTCCATCATCAACTCGGTATGGACGGGCGAGCCCTCGGTCATCTACGGCAACGTGCGCAACAACGGCTGCATCAGCTCGTTGCCGCAGAATTGTGCGGTGGAGGTGCCGTGCCTCGTCGATGGGAACGGCATCCAGCCGACCTACATCGGCGAGCTGCCGACCCAGCTCACGGCCCTGATCCGCACCAACATCAACGTCCAGGAGCTGACCGTGAAGGCGCTCGTGACGGAAAAGCGCGAGCACATCTATCACGCCGCCATGATGGACCCCCATACCGCGGCCGAGCTGGATCTCGACCAGATCTGGAGCCTCGTCGACAAGCTGACCGCCGCCCACGGCGACTGGCTGCCGCGATGGGCGCGCGCCTGAACCGATCGAGCAGAGCCCGGGGGAGCGCCGCCAGGCCCGCTTCCTCGGACCGACCCCGGAAACGCGCGAGACCAGAGGGTCCAAGCCCCGTGTCATTCCTCAGCATCGACCGAGTCACCAAGCAGTTCGGCATCGTCCAAGTCATCAAGGGCGTGTCGATCGAAGCCCGAAAAGGCGAGTTCATCGTCTTCGTCGGCCCGTCCGGCTGCGGCAAATCCACGTTGCTCAGGATGATCGCGGGGCTGGAGGAGACCTCGGGCGGCACGATCGCCATCGACGGCGAGGACGTGACCCACGCCGATCCGGCGCGACGCCACATCGCCATGGTGTTTCAATCCTACGCCCTGTTTCCGCATCTGAACGTGTTCGACAACATCGCCTTCGGCATGCAGATCAAGAAGGTCCCCAGGGCGGAGATCAGGAGCCGTGTCGAGGAGGCCGCCCGCATCCTGCGGATCGAGCCGTTGCTCGACCGCAAACCCAGGCAGCTTTCCGGTGGGCAGCGCCAACGGGCGGCGATCGGCCGGGCCATCGTGCGCAAACCCAAGATCTTCCTGTTCGACGAACCGCTCTCGAACCTCGATGCCGAGCTCCGCACGCGGATGCGCGTGGAGATCGCCAGGCTGCACCAGGCGATCGGCGCGACCATGATCTACGTGACGCACGACCAGGTCGAGGCCATGACCCTCGCGGACCGGATCGTCGTGCTGCGCAACGGCCTGGTCGAGCAGACCGGCTCGCCGTCCGAACTCTACGACCGGCCGCGCAACCTGTTCGTCGCGGGGTTCCTGGGGAGCCCCCGCATGGCGCTCCTGCCGGCCCGCGTGATCCGTGGCGGCCCCGACCAGCTGACCCTGTCCTGCCCGGCCTGCACGGGGCCCGAGATCGACGTGCCGGGTCCGTTTCGACGGGAGGTGCGATCGGGCGAGCCGGTCACGCTGGGGCTGCGTCCGGAAACGCTCCGCTGGGATGCCGCGGACCCGATGCTGACGGTCCGCGTGGAGATCACGGAGAACCTCGGCGGCTCGACCCTCGTGCACGCGACGACGTCGGATCACCAGGCCTTGATCATGACGGCGGCCGAGCGGCTCGCCGTCACCCCCGGCACCCTCATGCCCTTGTCGTTCGGCGGCCACCCCCACGTCTTCGACGGCGAGGGCGAGACGCTGCGACCCTGACCGTCGAAGCCCGGAGCCCGTGGAGCGGATCACGCGGCGAGCGCCGGTGCGTGTCGGCGAGGACAGGACACAGGTCGGGCCGCCTGGGCCTCGGGCGACACCGCCTCCGCTTCGACGCGAGAGCCGTGTCGCCGCTGCGGCGGGCGTGTTCGCTCGTCGGGACGCCTCAGCGCGGCGCTCGCTCCGGCCGGGCCAGCCGGTCGATCTTGGCCGCCATCACGAGGTCGTTGAGGTGCAGGCCGCCGATGGCGTGGGTGGTCAGCGACATCTCGGCGTAGCCCCAGCCGAAGGCGATGTCGGGATGGTGGTTCTCGGCCTCGGCGAGGGCGGAAACCCGGACCACGAGGTCCAGGGCCTCGGCGAAGGTCCCGAAGGTCAGGCGGCGGGACAGGCGCGTGCCGTCCGGCGACACGGTCCAGGCCGGAACGCGGGCGGCCAGGCGCTCGGCCTCGTCCCGCGCCAGGGGCGGGGCGCCGCGCCGGCAGGGCACGCAGGCCCGGTCCGCCAGCCCGTCCGTCACGGCACGGCGCGTTCGGCCAGGAGGTCGAAGAGCAGGCGCGCCGTCTGCGCCTCGCCCCCGTCCGGGCGGCCCGGCTTGGCGGTGGGGTTCCAGCCGTAGAGGTCGAAGTGGAGGTGCGGCACCCCGGGCGCGACGAAGCGGTCGAGGAACAGGGCCGCCGTGATCGACCCCGCGAAGGAGCCGCCCGGCGCGTTGTTGAGGTCGGACACGGTGCCGTCGAGCAGGGCATCGTAGGGGCGCCAGAGCGGCATGCGCCAGACGGGGTCGTGCGCCGCGGCCGCATGGCGCGTCACCGCCGCCGCCACCGCCTCGTCGTCCGTGTAGAAGGCCGGCAGGTCCGGGCCGAGCGCGACCCGTGCCGCGCCCGTCAGGGTGGCGAAGTCCACGAGGAGGCCGGGCTTGTCCTCGCAGGCCAGCGTCAAGGCGTCCGCCAGCACGAGCCGGCCCTCCGCGTCGGTGTTGCCGATCTCGACCGTGAGCCCTTTGCGGCTGCGATAGACGTCGCCGGGGCGGAAGGCCGTGGCCGAGATGGCGTTCTCGACGATGGGCAGGAGCACGCGCAGCCGGATCGCCAGGCCCGCATCCATCACCATGTCGGCGAGGCCCAGCGCCGTCGCGGCCCCCGCCATGTCCTTCTTCATCAGCGCCATGCCGGACGCCGGCTTGATGTCGAGCCCGCCGGTATCGAAGGTGACGCCCTTGCCGACGAGCGTCACCGTGGGGGCATCGGCCGGCCCCCAGGCGAGGTCGACGAGCCGCGGCGGCTGGTGGGCGGCCTGGCCCACGGCATGGATCAGCGGGAAGTCGCGCTCCAGCACCTCGCCCCGCACCGTGCGGGCGCTGGCGCCGTGGCGGCGGGCGAGGTCGAGGGCGGCGGCTTCCAGCGCATCCGGCGCCATGTCGTTGGCTGGGGTGTTGACGAGGTTGCGGGCGAGCGTGATGCCGCGGGCGATCCGCTCCAGCCGCCCGGCATCGACCCCGGCGGGCGCGACGAGCCGCGGGCCTTCGGGCGGGGCGCTCCTGTAGCGCGAGAAGCGGTAGCCCGACAGCAGCCAGGACAGGGCGGCGAGGTCCGGCCGCGCGGGCCCGGGCTCGGCGAAGCGGTAGGTGCCGGGCGGCAGCAGCGTCGCCAGCTGGCCCGGCGCCAGCGGGTCGTGCAGGCGCGCGTCCGGCGGCTCGACCCCGTAGAGGACGGCGCCGAGCCGGCCGCCGGCACCCGGCAGCATGGCCCGCTGGCCGGGCTTGCCCTCGAAGCCGAGCGCGGCCGCGAAGGCCGCGGCCCCCGGCTCGAGGCGCTCCGCCGCCGCCGGCCACGCGTCCTTGGCGATGCAGTGGATCGGGGTCGAGGCGGCGTCGGGATCGGCGAACAGCGACATGCGGGGGAGCTCCAGCGACCGGCCAGGGCCGGTTAACGGTGCGTTAGGGTTGACGACCTATCACCGTCCCGATCGAGGATCGTCCCGATCCGGAGCAGGAAGGCCGCCGCAGCCATGCCAAGCTATGCCGTGTTTCGGGGGGGAGCAAACCGCGGGCGCGGACTCCTGACGGCCCTGGCTCTGGCGGCCTCCCTGGCCGGCTGCACCACCGACCAGGACCAGACGGGCGCCATCGCCCTCACCGTCGCCCCCCTGCCCCAGGGCCAGGCCGCACTGCGCGACTACGCCGCCACCTGGGGCCGCAAGCACGACGCCGACCCCGGCGACGTCCCGGCGGCCATCAACTATGCCCGGGGCCTGCGCGCCCTCACCCAATATGCCCAGGCGACGGCCGTGCTCGAGGCCGCCGTCGCCCGGCACCCGAGCGAGCTGTCGCTGCTGGCCGCCTACGGCAAGGCCCTGGCCGATGCCGGGCGCCCGCGCGAAGCCATGGACGTGCTGGGCCGGGCCCACACGCCGGACAAGCCGGACTGGACGGTGCTGTCCGCCCAGGGCTCCGTGGCGGACCAACTCGGCGACCATCCGGGCGCCGTGAACTATTACGAGGCGGCGTTGAAGCTGCGGCCGGGCGAGCCCACGGTGCTGTCGAACCTCGGCCTGTCCTATGCGCTCGCCAAGGACCTCACCCGGGCGGAGGACATCCTGAAGCTCGCCGCCGCCGATCCCCGGGCCGACATGCGGGTGCGGCAGAACTTCGCCCTCGTCCTGTCGCTCGAGGGCAAGTTCAAGCAGGCCGAGGGCGTGGCCGCCACCGACCTGTCGCCGTCCGATGCGACGGCGAGCGTCGACGCCATCCGCCAGATGATCGCCAGCGACGCGCGCTGGCGCGGCGTCGGCCAGGGCGGGCCGTCCCGCGTGCCGGTGCGGCCGGCGCCGGGGCCGGCCGCCGGCTGAGGGCGGATCAGGCTTCGGCGCGCTGCAGGGCCGGCATGGGCTCGGACGGCACGAAGCCGTCCTGGCCGGCGGGCCGGCGCAGGCGATCCCGCAGCCCGTGCGCGGCCCGCGACAGGAGCGCCAGCGGCTTGGGCAACTGGCGCCGGAAGAAGGCGAGCTTGCGCACGTGGGTCTCCACCGTCCAGTGCACGACGGCACCGGCGGGGAAGAAGACGACGTCGCCCGGGCCGAGCCGCCGCGCCGGCGCCACGCCGTCGTCGAGCACGACCGAGCCTTCGAGGATGTGGATCGTCTCGTCGATGTCGTAGCGCCACTCGAACTGGCCCGGCGTGCAGTCCCAGATGAGCGTGCAGGCGGTGCGGTCGTCGCTGCGCGACAACTCGGCGTTGCGGGCGACGGGGTTGCCGCCGCGGATCCAGTCGGGCTGGATCGGCGCTGATTTCAACTCGACGGACGTTTGGCCGTGGACGATGGCGGTGGCCGGCACGCGAGGCTCCTGTTCGACGAAGAACGATCAATAGGCCTCTCGGCCCCCACGCCATCCACCATAGATGCGCGGCCCTCGACCGCAACAGTATAGAGCGCTCGACAACAGATGAACCTACTTCAATGTTAACGACAACCTTCGCAAACCCCACGTCCGTCGCGGTGGCGGGCGCCGGGCGCCTCGGGCGGCGGGGCCCGCGCGACGCCCGTCTGGATCGGCCGCCGTTTAGGCGCTAAAGCCACGGCGTGTTCCCGTCCCCTCCCGGCCATCCAGGGTGCCCGTCATGACCGCAGCCTCCGACACCATGCGCATCGAGCGCGACTCCCTCGGCGAGGTGCCGGTGCCCGCCGACCACCTGTGGGGCGCCCAGACCCAGCGCTCGCTGACCTTCTTCCCGATCGGCACCGATCGGTTCACCTGGGGCCGCTCGGTGATCCGGGCGCTCGGCGTGCTGAAGAAATGCGCCGCCCTCGCCAACGGCGAGCTCGGCCAGCTGCCCGGCGACAAGGTCGACATGATCGCGGCCGCCGCCCAGGAGGTGATCGACGGCCAGCACGACGGCGAGTTCCCGCTGGTCGTGTTCCAGACCGGCTCGGGCACCCAGACCAACATGAACGCCAACGAGGTGATCGCCAACCTCGCCATCCGCAAGGCCGGCGGGCAGCTCGGCTCGAAGAAGCCCATCAACCCCAACGACGACGTCAACCGCGGCCAGTCCTCCAACGACGCCTTCCCGACCGCCATGCACATCGCCGTGGTGGAGGACATCGCGGCGCGGCTCGTGCCGGCCGTGACGGCGCTGCGCGACACCTTCGCCGAGAAGGGCGCCGCGGGCGCCGACGTCATCCTGGTGGGCCGCACCCACCTCCAGGACGCGACGCCCATCACGCTGGAACAGGTCTTCTCCGGCTGGGTGGCCCAGCTCGACGAGGCGCTGGACGGCGTGCGGCGGTCCCTGCCCGGCCTCTACGCCCTGGCGCTCGGCGGCACCGCGGTCGGCACCGGCATCAACACGCACCCGCGCTTCGGCGAGGTGGCGGCGGCGATGATCGCGCGCGAAACCGGCCACCCCTTCGTGACGGCGCCGAACAAGTTCGCCGCCCTGTCGGCCCACGATGCGGTTGTGGCGGCCTCGGGCGCCCTGCGGGTGCTCGCCGGCGCCTGCATGAAGATCGCCAACGACGTGCGCTGGTACGCCAGCGGCCCGCGCGCCGGCCTCGCCGAACTCACCATCCCGGAGAACGAGCCCGGCTCCTCCATCATGCCGGGCAAGATCAACCCGACGCAATGCGAGGCCCTCACCATGGTGGCGGTGCAGGTCTTCGGCAACGACCATGCCGTGGCCTTCGCCGGCAGCCAGGGCAACTTCCAGCTCAACGTCTTCAAGCCGGTGATGCTGCACAACATCCTGGAGTCGATCGCGCTGCTGTCGGACGGGCTGCACGCCTTCAACAGCTTCTGCGCGGTCGGCATCGCGCCGAACCTGCGCAAGATCAAGCAGAACCTCGACGGATCGCTGATGCTGGTGACGGCGCTGAACCCGCATATCGGCTACGAGACGTCGGCCAAGATCTCGCTCATGGCCTATCGCGAGGACATGACGCTGCGCGATGCCGCCATGAAGTTCGGCGTGTCGGGCGAGGATTTCGACGCCTGGGTCCGCCCCGGCGACATGACGCACCCGCTCGCCGGCTGAGAATCCGTGACCGAAGGCCCGCGTCCCAAGACGAAGAGACCTGTCTCGGCGTCTTCGGGCGAGGGCCTTCCGCCCCGCGTTCGATCCCGTCACGACCTCTGACAGGGCGACCACGCGCGCCGGCCCGGGCCGGCGCGCATTCCCCCCTACTTGGCCACCGCCATCACCTGGAGCACGGCGGGCGTGCCGATGATGACGAAGAGCACGGGCAGGAAGAACAGGATCATGGGCACGGTGAGCTTGGGAGGCAGCGAGGCGGCCTTCTTCTCAGCCTCCATCATGCGGGTGTCGCGCCCCTCCTGCGACAGCACGCGGAGCGCGGCGCCGAGCGGCGTGCCGTATTTCTCCGACTGGATCATCACGGTGGCGAGCGATTTCACGAGTTCGAGCCCCGTCCGGCCGGCGAAGTTCTCGAAGGCCTGGCGGCGGTCGGGCAGGTAGGACATCTCCGCCATGGTGAGGGTCATCTCCTCCGCCATGGGGATCGACTGGGTGCCGATCTCGGAGGCGACCTTGCGCCCCGCATGTTCGAGCGACATGCCCGCCTCGACGCAGATCAGCAGCAGGTCGAGCGTGTCGGGGAACGCCTGGCGCAGGGACTTCTGCCGCTTGGAGATCGTGTTCGACAGCGAGATCTCCGGCGCCTTGATGCCGAGATAGGCGCCGCCGAGGATGATGCCGAGCTTGAAGCCGATCGACATGTCCGGCGAGGCCAGGACCAGCACGTAGGCCAGCGCCAGCGCCAGGCCGATCACGGGGGCGACGAGGCGGAAGAACAGGAACGTGACCTCGGCGCCGTGGCCGCGGAAACCCGCCATGGCGAGCTTCTGCTTGGCGGTGTCGGTGCCGAGCCACTTGGAGGCGCTGAACCCCTCGACGATGCGCGACATGAAGGCCTTGGCCTCGGGGCGCAGGTTGGCCTTCCCGCCCTTGGCCATCTTGTCGCGCTCGCGCGCCCGGATGCGCTCGCGTTCGGACGAGACCTGCTTCATCCGCTTGCCCAGCGTGTCGCTTTCGAGCATCGGCATCACGAGCGTGATGATGGTGGCGGCCGCCGCGATGGCGGCGAGCAGGCCGGCCATGAAGTGCTGGTCCGACAGCCTGCCGTAGATCTCGTCCATCATGGTTCCCGCCTCCTGCCGCTCCCGGCCGTGCTCCGGCGCTCCTCGGCCGCCCCCGGCTCCTGGCCGTGATGCGCTGGCCGCGTCAGATGTCGAAGTTGATCATCTTCTTCATGACGAAGATGCCGATGCTCATCCAGAACAAACCAGCCGCCATCATCATGCGGCCCGTGGACGTGGTCCACAGCAGGGAAATATAGTCGGGCGAAACGACCCAGACCAAGGTGCCGACGACGAAGGGCAGGCAGCCGATGATGCCGGCGGAAGCCTTGGCTTCCGACGACACGGCCTTGATCTTACCCTTCATCTTCTTGCGTTCGCGGATGACGCGCGACAGGTTGCCGAGCGCCTCGGTCAGGTTACCGCCCGCCTTCTGCTGAATGCCGATCACGATGGCGAAGAAGTTCGTCTCCGTGATGGGCACGCGTTCGGCCATGCGCTCCACGGCCTCGCCCACGCTGAGCCCCATGGTCTGGGCCTCCACCACCCGCCGGAACTCGGAGCGCAGCGGCTCGGCCGCCTCCGACGCGATGACGCGCAGGCAGTCGCCGAGCGGCAGCCCGGCCTTGATGCCGCGGATCACGACGTCGACGGCATTGGGGAACTCGTTGATGATCTTGGCGAGCCGCCGCTTCTTCAGGTGGTTCAGGATCCAGGACGGCAGGCCGAAGCCGGCGACGAGCGCCGCCGCGGCCGCGATGGCGATGCTGTCCTCGACGATGTAGACGAGCGCCCCGAGCACGACGGCGGCGATGCCGGAGCCCACGAGGTAGCTTTGCCGGCTCCAGTCGAGCCCGGCCTGCTGGATCCTGATCTCCAGCGTCGCCTTCCTGGCCTTGCCGCGCTGCTCGACCTCCTTCAGGCTGTCGGAAACCTGCTTGCGGCGGCTGGCGGCATCGACGACGCGGTCCGTCGAGCGCTTGGTGCGCGGGGTGGCGACCGCCACGCGGCGCTTCTCGGCCTTGATGTCGCCCGACAGGTAGGGGCTCAGCACGAACAGCACGCAGGCGAGCGCCACGAGGCCGAGCCCGTAGGTGACGACCATGTGCGGGCTGACGGCCGGGAGCGCCATGGTCATAGCCGGCCCACCTCCTTGGGATCGGCCCGGTCGAGGGCGGCGGCGAGCCGCTCGTCCTCCCCGTAGTAGCGGGCCCGCTCCATGAAGCGCGGCTGGCCGATCCCGGTCGAGCGATGGCGTCCCTTGAGCTTGCCCTGCGCGTCCTCGCCCAGGATGTCGTAGAGGATCACGTCCTGGGTGATGATGACGTCGCCCTCGAGGCCCAGGACTTCCGTGACGTGGGTGATGCGGCGCGACCCGTCGCGCAGGCGCGTCGCCTGGATGACGATGTCGATGGAGGTCACGATCATCTCGCGGATGGTGCGCGAGGGGAGCGAGAAGCCCCCCATGGTGATCATGGATTCCAAGCGGCTCAGGGCTTCGCGCGGCGAGTTGGCGTGGAGCGTGCCCATGGAACCGTCGTGGCCGGTGTTCATGGCCTGGAGCAGGTCGAAGGCTTCGGGTCCGCGCACCTCGCCCACGATGATGCGTTCCGGCCGCATGCGGAGGCAGTTGCGCACGAGGTCGCGCATCGTGATGGCGCCGGTCCCCTCGAGGTTGGGCGGGCGCGTCTCGAGCCGCACCGTGTGGGGCTGCTGGAGCTGCAGTTCGGCCGCGTCCTCGCAGGTGATCACCCGCTCGTCGTGCTCGATGTAGTTGGTCAGGCAGTTGAGCAGGGTCGTCTTGCCCGAGCCCGTGCCGCCCGAGATCAGGACGTTGCAGCGCACCTTGCCGATGACCTTCAGCACCTCGGCGCCGTCGGGCGAAATGGCGCCGAACTTGACGAGCTGGTCGAGCGTCAGCTTGTCCTTCTTGAACTTTCGGATGGTGAGGGCGGGGCCGTCGATGGCGAGGGGCGGCGCGATGACGTTGACGCGGGAGCCGTCCATCAGGCGCGCGTCGCAGATGGGCGACGATTCGTCGACGCGCCGGCCCACCTGGCTGACGATGCGCTGGCAGATGCTCATCAGCTGGCCGTTGTCGCGGAAGCGGATGTTGGTCAGCTGGATCTTGCCGTTGACTTCGATGTAGGTCTTGTTGGCCCCGTTGACCATGATGTCGGCGATGTCGTCCCGCGCCAGCAGCGGCTCGAGCGGCCCATAGCCGAGCACGTCGTTGCAGATGTCGTCGAGCAGGTCCTCCTGTTCGGCGATCGACATCACGACGTTCTTCAACGAGATGATCTCGTTGACGATGTCGCGGATCTCCTCGCGGGCCGTCTCGGCGTCGAGCTTGGACAGCTGCGACAGGTCGATCGCCTCGATCAGGGCCGAGAAGATCGTGCTCTTGATGATGTAATAGTCGTCGGACCGCCGCGCCTCGGGTGCCGGAGGCGGTGGTGCCGACGAGACCAGGGTCGGCCTGTAGCTCCCGCCGGGCGGGGCAGGCTCCCCCCTCGGTTGGGCGGCCGGGGCCGGGGCCGGAGCGGCACCGGCGGACGCGCGTCGTCCGAACATCCTGCGACATCCCCTCTCGCATCGCCCGGGCGTCCCTCGCGCGGGGACCCGAACCTTGCGGCAGAGTGGCGGAGAATGGTTACCGTTTCGGACACGGAAAGGATCGGATGCGGTCGCGACGCGCGGATCGCGCCGCGCGCCGGCGAGGCCGGGACGGAGGGGGCACGGCACCCCCGCCCACGGGCGCCTTCCCCGGCCGTCGCCGGGCCCGCGTCAGTCGGTCGCCACCGTGCCGATCCGTCCCCGCCCGAAGCGGCGGGCCAGCGTGACCAGGAAGGTCATGGTGGGGCGCAGGATGAGGAAGTCGGCGACGAGGGCCGCCAGCATGGCGAAGGAGCTGAGCCAGCCGAAGAGCCGCAGCGAGGGCAGGTCCGAGAAGACCGTGACGGCGAGGCCGCAGGCCAGCACCACCGAGGTGAGGATCAGCGCCGGCCCCATCAGCACGGTGGCGCGCTCGACGCCCACCGCCGGGTCCTGCGCCGGGTCGTCCTCCTGGCGCAGGCGGTTGAGGAAGTGGATCGTGGCGCTGAGCCCCAGGCCGAACGAGACCGTGAGGGCGACGACGCTGACGAACTGCAGCCCCTGCCCGAGCAGCAGCAGCAGCGAGCCCGACGCCACCACCGGGAAGATGCCGGGCAGCACCGCCGCCACCGCCACCACGACGGAGCGGAAGGCGAGCCCGATGAACACCGCGACGAGCAGGAATTCCAGCGTCAGGCCGCGGTTCAGCTTGTCGATCATGCTGGCGCTGTTGCGGGCCGCGATGACGGCGAGGCCCGTCACCGCCACCGTGTATCCGGGATGCTGCGCCCGCACGGCGTCGAGGCTGTGGTCGAGGTCGTCGACCACGGGCAGCAGCTGGCTGGCGTCCCTGTCGGGGATGCGGCCCGACACCAGCACGGCATCCTCCTTCTCGTCGACGAAGCGGTGGACGAGGTATTTCGGCAGGTAGCCGACGTAGCGCTGCAGCGTCGCCACGCTGTCGTCGCCGGCCTTCTGGGCCAGCCAGCGCCGCAGCGTTTCCAACGACCAGACATTGCCGAGGCCGGCCTGCTTCTCGACGGTGGCGTGCACGGCCGCGATCACGGCCAGCGTCTCGGGCGTGTAGAGCGTCTGGCCGGGCGGCAGTTCCACCAGGACGTCGACCGGGTTGGCGCCGGTGAGTTCCTTGTCGAGCTTGCCGCTGGCCTGCACGGCCTGTTCCTTGTCGGGCACCTGCTCGGCCAGCCGATAGCTCGGCTGGAGATGCGCGTAGGCGAGGCCCAGCCCCGCCACCACCACGACGGCGATCGCGCTGTAGAGGCCAGGGTGGCTGACCATGCGGGCCGCCACGAAGGCGCAGAAACGCCGCAGCGCCTGCACGCCGGCATCCGACCCGCGGCTCGTCACCGTCAGCCGGTCGACGTTGCGCACCAGAAGCAGCCCGAGCAGCGGCACCAGGATGAGCACGGCGAGCAGGGCAATGACGGTGGAGATGAGCCCCGCCTCGCCGAAGGTGCGGATGAGGTCGGACTTGGTGAACAGCAGCGCCGTGAAGGACAGGGCGGCGGTGGCGTGGGTGAGCACGCAGGCCGGCCCCACCACCAGCACGGCGTTGCGGAAGGCCTGGGCCTTGCTCTCCCCCGCCATCAGCCGGTCCCGCGCCGCGAAGGTCAGCTGCATCGAATCGGAGAAGGAGATCACCATGATGAGCGGCGTCATCACGTTGAGGAACATGTTCAGCCGGAAATCGAGCCAGCCCAGCGTGCCCAGCGCCAGCAGGATGGCGATCAGCGGGGGACCCGCCGCCACCACCATGAAGGACACGCGGCGGAAGAACAGGATGGCGATGAGGCAGCCGGCCGCGAAGCCCACCGCGTTGTAGAGCACCCGGTCGCGCTCGACGGCGTCGCGGATCTCGAGCTGCATGACCGGCACGCCGCTGAGCTCGCCCTGCAGGTCGGTGCCGGCGAGGTCGTCGTGCACGGTCTTGCGGATCTCGGCGATGGTGCCGGCGTAATGCCCCTCGTTCTTGGGGTCGAGCGACAGCACCACGAGGGCGAGGTCCCCGTCGTCCGACAGGAGCTTGCCCCGGATGATGTCGTTGGCCTTCACCTTGGCGATCAGCGCGTCGTAGCCGGCGCCGTCCGGCAGCGGCTCGGGGAAGAGGGCCGGCGGCACGCTGTGGCCGGGCTCGGGGGCCTGGCGGGCCGAGAACATCGAGATGATGCCGGTGGTGCCGTCGACGAGCTGCAGGTCGGTGACGAGATTGCGCAGGTGGCCGAGGGGCTCGCGGGCGAGCAGGTCCTGGCCCGTCACCACCACGAGCACGTCGAATTCGTTGGAGGGGAAGCGCCGCGTCACGTCCTCGAACTGGTGGAACTCGGGCGTGTCGGAGCGGAACAGCTGGCTCAGCGAATCGTCGACCTGCAGCCGCGTCACCCCGAAGGCGGCGCCGACCGCCAGCAGCACGAGCAGCACGGCGGCGACGGCGGGGAAGCGGAGACCGAGCAGACCGATCCGCTCGGCCCCGAAGGCGATGGCGACGCGCCGCCGGTGTTGCGCGGGCGGGCGGCCGGTGGGCGTTGGCGCGTTCAGAACACGACTCCTGCGAAGCGTGGCGGGGACCCCGATGGTGGCGCGCCGCCGCGGCCTTTTGGGGGCGCGGCAGCGCGTCGTCCCGCTCGCGGGATGGTGTGGCGCGTCACGGCTCCAGCGTCGAGTCCCAATACAGGTAGTCGAGCCACGTTTCGTGCAGGTTGTCGGGGATGGGCTGGCGCCGGGCGATGCTGTCGAGCTGGACGGGCGTCGGCTCGAAGGGCATGCGGCGCAGCGTGAGGCCCGACTGCTTCAGCGTTTTGTCGGCCTTCTGCAGGTTGTGCTTGGCGCAGCAGGTGACGATGTTGGTCCAGCAGGTGGTGCCGCCGCGGGCCCGCGGGACCACATGGTCGAAGGTCAGGTTGGTGCTCTCTTCCCGCTTGTCGCAATATTGGCAGCGGAAACTGTCACGCAGGAAGACGTGATAGCGCGTGAAGGAGATGCGGTTGCGCTTGTGATACTTCTTGAGGCTGATGACCGAGGGGATGCGGAAGGATTGGCTGGCGGAGTGGACTTCGACGTCGTAGCTCGAAACCTGGTGCACGCGACCTTGCAGCACCGCCACCAGGGCATCCTGCCAGGCCCAAACCGAGAGGGGCCCCCAGCTCAGGGGCTGCATGTCGGCATTGAGCACCAGGGTGCAGAGTTCGGGGGTGGACCTGTGGAACCCCATCAACTCCCCTCCCCGGCCGTGACCGTCGTGGCTTTCAGGAGTTTCGCCGAAGCCGCGATCGTCGCGAGACGATGGTCGGACTGCGGCCCGGACCGCATGCGGCGGCCGGATCGTGCGGGCCATGGGCTGACGGGACCCGTCCGGCGGGCCCGTCGATCGTCAGCCGTGAGGTTCATGGGAAGAACCATCGTCGCTGCGCCTGTAGCTACGCCCCAGCCCTTCCGGGGCGGCGTCCGGCACAGTCTACATGCGCGATGACACGATTGTGAAGCCCCGCCTCCCGGCGTCACAGGGTCGCGAAACGGGGTCGCCGATCGAAGGCGAGAAACAGCGGCGCGAAGCGGATGGGCCGCGGCGCGCGGCGCCTGTGCGGCGACCCGCCGGGGAAGCGGTGTTTCCGCCGCGCCGCGGGTGTCCGCCGTCAGCGCGTCGGGACGGGGTGCTCGCCGCGATAATCGTAGAAGCCGCGCTGGGTCTTGCGGCCGAGCCAGCCCGCCTCGACGTATTTCACCAGCAGCGGACAGGGCCGGTACTTCGAATCGGCCAGGCCCTCGTGCAGCACCTGCATCACGGCGAGGCAGGTGTCGAGGCCGATGAAGTCGGCGAGCTGCAGCGGCCCCATCGGGTGGTTGGCGCCGAGCCGCATGGCGGTGTCGATGGCTTCCACGCTGCCGATGCCCTCGTGCAGGACGTAGACGGCCTCGTTGATCATCGGCAGCAGGATGCGGTTGACGATGAAGGCCGGGAAGTCCTCCGACACGGTCGGGGTCTTGCCGAGCCGGTCGATGAAGCCCTTGGCGGTCTCGAAGGTTTCCGGCACGGTCTGGATGCCGCGGATCAGCTCGACGAGCTGCATGCGGGGCACCGGGTTCATGAAGTGGATGCCGATGAACCGCTCGGGCCGGTCCGTCACGGAGGCGAGGCGCGTGATGGAGATCGACGACGTGTTGGAGGCCAGCAGCGTCGTCGGCTTCAGCGAGGCGCAGAGGGCCGAGAAGATCTTGCGCTTGACGGATTCGTTCTCGGTCGCGGCCTCGATCACGAGGTCGCAGTCGCCGAGCGCATCGTAGTGCTGGGCGGTGGAGATGCGGGCCAGCGCCTCGGAGCGCGCCTCCTCGGTCATGCCGCCCTTCTTGACGAGCCGCGTCATGGTGCCGTTGATCGTCGCGAGGCCGGCGTTGAGCCGTTCCTCCGACAGGTCGTGCAGCACGACGCTGAAGCCCGCGGCGGCCGCCACATGGGCGATGCCGCTGCCCATCTGGCCCGCGCCGATCACGCCGAGGGTCCTGATCTCGCCCATCTTGCCCGTCCCCACCCGTCCCTCGTGCACCGTCACGCCGGTCCTGCCGGACCGTCACCGGCCCGGGTCGCAGCCCGACGCGCGGGCGCCGCCCCCGTCATAGCACGGGTTCGCGGCGCCCGGAGCCGGCCGTCAGCTTTTCGCCAGCGCCGCGTCGAGCTCCGGCAGGATGGTGAAGAGGTCGCCCACGAGGCCGTAGTCGGCGACCTGGAAGATCGGCGCCTCCTCGTCCTTGTTGATGGCGACGATGACCTTCGAGTCCTTCATGCCGGCGAGGTGCTGGATGGCGCCCGAGATGCCCACCGCGATGTAGAGGTCCGGCGCCACGACCTTGCCGGTCTGGCCCACCTGCCAGTCGTTGGGGGCGAGGCCGGCGTCGACGGCCGCCCGCGAGGCGCCCATGGCGGCCCCGAGCTTGTCGGCGATGGGCTCGAGGTAGGTCTTGAAGTTCTCGGCCTTGCCCATGGCGCGGCCGCCCGACACGATCACCTTGGCGGAGGTGAGCTCCGGCCGGTCCGACTTGGCAAGCTCCTCGCCGCCGAAGCGCGACAGGGCCGGGTCGGCGGCGGCCGAAGCCGACACCGGGGCGACCGGCGCCTCGGCACCGCCGTCCGGCGTCGCCGCGAAGGCGGCCGTGCGCACCGTCACGACCTTGACGGGGTCGGCCGTCTGCACGGTCTGGATGGCGTTGCCGGCGTAGATCGGGCGCTCGAACGTGTCGGCCGACACCACCTTGGTGATCTCCGACACCTGCATGACGTCGAGCAGCGCGGCGAGGCGCGGCATGATGTTCTTGGTCGCGGCGGTGGCGGGCGCCACGATGGTCTTGTGGTGGTCGGCCAGCGTCACCAACAGAGCGGCGGCGGGTTCGGCCAGCCCGTGGTCGAGCGCGCCGCCCTCGGCGACATGCACCTTGCCGACGCCTTCGAGCTTCGCCGCCGCCGTCGCGGCCGCGGCCGCGCCACGGCCCAGCACCAGCACGTGGACCTCGTCGCCCATCTGCCTGGCGGCGGTCAGGGCCCGCGCCGTCACGTCGTTGAGGATGCCGTCCTTCTGTTCGGCGACCAGCAGAACACTCATCGGATCACTCCCGTCTCGCGCAGCTTGCCCACGAGTTCGCCGACGGAGCCGACCTTGGCGCCGCCCTGGCGGGCCGGCGGCTCCACCGTCTTCAGCACCTTGAGGCGCGGCGCCACGTCGACGCCGAAGTCGCCCGGCTCCTTCACGTCCACCGGCTTCTTCTTGGCCTTCATAATGTTGGGCAGGGAGGCGTAGCGCGGCTCGTTGAGCCGCAGGTCGGTGGTGACGACCGCGGGCAGCGCCAGCGCCACCGTCTGCGAGCCGCCGTCGACCTCGCGCGTCACCTGCGCCTCGGCGGCGCCGAGCACGAGCTTCGACGCGAAGGTGCCCTGGCCCCAGCCCATCAGCGCCGCCAGCATCTGGCCGGTCTGGTTGCAGTCGTCGTCGATCGCCTGCTTGCCCATGATGACGAGGCCGGGCTCCTCCGCCCGGCAGACGCCGGCCAGGATCTTGGCCACGGCCAGGGGCTCGACGGTGCCGTCGACCTTGACGTGGATGCCGCGGTCGGCCCCCATCGCCAGCCCGGTCCGCAGCGTCTCGACAGCCTGGGCGGGCCCGACCGACACGACCACGACCTCCGTGGCGGCCCCGGCCTCCTTCTGGCGCAGGGCTTCCTCGACGGCGATCTCGTCGAAGGGGTTCATGGCCATCTTGACGTTGGCGAGGTCCACGCCCGAGCCGTCCGGCTTGACGCGGATCTTGACGTTGTAGTCGACGACCCGCTTGACGGGCACCAGGATCTTCATCGCACAGCAATTCCGTGAACGGCGGCCGCGCGGTCTGTCCACCGCCGCGACGCCAGCTTCCCCCGAGGGCATCAACTGCTAAAGGCGGGGTCGGCATTCGTCAACGCGCGGTCCCGCACGGGGCCGGCGGCGCCGCGGCCACCGCCGGTCGGCCGCCCCATCAGGCGCGCGATGGCGGCGACGTCGGCGGGGCGGGACGCCAGCAGGCCGGCGAAGCCGTCGCGCGCCGCAGCCCGGCACCGGGCCGGCAGCGCCGCGCCCGAGTTCGGCGCCGTGTCGAACGCCGGCACGCCCGCCGCGGCGGCGGCGAGGCGCAGCAGGCCGCGGGCCTGGCGACAGGGCTGCGCCGTCGCGCCGGTCCCGAGCGACGCCGCCAGCCTGTCGCCGTCCCACACGAGGGCGCGCAGCCGCGGGCTCGCCCCCGGCACGCCGGCGAGCGCCAGGACCCCGGCCGGCGTGTCGGCCGCGGCGGCCAGGATGCCGGTGGCGCCCGCCATGAGGCCGGCTTCCGCCTCGTGCACCGCCAGCTTGGCGGCGAGCCGCTGGATGTCCCAGGCCCCGACGGCGCCCCGCAGCAGCAGCGCGTCCGGGCCGCATGGCATGACGGCGGCGAGGTCCGCGTCGATGTCGCCCGACGCGAAGGGCCCGAGGCGCACGATGGCGAGCGGCCGCGGCGCGCCCCCGGCTCGCGCCATCCCGGCGAGACTCGACAGCGCGCCGCGCGCCGCCGCGCGCCGCGCGTCCCGCCCCCCGTCGGGGTCCGACGGCCCGAGGTCGACGACCAGGGCGTCGGCGCCCGACGCCAGGGCAGAGGCGAGGGTGGGGGCGAGGTCGGGAGGGCCGTCGCAGGGGACCAGCAGGGGCATGCGCATGGGGCGGTCTCGCTGCGGCCATCCCGGGCCGCGAGTTGACGCTCGGGGAGGGTCGGGGCACAGGAGGGCCGCCGTCCGACGGGCGGCCCCCGAGGTTCTGGCACAGAGGCACGATGAACGTCGGCGATCCAGCGGAAAGCGCCACCGGCCGCGCGGGCTCCGCACGGCCCGGCCCCGCGCCCGTCGCCCCGCCCGCGGCCCGGCGTCTCGCCACGCTGTCGGCCGCGCTGCTCGGCTTCGTGCTGCCGGTGCTCATGGTGGTGGCCAACAAGTCCGCGCCGGCGAGTCTCGCGGCGGCGGCCCTCGCCGCCAACGGCGCGGCGCTGCTCGCCGGCCACGGGCGGATTCTCGCGGCCCGCTACCGCGCCGCCGCCGTCGCGCCGACCGCCCTGCTGGTCGCCGGTATTTTGGCGCTGATGGCCGCCAGCTTCGCCTGGACGATCGCGCCGCAGCTGACGGCGCGCGGCCTCGTCGAGGGCCTGCCGGAACTGCTGTCGGCCCTCGGCCTCGCGGCGGCCTGGCCCCTCGTGGCGCGACCGCGGGACGCGCGCTGGCTCGTCGCCGGCGTCGCGGCGGCGGGGCTGCTGATCGTGGTCGAGCATGGGACGGGCATGCCGCTGCATGCGCTGGCGCGGGCGCGCGGCGAAGCCTGGGACCTGAAGCGCAGCGCCGTTCCGCCGCTTCTCCTGCTCTGGCCCGCCGCCGCCCTGCTCTGGCCGGCCCGGCGCTTCGCCGCCCTCGGCCTGCTCGGCCTCGCCGTCGCCGCCGGCGTCGCGGCGGCCCATTCGGGCGCCCCCGCGGTCGGCCTGGCGCTCGGCGCCGCGCTGTTCGGCGCCGCGCTGGTGGCGCCCCGGCCGGCGCTCGGCTTGACCGGCCTCGGCCTCGCCCTCCTCGTCGCCTGCGCGCCCTGGACCGGCTCGATCCTCAGCCGGGCGCTGCCGCCCGATGCCCGGCAGGAGCTGCGCGAGGAGCATGCCGAGCACCGCCTGTCGATCTGGACCGCCTTCGAGCACCGCGGCTTCGACCGGCCCTGGCTGGGCCATGGCTTCGACGCGAGCTTCCGTGTGGCGGAGACGCCCCGCCCCGACGGGGCCGCTCCCCCGCCCGACAGCGCGCCCATCGTGGGCTTCCACCCGCACGACATCCTGCTGCAGGCCTGGGTGGAGCTCGGCAGCCTCGGCCTCGCCGCGGCGGCGCTGGCGTCGACCTTCGTCGTGGCGCGGCTCGCCCGGCGCCGCGGCCCGGGGCTGGCGGCCCGGCTCGGGCTGCTGGTGTCGGTGATGACCGTCGGCCTCGTCGGCCTCAGCGCCTGGCAGCCCTGGTGGCTCGCCTCCATCGCGGCCGCCCTGCTGTGGTTCGACCATGGCGATCGGGGGACGGGCGCCGACGGCGGGCTGCCGCACCGCCATTGACCGCACGCAGTTTTCCGACGACGGCATCAGTCGTCGGGCTACGCCCGTTCGCGATCCCCCCGGCCCCGTGTCTTCCAGGGAAACGGGGAGGCTTGTCGCTGTCCAAGTCGGGATTCAGCGTTCGGCCCGCTACGCTGCACATTCCGGAGGGGATCGGGAACAGGACGGGATTTAGCGTGTGTCAGGCTGCTGCTGACACACGCCAGCTCTAAATTGCAGGTCTAATCATAAACTTAAGTTGAAGCTCCGCTTCAACAACAGCCTGACGGACTCTAGCGTATCGCCGAAGCAGCCGTTTGCGGTCATAACATTCTCAACCTGTCGAAGTTTCGTCCGCATCCATCAAACGAGCGCTCTCTTCTTCCTATTGAGCCCGCCCCAGTCGTTGCAATGGCGGCCAATCGAATGACGCGGAGGGGATGACATGAAAACCATCAAGCCTCGGCTCTCAGACGGTGCGGTCTACGCTTTGCCCAGCGAAGCGTCCTTCGTAGCCTTTTTCCGGCGTCCCCAGGGTCTGCTCGAAGATCAGCTGGCAAATCTTCATCCCCGACCGAAGACGGATCGGCAGATGGCCGTGGTTGATGATCTCAAGCCTGATGCGCCCGTTGAAACCGGCATGGATCGTCGGGGCCGTCACGTGGATAGCCAATCCGAGGCGCCCGAGTGAGCTTTTACCCTCGACTCTGGCCGCAAGCCGTGGCGACTCGCGCAAATCGACGTATTCAGTCGTCCAAGCTAATATGAGCTTCTTGGGTTCAAGCTCATATCGACCTCTCTCATCGATGTTGATCCTAAACGTTTGCTCGCCAAGCACCTTCTCGATGGGATAGTCTTGGCGACCAGGATCAAAATGGCTGTCGGTTGCGCTCGTTCTGAATTCACTGATCGACGGATCAAGAGTCAGGTCAACGCTGGTGGACGCGAACGCCTCGTTAGCTGGAGGCGGATCAATCTTCAACGTCTTGAGCTGAAGCGCCAGCCTGATCTCTCGATCCGTCAAAATCACGCAGGCACCCTATCGAGAACGTCTGTTCGGTTCACCCAAACGCGCCATTTGCCGCTCATAGTCTCCCGCGGCAGCTCGACGAGCAAAAGCTTGCCCTCTCCGCCGACAGGGAACCCGATATCGAGAGTACCATTATCGATTGAGCGGCGATCTACAATCAAGCTTTCTTTTTCTCCATGAGCGGTGGTGACCCCCACGAAGACCTCGCTCGGATGCTGACCCTCGCCGAGTTCCTGAACACGGATCACTGGCATCTCTCATCCTCCTTACGGGTGTCATCAGGACGCGTGGCAGGCATCCGATTCGTCAACTCCTCCCCGACAACGCTCAAGCTAGCGACTCGGGTCGCATCTGAATCGTCAGTTGAATTCCTTGCGCATCGCTGTGGAAAACTATCACGGAACAAAACATGAACATAGCGATGAAGCCAGCCCTCCCTCTCGGCGGCGTTCGACGGATGCGCCGAGCGTCTCAGCATCGACCCCTTAGCTTACGTTTCCCATGCCAGGCTGATCATGGGGACTTTTCAAAGCGACATCGCTGCGTCGCTCGATCGCTCGTGCCTTTTGAGCGGATCGAGAAGCATGCTTCGCGGACGGCCGATCGCAGGAACTCCGATGCCGGAAACATCCGCGTCGCCGACCGCCGTCACCGAGATGAACGGCCTTACGCGTCTGACTTGCAGCCCGCATGTCCGGCAAGCACCTTCACCAGAAACTGAACCAGGCTGGACTCGCCCCGGCTGGCAGGGTTCGGCACGGCGAGGCGCATGGGCTCGTGTACCGGTCCCACCTCGCTCCACAAAGCTCGCGAGCACGGAGGGGCGGGTCAGGCCCTACCCCGGCGCCTTCCACGGAAACGTCCACGTCTCGGTCAGGGCCTTGTTGCCGGATTTGAGGAAGGCGCGCAGGTCGGTGCTCTGGCCGGCCGGCAGTTCCACGTCGATGGCGGCGCGGAAGCCGTTGATGTGGGGGTTGGGGACGAGGAAGCTGCGGGTGATGTGGCCGTTGGTCGAGGTCGGCACCACCTGCACCAGCGCGGGGTCGGTGGCGTAATAGGCGAGGTCGCCGCCCGAGAAGTCGATGATGAAGCGGCGGGAGCCGGGCGACGCCACCTCCTTGGAGCCCAGCGCCCGCGCCTGGGTCTGGTAGGTCTTGGTGACGCGGCCGCCCGGCGACAGGCGGGCGAGGTTGAGGCTGGCCGTCACCGTGTAGGCGACCGCCAGGGGCTTGCCCACCTCGACGGCGGCATTGGGCACCCAGGAGGCCACGATGTTGTCGTTGGTCTCGTCCTGGGTGGGGAGTTCGACGAGTTCCACCCGCCCCTCGCCCCAGTCTCCCTTGGGCTCGATCCAGTAGGACGGGCGCAGCTCGTAGCCGAGGTCGAGGTCCTGATAGTCCTCGAAGACGCGGTCGCGCTGCAGCAGGCCGAAGCCCTGCACGCCCTTGTCGAGGAAGGCCGAGACTTCCGGCTGCATGGGGTTGCGCAGCGGCCGCCAGATCCATTCGCCCGTGCTCGAATGGATGAGCAGCCCGTCGGAATCGTGCAGTTCGGGCCGGAAGTCGTCCGAAAAGCGCCGGTCGTTCTGGCTGGTGAAGAACATGGAGGTCAGCGGCGCCAGGCCGAGCTTGAAGTCGGTCCGGCGCGGGAACAGCGTCGCCGACACTTCGAGCACGGTTTCGGCGCCCGGGTAGAGGTCGAACCGGTAGGCGCCCGTGACGGAAGCGCCGTCGAGCAGCGCGTAGATGGTGACGCGCTCGGCGAGCGGGCCGGGCGTCTCGATCCAGAACTCGCGGAAGAAGGGGAATTCCTCGCCGGGCGAGCCCGCCCCGACGGCGAGGCCGCGGGCCGAAAGGCCGTAGCGCTGGCGACGGCCGAGGAAGCGGAAGTATGAGGCGCCGAGGAAGGCCGCGACCTCGTCCAGGACCTCGGGCCGGTTCAACGGGTAGAGCAGCCGGAAGCCCGCGAAGCCGAGGTTCAGCGGCAGCGGCTTGTCGATCTTGTTGCGGCCGTAGTCGAAGAGGTTCGCCGCATAGGGCACCGGCGTGGCGATCCCCTCGCGGATGACGTTGACGGTCACGGGCCGGGGATAGATGTGGCCGAGGTGGAACATCTCCATGCGGAACGGGCCGCCCTCGGTGCCGAGCAGGGCCTTGTCGCGGCGGAAGCGGATGTCGCGCCAGCTGTCGAAGTCGAGCCGGGCGAGGGCGTCGGGCAAGGGCGGCGGGTTCGCCTCGAAGGGCGCGGTGCCGATCTCGCGGGCGCGCTTGAGGACGTCCTCGAAGCCGAAATGGGGGGCGGGTTCGGCGGGCGTCTGGGACACGGTCTGCGCCATCAGCGGGTTCGCCGCGACCTGGGCCAGCCCGGCCGCGATGCCGGCCACGATGGCGCGACGGTCCAAGGATAGCATGCGGGACTCCGGCTGGGGCGCCGGCGGGGGCCGACGCGGGTTCGTGTTTCGCGCAGGCGTTCCGGCCGAAGCCACCTCGCTCCAGGCTCCGGCACATCCGCCGGTCTTCGAGGTAGCGGGAGCTGTGCCGTGGGGCAAGCGGGGATGCGGCGACGCCTCCATCGCCGCACGCCGGGACCGTCCGGGGCTCACCGTGACGGAGCGCGCTTCGGCCGACCCCGTTCAGGGGGCGACCGAAGGCCGGCCCTCGCATGGCTCCCGTATGGCGCCGCTGTCACGCAGGCTTTACGCTGCCCCACCCGAATCTGGAGATCCGCCGTGGACGCTGCTCTGTCGGATGCCATCAAGGCCATCTATGCTTGCGCGGCACGGCCGGCAGATTGGCCAGAGACTTTGCGGACGATCGCGCAGTGTTTCGACGACGTGGGAGCCCTGCTGCTCTATCGGCGGGACGACGGCAGCTTCAGAACCATCGTGTCGCCGAACCTCGAACCGTTCGCCGAGGCCTATCATTCCAAATGGTGGCGCTACGATATTCGGGCCGCCCGATCCCTCGACTATGCCTATCGCGATCACGTCGGCGCTATAACGGACCGGCATGGCGTCACCGACGAGGAGATCGAGACCCACCCGATCTATACTGAATTCCTCGCTCCGCTGGGCTTGCGCTGGGTGGCCGGCGTCCAGGTGCTGCCGCAATCGGGCATGGCGGTCGCGCTGTCGGTCCATCGCGCACCGTCCAAGCCGCCCTACAGCGACGAGGAGCTGGCCCTCCTCACGCTGCTGGGCCAGCATGTCGAGCAGGCGCTGCGTCTCAGTCTCAGACTGATCGACGCCGAAACGGTCGGCCTGGGGTTGGGGGATAGCCTGGGCCGCCTCGCGATCGGGGCCTTCGTGCTGGGCGACGACGGCCGGGTCGTCTTCGCCAACAGCAGGGCCGAGGCGATGCTGTCGCACGCCTTCGTGGTCAAGGGCGGCGTCCTAACCTGCCGGTCGCCGGTGGACCAGAAGCGCCTGACCGCGCTCCTGGCGCATTGCGGCCAGATTTCCCAAGACGCCCCGCCCCAGCGGACCGTGGCCCCCTTCGTCATCGAGGACGGACCGACCCGGCTCGCCGTCTACGCGCTGCCGCTCACCGCCGGGACCGCCCCGACGGAACGGCTGCTGACGGGAGGGCGCACGATCCTGCTCGCTGTCGCGATCGCCGCGGGCGAGCCCGTCGATCCCGGCCTCCTGCGCGACGTCTGTGGTCTCACCCTCGGCGAGGCCCGTGTCGCTTCGCTGATCGCCAATGGGCTCAGCCCGTCGGCGGCTGCCGATCGGCTCAACCTCGCCGAGAATACAGTGCGTTCAGTCCTGAAACGGGTCTTCGACAAACTCGACGTGTCCCGGCAATCGGAGCTGGCCGCCCTGCTTTCGAGCCTGAAAGCGGCCGAAGCGCGCGCCGATGCCGGCCGGTCCCGCTTTTAGACCTGATCTCCAAGCCGCGGTCGGAACAGCCTTCCCGCCGCCGCCTTCCACGCCTAGATCGACGGCATGAGCTCGACCAGCCTCCGATCCGACGCCCCCCCGCCCGACGACGACCTCGACGACGTCATGGACGATGCCGACGACGAGCGCGTCGGCGAACGCGAGTCCGGCATCGACCTCGGCTTCGACGCCGAGGAAGCCGCCCCGGCCTCGGTGCGCCAGGGCGCGGCCGTCATCCGCCGCCACTGGGCCACGCTGCCCATGGGGCCGGGCGTCTACCGCATGCTCGGCGCCGACGGCGAAGTGCTCTACGTCGGCAAGGCCAAGAGCCTCAAGAAGCGCGTCGCCTCCTACACGAGGGCGGCCGGCCATTCGCGCCGCATCGCCCAGATGATCTCGCTCACGACCGCCATGGTCTTCGTGTCCACCGCGACCGAGACCGAGGCGCTGCTGCTCGAAGCCAACTACATCAAGCAGATGAAGCCCCGCTTCAACGTCGTGATGCGGGACGACAAGTCGTTCCCCTACATCCTGGTCACGGCGGACCCGAAGGCCCCGCAGATCACCAAGCATCGCGGCGCCCGCAACCGCAAGGGCGATTACTTCGGGCCTTTCGCCAGCGTGTGGGCGGTGAACCGCACGCTGAACGCGCTGCAGCGGGCCTTCCTCCTGCGCTCCTGTTCGGACAGCTATTACGACAACCGCACCCGGCCCTGCCTGCTCTTCCAGATCAAGCGCTGCTCGGGCCCCTGCACCGGCGAGGTGACGTCCGAGGGCTACCGCGAGCTCGTCGACGAGGCGCGGGACTTCCTGGCCGGCAAGAGCCGCGCCGTGAAGGACCGGCTCGCCGCCGAGATGCTGCAGGCCGCCGACGCCATGGAGTTCGAGCGCGCCGCGCGCCTGCGCGACCGCGTCGCGGCGCTGTCCGCCGTCCAGGGCCAGCAGGGCATCAACCCGAAGAGCGTCGCGGAGGCCGACGTCTTCGCCGTGGTGGACGAGGCCGGGCAGTTCGCCATCGAGGTCTTCTTCTTCCGCACCTACCAGAACTGGGGCAACCGCACCTACTACCCGCGGGCCGACCGTTCGCTGGCGTCGGGCGAGGTGCTCGACAGCTTCCTGGTGCAGTTCTACGCCGACAAGCCGCCGCCGCGGCTCGTGCTGCTGTCGCACGAGGTGGAGAACCGGGCGCTGCTGGCCGAGGCCCTCACCGAGCGCGCCGGCTTCGCCGTGGAGGTGGCGGTGCCCCAGCGCGGCGAGAAGCGCGACCTCGTCGAGGGGGCGGCCGCGAACGGCCGGCAGGCCCTGGCCCGCAAGCTCGCCGAGACGGCCAGCCAGGAAAAGCTGCTGGCGGGGCTCGGCGCCGCCTTCGGCATGGACCGCACACCGCGCCGCGTCGAGGTTTACGACAATTCCCACATCATGGGCACCAACGCGGTCGGCGCCATGATCGTGGCGGGGCCGTCGGGCTTCATGAAGACCCAGTACCGCACCTTCAACATGAAGGACGTCACGCCCGGCGACGACTTCGGCATGATGCGGCAGATGCTGCGGCGGCGCTTCGCCCGCCTGCTGCGCGAGTCGCGCGGCGCTTCGGCCGACGACGCCCTGATGGCGGCGGCGCTGGAGGACGAGGCCCCGTCCGCCGACGGGGTCGACGACGCGGTCGCGGCGGGGTCGGACGGGTCCGAGACCGTCGACATGCCGTTCGAAGCCGAGGGTCCGATGGCGGCGGGTTCGGACCCGGACGATCCCGCCATGCAGGTCGACGAGGCGCCGTCGCTCGACTTCGACGACGGCTCGCCCTGGCCCGACCTGCTGCTCATCGACGGCGGCAAGGGGCAGCTGGCGGCGGTGCGCGAGATCATGGCGGAGCTCGGCGTGCCGGTGCTGTTCGGCCCCGGTGCGGTGCCGAACGGCCTCGCCGTCGTGGGCATCGCCAAGGGGCCGGACCGCGACGCGGGCCGCGAAACCTTCTTCGCGGCCGGGCGCGAGCCCTTCAAGCTGCACGAGCGCGACCCTGCGCTGTATTTCGTGCAGCGGCTGCGCGACGAGGCGCATCGCTTCGCCATCGGCACCCACCGGGCCAAGCGCAAGAAGGACATCACGCGCTCGCCGCTCGACGAGGTGGCGGGCATCGGCCCGGCCCGCAAGCGCGCCCTGCTCCACGCCTTCGGCACCGCCAAGGCCATCGGGCGCGCCAGCCTGTCCGACCTCGAGAAGGTGCCGGGCGTCAATGCCGCGACGGCGAAGCGGGTCTACGACTTCTTCAACGAGGGTGGGACGTGATGCCATGGCCGATGCCCTCGTCCCGCTCCCGATCGGCAAGCCGGACATCGTCGTCCGCGAAGGCCTGGAAGGGCGGCGGCGCGCCGGTCGTGCGGGCGAACCAGGCGACGCGGGCCAGAGCGACCGGGACAGGGTCGTGGCGGGATCGCCGACCCGCGGCTTCGAACCTCCAGCCAACGCTGCACGCCACCCTGATCCTCACCCCCGCGCGCCCGCCGCCATCACCTCCTGGAGATCGAGGCTGCGCTCGATGGCCCGCAGCACGTCGTCGTGGATCCGCCCGGCCCGGTGCAGCCTGAGCAGCTCCGCGCGGCCGGCGCCGGCGGCGGCGAGCATGACGTCGAAATGCTCGCGCCGCTCCCCGGCCGCCTCGTCCTGGCGGTCGGCGTAGCGGGCGATGACGTCGGCCCGGTAGGCGTATTGTTCAAGGAGGCGCGGGTGGCGGAGGCTGCCGTCCGGCTCCCGCGCCAGCGCCTCGACGGCCTTGAGCTGCGCCGCGCTCATCTGCGCCATCGCCTGGGCCTGCGTGAGGTGGCGGGCATCGCGCTCGTCGCCGGCCTCGAGCCCCAGCCGGCGGATCACCCATCCCACCGTGGTGCCCTGCACCAGCACGGTGACGAGGATCACGGCGAAGGCCGAGGCCAGGATGACGTCGCGGCCCGGCATGGCGTCGGGCAGCGACAGCGCGATGGCCAGGGTGACGACGCCGCGCATGCCGGCCCAGCCCATCACGCCGCAGCCGGCGGCCGAGAAGGGCACGCGCGGGCCCTTGACGCGCGACAGCGCGCTGATCGCCACCTCGTTGGCGAAGATCCAGGCGAAGCGCGCGACCGTGACGGCGGCCACCACGGCGAGGATGGGGCCGCCGAGCGTGCCGAGGGCGGCGCCGAACCCGCCGAGACGATCGACCACGCCGCGCAGCGACAGGCCGATCAGCACGAACACGAAGGCTTCGAGCAGGAAGACGAGCACCTGGTAGAAGGCCGTGCCCTTGATGCGGATCTCCGCCGAGAACACCTCGTGCTGGTACCAGCCGAAGATCAGCCCGGCCGTCACGGTGGCGATGACGCCCGACACGCCCAGGGCGTCGCCGGCCACGTAGGCGGCCCAGGGCAGCAGCAGCGTCGCCGCGATGGCGAGCGAAGCGTCGCCGAGCCGGCGCAACAGCCTGACCCAGGTGAAGCCGAACGCGGCCCCCACCGCCACGCCGCCGACCGCCAGGACCGCGAAGGTGCCGGCGGCTTCGCCGGCGTCGAAGGTGCCGGTGAGGGCCGCCGCGACGGCGAAGCGGAACAGCACGAGGCCGGCGGCGTCGTTGAGCAGGCTCTCGCCTTCCAGCAGAACCGAGACCCGCCGCGGCAGCTTCACGCCGTCGAGCACCGCCTTGGCCGCCACGGCATCGGGCGGCGACACGATGGCGCCGAGGGCGAAGCAGGCGGCCCAGGGCAGGCCCGGCACCGCCCAATGCGCGGCGACGCCCACCACCGCCGTGGTGAAGGCCACGGCGCCGACCGCCAGCGACAGGATCCCGCCGATGTGGCGGCGGAAGTCGGACAGCACCGTCAGGTAGGCGCCGTCCATCAGCAGGGGCGGCAGGAACAGCACCAGCACGAGGTCCGGGTCGAGCGCGACGGCCGGCACGCCCGGCACGAAGGCCAACCCCATGCCGCCCGCCACCAGCGCGGCCGCCGGCGGCAGGCGCAGCCGCCGTGCCAGCAGCTCCAGCCCCAGCACGACGACGAGGAGCAGCAGCAGGAACTCGAACCGGGCGACGGGCGACATGGGCATCTCCGGGGGGCGCCGGGCCAGAATGCCGCGCTGCAGCATCGCCGTCGAGACCCCGGATCGGCGCGCCCGCGCCGCGCCGCTCCCTTGACGCCGAACCCTCCGGCATGTTCCCTCTCGCCCCATGGCACTTTCCACCATCGAGCGCGAACGGCAGTGGAACCTGCCGAACCTCCTGACCTACGGCCGCATGGTGGCGGTTCCGGCCGTGGCCGGATGCCTCTTCGCTCCCGACGACTTCCGCATGCGCTGGCTGGCGCTGGCCATCTTCACCGTGGCGGGCATCACGGATTTCTTCGACGGCTACCTCGCCCGCGCCTGGAACCAGCAGTCCTCCCTCGGCCGCATGCTGGACCCCATCGCCGACAAGCTGCTGGTGGCGGCCTCGCTGCTCATGTTGGTGGCGGACGGCTCGGTGACGAGCTGGTCGATCTGGGCCGCCATCGTGATCCTGTGCCGCGAGATCCTGGTGTCGGGCCTGCGCGAGTTCCTGGCCGAGCTGCGCGTGTCCGTGCCGGTCACCAAGGTCGCCAAATGGAAGACCACGGCGCAGCTCGCCGCCGTCGGCTTCCTCATCGCGGGGCCGGCCGGCGAGCGCGTGCTGCCCGGCACGCTGAACATCGGCCTCGTGCTGCTGTGGATCGCCGCGGTCCTGACGCTCTACACGGGTTGGGACTACATGAAGGCCGGCTTCAGGCCGATGGCGGAGTGACGACGTGAAAGCCCTGTATTTCGCCTGGGTGCGGGAACGCATCGGGGTGGCCGAGGAGGAGATCGAACCACCGGCCGCCGTCGCCACGCTCGGCGAGCTCATGGGCTGGCTGGCGGGGCGGGGCGAGAACTACGCCCATGCCTTCGAGAACCCGGCCGTGATCCGCACCGCCGTCGACCGGCTCCACGCCAAGCACGACGCCCCCTTCGCGGGCGCCCGCGAGGTGGCGTTCTTCCCGCCGATGACGGGGGGCTGAGGCGGTGGCCTCCGTCTCGGTCCAGTCCCGCGACTACGACACCGCGGCCGAGATCGCGGCGCTGACGGCCGGGCGGACGGACGTCGGCGCGGTGGTGACCTTCTCGGGCCTGTGCCGCGACGACGGCGGCACGCTGGAGGCGCTCGAGATCGAGCATTACCCCGGCATGGCGGAGGGCGAGATCGCCCGGGTCTGCGCCGAGGCCGAGGCGCGCTGGCCGCTCCAGGGCTGCCGCGTCATCCACCGGCACGGCGCCATCCCGCCGGGCGCCAACATCGTGCTGGTGGTCACGGCCTCGGCCCATCGCGCCGCGGCCTTCGCGGCCGCCGATTTCCTCATGGACTACCTCAAGAGCGAAGCGCCGTTCTGGAAGCGCAACCGCCGCCGTGACGCTGCGGCGGGCCAGCCCGAATGGGTGGCGCCCAAGGCCGACGACGCGGACGCGCTCGATCGCTGGCGCTGACGGCGGCGGCGAGGCCGCATTATACTGCAACGCAACAGCCGCCGGCGCTTCTATGCTGCATTGCGTTTCCGTCTCGAATCGACTGGACTGGGCGAACCGCACCCTGCAAGAGACGTTGATCCGAGAGCGCGGAGACGGCGCCGCGGCGGGGAGGATTCGACATGGCACGCATCGCACTGGTCACCGGAGGCACGCGCGGCATCGGCGCCGCCATCAGCCGTGCCTTGACCGAGGCCGGCGTCACGGTCGCGGCCAGCTATGCCGGCAACGACGAGGCGGCGAGCCGCTTCAAGGGCGAGACCGGCATCCCGGTGTTCAAGTGGGACGTCGGCAGCTTCGAGGCTTCGGCCGAGGGCGTGAAGCGCGTCGAGGACGAGGTCGGCCCGATCGACATCCTGGTGAACAACGCCGGCATCACGCGCGACGGCTTCTTCCACAAGATGACGCAGGAGCAGTGGCGGGCGGTGCTCACCACCAACCTCGATTCCCTGTTCAACGTGACCCGTCCCGTGATCGACGGCATGCGGGCCCGCAACTGGGGCCGCATCGTCGTCATCTCCTCCATCAACGGCCAGAAGGGGCAGATGGGGCAGGTGAACTATTCGGCCGCGAAGGCGGGCGACATCGGCTTCGTCAAGGCGCTGGCGCAGGAAAGCGCCAACAAGGGCATCACCGTCAACGCCATCTGCCCGGGCTATATCGGCACCGAGATGGTCCAGGCCATCGCTCCCGAGGTTCTCAAGACCAAGATCCTGCCGCAGATCCCGGTGGGGCGCCTCGGCCTGCCCGAGGAGGTCGGCAAGGCCGTGTCCTACCTCGCCAGCGAGGACGCGTCCTTCGTCACCGGCTCGGTGCTGTCGATCAACGGCGGCCAGCACATGTGACGGTCGCGCCGCCGCGCCCGCTCCGGAGCGGGCGCGACTATTTCGGCGGCGTCCACTGCGCGGCCGCGACGAAGCCGTCGACGAAGCGCGCCGTGTCGATCTCCTGCACGATCGTGACGGCCCGCACCCCCATGTCCTTGGGGGCTAGGGCCTCGGGCCACACATGGGCGCGGCCGTAATCGGCGCCGCCCGAAACGTCGACGTCCATGAAGGCCTCGACCGACTTCGTCACCAGGGTCGGGTCGAGCGCGATGGCGGCCGCCATCTCGTCCCAGAGCGGCAGAGGGTTGAAGTATTTGGCCAGATAGGCGGTGAGCGGCGTCTTGGCGCCGGCGATGCGGTCCATCAGCGGATGGGTCATCATCACGGAATTCGACACGTCGCCGACCGCGGTGATCTTGGGCCAGGGCGCCGTCAGGGCGATATGGGCGGCCTCGGGGTCGAAGATCAAGTTGAAGTCCGAGGCGAAATCGGCATTGCCCGTCACCGACATCATCGCGGTGTCGAGCAGGCCGCCCATGAAGACGAGCTGCTTCGCGTCGGCCGCGAAGCTCGGGTCCATGCGGATCGCCAGGGCGATGTCGGTCAGCGGCCCGGCCGCGATCACCGTCACCTGGTGGGGATGGGCGTGCACCTGCTTGATGAGGAAGCTCGCCGCCAACCCCTGGGCGGGCGGGGTCGTCGGCAGGCCCTCGTCGAGGTGGGGTAGCGCCGGCTGCTGGGCCGGCACCTTGTCGATCGGCCCGAGCCCGCCCCAGGCGCCCTTCCACGGGATCTTGCCGTAGCGCTGCTCCCACAGCCTCATCTCGGGAACCGAGCGCATCAGCGGATAGGTGGCGCCGTTCACCACCGGCACGTCGGGGCGCCCCGCGACCTCGAGGAAGCGGAGCAGGCGCGCCGCCTCCTCGTTCTCCCAGCCGTCGCCCGTCACCACCGTGAAGCCCAGCACGGCCACCTTGGGGTCGGCCAGCAGCGGCAGGATCGCCTGCATGTCGGTCCCGCCCGGCCCGGCGAAGTCGTTGTCCATCACCACGAAGACCTTCGGCGGCTCGGCCGGCGGCTGCTGGGCGCGGGCGGTCCCGGCGAAGCCGAGCAGCGCAGCCAGGAAGATGGCCTTGCCGGCGCGGGCGGTGGGGCGGCGGGTCGTCCACGGCATGGTCGGCAGGCTCCGGTCTCGCGCTCGAACACCATCGCGTTCTGACGGCTCGCGGCCGCCGATGCAACCCGTCACGCGGGGGCGCGCCGCACCAGCCGTTCGACGACGAAGCCCATCACGGCCCCGGCCGCGGCGCCGCAGGCCTTGACGTCGAAGTCGATCACCCGCCCGTGACGGCCGCCGACCAGGTTCTGGCCAACCTCGAGCGCGGCCGCCACCACCACCAGGGCCCAGAACCAGCGCAGGCGGTGGCCGGGGTAGCCGATCATCAGCAGCGCGCCGACGACGAGGAAGGCCCCGAAGCGCTCGACCTGCGGGCCGAAGGGCGTCAGCGGCCGGTCCGCGATGGGCGACAGCGTGACGAAGGCCACATAGGCCAGCGTCAGCCAGAACAGGACGCGGGCGGCGCTCCGGAGCGGCGGCGGCGGCGCAGCGGCGGGCAGCGGCAGGCTCAATGCTTGAAATGCCGGATGCCGGTCAGCACCATGGCGATGCCGGCCTTGTCGGCCGCCTCCACGACTTCGGCGTCGCGCAGCGAGCCGCCGGGCTGGATCACGGCCGTGATGCCGGCCGCGACCGCCGCCTCGAGCCCGTCCGCGAAGGGGAAGAAGGCGTCGGACGCCATGGCGGCGCCGCGCGCGAGGCTCTGCGCCTCGCCGGCCGCCTTGGCCGCCTCTTCGGCCTTCCACACGGCGGTGCGGACCGAGTCGACGCGGCTCATCTGGCCGGCGCCGATGCCGACCGTGGCGCCGCCCCGGGCGAAGACGATGGCGTTGGACTTGACGTGCTTGACGACGCGGAAGCCGAGCCGCAGGTCCTCCATCTCCTCCGCCGTGGGGGCGCGGCGCGTCACCACCTTGAGGTCGAGGTCGTCGACCGTGGCGTTGTCGCGGTCCTGCACCAGGAAGCCGCCGGACACGCTGCGCCACAGCAGGCCGGGGACGCGCCGGTCCGGCAGCCCGCCGGTGAGCAGCAGGCGCAGGTTCTTCTTGGCGGCGAGGATCGCCTGCGCCTCCTCGTCGGCGTCGGGCGCGATGATGGCTTCCGTGAAGATCTTGGCGAGTTCGGTCGCCAAGCCCGCGTCGACCCGCCGGTTCACCGCCACGACGCCGCCGAAGGCCGAGACCGGGTCGCAGCGCAGGGCGCGCCGGTAGGCCTCGGCGGGCGTGTCCCCGGTGCCGACGCCGCAGGGGTTGGCGTGCTTGATGATGGCGACGGCCGCCGGGCCGGCGGGGTCGAATTCGGCGACGAGGTCGAAGGCCGCGTCCGCGTCCCCGATGTTGTTGAACGACAGGGCCTTGCCCTGCACCAGCCGGGCCGAGCCGACGCCGGGGCGGGGATCCAGCGTGCGGTAGAAGGCGGCGCGCTGGTGGGGGTTCTCGCCGTAGCGCAGGGCCTCCTGCAGGGTGCCGCCGAGCGCCCGATAGGTCGGCGTGTCTTCCAGCGCGGTGGCGGCGAGGTGGTTGGCGATGGTGGCGTCGTAGGCGGCCGTGCGGGCATAGGCCTTCTGGGCCAGGCCGCGCCTCAGCCGCAGGCCGGTGGCGCCGTCCTTGGCCTCCATCTCGGCCCGCACCACGGCATAGTCGGCGACATCCACCACGACGGCGACGTCGTCGTGGTTCTTGGCGGCGCCGCGGATCATGGCGGGGCCGCCGATGTCGATGTTCTCGATGCAGTCCTCGGCGCTGGCGCCGCGCGCCACCGTAGCCTCGAAGGGGTAGAGGTTGACCACCAGCAGGTCGATCGGCGCGATGTTGTGGGCCAGCATGGCGGCCTCGTGGCTGGGGTTCTCGCGGATCGCCAGCAGCCCGCCGTGCACCAGGGGATGCAGCGTCTTCAGCCGCCCGTCCATCATCTCGGGGAAGCCCGTGAGGTCGGCGACCTCGGTGACGGGCAGGCCGGCCGCCGCCAGCGCGTCCCGCGTCCCGCCCGTCGACACCAGGGCGACGCCGCGTCCATGCAGGAAGCGCGCGAAGTCGACGAGCCCCGTCTTGTCCGAAACCGAGAGCAGCGCGCGTTGGATGCGGCGCAGGTCGCTTGCCATGCCGATGTGATCCCCGAAATCCGTCGATCGGGGCGCTTAGCACGCGCGCGCCGCGCTGCGAACCCCGGCGGGGCCGCGCGGCCGGCCGAGGGGAGGAGGAGAAGCGCTCAGCCCTCGCCCTGCCCGGCGTCCCGCGCCGGGGACCACGCCAGGGACCACGCCACCGGGGCGGCGTTGGCGGCGTCGCCGTGCACCACGATCTGTTCGGCCCGGCGCGGCCCGTCCGGGTTGGCGAAGAAAATGCCCTCCTCGATGGCGACCGGCAGCCCGCCGGCCTCGAACAGCCAGTGGGCCCCGTCCGGGCCGGCGATCAGCGCCGCCGTGCCGTGCCGGGCCGCGACGGCGCGCAAGGCCGGGTGGAGGTGGAAGCGGATGGTGAAGCCGGCCTCAACGGGCTTGCGGCCCTCGGCGGGCACGAGCCGGTCCTCGCCGGCGAGGCGCAGCCCGTCGGCCGACAGCCACAGGCGGCGCCCGTGGACGTAGCCGCCCCGGCGCGCATAGCCGTCGTGCGACAGGTCCAGCATCTCGCCCTCGCCCGTCCCGCCGCGCTCCGCCGTCACCACCCTCGGCCCCGTGTAGAGGATGCCGCGCAGCGACCCGCGCTGGGCGAAGCGGCTCGACGAGCGGTCCCCCAGCACCAGCGTCGAATGCGCCGCCGTGGCGCGGGACGCTTCGCGGGCGGCCGGCTGGGCTTCGGGCGCGGCGCCGCAGTTCACGATGAGGCGCTGGGCGCCGTGCGAGAATTCGAAGGCCAGCGTGCCCGCATGGGCCCGGGCGGCGAAGGTCGGCGGCGGCGGGCAGCCGGCATCGACGATGAGGCTGGCGTCCCCGGCATCGAGCCGCTGGTAGCCGGAATAGCGCGCGTTGGTCAGCGCCGCGCCCCGCGCGTCGTCATAGGCCAGCACGGTGGCCAGCACGTCGGGCCGGGTGCTGCCCATGCCGTTGAACAGGGCCAGCGCGCCGTCGCCGTGGCGGAAGCAGCGCACCATGGGCATCATGCGGTCGATGGCGTTGAGCAGCGGCGGCGGCGGCGCAACCTCGCGCGCCGCATAGGCCTGGCGCAGCGGCAGGAGGTCGAGCAGCAGGTCGAGCAGCGCCTGGGGATCGCGGCTCACGTGGCCGCCGTCGGGCAGGATCTGGCGGCCGAGTTCGTCGGCGAGCAGGCGCGACGCCTTGCGTTGCAGGCGCGCCATCCCCTCGGCGCAGAGCGCGACTTCGCAGAGCGCCACCAGCGCGGTCAACCTTGCCGTGCCGCCGAGCCCGCGGTCGACGATGCCGAGCAGCGTGTCGGCCTGGCGGGTGAGGCTACGGGTGAAGGCGCGATAGAAGACGGCGTCGGCACCCTCGAGGATGAGCGGCGACTGGCTGAGCCAGCTGAGCAGCCGCCGCGCCGTGACGTCGGGCCGCGTGCCGGGCCCACCCATGCGGGCCGCGCCCGCGATCCAGTCGCCCACGAGGGCGCGGGCGTTGACGCGGGCCAGCGCCGTTTCGGCCGCCCTGAGGTGGCGAAGCCAGCCGAACCCGGCCAGCGCCGCCGCCCAGGCCTCGGTGGGCGGGTCGACGTCGAACGGCGAAGCGCCGCGCGTGTTCACGGCCTTGCCGTCGAAGACGAAATAGCCCGAGTAGATGTCGGCCGCGACGGTGGGGTCGGCGGTGCGGATGTCCTGCGGGGCGATGAGCAGCCGCTCGGGGACGCGGCTGCGGCGCGTGGCGAGGCCGCGGACCGGCCGGCGCGCCGCGAAGCCGAGGTGCCGCAGCCGCCGTGCCAGGACGAGGGCCGTCAGGCGTGCGCGGTCCGCGACGGTTTCGTCCTTCACGCGCCCCCACCCCAACCGAATCGCGGCCGCCCGGAGCGGGCCGGCCCCGGCCGATGATCGTGCGACAGGGTTAATTGGTCCTTACCACGCCCTTCTTGAGGATGAGGTTGCCGTAAAGCCGGCGTTCCCCGGTCGACACCACGGCGAAGCAGGCCGACACGCGGGCGTAGAAGGCGAACCGCTCGACCTTGTTCAGCGTGAACTCGGCGGTCTCGTGGCGGGCCAGGGCTTCGCGGAACCCGTCGAAGATCGGGGGATCGGCCTCGGGGTCGTCCACCACCGCCATGCACCAGGCCGCCTCGGGCACGAAGTCGTCGAGCGGCATGACGGACAGCACGGCATGCGCCACGGCATCGGCCGGAACGCCGCCGAGGCGGATGACCGGCGGGCCCGACGAGGCGGCGGGGAAGTTGGCGTCGACGATGGCGATCTCGTCGCCGTGGCCCATGGCGCGCAGCGTGGACAGCAGTTCGGGCGTCAGGATCGGGTCGAGTCCCTTCAGCATGGCGTTCTCCTCGCTCTCGATGTCGTCCGGTCCGGCCCCGCGGTGCGGCGCGACCCGGGGCCGCCCAGGAAGGGTGAACGGACCGAACCTGTGCCGGGATGCCGGTTGGAACCGGGGAGGACGTCCTCCTGGGTTTCGGGGGAAACCGGCATCCATCCCGACAGTCTCACGGCTTCCTGGCGACGGCGTCCTTCTGGAGCGCCACGAGGTCGGCGATGCCGGCCCGGGCCAGGGCCAGCATGGACCCGAGCTGCGCCTCCGTGAAGGGGGCGTTCTCGGCCGTGGCCTGCACCTCCACGAGGCCGCCCTGGCCCGTGAGGACGAAATTGGCGTCGGTTTCGGCGCTCGAATCCTCGGCATAGTCGAGGTCGAGCACCGCCTCGCCCTTGACGATGCCGCAGGACACGGCCGCCACGTGGTCGCGGACCGGCATGTGCTTGATCATGGACCGGTGGTGCATCCAGGCGAGGCAGTCGTGCAGCGCCACCCAGGCGCCCGTGATGGCCGCCGTGCGGGTGCCGCCGTCGGCCTGGATCACGTCGCAATCGACCACGACCTGGCGCTCGCCCATGGCCTGCAGGTCCACCACGGCGCGCAGGCTGCGGCCGATGAGGCGCTGAATCTCGTGGGTGCGGCCGGAGGGCCGGCCGGAAGCCGATTCGCGCTTGGTGCGGGTGGCGGTGGCACGGGGCAGCATGGCGTATTCGGCCGTCACCCAACCGCGCCCCTGCCCGCGCAGCCACGGCGGCGGCCGATCCTCGAGCGAGGCCGCGCACAGGACGTGGGTGTTGCCGAACTTCACCAGGCAGGAGCCTTCGGCGTAGCGGGCGACGCCCCGCTCGATCGTGACGGGGCGGAGCGCGGCGGCGTCGCGGTTCGAGGGTCGCATCGGGGAAGACTCCAGGGCGCGTCGCGGCACGGGCCGTTCGCGGACGGGCGCTTCTAAAGGATCGGCGGCCCGGAGGGAACGGCCCGTCGCGGCGGGTCCGGCGAAAACCGCGGCAGGTGTCCGCCCTCATGGCCGGGCGAAGCGGCGCAGCGAGAAGGCGGCGAGGGCGGGATCCCCGCCGTCCTGACCCATCAGCCCTGCCACCAGCTCCGCCGTCAGCGGGGCCAGCGTCAGCCCGAGGTGCTGGTGGCCGAAGGCGTAGAACAGGTTGCCGGCGCCCGGCGCGCGGCCGATGGCGGGGAGGTAGTCGGGGAGCGTCGGGCGCGAGCCGACCCAGCGGGTCAGCGCCCCGCGCAGCGGCAGGCCGAGCGCGCCGGCGTGCCGCTCCAGCGCCCGCCAGCGCCGCGGATCGGGCGCGGCGTCGTGGCGGCCGAACTCCACGAAGCCCGCCACCCTGAGCCCGCCCGAGAAGCGCGTCGCGATGGTCGATCGGTCCTCGAAGACGATCGGCTGGAGATCCGCCGGCCAGCCGTGTTCGGCGGCCTGGATGTGGTAGCCGCGCTCGGCGATGATCGGGGCGCGGAGCCCGGCCGGCCCGAGCAGCGCCCCGGAGGCGACACCCGCCGCCACCAGCAGGCGGCCGGGTGCCAGCCGCTCCCCCGCCTCCGTCACCGCCACGGCGCGGCCGTCCGCGACCTCCAGCGCCCGCAGCCGGCCGGCCTGGCGCCGGCCGCCCGCCGCCGCGAAGGCCCGTTCGAGCGCGTCGAGCACGGCGCCGGGATCCGCCACCTGCCCGGTGCCGTCGAACTTCAGCGCCGCCACGGGCGGCCGCGCCATGACGCTGCCGAGATGGGCGCGCTCCCCGGGGCTCGCTTCGCGCAGCCGCGCCGTGCCGATGGCGGCGGTGCGCCAGGCCGCGAGGCCGCGCGCCGCCGCCGCGGGATCGTGCCACACGACCCAATGGCCGTCCTCGCTCAGCAGATCGGGGCGCGCGAGGTCCCGGACCAGGCGTCGCCAGGCCGGCATGGCGCCGTCGAGCAGCCCACCGAGCGCCGCCGCACCGGCGGCATGGCGCGCCGGCGCCGCGGCCCGCGCCAGCCGCAGCGCGAAGGGCAGCCAGTGCCGGACGGCGCCCGGCGGCAGCGCGATCGGCCCGCCGGCCAGCGTCAGCCGCCCCGGCGCCGAGCGCAGCATCGCGGCCGAGGCCAGCGGCGCCCCCTGTTCGGTCGCGATGTGGCCGGCATTGCCGAAGGAGGCCGCGCCCTCGCGCCGGCCCGGGTCGAGCAGCGTGACCTCCACGCCCCTGCGGCGCAGCGCCAGCGCGCAGCACAGGCCGACGATGCCGCCGCCCACCACCAGGATCTCCGCATCCGCCACTTGACAACCCTCCGCCATCCCGTAATCGTATATAGTATACGATACTGGTTCAAGTGGAGGTCGAGATGGCGACGGGTTGGCATGGCGTTTTTCCGGCGGTGACGACGCAGTTCGCGGCGGACCTGTCCGTCGACCTCCCCGCCACGCAGGGCGTGCAGGATGCTCTCGTGCGCGACGGCGTGAACGGCCTCATCGTGATGGGCACCTGCGGCGAGAACAATTCGCTCGACCCCGAGGAGAAGCGCACCATCCTGGCGGCCGCCGTCGAGGTGGTGGCGGGCCGCGTGCCGGTGGTCACGGGCGTGTCGGAGCTCGATACGCGCCGCGCCGTCGCCTATGCGCGGGATGCCGAGAGGCTCGGTGCCGACGGCCTGATGGTGCTGCCCGCCATGGTCTACGTGCCCAGGCCCGAGGAGCTGGTGGCGCATTTCCGCGCCGTGGCGGAGGCCACGCGCCTGCCCGTCATGCTCTACAACAACCCGCCCGCCTACCGGGTGAACATCGGCGCCGACGTGCTGCGCGCCCTGGCGGACGTGCCCAACATCGTCGCCGTGAAGGAAAGCGCGCCCGACCCGCGCCGCTTCACCGACCTCGCCAACACCTTCGGCGACCGATTCGAGATCTTCGCCGGCCTCGACGACATCGCGCTCGAGGGGCTGATGCTGGGCGCCAAGGGCTGGGTGTCGGGCCTGACCAGCGCCTTCCCGCAGGAATCCGTGCAGCTCGTCGCCGCCGCGGCCCGGGGCGACTGGGACACGGCGCGGCGGATCTACCGCTGGTTCATGCCGCTGCTGCACCTCGATGCCGAGCACGACCTCGTGCAGTCGATCAAGCTGGCCGAGCAGATCATGGGCCGGGGCTCGGAGCGGGTCCGCATGCCGCGGATGCCGCTGTCGGGCGCCCGCCGCGACGAGGTCACCGCCATGGTGGAGACCGCAGCCGCGACCCGGCCGAGCCTGTCCCTGTCGAAGGCGGCCTGAACCCGCCGTGCGCCACACCTTCTTCTGCATCGACGGCCACACGGCGGGCAACCCCGTGCGGCTCGTCGCCGGCGGGGCGCCGCTGCTCGCCGGCGCCTCCATGTCGGAGCGCCGGCAGGACTTCCTCGAGCGCTTCGACTGGATCCGGACGGGCCTGTGCTTCGAGCCGCGCGGCCACGACATGATGTCGGGCGGCTTCCTGTATCCGCCGACGCGGCCCGACGCCGACATCGGCATCCTGTTCATCGAGACCAGCGGCTGCCTGCCCATGTGCGGCCACGGCACGATCGGCATGGTGACGTTCGGGCTCGAACACGGGCTCATCCAGCCCCGTACCCCCGGCCGCCTGCGCGTCGAGGTGCCGGCGGGCACCATCGACATCGCCTACCGGGTCGAGGGAGAGCGGATCGCCGCCGTCACCATCACCAACGTGCCGGCCTATGTGGCGGCGCGCGGCATCGCCATCGACGTGCCGGGCTTCGGCCCGCTCAGCGTCGACGTGGCCTATGGGGGCAACTTCTACGCCATCGTGGAGCCGCAGGGCGCCTATACGGGGCTCGACGACCTCGGCGCGGCGCGGCTGGTGGCGCTCAGCGGCGCGGTGCGCGACCTCGTGGGCGAGCGCTTCGAGCCCGTGCACCCGCAGGACCCGACGATCCGCGGCGTGTCGCACGTGCTCTGGGCCGATGCGCCGCGCGGCGAGGGCGCGGACGGCCGCAACGCCGTCTTCTACGGCGACAAGGCGATCGACCGATCCCCCTGCGGCACCGGCACGTCGGCGCGCCTGGCCCAGCTCGCCGCGACGGGCCGGCTCGCCGTCGGCCAAAGCTTCGTCCACGAGAGCTACATCGGCAGCCGCTTCACCGGGACCGTCCTCGCCGAAGCCGAGGTTGGCGGGCAGGCCGGCATCGTGCCGGCCATCATGGGCTCGGCCGTGGCGACGGGCTTCAACACCATCTGGATCGACCGCGCCGACCCGTTCTGGCCGGGCTTCCAGGTGGTGTAGGGCGGGACGGCTCTGGTATGGCGGGGGCCATGGCCCTCATCGTCAAGACCGCGCTCGCCGACCAGATCATCGATGTCCTGCGCGCCCGCATCGTGGCGGGGGACCTCGCCGCCGACGCGCCGATCCGGCAGGACGCGCTGGCGGCGGAGTTCGGCATCAGCAAGATCCCGTTGCGCGAAGCGCTGGCGCGGCTCGAGCGGGACGGGCTCGTGGTGTCCGAGCGCAACCGCGGCTACGTGGTGCGGCCGCTCACCGCGGCGGAAGCCTACGACGTCTTCGACCTGCGGCTGAAGATCGAGCCCGACGCCGTGGCGGCGGCGGCGACCTGCCTGGGGCCGGCGGACGTAGAGGCCGGCCGGGACGCGCTGGCGGCGCTCGGCGCCGCGGCCGCGGCCCACGACGGGCGCGCCGGCGCCCTCAACCGCGCCTTCCACATGGCCCTGATCCGTCCGGGCGGGCGGCCCGTGACGCAGCAGATGGCGGAGCGGCTCCACACGATCTCGGAACGCTACGTGGTGCGCCACCTCGCCCCGGCGGGCCGCGCCGACCGCGCCCTCGTCGAGCATGCCGCGCTCTTCGAAGCCTGGTCGCGCGGCGACGCCGCGCGGGCCGGGACGCTCAGCTCCGCCCATATCGCGGCGACGCTGGCAGACCTGCGGGCCGAGTTCGAGCGGGCCGGCACCGCACCGTGATGCCGCCCCGTGATGGCGGCCCGGCCGACACGACCGGGCCGGTCCCGACGCGAAAAGGCGCCGGTCCGGCCCGATCGGCCGCTCAGGCCTGCGGGTCGAGCTTGTCGACCGTCGCGGCGGGCACGCCGGACAGGTTGTTGGACAGGAGATAGCGGGGCGCCGTCTCCATCCAGTGCTTGAGGGTGATCTCCTCGAACTTGCCGGCGTTCCAGGTCTGGATCATCTCGAGGTCCTCGGTGCCGGTGTTCATCATGGCGTGGCCGTAGCCCTGTGGGATGTAGGCGGAGTCGCCGGCCTTGACCTCGGCGACCTTGCCGCGGCCGCCCGAGCCGAACAGCGCCACCTGGCCCTTGCCCTTGAGGTAGAACTGGAACTCGTCGGCGTTCGGGTTCCAGTGCAGCTCCTTCATCTGGCCGGGCTTGATCACCATCAGGCCGCCCGACATCGTCCTGGAGATCGGCCACTCGTCCACCGAGGCGAGGTGGAAGGAGCCGCCGTCGAAGTCGCGGCGCGCGCGCGGGTCGTGCAGCAGCGTGAACTTGTGGGTCGAATCCTTCGGCCAGGGCGCGTCCACCGCCTGGGCGACCGGCACGACGGGCCCGGCCTGGATGTAGGTCTCACCCTTGGGGAAGGCGTCGAACATCGCCGGCGTCAGGCCGAAGTTGCGGGCCAGCATGTCGTGCGGCGTCACGTCGATCCAGTCGGTGATCGAGAAGGTGCCGTGTTCCGAGAAGGCGCCGTTGTCGAAGGACAGGAGGAAGTGGCACGGCTTGTCGCCGATCGTCTGGATCGAGTGGCCATGGCCCTTGGGGAAGAACCAGAGGTCGCCCGGCTTGTAGTTGTTGACCTCGGTCTGGCCCGAGGGGTCGAGCACCACGGTCTGGCACTGGCCGTCGATCACATAGGCCCATTCGGCCGCGATGGCGTGCCAGTGCAGTTCGCGCGAGGCGCCGGGGTTGAGGAACATGTGGACGCCGGCCAGCCCCTTCATGATGGGGAGCTGGTGCTCGGTCGATTCCTTGGCCCAGCCGCCCGACGTGATCTTCGGCTTCGAGCCGTCGAGCGAGCGGACGAAGTCGGGCATCTCGCCCACGTCCTTGGGGTCGTGATAGGCGACCTGCGCGCCGGGCTGGAGCTGCTGGACGTCGCGGCCGAAGCCGCCCTGCCCGGGCTGGCCCTTGTCGTCGGTCGACGCCGCGGCCGCCCCGGCGGCCGTCGTCAGCGCCACGAGGCCGCCGGCGCCCAGCGCCGCCGTGCCCAGGAAATTGCGCCTGCTGGTGTCCATCTCGGCCTCCCTCGAAGATCCTGCGCGATCGCCGGCACCGTCCGGCCTCGTGCTACTGCATGCAATACGGGCGACGGACAGGCGCGGCAATCGCCGGGCGCGGGCCGGTTTTTAAAAACATTCTTACGTCGGCGCCGGCGTGAGGGCGGACCGGGGCGGGGCCGGAGTTTGACATACGCGAAACATGCCCTTAACTCCCCGACGGTTCCATTCCCGCCCGCAGGCATCGCCATGGCCCGCCCCCAGCTCTACCCGGTCAAGAAGGTCATCGGCTTCGACGAGTCCATGCTGAAGGCCGTGGACGAGTGGCGCCGCGGCCGCACGCCGATCCCCACCGTGTCGGAGGCCATCCGGCAGATCCTGGCCAAGCACCTGCGCCAGAAGGGCTACCTGCCCAAGCGCGGCGCCGCCGAGTGACGCGCCCCGGCCCAGCGCGCCTTTCCACGGGGCGGCATTTGACCTAAAGACACGGGCTCGACCTGAGGCCGGCGGGACCAGACAGCAGCATGACGACAGCCAGCGACGTCGCGTCGGGCAAGACCCACACGGACGAGAACTTCCCCGTGGCGTCCCACCTCATCGCGGCCCGCCACCGGCCGGCCGTCATGGCCTTCTACGACTTCGTGCGCGCCGCCGACGACGTCGCCGACCATGCGACGCTGACGCCGGCCGAGAAGCTCGACCACCTCGACCGGCTGGAACAGGCGCTGCTCGGGCGGCGCGACGACGAGCCCGTGGCGCGCCCGCTCCGCGCCGTGCTGGCCGAGCGGCGCCTGACGCCGCGCCACGCGCAGGACCTCATCGCGGCCTTCCGGCTCGACGTCACCAAGAACCGCACGGCCGACTGGGCCGACCTCATGCATTATTGCAGCCTGTCCGCCATGCCGGTCGGCCGCTACGTGCTCGACGTGCACGGCGAAAGCGAGGCCACCTGGGCGGCGTCGGATGCCGTCTGCGCCGCCCTGCAGATCATCAACCACCTCCAGGATTGCGGGAAGGACTTCCGCGACCTCGACCGCGTCTACGTGCCCGACGACGCGCTCGCCGACGCCGGGCTGACCGTGGAGGCGCTCGGCGCCGACTCGGCGTCGCCGGCGCTGCGCCGCCTGTTTGCAACCCTCGCGACCCGCACCATGGGGCTGCTCGACGAGGGCGGGATCCTGCCCCGGCAGGTGGCGGATTTCCGCCTGAGCCTCGAGACCGCCGTCATCATCGCGCTGGCCCGCCACCTGACGACGACGCTCGGGACCCGCGACCCGCTGAGCGAGCGCGTGCACCACAACAAGCTCGAATACCTGCGGGTCGGCGGCGCCGGGGCGGCTCGCGTCGCCTTCTCCCGGCTGTTCCGCCCCGCCGCGCCGGCCGCCCCCCGGATGGGCCGGGCGTGAGCGCCACGACGGAACCCGCCGTGGGCGTGGCCCAGGCCGCGCAGGCCGCCGGCTCCTCCTTCTACGCCGGCATGCGCATCCTGCCGAAGCCGCAGCGCGAGGCCATGTATGCCGTCTACGCGTTCTGCCGCGCCGTCGACGACGTGGCCGACGACGGCGGCACGCGCGAGCAGCGGTTCGCCGGCCTGGCGCGCTGGCGCGAGGGCATCGACGCCCTCTATGCCGGCCGGCCGACCCCCGACACGGCGCCGCTCGCCGAGCCGGTGCGCCGCTACGGCCTCGACCGCGCTGATTTCATCGCCGTGATCGACGGCATGGCCATGGATGCCGCCGAGGACATCCGGGCGCCCGACGAGGCCACGCTCGACCTTTATTGCGACCGCGTCGCCAGCGCGGTCGGCCGCCTGTCGGTCCGGATCTTCGGCGTGTCGGAGGCCAACGGCCACGGCCTCGCCCACCACCTCGGCCGGGCCCTGCAGAAGACCAACATCCTGCGCGACATCGACGAGGACGCCGCCATGGGCCGGCTGTACCTGCCGCGCGAGAAGCTGGACGCCGCCGGCATCGTCACCGCCGATCCCGTGGCGGTGGCGGCGCATCCCGCCCTGCCCGCCGTCTGCGCCCCCATCGTGCAGGAGGCGCGCGCCCATTTCGCCGAGGCCCAGGCCATCATGGCGCGCGAGCCGCGCCGCGCCACCCGGGCGCCCCGCCTCATGGGCGCCGTCTATGGCGCGATCCTCGAAGCCACCGCCAAGCGCGGCTTCGCGGCACCCCGCGCGGTCGTGCGAAAGCCCAAGCTGAAACTGCTGATCTCGCTCGTGCGGCACGGGCTGTTCTGATGGGTGGCACCGTCCACGTCGTCGGGGCCGGCCTCGCCGGCCTCGCCGCAGCCCTGAAGCTCGACCCCAAGCGGCGGCGCATCGTGCTGCACGAGGCGTCGCGCCACGCCGGCGGGCGCTGCCGGTCCTATCACGACCAGGCCCTCGGCACCGTCATCGACAACGGCAACCACCTCGTGCTCTCGGGCAACCTCGCCGTCCGCGACTACGTGGCGGCGATCGGCGCGGGCGACAGGCTGAAGCCGACGCGCGACGCCGCCTTCGACTTCGCCGACCTCGCGACGGGCGCCCGCTGGCGGGTGATCCCCAACGCCGGCCGGCTGCCCTGGTGGATCTTCTCGGCGCGGCGCCGCGTGCCCGGCACGCGCTGGAACGATTACCTCGCGCTCGGCAAGCTGCTGCGCGCCGGCCCCCGCGACCGCATCGGGGACGTGATGGCCTGCGAGGGGCCCCTGTGGGAGCGCCTGTGGCACCCGCTGCTGGTGGCGGCGCTCAACACCGACCCCAAAGCCTCCTCGGCGGCCCTCGCCGGGGCGGTGGTGCGCGAGTCCCTCGCCAAGGGCGGCGACGCCTGCCGGCCGCTGGTCGCCACCGAGGGCCTCGGCGAAGCCTTCGTGGACCCGGCGCTCGCCACCCTGAAGGCGCGCGGCGTCGAGGTCCGCTTCGACCATCGCCTGCGCAGCCTCGCCTTCGACGGCACCCGCGTGGCGGCGCTGGACTTCGCCGACGAGGACCCCACGGTGCTGGAGCCGGGCGACGGCGTCATCCTGGCCGTCACGGCCCCGGTCGCCGCCACGCTGGTGCCGGGCCTCACCGTGCCGACCGATTTCCGCTCCATCGTCAACGCGCATTTCCTGGCGAGCCCGCCCGACGGCCAGCCCCTGATGATCGGGCTGATCAACGCCGCGTCCGAATGGGTCTTCGCCTTTCCCGGACGCCTGTCGGTGACGATCAGCGACGCCGACCGCTTCCTCGACACCCCCAAGGACGAGCTGGCGGCCCGGCTGTGGCGCGAGGTGGCGGCCGTGACGGGCCACGACCCCGACACGCTGCCGCCCCACCGCATCATCCGCGAGAAGCGCGCCACCTTCGCCGCCACGCCCGAACAGGACGCCTTGCGCCCCGGCCCCGAGACGGCGTGGCGCAACCTGCTCCTCGCCGGCGACTGGACCCAGACGGGCCTGCCCTCCACCATCGAGGGGGCGCTGCGCTCCGGCAACCGCGCCGCCCTGCTGGCGTCGCGGTGACGCCGCGTCAGATTTCCGGCGCCGGCCAGGGCGTGTAGTCTTCGGGCCGCCACCTGCCCGAGAGGACGAGCCCATGACCGACAGCGAAACACCGGCCGCCGAGATCCCCGCCCGCCTCGCCGGCGTCGCGGCGCGCGTCGCCCGGGCCGCGACGGACGTCGGCCGGGCGCCCGGCAGTGTCGCGCTCGTCGCCGTGTCGAAGACCCACGACGCGGAAATCATCGCACCGGCCCTCGAGGCCGGCCACCGCGTCTTCGGCGAGAACCGCGTGCAGGAGTCGAAGGCGAAGTGGCCCGCGCTGCGCGCCCGCTTCCCGGACGTCGAACTGCACCTCATCGGCCCGCTGCAGTCCAACAAGGCGCGCGAGGCGGTCGAACTCTTCGACGTCATCGAGACGGTGGACCGGCCCAAGATCGCCGAAGCCCTCGCCGCCGAGATCGCCCGCGCCGGCAAGCCCGTTCGGCTCTTCGTCGAGGTCAACACCGGGGCCGAGCCGCAGAAGGCCGGCATCCTGCCGGCCGAGGCCGACGGCTTCGTCCGGCACTGCCGCGAGGCGCTCGGGCTCGACGTCGCCGGCCTCATGTGCATCCCGCCGGCCGACGAGCAGGCTTCCCCGCATTTCGCGCTGCTGGCCAAGATCGCGGCGCGCAACGGCCTCCCAGGACTGTCCATGGGGATGAGTTCGGACTTCGAACTCGGCATCCAGCTCGGCGCCACGCATGTGCGCGTCGGCACCGCCATCTTCGGGGCGCGCCCGCCGCTTCGGCCCTGAACGATCCTGGCCGTCCCATCCCGTCGCGGTCGGCATCCCGCGATGGAACGCCCCTGCCCCTCGCCGTGTTTCCCCGCCACACAGGGAGAGACGCGATGGACCACGCCAGCGGGGACGCCCCCAGCCGCCAGACCGTGACGGCCTTCTTCGAGAGCCAGGCCGAGGCCGACCACGCGAGGGCGGACCTCGTCGCCGCCGGCTACGCCGCCGCCGACATCCACGTCGTGACGGGCGAGGCCGCCCAGGCCAAGGCCGCACCCCACAAGGACGTGGGCTTCTTCCAGGCGTTGCTCGACATCTTCGTCTTCATGCCGACCGACGACCGCGCCACCTACGAGGAGGGGCTGCGGCGCGGCGGCGTCGCGCTGGCGGTCCACACCGGGGCGGCTGGCTACGAGCGCGCCATCGACATCCTGGACCGCGACGGGGCCGTGAACCTCGACGAGCGCGAAACCAGCTGGAAGGCCGAGGGCTGGACCGCCGGCACCGACGCGCGGCCGTCCGCCACCGACGCGTCGGGCTTCGAGAGCCAGCAGCGGCACGACCCGCTGGTGTCGGGCGAGGCCAACCGCGACGTCCGCGAGCGGATCGGCGTCGGGACGTCCGACTTCGGGGCGGGCATGGACCTCGCGCCCGAATCCGCCGCCTCGCCCGGCCCCGAGCGCACCGCCATCCCGGGCGAGGAAGCCCAATCGGTGACGGCGCGTCGGGACACCGAGCACGGCCGCAGCCGGGTGCGCTCCTACATCGGCTCGGTGGCCGGCATGCCGACGGGCGTGGACCCGGCGATCTGACCGACACCGGCCCTTAACCATGGCGGGCGCTTCCCCGGTGCCGGGGCCGGTGCCCGACCCATCGTTGAGCGGCGCTTAAACCCTGCCCGGCACGCTGCCGGCATGTGGTTCCGCTGTCTTCAGATCCTCATCGCCGCCGCCGTGCTGGGCGCCCTCGCCGGCTGTTCGGACTCCCGGCGCGCCGAACGGCCGCCGTGGCGGGCCAAGGCAGAAGCCGTGTGCCTGGCCAAGGGGCTGGTGAGCGAATCGGCCTCAATCCGCCCCTTCCACGAGATGAGCGGGCCGGGGATCTGCGGCGCCGAGCATCCGTTCAAGGTCACGGCGCTCGACGGGGGCAGCGTGGCGCTGAACGCCACCCAGACCCTGGACTGTCCCATGATCGCGGCGCTCGACGCCTGGGTCCGGGACGTCGTGCAGCCGGCCGCGCAGGCGCGCTTCGGCGAGCGGGTCGTCAGGATCGACTCGATGGGCAGCTACAATTGCCGCGGCATCAACAATATGAGCGGCGCCGGGCTCAGCGAGCATTCCTTCGCCAACGCCATCGACGTCGGCGGCTTCACCCTGGCCAGCGGCCGGACGTTGAACATCATGCGGGGGTTCAACGGCGCCGACGAGCAGGAGCGCGCCTTCCTGCACGAGGCCCATGCCGGCGCCTGCGGGCATTTCACGACGGTGCTGGGGCCGGGCTACAACATCTTCCACTACAACCACTTCCACCTCGACCTGGCGCTGCACGGCGCCACGTCGCGGGGGCCCCAGCGCTATTGCAAGCCGGTGCCGCAGGCGAACCTGCCCGAGCCCCCCGTCCGGGACGCCATGCCGGACCCTCCGGCCGTCGAGGAGGAGATGGACATCGCCCGGACACCGCTGCCCGAGCCGGCCTTGCGCTCCGGACCCGCGACGCTGTTGGCCGAGCTGCCGGCGGACGCGCCGGGCCTGTCCGCCCGCCGGCCGCGCGCCCCGGCGCTCGCCCCCACGCGGTCCGTGCCCGACATGACGGCGGCCCGGGCCGAGCCCCTCCGGGCCCCGCGCCCCATCGCCTCCGAGCCCGCCGAGCCGCCGCTCATCAGCTTCGGCGCGGCATCCGAGGACGGCGCCCCGCGCCCACCCCGAGCCACGGCCCCGGCCCGCAGCGCCGGAGCACCGAAGGACTGGGACGTCACTTCCAGCATCGGGCGCTGACACCCCGCCGCATCGCCCCGGCGAGGGCGGCGCTGCCCGACGCCTGTCGAGCGTTCCGGCGAGCGTGCTTCGCCTCCGCACCTCGCCAGCATGGTCCGGTGGCGCTATACAGGGCGGGCGTTTCAAATGTCCGGGCAGCCCGGCGACGTCGCTTCCGGGGCTTTGCCCGGACGGTCCGGTTTGGGGCTGCCGCCACCGGATCTCGCCACGCGACAAAACCCCGAACAGCGGACCTCCGCAGGACGGATCCTTCACGATGTCCCACGAGACGGCCGGCGACGCGCGTCCCGCCAAGCCCCACATCGCCATCACCTACTGCACGCAATGCAACTGGCTCTTGCGATCGGCCTGGATGGCCCAGGAACTGCTGTCGACCTTCGGCGCGGAGCTCGGCGCCGTGACGCTCGTGCCCGCCACCGGGGGCGCCTTCGCCATCACCTACGACGGGGTCGAGATCTGGGAGCGCAAGCGGGACGGCGGCTTTCCCGACGTGAAAGCCCTGAAGGGGCGGGTCCGCGACAGGCTCGACCCCGGACGCGATCTCGGGCACCTCGACACGAAACCGGTCGACCGCCGGTCCGGCGATCCCGGCTGACCGGCGGCCCGCGCCGGGCGATTTGGCAAAACCGTCCCGCCGCGCCATACCGGCGCCGCGCCGGCGGGAGGACCCCGCGGCGGGAAGGGCGAGGCGGACGGGGATGCGGCACGTGTTCGAGGATCTGGCGCGGGCCCGCGTCGCCGTGATCGGCGACCTGATGCTCGACGTCTACCTGCAGGGCGAGGTGGAGCGGATCTCGCCGGAAGCTCCCGTCCCGGTGGTGCGCCTCGCCAGCGAACGGGCCGTGGCGGGCGGCGCCGCCAACGTGGCGGCCAACGTCGCCCATCTCGGCGGCCGGGTCGACCTCGTCGGCGCGGCGGGGCCGGACGAGGGCTTCGCGGCCCTGTCGCGCCTGCTCGACGGCCACGGCGACATCGCCCGCGAGCGGGTGGTGGTGGATGCGCGCTGCCGCACCACGCGCAAGACGCGGCTGCTCGGCCACAACCAGCAGATCGCCCGGATCGACCACGAGGACCGCGGCCCGCTGCCGGAGGCCGTGGATGCCGCCGTGGCCCGGGCCGCCGCCGCCGCGGTGGCCGAGGCCGACATCGCGATCCTGTCCGATTACGGCAAGGGCGTCGTTTCGGACGGGCTGCTGGCGGCGGTCTTCGCGGCGGCCGCCACGGCCGGCAAGCGGGTGGTGGTGGATCCCAAGCGCCGCGACCTGTCGGCCTATCGCGGCGCCAGCATCGTGACGCCCAACCGCGCCGAGCTGACGCTGGCGACCGGCCACCCCTGCGAAACCGATGCCGAGGCCCGGGCCGCTGCCGAGATCGCCATCGGGCTCTGCGGCGCCGACATCCTGCTGACGCGCTCCGAGAAGGGCATGTCCTATTTCCCGGTCCGCGGCGAACCCATCCACCTGCCGACGGTCGCCCAGGAAGTCTTCGACGTGTCGGGCGCCGGCGACACCGTGGTGGGCACGCTGGCGCTCTGCCTGGCGGCCGGCCTGCCGATCGCCGAAGCCATGCGGGCCGCCAACCACGCCGCCGGCATCGTGGTGGGCAAGGTCGGCACCGCGCTGGTGTCGCGCGAGGAGCTGCTCGCCGACCTCGCCGCCGACGGGGGCGCGGACGTGACGGACGGGCGCCTGCTCGCCCTCGACGACCTCGTGACGCTCCGCGCCTGGTGGCGGCGGCAGGGCCTCTCGGTCGGCGTGACCAACGGCTGTTTCGACCTCGTCCATCCCGGCCACGCCTCGCTGATCCGCCAGGCGGCGGCGGGCTGCGACAGGCTCGTCATGGCGCTCAACACCGACGCCTCGGTGCGCCGGCTCAAGGGCCCGGCCCGGCCCGTGCAGGACGAGGCGGCACGGGCGACCGTGATGGGCGCCATGAAGGGCGTCGCCGCCGTGGTGCTGTTTGACGAGGACACGCCGCTCGCCCTGGTGACGGCGCTGCAGCCGGACCTGCTGGTGAAGGGGGCCGACTATACGGAGGAGACCGTGGTGGGGGCCGAGGTCGTCAGGGCCGGCGGCGGCCGCGTGATGCTGGCCCGGCTGACGCCGGATCAATCGACGTCGCGCCTGGTGGCGCGGGGCGGGAAGGTTCCGGCATGATCCTGGTCACCGGCGGCGCCGGCTTCATCGGCTCCAACCTGTGCGCCGACCTCGAGGCTGCGGGCCACCGCGACATCGTGGTGGCGGACACGCTCGGCCACGAGGGCAAGTGGCGCAACATCGCCAAGCGCGGGCTGCGGGACGTGATCCTGCCCGACGAGATCGAGCCCTGGCTGGCGGCCCGGCAGCGGCTCGCCGCCGTGGTCCACATGGGCGCCAACTCGTCCACCACGGCGAGCGACGGCGATGCCGTGCTGCGCTCCAACTTCCGCCTCTCGACGCGGCTGTGGGACTGGTGCGCCGCCACCGGCACGCCGCTGCTCTACGCCTCCTCGGCCGCCACCTACGGCGACGGCACGGGCGGGTTCGACGACGATGCCGCGCCCGAGGCGCTGGCCCGCCTGCGGCCGCTGAACCTTTACGGATGGTCCAAGCACCTCTTCGACCGCTGGGCCGTGGCGCGCGCCGCCGAGGGCCATGCGCCGCCGCAATGGGCCGGCCTCAAGTTCTTCAACGTCTTCGGCCCCAACGAGGGCCACAAGGGCGACATGCGCTCCCTCGTCGCCAAGACGACGCCCGGCATCGCGGCGGGCGGACGCGTCGCGCTGTTCCGGTCGCACCGCGCCGGCATCGCCGACGGCGAGCAGCGCCGCGACTTCGTCTACGTCAAGGACTGCGGCGCCGCCGTGCTGTGGCTCCTGGCCAACCCGCAGGTGTCCGGCCTCTTCAACCTCGGCACGGGACGGGCACGCTCGTTCCGCGACCTCGTGCTGGCGGTGGGCCGGGCGCTCGACGTCGCGGTCGGCATCGACTTCGTCGACATGCCGGAGGCGATCCGCGGCCAGTACCAGTATTTCACCGAGGCCCGCATGGACCGGCTGCGCCGGGCGGGCTTCGAGCGGCCCTTCGCGTCGCTGGAGGCCGCCGTCGCCGACTACGTGTGCAACCATCTCGTGGTCGACGACGAATATCGGTGAGGTTCGGGCGTTCAGTCTGGCGGGGACGGGGGACAGCCATGGCGCGGCACGTGGTGGATTGGGACGAGGTCGAGCCGGCGGCGGCGCCGGGCGGCCTCAGCAAGCGCCGCATCGACCTGCCGGGCATGTCGCTCGTCTCGGTCGCGGTGCCGGGCGGGACGCGGGGCACGCGCCACAGCCACGACCACGACCAGTTCGTGCAGGTGGTGTCGGGCTCGGGCACGCTCGCCACCGAGGACGGCGAGCGCCCCTTCGCGGCCGGCACCGTCTTCGTCTTCCCGGCCGGGACCTGGCACCTGGCGAATTTCGACACCGACACCCTGCTGGTCGAGACCAACCTCGCCGCCGTCGGATAGCGCCTGGCGCGCCGTCAGCCCCCGGGCCGCACCGCGCCCGGCGTCACCTCGAAGCGCTCGGCCTCGACGAGGTCGGCGAACAGCGCCGGGTCGGCCCCCGTCATGAAGACGTGGCCGCCCAGGGCGGCGAGTTCGGCGTAGAGCGCCGAGCGGCGCAGCGGGTCGAAATGCGCCGCGATCTCGTCGAGCAGCACCAGGGGCGCGATGCCGCTCATGGCGGCGACGAGCCGGGCCGAGGCCAGCACGAGACCGACCAGCAGCGCCTTCTGCTCGCCCGTCGACGAGCGGGCGGCTTCGGCGTCCTTGGGCCCGTGGCGGACCGCGAGGTCGCTGAGATGCGGGCCGATCGACGTGCGCCCCGCCGCAGCGTCGCGCCCCCGGCTGTCGCGCAGCATGGCCCGGTAGCGGTCCTCGGCGTCCAGCGCCGGGTGGTTGGCCACCAGGGCTTCGACGCCGCCCACCACCATGATGTCGGCCCAGGGAAAGGGCGAGGACGGGTCGCGGTGGAGCGCGATGAGCGCGGCGAGCCGTGTCACCGTCTCGTGGCGGGCGGCCGCCACCGCGACACCGAGCGCCGCGACCTCGCGCTCGGCCGCCTCGGCCCAGGCGGCGTCGACGCGGCCCGACAGGCGCCCCTCCTCCAGCACGCGGTTGCGGTTGCGCAGCGCCCGCTCCAGCGCCGAGACGCGGGTGCCGTGCTCGCTGTCGACGGTCAGCACGATGCGGTCGAGGAAGCGGCGGCGCTCCGCGGCCGGGCCGGCGAAGAGCCCGTCCATGGCGGGCGTGAGCCAGACGACGCGCAGGTAGTCGGCAAAGCCCTTGGCGGAAGGCACGGTCGCGCGGTCGATGCGGCAGCGGCGCGAGGCCGGCCCGCCCACAGGCTCGAGCCCGGTGCCGAGCTGCACGCCGGCGACCTCGCGCGCCGCATCCTCGACCTCGACCGACACGGCCCAGCCGCCGCCCCCGGCATCCCGGGCGCAATCGGCCAGCTCGGCCCGGCGGAAGCCCTTGCCGGGCGTGAAGAAGGACAGCGCTTCGAGGAGGTTGGTCTTGCCGGCGCCGTTGTGCCCGGCCAGCACCACGGGGGCGCCCGACAGGGGCAGGTCCAGGGCGGGATAGGACCGGAAGTCGCCGAGCACCAGCCGCCGGATGCGGGGGCGGCGGTCGGGAGTCACCATGGCGATGCGGCGGTCCCCCTCGCCCTCAACCCTTCACCCCCGAGGGCTGGACGCCGAGCCCCTTGAGGCTTTCCTCGACGGTTGGCAGGATGTTCCTGACGATCACGGCGACCCCGGCGGCATTGGGGTGGACCCCGTCGGCGAGGTGCAGTTCGGGATGGCCGATGATGCCGGCCAGGAAGAACGGGTACAGCGGCACCCCGGCGCGCTTGGCCAGCGACGGGAAGATGGCGGCGAAACGCTCGCGATAGGCCGCGTCGAGCTCGAGCGACGCGTACATGCCGGCGAGCAGGACGCCGATGTGCCGCTTCTGCAGGCCCGACACGATGGCGTCGAGGTTCTTCGCCGTGACCGCCGGGTCGATGCCGCGCAGCATGTCGTTGGCGCCGAGCTCCACGATGGCGAGGGCCGTCCCGTCCGGCACCGACCAGTCGAGCCGTTCGACCCCGCCCTGCGTCGTGTCGCCCGAGACCGCGGCATTGTCGACGGCGACGTCGTAGCCGTCCCGGCGCAGCGCGCCTTCCAGCACGGCCGGGAAGGCGGCGGCGGCCGGCAGTTGGTAGCCGGCCGACAGGCTGTCCCCGAAGGCGGCGATCCGGGTCGCGGCACGGGCCGGCCCCGCCGAGGCGGCGCAGAGCGCGGCCGCCAGGGTGGCTGCGACCATCAGAAAGCCCAACCCCGACTGACAAGGTCGCGGCAGGCGCCCATATGGGGAGGGCTGACGGCCCGGGCCGCGTGAGGATGCATGATGAACCAAGCTGCGATCTCGCTCGAGGGGGTCCATGTGAGTCTGGGGCGCGCGGCGGCCCGAGTCCATATCCTGAAGGGGATCGATCTCAGCGTGGCCAAGGGCGAGGCCGTGGGCCTGACGGGGCCGTCCGGCTCCGGCAAATCGACGCTGCTGAGCGTGCTGGCGGGGCTCGAGCGGCCGGAGCGCGGCGCCGTCACGGTCGACGGCACCCGCATCGACGGGCTCGACGAGGACCGGCTCGCCCGCTTCCGCGGCCGGCACATCGGCATCGTGTTCCAAAGCTTCCACCTCATCCCCACCATGACGGCGCTGGAGAACGTCGCGGTGCCGCTCGAACTCGCGGGGCGCCGCGACGCCTTCGACCGGGCCGCCGCCGAACTGAAGGGCGTCGGGCTCGGCGAGCGCCTGCACCACTACCCCTCGCAGCTGTCCGGCGGCGAACAGCAGCGCGTGGCGCTGTCGCGCGCGCTGGCGCCCGATCCCGCCATCCTGGTGGCGGACGAGCCGACCGGCAACCTCGACGAGGCGACGGGCCGCGCCATCATGGACCTCATCTTCGCGACGCGGCGCGAGCGCGGCGCCACGCTGGTGCTGGTGACGCACGACCCGGGCCTCGCGGCGCGCTGCGACCGCACGGTGCGGATCCGCTCCGGCCAGGTCGAAACCGGACAAGTCGAAACCGACACGGCGGCCGCGCTGGGGATGGCCTCGTGACGGCGGAGGTGGCGGGCGCGGTCGCGGCACGCAGCGCCGGCCGCGCCGGCCTCGGCCTGCCGGTGGCGCTGCGGCTCGCCTGGCGGGACCTGCGCGGCGGGCTCGGCGGCTACTGGATCTTCCTGATCTGCATCGCGCTCGGGGTGGCGGCCATCGCGGGCGTGGGTTCGGTGGCGGGCAGCCTGTCCGAGGGCCTCGGCCGCGAAGGCCGGGCCGTGCTCGGGGGCGACGCCGCCTTTTCCACCGTGTCGCAGCCCCTGGGCCGGGCCGAGACGGACTGGCTGGCGGCGCGGGGGCGCCTCAGCCACATCGTCACGGCCCGCTCCATGGCGCGGGCCGGGGACCAAGCGGGGCTCATCGACGTCAAGGCGGTCGACGCCGCCTATCCGCTGGCGGGCAGCGTCGGGCTCGAGCCGCCCCAGCCGCTGGCCGGCGCGCTGGCGCCCGTCGACGGCACCTTCGGCCTCGTGGCGGATGCCGCCATCGTGGGGCGGCTCGGCCTCAAGGTCGGCGACCGCGTCTCGATCGGGGCGACGGCCTTCGCGCTGCGCGGCATCCTGCGCTCCGAGCCCGACCGGCTCGCCGGCGGCATCGCCTTCGCCCCGGAGGTGCTGATGAGCCGCGAGGGGCTCGACGCCACCAAGCTGATCCAGCCCGGCACCCTCGCCAAGTTCACCACGCGCCTCGCGCTGGCGGGCCCGGACGACGATGCCGCGCTGGGCCGCACGGTGGCGGCGGCCCGGGCCGCCTTCCCGCAGGCCGGCTGGGACATCAAGACCCGCAACAACGTGTCGCCGGAGTTCGACCGCAACCTCGGCCGCTTCACCCAGTTCCTGACGCTCATCGGCCTCACCGCGCTGGTGGTGGGGGGCGTCGGCGTCGCCAATGCCGTGAAGGCCGCGATGGAGCGCAAGCGCGCCAGCCTGGCGGTGCTGAAGGCGCTGGGTGCCCCCGGGGGCGCGGTCTTCGCCATGGGCCTCGCCCAGGTGATGCTGGTGGCGGGTTTCGGCGTGGTGGCCGGCCTCGCCATCGGGGCCGCCATGCCCTATGCGGCGGTGGCGGGCTTCGGCGCGCTGATCCCGCTGCCGCTGGTGCCGTCGCTGCACCCGGCCGCGCTGGGCCTCGGCGCGCTCTACGGCCTGCTCACCGCCCTCGTCTTCTCGCTGCCGACGCTCGGGCGCGTGCACGACGTGCCGGTCTCGGCCCTGTTCCGCGACGCCGTCGACCCCGAGCCCGGCCGGCTGCGGCTCGGCTACCGCCTGGCCCTCGGCGTCGCCGTGCTGGCCCTGGTGGCGAGCGCGGTGGGCTTCTCGCAGGACCATCGCTTGGCCGCCTACGACGTCGCCGGCACGCTGCTGGTCTTCGCGCTGCTGCGGCTCGTGGCCTGGGGCTACATGGTCCTGGCCCGCGCCCTGCCCCGCCCCCGCAACGTCGAGCTCAGGCTGGCGCTCGGCAACATCCACCGCCCGGGCGCCCTGACCGGCGCCGTGGTGCTGTCGCTGGGTCTCGGCCTGACGCTGCTGGTGACGCTGGCGCTCATCGACAGCAACATCCAGCACCAGATCACCGAGACGCGGCCTGGCGTGACGCCGTCCTTCTTCTTCGCCGACGTGCCGAACCGCGACGCCGAGGGCTTCCTCGCCTTCGTCAAGGCCAAGACGCCCGCCGCCGTGATCGAGGAGGTGCCGATCCTGCGCGGGCGCATCACGGCGGTGAACGGCGTGCCGGCCGACCAGGTCAAGGCCAGGGAGGGTTCCACCTGGGTGCTGGAGGGGGACCGCGGCATCACCTTCGCCGATGCCCCGCCCAAGGGTTCCAGCGTCGTCGCCGGCGACTGGTGGCCCAAGGACTATGCCGGGACGCCGCTCGTCTCCTTCGACCGGGAACTCGCCGACGGCATCGGGCTGAAGCTCGGCGACACCGTGACGGTCAACGTCCTCGGCCGCCCCGTCACGGCGACGGTGTCCAACCTGCGCAAGGTCGACTGGCAGACCATGGGCATCAACTTCGTCATGGTGTTTTCGCCCAACGCCTTCCGGGGCGCGCCCTACATGGCGCTCGCCACCGCCGCCTACCCGACCGACGACCCGGCACGCGACACGCGCCTCGCCCGCGACGTGGCCGAAGCCTATCCGGCCGTCACCACGGTGCGGGTGCGCGACGTGCTCGAGGCCGTGAACGCCTTCGTGGGCAAGCTCGGCACGGCGACCCGGGCCGCCTCCGCCATCACGATCCTGTCTTCCGTGCTGGTGCTGGCGGGGGCGCTGGCCGCCGGGCGGCGGGCGCGGGTCTACGACAGCGTCATGCTGAAGGTGCTGGGGGCAACGCGCCAGCGCCTGTTGCTGGCCTTCGTCATCGAATATGCGCTGCTGGGCCTCGGGACGGCGCTGTTTGGCATCCTGGCCGGCACCGCCGCCGCCTATGGGGTGGTGAAGGCCGTGATGGGGTTCGACTTCACCTTCGCGCCCGCCCCCGCCGTCGAGGCCGCCCTGGCGGCCCTGGTCGTCACGGTGGGACTCGGCCTCCTCGGCACCTGGCGCATCCTGGGGCAGAAGCCCGCCGGCTACCTCCGAAGCCTGTGATACCCGGGGGCGGGCGCGGCGGGTTGCGGTGAGGCGCCGCAGGGCCCGCCGGCACGAGGGCCGGCACCCGCAAAGGTGCGGGCGCGTTGGATGGCATAGGGCGGAACACGACGGAAAGCCTCACCACCATGCGTTCGAAACTCATCATGGCGACCCTGGGCCTCCTGGCCTCGGGCGCCCTCACCCCGGCCGCCATGGCCCAGACCGGCTCCTCGCCGCAATACGACCAGCTCGGCGCCGCCCGCGCCCGCGGCGAGGACCCGACCTATCACGTCAACCGCTACGGCTACGGCAACTACGTGCAGGGGCCGAACGGCGCCTACGGCGGCTACCCGGCGGGCAGCGACGGCGCCATCGAGCTGCAGAACGAGCACGACATCAAGTGCCGCTACGTGCCCGAGAGCTGCTGAGGGACGCGGCCCATGGCGGGGACGCGCGGCTTGCCACGTACCGATCCCGCATGGGCCGCTTCGATGCCGCGACGACAACCGAGTCCGGAACCGGGCCTCTCATGACGCTACAGGCTCACCAGCTGGGCCGGCTTTTCTGACCACATCGTCGGTTAAAAGCCTAGCTTCGTTCGTCAATCACACGCATTGCCTCGCCGCCGCCGAAACCGCTGATGCCGACGCGGATGCTCATTGTGGTATCCTTCTGGAAGTCGGGAGACTGTCCGGAGCGGGTTGCCGTGGAGGTTCGGGAACGCGGGCCGGAGGCGGCGGTGTCGGAGATCGCTGGCCCAAGATTTCGGCGAGCCGCACGAGATAGCCATCGGGATCCTGGACAAGGCATTCCCGCTGACCGGCCTCCACCGGGCCGGCCCGATACCACGCCTCGCTCGGCACCTCGAACAGCGGCCAGCGCGCCGCTTCGAGCGTGGCGAGGATCGGGTCCAACCGCTCGACCAGGATCTGGAAGTTCACCCCACGTCCAAAGGGGTGCAGGAGTTCGCCGGTGTCCCACCTTCCGTTGATCTGGCAGAGCATGACATGCGCCTTGCCCCGCACCAGGTAGGCAAAGCGGGCGGCCGGACGATCGTAGGCGACGGTGAAGCCGAGGCAGTCGCACCAGAATCTCAGGCTCACATCGAGGTCCTGGACGCTCAGTTCGGGGGTCAGGGCCGAGAAACCGCCGTCGGGTATCGCGCCGGAACCGGAGGATCGAGCGCGGGCATCGGGGTCTGCGAGCGGTTCCATATCGGCACTCTCGTTCTTCGATGTGGCTGATGGTCGACGTCCGAGGGTCGGTTTTGGCCCACCCCGGACGGTCACGCGGCGCATGCCCCGAGCGAAGCGGGCGACTCGCGCGCAAGTCTCCGCGATCGGGCACCATCGCGCAAAGGCGACCCGCACGAACCGCGCGAAGGTCGGACGATGCAGGACGCTTCATATCGAGGGACGATGCAGGTCTTTCCCAACACCCGGAGCGGTCCTCAGGCGGCGAAGCCGTCGCAGGCCCGGCGCGCCAACGCCAGCATCTCGGGGCCGCCATGGCCCTCGCCTTCGACGATCGTGAGGCGGCTCGCCGGCCATAAGCGGTGCAGCCGGCACGGCGTGACCGCCGGGCCGCTGACATCGCGCCGGCCGTGGATCAGGGCAGCCGGAATCTCCGCGATGCGGTCCATGCGCGACAGGATCGCGCGGTCTCCCTTCAGGAAGCCGTCGTTCGCCCAATAGTGCGTGACCAGGGTCGCGAAGACAGCAGCCGCGCCTTCGTCGCCGGCCCATCTGCCCGGCGTTACCGAACCGTCGAACGACACGTGCGCGGCTTCCCAGGCATTCCAGTCACGGCGCCGCTCCGCAGCATCGCTCCCTGCGAGGCGCCGCGCATAGGCTTCCACGATGCGCTCGCCGGGGCCACGGTACGCCGCACGCTCGAAGCGATGCCATGCTTCGGGAAAGATCTGCCCTACGCCCTCGGTGATCCAGTCGACCTCGCCGCGGCTCGTCGTGGTCACGGCGGCGAGTACCAGTTCGGTCACCCGCTCGGGATGCTCCTGCGCGTAGGCCAGCGCGAGCGTCGTTCCCCAGGACACGCCGGAGACAAGCCAGCGCGCAATCCCGAGATGGGCCCGCACGGCCTCGACGTCGGCGACGAGAGTCTGAGTGGTGTTGGATTGCAGCACGGCCGGCGACTCCGTGACGAGCGGTCTGCTCCGCCCGCAGCCACGCTGGTCCAAGCCGATGATGAGGTGGCGCGCGGGATCGAACCGGCGCCGATAGCCGCCCGAGCCGAGACCCGACCCGGGACCGCCATGGAGAAAAAGCGCCGGCCGACCGTCGGGGCTGCCGGACGCCTCCCAATAGATCTCGGCGCCGTCGTCGCGACGCAACATGCCGGTCGCGAAAGGTTGAATTGGAGGCTCGAGCATGGCACGCCCCTGCTACAACGCGATGCCCGCTTGCTGCGTCGAGCCAGTGTACCGATTCCACTATCGATCGAACAGGTCCTCAATCAGGAACCCATGGCGAACCGACGTGCCGCGTCAGCGCGACGAAGTGGCCGCGCGGCGCGCCCAACCTCGACCCCGCGCCTCCCCGACGGTCGTCGCCCCTCCACGCTCGACCCAGGGCCGATGCGGTCGGCATCAGGGCACGACACGCCCCATCACCACGCGGGCGATGCCGGCGAGGTCGGGGTGCGTCGTGATGCCGGCCAGCCCCGCCGCCCGCATCAGTCCCGCCACATCCCCGTCCTGCCCGCGGCCGACCTCGAAAGCCGCGACGCCGCCCGGCGCCAGCAGGCGCGGCAGGTCGGCGGCGAGGAGCCGGTAGGCGGCGAGGCCGTCGGGGCCGCCGTCGAGGGCCGCCAGGGGGTCGTGCTCGCGCACGTCGCGGTCGAGGCCGGGGATGACGGCGCTCTCGATATAGGGGGGGTTCGACACGACGGCGTCGAAGGCGCCCGGCGCCAGCGCCGCCGCCCAGTCGCCCTGGATCACCAGGCTCCGTGCCGCGAAGCCGTGGGCGGCGAGGTTGCGGCGCGCCACCGCGCAGGCCCCGGCGGAGCGGTCGAGGGCCCAGCCCGTCGCCGCCGGCAGTTCGGCCAGCAGCGCGCAGAGGATGGCGCCCGAGCCGGTGCCGAGGTCGAGCAGCCGCAGCGGCGCGCCGCGGCGGGCGCCGAGCCCGTCGAGCACGGCCGCCACCAGCGTCTCGGTGTCGGGGCGGGGGTCGAGCACGTCGGGAGTGACGACGAGGCCGAGGCCCCAGAAGTCGCGCCGGCCGAGGATGCGCGACACGGGCTCGCGGTCGGCGCGGCGGGCGAGCCAAGCCTCGAGCCGCAGCGCCGCCTCGGGCGTCACCGGCAGGTCCGGGTCGCGGATCAGCGCGACGCGGTCGAGGCCGGTGGCGGCGAGCAGCAGGATGCGGGCGTCCCCCTCGGCGCCGTCCACGCCCGCCGCCCGCAGGCGGCGGACGGCGTCGCGGAGCGTCGCGCCGAGGTCCGGCACGGGGCCGGCCGTGTCACCCGGCCGCCTTCTCCATGACGCGGCGCAGGCGCGCGGCGAAGAGCGCGGCATCGGCCGGCAGCTCGCCGTCCATGATGCGGGCCTCGTCGTGGAGCAGCCAGGCCGAGTCCTCCACCACGGCGCGGTCGCCCTCGCCGGCGAAGCGCTCGGCCAGCGCCGCCACCAACGGGTGGCCGGGGTTGATCTCGAGCACGGGCTTCGATTGGCTGCCGAGCTTGCCGTGCTGGGCCAGGATCTTCTCGAGCCGGCGGTCCGGGCCGAACTCCGGCGCGATGAGGCAGGCGGGGCTCTCCGACAGCCGGTCCGAGGCCCGCACGTCCTCGACGGAATCCGCCAGGGTCTGCTTCATGAAGGCTAGCAGGGTGGCGAGCTTGGGGCTCACCTCCTGACTTTCGGGCGCGCTGGCGCCCTCGGCCAGCGGCACGGCCTTGATGTCGGCCGCGCCCTGCGTCACCGACTTGAACGGCTTGCCGTCGAAGCCGGCCGAATTCGACACCCAGAAGGCGTCGACGGCATCGGGGAGCAGCAGCACCTCGATGCCGCGCGCCTTGAAGCCTTCGAGCTGCGGGCTGATGCCGAGCCGCTTCAGGTCGTCGCCGACGAGGTAGTAGATGGCGGTCTGGTTCTCGCGCAGGCCGGCGACATATTGCGCCAGCGTGCGGCCGCCCTCGGGGTGGCTCGTCGAGGCAAAGCGCGCCAGCTTGAACAGGGTGTCGCGCCGCTCGGGGTCCTCGTAGATCCCCTCCTTCAGCACGGCGCCGAAGTTCTCCCACACCGTGGCGAAGCCGTCCGCGTCGTTCTCCGCCATCTTGGCGAGGTCGCCGAGCACGCGGTTGGTCACGCCCTTGCGGATGGCGGCGAAGACGGGGCTGTTCTGCACCATCTCGCGCGACACGTTGAGCGGGAGGTCGGCGGTATCGACCACGGCGCGCACGAAGCGCAGCCAGCCCGGCAGCAGGTCGGCCTCGTCCGAGATCAGCACCCGGCGGACGTAGAGCTTGGTGCGGCCCTTGCGCTGGGGATCGAACAGGTCGAAGGGCTTCGAGCCCGGCACGAAGGCCAGCACCGAATATTCGTGCCGACCCTCGGCGCGGTAATGGATGGTGAGCGCCGGCTCGTCGTATTGCGCGGCGAGGCCGCGGTAGAACTCGGTATATTGCTCGGGCGTGATCTCGGACTTGTTCTTGGCCCAGAGGGCGGCGCCGTCGGTGAGGCGGCGCGGCTCGGCCTCCGGCGTCTCCTGCAGGTCGATCGGCACCGCCACGGCGCCCGAATGCTCCTTGACGAGCCGCTCGACCCGCCAGGGCTCGAGGAACTCCTTCGCGCCGTCCTCGTCGAGGTGCAGCGTGACGCGCGTGCCCCGGGCCGGCGCCTCGGCGAGCGGCAGGGCCGCCACCGCGTAGGAGCCCTTGCCGTCGCTGGTCCAGAGCCAGGCCTCGTCGGCTCCGGCGCGGCGGGTCCGCACCTCGACGCTGCGCGCCACCATGAAGGCCGAGTAGAAGCCGATGCCGAACTGGCCGATGAGGTTGCCGCTCTCGGCTTCCGCCTCCGAACCGATGCGGTCCAGGAAGGCCTTGGTGCCGGAGGACGCGATGGTGCCGAGCGCGCGGTCGAGGTCGTCCCGCGCCATGCCGATGCCGTTGTCGACCACGGACAGCGTCTTGGCGTCCTTGTCGATCACGACGCGGATGGCGAAACCCTCGCCGTCGGCGATGAGGTCGGGTGCCGCGATGGCCTCGTAGCGGAGCTTCTCGCAGGCATCGGCCGCGTTGGAGATCAGCTCGCGCAGGAAGACGTCGCGTTCCGAATAGATCGAGTGGACCATGAGGTCGAGCAGGCGCGACACGTCGGCCTGGAACGACTTGGTTTCGCCCGGCGCCGCCGCTGCCGCGCCCTCGGTCGTCTGGATGTCAGCCTCGCTCATGGAACTCGCGATCCCTCCGTGGTGGCCCGGGGCGGCCGGGCCGCGTCGAGGGCGGGCTCCGGGCCGGCGCGACCGGGACGGTGCCGTGCCGATGGGGGACCTTGCGGCCGACCCCGTCCCCCGAAGCCTCGAGGCCGCGGGAGCGCACCTCATATCGCGGCTGGGTCCCGGGACCGCAAGGCGGATCGCGGCCGAAAAAAGACCGGCAGGAGCCGGGGAAGCTCGCTGCCGGTCCATCCGACGGCGGACCTCGACGGGCGAGGTCGGCGCGGACCCGGAAGGCCGTGGGGGCTGACACGCCAGGGTGCGCGGGGCGCCGAACGGCTCCGACGATGTCGCCCGGCAAAGCAGCAGGCGCGGGGCGGCCCCGAGGCGACCGGGGGGCGGCACGGCGGCATCGTCGGGATCCCGCGGTGCGCGGGAGCCGGCATCGGTGGGATCCCGCACCGAGCCTTGAACCCGCCTCGGCGGCGCGCCATTCTCGACCCCAGCATGGAGACCGGGATGAGCGAAGGCGACACGCCGGAGGGGCGGCGACACGGGGCGGGGCAGGACGCTGGCCATGCGGTGCCGCAGGCGGCGGGCGGATCGGTGGCGGCGTTCCCGCCCCGGCGCCAGCCCGCCCCGGCGCCCGAAGCCCGGCCCCAGCCCGCCGCGGCCGTCGTGTCCTTCGACCGCCACGAGCTGCGCGAAATCTTCAACGTCTACGGGCGCCGCGTGGCGGAGGGCGAGTGGCGCGACTATGCCATCGACTTCCGGCCCGACAAGGCGGTGTTCTCCATCTATCGCCGCGCCTCGGAAGTGCCGCTCTACCGGGTGGAGAAGGACCCGTCGCTGGCGCGCCGCCAGGGCGCCTATGCGGTGGTGGCGGCGACGGGCCTCATCCTCAAGCGCGGGCCGGACCTCGCCCGCGTGCTCCAGGCCCTCGACAAGCGCCCCAAGCTCGTCGTGGTGTGACGCGCGCCGGGGACGCCGCATGCCCCGGACCTGCCACGCCTCGGACCTGCCACCCTTGGGACCTGCCGCGGCTATTCGCCGGCGCGGCGGGCCGCCCACACGGCCAGCTCTTCGGGCAGGGTCGGGGTCGCGTCCTGCCGGGCCAGAACCTCGCCGAGCGTCGCCGGCGTGTAGTCCCAGGCGTCGGCGCCGACGTCGCAGGACTGGCTGGTGCCGGTCAGCATGGCGTGGGTATGGCCGTGGAGGTGGCGCGTGCCGCGCCACAGGCCGGGCCAGGACCGCATCGGGTAATGCGACAGGTAGAGCCGCACTTCGTCGCCTGCCGCGGTGCGCAGGGTCAGCCGGGCGTGATCGACCGGGGGCGAGGCCCAGGGCAGCTGCAGCACGCGGTTGGAATCGTGGTTGCCGACCACGAGCCTCTTGATGCCGTTGAGCCGCCCGAACAGCGCCGCGCAGCGGTCCCGCCCGATGCCGCCGAAGACGTCGCCGACGTGCCACACCTCGTCCTCCGGGCCGATGCGGGCGTTCCAGCGCGCCATCACGGCCTCGTCGTGGTCGTGGATGGACGGAAAGGCGCGCATGCGCAGGATGTGGGGATCGGCGATATGGGTATCGGCCGTGAAGAAGGTCGTCATGGCGCCTCGGGTCGGGCTTCCGTTATAGGGCGTGCCGCGCCCGGATGCCCGCGCCGCTGCCAAGCGCCGCAGGCCTTCGAGCGCCGCAGGCCTTCGAGCGCCGCAGGCCTTCGAGCGCCGCAGACCCTGAAGCGCCGCGACATCCGGAGGTCCACCGGCCCGCAGCGCCCCACCCCCGGCCTGCCCGCGCTTCCCACGCGCGCGGCGTCTGTGGCATGGAGGGGGATGGCCGACCTCGACCCCTCGCAGCGCCGCGCCGCCAGCGCCGACCACCCGATCCAGCTCGTGCTCGCCGGCCCCGGCTCGGGCAAGACCTCGACGCTCGTCGGCCGCTTCCGACACCTCAGCGACAGCGGCGTCGACCCGCAGCGCATCATGGCGCTGACCTTCACCAAGAAGGCCGCCGAGGAGATGCGGCTGCGCATCGCCCGGGACCTCGCGCTCGACAACCCGGCCGAACTCCGCGTCTTCACCTTCCACAGCCTGGCGTTGCGCTGCCTGCAACGCAAGCCCCACCTCGCCGGCCTGCCGGAACGGATCGACGTGTGGAGCGCCCACCAGCAGCGCGCCGTGTTCTCGGCCCGGCGCATGTACTGGAACGACGAGGGCGACATCCTCGACATCATCGCGGGCGCCAAGGAACAGCTGCTCGATGCCGGCGCCTATGCCCGGAGCCTCGCGCGCGACGACGAGGCGGGCCACCGCGCCGCCGCCTTCTTCGCTACCTACGAGGCGGCCCTGCGCGAGGCCGGCGCCATCGACTTCGCCGACATGGTGCCGCTGCTGCTGCGCGCCATGGCGGACCACCCGGCCTACGGCCGCGCCGTATCGGGTGCCGTCGACCACCTGCTCGTCGACGAGTACCAGGACATTAATCTCGGCCAGCACCGGCTGATCGAGCATTTCCGCTCCGGCGGCGTGCACCTGTGGGCGGTGGGCGACGACGACCAGACGCTGTTCACGTTTCGCGCCGCCGACATCCGCTACACGCTGGATTTCAAGCGCCGTCACCGCGACGCGGTGCTGCACCTGCTCGACCGCAACTACCGCTCGACGCCCGAGATCGTGGCGGGCGCCAAGCGGCTCATCGGCCGCAACCGCGACCGCTTCGCCAAAGACTACGGCCCCGCCCTCGAGGCGGCCGGCGCCGTGGCGATCCGCGGCTATTCCACCCCGGACGCCGAGGTGCGCCAGGTGGCGCGGGCCATCCGGACGCTGCTGCGCGACGGCGTGGCGCCGAGCGAGATTGCCGTGCTGTACCGGGCGGGCTCCACCGGCCTCGCCTTCCAGGGCGCGCTCGAGGCGCTCCACATCCCCTTCGACGTGCGCGGCGCCGGCGACCTGTGGCAGAGCGCGGCCGCCAAGCTGTTCCTCGGCGCGCTCTTCTACCTGCTCGACGCCGACGAGAGCCGCGCCATCGAGAAGATGGGCACGGGCAAGCGCGGCGAAAGCGTGCGGCGGCGGCTCGACAAGGTGCCGCCCAGCGGCCGCGCCTCCTTCGCCGACGCTTGCCGGCACGCCCGCCGCGTCGTGTCGGACGCGCTGCCGAAGAAGTCGGCGGAGCGCGAGCAGCGCGACTGGGCCAACCTGTGCGACGCGCTCGCCGGCCTCGCCGCGGAATGCGACGGGCTCGACGGCCTGATGGAGCGGATCGCCGAACAGAGCCGGGCCCTGCGGCGGCCCTCGGGCGATGCCGTCGTCCTGTCCACGATCCACTCCGCCAAGGGCCTCGAATGGGAGGCGGTCTTCGTGGTGGGGCTTGAAGAGGGCGTGATGCCGGTGGCGGGGGCCGAGATCGAGGAGGAGCGGCGCGTCGCCTATGTGGCGGTGACGCGGGCAAAGCGCATCCTCGGCCTCACCTACGCGGCCGAGCGCGGCGGCAGCGCCTCCAAGCGGTCGCGGTTCGTGGCGGAATTCGCCGGCGACGCCCATGTCGGTACCGACCCGGACCACCCCGACGCCGACGTGCTGCTGCCCCTCGGCCCGCCCTACCAGGCCGAGCCGGCGCCGGCCAAAGCCAAGAAGGTCGAAGCCGTGCCGCCCGGCCCGGCGGCGAGCCGGGCGCGCGCCGAGGGCACGCGCGATAAGGGCACGCGCGAGACCGGTGCGGCGAAGCGCGGCTACGCGGTCGACCCCGCCGACGTCACGCCCTTCGCGCCGGACCCGGAAGCCGCGGCGGCGCAATGGACGGCCCGCGACGACGCCAAGCTGCAGTCGAGCTTCGCCATCGCGGGCGACCTCGGCGAGATCTGCGCCGCCACCGGCAAGACGCCGGAGGCGGTGCTGTCGCGGCTGGTCCGGCTCAAGCTCGTGGCGTCGAAATCGGCCGCGCGTGGCCTGTGGGGCTGACGTCGAGCCGTATCGGTCCCGGAGACGCCCCGGCGCTTCCAAGTCGATGATACCGCCATGGATTGGGGGCTGGAGCGCATCCGCCGAGAGCGAAAGCGCGCTGGAGCCCGGCGTGAACGGGACGCCGTCGACTTTGTGCTCCCGGTCGTGCTGCTCGGCCCGGCACCCGAGCGACATCGGGAGACCTTCGCGCCGCCGCCCCGGCTCCGCCTTGTTTCCGCACATCGGACACAATCGACCCGGCACCCCCCGCCACCGGGCGCGTCTCGACAGCAAACGCGGCATCGCGTCGCCGGTTTAAGCGTCGATTAACCAAACTCAGCCTCAATGTGACGTCACAGCACTGCCGAGGACCTTCCGACATACGGCACGACGGCGCCGGGTCGGAGAGCCCCACCCCGAAAGCGAGGCGAATGACCGACACGTCCGCCACCCCCTTCGATCTGTTCCCCTTCGATCGCGGGCGCCTGTCGCAGCGGCACTCGACATGGACGGTGGCGGGTGCGGGGGCCGTCACCCTGGGGGTGCTGGTCGGGTCCTGGCTCATCGACCACCGTGCGGCGGCGCCGCAGCCGACCGTCGAGAATGCCGGCACGGCCCGGCTCACCGCCGCGTTCCACACGCCCCCCGCTCCCCCCTTGCCCGAACTGTCCCGCCCCGAGCCGGCACGCCTGGCCGCGACGGCGCCCGCCGCGCCCGGCCTCGAGGGCGCCTTCCAGTCGGCCGCGGCGCCCGTCGCCGCCCTGCCGCCCCCGGCCGCACCGGCCCTGATCGACCCCGCTCCCGCGCAGGGGCCCGTGGCCCTGGCCGACAGCGCGCCGCTGCCCGCACGCTTCGTGCCGCCGACGCCCGGCACCACCGAGGCGGCGGCGCCGACGCCCGCTCCGGAATTCGCCATGCTGCTGCCGCTGCCCGAAGCCCCGCACGACACGGCGCCCGTCCCGGTGGCGCCGACCGTGGTGGCGCCGTCCGTGGTGGCACCCGTCGCGGCCGGGCCCGAGCGGGCGGAGGTCCCGCAGGCCGTGACGGTGCCGCTGCCGGCGCCGCGGCCCGACTTCCGCATCGCCGCGCCGGAGCCCTCGCCCCGGGCGCCGCGCCGCCAGACGGCGCGCAACACCGACACGGCGCCGACCCCGGTCGCGCCCGGCATCCCGGCCGACAACCGCTCGTTCCTCGATAGGTTCTTCGGGGCCCTCAAGCCGTCGAACGGCCCGACGCTCGCCTATGCGTCGCCCGAGGACGGCCTGTTCGGTCGCCCCGCCGTCGTCCCCTCGGCGCACGACTATTCGCGCACCCCCTACACGGCCGTCTACGACATCTCGGCCCACACCGTGTACATGCCGGACGGCTCGAAGCTCGAGGCGCATTCGGGCCTCGGCCGGATGATCGACGACCCGCGCCACGTCGCGGCCCGCAACGTCGGCCCGACGCCGCCGCACGTCTACGACCTGACCCTGCGGGAATCGCTGTTCCACGGCGTCCAGGCTCTGCGCCTCAACCCCGTGGGCGGCGGCGGCGTGTTCGGCCGCACCGGCCTGCTGGCCCACACCTTCATGCTGGGGCCGAACGGCGACTCCAACGGCTGCGTGTCGTTCCGCGACTATGCGTCCTTCCTGCGGGCCTACCAGAACGGCCAGGTGCGGCGGCTGGTGGTGGTGCCGGGCCTCGGCTGAGCCGCCGCGGCCGCGCCTCGACAGGCCCGGGGTTCGGCCCTATCCTGGACGGGACGGGTCGGGTGCCGCGGAGACGATGCGGCGCCGGTCGCGTCGCAGTCCTGCGGGGTGAGCCGATGCCCGCCCCCCGCCAAGGCCGGGCACGACGATCCGGCGGAGATCCCCATCCATGTTCGAAAAGCGCAAGCTCGGCCGCACCGGGCTCGACGTCACGTCGATCTGCCTCGGCACCATGACCTGGGGCCAGCAGAACACCGAAGCCGAGGGCCACGCCCAGCTCGATCTCGCCATCGGCCGCGGCATCAACTTCATCGACACGGCCGAGATGTATTCCATCCCGCCCAAGGCCGAAACCCAGGGCTCGACCGAGCGGATCATCGGCACCTGGCTGAAGAGCCGGGGTGGCCGCGAGCGCATCGTCGTCGCCTCCAAGGTGTCGGGCCGCTCGAGCAACGATTGGCTTCGCCCCGGCGGCAAGCCGGCCCGGCTCGACGAGGGCAACATCCGCTACGCCGTCGAGGGCTCGCTGAAGCGCCTCCAGACCGACTACATCGACCTCTACCAGCTGCATTGGCCCGACCGCGTCGTGAGCCTGTTCGGGGCGGGCGGCAACGTGTTCCGCGACCTGCCGCGGCCCGACGATTCCGTGCCGATCGCCGACACGCTGGGCGCGCTCGGCCGCCTCGTCGAGGAGGGCAAGATCCGCCACGTCGGCCTGTCCAACGAGACGCCCTGGGGCACCATGCGCTTTCTCGCCGCCGCCGAGGCAGGGCACGGGCCCCGCATCGCCGCGATCCAGAACAGCTACAACCTCATCAACCGCAACTACGAGCTCGGGCTGGCGGAGATCGGCCTGCGCGAAGACGTCGGGTTGCTGGCCTATTCGCCGCTGGGCCAGGGCTACCTCACCGGCAAGTACCAGGGCGGCGCCCGGCCGGCCGGCGCCCGCTCGACGCTGTTCAACCGCGGCCAGCGCTACGAGAAGCCCGGCGTCGCCACGGCGATCGACGCTTACCTGGCGCTGGCGCGCGAGTTCGGCCTCGACCCCGCCCAGATGGCGCTGGCCTTCGTGACCTCGCGCAAGTTCGTCGCCTCCAACATCATCGGGGCGACCAGCATCGCGCAGCTCGAGACGGCGCTGGCCTCGGCCGACGTCGCCATCACGCCGGAACTCGAGGATCGCATCGACGCGATCCACCAGGTGCACCAGAACCCGGCACCCTGAGGGCGGCCCAGGCTCGCCAGCAAGGCCGGCGAGCAAGGCCCGGCGCCTGCCTCCGCGCCGGTCCGGCGGGCTTGCCGCCCGCCGCCGCGCGGGGCAAGACTTCCCGCCGGACCCAGACCCGACCGGAGGGCATCTCATGACGCCGCGCTACGTGGTTCGCCAGGAGGAGGACGGCAGCTGGACGGTGTATGACGCCGCGACCGACCTCCCGGCCGTGGTCAACGACATGCCGCAGCTCGGGCACGGCGAGGAGGATGCCCGCGCCGTCGCGCGGGAACTCGACGCGCTGATGGCCGACGACGAGGACTGAGGCGCCCTCCCCCGCCGTCAGGTCCCGTCGTTGGGCCCGCACCAGCCCGGCAGGTAGCGGGCGTCGCGGCTCTTGGCGAATTCCAGCGCCTGCAGCAGGGCGCCCGAGAAGGAGGCGTCGACTTCGCGCCGCTTGATGCGCCGCCGAAGGGCGTCGGCCCACATGAACTCGGTGAACGGCACCGTCTCCTTGGCGTAGCCGCCGGCGCGGCGCAGCGCGCCCGCGAGGCTGCGGAAAGGGTCGTCGGCGAGATCGGCGATGGATTTCGGGATGTCGTCGAAGCCCGCCCGCCGCCCCTCGGCGTCGTAGGGATGACACCAGCCCCGGTTGTCGGCGAAGACCCAGAAGGCGTCCCGGTCGAGCATGCTGAGGTCGGCCACGACATTGACCAGCACGCCGGCGCACCCCTCCTCGAGCAGCGCCCGCGTCAGGTGGTGGTGGTCGATCACGTAGGGGCGCTTCTTCGGGCCGAGCAGGACCGGGATCATGTGCCGGCCGAGCCATTCGGCGCGGTCGCCGTCGGGCCGCTCGCTCCAGTCCCGGCGCTTCTCCGCCACCTCGCGGAAGCCGACCGTCACCTGCGTGGGTCGGAGTTCGGCGATCGGCACCGTCTGAAGCAGGGGTTCGCGGGTCGACATGGGCCATCCTGGACTAAGCTTGGCCTCACTCCCTATCAGGGCTGGCCGAACCTGTCGCGCCAGGCCGGCAGGGCGCCGGGGAAGGGCAGCGCCGCCGCCGCGAAGACACCCCGCGCCACCGCCCGGGCCAGCGTCTCGGCCGCCAGCGCGCCGATCTCGGTGAGGTCGCGCGCCGTGACCGGGCGCGGGGTCAGCCCCGTCGCCGCCGCGAAGACGACGTCGCCGTCGAGCGCCGCATGGGCGGGCCGCAGCGCCAGGGCGAGGCCGCCCTGGGCCACCACGGCGAGGCGCTTGCACTGCGCCTTGGTGAGGGGCGCGTCGGTCGCCACCACGCAGATGGTGGTGTTCTCGGGCCGGTCACCCTTGGTGCGGAACGGGGGGGCGCCCGCGGGGCCGGAGCGCGGCAGGCCGAGGCCGCCGAACTCGGCGTCGCGCTCGTAGGGGGCGGCCCAGAAATGCGGGCCGTCGCCCACCGTGGCCTGTCCCAGCGCGTTGACGGCGGCGAGGGCACCGACGCGGTAGCCCCGGGGCGTGACGGCGCTCGCCGAGCCGAGCCCGCCCTTGAGGTCCGCCGTGGTGGCGCCGAGCCCCGCCCCGACGCTGCCGAGCGCGAAGTGCGGCCCCGCCGCTGCCACGGCCGCGTGGCCGAGGTCCCAATAGGGCGGGCGGCGGCCCCAGGCCTTGTCGCCGCCGTTGGCGAGATCGAACAGCACCGCGCCCGGCACGATGGGCACGCGCGCCGCCCCGACGGCGAAACCCCGACCCTGCGCCGCCAGGGCCGCCATGGCGCCGCCCATGCCGTCGAGCCCGAAAGCGGATCCGCCCGACAGCACCAGGGCGTCGACGCCCTCGACCGTCATCTCGGGTTCGAGCAGCGCCGTGTCGCGCACGCCGGGCGCGCCGCCGTGAATGGCGATGGAAGCGGTGGCCGGCCGGTCGAACACGACGGCGGTCAGGCCGGAGGCGAGGCGCCCGTCATCGGCGTGCCCGACCCGCAGGCCCGGCACGTCCGTGATGAGGTTGCGCGTGGCGGCCAAGGCGGCGGGGCCGCCTCAGTACTTGCGGCGCAGCACGACCTCGCGGCGGATATGGCGGTAGTGGCGCACAGGCGCGCAGACCGGCTCGCGGCCGAATTCTCGCGCATAATCGGCGCGGTAGACGTTCATGGCTTCGTCGCCATCGTGGTCGGCGGGAACGCCCGGGCCCTGCCAGGGATAGCCGCCGTCCCAGCCGGCGCGGGTGCGGAACCGGTCGCCGATCCGGTAGGCGCCCGGGCCCTGCCAACCGGTGCGGTAGCGGCAATAGACCTCGGCATCCCAGCGGAAGGTCGCGAGGTGGTGCGCCTTCCTCTCGATGTCCGCGTAGGTCGTGTCGTAATGGGCGTAGTTCAGCTTCCAATAGGGATAGTCGCCGTTGGCGATCAGCGGCGAGGTGGCGCTGGCCGGCGACGCCGCGGCCAGGAGGGTGGTGGCCACGAGGGCCGGGAACCAGTGACGCAAGCTCATCTCCCGCGCGGCCATGCGGCCGACTCGCCCATTTGACGCCGAATACCTTCATCTAACGCCGAAGCGCCCCGTCCCGCCGCACGGATTCGCCCGGCGCCCACACGAATCCCGCGACGTGTCGCACCGCCGCAACGGTGGGACGCGGTCCGGCCGGCACCGCCCGTGCGGCGGGCGGCTCCGCGGCGAAGACCTCGCCTGTTCGCCGCCGATCCTCTACGGATCCTCCATGCCCAGTTCCGTGTCGTTCCCGGCCGCGCTGATCGCCGGCCTCGTCTCCTTCCTCAGCCCCTGCGTGCTGCCCCTGGTGCCGCCCTACCTGTGCTTCATGGCGGGGACCACGCTGGAAGAGTTGCAGGGCGGCGACGCAGGCCGCTCGCGCCGCGGCGCGCTGCTGGCCAGCCTGCTCTTCGTGGCGGGCTTCTCCACCGTCTTCGTCGCCCTCGGCGCCACGGCCTCGGCCTTCGGCACGCTGTTGCGCCAGCACGGCGAGGCCCTGTCGATCGTGGCGGGCCTCGGCATCATCGTCATGGGGCTGCACTTCATCGGCCTGTTCCGGCTGGGCCTCCTCTATCGGCAGGCCCGCGTCGAGGTGCAGCGTCCGCCGGGGCTGTGGAGCGCCTATGCGATGGGGCTGGCCTTCGCCTTCGGCTGGACGCCCTGCATCGGGCCGATCCTCGCCGCCATCCTGGCGGTGGCGGGCTCCCAGGCGACGGTGGGCAGCGGCGCGGCGCTGCTGCTCGCCTATTCGGCCGGGCTCGGCCTGCCCTTCGTGCTGGCGGCCGTCGCCATCGGGACCTTCACGACCTTCCTGCGCGGTTTCAGGCGCCACTTCGCCACCATGGAGAAGCTCGCCGGGGCCGCCCTGGTGCTGACCGGCATCGCCTTCCTGTCGGGCGGCATGCAGAGCCTGTCGTTCTGGATCATCGAGACGTTTCCGGGCCTGGCACGGCTGGGCTGACGGCGGGCCGCTCCGCCGGCAGGCCCCGGGCCAGAAGGGCGAGGCCGATCTCGTCCAGCGTCGCCGGGTCCTCGATGGTGGCGGGCAGCGCCCAGTCCGCCCCGTCGGCGATGCGCTTCATCGTGCCCCGCAGGATCTTGCCCGAGCGGGTCTTGGGCAACCGGTCGACCGCCACGGCCAGCTTGAAGGCCGCCACCGGCCCGATGCGCTCGCGCACCAGCGCCACGACCTCGCCCTCGACGGCGGCACGGGGCCGGGCCGAGCCGGCCTTCAGCACCAGGAAGCCGAGCGGCACCTCGCCCTTCAGGGCGTCGCTCATGCCGATCACGGCGCATTCCGCCACATCGGGATGGGCCGCCAGCACCTCCTCCATGCCACCGGTCGACAGGCGGTGGCCCGCCACGTTGATGATGTCGTCGGTGCGGCCCATCACCCAGACGTAGCCGTCGGCGTCGACCGTGCCGGCATCGCCGGTCTCGTAATGGCCCGGGAAGGCCGACAGGTAGCTGTCCACCATCCTCCCGTCCTGTCCCCACAGCGTCGGCAGGGCGCCGGGCGGCAGCGGCAGCGCGATCACCAGCGCCCCCATGGTGCCGGGCGGCACCTCGGCGCCCGCCTCGTCGACGGCCTTGAGGGCGAAGCCCGGCATCGGCACGGTGGGCGAGCCCGCCTTGGTGGGCAGCAGCCCGAGGCCCGCCGGGTTGCCGGCGATGCACCAGCCCGTCTCGGTCTGCCACCAATGGTCCACCACGGGCAGGCCGAAGCCCTGCTCGGCCCATCGCACCGTGGTGGGATCGGCCCGCTCCCCGGCGAGGAACAGCGTGCGGAGGCGCGACAGGTCGTGGTGGCGCCGCAGCACGCCGTCGGGGTCCTCCTTGCGGATGGCGCGGAAGGCCGTCGGGGCGGTGAAGAAGGCCGCGACGCCATGGTCGGCGCAGACGCGCCAGACGGCGCCGGCGTCGGGCGTGCCGACCGGCTTGCCCTCGTAGAGCACGCTGGTGGCACCGTGGATCAGCGGGCCGTAGACGATGTAGCTGTGGCCCACCACCCAGCCGATGTCGGAGGCCGTGAAGAAGGCCTCCCCGGGCGCGACGCCGTAGAGGTTCGGCATGGACCAGGCCAGCGCCACCGCATAGCCGCCGGTGTCGCGCACCACGCCCTTGGGCAGGCCGGTCGTGCCCGACGTGTAGAGGATGTAGAGGGGGTCGGTGGCCTTCACCTCCACGCAGGCCGCCCGCATCCCGGCCCGTTCGGCCGCCGCCACCGCCTCGGCCCAATCGCGGTCGCGCCCCGGGACGAGGCCCGCCGGCGCCTGCGGCCGCTGCCAGACGAGGCAGCGGGCGGGCGCGTGGCGGGCGAGGCGCAGGGCCTCGTCGAGCAGCGGCTTGTAGGGCACGATGCGGGCCGGCTCGACCCCGCAGGACGCGGTGAGGACCAGCTTGGGCGCGGCGTCGTCGATGCGCTTGGCGAGTTCGGCCGCGGCGAAGCCGCCGAACACCACCGAATGGACGGCGCCGATCCGCGCGCAGGCCAGCATGGCGAAGACCGCCTGCGGGATCATCGGCATGTAGAGGACGACGCGGTCGCCGTATCCCACGCCCTCGGCCGCCAGCACGGCCGCCAGGGTCGCCACCGTGTCGCGCATCTCGCCGTAGGTGAAGCGCGACACCGCCCCGGTGACGGGGCTGTCGTGGATCAGGGCGACCTGGTCGCGGCGCGCGCCGTCGGCGTGGCGGTCGAGCGCGTTGTGGCAGATGTTCAGCGTGGCATCGGGGAACCAGCGGCCGTAGGGGCCCGACGCCGGATCGAAGATGCGGTCGGGCGGGCGGATCCAGTCGACGGCCCGGGCCGCCTCGCGCCAGAAGGCCTCCGGGTCGCGGCGCCAGGCGGCATGGACCTCGGCATAACGGCTCGCCATCCCGGCTCCCTCCCGATCCGGCCGTGATCCCGGCCTTGCCCGCCAACGTGCGGCGGGAGACGCCAGCTTGCGGCAGGGGCCGCCACGACGCAATCGGGCGCGGTGTTGCGGCAGGGCTCCGAACGCGGGGCGACGTGGGATCGTCGGGAGCGCCCTTCTCCCGCTGGCGGGAGAAGGTGGCGCGGCGCCGTCGACCTCAATCCGGAGCCCTGGGTGTCACGGGCGCGCCGGGACGCGCCGGCCCGGGAGCGTCCTGACGCCCAGGAACAGCAGGAGGCCGATCGGCCCGGCCAGGAAGGTGAGGGCGAGGCAGGGCAGCAGGAGCCAGTGCGGCACGCCGCGCCGTCCGGCATCCTCGGCCTCCCAGGCGCCGGTCCACAGGTCGAGGGCCAGGTAGTGGACCCAGCCGACCAGCATCACGTGCGGGTCCGAGAAGGCGCGGGCGAGGCCCGACAGGGTCGTGAGGTCGGGGGCGGGCCCGCCCGCCCGGGCCAGGGCCAGCCCCACCATCACGGCATAGCCGACCGCCATAGCGGCCGCGACGACGCGGGCGGACGCCACCAGCGCCGGGCGGGCGAGGGGCGCGAGGCAGAGGGCCAGCCAGCCGACGAGCGGCAGGGCATTGGCCAGCGCGAAGAGTTGGTCGTCCGACATCGCCGTCGCGCCTTCCGGACCGGAGCCAGCCCGTTGTCGCAACGGCGCGATGGGCCGGCGGTTCCCCGCCGGCCGGGCCGCGCCCTCACGCGGGCCGGCGGCCCGTGACGGCCAGCAGCGGATCCCCGCCCCCGTCGCGGGCGAGCGGCCGGGCCGCCCTCACCTGCGCGAAGCCCGCACTCTGAAGGTAGAACGACACGAGGTCGGCGTGGTCGATACCAGACTGCCAGATCGCCACCGCCTTGGTGGGGAAGCAGCGGTCCGAGACCGTGACGACGATGGGCGCCCCGGGCACGAGGCACCGCAGCACCTCGCCGAAGACCGCCACGGGGTGTTCGAGGTACTGGACCGAGACGCAGCAGGCGGCACCGTCGAGGCTGGCGGTGGCCAGCGGCAGGGCGGGGTCGGCGTTGAGGTCCTGCACGATGCGGCGCGCGAGGCGCGGGTTGGCGTCGAGTTCGGCGCGGTTGAGCCCGAGGCCCACGACCTCGCCGTAGGCGACGTCGGCCGGCAGGTGGCTGATCCAGCTCGACATCAGGTCCAGCAGCCGGTCGCCCGGCGCGAAGGTCGCCCGGTAGAGGGCGGTCACGGCCGCGATGGCGCGGTCGTCGATGTGGGCGACGAAGCGCGGCGACCCGTAGAAGAGCGGGTCGGGCGCGGCGTCGTGCTTGGCGAAAGCCCAGGCGGGAAAGTCGGGAGTGTCCGTCATGGGACGGTGACGCGGTGCCGTCCCGCACCGTTCGCGGGACATATCGTCCCGGTGCGCCCCGACCAGGAGAGGCGCGCCGCCGGCCCGCCGTTGTGTTAACGCAGCATCACGGAATCATAGCGGGAGCGGACGACATGGCTGGTGAACTTCTGGCAGCTTATCTCGACGACTGGGCCGGCACGGATGCGCAGCGGCGCGACGTCGCCGCCACCGTGATGGCGCTGACGGACGCCTGCCGGGCCATCTCGGTCCTGGTGGCGCAGGGCAACCTCGAGCAGAACCTCGGCGCCGCCGTGACCGAGAACGTCCAGGGCGAGACGCAGAAGGCGCTCGACGATCTCACCGACCGCATGTTGATCGAGGCCTGCCGCAAGGCGCCGGTCGCCGCCGTCGCCTCCGAGGAGGACGAGCACCCCGTGCCGGGCAACCCGCAGGGCGCGAGCCTCCTCGTCGCCTTCGACCCGCTCGACGGCTCGTCCAACATCGACATCAACGTGTCGATCGGCACGATCTTCTCGGTGCTGCCGGTGAAGCCGGGCGCCGACCCGGTGTCGGTCGAGGCCTTCCTGCAGCCGGGCCGCAACCAGCTCGCCGCCGGCTACGTCCTCTACGGCCCCCAGACCACGCTCGTCATGACGGTCGGGGCCGGCGCCGTCTGCTTCACGCTCGACCGCCGGCGCGACGCCTTCGTGCTGACGCACGACAGGCTGGAGGTGCCGCACGCCACCAAGGAATTCGCCATCAACATGGCCAACCAGCGCCACTGGCCGAAGCCCGTGCAGCGCTACATCGACGAATGCCTGAAAGGCGCCGAGGGCGGCCGCGGCGAGAACACCAACATGCGCTGGGTGGCGTCGCTGGTCGCGGACTGCAACCGGGTGCTGATCCGCGGCGGCGTGTACCTGTACCCGGGCGATGCGCGGCCTGGCTATGCCGAGGGGCGCATCCGCGTGCTCTACGAAGCGTCCCCCATCGCCTTCGTGGTGGAGCAGGCGGGCGGCGAAGCCGTGACGGGCGCGGGCGAGAAGATCATGGACATCGTGCCCGCCCGGCTGCACCAGCGCGCTTCGCTGATCTTCGGCTCGCGCGACGAGATCGCCCGCATCGAGGAGCACCACGCGGCGGCCTGACGGCCGGGGCGCCGCGACGGCGCGTCACGCACCCCGGCGGCCCCGCCATTCCGACGCATAGAAGAGCAACGCCAGGACCGGCAGGGCGATGCCGATCGCGGATGCCAACGGCCAGCCGCCGGCCGCGAAGGCCCATCCCCCGGCGGCGGACCCGACCGCGCCGCCGAGGAAGAAGAAGGCCATGAACATGCCGTTGAGCCGCGCGCGATAGTCCGCGCCGACGGAGAAGATGGCGCGCTGGCTCAGCACCAGGTTGGCGGTGACGCCGAAGTCGAGCAGGATGGCGGCCGCCACCAGCAGGCCCAGCGCCAGCGGCGTGCCGGGCGTCGCCGCATGGGTCAGGCCGAAGCTCGCCGCCGCCAGCACCATGGCGCCGCCCGTCGCCGGGCGGATCCAGCCCCGGTCGGCCGCGCGTCCGGCCAGCGGCGCCGCGACGGCCCCGGCGACGCCCGCCAGCGCGAAGAGCGCGATCCCGGCCTGCGACAGGTGATACGGCGGCCCGGCCAGCAGCAGCGGCGTCGTGGTCCAGAACAGCGAGAAGGCGCCGAACAGGCAGAACTGGTAGGCGGCGCGGCGGCGCAGTAGCGGCATGGTGCGGGCGAGGTGCAGCATGGAGGCCAGCAACGCCCCATAGGCCAGGCGCTGCGCCGGGACGCGCTGCGGCAGGGCGCGGTGCAGCACCGCCATCAGCACCACCATGATGGCGGTGGAGCCGAAGAACACCGCATGCCACGACGACACCTGGGCGACGAAGCTCGCAGCCGGCCGCGACAGCATGATGCCGAGCATGAGCCCGCTCATGACGTTGCCGACCACCTGGCCGCGCTTCGCCTCGGGGGCGAGATGGGCCGCGAAGGGCACGAGGATTTGCACGGCGACGGAGCCCAACCCGATCATCAAGGCGGCCGGCAGGAACACCGCGGCGCTCGGGGCCAGGGCCGCGGCGAGCAGCGCGACCGTGGCCAGCGCCGTCACGGCGAGGGTCAGCCGCCGGTTCTCGACGAGGTCGCCGAGCGGCACGATGAAGAGCAGCCCGGCGCCGTAGCCGAGCTGCGTCATGGTGACGATGAGCCCCGCTCCGGCATGCGACAGGCCGAGCGAGGTGCTGATCGGCCCCGCCAGCGGCTGGGCGTAGTAGAGGTTGGCGACGATGAGGCCGCAGGTCACGGCGAGCAGCATCGTGATGCGGCGCGGCACGGCATCGGGGAGCGCCGTGTCGGACGCGGTGGTCAGCGAGGACAAGGGCAGGCCTCCGGGCGGGGTCGGATGCACCTGCGGTGGACTGCCGGCGGCCGCCCGTCAACCCGCGGCCCCGGGATCGCAGCCATGCGGCATCGCGCCGTGACGGATCCCGGGCCGAGCGCCGGCGGCTCAGCCGCCGGTGGTGGCGAGCAGCCGGTTCACGCCGCCCTGGCCGTTGACGCCGTCGGGGAAGAAGCCGCCCTTCTGCGCGCCGGCCGCGCCGTAGACGACGTTCAGCACCTGCCGCGGCGTACGGGCGAAGGCGAGGCTGTTGGCATCGGTGTCGGTGATGTTGACGGGCGAGGGGAAGCCGCCGCCGAGCGTGCTCTGGTCGCCGCCGATCCCCTGGTCGTCGAGGGCGCCGGACAGCCGCGCCCGCGTCGCCGAGATCAGCGCCGTGGCGTTGGCATAGAAGGCGTTCTGCTGGGAGTAGAGCAGCGTCCGGATCGTGCCGAGATGATAGGCCTCGGCGGCGAAGATGCTGGAGGCGGCGGCGAGCGTCGTCTTGCTGGTGATGAAGGGCGCGGCGCCGTTATAGGCCGTGACGCCGACTTCGGTCAGCGTATAGGCGCCGAGCAGGAAGCTGTAGTCGTCCGCATAGGGGTTGAAGTTGCCCGGCAGGCCGGCGGCGGCGGCGAAAGCCGTGAAGGCCGTGTCGAGCGAGATGATGGGTTCGGCCACGGCGGCCCGGCCGAGGGCCGAGCGGATGAAGATGATGTGGTTCTTCTCGTCGTTGGCGACTTCCGCCATGGCGTCGAGCACCACGGGATTCCCGAACGCGACCTTGCTGCCGCCGCGCACGCCGCCGCCCTGCTGGCCGATGCCGCTCGTCAGGTCGGCCGGCAGACCGATCCCGTAGACGCCGCGGTTGTAATATTCGCCCTCGAGATATTCGAGGTTCAGCGCGAAGTTCAGGATGGCGGTGTCGATGTCGGCCTGCTGGGCGTTGGCATCGTCCGTCATGGCGCCGGCGAAAGCCGCCAGCACGCCGCCGAACCCGGCCGCCTTCATGAAGGCCCGCCGGCCGGCTTCGAGGTCGATCGGGCGCTCGCCATCATTCTGCATGTGGTCGGTCGGCCTGGTGTCGGTCATGTCGATCTTTCCCGCGGTGTCGGCCGGGCCAGGACAAGGTCGTCGCGGGCTGCCGTAGTTCCGACACGCGATCGACCTGATCCGGGTTCCCGTCCCGCGCCCGATCCGGGCCGGGTGCGACAACAGGCCCTGTGCCGATGGTGGGCAGCGGAGCGACCGGATTGCCGTGGCGATCGCGAACGCTACGTCAGCGCGAGACGTCCTTGAGGCTCAGCGGCAGGCCGGCCGTCACCAGCACCACCCGGTCGCAGACCTCGGCGACGCGCTGGTTCAACCGGCCCTGCGCGTCCCGGAAGTCGCGGGCCAGGCGGTTGTCGGGCACGATCCCCCAGCCGACTTCGTTGGACACCAGGACGACGGCGCCGGCGAGCCGCGGCAGCGCGGCGACGAGGTCGCGGCAGGCGGGCTCCACGGCCTCGGCCGCCCGGTCCGGCGCGCCCCCGAGCATGACGTTGGTCAGCCACAGCGTGAGGCAGTCCACCAGCACGGTCCGGCCCGGGCCCGCCTCGCGTTCGAGGACCGCCGCGAGAGCCAGCGGCTCCTCGATGGTGCGCCAGCCGTCGGCCGCGCGGGCGTCACGGTGGGCCGCGATGCGGGCCCGCATCTCGTCGTCCCAGGCGGTGGCGGTCGCCAGGTAGATGCGGTCGAGGCCGGTGCCGCAGGCCAGCGCCTCGGCGTGCCGGCTCTTGCCCGAGCGCGCGCCGCCGATCACCAGCGTCAACGACGCCGTCACGCCGACGCCTCCGAGCCGATGCGTCCGCGCTCGATCCGGAGCGGAGGCATCGGAGGCGAAGGCGCTTCGGAGCCCGTCGGGCCCGTGCCTTGGCGTTTGTCTGCGTCGGCGACGGCACGGCCCATGCTAGCGCGCCAGCCAGCGCAGCAGCGTGCGCCACGAGACGGTGGTGCGGTTGTAGACGCGATTGTAGGCGGCACGGCGCGGGTCGGTCAGCCAGCCCCAGCCGCGCGGTGCCTTGAGGCCGAGGCTGTGGCGCAGGTAGCGCCGCCAGGACAGGCGCGCCGCGAGGCTCTTCGCGGGCGAGGGGCGACGGAGGCCGTACTTCATCCCGCAAGGCTAGTCGGACCCGGACGGTGCGTCCAGCATCAGCACCATATGCAGCTTGGCGACCGCCACCCCGTCCACCAGCATGGCCCGCGGCTCCCGCCCGAAGACCGTGAAGCCGCAGCGCCGGTAGAGCGCCTCGGCGCCGCCGTTGCCGTCCGACACGGTGAGGACGAGCTGGAGCAGGCCCGGCACCGTCCGGGCTTCGGCGACGAGGCGGCGCACCAGCGCACCGCCGAGCCCCCGCCCGGCCGCCGCCGGGGCGACCGCCACGCCGAAGACGGAACCCTTGTGGCGGTGCTTGGCGCGGAGGTCGCGCTTGAAACCGGCCGTGCCCACGACGTCACGGCCCGCGAAGGCGCCGAGCACGAAATCCTGCGGCCGTGCCGGATCGTGGATACGCGCCGCCGCCACGGCCAGCGCATGGCCGCGCTCCTCCTCGGCGCTGGAGCCGAAGGCCAGGGGGTTGCCCTCCAGGGCCGCCAGGCGGAACTCGGCATAGGCCCGCGCATCCTCCGGCACGAGGCGGCGGATCGAGGCCGGGGCGTCGGTCGACGACATCATGGGTGGCGGCTCCGTTCGGGAGGAGTTTCCGGCCGGCACGGAGCCACGGCGGGCGCCGCCGCGCAACCGCTTGTGCTGGCGCCCCCCGCGAAACCTGCTAAGTCGGGACGTCGACTCCACAGATTGCATGCAAAATGCCGCTCAGCCGCCTCCTGTCCCGCGTCAAGTTCGACGTCTACCTCCTGTCGCTCATCGGCACGGTGGCGGTCGCCGCCGTGTTCCCGGCCCGCGGGCCCGCCGAGCCGATCGCCAAGGGCGCCGTCTACGTGGCGGTGTTCCTGCTGTTCTTCCTCTACGGGGCGCGGCTGTCCACCAAGGCCGTGGTCGAGGGCATCGCGCATTGGCGGCTGCAGAGCCTGGTGCTGCTGTCCACCTTCGCGCTCTTCCCGCTGGTGGGGCTCGGGCTGACGGCGGCGCTGTCGCATTGGCTGCCGACCGAACTCGCCGCCGGGCTGATGTTCGTGTGCGTGCTCCCCTCGACGGTGCAGTCCTCGATCGCCTTCACGTCGATCGCGCGGGGCAACGTGCCGGCGGCGCTCTGCGGCGCCTCGGTGTCGAACCTCGTCGGCATGGTGCTGACGCCGCTCCTCGTCGGCGTGCTGCTCACCACCCACGGCTCCGGCTTCTCGTTGAAGGCCCTCACCGACATCGCGCTGGAACTGCTGCTGCCTTTCGGGCTCGGCCAGGTGCTGCGTCCCTGGGTGGGGCCGTGGATCACGCAGCGCAAGCGCGTCCTGTCCTACGTCGACCGCGGCTCCATCCTGCTCGTCGTCTATTCGGCCTTCAGCGAGAGCGTCGTGGCGGGGGTGTGGTCGCACATGGACGTGCGGAGCATCGTGCTGATCCTGGTGCTCGACGCCGTTCTGCTCGCCATCGTGCTGGCCGCCACCACTGCGGCGAGCCGCCTGCTCGGCTTCTCGACCGAGGACGAGATCACCATCGTGTTCTGCGGCTCGAAGAAGAGCCTCGCCTCCGGCATCCCCATGGCCAACATCCTGTTCCCGGGCGCCGCCGTGGGGGCGGTGGTGCTGCCCCTGATGCTGTTCCACCAGATCCAGCTCTTCGCCTGCGCCTCGCTGGCCCAGCGCTACGCCCGCCGGCCGATCCCTGCCGCCCCCGCGCCGGATGCCGTCAGGGCGTGAGCAGGGCGCCTCGCCGGGGAAGCCCCCGGCGAGGCGCCGCCCGTCAGCGCATGTAGATCGGCTGCGCGACCGCGTATTCGACGATGAGCTTCTGGATGAACAGGATGATCAGCAGCAGGATCACCGGCGACACGTCGATGCCGCCGAGGTTCGGCAGGAAGCGGCGGATCGGCCGCAGCGCGGGCTCGGTGACGGCTTCGAGGAAACCCCAGACCTGGCGAACGATGTTGTTGCGGAAGTTGATGACGTCGAAGGCGACCAGCCAGGACAGGATCGCCATGGCGATGATGAGGTAGGTGTACCAGTTCAGGAGGAGGAGGATGATGTCGATCAGCGAGCGCATGGTAGCTCCGGCCAGGGACAAGGCCGCGTGATCGCCCGAGTCCGAATGCGCCCGATGTAGCGGTCCCGCCACGGACCTGCAACCCGCGCCGCCCTGGCGCGGGCCGGCCGGGACGGCGACCGACACCCCGGCGGGCTTTCGCGCCGGCGCGGGATCGTGCATCCATCGCGGGCCCGGCACGACGGGCCGGGCGGGAGGGGGACGCGATGGCGAGCGACGAGGTCCGCGGGGCGATGCGCGGCGACGCCCCGACGCTCGGGGCCGTGCGGGCCCCGGCGGCACCGGGCCTCACGGGGGCGCAATGGCGCACCATCGTGCTGGCCAGCCTCGGCGGCGCGCTCGAGTTCTACGACTTCATCATCTACGGCATCTTCGTGCCGTCCATCGCGGCGGCGTTCTTCCCGGCCTCGGACCCGCTGGTCGGGCTGGTGCTGAGCTTCTCGGTCTTCGCCGGCGGCTACCTGGCGCGGCCCTTCGGCGGCCTGCTGCTGGGCGCGCTCGGCGATCGGTTCGGGCGGCGCGGCGTCTTCCTGTTCTCGCTCGGCGCCATCTCGGCCTCCACCGTCGCCATGGGCCTGCTGCCGGGCTATGCCAGCTGGGGCGTCGGCGCCACCGTCCTCATGGTGGCGCTGCGCCTCGTCCAGGGCCTGTGCCTCGGCGGCGAACTGCCCTGCTCCATCGTCTATGCGGTCGAGACGGCGCCGGCGCGCGGCGGTTTCGCCTGCGGCGTGCTGTTCTTCTGCGTCAACTCGGGCGTGAGCCTCGCCGCGCTGGTGAGCCTCGCCGTCAACACGCTGATGCCGCCCGAAGCCGCCGCTGCGACGGGCTGGCGCGTCGCCTTCGTGTTCGGGGGGCTGACGGGCCTCGCTTCCCTGGCGATCCGGCGTCGCCTGCACGAATCGCCGGAATTTGCGGCGCTGCGCGGGGTTGCCGCCCGCACGCCGCTGCGCGAACTCTTCGGGGCCTATCCCATGCCCGTGCTGATCGGCATCGGCACCTCGGCGGCGACCTCGGCCTTCAACGGCATGATGTTCGTCTACCTGCCGGCCTATCTCGTCCGGGTGCTGCATCACGCGCCGGCCGAAGCCGCCTGGGCGCAGAATGCCGGGCTCGCCACCACCTCGGTGGGGCTGCTCGCCGTCTCCTGGCTCGGGGACCGCATGCCGCGGCGCCACCTCCTGGCGCTCGGGGCGGGGCTGCTGGCGGCGCTGAGCTACCCGTTCTTCGCGGCGCTCGCCGCCGGCAGCCTCGGCATCGTGCCGCTCTTCGTCCTCGCCGGGGCGGTGGCGGCCCTCATCAACGGCACCTTCGCCATGGTGCTGGCCGACCTGTTCCCGACGCGGGTGAGGTTCTCGGGCGTCGCCGTGTCGTACAACGTCAGCCAGACGCTGTTCGGCGGCACCGTGCCGCTCGTCGCGGCCGCGCTGGTGGCGGGCACGGGGTCGCCCCTGTCGCCTGCCCTCGTCATGGTGGTCTGCGCCGCCGTGGCCTTCGCGGCGACCTTCGGCCTCAAGCGCCACGGCGGACGGGTGGGAGCGGCCGAGCCGGCCTCACCCGCACCTCATCCCTCCGTTGCGTAACGGGCCACGCTCTGCAATCGCTGACGCGATGTATACCATTTGAATCGAAGTGGAGCCTGCATCTTAGGCGAAGGTTGCCGACTCTCGGGCCAGAGTAAAACTTCGTTACGGACGTAGATGCCATGCATTGGCCTACGATGTTCGAACGCGGCGGGCCGACCTTGAGTTCTGACGATCTTCACCATGCCATCGCCGGAGAGGGCTTGAGCAGGAGCCCGGTCGGCCGCGTCATCTCGGTCACGGGGTCGCGGGCGGGCGTCGGCATCCTGCCCACGGGCGACCGCCGCTCCCATCCCACCGCCACGGTGGGGCGCTTCGTCGGGCTGCGGGCCGGCCAGTCCTTCATCGTCGCCATGATCACCGAGGCCACGGCCGAACTCCCGCCCGGCGCGCGCGAGCAGGGCTTCGAGACGTCGATCTACATCGACCTCATGGGCGAGATCCGGCGCGACGCGGACGGCGCCGGCCGCTTCAAGCGAGGCGTCTCGGAATATCCCGCCATCGGCGACGAGGCCGTACCGCTCGACGCCGACATCCTCCGGCTCATCTACGCCACCGACGATAAGGGGCTCGCCAACGTCGGCACGCTGCACCAGGATCAGGCGCTGCCGGCCTGCGTCGACGTCGAAGGGCTGGTGAGCAAGCACTTCGCGCTGCTGGGCACCACGGGTGTCGGCAAGTCCAGCGCCATGGCGGTGATCCTCAACGAGATCATCGCGCTGCGGCCGGACCTGCGGATCTTCCTGCTCGACGGCCACAACGAATACGGCCGCTGCTTCGGCGAGCGCGCCAACGTCATCAACTCGCGCAACGTCAAGCTGCCGTTCTGGCTGTTCAACTTCGAGGAGTTCACCGACGTCGTCTACGGCGGCCGGCCCGCCGTGGCCGAGGAGGTGGAGATCCTGGCCGAGGTGCTGCCCATCGCGAAGGGCCTCTACACCCAATACAAGGGCGGCGACCGCGCCATGCGGCGCAAGGGCGACCCGCGCGTCTCGGGCTTCACCGTCGACACGCCCGTGCCCTACACCATCCAGGACCTGCTGTCGCAGATCGACGAGCGCATGGGACGCCTCGAGAACCGCGGCGCTCGCATGCACTACCACCGGCTGATGACGCGGATCGAGACCATCCGCAACGACCCGCACTATGCCTTCATGTTCGAGAACGCCAACGTGGGCGGGGACACGATGGGCGAGCTTCTCACCAACCTGTTCCGGCTCGACTCGGCCGCCAAGCCCATCAGCGTCATGCAGATGGCCGGGCTGCCGCCCGAAACGATCGACGCCGTCGTCTGCGTGCTGTGCCGCCTCGCCTTCGATTTCGGCCTGTGGAGCGAGGGCGCGGTGCCGCTGCTCTTCGTCTGCGAGGAGGCCCATCGCTATGCCTCGTCGGATGCATCGGCCGGCTTCACCCCCACGCGCCGCGCCCTGACCCGCATCGCCCGGGAAGGCCGCAAGTACCGCGTGTCGCTCGGCCTCGTGACGCAGCGCCCCGCCGAACTCGACCCCACCATCATCGCGCAATGCGGCACGCTCTTCGCCATGCGCATGGCCAACGACCGCGACCAGGCCCTGTTGCGCTCGGCGGTGTCGGACGCCGCCACCAACCTCCTGTCCTTCGTGCCGACGCTGGCGACCGGCGAAGCCGTGGCCTTCGGCGAGGGCGTCACGGTGCCGGTGCGGCTGGCCTTCCGCCGGATGCCGCCCGAGCGCGTGCCCCGCAACGAGCTGTCGCAGGCCCTCGGCCACCCGGGCTCGGGCGCCGGCGACGTGGACTTCATCCGCAGCGTGGTGGAGCGCTGGCGCGGCGCCTCGATGAGCGGCCGGCCCCGCCACGAGGAGGCCGAGGCCGAGGAAAGCCCCGACCTCCGCCTGCTGCGCAACCGCCTCGAATCGAGCCTTCTCCGCCCTTCCCCGACGTCCGCCGGCTGAACCCGCCACGAGACCCACCGGCGCGCCGGCAAGGACACCGTCACCCATGATCGACGCCACCATGACCGAGCCCCCGCCCCCGCCCCCCGCTCCGGACGACCGGGGCGGGGTCGGCGGGGATGCGGCGCGGCTCGCCCTTTTGGACGGGCTGTTCCAGGCCCTGCCGGTGGGGCTCGACCTGCGGGACCCGCACGGCGTCGCCGTGCTGCGAAACCCTGCCGCGGAAGCCGCCGCCGCGGCCGCGCCGGAGGACCTCCGCGCGACGCGCGAGGCCGTGACGATCCGCGGCGACGCCTACCTGCTCACCACCACGGTCGACCTCGCGGCCCAGCGCAAGGTCGAGGCGGAGCTGTTCCGGCGCGCCTATTACGACGAGCTCACCGGCCTGCCGAACCGCAGCCACCTGCAGCACGCCGTGGAGGAGCTGATGGAGCGCGGCAGCGGCCCCTTCGCCCTCGCCTTCGTGGACGTCGACGGCTTCAAGCAGATCAACGACTATTACGGCCACGCGGTGGGCGACGCCATCCTGGTGAAGCTCGCCCGGCGCATCGCGGCGGAACTGCCGGCCGGCAGCCTGGTCGGCCGCATCGGCGGCGACGAATTCGTCCTGCTGCTGCGCGAAACCGACGACGTCCTCGTCGCCGTCGAAGCCCTGCTGGCCCGGCTGAAGGCGCCGCTCTTCGCCGAGGGTCACGAGATCTTCGCCTCCGCGTCGGTCGGCGTCAGCCTTTATCCGGAACACGGCCGGGACTACGAGACGCTGCGGCGCAACGCCGACATCGCCATGTACCGGGTGAAGAGCGGCCGCAAGGGCGCCGCCGCGCTGTTCGACGAAGACATGCGCATGGTGGCCCAGAGCCGCATGGAAACCGAGCAGCGCCTGCGGCTGGCGATCCGAGACCGCCGCTTCCTCTGCGCCTACCAGCCCAAGGTCGACATCTACACCCACCGGACCGTGGGGCTGGAGGTGCTGTTGCGCTGGCGCGACGAGGCGGGTTTCATCCAGCCGCCCGGGGAGTTCATCGGCCTCGCCGTCGAACTCGGCATGATCAACGACATCTCCCGCATGGTGCTGGACGAGACGGTGGCGGCGCTCGGCGACATCGACGCGGCCTTCGGCTGCGGCACGTCGATCAGCGTCAACGTCGCCGCCAAACAGGCCGGCGACATCGGCTTCATGACGGATTTCGCCGCCGACCTGCGGGCGACCGGCTGCCCCGAGCGCTTCATGGTGGAACTCACCGAGGAAGCCTTCTTCGCCAAGAGCGAGTTGCAGAGCACCGTGCTGCCGCTGCTGCGCGGCATCGGCACGAAGGTGTCGATCGACGACTTCGGCGTCGGCTATTCGTCGCTCTCGGCCCTGGCCGACCTCACGGCGGACGAGGTGAAGATCGACCGCTCCTTCGTCACCGACATCCACCGCCGCCCGCGCAGCCAGAGCATCCTCAAGGCCATCGAGTCCCTGGGCCAGGCGCTCGACATGACGATCATCGCCGAAGGGCTCGAAAGCTTCGAGGAACTCACCTACCTCACCGCCGCCACGACGATCCGCCACGCCCAGGGCTATTACTTCTCGCGGCCTCTGGCCCTCGACCAGTTCACGTCGAGCCGCACCATCTCCTACGGTTCGTCCCGGGCGGCCGCCCCGGCCCGGATGGGGGCGGAAGCCCGCACGTCGCGCACCCGCGGCCGTTGAAGCCCGTCGGGGCTCACGGTTCGGGGGGTGGCGTGCGTCGGCGGCAGGCCGGCCCCCGCCCGTGTCACGCGGCGGTCGCGCCGGCGATGTGGGCTTCGAGTTCCGCCGCGCGATGGGCGGCCGTGTGGGCGGCGAGCACGCGCGCCTGGCCCGATGCCCCGAGCGCCTGGCGGGCCTCCTCGCCGAGCCCGGTCAGCGCCGCCAGGACGTCGTCGCCCGAGCGCGCCACCAGGATGTCGCGGCCGGGCTGGAACACGCTGTCGAGCCCGTCCCAGGGGTCGGAGATGATCGGGGTGGCGCAGGCCGCGGCCTCGAACAGGCGCACGCTGGGGCTCCAGCCGGCCCGCACCATGTCGGCACGGGTGACGTTGAGGGTGAAGCGGCTGACGCCGTAGAACTCGGAATGGTCGGCCGGGCCGACGTGTTCGAACCGCGTGACGTTGGCGGGCCAGGGGATCCCGTCCGGATATTGCGGCCCCGCCACGCAGAAGCTGAGGTGGGGCGCGCGGCGGGCCGGCTCCAGCAGCAGCCGCTCCAGCACGGGCTGCCGATCGTCCGAATAGGTGCCGAGGTAGGACAGGTCCCAGCGCGGCGCGCCGTCCCAGGGGCGGTAGCGTCCGGGATCGACGCAGCAGTAGAGGGCGCGCGGCCCGGGCGAGCCGAACTCGCGCGCCAGCCGCTCCAGCATCGGCCCGCCCGTGAAGGACAGGTAGAGGTCGTAGCCGGGGATGAGCTCCGCCGACAGGTAGTCGCAGGTGCCCCGCTCCAGCGCCGCCACCGTCACGGGCGTGTCGATGTCGTAGAAGGCCGTGACGCCGCGCGCCCGGGCCTGCACGAAGGCCCCGACGGCGCGGCCGTCGGGCACGTAGGAGCCGACGATCACGGCATCGGCGCTCGCCACCTCCTCGGCGAAGGCGTCCAGCCCGGCGAGGTCGTCGTAGAAGGCGAGGCGGCAGAAGTCGGGTTCGGCGAGGTCGCGGTGGGCGCCGCGGTACCAGGGCACGTCCCGCTCCAGGAACAGGATCTCGTGACCGCGGGCCGCGAAGGCGCCGAGCAGCGAGCGGTAGGTGGTGGCGTGACCGTTGCCCCAGGACGAGGACAGCGACAGGCCGAGGACGACGAGCCTCACGGCCGCGCGCCTTCCGCCCGCTCGGCCCGGCGGCGCTTCAGGATGGCGTCGACCTCGGCGCCCCGGCGCGCATAGGTGTGGTCCTTGAGGATGCGGGCCCGCGCGGCATCGCCGATGGCCCGGGCCCGCTCGGGCGTGAGGGCGGCCACGTGGGCGGCGACCTCGGCGCCGTCACGCGCCACCAGCACCTCGGTGCCCTCCTCGAGGAACAGGCCGAGCCCGACCCAGGCGTCGGTGATGAGGCAGGCGCCCGCGCCGGCCGCCTCGAAGACGCGCGTCGCCGGCGAATAGCCCACGGCCGCCATGGAATCGCGGGCGATGTTCAGCACCGCCAGCGGCGACGTGTTGAAGGCATTGTGCTGGCGCGTGTAGACGTGGCCGATGTGGCGCACGTTGCCCGGCATGGGTTTCGACTCCCAGCCGTTGCCGCCGATGAGGAAGCTCCTCTCCGGCAGCCGCGCCGCGGCGTCGAGGAAGAACCGCTCGACGCGGGCTTCCCGGTCCGGCAGGCGGTTGCCGAGGAAGGACAGGTCCGCCCGGAAGGCGGGCTCGGCCGGCACCGGATGATGCGTGGTGGGGTCGAGCGCGTTGTAGATCGGGATGCAGCGGCGCGCCCCGAAGCCCTCGTAGGCGTCCACGACCGGCGGCCCGCCCCCGTAGGTGAAGACGTAGTCGAGCCCCGGCAGGGCGCGGTGCAGCGCGTGGCCGGCGTCGGCGCGCAGTTCCGCGAGGGTCGCGGGCGCGTCGACATCCCAGAAGATGCGGATGGCGTCCGGCCGGGCGCGGGCCATCACGCCCAGGGCCAGCACGTCGTCGAAGACGCCGACGCCGCTCGCCTTGACGACGACGTCGGCGCGGGCGGCCTCCGCCATGACGCGGGTGACGCCCTCCTCGGTCGCCGGATAGACCACGACCTCGGCCCAGTCCGGCGGCTCGATGTCGCGGTGCTGCTGCCGGTCGAAGGCGTCGGGCTCGTAGAAGGTCGTGCGGTAGCCGCGGGCGTGCAGGTCCCGCAGCATGCCGCGGTAATAGGTGGCGGCGCCGTTCCAGTAGGAGGAGAGGAGCGAGGAGCCGTAGAAGGCGATGTTCATCGGGCGACCGGGACGGGGGAGGCGGCGGGCGAGGCGGAAGCGCGGAGCTGGTCCACCACGCCGATGAGTTCGTCGACGCGATGCGCGCAGGTGTGGCGGGCCCGCACGGCCGCGAGCCCGGAGGCCGTCAGGGCCTGGCGCAGGGCCGCGTCGTCGCGCAGCGCCGCGAGGTGGCGCTCCATCTCGGCGCCGCTGCGGGCCATGAGGAAGTCCTCGCCGACCTTGAACAGGCCCTCGCTGTCGTCCCAGGGAGCGGACACCAGCGGGATGCCGCAGGCCAGCGCCTCGAAGACCCGGATGGTCGGGATGCCGGGCAGCAGTTCGACGTAGAAGCGGCGCGGCACGTGCACGGTGGCGCGGTGGCGGGCGAAGACCGCGGGGGCGGACGCGTTGGGCAGCCAGCCGCGGTAATGGGCCTCGTAGTGCCGCAACGTGCCGAGCGCCTCGTCGGGGTAGCGCACCCCGTAGATGTCGAGCGGCAGGCCCTGGCGGCGCGCCGGGCCGAACAGGAAGTGTTCGAGCTCGGCCGAGCGCTCGCCGTCGCCCCAATTGCCGATCCAGACCAGGCCCTCGCGCGCCTCCTCCACGGCCGGCGGGCGGAACACGTGGGTGTCGGCGGCCTCGTGCCAGACGAAGACGCGGTCGCCCCAGCCCCAGCGCCGGTAGACGGCCGCCAGCGTCTCGCCGAAGGCCAGCACGCCGTCGTACCCGTCGAGGTCGAAGGCCCGGATGGCCTGCGGGTCGCTGACGGCGCGGTGGTGGGTGTCGTGGAACAGCAGGGTGAAGCGCGCCCCGCCCCTGCGGGCCCGGCCGAGGGCCGCCACGAGCGCGGGCTCGTTCCATTCGTGCACGATGACGAGGTCGGCGTCCGCACAGGCCTCGGCGGGATCGAAATCCGCCCCGAAACTGTGGGAATGGAGGTCGGGATAGTGGCGGCGGAAGGCATCGAGCCCGGCCTCGCCGGCGTCCTGCAGCAGGTTGTCGAGGCTCCAGGCGCCCTGCGGCTCGTAGGTCGAGACCTCGTGGCCCCGGCGGATCATCTCGCTCAGCACGCCGCGCAGGAAATGCGCGTTGCCGTGGTTCCAGCACGACAACAGCGAATGGGTGAAATAGCTGATCTTCATCGGGCCGGACGGGGTCCTGGAGGCATGGGGCCCCGGAGCCATGGGGGCGGGAAGCGGCATCAACGTCCGCCGCGGTCGGCCGAGGTACCGGAGGCACCGGCAGCGGTGGCACGGGCAGCCGGCGCCGGGACTGCCGGGATCTGGGCCGCCGTCGCATGCGCGGTGCGGGTCGCCCCGACCATGGCGTCGACCGTGTAGCGGGCCGCGCGGTCCCGGCACAGGGCGGCGCGCTCGGCGCGCTCGTCCCGGTCGTCGAGCAGGCGCTGCAGGACGTCGGCCAGGGCCCGGTCGTCGTGCGGCGCCACGAAGAGCGCGGCATCGCCCCAGAGTTCGCGGAAGGTCGGGATGTCGGACAGCACCAGCGCGCAGCCGGCCTGGGCCGCCTCCAGCACCGACAGGCCGAAGGGCTCGTAGAGGGCGACGGAGGCGAAGATCGGCCGCTCGCCGAGCTTGGCCCGCAGCACGGCGGCGTCGAGGACGCCGAGCGCCACCGCATGGTGGAGCGCGATGCGGGCGCCGTTGGGACCCTGCAGCGGGCCGGCCGCCTCCACCGGCACCGGCAGGCGCGCCGCGGCGCGGTCGAGCACGGCGAGGTTCTTGCCCTCGTCCCACAGCCGGCCCGCGGTGAGGACCGAGGCGGCCGGCGCGGCGGCCCCGGCGGCCAGCGGCGGCGCGTCGCGGCCGTTCGGCACCACGAGCGGCGCGGTGCCGAAGCCGTAGACGCGGCGCGTGGCCTCGGCGAAGGCGGCGCTCGGCGCCGCGACGGCGTCGGCGGCGGCGAGGCCGGCCTCGTGCAGGGCGGCGCGCCAGCGGAAGTCGGCCGGCAGGGCACCGCCCCGCACCGCCTCCCACCAAGTCGCCACGCAGGAATGCGCCACCGCCAGGGTCGGGCAGGCGAAGGCCGAGTCCGCGCCCAGCGCCGGGTGGTTCAGGTGCAGGATGTCGGCGCCCCCGCGGGCCGCCAGCACCGACAGCGCCGCCCCGCCCGCCCGCACGGCGGCGGCGTCTTCGGCCAGCCAGTCCGGCGGATGGCCGAGCGCCACGAGAGCGAGGCCCCGGGCGGCGGCATCGCGGCGCTGCGCCTCGGTGGGCGCGGGGCCCAGCACCGCCAGGGTGACGTCGTCGCCGCGCCGCGCCAGGGCGGCGCCGAGGTCGACCGCATAGGTCCAGACGCCGCCGACCGCGTCGGCCGTCATCAGGACGCGGCGGCCCGGCGCCGTCATCGGCAGCAGGCCGCTTCGAGGGCGTGGAGCGGCAGCGGCTGCTGGTCCTGGATCTCGCTCATGCGGTCGAATTGCGCGAGGTAATGGGCGTGGGCGCGCTCCCACGCCTCGCCGTCCGGCTGGCCGAAGAGGCGGCGGTAGTCGGGCGAGGACGGATAGGGGTAGAGCGGCACGGGGTCGTTGGCCCAGACGCCGCGGGCCCGCAGCCCGTCGCGCCATTCGGCGACGAGCGCCGGGTCGTCGCCGGCGACTTCGAGCAGGTTGGCCTGCACGAAGGGCACGCTGCGGCGGGCGTGGACCAGGCGTTCGGCGAGGTCCTCGGTGGTCATGCGGCAGCTCTTGTCGAGCGCCGCCCGGCCCGCGACCGTGAGGCTCTCGACGCCCGCCTCGATCGACACGCAGCCCGCCTGGCCGAGGAGGTCCAGCATGTCGGGCTTCCACAGGTCGATGCGGGTCTGGATGCCGAACTGGATCGGCCGCGACACCAGGGCCTCGAGCAGCGGCTTCTGCGGCAGGAAGATCTCGTCGATGAAGTAGACGTAGGTGACGCCCTGCGCCACGAGCCCGTCGATCTCGGCGAGCAGCGGCGCGAGGTCGCGCTTCCGGTATTTGTCGCGGAAGTCGATCTTGGCGCAGAACGAGCAATGGTAGGGGCAGCCGCGCGACGCTTCGACCTCGGCGCCCGGGCCGTGCCCCTCGCTGCCGTAGCGGTGGTGATGGTGGTGGTGCCGGTCGATCCAGCCCTGGTCCCAGCGCAGGGCCGGCGCGTCGGTGAAGCGGCTGGCCGCGGGCGCGCCCGTGACGACGACGGCGTCGCCCCGGCGATACGCGATGGACGGGACGCGGGCGAGGTCCGTCGCCTCGGCCAGCGCCGCCACGACCTCGTCGGACTCGCCCCGCACCACCACGTCGCAACCGAGCTTGCGCAGGGCCGTCTCGGGCGTCGCCGAGCCGTGCGGGCCGATCGCCACCGTGCGACCGCCGCGGGTGCCGAGCGCGGCCAGGAAGGCCCGGGGGCTGCGCAGCTCGGGCGGGGCGCAGCGCCAGAACAGGTAGGACGGGGCGGTCGTCACCACCGTCATGGCGGGGGCGAAATCCGCCACGGCTTCGGCCAGGGCCTCGGTCGTGAGGTCCATGAGGTGGCCGTCGTGCATCAGCACCTCGTGGCCGGCCCGCTCCAGCAGGTCCCGGGCATAGCCGAGCTCCAGCGGCAGGTGCGGGTGGCGGCAGCCGAAATAGATCGACTGCGCGAAGTCCCAGGCCGGGTTGACGAGGGCGATCCTCATGCGGGGCCTCCTGCGGTCATGCGTTCGGCCGGGGCCAGGGCGATGCCGTGCTCGTCGGCCAGCCAACCGACGAGACGCGCCACGCCGTCCCGCCACGGGCGCCAGGGGCGCAGGCCCAGGGCGTCGGCGACACGGCGCGTGTCCGACACATAGTAGCGCTGATCGCCGGGCCGCCAACCGTGGTTTTCCACCGCGACCGGCCGGCCCGTCAGGCCCTCGATGTGGCGCAGCAGCTGGCGCAGGCTGATGGCATTGGCGGGGCCGCCGCCGAGGTTGAAGGCCCGGCCCGCCACCCGGTCCATGTTGCGCCAGCAGCCCAGATACGCGTCCACGGCGTCGTCGACGTCGAGGACGTCGCGCACCTGGCAGCCGTCGCCGAAGAGGCTGATACCCTCGCCCTTGAGCGCCCGGATGGCGAAATGCGCCACCCAGCCCTGGTCCTCCGTGCCCATCTGGCGCGGCCCGTAGATGCAGCTCATGCGCAGCACAGCCGTGGGCACGCCGAAGCTGCGGGCGAAGTCGAGCGCGTATTGGTCGGCGGCGCCCTTGGAACAGCCGTAGGGCGTGTGGAAGTCGAGCGGCCGCGCTTCGCCGATGCCGGTCGCCCGCAGCGCCGGGTCGGCCGGCACGTAGGCGTCGTTGGTGAGCTGCAGCGCCACGTCGGCGAGGTCGCCGTAGACCTTGTTGGTCGAGGCGAAGACCAGCGGCACCGGCACGTCCCGCCGCCGCAGCGCGTCGAGCAGCGTGACGGTCGCCCGCACGTTGATCTCGAAATCGGCGAGCGGATCGACCATGGAGGTCGTGACGGCGACCTGGGCGGCGAGGTGGAACACGGCCTCGGCCTCGGCCGCCGCCGCCGCCAGCGCGGCGCCGTCGCGCACGTCCGCCACCACCACGTCGAGGGCGTCGCCGTGGCGCGCCTTCAGCCAATCAAGGTTGCGGGCCACGCCCGGGCGCGACAGCGCGTCATAGACGGTGACGCGGTGGCCGAGGCCGAGCAGGCGGTCCGACAGGTTGGAACCGATGAAGCCGGCGCCGCCCGTGACGAGGATGCGCGACGGAACTTCGCCCGCCATCAGACCACCAGGCCGCGCGCTTCGAGCTCGCGGCGCGCCTCGGCCACGCGGTCGACGGCCTGCTGGCGCGCCACCCATTCGGCGAGTTCGGCGAGGCCCTCGCGGAAATCGGCCAGGGGCTCGTAGCCGAGGTCCTCGCAGATCCTGTCGATGTCGGGGATGCAGTGGCGGATGTCGCCCGCCCGCGCCACCCCGGCGATCTCCGGCGGCAGGTCGCGTCGGCCCATGGATTCGGCGAGCAGCGTCGCCACCTCCTCCACGGTGCGGTCCTCGCCCGAGCCGACGTTGTAGACGCCGCCCGCCGCCCGGGGATGGTCGAGCGCCAGGATGAAGGCGCGGGCCACGTCGGAGACGTGGACGAAGTCGCGGCGCTGCTGCCCGTCCTCGAAGATCACCGGCGGCATGCCGTTGTGGATGCGCGACGCGAAGATCGCCAGCACGCCCGTGTAGGGGTTCGACAGCGCCTGGCCGGGGCCGTAGGCGTTCCACAGCCGCAGCGCCACGCCCTCCATGCCGTAGGCGGGGGCGAGCGTGAGGGTGAGCCGCTCCTGGGTGTATTTCGAGATGGCGTAGACCGACGCCAGGGTCGGGCGCTTGGATTCGGGCGTCGGGGCCGGCTCCATCGGGCGCCCCTCGGGGTCGAGCGGGTCCCAGCTGCCGTCCGGGTTGCGGCCGCTCCGCAGCACCTCCTCGTAGAGCTTGCCGTCGCGGTCGCGGTAGAGGCCTTCCCCGTAGATGCTCATCGACGAGGCGACGACGACACGGCGCACCGGGTTGTCGATCAGCTTCTGGAACAGGGTGGCGGTGCCGAGGTCGTTGACCGACACGTAGCGGTCGATCGCGTACATGCTCTGGCCGACGCCGACTTCCGCGGCGAGGTGCACCACCTTGTCGACGCCCTTCAGCGCCCGCGCGACGGCGTCGCCGTCCCGGACGTCGCCCTCCTGCACGTCGACGTCGGGGCCGAGTTCCGCCCGGGCGGAGCGGTCGTGGTGGACCTGGTCGATGAAGCTGTCGAGGACGCGGACGCGGTCGCCCTTGTCGAGCAGGGCCCGGGCGAGGTGCCGGCCGATGAAGCCCGCGCCGCCCGTGATCAGAACCGTCTCGCCCATGCCCGAACCCACTCCCAACGCCGTGCCACGCGGCCCGGCGGGGGAAAGCGTCCGTTTCCCGTGCCGGCCCCTGCCGTTTACCCCCGCGAGCCCCGGCGCACGATGCCGGGACAGCCTTGTCGGACGGTGGGCGAGCTTTGCTGGACGCCGCGCCGGGGATCAATGGTTTCGGCCCGATTCCCCAGATCTCGCGACATCTTGCTGCACGATCGTGGCTCATCTGCCACGCCCAAGAGCATATCATAGGTTAGGACGTCGGCGACCATGGTCGATACGGCCCGCCCGGCAAAAAACGTCGGCCGCCGACGGCGCGCTGCCGCTTCGACGGGACGCGGCGGGAAGGTCCGCGGGTCCGGCGGTCGAAATCGCCGCCACGCGCGGAAAATCGACCCGGACATCGGGGCCCGAAACGCGAAAGGGCCGCCCCGAAGGGCGGCCCCGCATATCCCTTGCGGATGCGTCAGGCGGCTTCGGCCTTGGCGGCCTCGGCGGCGGCGCGCTCCTGCGCCTTCTTCTTCGGCTGGGCCTTGACGGGGTTGTTGCGGGCCGGCCGCTCGCCGACGCCCACCGACGCCAGCAGGCGCAGCACGCGATCGGTCGGCTGGGCGCCCTTGGAGATCCAGTCCTTGGCCTTCTCGGCGTCGAGGACGAGGCGGGCCGTGTCCTCGGCGGGCTTCAGCGGATCGAAGGTGCCGATCTTCTCGACGAAGCGGCCGTCGCGCGGGGCGCGGGCGTCGGCGACAACGATGCGGTAGAACGGACGCTTCTTGGCGCCCCAACGGGCGAGGCGGATCTTCAGGGCCATGGTTCAGTTCCTTTCAGAAGGAGGGGGGAGCAGGTCTTCATCGCTGTTGCGTTGAATGAGGCGGTCGATGTCGCCCATCGGGTCCTCGGAGAGGCCCTGGGAGACGTAGACCTCGACGTCGACCGAGCCGTCGGCGAGCACGTCGATCTCCCAATAGTGACCGGGCTCGTTGACGAGGAGCGACATGGCGTCGTCGCGATAGGCGGCGGGCGCGTAGGTGAGGTCGGCGGCGGACAGGCGCTCGCGGAGGGCGTTGAACACCGCGAACATCTTGGAGGTCGGGCCGTTCTCGGTCACTTCTTCTTGCCCCCGAAGGGGTTGAAGCCGCCGCCGAGGCCCGGCAGGCGCCCGCCGGCGCCGAGGCCCGGCAGGTTCGGCGGCAGCTTGGCGCCGAGCGACGAAGCGAAGCCGGGCGGCATGGCGCCGCCGAGGCCGCCGGCCTTGCCGCCGAGCTGCTTCGCCATGGCCTCGAGTTCGGCCGCGGTCGGCTCGGGCATGCCGCCACCCATGCCGCCGGCCCCGCCGAGGCCGAACATCGACGCCATCTTGCCGAGGCCGCCCTTCTTGCCGCCGCCCAGCATCTTCATCATGTCGGCCATCTGGCGGTGCTGCTTCAGCAGCTTGTTGACGTCCTCGACCTTCATGCCGGAACCGGCCGCGATGCGCTTCTTGCGCGACGCCTTGAGGATGTCGGGGTTGCGGCGTTCCTCGCGCGTCATGGAGGAGATGATGGCGCGCTGGCGCTTGATCACCCGCTCGTCGATGTTGGCGTCGGCCATCTGCTGCTTCAGCTTGCCCACGCCCGGCATCATGCCCATGATCCCGCCGATGCCGCCGAGCTTCTCGACCTGGGCGAGCTGGTTCGACAGGTCCTCGAGGTCGAAGCGCCCCTTGCGCATCTTCTCGGCCATCTTCATGGCCTGTTCGGCGTCGATCGACTCGGCCGCCTTCTCGACCAGCGAGACGATGTCGCCCATGCCGAGGATGCGGTCGGCGATGCGGGACGGGTGGAAGTCCTCCAGCGCGTCCATCTTCTCGCCGGTGCCGAGCAGCTTGATGGGCTTGCCGGTGACGGCACGCATCGACAGCGCGGCGCCGCCGCGGCCGTCGCCGTCGATGCGGGTCAGCACGATGCCGGTGATGCCGACCCGCTCGTCGAAGCTTTTGGCGAGGTTGACGGCGTCCTGGCCGGTGAGGCTGTCGGCGACGAGCAGGATCTCGTGGGGCTTGGCCGCGCCCTTGATCTCCGCCATCTCGGCCATCAACGGCTCGTCGATGTGGGTGCGGCCGGCCGTGTCGAACATGACGACGTCGTAGCCCTGCAGCCGCGCGGCCTGTTCGGCCCGCTGGGCGATCTGCACGGGCGTCTGGCCCGCCACGATCGGCAGCGTGTCGACGCCGACCTGGCGGCCCAGCACGGCGAGCTGCTCCTGCGCGGCGGGGCGCTTCACGTCGAGCGACGCCATCAGCACGCGGCGGCCCTGCCGGTCGACGAGGCGCTTGGCGATCTTGGCCGTGGTGGTGGTCTTGCCGGCGCCCTGGAGCCCGACCATCATGATGGCGACGGGAGCGGGGGCGTCGAGGTCGATGGGCTGGGCGTCCGAGCCCAGCGTCTCCACCATAACGTCCGACACGATCTTGACGACCATCTGGCCGGGCGTGACGGACTTCACGACATTGGCGCCGACGGCCCGCTCCTTCACCTTGTCGGTGAAGCTCCGCACCACGTCGAGCGCGACATCGGCCTCCAGCAGGGCGCGGCGCACCTCGCGCATGGCGGCGGTGACGTCGGCTTCCGTCAGGGCACCGCGGCGGGTCAGCCCGTCGAAGATGCCGGACAGCTTCTCTGTCAGTCCTTCGAACATGGAAACCTCCGGCCCGGTGATCGACCCGCCCGACCGGCGATGTGCCGAGGTCGACGGGCCCTGTTGAAAAGCCAAAGCAGAGCGCGCCCGAGGGCGCTGAAGCGCTGTCGGACGTTCGCCTCCGCGCTCGGGGCACGGTCGGCGTTGGCGGGCCTCGAAAAGCCGTGAGGGCGCTTTAGGCGATCGGCGGGCGGGCTGTCAATGCCCAAGCGAACGGACCGGCTGAACGAGCGGTTGCAAGTCACGCCGGGCTCTGCTAGGCGTCATGGTGTATCCACGTGAACCGGGGGAGAGCTTCATGGCCAAGCACATCGTGTCTCCCCGGTCCTTCGGCGCCATGCGCCCGGGTTTCGCCGCGTCGTAAGGCGCCGCGACCCTTCGATACACCTCCTTCTTTCCGCCTGACGATCCACGTTCGCGCCGCGTCCGCCGTGGCACCGCGGGCGTGCCCGGAATTCCCATGTCTGACCGTTCGTCCCGCCGCGCGGATGCGTTCCGCAGCGTGCTGCCCTTCGTCGTCCGGGGATGGCGTCGCCGCACCGGCCTCGTCGCCGGGTTGGTGTCGGCCATCACGGTGTCGACGCTGGCCGACGTCTTCCTGCCCTTCTACGCCGGCCGCCTCGTCGACGCGCTCGGCGGGGCCGACCGCGCCGTCGCGTTGCGGGCGGCGCTTCCGGCCTTCGCCGCCATGACGGCGCTGAGCCTCGGCGCGGTGGCGCTGCGCCACCTCGCCTGGCGGCTGGTGATCCCGCTCACGCTGCGCACCATGGCGGAGATGGCGCGCGACGGGTTCGCCCGCGTGCAGCGCCTGTCGACGGAATGGCACGCCAACAGCTTCGCGGGCTCGACGGTGCGCAAGATCACCCGCGGCATGTGGGCGCTCGACGAACTCAACGACATGCTGCTCCTGTCCTTCCTGCCCTCGCTCGTCGTGCTGCTCGGCACCATGGCGTTGCTGGGCGCGCGCTGGCCCTCGGTGGGCGCGCTGGTCGGGCTCTGCGCCGCCGTCTACATCGGGGCCGTGCTGGTGCTGACGACGCGCGTCCTCGCGCCGGCCTCGGCCCTGTCCAACGCCCAGGACACCCGCATCAGCGGGGCGATCAGCGACGCCGTCGGCAACAATGCCGTGGTGAAGGCCTTCGGGGCGGAAGCGCGGGAGGAGGCGCGGCTCGACCGCGTTCTCGCCAAGTGGCAGCGGCGCACACGGCGAACCTGGCGCCGCGGCAACCTCAGCGGCACGCTGCAGCTCTCGATCCTGCTGGTGTTCCGCACCGCCATCGTGGGGCTGGGGCTCCGCCTGTGGTGGGACGGGCGCGCCGCGCCGGGCGACATCGCCTACGTGCTGACCACCTATTTCGTGGTGCACGGCTACCTGCGCGACATCGGCCAGCAGATCAACCGGCTGCAGCGGGGCGTCAACGAGATGGTGGAACTGGTGGCGCTCGACGCCGAACCGCTCGGCGTCGCCGACCGCGCCGATGCCCGGCCCCTCGCCGTCGCGGCGGGCGCGCTGCGCTTCGAGGGCGTGACCTTTCACTATCCGGGTCACGCCGCGCCGCTCTATCGGGACCTCGACGTGGCGATCCCGGCCGGGCAGCGGGTGGGGCTCGTGGGGCGCTCCGGCTCCGGCAAGACGACCTTCGTCAAGCTGGTGCAGCGGCTCTACGACCCGACCGGCGGCCGCATCTCGCTCGACGGGCAGGACGTGGCGCATGTCACCCAGGCGTCGCTGCGGGCCCAGGTCGCCATCGTGCCGCAGGAGCCCGTGCTGTTCCACCGCTCGCTGCGCGAGAACATCGGCTACGGGCGCCCCGGCGCCTCGGCCGAGGCGATCGAGCGGGCGGCGCGGCTCGCCAACGCGCACGGGTTCATCGCGCGGCTGCCGCGGGGCTACGACACGCCGGTCGGCGAGCGCGGCGTGAAGCTGTCGGGCGGCGAGCGCCAGCGGGTGGCGCTGGCCCGCGCCTTCCTGGCCGACGCCCCGATCCTGATCCTCGACGAGGCGACGTCGAGCCTCGATTCGGAATCGGAGGCGCTCGTGCAGGAGGCGATGGAGCGGCTGATGCGGGGGCGGACCGCCATCGTCGTCGCGCACCGGCTGTCCACGGTCCGCGCGCTCGACCGCATCCTGGTGTTCGACCGCGGCCGCATCGTCGAGGACGGCACCCACGCCGCCCTCCTGGCGCGGCGCGACGGCGCCTACCGGGCGCTGTTCGAGCGGCAGGCGGTGCCGGCCGAGGGGCCGTGAGAGAGTGCGGCGCCTTTCGGCGCCGCCATTCCGTCACGGCACCGGGCGATCGCGTCGATCTCCGGTTGTCGTGGTCTGCACCCTTCTCTCCGAAGGAGCGACGGGCAGAGGTTTCCCCAGCCTCACGACTCGCGGCGGGGCTGCGCCGGCAGGTCGGCGGGCGTCAGGAAGCCGGCATGCACGACGGGGCCGATGCCGCCGTATTCGGCGAGGAGTTCGCGGTAGTCCTGCGCCACGGGGTTCGGCTTGCGGTCGAGGTCGTAGAGGCCGCAGTTCACCACCCTGTCGTTCTTCTCGCGCAACTCCGTGTCCCAGTCGATCTGGTCGACGAGCGAGTACCAGGTGAAGCCCAGCACCGGGATGCCGTCGCCGCGCAGGCGCAGCACGTTGATCCATTGCTTCCACAGCCAGCCCGGCGCCGCCTGCTTGTCGAAGACGTTGGTCTCGGTGTGCATCAGCGGCTTGCGGTAGCGGCGGTAATATTGGCGCGCCAGCTGGTACCAGCCGAGCACGTCCTCGGCCGGGATCACGCCGCCGTCGGGCTTGAGCAGGCGCTCGTTGCGGCCGTAATAGTCGAGGCCCAGCACCTGGTGGCCGGGCGCGTCGAAACTCATGAACCAGTCGAACTCGCCCTTGGTCAGGCCGCTTTCCAACAGGTAGCGGTAGACTTCGGCGTCGGGCGGGTTGCCGTAGAGCAGGTCGAGCGACACGAAGCGCATGGCGTTGGCGATGCGGTTGTCGCGGCTCGGCACCGCCCTCAGCTCGTGGAAATATTCGGCGCTCTCGCTCTGGATGATGAGCGCGTCCGGCCGGTGGCGCAGGATGGCGCGCCCCGCCAGCAGGCTCGCCGCCACGAGGTGCTTCAGCGCCGTCACGAAGGCGTGGTCGCTCCTCAGCTGCTCGTTCCAGAAGCCGTCCTTGGCGCTGACGCGGGCCGCCACGTAAATCTCGTTGACGGGGGTCCAGTGCTTGACCCACGGGTAGCGCCGGGCGACCGCCTCGGCATATTCGGCGAAATGCGCCGGCAGGTCCGGGTTCTGGAAGTTGCCGAGCCAGTCCGGCACGCCGAAATGCAGGAGGTCGAGGATCGGCACGATGCCGCGCTCCCGCATGCCCTGCATGACGACGTCGGAGAAGCTCCAATCGTAGCGGCCGGGGCCGAGGTGGGTGAGGTGGTAGGGCAGGCCGTAGCGCAGGTAGCGCAGGCCCAGGCCCTTCACGAGGTCGAGGTCCTCGCGCCAGCGCTCGTAATGGCCGCATTCGGCGAGGAGGTCGCGGCGCAACCGGCCGCCGTCGACCTTGGGGTAGGAACATTCGATGCCGGTGGCGAACATGAAGGCACCGTCGCGCTCCGCCCGGTCGCCGGGCCGGCCGCCGCCCTCGAGGTCCTGCAGCTTGTCGAGAAAGCTCTTCACAGCCGTCACGCTCCGCGTTTCGCCAGGAACCGGTCGGCGGTCCGCAGTGCCAGGGCCATGATGGTCAGGGCCGGGTTGGCGCCGAGCGCGCTCGGGAACGTGGAATTGTCCGACACGTAGAGGTTCGGCACGTCGTGCGCCTTCCCGTCCGGGTCGACGACGGAGCGCTCGGGGTCGGTGCCCATCCGCGCCGTGCCGATGATGTGGGCGTTGCGCGGGAAGGACCAGATGTCGCGCGCCCCCGCCGCCTCCCAGATGCGCCGCATCAGCCGGTCGGCATGGTCGGTCATGCGCCGCTCGTTCTCCCCCATGGTGAAGTGCACGCGGGGCTTCGGCAGGCCGCGGGCATCCGGCTCGTCGGACAGTTCGAGGTAGTTGCCGGCGTCGGGCAGGCAGTCCCCCAGGATGTTGATGCCGGCCGTGTTGTTGTAGCCGCGCATGTGGGCGCGGAGCTGCGGCCCCCACAACTTGCGCCCGCGCGCCACCTGCGACGCATAGGTGACCGGCATGACGCCGATCGACTGCAGCAGGTAGCCGCCGGCGAAGTCGGCATCGGCCGGCCGGTGCGTGTCCTCGGAGATCAGCCCGCCCGGGATCCCCTTGAAGGGCCGCACGAAATCGTCGAACTGGCCCCACACCTGGATGCCCGTATGGGCCATGAAGTTGCGGCCCACCTGCCCGCTGCCGTTGGCGAGGCCGCCGAGCAGCAGCAGGCGCGGCGTCTCGATGGCGCCGGCGCAGAGGAACACGGCGCGGCAGCGCTGGCGCTCCTCGCCCGCCGGCGTGCGGTACACCACGGCCGTGATGCGGCCGGCGGCGTCGCGCTCGAACCCGGTCGCGAAACATTCGGGGCGGATCTCGGCGCCGGCCGCGCGGGCCAGCGGCAGCCAGGTGACGTCGGCCGAGCCCTTGGCGCCCGTCGCGCAGCCCGCCTGGCAAAAGCCGCAGGCGTGGCAGGCGGGGCGGAAGACGGTGCCGTCGCTGGAATAGGAGCCCGACAGCGCCGCATTGGCGGCCGGCGAGGTGCGCAGCCCGAGCGCGTCGCAGCCGCGTTGCATCAGCTGCGCGGCGCCGTTCAGCGGCAGCGGCTTCAGCGGGTAAGGGGTGCGGGGCGGGCCCCAGGGATAGGGCGAGGGACCCGAAACCCCCACCGTGGCCTCGACCTCGTCGTAATAGGGCTCCAGCGTCGCGTAGTCGAAGGGCCAGTCCTCGCCGACGCCGAACTCCGTCTTGAGGCGCAGGTCCGCCGGCTGCGCCCGCACCGTATAGGCGGTGTAATGCAGCGTGGAGCCGCCCACGCCCGTGCCGGAATTGTTGCGGCCGAAGGCGACGGGGTCGCGGCCGGCGCTGAGGCGCTCGTCGTTCCAGAAGAGGAACCCCTGGGCCTCCTCGTCACGGGCATAGTCGCGCGCCGGGTCGAGGGCCCGGCCGGCCTCGAGCGCCACGACCGACAGCCCGGCTGAGGCGAGCCGCGCCAGCAGCGGCGCGCCGCCCGCGCCCGTGCCGATCACCACGGCGTCGACCTCGTCGGACGGGGCGAAGGGGGCGCGGCTCACGGCCGGCCCTCCGAGGTGGCGAAGGCGGCGGCGACGGGTTCGGGCTCGCGCGGCTCGCGCTCGTCGAGGCCGATGGCCTGCCAGCCGCGGGCGTCGGCGTAGCCCGCGTAGCCGATCTCCTCCTGGGCGAGCGGATGGGCGTAGAAGCTCTCGGTGGCGGCCGCCAGGAGGTCCTCGAAGAAGGTTCGGGCTGGAAGCCCCCGCCAGGTCTCGCCCGGAGGGTCGCCGGCCGCTACGGCGGCGATCACCCGCTCGCGGTCCGCCGCGGCGAGGTCCGCGAAGGGCGCCCCCGCCATCAGGCGCGCCGTCTCGTCGATGCCGGCGAGGCCGCGCTTCATGGCACTGCCGTCGTCCGGCAGCGCATCGTAGCGCCAGCCGTCCGTCGTGCCGGCGGCGAGGCGGGCGTCGATGGCGCCCGGCACGTCGATGCGGCGTTCGCCCGTCTCGCCGAGCAGGTGGTCGCAGACGGCGCCGAGCAGGGCGAATTCGCCCGCGGCGAGGAACCGTGGTTCGATGACCGGCGGTTTGTCCATGCGTGCCTGCAGCGCCGCCCGGGTCGGAGCGGTGACGAAGGGCGTGGCGATCAGCGCCGCGAAGGTGCCGTCCGGGTAGCGGTGGTCCCGCAGGCCGGCCGTCGCCGTCCCGGTGCCCGGCGCTGTCGTCGCAGTCGTGTCTTTGTCCACTGAGGCCCGGTCCCCGCGCATGTTGCAGTGCATGATGCACCGGCGAGATGGCGCGCGCCCGTCCGCCGTCGAGGGGCCACTTGGCCGCAGTGCCGCATCGGATGCGCCGCCGCCGACGGGCCGCCGCCCCACCCGACGGGGGGCGCCGCCAGACCCGCCCGGGCCCCGCCCCCGCGGGACCGCCGGGAGCCGCGCGGAGCGGGCGGGCTTGAAATGGGGTCGGCCGATGCGGCGCGGCCCTGAACCCGATAACACATGCAAGTATTTTCGCTGCGACCAATGTACGCGATCGGACCCAGACCCGTGTTTGACGTGAAAACGCTCGACAGCCTCGGAGCCGCGGGTGAACAGTTTTGTCGCAAATCGCTCGACGGTGTCAGCCGAAAGGTGGTGCGATGCGGGTTCCGGCCTCCCATCCTCATTGTCTCGTCGTCGAAGACGAGGCCCTCGTCGGCATGGACGTCGAGGACGCGCTGAGCGAAGCGGGGTTCGCGGTGCATTGGGTGGCGTCGCCCGAAGGGGCCTCGGCCGCGCTCGCCGCCACCCAGCCCGACGTCGTCGTGCTCGACGTCGTGCTGCGGGCCCGCATGTGCACCGACCTCGTGCGCGACATCCGGCGCCGCGGCATCCCGATCGTGGTGCACAGCGGCTACGCGGCCAGCGGGGTTCCGGGCGAGTTCGACGGCGTGCCGTGGCTGCGGAAGCCGGCCGACATGCCGGTCCTGCTCGCCGCCGTCGAGGCGGCCCTGCCCCGGCGGGAAGCTCACACCGGCGCCGTCACCGCATGAGCGCCCCTGGCCGGCAGGAGCCGCTCGTATTCGGCCTCGGCCAGGCCGTAGCTTCGCCCCGCCAGCGCCCTCAGCCCGGCCCGGTCCAGGACGGTGATGCGCCCACGCCGCGCCCGCACGAGACCGTGCCCTTCGAGGACCTGCACCGCCACCGTCACGCCGGGACGTCGCACCCCCAGCATGGTCGACAGGAAGCCGTGCGTCACCAGCAGGACGTCGTCGTCCGACCGGTCGTGGCACATCAGCAGCCAGCGCGCGAGCCGGACTTCGATGGTGAAACCCGCGTTGCTGTAGGCCGTGAAGGCGCCCTGCACCACGACGGCCTGCACGTAGCGGAGCAGCAGGGCGTGGAGCCCCGGGCTCCGGGCCACGGCGGATTCGAGGTCGGGCACGGCCACGCGATAGCCCTGTCCCGGCCGTTGGACGGAACACGACAGGGGGCTGCGGTCGGCCCGGAGCAGGACCGGGACGGCGCCGATCAGCCCCTCGCGACCGATCATGCCGACCTCGACCTGGCCCAAGGCCTCGTCGGTGGTGACGGATGCGAAGCCGCTTTCCACGAAGCAGACGTGGCTGGCCGGCTTCTCGGCCGAAAGCAGCACCTCGTGCAGCGACAGGGTCACGGGCTGCAGCGGCAGCAGGTCGAAGTCCTCCGAAGCCATGACGGCCAGGAGGCGGTTGCGGCAGGATCTCTGGTCGACGCTCCCCGTGGCGTCTCTCCATCCGCGACGACGTTCGGCTTGCATAGGACTGTCCCCTGCGGAAGCGACGCTGCCGTGATCTTACAGGACGTCGCAGTAGGATCAAATACAGGACCTTGCATCATCTGACGATAATTTAAGTTTACGTAGACTTTGACCAAATTCATCGATATAGATTTGGGAGTTTTCCAATGCAGGACCGATTCATGGCGGATCAGTTCGGCCGAAAGCTGCAGGTGTATGGGCCGATGCCGGACGCCGATGTTGCCGACCTCGCGGCCCTTGCGGCAGATGCGGTCTGCGTCGGGCCCGATTGCGACATGGTGCGCGAGGGGGACCCCTGCGACTCCGTGCTGGCGGTGCTGCGCGGTTTCGCCTGCCGCTACCGCCTGCTGCCGGGCGGGCAGCGCCAGATCACCGCCTACCTCATCCCCGGCGACCTTTTCGGCCTCCAGGACGGGGCCATGCGGGCCGCCACCAGCACGATCGGCACCCTCACGCCCTGCGCCGTCGCCCAGATCCCGCGCGACGCCTTCCTTGACCTCGCCCGGCGGCGGCCCGCCATCGACCGCGCCCTGCGGCTCGCCACGGTGACGGACGAGGCCATCCTGCAGGAATGGCTGGTCAATGTGGGGCGCCGCACCGCCTACCAGCGCATCGGGCACCTCCTGTGCGAGCTCCTGGTGCGGATGCGGGCGATCGGCGCCGCGCAGGGCCACAGCTACGACCTGCCCCTGACCCAGTACGACATCGGCGACACGACCGCGCTTTCGGTGGTCCACGTCAACCGGACGCTGCAGCAGCTGCGCGGGGAAGGGCTGATCCGCTGGGATCGGCGCCGCGTCGACATCCCCAATCCCGAGCGCCTCGCCGCCGCTTCCATGTTCGACCCCGCCTATCTCGGCCTCGGCGAGGCCCCGGCGGACAGCTTCGGGGACGACCGCCTGATCGCGTGACCGCCCGGCCGCCCGGCCGGCGCGACGCGAGACGGCGCGGCGACGCGCGGCTGTTGACGAAAGGCCGCGCGTCGGCACAGTGCCGCGCAGGGTCCCGGCGCGGCAGGGTCTCGGCGGCGCCGGGCACCGCGCCGCGCCGCGAGCCCTCACGCGCCGGCGGGCCGGCCTCAGTCTCGAGAACACGCCATGGGTCTCACCGTCGCGGTCCAGATGGATCCCATCGACCGCATCAACATCGCAGGCGATTCCACCTTCGCCCTGCTGCTGGCCGCCCAGGCGCGGGGCCACGCGCTGCTCTACTACACGCCCGAAACCCTCTCGCAGCGCGCCGGCAGCGTCTTCGCCCCGATGCGGCCCCTCGCCGTGCGCGACGCGGCGGGCGACCACTTCACGCTCGGCGAGCCGCGGCACACCGACCTCGCCGAGGTCGACGTGGTGCTGCTGCGCCAGGACCCGCCCTTCGACCTCGCCTACATCACCTCGACCCACCTCCTCGAGCGCGTCCACCCGAAGACGCTCGTCGTCAACGACCCGGCGGGCGTGCGCAACGCGCCCGAGAAGCTCTTCGTGCTCGACTTTCCCGAGTTGATGCCGCCGACGCTGATCTCCCGCGACCGGGCCGCCATCGAGGCCTTCCGGGCCGAGCACGGCGACATCGTGATGAAGCCGCTCTACGGCAACGGCGGCGCGGCGGTGTTCAAGGTGTCGCGGCGGGACCCGAACTTCGGCTCGCTGTTCGACCTCTTCACCGCCACCTTCCGCGAGCCCTGGGTGGCGCAGCGCTTCCTGCCGGAGGTCACCAAGGGCGACAAGCGCATCATCCTGGTCGACGGCGTCGCCATGGGCGCCGTCAACCGCGTCCCGGCCGACGACGACATCCGGTCCAACATGGTGCGGGGCGGCGCGGCCGGGGCCACCGACCTCACGGCGCGCGAGCGGGAAATCTGCGACATCATCGGGCCGGAACTGAAGCGCCGCGGCCTGCTCTTCACCGGCATCGACGTGATCGACGGCAACCTCACCGAGATCAACGTCACGTCGCCGACGGGGCTTCGCGCCATCCGGCGCCTCGGCGGCCCGGACCTCGCCGAGGCCGTGTGGGACGCGATCGAGGGCAAGGTGGGCAAAGGCTGACGGCCCCCCCTTCCCGATCCGGGGCGGGTCGGACCGAGGCAAGACGTGAAACTGTTTCGCGGCTCCTCCGGTTGATTCGCTAAGCCGCGTCGTGATCCCTGGCCATGGCCGGCTGACCGAGACGATTTGGAAGACGATCATGTCCGATGCGCTCGAGACTCTGATAAACCAAACCCGGACCATCACGATGGACGAAGCGCAGAAGCGCGAGCAGCGCTTGAGCTTCGTTTACGGCAACACGCACATCGAGAACGAGCGCATCACGCGGGACATCGTTGCAGAGGCCGATGCGAAAGTGTCGCGCGAGGAGACCGTCGACCTCGTGCAGCCGTCTTGAGTGAGTTCGAGGATCGGCGCAGCAAGCCAAACCCGGCTGATCTGATCACCGATCCGTCGATGAAGGCACGGCGAGAGGCCGAGAACGGCATCCGTCAATTCAGATCAGCCCTGGACATCATCCAAGCCCATATCGCGAAACCCGATCGACCTTTGCTCCTCACACCGACCTTGATCAAAGGTCTGCACAAAGTTGCCTTGGACGGCATCAATATTCAAGCCGGTTCGTATAGAAACGAACACGTCACAATTCAGGGAAGTCAGCATATCCCCCCTCGACCTGCAGATATCCCGGATTTTGTCCTTGGGATGTGCGATCATATCGATGAATACTGGCACGGTATCGATGCCACTGAACTTGCCGCTTATGTTCTGTGGCGGATCAACTGGATCCATCCCTTTGCTGACGGGAACGGCCGCACGGCAAGAACGATCTGCTACATGGTCCTGAGCGCGAAGCTTGGGTATGTCCTGCCGGGCTCACCGACGATTCCAGAGCAGATCGCGGCGGACAAGCAGCCCTACTACAAGGTTCTGGAGGAGGCCGACGACTCGTGGAAGCGAGGCTTTCTTGCGTTGTCGGGCATGGAATCGATGCTCGAAGCGATGCTCGAGCGTCAACTCAGGGGCGCAGCCCCTGCCGCAGCCAATTGAGGGCGGCCCCGGTCATCGTCGAAACATGACCGATACCCACCCTCCTCAAAGCTTCCACACTCTGCTGCGATCAGCACGAGCATCGCCATGGGATCACCCGGGAGCTTCCGATCATGACGCCGGTGGACGACCCTCTCGTGCTGATCGTCGAGGACGATGCCGACATCAGCGCCCTGATGGCCCGCTACCTCGGCGACAACGGTTTCTCCACCGAGATCGCCGGGGACGGCGTCGCCATGGACCGCCGCATGGCGCAGCGCCGCCCCGACATCGTCGTGCTCGACATCAACCTGCCGGGCGAGGACGGGCTGTCGCTCTGCCTGCGGCTGCGCAATGCCGGGGGGCCGCCCGTCATCATGGTGACGGCCAAGGGCGAGGACGTGGACCGCATCCTCGGCCTCGAGATGGGGGCGGACGACTACCTGCCGAAGCCCTTCAACCCGCGCGAACTCCTGGCCCGCATCCGCGCCGTGCTGCGCCGACAGGGCGTCGGGCCCGGCCCCGCGCCGGCCGCCGGGCCACCGCGGGTGCTGCGCTTCGCCGGCTGGACCATCGACCGCGGCGCCCGCCGCCTGACCGACCCCGACGGGACCCGCGTGGCCCTGACCAGCGCGGAATTCGACCTCCTGTCGACGTTCTGCGACCACCCGGGCCGGGTGCTGTCGCGCGAGCGCCTGCTCGACCTCACGCAGGGGCCCGGCAGCGTGTCTCAGGATCGCAGCATCGACATCGTGGTGAGCCGCCTGCGCCTCAAGATCGAGCGCAACCCGCGCGAGCCGGACTTCGTCCAGACGGTGCGGTCCAGCGGCTACATCTTCTCGCCCGGCGTCGAGGCGGAGCCGTGAGGGCGCCGGGCCGGCTGCTGCCCGGGCGCATCGCCACCCAGCTCATGCTGCTGGTGACGCTGTCGGCCCTCATCTTTCACCTCTGCATGAGCGGGGTGTTCCTGCTGAACCGCAACGGCTGGTTCCGGCCCATGCATCCCGCCCTCGTCAACCGGCTCGACTACGCGGTCGGCGTCCTCGAAGCGGCCGCGCCGGACGGGCGCGCCGCCGTCGTCGACGCCCTCGCCCGCTCCGATCCCGCCCTCGACATCCGCCCCGACGCGTCCGGGGCGCCGGCGGGTCCCGGGCGGCGGCGCGTCGCCCTGCGCGGCGGCGCGGCCGTCACGCTCGCCGACACGGCGTCCCGGAGGAGCGGGCCCGACCCGTCCGTCCTGGCCTCCGGCACCCTGGTCTTCATCGCCCTGTCGACCACGCTCTTCGTGGTCTGGGCCGTGCGGGGCGTCACCGCCCCGCTCGGCCGCGTGGCGGAAGCCTTCGACGGCGTCGCCCTCGACGCGGCGTCGCTGGCCGGCAAGCCCCGCGTGCTGCCCGAAACGGGCGCCACCGAGATCGCCACCGTGGCGCGCGGCTTCAACCGCATGCAGGCACGCATCGCCCGGATGATGGCGGAGCGCACCGACATGCTGGCCGCCGTCAGCCACGACCTGCGCACCCCCATCACGCGGCTGCGGCTGCGGGCCGAATTCGTCGCCGATCCGCCGCTGCGCGAGCTCATGCTGCGGGACCTCGGCCAGATGGACGCGCTGGTCCATGCCGCGCTGTCCTTCATCCGCGACAGGGCCGTGGAACGGGTGCCGGCGCGGCTCGACCTCGCCAGCCTGCTGCGCACCGTCTGCGACGAGGCGGCCGACCTCGGCCATCGCGCCCGCTACGGCGGGCCCGACCACCTCGTGATCCGGGGACACGAGGACGAGTTGCGCCGCGCCGTGGGCAACCTCGTCGACAATGCCGCGCGGGTCGAGGCCGAGGCCCTGGTCGAGCTCAGCCGCGAGGCCGACGGTACCGTCGCCGTGACGGTCAGCGACGACGGCCCCGGCATTCCGCCCGAGCGGCTCGACGAGGTCATGCAGCCGTTCCGCCGCGGGACCGACGACGGCAACCGGCCGCAGCCGTCCGGCTTCGGGCTCGGGCTGCCGATCGTGCAGGCCATCGTGGCGGCGCATGGCGGCACGCTGACGCTGAGCAACCGCCTGCCGCACGGCCTGTGCTGCCGCATCGCCCTGCCGGCCGCCTGATCAGGCCGGCGCAGGCCGGGGGACCCACTGTTTCCGTTGCGCGAGCCTCGCCAAAGCGGCGGTCTGCCGCTATGGCCAAGCCCGAGCCTGCTTCCGGAACACCCGCCCATGACGCAATCCCCGAGCCCCACGTGACGGCGACGCCAGGGCCGCGGCGCCGCGCCCGCCGCGCCGCAGCCCTCGCGCTTCCCCTCGCCCTGTCGCTGGCGCTCGGCGCCTGCGCGTTGGGCGGGCGCGACGCCTTCACGGCCGCCGACCAGGCGGTGGCGGCCGTGCCGGGCTTCGGTGCCGTCCGGGTGTGGGGCGACGCGCCGGCGCGGGCCGTCGCCAGGGCCGTCCTGCCCGCCCCGGCGCGGGGCATGGGGCGCGACGTGAACGTGCTGGCCCTTTCGGGGGGCGGCGCCGGCGGAGCCTTCGCGGCCGGCCTGCTCGACGGCTGGACGCGGCGCGGCGACCGCCCCGCCTTCGACGTCGTCACGGGCGTGTCGACCGGCGCGCTCATCGCGCCCTTCGCCTTCCTCGGGCCGGCCTACGACGCCGTGCTGGCGCGGCTCTACACCGGGGACGGGGCGGGCGGCGTCGCGGAGCCCGCCAACATCGTCGCCATCGCGACCGGTGACGGGCTGCTCGACCCCGGGCCGCTGCGCCGCATGGTCGAGGCCTATGCGACGCCGGACTTCATCGCCGCGATCGCGGCCGAGCACCGGCGCGGGCGGCGCCTGCTGGTGGTGACCACCAACCTCGACGCCCAGCGGCCCGTCGTGTGGGACATGGGGGCCATCGCGGCGAGCGGCCGGCCGGACGCGCCCGCGCTGTTCCGCGACGTGCTGGTCGCCTCCGCCAGCGTGCCGGCGGTGTTCCCTCCGGTGATGATCCGGGCCGAGGCCGGCGCGCGCGCGCTGGAGGAGATGCATGTCGACGGGGTGGCGACGGCCCAGATCTACCTGCGGCCCGACGTCTTCGCCGCCGCCTTCCCGAGCCGGCGCCTCCACATCTGGGCGGTGGTCAACAACACGCTGCCGCCCGAGTTCACCGTCACGGCCCGGGGGACGCTGCCGATCGCCTACCGGTCGCTCGCCACCGTGATGAAGAGCCAGACCAACGCCACCGTGACGGCGGCCAGCGAGGCGGCGCGCCGGCTCGGCGTCGCCTTCTCGCTGGCCTATATCGACCATGCCGTGGCCTACGACCCCACGACGCCCTTCGCCGCCTCGTACATGGACCGGGTCTATGCCGTCGGCACCGGCGAGGCGCGGGACGGCACGGTCTGGCACCGCGACCTCGCCGGGCTGGCCGTGCCGGCCCAGCCGTAGCGCGGCAGCGGCGACGTCGGCCCGGAAGCGCCAAGGCGATTCCAACGGACCCGATCCTGCTCTAGAAGGGCCGGGTCCGCGGCCGCGGCCGCCACCGGAACCGCAGATCCATGGCTCCTTCCGTCCCCGTCTCGCCGCTCGCCCCCACGGCGACGCCCGCCATGCCGACCATCGCGGGGCTGCGCTTCGCGGCCGGCGAGGCCGGCATCCGCTACAAGGGGCGGACCGACGTCACGGTCGCGGTGCTGCCGGAAGGCACCGCGGTGGCGGGCGTCTTCACCCGGTCGCGCTGCCCCTCGGCCCCGGTCGACTGGTGCCGGGCGAACCTCGGCGGCGGCAGAGCGCGGCTCCTCGTGGTCAATTCCGGCAACGCCAACGCCTTCACGGGACGCACCGGCGTCGCCTCGACGCGACTCACCGCCGAGATCGCGGGCCGCGCCAGCGGCGCGACGGCGGCCGAGATCTTCCTGGCCTCGACGGGCGTCATCGGCGAGCCGCTCGACGCGTCGCGCTTCGAGGGCGTGCTCGACAGGCTCGTCGCCGAGGCGCGCGAGGACGGCATCGCCGAGGCCGCCCGCGCCATCATGACGACCGACACCTTTCCCAAGCTCGCCACCGCCACGGCCGACATCGGCGGCGTGCCGGTGACGATCAACGGCATCGCCAAGGGTGCCGGCATGATCGCGCCCGACATGGCCACGATGCTGAGCTTCGTCTTCACCGACGCCCCGATCGCCGCCCCGGCGCTGCAGGCGCTGCTGTCGCGCGGGGTCGAGGCCTCGTTCAACTGCATCACGGTCGACAGCGACACCTCCACGTCGGACACGCTGATGCTCTTCGCCACCGGGGGCGCGGCGGAGCGCGGCGCCCCCGCCATCGCCGATCCCGCCGACCCGCGGCTGGCCGGCTTCGCGGCGGCGCTGGACGGGCTGCTGCTCGACCTCGCCCACCTCGTCGTCAAGGACGGCGAGGGCGCCCGCAAGTTCGTGTCGGTGCGGGTCGAGGGCGCCGAAAGCGATGCCTCCGCCAAGCGCATCGCGCTGTCGATCGCCAATTCGCCGCTGGTCAAGACCGCGGTGGCGGGCGAGGACGCCAACTGGGGCCGGGTGGTCGCCGCCGTCGGCAAGGCCGGCGAGGCCGCCGACCGCGACCGGCTCGCCATCTGGTTCGGGCCCATCCGGGTCGCCGCCGAGGGGCTGCGCGACCCCGCCTACGACGAAGCCGCCACCTCCAGCTACATGCGCGGCCAGGACATCGACATCCGGGTCGACATCGGCCTAGGCTCGGGACGCGCCACCGTTTGGACCTGCGACCTGACCAAACTCTATGTCGAGATCAACGGCGACTACCGCTCCTGATCCGAAGCCCGCGGGGCCGCCGCGGCGGCTCCCGTTCGCCCGCGTCCCGTCCGCTCTCGTCCTGGCTGCCCTCGTGCTGGCCGCCCTCCTCGGCGCCCTCTGCCTGGACGGCGCCGTGCGGCGCGCCGAGGCCCACCTCGTCCCGCCCGCGCCCTCGACCCTCGTGGTCGACCGCGACGGGCGCCTGCTGCGCGCCTTCGCCACGCCGGACGGGCGCTGGTCCCTGCCGGTCGCCGGCCGCGACGTCGACCCGCGCTTCCTGACGCTGCTCACCGCCGTCGAGGACGCCCGCTTCGCCGACCACGCCGGCATCGACCCCCGCGCCGCCCTGCGCGCCGCCGCCCAGTGGGCGTGGCGGCGGCGGGTGGTGTCGGGGGCTTCGACCCTGTCGATGCAGGTCGCCCGGCTCCTCGCGCCGCGCCCCCGCTCGCTGCGTGCCAAAGCCGGCCAGGCCATCCGCGCCCTCGCGCTGGAACGGCGCTTCGGCAAGGCCGGCATCCTCGACCTCTACCTCCGCCTCGCCCCCTATGGCGGCAACCTCCAGGGGGTCAGGGCCGCCAGCCTCGCCTGGTTCGGCCACGAGCCGGACCGCCTGACGCTCGCCGAGGCGGCGCTGCTGGTCGCCCTGCCCCAGGCGCCGGAGCGCCGCCGGCCGGACCGGCAGGCCGCCCGTGCGCGGGCGGCGCGGGACAGGGTGCTGGCGCGGGCGGAGGCGCTGGGCCTCGCCGCCCCGGGCGAGGTCGCGGCCGCGCGGGCCGAACCCGTGCCGGGCGCGCGCCACCCCCTGCCCGCCCTCGCCTTCCACGCCGCCGGCGAGGCCCGGGCCGCGGCGCCCACGGCCCGGCGCATCCGGCTGACGCTCGACGGGCGGCTGCAGGCGAACCTCGAGGCGCTCGTCCGCCGCCACGCCGCCCGCTTTGGCCCGGCCGTGTCGGGTGCGCTGCTGGTCATCGACAATGCCAGCGACGAGCTGCTGGCCGATGTCGGCACCGCCGACCCCGGCGCCGCGGCCAGCGCCGGGGGCATCGACATGGCGCGGGCCTGGCGCTCGCCTGGCTCGGCGCTGAAGCCCTTCGTCTACGCCATGGCCTTCGAGGACGGGGCGGCGGCGCCCGACACGCTGGTCGAGGACCGGCCGACGCATTTCGGCGCCTACGGGCCGGCGGACTTCGACGACGCCTTCACCGGCACCGTGACGGCGCGGCGCGCCCTCCAGCAGTCCTTGAACCTGCCGGCCGTGGCGCTGCTGGAGCGGGTCGGGCCGGCGCGGTTCCTGGCGCGGCTCGCCGACGTGGAGGTGCCGACCGCCCTGCCCGGCACCGACCCGCCCGGCCTTGCCGTGGCGCTCGGCGGGCTCGGGATCCGCCTCGTCGACCTCGCGCGGCTCTATGCCGGGCTGGCCCGGGGCGGCGCGGTGCCGGCCCTGGTCGAGCGGCTGGAACCGCCGCCGCCCCCCCGGCCGCCCGGGCGGAGCCTAACCGACCCCGTCTCGGCCTGGGCGGTGGGCGACATCCTGCGCGGCGCGGCCCCGCCCGCCAACGGCCTCGCCGGGCGGCTCGCCTTCAAGACCGGCACCTCCTACGGCTTCCGCGACGCGCTGGCGCTCGGCTTCAGCCGGCGCTTCACCCTGGCGGCGTGGCTCGGGCGGCCGGACAACGGCGCCGTGCCGGGCCTCGTCGGGCGGCAGGCGGCGGCGCCCCTGCTGTTCGACGCCGCGGCGCGCCTGCCCGGCCCGCTCGAACCGCCCCCGCGCCCGCCCGGCGTCCCGGCGCCCGAGGCCGCCCTGCCGCAACCCCTGCCGCAACCCCTGCGCCGCTTGGCGACGCCGCGCCTGGAGGGGGAGGTCGCCTGCGGGGTCGCGCCCGGGGCGGCCGGCTGCGCCCGCGCCGCGCCGGCCCTGCGCATCGCCTATCCGCCCGACGGCGCCACGGTCGACCTCGGCCTCGCCGACCCGAACGGCGTGCCGGATCCCCTGGCCCTGAAGGCGGAAGGCGGCGCGCCGCCCTTCACCTGGTTCGTCAACGGCCTGCCGGCCGGCGGCTCGTCACGCCGCGAATCCCGCTGGCAGCCGGACGGCGCGGGCTTCGCGCGGCTCACCGTCGTCGACGCCACCGGCCGCCAGGCGGGCGCGGCGGTGCGGCTGCGCTAAGAATGTGACCACGCCAGCTCCCCTCCCGCCGGGCCGGACGTCGCACAAATGCCACAGCGCCGCTGATGTTGCGCCCCGAGCCCCCGCCGGGGTTACGGGGCGCCTTACCGTCCTGTAATTTCAAATCCAAGTTTCGGCTCCTGGTCTAGGGCGGGGTTTCATGCGTCATCACATCAAGGGCGGCCTCGTCGCCGCGTTGGGCCTCATGTCGGGCACCGCGCTGGTCCAGGCGGCCGACCTTCCGGCCCGCACCGCCCCGGTCCCGGTCTTCGTCGCCCCCGTGGTGAGCGACTGGGGCGGGTTCTACGCCGGCTCCACCTACGGCTACGACTTCACCAACTTCCGCACCCGGCAGGGCAACGGCGCGTCGCGCAAGCTCGACAAGTCGGGCCAGAGCGGCGGCGGCTTCGTCGGCTACAATTACCAGTTCGGCCATGTCGTGGTGGGCGCCGAAGGCGGCATCGACCTGAACCTCGTGCGCGGCAACGAGCGGGCCACGACGGCCGGCCTGCCGACCCATCTCGACAGCCTCTACGACGTCCGCCTGCGCGGCCGCCTGGGCTACGAGTTCGGCTGGTTCATGCCCTTCGTGGCGGGCGGCGCCGTCATCAACGAGAGCTACCAGTCGTCCGAGGCGCCGCTCAACGCGTCCGGCGCCAACAAGCAGTCGACCGGCTACACGATCGGCGCGGGCGTCGACGTCAAGGTCAACCCGGCCGGCTACCTCGGCCTGCAGAACGGCTTCCTCGCCAGCCTGCTCGGGCCGCTGGTCGTGCGCGTGGAATACCTCCACGACAGCCTGCCGACCTCGACCTACGCCTTCGCGGGCCGCTCCTTCCGCACCAATTCGGACAGCGACATCATCCGCGCCGCCATCATCCAGCGCTTTGGCGACAACCCGGCACGTCCCTACATCGACGCCGCCACGCAGACCGTGAACTGGGCCGGCGGCTACGGCGGCGTCTTCGGCGGCGGCGGCTTCATCACCCCGGAGACCAAGAACCTCCTCACGGGCGGCAAGACCCGCTACGACACGTCGGGCGCCCAGGGCGGCCTCTACACCGGCACGAACTTCATCTTCCGCGACCACTACATGCTCGGCATCGAAGGCTCGACCGCCTACACCGACATCGAGGGCAAGGGCCGGCAGCCGACCGGGCCGGTCTCGTTCCGCAACTACATCAACGCCGACCTGCGCGCCCGCGCCGGTTACGCCTGGGGCTCCTACCTGCCCTTCGTCTCGGCCGGCTTCGCCTACGGCCGCAGCGAGCAGATCGACACCAACACCGGCTCGCAGCTCGGCCGCGTCAACAACGAGGCCATCGAGGTCGGCGCCGGCCTCGACTACCGCATCTCCGAGCGGGTCTCGGTGCGCGGCGAGTACCTCCACGAGTTCGGCATCAACGACAAGATCGTCAACCTGAACAACACCAACACCGCCAAGCAGTCGATCGAAGGCGACTTCTTCCGGGTCGGCGCCGCCTACCACTTCGAGTGAGGCCCGCGGCGACCGCGCGAGGGGTCGCCGTCACCCGGTATCTCGCGGCCCCTCGCGGGGCCGCCGTCACAGACCGTGCCGATCATCGGGCCCGCGCAGTCCAGGCCGCCGTCATGCGGCGCCGGGACGCCGCGGGCCCTGTCGTTTCGAGCGCCGGCCGCCGCTGTCCCGGCAGTCGGGTCATTCCAGCGGATAGGAAGCCTCGACCACGTAGGGGCCGCCGCCGACCGAATCGCGCGCCGAATACAGGTTGAAGCTCGCGGCCTCGAAGCGCCGCGTCAGGAAACCGCGGGTTCCGAGGTAATGCGCCACCGCCGTCTGCGACGCGTTGCGCATGCGGGCCAGCGTCACGTGGGGGACGAAGCGGCGCGGCTCGGGCGGCAGCCCGATGCGCCGGAACAGCCGCTCCTGCTCGGCCTGCAACTCCACCAGGGCGGAACCGGGCTGGGCCTTGGCGACGATGGCGCGGGGCTTGTCGCCGCCGAAATAGCCGAGCCCCTCCAGCGTGACGGTGAAGGGCTTGCGGTGGATTCCCGCCATCACCTCGTCGACCGCATCCGCGGTCTCGGGATCGATGTCGCCGATGAAGCGCAGCGTGAGGTGGTAATCCTCGACGTCGATCCAGCGCGCGCCGGTCAGCCCGCCCCGCATCAGGGCCAGTTCCTCGGCGAGTTCGGCCGGAAGCGCGAGTCCCGTGAACAGACGGGGCATGGCTCGACTCCTCGATTCGCGGTGGGACGACGCCCGAGCCTAGAGCAGGAACGCCCTCGATTCCAAGCCGGAGCGGATCGGGCTCGGGCGGAAGCCACTCAGAAACCCGGCAGGTCCCGCGACAGGCCCTTGGCGGCGAGTTCGCCGAGGTAGTGCTCCCATTTGGCCGGGCGGTCGGTGCCGAGCTCGTGCAGGTAGTCCCAGGTGAACAGGCCGCTGTCGTGGCCGTCGTCGAAGACGAGCTTCACGGCGTAATGGCCGACGGGCTCGACCGCCGCGATGCGCACGTTGCGCTTGCCGCCGACCGTGCGCTTCTCCGCCGCCGTGTGGCCCTGCACCTCGGCGCTCGGGCTGGTGACCCGGAGGTATTCCGCCGCGAGATCGAAGATGCCGTCGTCGTAGGTGACGGCGAGGAGGCGGCCACCGTCCTTGAGGCGCAGCTCGATCGGCCAATTTTGCGTCGACATTCCGTTGTTCCCTGGGTTTCGCGCCAAATCCGTTGCCACAGTCTCGCCGGACATTGTAGCCTTCCGCACAAAGGGCTCCCACCACCGCGGCCTGTCGCTTCCGCCCCGCTTCGATGCGGCGAGCGGTGGGGACGGGCTGTGCCGGCGGGGGCCATCATCTCGGGAGGAACCCCATGGTCCATCGGATCGACGACAGCCCCGTGCGCCGCAAGCGCCCCTCGCCCTGGCTGTGGCTGCTGCTCATCCCCTACCCGGCCCTGCTCTGGGTGCCGTTCTACAACAGGGTCGAGCCGCAGATCCTCGGGTTCCCCTTCTTCTACGCCTATCAGATGGCCTTCGTGGTGCTGACCGCCATCGTCACGGCCCTCGTCTACGCCGTCACGGACTGACGCCGCAGCGGCCCTGACCTCGCAGCGGCCCCGGCGCCTCGCCCGGGCCCCGAACCCTTCTGCCGAATCGAGAGAACCATGCCGGTCAACTGGATCGCCCTGACGGTCTTCGTGTTGTGTTTCGCGGGCGTCACCGTCCTGGGCTTCGCCTCCGCCCATTGGCGCAAGGGCGATCTCGACCTCCTGCACGAATGGGGCCTCGGCGGCGGCACCTTCGGCACGCTGATCACCTGGTTCCTCATCGGCGGCGACATCTACACCGCCTATACGTTCATCGCGGTGCCGGCCGTGGCCTTCGGCGCCGGCGCCCTCGCCTTCTTCGCCGTCCCCTACACGACGCTGATCTACCCCATCACCTTCGTGGTGTTCCCGCGCATGTGGTCGGTGTGCCGCCGCCACGGCTATATCACGGCGGCGGATTTCGTGCGGGGCCGCTTCGGCAACCGCTGGCTGGCGCTCGCCGTGGCGCTGACCGGCCTGCTCGCCACCATGCCGTACATCGCCCTGCAGCTCGTCGGCCTCGAAGTCGTCATCGCCGGCCTCGGCGTCACGACGGAAGGCCTCATCGGCCACCTGCCGCTGCTCATCGCCTTCGTGATCCTGGCGGCCTTCACCTACACGTCGGGCCTGCGCGCCCCCGCCACCATCGCGGTCGTCAAGGACCTGATGATCTACATCGTCATCATCGCGGCCGTGGGCGTGGTGGTGCGCACCTTCGGCGGCTTCGGCCCCCTCTTCGCCGCCGTGCCGCCCGAGAAGCTCATCCTGCCGACACCGCCGGCCGGCTCCACCGGCGTCTACGGCGTCTACGCCAGCCTCGCGCTCGGCTCGGCCGCCGCGCTCTTCATGTATCCCCACGCCATCACCGCCATCCTGTCCTCGTCGACCCGGAACGTGATCCGCCGCAACTCGGCCCTGCTGCCGGCCTATTCGCTGGTGCTGGCCTTCCTGACGCTGCTGGGCTTCATGGCGATCGCCGTCGGCGTGAAGGCCAAGCCGGAATATGCCGCGCTGTTCGCCCGCTACAGCAACCAGTTCGCCGTGCCGGCCCTGATCCTCGACATCTTCCCCCCGTGGTTCGCCGGCTTCTCCTTCGCCGCCATCGGCATCGGCGCCCTCGTGCCGGCCGCCATCATGTCGATCGCCGCCGCGAACCTGTGGACGCGCAACATCCACCTCGAATTCATCAACCCGCGCGCCACGCCCGCCGAAGAGTCGCGGATGGCGAAGCTGGTGTCGCTGCTGGTGAAGTTCGGCGCCCTCGTCTTCGTGCTCGGCATCCCCAAGGAATATGCCATCAACCTGCAGCTGCTCGGCGGCGTGTGGATCATCCAGACCCTGCCGGCCGTGCTGATCGGCCTCTACACGCGCTGGTTCAACTCCTGGGCCCTGCTGGCCGGCTGGGCCGTCGGCATGGCCTTCGGCACGCTGGTGGTCGACGCCAACGCCTTCAAGAACGCCACCTACGTGCTGTCGGTCGGCGGCTACCAGCTCCCCGGCTACGTCGCCATCTACGCGCTCGCCGCCAACCTCATCGTGGCCGTGGTGGTGACGCTGCTGGTCAACATGGTGCTGAGGCCCGAGCGCCGCGACGCCACGGTGGCGGCCGACTACGTCTGACGTCGCGCGGGGGTGCTGTCCTTCCCGTGACGGCACCCCCCCCCGCTACCGCTCGGCGGCGAGACGCCCTATATAGATCCCATGCTGCAAATGCCCGCCTCAGGCTTCGCCGCCGCCGAAGCCGCGCCGCTCATCGATCCGTTCGGGCGCGCCATCACCTACCTGCGCGTTTCGGTGACGGACCGCTGCGACTTCCGCTGCGTCTACTGCATGTCGGAGCAGATGCAGTTCCTGCCGAAGCGCGACCTCCTCACCCTGGAGGAGCTCGACCGGCTCTGCACGGCCTTCGTCGAGCGCGGCACCCGCAAGCTGCGCATCACCGGCGGCGAGCCCCTGGTGCGGCGCGACATCATGCAGCTCTTCGGCAAGCTGTCGCGCCATCTCGGCTCCGGGGCGCTCGACGAGCTGACGCTGACCACCAACGGTTCGCAGCTGGCGCGCTTCGCCGAGGAACTCGCGGGGTGCGGCGTCAGGCGGGTCAACGTGTCGCTCGACACGCTCGACCCCGCGAAGTTCGGCGTCATCACGCGCTGGGGCGATTTCGACCGCGTGGTCGACGGCATGGCGGCGGCGCAGCGGGCCGGGCTGAAGGTGAAGCTCAACGCCGTGGCGCTGAAGGGCGTCAACGAGGACGAACTCGCCGACATGGTGGCCTGGTCGCACGACCGCGGCATGGAGATCACCTTCATCGAGGTGATGCCGCTCGGCGAGGAGGGCGGGGACCGGTCCGACCAGTTCCTGTCGCTGGAAGAGGTGCGGTCGCGGCTGGGCGAACGCTTTTCGCTGTCGCCCCTCGCGGTGTCGACGGGCGGGCCGGCGCGCTACTGGCGCGTCGGCGAGACGGGGGGCCGCGTCGGCTTCATCACGCCGCTCACCCACAATTTCTGCGAAAGCTGCAACCGGGTGCGCGTCACCTGCACGGGCACGCTCTACATGTGCCTCGGCCAGAACGACGCCGCGGACCTGCGAGCCGCCCTGCGCTCGCCAGACCCAGACGCGGCGCTCGAGGCCGCCATCGCCGAGGCCATCTCGCGCAAGCCCAAGGGCCACGACTTCGTCGCCGACCGCCTCGCCGCCAAGCCCCGTGTCGCCCGCATGATGAGCACCACGGGCGGCTGAGCTCAAAGGCCAGCGAGCCTAAAGGCCACCGCCACCGAGGGCGATGCCGGGCCGTGGCTGGGTGGGCGGTGCCCGCCTCACGCCATCAGGGTCTGGATGCCCTGCTCGTAGAGCGCCGTGAGTTCGCCGAACCGCGCCAGCAGGGTTTCGCTGAGGACGGCGACATCGCGGCGGGCCGCGACGGGGTCGGCGAGGGCGTGGCGGAAGCCCGCCCAGGCCTGCAGGGCGTCCCCCATCACGGCTTGGATCTCGCCTGTGCTGAGCGGTGCCGCCGCCAGGAAGGCCAGGCCCTGCTCGAAATCCGCCTCCGCCCGGCGCATGGCATCGCCGTCGCCGGGGCGGTCGATCAGCGTCGACAGGATGGCGCCCTTGGCGATCCGCTGCGACAGCATGCGCTGGCGCCCCGACACGTTGATGATGCGCAACGCCGCCGCGAAGCCGGCCGTCTCGAGGTTGCGGGTCAGCGCTTCGGCCTGGCCGAGCAGCCGTTCCGCGAGGGCATCGACGGCGGCGAGCCGCGCCGTGGTCGGGCGGTCCCGCACCGCAGCCTTGAGCTCCGACCAGGGGCCGAGCACGCCGTCGAGCAGGTCCCCGAAGGTCGCCCGCGACAGGCTGCGGCCCAGCACGGCGAGGTTGGCGTCGGCCTGGGCGACGGAATCGTCGCAGAGCCGGCGCGCGGCCTCGGGCTCGATCCCGGCGCAGCCCAGGCCGTTCAGCTTGACGATGCGCTGCGACAGCATGCGGAGCTGCCCGGCGCGGTTGATGGCATCGGCGTAGCGGGTCGCGTCGATCACCTGCTGGGCCACCTGCCCGATGCGCTGCTTCGACTGCATGGCGGCCGAGCGCAGCACCTTGAAGGCCTCCTCCTCGGGCACGTTGCGGACCCGCATGAGGATGCCCTTGGCCCGGTCGACCAGCTTGCGTTCGCTGAAGCGGTCGCGGACGTCGGAGAGTTCGGCCCGCAGCGCCTGGTCGCGCCGGAACCGGGCCTGGGCCACGTGGATGACCGAGCGCAGGCGCCGCGGCGCGTAGCCGTCCACCACATAGGCATGCACGCCCGCACCCGCCGCGCGCTCGATCTTCTCGGCATCCGGGTCGGCCGTGAAGAGCACGAAGGGGCGGGGCGCCGTGTCCTGCAGCGTCGCCGTGATGGCGAACAGGGCATCGCCCGGGTGATTTTCATAGCAGACGACCACGTCCGGGGCAGAGCGGATCACGTCCTGCACCATGGTGCGCAGGTCGAGCGCCGCCCCCACCGTGAGCCCCACGCTTTCGAGGTCGCGCGCGAGCCCTGGCGCGCCGGGGCCGCCGGAGGAGAAGAACGAGACCGTCGTCATGGAGCAACCGCCAACCGGACCCACCGCCGCATGGGAGCCCGGGGGGCGGTGCAAGCCCCGCGCCGCCCGGCCCAAACGGGTGGCACGCATCGTGCAAATCCCGGCTCGGCTGCACCGACGCGGCCGACTTTCGCCTCGCACGCCGAGTCGTGCCCACAGAGCCGTGGGCAATCCGTGCCTCCTCGCGTCAGCGACCGGGGAGACAACGCCTCTTGGAGCGCATCATGGCAGTTGGAACGCCCACCGGTAAGGCCACCCGCATCGACCTGTTCAGCCTGAAGACCCCGCAGATGCGGGCCTTCCACCTGACATGGCTCGCCTTCTTCGTCTGCTTCTTCGCCTGGTTCGCGACGGCACCCCTGATGCCGACCATCGCCAAGGACCTGTCGCTGTCGAAGGACCAGGTCTACAACATCACGATCGCGGGCGTGTTCGCCACCATCCTGGCCCGGGCCGTGATCGGGCCGATGTGCGACCGCTACGGGCCCCGCATCACCTACACGCTGCTGCTCGCGCTCGGCGCCATCCCGGTCTTCCTGATCGGATTCGCCCAGGACTACACGTCCTTCATGATCGGCCGCCTGTTCATCGGCGTGATCGGCGCCTCCTTCGTGGTCACGCAGTACCACACGTCGGTGATGTTCGCCCCGAACGTGGTCGGCACCGCCAACGCCACCGTGGGGGGCTGGGGCAATGCCGGCGGCGGCGTCACCCAGACCATCATGCCGATCATCTTCAGCGGCATCGCCGCCTACGGCCTTTCGGCGTCGCTGAGCTGGCGCGCCGCCATGGTGGTGCCGGGCGTGGCGATGCTGATCGTGGCGGTGCTCTACTGGCGCTTCACCCAGGACACGCCGCTCGGCAACCTGTCCGCCCTGCGCGCCAAGGGCATCGTGGTCGACACCGGCAAGAAGGGCGGCCTCGGCGTGATGCGGCAGGCGGCCCGGAACTACCGCGTCTGGCTCCTCGCCGCCGGCTACGGCGCCTCCTTCGGCGTCGAGCTCTTCGTCCATTCCATCGCCGTCACGTATTTCGTCGGCAAGTTCCAGATGACGCAGGGCAATGCCGGCTACGCGGTCGGCGCCTTCGGCCTGCTCGCCTTGTTCGCCCGGGCGCTCGGCGGCCTCCTGTCGGACCGAGTGGCCTACTCCAAGGGCCTCGGCGGCCGGACCTGGCTGCTCTTCGCCATGCTGCTGTGCGAGGGCGTGTTCCTCATCGCCTTCTCGCAGTCCGACTCGGTCGCGCTCGCCGTGGTCTTCCTGCTGGTCTTCGGCCTGTTCACCCACATGGCCTGCGGCTCCCTCTACGCCATCGTGCCCTTCGTCGACCGCAAGGTGCTGGGCGGCGTCACCGGCATCATCGGCGCCGGCGGCAACGTCGGCGGCGTGGTGGCGGGCTTCCTGGCCCGCGGCACCGGCAACGTCCAGGTCACCTTCCTGATCCTGGGCATCGTCGCCGTGGTCTGTGCCTGCGGCGCCGCCGCCATCCGCTTCTCGCTCGCCCACAGGGAAAGCGAGCAGGCGCTCTACGACGAGGCGGTCGCCGAGCGCCGGAGCGCGGCAACCTTGTCGACCGGGGCCGCCGTCACGGCCTGAAACCTCCCCGGCGCGGCGCGCTCCCGGCGGTTGCGCCGGGAGCCGCAGGAACAGCGGTCCGGTCTACGACGTTCGCCGTCACCTCGTCCCCGACCGGAACCGCCCATGCGCCCTCCCCTGCCTCACCGCCGCCGCGCCGCCCACGCCCTGTTGAGCGCGACGCTGCTGGCGTCCACGGCGGCCTTCGCCGCCGCGCCCAACGCCGAGGCCCCGATGGCCGGCCACGCCGCCGCCACGGCCAAGCTCGAAAAGGTCATGAGCTTCGACCACCAGGTCACGGGCGTCGCCGTCAGCGAGGACGGCCGCATCTTCGTGAGCTTCCCGCGCTGGTTCGAGGACGTGCCGGTGTCGCTGGCCGAAGTCACCAAGGACGGCAAGCTGCGCCCCTATCCGGATGCGGAATGGAACAGCTTCCGCAACGCCGACCCCAAGAGCCCGGGCGACCACTTCGTCTGCGTGCAGGCCGAGACGGCGGACGGCAAGGGCCACCTCTGGGTCATCGACCCCGCCGCCCCCGCCACCGGCTTCATCGTGCCGGGCGGGCCCAAGCTCGTCGAGATCGACCTCAAGACCGACAAGGTCGTGCGAACCTTCAAGTTCGGCGGCGACGTCGCCCCGCAGGGCAGCTACCTCAACGACGTGCGGCTCTCCCCCGACGGGCGCTTCGCCTATATGACGGACAGCGGCGCCCAGGGCGCGCTCGTGGTGCTCGACGTCACGACGGGCCAGGCCCGCCGCGTGCTCGACGGCGCCATGCAGACCCAGGTCGACAAGTCCGTGAAGGTCGTTATCGGCGGCAAGGAGATCCACACCGCCGACGGTCGTGGCGTCCAGTTCGCGGCCGATTCCATCTCGCTCGATCCCAAGGGCGAGTACCTGTACCTCCAGCCCCTGACCGGCAAGACGCTGTACCGGATCGCGACGTCGGCGCTCCAGGACGCGAGCCTGGCGCCCGACGCGATGTCGGCGAAGGTCGAGACGGTGTCGCCGAGCGAGCCCAACGACGGCCTGTGGCAGGACCGGACCGGCAAGCTTTTCTTCACCGCCGTGCAGAAGGACGCGATCGAGACGCAGGAGCCCGGCGCCAAGGAGCGGCACCTCCTGGTGAAGGACCCCCGCCTCGTGTGGCCCGACACCTTCGCCGAAGGGCCGGACGCGACGCTCTACGTCACCAACTCGGCCATCCAGAACTCGCCGCGCTACAATCCCCACGGATGGACGGAGCGGACGTTCAACCTTTGGAAGATCGTCCCGAAGGAGAAGGGCGAGATCGCCGGCAATCCCGCCTTCGACAAGTAGCACCCGGAACCGGCGTCCGCCGGGCGCCGGTCGCGCTCAGCCGCCATTGGCCTTGTCGAGTTCCTCGCGCACGGGGGCGTGGTTGAGCAGCGCCACCAGCGAGGTGCCGCCCACCACGTTGCCCAGGAAGGTCGGCACGAAGAAGTGGCCGACGTAGTCGCCGATGCCGATCTGGCCGACGATCACCAGGTAGGCGATCTCCGACGAGCCCGCGATGAGGTGGGAGGTGTGGGAGATCGCCACCAGGTAGGTGATGATGAGGATCAGCAGCAGCCGCGACTGGCCGGCGCTGGGCATGAGCCAGACCATGAGGGCGATGAGCCAGCCCGCCAGCATGGACTTCAGCGCCATGTGCCAGAAGGAGTCGCGCAGGGCCTCCTGGCCGATCTCCGACAGGGCCTGGGTGACGGGCTCCTGGAACAGGCCCGGCACCGCCAGCAGGGCCGCGAACAGCACGGTCCCGACCACGTTGGCGACCAGCACCACCGCCCAGAGCCGCAGCATGCCCGACACCGCCGCCCCGGTGGGCTTGGTGAGCACGGGCAGCACCGCCGTGAGGGTGCTCTCGGTGAAGAGCTGCTGCCGGCCGAGCACGACGATGAGGAAGCCGGTGGTGTAGCCGAAACCCGAGACCAGGATGCGCCAGGGCGCGTCCGGCAGCGCGGCGCGCATCACCGCCATGATCAGGAAGGAAAAGCCCATCGACAGGCCGGCGGCGAGGCCCGACCAGGCCAGGGCCGAGATGCTGCGGTCGAGTTCGCGTTCGCCGTCATGGCGGATGATGTCGTGGATCTTGACGGGCTCGGGCGCCGACGAGATCGCCGTCTGGAACGTGTCGCTGAGCGTGTCGGCCCCGGTGCCGCTCGACTGCCCCTCCCCCTCACCGTCCTCGTCGCCCCTGTTCCGCGTCATCGCCGGCCATCCGCATCGTGTGTGGTGTCACAGGCTCGCCGTGAAGCTCCGCGTCGGCGGCGGCCTGAACGGCCTTAACGCCGTGCCAGCTCGGATCGGGGCGGCGATCATCGCCAAATAAAAAGGGCCCGCCTGGCGGCGGGCCCCTCGCGATGGTCCCGTGACGGGATCAGTCGTTCTGGACGTAGGTGATCTGGCCGTTGGGCTGCTTCTTCCAGGTGTACATGACGTAGCCGGCCTGGGTGAGGTCGCCCTTCTTGTCGTAGGACAGGTCGCCGATGACCGTGTGGAACTTCATCCCCGAGTGCATGGCGTCGGCCATCTTGTGCGGGTCGATGGACTTCGCGCTCTCGGCGGCCTGCGCCATCACCTGCACGGCGGCGTAGCTATAGAGCGTGTAGGCCTGGGGGTCGAAGTTCTTGGCGGCGAATTCCTTCACCACGGCCGCGGCGTTGGGGTTCTTGCGCGGGTCGGGGCCGAAGGTCATCAGCGTGCCTTCCGCGCCGGGGCCGGCGATCGAGGCGAACTCGTTGTCGGTGATGCCGTCGCCCGACATCATCGGGGACTTGATGCCCTGGTCGGTCATCTGGCGGCGGATGAGGCCGCCCTCGGGGTGGAGCCCGCCCCAGTAGACCACATCGGCGCCGGCGGCCTTCACCTTGGAGACGACGGCCGAATAGTCCTTCTCGCCGGCGTTCACGCCCTCGTAGAGGGCGGGCTTGATGCCGGCCTTGGCCAGGGCCGCCATGGTGGCGTCGGCCAGACCCTTGCCGTAGGTGGTCTTGTCGTGGAGGATGGCGATCTTCTTGCCCTTGAAGTGATCCTCGATGTACTTGGCGGCGACGGCGCCCTGCTGGTCGTCACGGCCGCAGGTGCGGAACACGTCCCACTTGCCCTTCTCGGTGAGGGTGGGGTTGGTGGCGGCCGGCGTGATCATCAGCATGCCGTTCTCGAGGTAGACGTCCGAGGCCGGAATGGTCACGCCCGAGTTGAAGTGGCCGACGACGTATTTCACGCCGTCGCCGACGAACTTGTTGGCGACGGAGACGCCCTGCTTGGGATCCGACACGTCGTCGCCGGTCTCGATCGTGATCTTGTTGCCGAGGATGCCGCCCTTGGCGTTGATGTCCTCCACCGCCTGCTGCGCGCCCTGCTGCAACTGTGCCCCGAAGGCCGCGTTGGGGCCGGTGAGCGGCCCGGCGACGGCGAGCTTGAAATCTGCCGCATGGGCGAGGCCGGAAAAGGCGAGACCCGCCGCCAGCACGAAACCCGTCAATCCGATGGTCTTCACGTCATAATTCTCCGTGGCTGCAAGATCCGGCCGTGCCGGTTGTCGAGGCCGCGGCGGATTTGATGCGATTGTTCAGGCCGAGTCCAGTCACATCTGCAGGGCGTGCAGAGATGACCGGCCGGTGTCGCGACGGGCTGAGAGCAAGCTTCGTGCCGGGGCGCTTGCACCGTCGCGACAGGCGCCGGCATCTCGCCGGTGCCGCGGCTTTCATCGGGCGTCAACCTTTCTCGTCGACCGATGGCGCGGTCTTGATCTGTCGGCGAGCCGTCGTGTTCGCCGGCCGGGCAGGACGTTTCCCTGTTCGACTTCGAGGGCGGCTGCCGTGCGGTTCTCCTTTGGCCTTGCGTCCAGCCATTAACCCTAATGTCGGGTTAAAGGCGCCCCTCGAATGATCGCTGCTACAACAGGGGCAGCGGGCGTGGCGGCAGCCGCCCGCTTCGTCACGGCGGCGCCGCAGCTTCGGCACCACTGCATCGCGCGATTCGAGGAACCGGCATGGTAAGCGTCAACTCCAGCGTCGACGGCGGCAACACCATCAGCTTCGCCCACCGCCTCGCCGGCTCGCCGCGCTTCAAGGCCCTGTTCCGCGACGGCATGCACCTCGTGGAAGAGGTGGCGGCCTATCTCGACGGGCCCGGCCGCGACGAGGCCAAGAACCTGCCGCGCCCCGTCGCCATCGCCTACGCGGCCGAAAGCATGCGGCTGACGACGCGCCTCATGCAGGTGGCCTCCTGGCTGCTGGTTCAGCGGGCCGTCAACGAGGGCGAGATGGACCCGGAGCAGGCCGAGGCCGAAAAGCACAAGGTGCGGCTGTGCCCGCAGGACGTGGCCTCGGGCCCGGGCGTCTTCGCCCAGCTGCCGCCGCTGCTCCAGGACCTGACCGACCGTTCGCTGCGCCTGCAGAACCGCATCATCTACCTCGACCGCTCCATCCGCCTGCCCGCCGAGGCCGCTCCCGTGGCGCCGGTCGGCGTGGTCAGCGAGTTCGATCTCCAGCGCGCCCGCATCCTGCAGGCCTTCCACGGCCGCTGACGCGCCCGGGGCCGCAGCCGTCCGGGCGCTCTCGGCCCGGCCCCCCGCGACGTTCGCCGCCGCCCTGGGCAAGGGGCGCGCCCCATGCTTCACTCCCCGGCCCGAGACGCGCCAGAAGGCGCGCCGGGCCTTGTGAAGGGCGGAACGCCGCCGGGGAGGCGCCATGCTGGGATCGATGATGGACGTGCCGCTGCTGGTCTCGTCCATACTGAGACACGCCGAAACGTCGCACGGCGACACCCCGGTCGTGTGGCGCGACGCCGCCGGCGGTGTCGGCGCCACCACCTACGGCGAGGTGGCGAGCCGGAGCCGCCGCCTCGCCCGCGCGCTCGACAGGCTGGGCCTCGCGCGGGCGGCCCGCGTCGGCACGCTGGCGTGGAACGGGCACCGCCACCTCGAAGTCTATTTCGCGGCCTCGGGCTCGGGGCGGATCTGCCACACGGTCAATCCGAGGCTGTCTCCCGAGCAGATCGCCGCCATCGTGGCCCATGCCGGCGATGCGGTGCTGTTCGTCGATCCCGGCCTCGTGCCGCTCGTCGAGGCCCTGTCGGGCCGCATGCCGGAGGTGCGGGCCGTCGTGGTGATGGGCGGCCCCGAATCCATGCCCCCGGCCTCGCGCCTGCCGGGCCTGCTCTGCTACGAGGCGCTGCTCGCCGCCGAGGACGAGAGCTACGACTGGCCGGCCCTCGACGAGCGGGCGGCCTGCGGCCTCTGCTACACGTCGGGCACCACCGGGGCGCCCAAGGGCGTGCTCTATTCCCACCGGTCGACGGTGCTCCACGCCCTGACCATCTCGGTGCCCGACGGCTTCGGCTTCTCGGCCGTCGACACCGTCCTGCCGGTGGTGCCGATGTTCCACGTCAATGCCTGGGGCCTGCCCTACGCGGCCGCGATGGCGGGCGCGAAACTGGTCATGCCGGGTCCCCGGCTCGACGGGGAAAGCCTGCATGGCTTGATCCGCCGCGAAGGCGTCACCCTCACGGCCGGCGTCCCCACGGTCTGGCTGGGGCTGCTCGACTGGGTCGAGGCCCGGGGCGAGGCGCTGGCCCCCGTGCGGCGGGTCGGCATCGGCGGCTCGGCCTGCCCGCCCGTGATGATCGAGCGCTTCGCCGCCCTGGGCGTGTCGGTCGTCCACGCCTGGGGCATGACGGAGACCAGCCCCGTCGCCGTGACCAACCAGCCGAAACACAGCCAGGCCGGCCTCGCGCCCGAGGCCCGGCTGGCCCTCGCCCGCAAGCAGGGGCGCCCCCTCTTCGGCGTGGAACTGCGCGCCGTGGGGCCGGCGGGCGAGAGTGTCTCCCGCGACGGCGAGGCCTTCGGCGCCATGCTGGTGCGGGGCCCCTGCGTGGCGTCGCGTTACTTCGGCTCCGAGGCCGACGAGTCCTTCGCGACGCCGGGCTGGTTCGCCACCGGCGACGTGGTGACGGTGGACCCCGACGGCTTCGTCGAGATCGTCGACCGCGCCAAGGACGTCATCAAGTCCGGCGGGGAATGGATCAGCTCCATCGCAATCGAGAACATCGCCCTCGAACACGACGCCGTGCAGGAGGCCGCCGTCGTGGCCCGCGACGACCCGCGCTGGGGGGAGCGGCCCGTGCTCTTCGTCGTGACGGTGGCGGGCGCGAGCTTCGACGCGGAGGACATGGCGTCGCTGTTCGAGGGGCGCGTGGCGCGCTGGATGGTGCCGACCGACCTGCGCGTCGTGTCGGAACTCCCCCACACGGCGACCGGCAAGCTGCACAAGGCCGCCATCCGGCGGATGGTGTGACCTGACGTAAAAAGCTTCTTCCGGCGGGGAGACTCGCCGTTCGATCCCTGTCGAACGCCCTGCCGAACGGTCCCAGGCAGCTTCGATGGAGTAAAATCGTCCTTCATCGTGAGTCGTCGCGTCGATGACGAGCCCTCGATGCGCGGTCGCCGCAGTCCTCATCGGCATCTTTCGGCGGTCGTTATGGTCGAGACGCGATGTCGTGGGCCGCGAAGTCTGGATGTGACCATTGTTTTAGGAGTTTTCTCCCAGGTTATTGGCATCGGCGGGTTCCAGCACGCCGAGGGAGACGTTCCTGAGATGACGAAGATGGGCCCCGAGCGCAGTGTCGAACTGAGCACCGAGGTGAAGGAGGAGCAGGTTGCGGCCTTGGCGTCGGGCCAGATGCTGTCGCTGCCCGCCAACTGCTTCATCGCCACCGTGACGCTCCTGGTGGTGTGGGGTTCGGTCGCGCCCTGGGCGATCTGGTGCTGGTACGCCGGCGTCCTGGTGACCAACGGGGCCCGCCTCGCCCTCTCGGTCTGCTGCCTCGGCTTCGGGCCTTGGCGGCTGTCGCTGTCGCGGCGGATCGGCCTCCAGGTCGGGCTGGCGGCGGTGAACGGGCTGATCTGGGCGGTCCTGCCCGCCGCCATGCTCGAGGACAGCAATCCGTCCGGGCCGCTCGCCTATTTCGTCATCGCCGGCATCACGGCCGGGGCTTCGGCCTATGCCGGGGCCTTCGCCCTCGTGGGCCAGGTCTTCGCCCTGCCGATCCTCGGCGCGGTGGCGGTCAAGTACATGCTCACCGGCGGGATCCAGCACGCCACCTTCGCCCTCACCGTGGTGCTGTTCGCCGCCATCATCACGCGGTCCTCGACCAACGCCCAGCAGAGTTTCACCCGGGCCGTCTACCTCAGGACCGAGGCCGTCGCGCTGGCCGAGTCGCTCAAGCTCGAGCATGCGGCCTCGACGCTGGCGGCCCAGCGCCTCCACCATCTCGCCAACCACGACCCGCTCACCGGCCTGTGCAACCGCGCGGCCTTCGCCCAGGCGCTCGACGGCTGGCTGGGGCGCGTCGGGGACGATGGGCTCGACGCCTTCTTCCTGTTCCTGATCGACCTCGACCACTTCAAGTCCATCAACGACACGCTGGGGCACGGCTCCGGCGACAGGGTGCTCAAGGAGGTCGCCTCACGGCTCACCGGCGCGGTCGGCGCCACGCAGATCGTGGCGCGGCTCGGCGGCGACGAATTCGCCATCCTGGTGGCGGATGTCGGGGGCCCGGGCGGCGCGGCGGGGCGGGGCGACCGCGGGCAGGCCTTGGCGGAAGCCCTGATCGCCCGGGTCAGCGGCCCCTTCGCGATCGGCGAGCGCCGGCTCACGATCGCCATGAGTCTCGGCTTCGCGGCCGCCCCGGAGAACGATTCCACCGCCGAAGGCCTGCTGGCCCATGCCGATCTCGCCCTCTACGCCGCCAAGGACGAGGGCCGGCACCGCGCGCGCCGCTTCGACGCCACCCTGCTCGCCGCCGCCACCATGGCCCGCGACATCGAGCACGACCTCGAACAGGCCCTCCAGGGCGACGGGTTGGAGGTGTGGTTCCAGCCGCAGGTGGCGATCGCCACGGGCGCGACGGTGGGCCTGGAAGCGCTGCTGCGCTGGAACCACCCCGCGCACGGCTGGGTCGCGCCGCCCGCCATCGTGGACGCGGCGCTGCGCACCCGCAGGTCGGCGGAACTGACGGGCTTCATCGTCGACCGGGCGGCCGCCATGGCGAGCCAGTTGTGCGGTGCCGGGCGGGACGACATCCGGGTCGGCGTCAACCTGTCCCCGAAGGAGATCGCCCAATACGACGTCGCCTCGCTGCTGCGCCGCGCCATCGCCCGCCACGGAATCGATCCCCGCCAGCTGGAGGTGGAGATCACCGAAGAAGCCTTCGCGGCGAGCGAGAACGGGCTCGCGGTGCTGTCGGACCTCGTGTCGGTCGGCGTGCGGCTGGCGATCGACGATTTCGGCGCCGGCTGTTCGTCCATCGCCTACCTGCGCAGCATGCCGGTGGACCGCATCAAGATCGACCGGAGCTTCGTCACGGGCCTGGCGGGCCGCCGCAAGGACCAGATCCTGGTCCAGGCCATCCTGGGGATCGGCGTGTCCTTCGGCATCGAGGTCGTGGCGGAAGGCGTCGAGACCGCGGACGACGTCGCGGCGCTGTCCGCCATGAACTGCCGGCTGGCGCAGGGCTATCATTTCGGCCGGCCGATGCCGCCGCAGCGGCTGTGGGCCTGGCTGGCGGAGCGGGACCGCGCCGCCGATGCGCCGGCCGGAACGCCGCCGCGCCTCGCGCCATACGCCAGGGCCGACGGCACGCTGGCGGCGGCCTGACGCCTGGGGACGCCGCGCCCGGCGCGGCGACGTTCAGGCAAAGACGCCGCGCCCGGCGCGGCGGCGTTCAGCCCATCCTCGTGCCCGCCATGGTCCAGCGGCTCGGCGGCGCGCTGTCGATGTCGGACAGCGTGTGGCGCAGCGACCAGCCGAGCCTCACCACCGACTGAAGCCGGAGGAAATCGTCCGGGCGATGCGGCCAGCGCGCGCCGCCGTGGAACAGGTGGATGCCGTCCGCCAGCATGACGGCGTCGCCGTCCCGCAAAGTCCGGTCCTGGTAGATGGACACCAGCGCCGGCCGGTCCGGCCTCGGCAGGGTCAGCACGGTCGGGGATGCGGGGCGCGCGACGCGCTCCGCCATCGCAGTCCGCCGCCCGGCCCGGCGATGCCGGGCCAGGCGCAGGCGGCGCTCACGGCGGGCGAGCATGACCCGCAGCGGTCGCGACCGCGACGCCGCCCAGATGCGGCGCGGGCCGCGGCGGCGCGCCGCCGTGCGGGTGGCCGGGGCCGGCGAGGAGGCCGCCACGGAAACCTGTTCGGGCCAGAACTCCGCGCGGCGCAGGCCGAGGTCGTCGCCCGCGACGGCGGCATGTGCCAGGCCGAGCGCCGTGCCGGCAATCCCAAGGCAGCATGCCACCACGATGGCGATCGGCGCCGCGGAGGGCCGTTCGAGGGAGGCGAACATGGCGAGGGGTCTCCGGCGGGCGGGCAGGTTCGGGGCGTGCGCACCCCCGCCACCGCTCTAGCACCGCCCTCGGCCTTCCCCCGACGCCGCGTCGCGATCGTCGTTAACCGCCCGTGCCTTCAGGACGGCACGACGGCCAGGCTGTCGACGTCGACGGTCCCATCGTCGGCGGTGAAGGCGAGATGTGGCCCCCGGCTCTGGCGCTGGGACACGCCGAAGATGCGGTGTCGCCCGGTGTCGTAGAGCGTCACGCGCCCATCGCGGGCGATGGCGAGCCGGCGCCGCTCGGCGAAATAGGCGTAGCGCAGCCCGTTCTGCGCGCCGGAGGCGGAGGGCTGTCCGAGGCCGCCCGGCCACCACGCCGGCCCGTCCGCGGCGGCCTCGGCGGGTTTCGTGGACTCGCCCCGTCCCGAAGCGTCGCCCTCCGCCATGGCGGCGGCGAGGTCGCGGCAGGCCGCGGCGACGCGGGCCTTGAGCCGGTCGTCGAACATGGCGCCGATCTGCACGAGGCCCCCCGCCGACCATTGCCCCATGCCGCCCAACTCGGGGTGGGAGAACTGGGCCATGCGCCCGTCGCCACGCTCCAAGGCGTGCCACAGCGCGTCGACCGCCGCCTCGCCGAACCCGTGCCGCGCCGCCGCGGCGCGGATCGTCGTCCCTCGCATCGCATCCCGCCCCGACACCATGGCCGCCCTCACAGTTCCGCCCGCACCGCCTGCGTGGTGACGGCCCCGACGGTGCCGCGCTTGGGCTCGATCCAGACCACGGGCTTGTCGTAGACGATATCGCCGAAGGGCGACGAGAAGGCCACTTCGGCGGCGTCGCGCCCGATGCCGATCCGCACGAGCCCGTCCGGGGCGGCCTTGCGGGTCGGGTCGAACAGGTACCAGCCGAAGCCCGACGGGCCGTCGAGGTAGGCCTCGATCACGGCGTGGAAGTCGGGCGGCTCCAGCCGATGCGCGTAGGCGCTGACGTAGCGCGTCGGGATGCCGAGCGCCCGGCACAGCGCGATGGCGAGATGCGCGAAGTCGCGGCACACGCCGGCCCGCTGCGTCGCCGTATCGAAGGCCGAGGTCATCTCGTCCGAGATGCCGCCGACGTAGTCGACGTTGTCGTGGATCCAGTTGCACACGGCGTTGACGCGGGCATAGCCCGGGGTTTCGGCGCCGAAGGTGCGCTGCGCCAGGCGGTTCAGCTTGTCCGACTGGCAGTAGCGGCTCGGCCAAAGGTGCGGCAGCACCGAGAGCGGCAGGGCCTTGGCGGGGATCTCGGTCACGGCTTCCGGGGCTTCCAGCACCGGCGACAGCGTCACCTCGGCCCGGTAGTCCAGGGTGAAGGGGCCCGGCGCGGCGTCGATGCGCAGGTAGCGATTGCCCGATTCCGGCATGGTCCACCGCTCGACGGCGGCGTCCGGCGTGAGCGTCAGGGTTTCCGCCGTGATCACCTGGCCGGGATGGCGGACGGCCTCGATGTTGAACACGAAGGAGGTCGGCGACTTGACCCTGTAAGGGAGGGTGCAACCGATCGTGAAATCCATCCTGCTGTCCCCATCCGACGCGCCGAAGAGACCGGCGGACAGCAAGACGGATGCCAGGACGGCGGCGGCGATGCGGATCGCTCCCACCGAAGGCTCGGGCCTTCGTCGATCGGCAACGCTTATCCCGGCCCGCGATATGGGCCATGATGCGGCGGCGGAGCCGACCGCATGGCGCGACGATGCGGCGGCGATCGCGGCGAACGGGGGGAAACAGGATGAGAGCCGTGCGACTCGAGGCCGTGGGCCGGCTGGCGCTGCGCGAGGTGTCGCGCCCCGTGCCGGGACCGACCGACCTGCTGGTGCGGGTCGAGGCCAGCGGGATCTGCGGGACGGACCGGCACCTGCTGCACGGAGAGTTCCCGGCCGCCCCGCCCGTGACGCTGGGACACGAGTTCTGCGGCATCGTCGAAGCCGTGGGCGAGGGCGTGGCGGAGATCGCGCCCGGCACCCGCGTCACCGGCGACCCCAACATCGTCTGCGGCCGCTGCGAGGCCTGCCGGGCCGGGCGCATCAACCTGTGCCGCAACCTGCGCGCCCTCGGCATCCACCGCGACGGCGGCTTCGCCGACTATGTCGTGGTGCCGGAAAGCCAGGCCCACGTTCTGCCGGCGAACCTCGATCCGGTCCATGGCGCCTTCTGCGAACCCCTGGCCTGCTGCCTGCACGGCATGGACCTGGCGGCCATCACGCCGGGTGCGGGCGTCGTGGTGCTGGGGGGCGGCGTCATCGGCCTCCTCGTGGTTCAGCTGGCACGGCTGGCCGGCGCCGGCGCCGTGGTGCTGTCGACGCGCCAGGCGTCGCGCCGGGCCCTCGCCGAAGCCGTGGGCGCCACCGCCACGGTGGATGCGCGGCGCGAGGACGTCGTGGCGGCGGTGGCGGGCCCGCGTGGGCTGCTGCCGGGTGGGGCCGACGTGGTGATCGAATGCGCGGGCGTCGCCGAGACCGTGGAGCAGGCGCCCCGCATGGCGCGCTCGGGCGGCACGGTGGTGATCCTCGGCGTCATGCCCCAGGGCGCCAAGGTGACGATCGAGCCCTTCGACATCCTGTTCCGGGAGTTGCGCCTGCTGGGCTCCTTCATCAACCCCTTCACGCACCGCCGCGCCGCCGACCTCGTGGCCGCGGGCGTCCTCGACCTCGACAGCCTCGTCACGCGGCGCATCGGGCTCGACGCCGTGGCCGAGACCGTGGCGGCGCCGGCGGCACCCGGCGACGTGAAGGTGATGGTGCTGCCGGGGATGTGACGCGAGGAACGCGATGCCGTGGATCGTACGACATCTGGCCGAGATGCCGGCGGGCGTCCGGATCTGCGGCCCAGGCTCGCCGAGCGCGAACCGCGGACGGAACCGTCTCCCGAACCGCGCGGGCGCCTCCGGGCTTCGCCGCCCCTGTCGACGCGGCCAGGCGCACGACCTGGCCGCGATCGATACTAGAAGTGATAGTTGATGCCGGCCTTGATGTTCGACGTGCTGAGGCCGATGCGGCTGACGTCGGGCGTATAGGCGAAATTGTAGGCCTGGCCGAGGTCGGTGTAGAGGTATTCCACCTTGCCCGACAGGTTGGGCATGAAGGCATATTCGACGCCGGCACCGACGGCGTAGCCGTTGAGATAGTTGGTGTTGGCGGCGTAGAAGTTGTTCGGCGTGTCGTAGGTCGTGGAATGCAGGTTGCCGCCCGCATAGCCGCCCGTCACGAAGAACAGCGCGCGGTCGACCGCGTAGCCGGCGCGGGCCCGAACGGTCGTCTCGAAGTTGAGGTTGCTCTTGGCGGTGAGCGGACCGGCCGAGGTCTGGCTGTTGCCGATGCTGGCGTAATCGAAATCGGCTTCGAGGCCGAGCACGAAGCGCTGGTACTGGTAGTTGTAGCCGACCGTGCCGCCGATGAGGCCGCCGCTCGGGCTGCCGGCGAGGGCGCGGCCGATGCCGTTGGCGTCGCCGAAGCCGTAGCCGCCGTTGATGCCGCCGTAAAAGCCCGTCCAGGTGAACATGGGGGCGTAGGCCGGCGCGATATAGGCGGGGGACCGGCGCGGCAGATCGGCGGCGGACGCGCCGGACAGGGCCGAACCGCCCAGGACGGCCGACATCGCCACGGCCGCCAACAACAGATGCTTCATCACTGAACTCCCGAACCCACGCGGAACGCCGCCCAGCCATGATCCGGCGAAGTGCGCCTTGCTCTGGCCGACCCCCACTGTTTACCCTAATCGGGGCTCATTCAGCAAATATGGCTACAAATTGGCTAAGTGCAAAAACCATGTATCAACTACAATCTAGCTGTTTACTATCCGTTTACCTTCCCTAGAAGCGTCGATGAGTGCCCCATCGCAGCTTCCAACTTGGCTCGACCGCGGTACAACAGGGTGAATTTGGGATTAAAGCGGGAACCTCGACTTGGCGAGGGCGTCCAATGGCCACCGGCGCGGGCGCCCGCGCATCAGGCCCGCTGGGTCCGCCGCGCCGCGATCGTGCTGTCGGCGATGGCGCGGAGCAGCGGCACTTCGGCGGCCGGGCGTTCGCCCAGCATCGCGCCGGCCACGACGGCGAAACGGCCCGCTTCCTCGCCGTCGTCGTTGTCGGCCGTCATGAGGGCCATCCAGGCCAGCATCTCGCCCCAGCGCCGGCGGCGCGGCATCACCAAGCGGTCGAGCACGAGGTCGACCCGGCGGGCCCGGGACAGGCCCTTGCGGCCGGCCAGGAGGTCGTCGAGGGCCGCGTCGTCCTCGAACCAGCTGTTCATGAAGCCGTAGCGGGCGGGCCAGCCGGCGGCGTCGGCGAGGACTTCGGCCTCGTCCTGCGCCCCCTCGCCGGCCGCCAGGATCTCGGCGACCATCTCGCCGGGGTCGACGGCCTCCGGGTTGACGGTGCCGAGGCCCAGCGCCTCGACGACGTCGATGGTGCCGAAGGGCGGGGGCGCGTCGGCGGCGTTCAGCGCCAGCATGTGGGACAACAGGCGGCGCAGCGTCGGGACCGACAGGGGCACGAGGTCGATCTCGGCCCCCACCCGGTCGAGCTGCGCATCGCCTTCGGCCCGCGACAGGTTGCGGTGCACCCAGGCGTCCCGCACGCCGTGGCCGAACTTGAACAGGACGGAGGCCACGGCGTAGCGTTTGCCGGTGCGCACCAGCGCGAAGGCACTAGCGGCGCCCGCGCCGTCGAAGCCCGACACCCGGAGATCCTCGACATGCGGCGAGGCGACCGGCAGGGGCTCGCCCCCGCGCCGCCGCGCGGCCCGCACCACGGCGTCGACGCCGGGTCGCACCGCCGGCCCCAGCCAGTTGCGCGCCGCCACGAGGCGGCGGAGCGTGGTGCCGTCGAGGCGGCCGGCGGCGGCCTCCTCGCCGAGGGCGGCGCAGAGGGCCGGCGGCACGGCCGGGTCGGGGTCGAAGAGCCAGCCGAGCGCAGCATCCTTCACGGGTGCGGCGTCCGAAGCGAGCATGAAGCTCGCCATGGCGAGGCGATGGTCCACCGGGAAGGAAGAGGCGGTCTCGGCGAGCTCGAGGTGGATGGCGAAGGCGTCGTCGCCGAGCTCGCGGGCGAGTTCGACGAGGTGGTTCTCCATGTCGAGGTCGCCAGCGCCCTGTTCGGCGGCCTCGTCGGCCTGCTCGTCCAGGATATCGCCCATGGCGCCGCGCAGCTCGTCGCCGATGTCGAGCTTGGCCATGGCGAACTGCTTCGTCACCAGCATCAGCACGGCGGGGTCGGCGCGGTCCGAGCGGGCCTCGGCGACGAGGCGGCCGCGAACCGAATCCAGCATGGCGGCGGCGGCGGGGTCGGAGCGCTCCATCCCGAAGCGCAGCATCTCCAGCGCCTGCCCGCAGATGAAGGCGAGCGCCGCCACGAGGTGCGGGTCGGGGCGGCGGCGGCGCGCTTCGCGGCCGATCAGCCCGACGATCTCCAGGCTCGCCTGCGGCAGGGTGGCGAGCACGTCGCCCACCGCGCTGGCGCTGGCGCCGCCCTGCCCGGCGCGCATCTCCTCGGCGACGGCGGCGCCGAGTTCCAGCAGCGCGGCCCGCTGGGCCGCCCGATCCATGCGCGGGGTCATGCCGCCGCCCTCACTCGGCCGCCGCACGCAGGCGCGACGCCGGCGCCGGGCGCCGCGCCCAGAGCGGGCGCGCGACGCGCAGGGCCACGGCGGCGAGCCCAACGGCCAGCACGATCCAGACGGGCCGCAACCCGTCGTCGAGGCTGAGGTCGGCACCCAGCACGTCCATTACGTCGATCCCGTTGCGCAGGTGGTACCAGCCGGCCTCGAACAGGGCGGTGACGACGGGCGCCGCCACGGCCAGCAGGCAGAGCGCCGCGACATCCTCGCCGCGCTTGAAGCGCTGCAGCAGCCGCCAGCCCATCTCCAGGAAAAAGAAGCCGACGAGCAGCAGCGGCCCGCTGACGTCGAGCTTGGTCTGCAGCATGAAATGGACCAGCGCCAGCAGGGCGATCGGGTAGACCAGAAGGTGAAGCCGGTTCCAGCGGGCCGCGCCGATGCGCCGGATCATGGCGTCGGTGGAGGTCGACCCCAGCACGGCGAGGCCGAGCAGCGCCACGAAGCCGATGGTGAGGTAGAGCCGCAGCGCGATCTCGCCGGCCACGTGGACGAGGTCGAAGCGCTGCTGGACGATGTAGAGGGCGAAATGCCCCAGCACATAGGCCAGCACCGCGACGCCGAGCATGCGCCGCACCGCGATGAGCTTGTTCCAATGCCCGATGCGGCGCAGCGGCGTCACCGCCAAGGACACGAGGAGGATGCGGATCGCCCAAAGGCCGGACTCGTGGATCAGCGACTTGACGCTGTCGGACTTCAGCCACCCCTGGTCGTACTGGACGGCGATCCATACTGCCGGGGCGAAGAGCGCCGCGAACACCACGAGCTTGAGCATCGACAGGCGGCCGGAGCGGTCCAGCCAGGGAAGGAAGCGTGCCTGCATCGATCGGTGCTCGGGATTACGGGTCGGTCCTCTTCATGGTGGGGCGCGACCGCGTCGCCATCAAGGCGGAGCGGCAAGGGACGACGTCGCCATGGAGGCGGAGCGGCAAGGGACGACGTCGCCATGGAGGCAGAGCGGTCCCCGTCCCTGCCGGGCCGGAGGCCGCCACGGGCGGTTGAGCCCGGGCGGGATCGGTCGTGCGGAGCGGCCGCGCCCGTCAGACGGCGTCGCGGCCGTGCGCCTCGGCCGGCGGCGCCGTCGCTTCCACGGCCGTGAAGGCTTCGATGATGCGGTAGGTGTGGGCGGCGCCCTTGGGCACGACCCAGGAGGACCCCTTTTCGAGGCTCACGGTGCGGCCCTCGAGTTCGAGTTCGGCCCGCCCCGAGATCACGTAGCCGACGGTCTCGTAGTCGCGGCGCACCGGCGCCTTCTCGGTGCCGCCGGCTTCGCCTTCCCACAGGCGCATGGACAGGGCACGCCCGCTGGCGAGGTAGCGCTGGCCTTCCGGCCCCTGGGGTGCCGAGGTCGCCTCGACCTTGATGTCGCCGGTGGTCGTCATGCCTGGTCTCCCGTCGACGACGGCCGCGGCGCGATCGCCCGGCGCCGTCGTGGCGGGGCAACGCCCGTCCGCCCGGATCGTTGCGGGGCGGAGCGGGCCCCATCGCCGCGGGGCCGTCGTGCGCGTCGCGGCGGGCCGATGGAGGTCAGCCCGCCGCCTGCCGCTGCGGCTCCAGCGTGCCGCGGAGCTGCAGCCGCCCGGCGCCGGACCGCGCGGGCGGGGGGCCGACGGCACGCCGCCGGGCCGCGCCGACCGCCACCGGACGGGGCGCCACGGCCGCGACGGCCGCAGGGCGCTCGACCAGGACGCCGCCACAGGGACGGCCCGCAGCCCGGCACAGGCGCGCCGCCGCCGCGACATCGTCCTCCGACCCGGAGGACGCGGCCGCCACCACGACGAGGTCGGCACCCCGCGCCAGGGTCGGCAGGTCCTCGCCGACCATCACGACGAGGTCGAAACCATCGAACCCGCGCTGCCGCGCGGCGCCCGACGGCAGCGCCGCCAAGGCGGCTTCGGAGGCGTCGCAGGGCAGGACCGCCAGCGTCCCGAAGGGCGTGCCGAGCCGATACAGGGTGCGGACGGCGCCGCCCGCCTCGATGAGGGCGGGCCGGGCCTGCGCCGGGACGAGGTCGCGCCGGAGGCGGCCCACCCGCCGGGCCTCCATCAGCGCCACGCGCCCGCCCGACGCGGTGGCGGCGAGGGCGAGGGCCAGGGCGGCGAGGTCGGCATCCGCGTCGCGGGCGTCGCCCACGCCCGTGACCAGCACGGAAAGGCGATCCCTGCGTGCCGCGCCCGCCAAGGCGAGAGTGCCGGCGTAGAGACGGGCGGCCGCGAGCGCCAGCGGGCCGCCCGGATCGGCCGCCACGGCGCCGACGAGGTCGGCCGCCATGGCGGTCCGGGGCAGCGGCAGCGTCGACAGGGCGGCGAGGGCCTCGACCGGTGCGGCGCGGCCGGGCAGCGGCGGCGCGATCTCGGCGGGGGCGTCGGTCGACCGCGTCACAGGCGGGCGGGACGGCTGCCGGGACGACGGCACTTGCGGCTGCGACGGCACTTGCGGCTGCGACGGCGCTTGCGGCGACGCGGCGTGGGGCGCTTCCCGGGACAGGGCGGAGGGCGCGACAGAGGGCGCGGCGACTGGCGGACGGACGTCGCCCGGCACCAGGCCGGGCTCGCGCCGGTGCAGGACGAAGCGGGAGCGCGGCGGACGGCGGAAGGTCCGCAGCAGTTGCCGCGACGCCCAGCCGGCGGACAGCAGGGCCAGCAGTCCCGACAGGGCGGCGGCGGCCAGGATCCAGGCCGGGGAGCCTTGCCGGGCCTCCGCCAGGACGGCCGCGGTCGCCGGCGTCTGCCCGGCGCCCGCTTCGGCCCGGGCCGCCCGCCGCGACGGTGCCTCGCCGGACCGGGACGGGTCCTGCAGGGAGGGCCGGGACGACTCATACAGCGCTGGCCGGGACGGCTCCCGGGCCGGCGCGATGGTGCCCGTTACGTCGGTTGGACCGAAGGTCCGGGCGGCGTCGCGTTCCGCGCCCGCCACGGCCGTGCGAGCGGCGGCGGCGTCACGCTCGGCGCCGGCCAACGCCTTGCGCGTCGCATCGAGCAATTGCCCGCGCAGGTCGGCGATGACCTGGTCGGCCGCCGCCAGGGTGGGGTGCTGGCTGCCCAGCGTCGCCCGGTAGCCCGCGGCCTTGCGCTCCATCTCGGAAAGTTCCGCCCGCAGCATGTCCAGCCCATAGCTGCGGTCGATACCCGGCATGGGGTCGGCGAGGTGGCCGGGGCGCAGCGCCAGCTTCAGGCTGTCGACGGCCGCCGCCGCCTGGGCGTCCCGGTCGCGGGCGAGGGCGAGCGAGGGCACATCCGCCCCGGCCGCCGGGTCGGCCCCGAGGGGACCCGTCGCGGCGGGCGGCGGCGGGGCCGGGGCCGCGCCGGCCGGACCCGCCAGCACGGTCACGGCGGCCAGCAGCGTCAGGGAGACCAAAACGCCCGAGCCGGCCGAGACGGCCAAGCCCGCGCGGACGGGCGCGTCGGGCCGCGGGGCGGGGCTGGGCGGGGAGCGTCTCATGAAGCGTCTCGTGCGGGAGCCGGCCCCGGCCGCCCCGGGGCATCGGGGCGGCCGGGGCCCGGGCGTCGTCACCCATCGTTAAGCATGAGTCCTTACCGAACCTTAACGCAGCGGCACTCCGGCCCGCGCCTTGACTACGGCGGGGTGAGCCGTCACGGTCCCGCGCCTTTCGCCGGCACCGACCCCGGCCCGTCCGGCGCGCTGCCGCGCCTGGCGAACCATCCTCCCCCGAGTTCCGGATCCCATGCGCCTCTACCTCGACTTCGAAAAGCCCGTCGCCGAAATCGAGGCCAAGATCGAGGAACTGAGGCAGGTTTCCAGCAACGAGGATTCCATCAACATCAGCGAGGAGCTGACGCGCCTCGAGGTGAAGGCCGCCAAGGCGCTGGCCGAGCTCTACGCGGCGCTGACGCCCTGGCAGAAGACCCAGGTGGCCCGCCACCCGCAGCGGCCGCACTTCTCCGACTATTGCCGCAGCCTGATGACCGACTTCACCCCCCTGGCCGGCGACCGCGCCTTCGGCGAGGACGAGGCGATCGTGGGCGGGCTCGGCCGCTTCCGGGGCCGGTCCATCTGCCTCATCGGCCAGGAGAAGGGCTCCGACATCGACAGCCGCATCAAGCACAATTTCGGCATGGCCCGCCCGGAAGGCTACCGCAAGGCTGTGCGCCTGATGGAACTCGCCGACCGGTTCGACCTGCCGGTCGTGTCGCTGGTCGACACGGCCGGCGCCTTCCCGGGGATCGAGGCCGAGGAGCGCGGCCAGGCCGAAGCCATCGCGCGCTCGACCCAGACCTGCCTCGAACTCGGCGTGCCCAACGTCGCCGCCATCATCGGCGAGGGCGGCTCGGGCGGGGCCATCGCCATCGCCACCGCCAACAGCGTCATCATGCTGGAGCATTCCATCTACAGCGTGATCTCGCCCGAGGGCGCCGCCTCCATCCTGTGGCGCGACCCGGCCCGGGCACAGGACGCCGCCACCAACATGAAGATCACGGCGCAGGACCTGCTGCGCTTCGCCATCATCGACACGGTCGTGGCCGAACCGGCCGGCGGCGCGCACCGGGACCCGGATGCCGCCATCGCCGCCATGGGCGATGCCGTCGCGGACGCGCTGCACGGCTTCGACGGCTGGTCGCGCGAGCAGGTGAAGGCGGCCAGGGCCGACAAGTTCCTCGCCATCGGCCGACGGTGAACCGGGAGTCACCCGAAAGCCTCATGTTTAATGAAAATTAACGCCAGTGCCGGGAACTTTTCCGCGGCTGGGGCCGCGGGTTGCGGTAACGGGGGCTTAAGCCTAGAACCCTAGGGGTGTCGGGTGACGTTGAGCCTCTCCCCGGGGCGCGAGCAGTGGATATCGGCGACATGCGGGCACGACGCGCGATCAAGGTCCTTTCCCGGATCGCCCTGGCGGTGACCGGAGCGGCCTTGCTGGCGGGCTGCAACGAGGACCTCGGGGTCTCGGGCAACGCCCGCGCCTTCGCCCCCATCCCGGAGGCGACCCTCGCCTCCTTCACCGCCAAGGGCACGACTAAGAACGCGCCCGTGCTGATCCGCGCCTTCAAGAAGGAGGCGGAATTCGAAGTCTGGAAGCAGGGGGCGGACGGGCGCTACGTCTACGTCAAGACCTTCCCGATGTGCCGCTGGTCCGGCCAGCTCGGCCCCAAGCAGCGCGAGGGCGACCGGCAGGTGCCGGAAGGCTTCTACACGATCACGCCGGGCTCGATGAACCCGAACTCGGCCTATTACCTGTCGTTCAACGTCGGCTATCCCAACGCCTACGACCGCGCCTGGGGCCACACGGGCGGCTCCATCATGGTGCACGGGATCTGCTCCTCGGCCGGCTGCTTCTCCATGACGGACACGCAGATCGAGGAGATCTACGCCATCATGCGGGAAGCCTTCGCGGGCGGGCAGCACGCCGTGCAGATGCAGAGCTTCCCGTTCCGCATGACGGCCGAGAACCTCGCCAAGCACAGGCTCGACCCCAACATCGCCTTCTGGCGCGAACTCAAGAAGGGTTCGGACGCGTTCGACGTGACCAAGATGCAGACGCCGGTCGGCGTGTGCAACCGCCACTACGTCTTCGCCAAGCCCAAGGGCGGCGCGTCCTTCGACGCTGAAGCGGCCTGCCCGCCGCTCGACGTCGACAAGGACGTGCTGCGGGCCGTGGCCGACAAGGAGGCCCGGGACGACAGCGAGGTGCAGAGCCTCGTCGCCAAGGGCGTGAAGCCGATCCGCATCGTCTACCAGGACGGCGGACAGAACCCGGCCTTCGCGCATCGCTTCGCCGAAGTCAGCCGCCCCGACGCCATCGCGGCGGCCCCGACCGAGATCGTCCTCGACGACTCGCCCAAGGCCAAGCCCGTGGCGGTGCAGATCGCGGCGGCCCGGCGTTCGGTCGGCGACGGGCTCGACAAGCCCGAGCCCGCCACGGCCGTAGCCTCCGCCAGCCCCAGGCCGGGCCAGCGGGGCACGCGGGCACTGGTCTCGACCGCGGCCGTCAAGCCGAGCCCCGTCAGCCCCACCGACGTGACCGGCGCGGTTCCGGCCGCCTTCGCGGCCGCGCCCTCGGCCTATGCCAAGGACGAGCCCAAGAGCGCGACGCGCTCCTTCTTCGACCGCATCAGGGGGAGCAGCGACGCCAACGCCGGGGCCGTGACGGCGGCACCCGCCGCCCAGGCCGCGGCTGCGGCGCCCGCCGCCCCGGCCGTCTCCAAGCCCGGCCCGCAGGCGGGGCTCGCCCACCGGGCTCCCGGCGGCGCGCTCGACGCCACCGCCGTGGCCCTGGCGCCCACCTCGGAGTGACCCGCGGCGGCGGGCGCCCTGCCCCGCCGCCCGAGAGCCCGTCAGGCTGTCGTCGGAGCGAAGCTTCGACGGATGGCGGTGAACCGGCTCGCGTCTCGATCGTGCAAATCGCGCCGAAGGCGAGGCGCTCTACCGCCTGAACCTGTCCGGCACCGCCCCCGAAAGGCCCGAGGCGTCGCGGATGAAGAGGCGCTTCAGCGCGGGGACGCGGTCGACCAGCCCCAGGCCGACGTCGCGCAGCACCCGCGCCGGCAGGCTGTCGTTGGAGAAGAGGCGGTTCAGCCCGTCGGTGGCGCCGGCCATCAGCACGGCGTCGAAGCGCCGGGCGCGGGCATAGGCGTCGAGGACGGAGGGGTCGGCCGGGTCGAGCCCCAGGCCGAGCGGCTCGGCCACGGCCTCGGCCAGCGCCGCGGCGTCGCGCAGCCCGAGGTTCAGCCCCTGCCCGGCCAGGGGGTGGATGGTGCGGGCGGCGTCGCCGAGCAGCGCGAAGCGCTCCGCCACCAGGGCCCGCGGCAGGACGAGGCGCAGCGGATAGGCGGCCGGACGGTCCTCGAGGGTCAGCGCCCCATAGGCGAAGCCGATCCGCGCTTCCAGCGCCGCGATGAAGTCGGCCGGCGCCAGGGCGAGGAGGCGGGCCGCCTCGACATGGGGCACCGACCACACGAGGGAGAAGCGCCGCTCGCTGCCGTCGGCGGCCCGCATGGGCAGGATGGCCAGGGGGCCGCCCGGCAGGAAATGCTGGGTGGCGCGGCCGTCGTGCGGGATCTCGTGCGACAGCGTCGCCACGATGCCGGATTGCGGGTAATCCCACCCCACCGTCGCGATGCCGGCGGCCTCGCGCAGGCGCGAGCGCCCCCCATCCGCCGCGACGAGCAGCCGCGCGCGGGACGCCGTGCCGCCGGCCTCGATCGCCAGCGCGGCACCGCCCTCGCGGCGGAAGCCGGAGACGCGGTCCGGCACGAGTTCGACGCCGTTCTCCGTCGCGGCGCGCAGCACCGCGGCCCTGAGGTCGTCCTGGAACACCATATGGGCGAAGGGCTCGCCCGGCTCGGCCTCGCCGTCGAAGTCGAGGAAGACGGGGCGCGGCGCATCCGCCTCGCGCGAATCCGTGATCACCATCTCGACCATGGGCTGGGCGGCGGCGGCGACCGGCTCCCAGGCCCCGAGCGCGTCGAGGAAGCGCCGCGACCCCGCCGCCACGGCCACGGCCCGCAGCGTCCGCCGGCCCTGGGTCGGCCCGGCCGAGGCCAAGGCGGGGTCGGCGAAGGCGGGATCGGCGAAGGCGGGGTCGGCCACGGCGACCCGCGCCATGGGGGCGGCCCGGCGCACGGCGAGCGCCACGGCGAGTCCAGCGATGCCGCCGCCCGCCACCAGCACGTCCCTCGTGTTCGCCATGGTGCCCCTCTCCGCCCGTCCGGGTTCTGGCGGCGCCCCCGGCCCCCGTCAAGCCGCGCCGTGTCCGGCAGGGGAGCGCCTGACGCGGCCGTCAGATGGCTTTAAGCTTCCGCGGGACAGGATGGATCCATGCTCGACCGCACCGCCGCGCCCCCCGAGGCGCCCACCGTCTTCCCCGCCCCGGCCGGCGCCGACCTTTCCGGGCAGGCCTGCGCCTGGCTCGGCCGCCTGCGCGGCGAACGCCGCATGTCGGAGGAGACCGTCGAGGCCTATGGCCGCGACCTGCGCCAGTTCCTCGGCTTCCAGGCCCGGCACGGCGGCGCCCCGCTCGACCTCGCGGGCTTCGCCGGCCTCGCCCCGGCGGACCTGCGGGCCTTCCTGGCCAGCCGCCGGGCGGAGGGTGTCGAGAGCCGCTCGCTGGCCCGGAACCTCGCCGGCCTGCGCTCCTTCGCCCGCCACCTCGAGCGCGAAGGGCTCGGGCGCGCCGCCGTCTTCGCCACGGTGCGGTCCCCCAAGCTGGCGCGGCGGCTGCCCAAGCCCGTGCCGGCGCCGGCCGCCATCGCCATGACGGACCCGGCGACGCGCGACGGGGAGGAACGCCTGCCCTGGGTGCTGGCGCGCGACGCCGCCGTGCTGGCCCTGCTCTACGGGGCGGGCCTGCGCATCGGCGAGGCGCTCGGCCTCACCCGGGCCGAGGCGCCGATGGGCGAGCAGGACGGCCTCACCGTGACGGGCAAGGGCCGCAAGACCCGCATGGTGCCGGTGATCGCGCCGGTGCGGCGGGCCATCGAGGCCTATCTGGCGCTCTGCCCCCACCCCCTGCCCGGCGCCGGGCCGCTCTTTCTCGGCGTGCGGGGCGGGCCGCTGTCGCCGCGCATCATCCAGCTGACGGTGGAGCGGCTGCGCGGCGCGCTCGGCCTGCCGGACAGCGCGACGCCGCACGCGCTGCGCCACGCCTTCGCCACCCATCTCCTCGGCGCGGGCGGCGACCTCCGCTCCATCCAGGAACTGCTCGGCCATGCCTCGCTCTCCACCACCCAACTCTACACGGCGGTGGATTCGGCGCGGCTGGTCGAGGCCTACCGCGCCGCGCACCCGCGTGCCCGCTGAACCTGGGAGACCCTGCATGCCGGACGCGCCCGCCAGCCCACGACGGCGCGCCGCCGCCCTGCGCCGCTTCGCCCGCCTGGGCCTGGTGCCGGCCGTGATCGGCCTCAGCTCCCCGGGCGAGGCCGCGCCGACATTGCGGGCAGTGCTGGCACCGGGCGCGGCCGAGACCGTCTATGCGGCGCCGCGCGATGGATGCGAGCCCAACGACGTGCCGGACGCGCCGGTGCGGGCCTTCCGCGACGCGGACGGCGGCGTGACGCTGTTCGGCCTGCATTACGACAACCGCGCCCTGAAGGGCCCCGACTTCGCCCACCTCAAGGTCGACTGCCGGATCGTCTACGCGTCGCGCGGCGAGGCCGACCCGGCCCGCTACGACGACCGGAGCTGGATCGCCGCCACCTGGACGCGGGACGGCCGCGACGTGTCGGCGCTGGTCCACCACGAATACCAGGCCAACGAGCATCCCGGGCGCTGCCGCTTCCCGGCCTACATGCAGTGCTGGTTCAACACCGTCCTGGAGGTCCGCTCCCGCGACGGCGGGGCGACCTTCGCCCGGCCCGCCGCCGTGGTGGCGTCGGCGCCGTTCCGGCAGGACGTCGACCAGGGCCGCCACCGCGGGTTCTTCAACCCGTCCAACATCGTGTCGGACGGGCGCTTCGCCTATTTCCTCGCCTCGACCACGGGCTGGGCCGGGCCGGCAGGCGCCGCCGGGCTCGCGCCCGAGGCGGGCGGCGACCAGGCGGCGGGCGTCTGCCTGTTCCGGTCCGCCACGCCGGCCGATCCGTCGAGCTGGCGCGCCTTCGACGGGCGCGGCTTCAGGATCGCCTATGCCGACCCCTACGCGGCCCGGCCGCATCCGGCGCCCTGCGCGCCGATCGGGCCCTTCCCGGCCCCGGTCGGCTCGGTGGTGCGGGTCGCGCCCGGCGGGCTCTGGCTCGCGGCCTTCCAGGCCAAGGCCGATGCCGGCGCCTTCCCGGTTTCGGGCTTCTACACGGCGACCTCGCCCGACCTCGTCACCTGGAGCGCCCCGCGGCTGCTGCTGCCGGGCCCGACCCTCTACGACGATGCGTGCCGGGCGGGCGGGCCCCTCATCGCCTATCCGGTGCTGCTCGACCCCGCCTCGCCGTCCCGCAACTTCGACCGCAGCGGGACCCACCCGGATCTCTATTACGACGTGCTGCAGACCGAGGGCTGCGACATCACGGGACGGCGCAGCCTCGTCCGCCGCCCGGTGAGCATCGAGGCCGTCCGCTGAAGCGGGCGGTCCGCTCGCGCCGGGCCGGGTTCACCACGTGTAGCTCAGCGAGGCCGTGATGCGCCGACGGTCGCCGTAGAAGCAGGCGGAGACGGAGGAGCAGGACCCCACATAGGTGCGGTCGAACAGGTTCTGCACATTGATGGCGGCACGATAGCCGTCGCGCTCGTAGTGCAGGGCCGCGTCGGTCAGCCAATAATCCGGCACCTTGTATTGGTTCAGCTGGTCGGCATAGGACCGGCCGACGAAGCGCTCGCCGGCGCCGAAGCCGACGCCGCGGAAGGCGCCGTCCGGGATCGTATAGTCGATGAACAGCGACGACAGCATTTCGGGGACGGCGACCGGCACCTTGCCGACGATCGCGGTATTGAGGTCCCGCGTGTTGGTGATGTCGTAGGCCGTGAAGGCGCCGACGGCCTTGAGGCCCTCCGCCAGGGTCGCGGTCGTGTCGAGTTCGATGCCGCGCGAGCGCTGCTCGCCGGTCTGGAGCGTGACCAGCGCGTTGGTGGGGTCGGCGGTGAGGACGTTGGAGCGCGTCAGGTTGAATAGGGCCAGCGACGCCGTGACGGGCAGGCTCGGCGCCTGGAGCTTGACGCCCACCTCCTCCTGCTCGCCCGATTCGGGCCGCAGCGGCTGCTGCGTGGCGCTGTTGGTGCCGAGGACCGGGTTGAACGAGGTCGAATAGCCGACGTAGGGGTTGATGCCGACATCGGTGTTGTAGATGGCGGCGGCCCGCCCGGTGAAGCGCGTCGGGTCCGTCTCGGTGCTGAGCGCCGGGTAGAGCCGGTTGGCCACGCTGGTGTCGACGAGGTCCTCGCGCCCGCTGAGCACCAGCGACACGCGGCCGAGCTGGATCTGGTCCTGGGCGTAGAAGCCGAGCTGGTCCTGGATGTCCCGGGCCAGCGTGTAGCGGCTGTTGGGGGCCGTGGTGACGACGTTGTAATTGTGGTTCAACAGGTCGAACGCGGGCGCCGACGTGAAGCCCTGGTTGTCGTCGAGCTGGTAGTGCTTGTAGTCGACGCCGAACAGCAGGGTGTGCTGCAGCGCGGAGGTGTCGACCTGCGCCTGCAGCTGGTTGTCGACCGTGATCTGGTTCACCCGCGGCGTCGTGATGAAGTTGCCGCGCGCCAGCAGGGCCGAGGTGGCGCTGGGCGCCGCCGCATAGCCGAGCCCGTAGGCCGTCTGGTCCTGGATATCGAGGTGGGAATAGCGGAAGTTCTGCCGCACCGTGATGGCGTTGCCGAAGCTGTGCTCGAATTCGTAGCCGACGAAGGCCTGTTCGCGCTCGAACTTGTCGATGGCGGGGTCGCTGGTGAAGGCGCGCGTCGAGATGCGGCCGTAGGGCGCCGGCCGCACCGTGCCCTGGTAGGGCAGGAAGTTCTGGCCGTTGGTGAAATCGCGCATGTACTGGCCGAGGAAGGTCAGGCTCGTGGCACCGTCCGGCCGGTAGGACAGGCTGGGCGCCACGAAGCCGCGGTCGAAATCGGTGGAGTCGACCTGGGTGCCGCCGCCGCGCCCGAGCGCGGCCAGCCGGTACGACCAGGGGCTCCCGGGCGCGACCGGCCCGCTGACGTCGAAGGCGCCGTAGGCATTGCCGAAGTTGTCCACGCCGACTTCGAGCTTGTGGTAGGGCGTGGGCGTCGGCCGCTTCGAGATGGCGTCGATGAGGCCGCCCGAGCCGGAGCCGCCGTAGAGCGAGGAGGCCGGGCCGCGCAGGACGTCGATCCGCTCGAGCCCCCAGGGCTCCACCCGGAACGTGCCGAAGGCGGTCGAGAACAGCTGGAGCCCGTCGAGGAAATAGCCCGTCTCCTGGGCGGTGAAGCCGCGGATCAGGAACCAGTCGTTGCGGGGATCGAAGCCGAAGCTGTCGGGCCGGACGCCGGGCGTATAGCGCAGCGCTTCGGGCACGGATTCGGCGCGTGTCGCCTCGATCTGCCGCGCCCCCACCACCGACACGGAGGCGGGCGTGCGGCTCAGCGGCGTGCCGGTCTTGGTGCCGGCCGTACTCTCGGTGGCGGTGAAGCCCTGCACGGGGCCGGTGGCGGCCCCGTAGGCCGTGCCGCCCTGCCCGCCGCCCCTCACCTCGATGGGGTCGAGCTCCACCGTGCCGCCGGCCGCCTGCTGCGCCAGCGCGGCATGGCCGGACAGAAGCGCGGCAGCCGCGCAGCCCACCAGCAGAAGCGCCGGCCCGCGGCGGGAACGGACAGCATAGGTCCCTTCGAATGCCGATCCGGCCCCGTTTTCCTCCCGGTCACCGCCCCGTCCACCCATGGTTCCACGCTCCCGACGCAACAGACTCGCAAGTTCACTTCTGCTGTATCGGGATCGTTGGGACGATGACACGATAAAATCTGAAACGAGACCAACTTAAACCGCTTCTAAACATGCATTACCTCGATTTAGAAGAATTTGAATTTCCGAGGTCAGCCGGCACCTGCTGGCTGTCGCCGCTGGGGCGGGCGGGCGGCTGCGCGACAGGGCGGGGGACGGCCGCGAAAAAACCAGGCAGGGCGCCGGCCGGCGAGGAACCTCGGTAGTGGGCGGCCGTTTCAACCGGCAATGAGCTTGCCTGGGTCCGTCCGGGTCGGACACCATCCCGGCCTGTCGGTGCCGGCCGGAGTCGCAGCGGATGTCGGACCAGCCTGGGGCGGACTTCTGGGGCGATGTCGCATGCGGCGGCGCCCGCCGCCACCCCGTCGGCCTCGGCCTGCCGAGCTTCTTCCTCGGCGGCTTCGAATGTTCGGCGCTCCGCCGGCCGGACGGGCACCGCCTCGACCTCCTTGCCGCCACCGACCACGACCGGCTCTGCGCGGGGGATTTCGGGATGCTGAGGCGCCACGGCATGGCGTCGGCCCGCGACGGCCTGCGCTGGCACCTGATCGAGACCGCGCCGGGCCGTTACGATTGGAGCAGCCTCCTGCCGATGGTGCGCGCCGCCCGCCAGGCCGGCGTGCGGGTGATCTGGGACCTGTGCCACTACGGCTGGCCCGAGGGGCTCGACATCTGGTCCGGAGCCTTCGTCGAGCGGTTCGCCGGGTTCGCGGCGGCGGCGGCGCGCGTGGTGGAGGCGGAATCGGGGCACCCCCCGATCCTGTGTCCCGTCAACGAGATCTCCTATTGGGCCTGGGCCGGGGGCGAGACGGGCCGGTTCGGCCCCGCCGCGTCGGGACGGGGCGCCGAACTCAAGCGGCAGCTCGTGCGCGCCTCCATCGCGGCGACGGCGGCAGTCCGCGCGGCCGTGCCGGAGGCGCGCTTCATCCACGCCGAACCCGCCATCCACGTCGTGGCCGGGACCGCCGAGCCCGACGCCGTCGCGGCGGCCGAGCGCCACCGCATCTCCCAGTTCGAGGCGCTCGACATGGTGAGCGGGCGGCTGGCGCCCGAGCTCGGGGGCGGCCCCGACATGATCGACGTCGTCGGCGTCAACTACTATCCCGACAACCAATGGTACGCCGGGGGCGCCACGATCCCGCTCGGCCATCACGCCTACCGGCCGCTGCGCGCCATCCTGGCCGAGGTTGAAGCCCGCTACGGCCGGCCTCTCATCGTCTCCGAGACGGGCGCCGAGGGCACGGCCAAGCCGGCCTGGCTGCATTACGTCGGCGGCGAGGTGCGGGCGGCGCGGCGGGCCGGGGTGGCGGTCGAGGGCATCTGCCTTTATCCGGTGCTGGACTACCCGGGCTGGGAAGACGACCGGCCCTGCGACGTCGGCCTGTTCTCAGCCGCCGACGCGCAGGGGCGCCGCCGGGTCGACCCGGATTTCGGCGACGAGCTGGCACGCCAGCGGGCCGGTGCCGTCCCGGCCGGGGCCGGCGCGAAAGAGGCGGCCCCCGCCGCCGACGCGTGGGTCGACGCGTGACCCTGCCGGAGATGGCGGAGCCCGCGCCGCGGGCCGAGCCCGCCCGTTTCGACGACACCGCCGAGGTCCCCCGGCATCTCGGCTCGGCCACCCGCTTCATCCTGCACCACGCGGCGCGCTGGCGGTGGCATTTCGGCGCCATCCTGCTGCTCGTCCTCGGCGCGGCGGGCTGCGCCGTCGGGGCGCAATACGTGCTCAAGCTGCTGGTCGACGCCATGGCGGGCCCGCGGGAGATGAACCGCGCCCTGGTGACGGTGGTGGCGGCCTTCCTGGCCTGCGTGGCGGGCGAGAGCCTGTTCTGGCGCCTGCTCGGCTGGGTCGTCTGCCGTACCACCGTGGGCGTCGGCGTCGAGCTGAGGCTCGACCTGTTCCACTGCCTCAGCGGCCAGTCCATGCGGTATTTCGCCGAGAACCTCGCGGGCTCGCTCGGCCAGCGCATCACCGGCACGGCGGGGAACTTCGGCGCCCTGACCAACACGGTGGTGTGGCGGACCCTGCCGCCTTCCATCGACGTGCTCGGCGCCGTCGTCATCTTCGCCACCATCGACCGGGTCCTGTCGGCCGTGCTCGGCGTGTCGGTCGTGGCCGTCACGGCGGGGCTGATCTGGTTCGGCGAGCGCGGCAAGCCGCTCCACGGTCGCTACGCGGGCGAGGCGGCGCGGACCGGCGGCGACCTCATCGACTCCATCTCCAACATGTGGACCGTCAAGGCCTTCTCGGCCCGCCGGCGGGAATGGCAGCGGCACGAGGCGCGGTTTCGCCGCGAGGCCGAGGCCCAAAGCGGCAGCTGGCTCTACCTCGAAAAGACACGCGCCCTGCACGACGTGGCGCTGTGGGTGATGGCCGGCACCATGCTGGCCTCGGCGGTGCTGCTGTGGAGCCGCGGCGAGGCGACGTCGGGCGACGTCGTGATCGTCTTCACCCTGACGTTCCGCATCCTCCACTCGTCGAAGGACCTGGCGCTGTCCCTGGTCGATATGGCGCAATACGTCGGCTTCATCGACGACACGCTGGCGGTCATCGGCCAGACCCGCGCCGTCCACGACGCCCCCGGGGCGCCGGCCCTGGCCTGCACGGGCGGGCGCATCGCGTTTCGCGGCGTCGGCTTCGGCTACGGCCACGGCCACGGCCGCCGGGCGCTGCGCCGGGTCGACCTCGTCGTGCCGGCCTGCCAGAAGGTCGGCATCGTGGGCCCGTCCGGCGCCGGCAAGTCCACCCTCATCCACCTGCTGCAGCGCCTGCACGACGTGACGGAGGGCGAGATCCTGATCGACGGGCAGCCGATCGCCGGCGTGACGCAGGACTCCCTGCGGGCCGCCCTCGCCGTGGTGCCCCAGGAGATCAGCCTGCTGCACCGCAGCGTCATGGACAACATCCGCTTCGCCCGGCCGAGCGCCACGGAGGCCGAGGTGCAGGCCGCCGCCCGGGCCGCCCATTGCGACCACTTCATCCAGGCGCTGCCCGAGGGCTACGACACGATCGTGGGCGAGCGGGGCGCCAAGCTTTCGGGCGGCCAGCGCCAGCGCATCGGCATCGCCCGCGCCTTCCTCAAGGACGCCCCGATCATCATCTTCGACGAGGCCACCTCGGCGCTCGACACCGAATCCGAGGTGGCGGTGCACCGCGCCCTGACCCGCCTGCTGCGGGACCGCACCGTGGTGGCGGTGGCGCACCGCCTGTCCACGCTGGCGGATTTCGACCGCATCCTCGTCGTCGACGAAGGCCGCATCGTCGAGGACGGCACGCCCGCCGAGCTGCGGCGGCGGGACGGCGCCTTCGCCCGCATGTGGCGCCTCCAGGCCGACGGGCTGGCGAACGACGATGTCGTCGGGGCGGCCTGAGCCGCCCGCCGTCCCCCGATCTCAGCCCGGCCCCAGCACCGCGATGCACATCGGCGTGCCGATCGGGAAGAGCCCGACCTGCGGGCCGAGCGCGCCGTCGCCGTCGAGCCGGAAGACCGCGATGGCGTCGCCGTTCTGGTTCGCCACGAGGAGATGGCGCCCCGCCGGGTCGAGGGCGAGGTTGCGCGGCGTGCGGCCGCCGCAGGCGCGGTGGCCCATCACGGCCAGCCGACCCGTGGCGGGGTCGAGCGCCATGTCGACGATGCTGTCGTGGCCGCGGTTGGCGGCGTAGACGCGGCGCCCGCCCGGATGGACCCTGATGTCGGAGGCGTGGCTGAGGCCGGCGGAGGCCGGCAGGGCCGGCACGGTGTCGATCATGGCGAAACCGCCCGTGGCGGCATCGAAGCGCAGGCTCGACACCGTCGAGGCGAGTTCGCAGACCAGCAGGGCGAGGCCGCCGTCCGGGCCGAAGGCGAGGTGGCGCGGGCCGCTCCCATCGGGCAGGCGCGTCACCGCGACGGGCTCGGGCGAGAGGCCGTCCGGCCCCCACCGGTAGGAGGCCAGGAGGTCGAGGCCGAGATCCGCCACCACGACGAAGCGCCCGTCGGGGCTGGGCAGCACGCAATGGGGATGGGGCCGCTCCTGCCGCTCGGGGTCGGTGCCGCGGCCCCGGTGGGCCACGCTGGCGCTGGCGGCGCCGAGCCTTCCGTCCGGGCCGAGGGGCAGCGCCGCGATGGCCCGGTCCGGCCCCTCGCCCTCGGGGACGCCGCCGTAGTTCGCCACCAGCAGGGTGCGGGATGCGGCGTCGAGGCTGCAATGGGCCGCCACGCTGCCGAGGCTCGTCTGCTTGTTGACGTAGACGAGGCGCCGCCTCGCGGGGTCGTAGCGATAGGCCGTGACGGTGCCCTCGTGCCAATGCGGCACCTCGGAGGTGGCGTAGACGCAGGAAGCGGCGGGATCGGCGCAGAGAAAGGTGGGGTTGTCGATGCTCCGCTCCTCGGCGACGAGGCGAAGCCTGCCGGTCTCGCCGTCGAAGGCCAGGACCGAGAGCCCGACGCCGTTCGCGTGCTCGAAGGGCGGTGTCGGGCGGTTGAGGCTGCCGACCACCATCAGCGTTTCGGCCATGTCCTGTCCTCCCGGGCGCTTCAGCGCGCCCCACCCCTCGATCGACGGCGGCGGTTCTATCCGGCCGCGGGCGCCGTGGCGATCCCGGACCGGCTTGCGCCGGCCGCCCGCATGGGCATGCTGCGACGGTCGCGGCGAGCGACGGGGCGTCCGGCCGCGGCGCACCCCCGAGCCTGCCGACAGGCTCGCATGCCACAGCTTGCGGGAGGAACGCCGAGCCATGTCCGCCCACCTCGTGTCCACCCCCTTCATGTCCGCCGCCCCGCCGCCCCGCCCCTGGGTGGGCACCGAGGGGCCGCGCTTCGTGACGCGGCCGGCGCACCGGCATTGGCTCATGGGACAGGCCCGCGCGCTGCTCGACCTGTTCCGGCCCGCCGCCCTCAACCCCCGCGGCGGCTTCTTCACCCTCGCCGACGACGGCACGCCGAACCCCGGGCGGCCCGGCCTCGCCGGCGTCGAGCGGCAGCTCCACGACACGTGCCGCACCGTGCATGGTTTCGCCATCGCCCACCTTCTCGGCCTGCCGGGCGCGGACCGCTACGTCGACCACGGGATGGCCTTCCTGTGGGACCGGCACCGGGACGGCACGCACGGGGGCTACTTTTGGGGCGTCGACGACGCGCGCGCGACCGAGCCCGTCAAGAAGGCCTATGGCCACGCCTTCGTGCTGCTGGCCGCCGCCTCCGCCAAGGTGGTGGGCCACCCCGATGCCGACCGCCTGCTCGCCGACGTCACGGCGGTGCTGCGCGACCGGTTCTGGGACGAGGCCGCCGGGGCGACGACGGAGGACTACACGGCCGACTGGGCGCCGCTCGAGGACTACCGCGGCCAGAACTCCAACATGCACCTCACCGAGGCGCTGATGGCGGCTTTCGAGGCCACCGGCGACGCCCGCAGCCTCGCCATGGCGGAGCGCATCGCCACCCTCATCATCGACCGCCACGCCCGCCGCGCGGGCTGGCGCGTCCCCGAACATTTCGACGCCGCCTGGCAGGTCGACCGGGCCTATGCTGGCGACCCCATGTTCAGGCCCGCCGGCACCACGCCGGGCCACGCGCTCGAATGGAGCCGGCTGCTCGTCCAACTGTGGGGCCTCGGGGGCCGCCGGCACGCCTGGATGGTGGAGGCCGCCGGAAACCTGTTCCGGCGGGCGGTGGCGACGGGGTGGGACGCCGGCACGGGCGGCTTCTACTACACGCTCGGCTGGGACGACGTGCCGGCCCAGGCCGACCGCTACTGGTGGCCCTGCGCGGAAGGCATCGGCGCCGCCGCGGCGCTGGGCGCGGTCGACCCGGACCCGGTCTTCGAGGCCTGGTACCGGCGCATCTGGGGCTTCGTCGACGACCACGTCATCGACCGGCGGTTCGGCGGCTGGATCCCCGAGCTCGACCCCGCCCTGAACCGGGTCTGCCGCGTCTTCACCGGCAAGCCGGACCTCTACCACGCCCTGCAGGCCTGCCTGCTCCCGCTGGTGTCCCCGGAGGCCGGCCTGACACGCGGGCTGGCCGGCGCGGGCGCCGCCGCCCTCCTCGGCAGCTGAGCGGCACCGTGCATCCCGCCGATGCGCCACCGCCGGCCCTGCGGGGCCGCTGCCTCGTGGACGGCGCCGCCGCCGGGCCCGTCCTCTTCACCGACACGGGCCTCAGCTTCTGGGGCGGGGTCGACCCCGCGACCGGCGAGGTCATCGACCGGCACCACCCGCTGAGCGGCCGCAACGTCGCCGGCGCCGTGCTGGCCATGCCGCAGGGGCGTGGGTCCTGTTCGGGCAGCGCCGTCATGCTGGAACTCATCATGAACGGCCGGGCGCCCGCCGCCCTGGTCTTCGAGACGCCCGACGACATCCTGACGCTCGGCGTCATCGTCGCCGACGAGATTTTCGGCCGCGCCATCCCGGTCCTCGGCCTGGGCGAGCGCTTCCGGGACGTCGCGGCCCTGTCCTGGGCCGCCGTGGCGGGCGACCGGCTGGCCGGCTGCCCGGCATCATTCCGCCCGCCGCGGCGCCCCGCCGTGCCGCCGCCGGACCTGGCCGGCCTCGCCGCCACGGCACGGGACCGCGCTCTGCTGTCGGGCGCGGCGGGCGAGGGCGCCCGCGTCGCCATGAGGATCGTCCTGCGCACGGCGGCCCTCGCGCAGGGCGCCGGCCTCGTCGACGTGACCCGGGTGCATGTCGACGGCTGCATCTACACGGGGCCGGCCGGACTGCGCTTCGCCGAGCACCTGCGCGACCGGGGCGCCCGCGTCGCCGTGCCGACGACGCTCAACGCCATCTCGGTCGACGCGCGCCGCTGGCGCGACCTCGGCGTCGACCCGGCCCTCGGGGTGCCGGCCACCGCCCTGGCCCAGGCCTACCTCGACATGGGGGCGCGCGACAGCTTCACCTGCGCGCCCTATACGCTGGACGCTCCCCCGCGCTTCGGCGAAGCCATCGCCTGGTCGGAGTCCAACGCCGTGGTCTTCGCCAACAGCGTCCTCGGGGCTCGCACCGCCAAGACGCCGGACCTGCTCGACATCTGCATCGCCCTGACGGGCCGGGCGCCGGGCGGCGGCCCCCATGGCGACGCGGGCCGGCGCGCCGGCCTCGCCATCGCGGTCGGGCCGCTCGGCGCCGCCGACGACAGCCTCTATCCCCTGCTCGGCCACGCCGTGGGGTCGCTCGCCCGGGACCGCATCCCCGTCGTCACCGGCCTCGAGGGGCTCGCGCCCGGCCCCGACGACCTCAAGGCCTTCGGGGCCGCCTTCGCGACGACCGCCTCGGCGCCCATGTTCCACATCCGGGGCGTCACGCCCGAGGCCGACGGGCTCGGCGACCCGGCGGGGCTGCCGGCCGAAACCCTGGGCCGCGCCGACCTCCTCGCGGTCTGGCGGCAGCTCGACATCGGCGCGGCCGGCGCCATCGACCTCGTGTGCCTCGGCAGCCCGCACCTGTCCCGGACGGAACTCGAGCGTCTGCGGCACCTCTGCCGCGGCCGCACCAAGTCGCCGCGGGTCGGCGTCACCGTTACCTGCGGCCGCGACACGCTGGCCGGCGCCGAGGCCGACGGGCTGGCGGCCGAACTCGCGGCCTTCGGCGTCCGGCTGCTGACCGACACCTGCTGGTGCATGATCGCCGAGCCCGTCATCCCGCCCGCGGCCCGGCGGCTGATGACGAATTCCGGCAAATACGCGCATTACGGACCCGGTCTCGTGGGCCGGGGCCTGCGCTTCGGGAGCCTCGAGCGCTGCATCGAGGCCGCCTGCACGAGCGTCGCCCCGGCCGACCCTCCGGGCTGGCTGGCGCCCTCCGGATGACCGACGCACCACGCGGGCCGCCGGATCGGCTCCGGCTCGGGATCGGGAGTGCCCCGGCTGTTGTGGCCCGGGTCGGTTCCCGGCATACGGGGATGCGACGATCCCGCGGCCGGCACGCGCCGCCGGCCCAGCAAGCGAAGGCTCCCCCCTCCATGGCCAAGGCCCCATCCTCGACGCCCGGCGGGCCGGTGCCGCTGGCCCGCGGCCGCGAGTTCCTGTCCATCCCGGGACCCACCAACGTGCCCGAGACCGTGCTGCAGGCCATGCACCGGCCGGCCGTGGACATCTACGCCGACGACCTGCTCGACACGACGCGCCAGTGCCTGCAGGACCTGAAGCCGGTGTTCCGCACGGCGGGCTCGACCTACATCTACATCGCCAACGGGCACGGCGCCTGGGAAGCCGTGCTGACCAACACGCTGTCGCGCGGCGACCGCGTGCTGGTGCTGGAAAGCGGGCGCTTCGCCCGCGGCTGGGGCGACCAGGGCGAGATGCTGGGCCTCGCCGTCGAGGTGCTGCCCGGCGGCTGGCGCCGGGCCGTCGACCCGGCCGCCGTGACGGCGCGGCTCCGGGCCGACCCGGAGGGCACGATCAAGGCCGTGCTGGTGGTGCAGATCGACACGGCATCGGGCGTCGTCAACGACATCCCGGCCATCCGGGCGGCGATCGACGCCGCCGGCCACCCGGCGCTCCTCATGGTGGACGGCATCGCATCCATCGGCTGCATGCCCTTCGAGATGGACCTGTGGGGCGTTGACGTCGCCGTGACCTGCTCGCAGAAGGGCCTGATGATGACGCCCGGCCTGTCCTTCGTGGCGGCCACCGACCGGGCGCGGGCCGCTCACCGCACCGCCGGCCTCCGCACCGCCTATTGGGACTGGACGGCCCGCGACATGCCGGAGAACTACCGCAAGTTCTGCGGCACCGCGCCCGAGCACATGCTGTTCGGGCTGCGGACCGCGCTGGGCCTGCTCTTCGAGGAGGGCCTCGAGCGCGCCTGGGCGCGGCATGCCGCCCTGGCCCGCGCCGTGCAGGCCGCCGTCGCGGTCTGGTCCGAGGGCGGGGCGCTCGACTTCAACATCGTGGCGCCGGCCGAGCGCTCGGCGGCCGTCACCACCATCCTCACGCCCGGCTTCGACCCCGAGCGGCTGCGCAGCTTCACGCGGGAGAACTGCGGCGTGGTGCTGGGCTCGGGCATCGGCGACCTCACCGGCCAAGCCTTCCGCATCGCCCACATGGGCTATGCCAACGCCCCCATGGTGCTGGGCACGCTCGGCGCGGCGGAAGTGGCGCTGCGGGCGCTCGGCCTGCCGCACGGCGAGGGCGGCGTGCAGGCCGCCGTGGCGGCGCTCGCCGGGCATTTCGCGCCCGAAGGCTGAGACCGGGCGACAACGGCCGGCGTCCATCCGGGCGGCGGGACCGTGGAAACCCGCCCGGGCCGAAGGGCGGCATGGTCCTCCGGCAGGAGGTCGATCGCCTCGGTGCCGCCGTCCATCCGCAGGCGCAGGCCGGTCAGCGCCCAGGTGCCACCCGTCTCGACCGCCTGAAGCGTGACCCGGCCCGACCCCTTGGGACCCGTGGCGGAGAAGTCGAGCGCGGCCCTGCCGGACGACCCGCTCGTGCCGATCGAGCCCATGGGGAAGCCGGTGGCGATGGGCGATCCCAGGAGGGCGGTGGCGACGCGGCTCTGTTCGAGCCGTTCCACCCCCAGGCGGTAGGCGTCGGACGTCTTCAGCGCGTAGAAGAGGCCGCCGAACATGGCCCCGAACAGGCCGACGACGGCGAAGGCGATGATGAAGCCCCACATCGCCCAGCGCCGCTGCACGCGCCGGAAATGCGCGACATCGTCCCAGCGCCCGTTGCGCCACGCCCAAGCGTTGCCCTTGGCGCCGAGCACGAAGGCCATGACGATGCCGACGCCCGGGACCAGGCACAGCAGCGCGATGAAGGTGTTGTTGCCGATCCCCCAGATCCAGTTGAGCAGGAAGGCGCCCCAGTTCCAGCGCCGGAGCTCGTCGGGCATGGGAGGCCGCCGCGGCCCGTCGTCGATGCGCGTCACGCCCCAGGCTCCCGACCGGTTCAACCGCCGGGAGCATGGGGGACGGCGCCGGCAGCGTCAAACGCCGCGGCCGGCCGCGACCGGCGACCGAGCGCGGCGGCGCTCCCGCGGCCCGCGGGTCACGCGGCGTGGCGGCCCGGCGGGCGGGTCCACAGGCCGGTGCGCGGCGGCGCGCCGACGACACGGTAGAGCGTCGGCTGGGCGGCGCCGATGCCGACGTGCCACAGCTTGCGCCAGGTCGGCACGGACAGGCGCCGCGCCCAGGGGTCGGGCGAGAAGCGCACGCGCTTGCCGATCTCGCGATAGACGCGCAGCGCCACCGCCACGGCCCAGGCCGAGCGCCAGGGCAGGCGCGCGATGCCGGTGCGGGCCGAGGCGTAGTAGCGTTCGGCGAGTTCCAGCAGGGCGTGGGTGGCCTCCACCACGTCGCGGCGGTTGGCGGGGTCGAGCACGAAGGCGGGCGTGACGGACGGCAGGCGGAACAGCTCGGCCGGCAGGTAGACGCGGCCGAGCCGCGCATCGTCCATCACGTCGCGGGCGATGTTGGTGAGCTGGAAGGCGAGGCCGAGGTCGCAGGCCCGGTCGAGCACGGCGCGGTCCTCCGGGTCGACCCCCATCACGATCGCCATGGTGACGCCGACCGCGCCGGCGACGCCGTAGCAATAGCTCAGGAGTTCGTCGAGGGTCGCGTAGCTTCGCTCCTCGACGTCCATGCGGAAGCCGTCGAGGATGTCGAGCGGCAGCTGCGGCGGGATGCGGTGCTTGGCGGCGACGCGGGCGAAGGCCGCGAAGGCGGGGTCCTGCTGCGGCAGCCCCGCCAGGGCCTCGCGCGTCCGCCGCTCCAGCATCGCCAGCCGCTCGGCCGGCGTGCCGGCCTGCTCCACCCGGCCCATGCCGCCGGCCTGCCCGTCGATGACGTCGTCGCAGTGGCGGCACCAGGCGTAGAAGAGCCGGGCGCTGTCGCGGGTTTCGGGGTCGAAGAGGCGCGCCGCGGCCGCGAAGCTCTTGGAGCCGGCCTCGATCGATTGCCGGCTCGTCTCGGACACCGCATCCATCATGCCGGCGCGATCCCCGCCGTCTCCAGGGCCTCGGCGGGCCCGACCGGCGTCGACAGGCCCGCGTCGGCCAGCATCAGCGCGGCCGTGGCCTTGGCGGAACCGACGACGCCCGGCACGCCCGCGCCCGGATGGGTGCCGGCGCCCGTCAGGTAGAGCCCGCCGACCGCCCCGTCACGATTGTGGGGCCGGAACCAGGCGCTCTGGGTGAGGATCGGCTCCAGCGAGAAGGCCGAGCCGTGGTGGCTGTTCAGCTCGTCGCGGAACTCGAAGGGCGTCAGCATGCGCGAGGTGACGAGGTCGCGCTTGAGGTTCGGGATGTAGTGCTTCTCCAGGTAGTCGAAGATGCGGTCGCGGTATTTCGGGCCCTCGACCTCCCAGTCGATGTCGGCGGTGCCGAGGTGGGGCACGGGCGAGAGCACGTAATAGGCGCTGTGGCCGGGCGGGGCGAGCGAGGGATCGGTGGCGTTGGGGGCGTGGAGGTAGAGCGAGAAGTCGTCGGCCAGCTTGTCCGACCCGAAGATCTCGGCGATCAGCTCCCGGTAGCGCGGCCCGAAGCACACGGTGTGGTGGGCGAGGCCGCGATGGTCGCCCTTGAGGCCGAAGTAGACGACGAAGAGCGACATGGAATAACGCTTCTTCGCCAGCCGCCGGGCCTCGTCCTGGCCGCGCGGGTCGTGGCGCAGCAGGTCGCGGTAGGTGTGCATGACGTCGGCGTTCGACGCCACCATCTCGGCGTCGAGCCGGCTGCCGTCCTCCAGAACGACGCCGGTGACGCGGCCACCCTCGGTGCGGATGTCGCGCACGGCGGCGCCGAGGCGGACCGTGCCGCCGATGCTCTCGAGGAGCCGCACCATGCCCTGGATGAGCGCGCCCGTGCCGCCCTTGGGGAACCACACCCCCCACTTGCGCTCCAGCGCGTGGATCAGCGCGTAGATGGCCGAGGTGCGGAAGGGGCTGCCGCCCACCAGCAGCGTATGGAAGGAGAAGGCCTGGCGCAGGTGCTCGTCCTTGATGAAGCGCGCCACGAGGTCATAGACGTTGCGGTAGGATTCGAGCTTCACCAGCGCGGGCGCGACCCGCAGCATGGACCTGAAATCCAGGAACGGCACGGCGCCGAGCCCGACGTAGCCCTTCTCGAAGACCGCTTCCGAGAAGGACAGGAACTTGCGGTAGCCGGCGACGTCCTCGGGCGACAGCTTGCCGATCTGCCGGTCGAGCTCCGCCTGGTCGTTGGCATAGTCGAACTTGACGCCGTCTTCCCAGCACAGCCGGTAGAAGGGGTTCACGGGCAGCAGCGTGACGTCGTCGGCCATGCGCCGGCCCGCGCAGGTCCACAGTTCCTCGAGGCAGGTCGGGTCCGTGATGACGGTGGGGCCGCCGTCGAAGGTGAAGCCTTCGTCCTCGTAGACGTAGGCGCGCCCGCCGGGCTTGTCCCGCTTCTCGAGCACGGTGACGTCGAAGCCGCCGGCCTGCAGGCGGATCGCGAGGGCGAGGCCGCCGAAGCCGGAGCCCACCACGACGGCCCGCGGGCGGGGGCCGCCGGGACCGGTGTCGGGCTTGAAGGGTGCGTTCATGGGGCGGTCACGAGGTTCGAGGAGTCCCGCAGGCAGCGGAGCGCGCGCAGCACCGGCACGGGTGGCCGGCCTGAAAGGAGGCGCGCCTTGTCATAGAGGGTGGAATGCCCCGCATAGAAGCGTGACACGAGGTCCGGGGACAGGCCGTAGAACCGCTGCAGCAGCCGGTAGCGCCCGTCGGGCTCGGCCGCCCGGAACAGCATCCTGTCGAGCAGGCGGTAGAAGCCCGCGGCTTTCCAGCACGCCACCGAATGCGCCCGCGTCTCGGCATGCAGGCGCGCCGCCGAAAGCTCGCCGAGCGCCGCGATCCGGTCGGCGAGGCGCACGGCGTCGGGCAGCGAATAGCCGGTCGTGGGGTGGAACAGGGCGGCCCGCAGGCCCGAGCGCGCCACCCCGCCCGCATCCGCCCAGAAGGCCGCGATGTCGCCGCCGAGCGCGATGGGCAGCACCCCCACCTCCTCGCGCAGCACCTCCGCCACGCGCCAGCCGCGGCGGCGGGCATAGTCCAGCGTTTCGCCGCGCAGGGCCCCGGGGTCGAGGGCGCGGTCGTCCGAATAATAGGTGTCCTCGACCAGCACCCGGTCGGGCGCGAAGGGCAGCGTGTAGACGAAGCGGAAGCCGTCGCGCTGCGGCACGGTCGCGTCCATGATGACGGGCTCGGCCTGGCCGTGCGGCGCGGCGGTCCGCAGTTCGACGCCGACGAACTTCTGGAAGGCGATGCGCAGGTGCGGGCTCGGCCGGTAGCCGCGCCCGTCGATCACGGCATCGGCCCGCATCTCCTCGCCCGACGCCAATGTCACGCGGTCCGGGCGCAGCTCCCGCACCGCCAGTCCCGTGCGGATCCGCGCCGCATGGGGCGCCATGACGGCGCGGAGCCGCTCGGAGGAGGCCGAGCGGTAGCCGAGCGGCAGCCGCCGCTGCAGCCTCGGGAAGGCCACGGCGTAGCCGGGCCAGGAGGCTGCCACGAAGGGCTCCATCCAGCCCTGCTGGGCGGCCGTGAGGTCGCCGGCGTGGAACGACCAGGTGTGGTTGCCGCCGAGCGTTTCGCCGGCTTCGAGGATCGTCCAATCGACGTCGGGCCGCAGGGCGGCGAGGCGGTGCGCGATGAGGCTGTTGGCGAGCCCGCCGCCGACCAGGATCAGGCGCATGGAAGATTCCGGTGGAGGTGGCGGGCCAGGAAGGCCGGGACCCGCTCCTCGTAGTCCGAAGCCGCGGCACCCGCCAAATCCACGTGACCCGCCCCGTCGACGAGCCAGAGCTCCTTCGGGCCGGGGGCGGCGGCATGGAGGGCCCGGGTTTCAGAGGGCGTGGTGGCCCGGTCGCGCGCGCCGGAGGCGACCAGGACCGGGCCGGGATAGCGCGCCAGGGCTTCGATGGGTCGCAGGTCGGCGGGACGCAGGCCCGTGAGGCCGGTGCCGATGGCGAGGAAGGCGGGCGCCACGGCGTGGCCGAGCCGGGCGCCGAGCGCCACGGCGAGGCGGTTCACCACGGCGGCCCGGATGTCGGGGAAGACCGATTCGAGCACCATGGCGTCGACCGGGGCGGTGCGGCTCGCCAGCAGCAGCGCCGCGCCCCCGAGCGAGATGCCGACCGCGCCGACGCGTTCCCCGGGCGCCGCGGCCCTCAGCCAGGCGAGCGCGCCCTCGGCGTCGCGGGCCTCGAGGTGGCCGAAGGTGATGGACCGGCCGGGGCTCTCGCCGTGGGCCCGGAAATCCACCGCCAGCACCGCCATGCCGGCCCGCGCCAGCAGCACCATGCGGGAGGCCAGCATGCGCCGGTCGGCGCGGATGCCGTGCAGCAGCAGCACGGCCCCCTGCCCCGGGCGGCCGGGCGCGTACCATCCGGCGAGGGCCTGGCCGGTGGCGGACGGGACCGTGACGGCCCGCGCACCGATTCCCTCCGGCGGCGGCCCCACCACGGCCCGCGCCGGGGACGCCATGCCGCGCACCGCGACGGCGCCGGCGGTGACGGCGGACAGCAGCAGCGTGACGAGGACGGCGGCGAGGGCGAGGAGCGCGATCATCGCGGACCGGCCGCGCAGGACCGGCCGGGACGGCACCGGCGCGGGTCGTCGGGCTCGCTGGTCTCGTGGCCATCCATCGCGCTTCGCCCGGCTCCCCATGCTGCGCGCCATCCATACCGACGAGCCGAGGCCCCGCATAGGCGTGCCGCTTGCATGACGGGCGCGGACGGCCCTCAATCGGTCATCCCTTCCCGAAGCCGCGATCGACGCCATGCAGCATATCGACATCGATGCCCTCGCGGTGGTGCTGGCCGTCGCCAAGCGCATGAGCTTCTCGGCGGCGGCCCGCGACCTCAACCGCAGTCAGGCCGCGGTGTCCCTCGGCATCGGCCGCCTGGAGAAGCAGCTCCGACACCGCCTCTTCGAGCGCACGCCGCGCGGCGTGGTGGCGACGCCGGCCGGCGAGATCGTGGTGGCGCATGCCCGCCGCATGCTGGCCCTCGAGGACGAGCTGATCCAGGCGCTCGACGGCGATGCAGGCTCGGAGCGCGTCCGCCTCGGCCTGCCCGACGACTACGTGACGCATGTCGGCACCTCGGTGCTGTCCCGCTTCGCGGCATCCTGGCCGCGCGTCGGCGTCGAGATCACCTGCGACTTTTCCCGCCGGTTGGAGGTCCTGGTGGGCGCCGGAGACCTCGACCTCGCCGTCATCACGCGGGGTCGCCGGTCGACCCTGGGCGAGAAGCTGCGCGACGAACCCCAGCTCTGGTGCGCGGCGCCCGACAGCCTGCCGGAGCGCGAAGCCGTGCTGCCCGTGGCCCTGTTCAACGACCAGTGCCGCGCCCGGCCGCTGATCCTCGATGCCCTGGCCGACAGCGGGCGGGCCTGGCGGCTGGCCTATTCCTGCAGCCACCTCCACGGGATCTATGCCGCGGTGGAGCGCGGCGCCGCCACGGTGCTGCCGGCCTCCTGCATACCGGCCCGCTTCCGTGTGCTCGGGCCGGAGGCGTCGCTGCCCGCCCTGCCGCCGCTCGAACTCGCCCTGCTGGTGCCCGACGGCGCCGGCGTCATGGCCCGGCGCCTGGCCCGCACCTTGCGCGACGGCTTCGGCCCGGATCAGGCGCCGGCGGAGCCCGCCATGGCCTGAGCCGACGCCGCCAGAGCCTCCGCGGTGGCGGCGATATCCGCCTCCCCATGCGCGAAGGACAGGTAGATGCGGCCGAACGGGAACGGCATCAGCAGCACGCCGCGCTCGCGCATGGCGCCGTGGAGCCGGGCCGTGAAGGCGGGGTCGGCGGCGGCGAGCGCCGCGGCGTAATCGGCGGGTGGCACGGGGCCCGGCCAGACCGTGAAGACGCTGCCGAAGCCCGTGGTCGACACCTGCGTGCCGGCCGCCGCGAAGGCCGCCACCACGGCGCCGCGCACCCCCTCTCCTCGCTCCAGGAAGGCTGGATAGTCCTGGCGTTCGAGTTCCGACAGGGTGGCGAGCACGGCCGCACAGGCGAGCGGGTTGCCGCTGTAGGTGCCGGCCCGCGCGGCCCGGCCGTCCTCCAGGGCCGCCATGACGTCGGGTCGGCCCAGCACGGCCGCGACCGCGATGCCGCTGCCGATGGCCTTGCCGACTGTCGCGAGGTCCGGATCGAGCCCGAACCGATGGGCGGCGAGGCCGGGGCCGAGCCGGAAGCCCATCAGCACCTCGTCGGCGACCAGCAGGGCGCCGTGGCGGCGCGCCGTCTCCTGGAGGTGTTCGAGGTAGCCGGCGCGGGCCGGGATGCAGCCGGCATTGGCCAGCACGGGCTCGACGATCACGGCCGCGATGTCGGGACGCTCGGCGAAGAGCGCCTCCGTGTCGGCCTCGTCGTTGTGCCGCAGCAGCACCATGCGGCCGTTGTCGGGGCGCGCATTGCCGAAGGGCCGGGCCTCGGCCGAGCCGGCATTGCCGAGCGCCTGCTCGTCGTACCAGCCGTCGTAGCCGGCCGCCATCTTGGCGACGCGCGAGCGCCCCGTGACGGCTCGGGCGACCCGACAGGCGAGGTGGACGGCCTCGCTCCCCGAATTGGTGAAGGCGACGCGCGTCAGGGGGCCGGCACGGGCCGCCAGGGCCGCCGCGGCCGCCTCCTCGGCCCGATGCGCGAAGGCCGGCAGCGGCCCGTCGCGCAGCGCCCGCTCGCAGGCCGCCGTCACGGCCGGGTGGGCGTGGCCCAGCACCGTGCCGCCGAAGCCCAGCGCCGTGTCGATGTAGCGGCGGCCCTCGTCGTCCCACAGGTAGGGACCGGCCGCGCGGGCGATGGTGAGGGCGCGCCCCGGCAGGGCGCGGCCGGCGCTGGAGATGCCGCCGACCAGATGGGTGAACATCACGCGTCTAGAGTCCGAAGAGGTGAGGGAGCCACTCGGTGAGCGGGGGCGCGACGGCCAGGAGGAAGACGCAGGCCAGGGCCGCGACCCAGTAGGGGGCGAGCCAGCGCGACACCGCGCCCATGTCGACCCGGCCCACGTTGCAGACCACGAAGATGTTGGTGCCGATCGGCGGGGTGAAGAGGCCGATGCCGAGCGTCACGATGAACAGCAGGCCGATCTGGTATTCGCCGAAGCCGGCCGCGCGGACGATGGGGTGGAGGATCGGCGCGAGGATCACCAGTGCCGGGCCGAGGTCGAGCCAGAAGCCCACGACCTTCAGCAGCACCAGCACCAGGGCCAGGGTGGCGAAGGGGCCGGTCTGGAGTCCGGTGATCCAGGAGGCCGCCAGCATGGGCACGCGCTCCACCGTCAGCACCCAGGCGAAGGGCGTCGCCACCGCCATGACCATCATGATGGCGCCCGTGGTGGCGAGCGCGTCGCGGGCGATAGCGGGAAGGTGGGAAAGCCTCAGCTCCCGATAGACCAGGAGGCCGGCCAGCAGCGCATAGATGACGGCCAGCCCCGCCGCCTCCGTGGCCGTGGCGAAGCCGCCCACGATGGAGCCGAGGATCAGCAGCGGCATCACCAGCGCCGGCACCGCCTTCGCCAGGTCGGCCCCGAAGCTGCGGAGGTCGGGCCGGCGCTGCAGGCGCGGGAAGCCCCGCTTCAACCCGATGCCGTAGGACACCAGCATGAAGGCCGCGCTGACCAGCAGGCCCGGGATGATGCCGGCGACGAACAGGCCGCCGATCGACGTGTTGGTGATGACGCCGTAGAGGATCATCACCACGCTCGGCGGCACGATGATGCCGAGCGTGCCCGAGGCGGCGGTGACGGCGGCCGAGAAGTCCCGCGGATAGCCCCGGGCTTCCATGGCGGGGATCATGATGGCGGCGACGGCGCCGGTGTCGGCCGTGGCGGAGCCCGAGATCCCGCCGTAGACGAGGCAGGTCGCCACGTTGGCGAGGCCCAGCCCGCCGCGCAGGCGCCCGAACAGGCTTTCGGCGACGCCGACGATGCGGCGCGTGAGGCCGCCCGCGTTCATGATGCCGCCGGCCAGCAGGAACAGCGGGATCGACGAGAGCGTGATGCTGTCGGCGCCGTGCAGCACCTGCTGCGAGAACCACGACAGCGGCAGGTGCAGGTTGCCGGCCGAGATGGCGACGAGCGTCGCCGCCGCCATGGCCCAGACCACCGGGATGCCGAGCAGCAGCAGCGCCAGGAAGCCGCCGATGAGGAGGGCGACGATCACAGCGGCAAGCCCGTGGCGTCGTCCGGCAACGCCGTGACGGGACCGGGTTCCGCCGCGGCGCCGCGGCGCAGGAGGCGCTGCAGCGCGATGAGGCAGAGGCTGGCGCCGAGCAGCGGCGCCGCGGCCGTCTGCACGCCGCCGGGCCAGCGCAGCAGCGGCGTCGGCACCCAGCCCGAGCGCGACAGGGCCGCGAGGCCGCTGGCCACGAGGGCGCCTCCAACGATCAGCAGCAGCAGGGCGCCGAACCGCTCCAGCCCGGCCTGCCAGGCCCTTGGCAGCCGCGCCCGGACCACCTCGAAGGCGGCGTTCTCCCGCCGGGCCTCGGCGAGGGCTGCGCCGAGGAACGTCGTCCAGACGAAGGCGAGGCCGGCGACCTCGTAGGACCATTCGAGCCCGGCGAGGTCCAGGAACCGGGCGGCCACCGCCAGAAGCGTCGTCGCCACCATGACGAGGAGGGCGAGGAGGCCGAGACCGGTGAGCCCCGCGAGGGCCAGTCGCTTCACGGTGCGGGCTTGGCGGCAGCCGCCACGACGGCATCGACGAAGGGCTTGCCCCAGACCTGCTGGTAGTGGGCATAGACGGGGGCGACCGCGGCCTTGAAGGGCGCGGGGTCGACGGTGTTGACCACGACGCCCTTGGCCTTCAGCTCCGAAAGCACGCGCGCGTAGGTGGCGTCGAGCTGGCCGCGGTACCACGCGACCGTATCGGCGGCGGCCTTGTCGACGGCGCCGCGTTCGGCCGCCGTCAGGCCGTCGTAGCGCTCCTTGTTCATGTACCAGACGTTCGCCGTCCAGATGTAGTTGGAGATCGACAGGTATTTGGCGACCTCGAACCATTTCTGGTCCTGGTAGTCGCGCAGCTCGGGCTCGACGCCGTCGACCACGTGGGACTGGAGCGACGTGTAGACCTGGCCGAAGGGGATGGCCTGCGGCAGGGCGCCGAGCGCCTTCAGCGTGTCGAGGATGACGGGGATCGGCGGGGTGCGCAGCTTGAGCCCGACGAGGTCGGCCGGCACCGCGATGGGCCGCTTGCTGTCGGCGAAGTCGCGGAACCCGGAGTCGAGGAAGCCGAGGAGACGGAACCCGCGGTCCTGCCCCAGGGCCTTCAGCGTCTGCCCCGCCGGGCCGTCGAGGACGGCATGGGCGTCGGCGAGGTCCTTGAACAGGAACGGCAGGGCCAGGACGTTCAGCTTGGGGTCGATGCCGTCGACGACGCCGCCGAGGCCGATGTCGATCGCCCCCGAACCCACGCCCTCGGCGATGGGGCCTTCGTCGCCGAGTTGGCCGGCGGGGAAGTCCTGGACCGTGACACCGCCCTTCGTCTCGGCCTTCACGGCGTCGGCGAAGCGCAGCACGGCCTGGTCGACGAGGCTCCCGGCGCTGCTGGCATGGCCCAGCCGGAGCACGGTCTCGGCCGAGGCCGCGCCGGCACCGAGCAACAGGAGGGCGCAGGACGCCGTGGCGCCGAGGAATCGCAGTCTGCCCGTCATGGTCAAGCCCCGGTCCGTTGTTGCGGTGTCGGGGGGATTGTCGCGGAGCGGAGCGCCCCCGGTCAAAGCCCTTCGGGCGTTCCACGTCCTCGATTTTGCGAGACCGCCATCGCGCGGGCTTATGGGCGAGGCCGGCGCCGCGGGCGGAACCTCAGTCGAAGAGATCCGGCCGGCGCAGGCGCAGCGTCTGCACCAGCGCCAGGGTCTTCATGTCGGCGATGGCGTTGCGGTCGGCCATGTCGCGCAGTTCGGCGAGGGGCACTTCGAGCACGGTGATGTTCTCGTGTTCCTCGGCGAGGCCGCCGCCCGCGCCGGTGCGGTCCTCGGCGGCATAGGGGGCGAGGAAGAGGTGCATGCGCTCGGTGGAAACGCCGCACATGGTCCAGACGTGGCCGGCCTCCTCCACGTCGCCGAGCCTCACCCCGACCTCCTCCTCGGCCTCACGGCGGGCACAGTCGGCCGGGTCCTCGCCGTCGTCGCGCAGGCCGGCCGGCACTTCGGGGAAGTCGCAGGGGGCGCCCATGAACAGCACCGGGGCGCGGGGCAGCCGCACCAGCAGCGCCGTGCGGCGCTCGGGATCATAGGGCAGCACGGCCACGGCGGGGCCGTGGTCCTCGATCTCGCGGTCGAACGCCACGCCGTCGTCGCCCGACAGGGTCGCGACGCGGAGCTTGAGCCAGCCGTCATGGGCGAGCCTGGTGGAGCGGATGGCGACCATCGTGTCCTCGTCGAGGTTGCGTTTCCCGCCAGGATAGGGCGTCGGGACGGCGGGGGCGACCCCTGCGCGGCCGGCGCCCGCCGTCACGGCACGGCCGGCCCCGACCGCCTGACCGCGGCGGCGAGCGCCAGGGCCAGCAGCGTCGCGCCGGCGAAGAGCGCCGCCACGAAGCCGGCGACGCCGGCCCAGCCGCCGGCCGTCCAGAAGGTGCCGCCGAGCGTGCCGAGCACGCTCGACCCCAAATAGTAGCTGAGCAGGTAGAGCGAGGCGGCCTGGGCCTTGTTGGGGCCCGCCAGCCCGCCCACCGTGCCGCTGGCGACGCCGTGGCCGGCGAAGAAGCCCAGCGTGACGAGGGCGATGCCCAGCACCACGGCGGCCAGCGGGGCGAAGAGCGTCGCGCCGACGCCGAGCAGCGCCACCGCGAGGGCCAGCGCCATGACGGGCGCGCGGCCGAGCCGGTCCGCCAGCGTGCCGGCCAGGGTCGACGACAGGGTACCGAGGAGGTAGAGCGTGAAGATGAGGCCCTCCTGGGCCTGATCGAGCCCGTAGGGCGGCGCTTCGAGCCGGAAGCCGGCGTAGTTGTAGATCGCCACGAAGCCCCCCATCGCCAGGAAGGCGAAGGCGTAGACGGCGAGCAGCCTCCGGTCTGCGAGGGCGCCGCGGAAGGCGAGGGCCTGCGTCCGCACATCCACGGCCCGGGCGCGGAAGTGGCGCGAGGCGGGCAGCAGCAGCAGGAAGCCGAGCGCGTTGAGCAGCCCGAGGGCGCCGATCGTCGCCACGGCGGCGCGCCAGTCGAAGGCTTGCGCCACGAGGCCGGTGATCACCCGCCCGCCCATACCGCCGACGGCCGTGGCGCCGACGTAGATCCCCATGGCGAGCCCGAGGCCCCGCGCTTCCGTCTCCTCGGCCAGGTAGGTCATGGCCACGGCCGGCACGCCGCCGAGCGCCACGCCCTCGAGGGCCCGGGCGAGCAGGAACAGGGGCCAGCTCGGCGCCGCCGCCGCGACGACGTTCAGGGCCGAGGCGGCGAGCAGCGACAGCATCATGACGGACTTGCGGCCCTTGAGGTCCGACAGGGTCGCGGCCGCCACGATCGACAGCGCCAGGCAGGCGGTGGAGAACGAGATGGAGAGCGAGGCCGCCGCCGCATCCACCCCGAAGGCGCGCGACAGCGTCGGCAGCAGCGGCTGCGGGCAGTAGAGCAGCGAGAAGGTGGCGAAGCCGGCGAGGAACAGCGCCAGGCTGGTGCGGATGTAGCGCGGCGAGCCGACCCGGTTGTGGGTTTCGGCCCCCGATGGCTCCGGCGTCGCGGGCCCGCCGGCGAGCGCGGCGGCGTCGGGCAGCGAGCCCGTCTCGAGGCTCGGGGCCGCGGGAGCTTGGCCCACGGCGTTTTGGAGGTCGTCTCTGCGCGGCACGGGCGGTCTCCGGTTCGGCGTGCCCCGGGGCGGCACTCGGGCTGCACCGGGGCTCCACCTCGGGCGGCGCAGCCCTATGTCCATGCCGGGGCCGGCCGACCGGCCCCGACACGGGACGCGATCGATGCCGGCTTCTGCCCATGGTTCTACGCCCTCCGGCCCGCCGGAGTTCGATCCGTTGATCATGACGGCCCTGTTCGACGCGCAGAGCTTCGCGGCGCTGGACGGGCTGCGGCGGCGGTATTTTCCGCCGGCGCTGAACCGCGTGCCGGCCCACGCGACCCTGTTCCATCACCTGCCGGGCGAGAGCCTGCGGGCGGTCGTCGAGCGGCTGCGCGAGGTTTGCGCCGGCACCGGGCCGCTGGAGTTCACCATGGCGGAAGCCCGCTCCCTCGGCCGCGGCGTCGCCCTGGCGATCGACTGCCCGCCCCTGATCCGCCTGCGCGCCGGCCTCGCCACAGCCTTCGCCGACCGGCTCACCGCGCAGGACCGCCAGGGCTACCGGCCCCATGCCACGGTGCAGAACAAGGTTTCGGGCGAGGAGGCCCGTGCCACGCTGCGCGCGGTCGAGGCCCTGCTGCCCATCGCCGGACGGATCGAGGGCCTCGCCCTGTGGCACTACCGCGGCGGCCCCTGGGAGGAGGCCGGGCGCTTCCCGTTCACCGGCTGACCCGGGCGGAGGCGGCCGTCGCGGCACCGCCACGGCCGTCATCGCATCGCGGATGTCGGAACGAGCCTTGCGAGGCTCGATGTGGGCGTGCGCCGGGAGCGCGGTGCAGGATCGCGGCATCTTCGAGGGAGCCTTCTCGTTGGGCCGCCTTTCGAAAAACGGAGCCGGACCGAGACGGCATGGCTCACGCCTCGTTTTCCTCGCGGCTACCCGTGCGATGGGGCGCCAGGGGCGAGGCCAGCGGCAGGGTGATCGACCGCCGTCCTCATGGTGCAGGTGACGGCTGCGATAGGGCGAATGGGATCGGACTGTGGCACACCAGAGCGGGATTCGCCGTCTTGGAACTGCCTTCACGGTTCCAAGCCGACGAGACGGCTCTCGATCCGAAACTGGAGCGCGTTCGGACAAGGCAATGCGCTCTAGTCTCTACGACTCTTGAGAAGCACAAGAGCGCAGAATGCACGCCTATCGGACTCGGCCGCAACTCCGAGCTTGACGATGGCTTTTCTCGTTGCAGAGATAGCACGCTTCAATTCAGTCGGGCGAATAGGGTGGTCAGGCGTATAGTCGCAACGATGCCGCTTCGCCTGCATTGTGACATAAGCGTTGGCGAAATCTCTGATGTCTTGGGGAAATCCACGCTGACCAGCTTGTTTGCAGGCTTCACGGCTATGCGTATGCTCTAGGGCTCGATAGCACTGCGTCCAGGCATGGCTACTATGCGTGCCTGTTCGAGGGCCAGCGATGTAATCCGCACACATCGAAGCCAACTCGCAAAACAAAGCATAGTACAAGGTACTCATGCCGCGCCGCAGATCCGATTGCGTTTGCGAAGACGCAGGCCGATCCAGCAGATACTGGGCAGAGGAGATGAGATCTTGGCTACTCAAGCCGCCTCCGCAGCCTCTTCGGCTTCGGACCTGGACATGAAGCTGATCACAGGAAAACCTTTCTCGCCGACTTGATCGAGTCTTGGTCTCAGGTGACGTACGAGTTCAATCTCGCCCGAGAAGTCACTATCGGGCAACTCGTTCTCGACGACGATCGTCACCCAAAGAGTGTCGTCGTCAGCGAAGTCATCGTCATCACGATCTGTGCTGACGGATACGATGTGATCGCTGCCAAGTCGTTCGCGAACGACTGCATCGACGACGAGCTGGACGCCGTCGGAAACCATGGCGACCTCCTATTGCAACAGGCACGCACCACCGAGGCACGTTATGCCCTATGCAGTTGCAAAAGGCGAATGGCAAGTGGAGCGTTCCCCGCATGTCACCGCAGAGTCATCGGTCGCCCAGCCCTCCGGCCAGTGCCCGCTCGCCTCACGTGTCACCCACAAACATCATCACAGAAAACGACGATTGTTCCGGTTGCCAGATCAGTCCGGCGTCACAGCCAGGGGCGGCCCGCCGCCGTCACAGCCAAGGGCGGCCCGCCGCCGTCACAGCCAAGGGCGGCCCGCCGCCGTCACAGCCAAGGGCGGCCCGCCGCCGTGCCGTCCAACCCGAGGTGGCGCGCCAGCGTCGCCCCGACATCGGCGAAGGAGCTCCGGCGCCCGATCGCACCGGCGGTCCCGCCCGGCGCATGGGCCAGGATCGGCACGCATTCGCGCGTGTGGTCGGTGCCCGGGAACGTCGGGTCGTTGCCGTGGTCGGCGGTGATCACCAGGAGGTCGCCCGGCCGCAGCGCGGCGAGGATCTGCGGCAGGCGCCGGTCGAAGCGTTCGAGGCAGGCGGCGTAGCCGGCGGGATCGCGGCGGTGGCCGTGGTCGGAATCGAAGTCGACGAGGTTGGCGAAGGCGAAGCCGCCATCCGGCAGGGTGGCGAGCGCGCCCACGAGGTGGTCGACATTGGCGTCGTTGCCGTCGCCGTGATGCTCGATGCCGGTGTTGCGCCGCGCGAAGATGTCGGCGGTCTTGCCCACCGTCACGATCGCCCGGCCCGCCACGGCGGCCCGGTCGAGGACCGTGCCGGGCGGCGGCGGCATGGCGAAATCGCGGCGGTGGGCGGTGCGGCGGAAGCTCGCCGCGTCCCCGCCCGTGAAGGGGCGGGCGATGACCCGGCCGATGCGCAGCGGGTCGCAGAGCCGCCGCGCCACCGCGCAGGCCGCGTACAGCCTGTCGAGCCCGAACGCGTCCTCGTGGGCCGCGATCTGCAGCACGGAATCCACCGACGTGTAGAGGATCGGCAGGCCGCCCCGCAGCGAGGCCTCGCCGAGGTCGTCGATGATGGCCGTCCCCGAGGCGTGCCGGTCGCCGAGGATGCCGGACAGGCCGACCTCGGCGCAGAAGGCCGCCACGAGGTCCGGGGGGAAGCAGGGGTCGGTGCGGGGGAAATAGCCCCAGGGCTCGGGCACGGGCGTGCCGGCGAGTTCCCAATGGCCCGAGGGCGTGTCCTTGCCGGCCGACACCTCGATGCCGAAGCCCCAGCCGGCCCCCGGCGCCGGGTCGGCGGAAAGGCCCGGCGGCAGCCGGCCGCCGGCGGCGGCGGCGGCGGCGCCGAGGCCGAGCGCGTCGAGGTTCGGCAGGGCGAGCGGGCCCGCACGCAGGCCGGCGCGGTCCCCCCGCCCGGCCGCGCAGGCCTCCGCGATGTGGCCCAGCGTGTCGGCGCCGGCATCGCCGTAGGCTTCGGCATCGGGCGCGCCCCCGATCCCGACCGAATCCAGCACCAGGAGGACGGCGCGCGCCACCGCGCTACTGCGCCAGAATGCCGGGATCGCCGACCGCCTCGACGTCGAAGGCGGCGGAGAAGAGGGCGCGCGTATAGTCGCTCCGCGGGGCCGCGAAGACGTCCGCGGCGGGGCCGGCCTCGACGACGCGGCCCGCCTTCATCACGACGATGTCGGTGGCGAGCGCCCGCACGACCTTGAGGTCGTGGCTGATGAACAGGTAGGCGAGGCCGCGCCGCCGCTGCAGCTCGCGCAGCAGGTCGACGATCTGCGCCTGCACCGACATGTCGAGGGCGGAGGTGGGCTCGTCGAGCACCACGAACTTCGGCTCCAGCACCATGGCGCGGGCGATGGCGATGCGCTGGCGCTGGCCGCCGGAGAATTCGTGCGGGTAGCGGTCCATGCTGGCGGGGTCGAGCCCCGTGTCGGCGAGGGCCCGGGCGACGACCTCGCGCCGCTGCGCGTAGGGCATGCGGCGCCCGATGGTCAGCCCTTCCTCGACGATGCCGAAGACCGACAGCCGCGGCGACAGCGAGCCGTAGGGGTCCTGGAACACCACCTGGAGGTCGCGCCGCAGCGGCCGCAGGGCACGCCCGTCGAGCCCGTCGATGCGGCGGCCGAGATAGCTCACCGGCCCTTCCGAGCGGATGAGCCGCAGGATGGCGAGGCCGAGCGTGGTCTTGCCCGAGCCGGATTCGCCGACGACGCCCACGGTCTGGCCCTCGCGCACGTCGAGCGAGATGCCGTCCACCGCCTTCACGTGGCCCACGGTGCGGCGCAGGAAGCCGCGGCGGATGGGGAACCACACCTTGAGGTCCTCGGCCTTCAGGATCGAGGCGGCGGTGGGGTCGGCGGCCGGCGGCAGGCCCTTGGGCTCGGCGGCGAGCAGCATCTGGGTGTAGGCGTGTTGGGGCGCCCGGAACACGTCGGCGGTGGCGCCGGCCTCGACGATGCGGCCCTTCTGCATGACGCAGACGTCGTCGGCGATGCGCCGCACGATGCCGAGGTCGTGGGTGATGAACAGCATCGCCATGCCGAGCTTGGACTGCAGCTCCTTGAGCAGGCGCAGGATCTGGGCCTGCACGGTGACGTCGAGGGCGGTGGTGGGCTCGTCGGCGATGAGGAGGTCGGGCCGGTTGGCCAGCGCCATGGCAATCATGACGCGCTGGCGCTGGCCGCCGGACAGCTGGTGCGGGAAGGCCCCGAGCCGCGAGGCGGGGTCCGGGATGCCGACCTCGGCCAGCAGTTCCACGACGCGCGGGCGCAGCTTGGCGCCGCCCGACAGGCCGTGCAGTTCCAGGATCTCGCCGACCTGCATCTCGATCGTGTGCAGGGGATTCAGCGACGTCATGGGTTCCTGGAACACCATGGTGATGGCCTTGCCGCGAATGCGGCGCATCTCGGCCTCGGGCGCCGTGAGGAGGTTTCGCCCGGCGAACAGGATGCGGCCGCCCAGCACTTCGGCGCCGGACGCTTCCGACAGGCGGGCGATCGCCATGGCGGTGACGGATTTGCCGGAGCCCGACTCCCCCACCAGCGCCAGCGTGGCGCCGCGCTTCAGCGCGAAGGAGACGCCGTCCACCGCCCGCGTGGTCCGACCGCCCTGCGTGAAGCCGACCGCGAGATCCTCGACGGACAGCAGCGGGGCGGAGGTCGGGGCGTCGGTCAAATCGGGGGCTCTCCTGCGGAACGCCACACTTCCCCAATCCGGCCCGGCATCGCAAGCGGCAATCGACGCGGCTGGCCGACGCGGGCGCGAGCCCCTATGTCCAGCCCGACCACAGCGCGACGCGTTTTGCGAAGGACCCGACATGACCGATGCCGCCGGCAAGCCCGCCCTCGACGAGGACACGATCGCCTTCGCCGGCAAGGTGTTCCAGCTCGCCCGGCTGGGCCATGCGCCGGAACTCGCCGAGCTGCTGGCCGCCGGCCTTCCCGCCAACCTCCTGAACGACAAGGGCGACACGCTGCTGATGCTGGCCGCCTATCACGGCCATGCCGATGCCGTGCGGGCCCTGATGGCGCATGGCGCCGACCCGACCCTCGCCAACGACCGGGGTCAGGTGCCGCTCGCCGCGGCCGCCTTCAAGGGCTATGGCGCCGCCATCGAAGCCATGCTGGACGCGGGGGCGCCGGTCGACGGCTGCGGGCCGGACGGCAAGACCGCCCTGATGATGGCGGCCATGTTCGACCGGGTGGAGATGCTCGACCTGCTGCTGGAGCGCGGCGCCGCGGCCGGCGCGCGCGACGCCGCCGGCTTCACGGCCCTCGACCTCGCCGAGCGCATGGGCGCGACCCATACGGCGGCGAAATTGCGGCAGGGCTGACGGACACGGAGGGCGCCTCGCGCGTTCCCGCTTCGGCACGGCGGCCCGGGTCCTCCCCCGCCGCCCTGCCCATCCTTTTGAGACAGATGCCGCGCCTGCGGCACTCCGGGCGGGAGCCACCACGATGGAACCGATGAAGCCGATGGAACCCATGAAGCCCATGGAACCGATGAAGCCCATGGACGGCGGCGACGCCTGGTGGCCGAAGGACCTCGGCTCGCCCGCCTCCAGCGGCTCGCAGAACGGGATGCGCTACGCGTTCTTCCCGGACAAGAAGCGGCTGCTCGTCGAGACGGACGGCAAGGTGAAGACCTACGACAGCGGCGACCACAGGATCAGCGGCGTGCAGCAGGCCGGCGGTGGATCGGCAACCTTCTCGGACGCGAACGGAACCGTCGACCTGAAGGACCTCAAGGCCGTCGACTGACGGCGGCGTCCCGGGCCGCGGGGAGCCGGAAGGCTGCGGCGGCCCCGGCGAGGCTCGCCGCGGCGAGCAGGTCGGCGGGCGAGAGCGGGTCCCCGGTCAGGGCGGTGAGGGCGGTGGCGGCGAATTGCGAGAGCCCGCCGAACAGGCTGACCCCCACCGCGTAGACGATCGCCAGCCCCGTCGACCGGACACCGGCCGGCAAGGATTCCAGGATCATGCAGAGGCCGGCGGGCGCCCCCAGCGCGTTGAGCGCCGCGAGGGCGGCCGACACGGCGAGCAGGGCTGGCGTGCCCCCGCTCCCGGCCAGCCAGGCGAAGGCCGGCACCGCGATCGCCGCCATGCCGAGGCGGGACGCGAGCAGGGCCGGGCGCCGCCCCCACCGGTCCGCCAGCCGGCCGCCGAGCGGCGCGATCGCCAGGGTGGCGAGACCCGACCCGACGGCGGCCAGCAGGGCATCGGCCGCCGGCAGCTTCATGACGGTGATGCCGTAGGACGTGAGATAGCTCACGATGTAGAACGGCACCGATCCGCTGCAGATGACCAGGATGGCGGCCCCCAGTCGGCCGGGATGGGCCAGCACGGGCCGCAGCAGGGCGGACGGTGCCGGTCGCGCCCGGGGCACGGCCGCCGCGGCCGGCAGGGTCGCCCGGATCATCAGCCCCACCGGCAGGATGCCGAGCCCCAGCAGCATGGGGAGGCGCCAACCCCAGGTGTCGCGCGCTTCGGGCGGCAGCAGCGTCGTGGCGGCGATGCCGAAGGCCCCGGCCGCCAGGACCGCGACGCCGTGCATGGTGATCTGCCACGAGACCGCGCGGGCGCGCTGCCCCGGGCGGGCCGCCTCGAGGAGAAAGGTGGTGGAGGGTCCGATCTCGCCCCCGAGCGCGAAGCCCTGGACCAGCCGCCCCGCCACCATGAGGATCGGCGCGGCGGGGCCCAGCACCGCGTAGCCCGGCAGCGCCGCGACGGTCAGCGAGCCCAGCGCCATCAGCAGCACGGTCAGCAGCATGGCAGGCCGCGGGCCGCGCCGATCCGCATAGACGCCGAAGAACACCGAGCCGAGCGGTCGCGCCCCGAAACCGACGCCGAAGGCCGCCACCGACAGGAGCAGCGACGTCCAGGGCGAGAGGGCGGGGAAGAAGGTCCGGCCGATCGGCACCGCGAAGAAGCCGTAGACGGTGAAATCGTAGAACTCGAAACCGTTGCCGAGCGCGACGGCGGCGAGCTGCCGCCGGCTCAGCGCCACCAGCGGCGGCGCTGGATGGCTCGCAGCGCTCATCGGCTGACCTCGCTGGGCCAGCGCGCCAGTCGGGCGGCGAGGGACCGGGACGCGTTCAGCGCCGCTGCGGCCCGCGCTTCCCGGCGAAACTGGCCGGGCGCGACGCCGAAAGCCGCCCTGAAGGCGCGGTTGCCCTGGCTTTCGCTGGAAAAGCCCACGGCGTAGCACAGCGCCGCAATGCTGCGCGTCTCGCGATCGCTCCGCAGCGCCGCCCGCAACGTCTTCAGCCGGTGGATCGTGATCTGGCGCGCCACGCCGTCGAGGGGCGCGAAGGCCCGGTAGAGCGTGCTGCGGGACAGGCCGAGCGCGATGGCGATGCGGCCCGCGTCGAGCGTCGGATCGTGGAGATGGGCTTCGATGAAGCTCCGGGCCCGGAACAGCTGCAGGGCCAGCGCATCCTCCTGGGCATCGCGCGGCCCCGTGACGGCCGCCACGGCGCCCGCCAGCATCTCGGCCACGAAGGCGCCGCTCCTCAGGGTGACCTCGGGGCCGAGCCGGGTGGAATGGCGGATCAACGAATGGGCGAAGTCGCCCAGGAGGCCGACGGCGGCCCGCGGCAGGATCGTGCCGTGCAGGCTGCGCGCCTCCGGCAGGAGCACGGCGAGCTGCTCGCGCGCCAAGCTCAACGTGATGTAGTCGGCACGCTCGACGACGGTGGCCTGCGGGAGCGTCGTGTCGAACAGGACGGCATCGCCGGCCCCCATCCACTTCTCGTCGCCCGGCACCCCCGCCCCCATGCGCCCGGAGCGCAGGATCTGCAGCACGAAATGGTCGAACCCGTCGGTGCGGACCCGGGCGGCATCGCGCCGGTGGGACGCCCCGGTGATCTGGCGATCGAACAGCAGGAGCCCGGGCAGGCGGAAGCCCGCGATGCTGGCGCTGAAGGGCCCGGCGACGCGCGACACGGTCGAGCCGGATGCGTAGAGGTCGTGATAGGCGCCGAAGCCCTGCCGATCGCCGACCTCGAAGTCGAGGCGCTCCAGGACGCTCGGCGACATTTGGGTCAAGGCGGGTCTCTATGGCGCGTTGTGGATCGGCGTCGCGGCGCGGCGCGCGGGTCGCGGCCTGGACCGAGACGGCGGGCGACTGCGCCCATCGCGACGGGGAAGGCCCGCGCTCTACGTCGACACCCCCCGGCTGGTTCCGGACCGGCCCTTATGCAACGCAAGGCGGCGCCCGGCCGAGGGGCCGGGCGCCGCTTGGAGCCTGGAAGCGGGCGGGGCCGCTGGCCGTCGCCGGCGCGGCTTCAAGCGCCGCGCCGGCGCGGGCTCACGCGCCGCGCGGGAAGTTGACCACCCGGCCCTCGTCGCCGCCGCCGACCTCGTCGACCGCGGCACCGTGGCCGGCGATCCGCAGCCCGTCGCGCCCCGTCGTCACCGGCACCACGGTCCCGTCCATCACCTCGCCCGACAGGATCAACTCGGCCAGCGGATCCTGCACGGCCTTCTGGATCACGCGCTTCAGCGGGCGCGCGCCATAGGCCGGGTCGAACCCCTTGTCGGCCAGCCAGGCGCGGGCCGCGGGGTCGAGCTCCAGGGTGATCTTGCGATCGACGAGGAGCTTCTGCAGCCGGCCGAACTGGATGTCGACGATGGCCGCCATGTTCTCCCGGCGCAGCCGGTGGAACAGGATGATCTCGTCGACGCGGTTGAGGAACTCGGGCCGGAAGTGGCCCCGCACCACGCCCATCACGTCGTCCCGGACCTTGGCGGTGTCCTCGCCGTCCTTCTGGGCCGCGAGATAGTCCGAGCCGAGGTTCGACGTCATGATGATGAGCACGTTGCGGAAGTCGACCGTGCGCCCCTGCCCGTCCGTCAGCCGCCCGTCGTCGAGCACCTGCAGCAGGACGTTGAACACGTCCGGATGCGCCTTCTCGATCTCGTCGAACAGCACCACCTGGTAGGGCCGCCGCCGCACCGCCTCGGTGAGGGCGCCGCCTTCCTCGTAGCCGACATAGCCGGGAGGCGCGCCGATCAGCCGGCTCACGGAGTGTTTCTCCATGTATTCCGACATGTCGATCCGCACCATGGCGGTGTCGTCGTCGAAGAGGAACGACGCCAGCGCCTTGGTCAGCTCCGTCTTGCCGACGCCGGTCGGCCCGAGGAACATGAACGAGCCGATCGGCCGGTTCGGGTCCTGGAGCCCGGCCCGGGCGCGGCGCACCGCGGTCGAGATCGATTTCACGGCATCGGCCTGGCCGACCACGCGCCGGCCCAGCGCCGCCTCCATGGCGAGGAGCTTGTCGCGCTCGCCCTGCAGCATCTTGTCGACCGGCACGCCCGTCCAGCGCGACACGACCTGGGCGATGTTGTCGGCCGTCACGGCCTCCGACACCAGCACCTCGGCGCCCTTGGCCTCCACCTCGGCGAGCTTGCGCTCGAGGTCCGGGATGATGCCGTAGGTGAGCTCGCCGGCACGCTGGTATTCGCCGCGGCGCTGCGCCTGGACGAGTTCGTTGCGGGCCGCCTCGAGCTGCTCCTTCAGCTTCTGCGCGGTGCCGAGCTTGTCCTTCTCCGAGCGCCAGCGCAGCGTCAGGGCGTCGGACCGCTCCTGCAGGGCGCGGAGCTCGCCCTCAAGGCGGGCGAGCCTGTCCTGCGAGGCGGCGTCGGGCTCCTTCTTCAGGGCCTCGGCCTCGATCTTCAGCTGCACGATGCGGCGGTCGAGCTCGTCGAGTTCCTCGGGCTTGGAATCCACCTGCATGCGCAGCCGCGACGCGGCCTCGTCGACGAGGTCGATGGCCTTGTCGGGCAGGAAGCGGTCGGCGATGTAGCGGTTCGACAGGGTCGCGGCCGCCACGATCGCGGCATCGGTGATGCGCACGCCGTGGTGCAGCTCGTATTTCTCCTTGAGGCCGCGCAGGATCGAGATCGTGTCCTCGACGGTGGGCTCGGACACGAAGACGGGCTGGAAGCGGCGCGCCAGCGCGGCGTCCTTCTCGACGTGCTTGCGATATTCGTTCAGCGTGGTGGCGCCGACGCAGTGCAGCTCGCCGCGCGCCAGGGCGGGCTTCAACAGGTTCGAGGCGTCCATGGCGCCGTCCGCCTTGCCGGCCCCGACCAGCGTGTGCATCTCGTCGATGAACAGGATGATCGAGCCCGCCGCGGCCGTGACCTCGCTGAGCACGGCCTTCAGCCGCTCCTCGAACTCGCCCCGGTATTTGGCGCCCGCGATCAGCGAGCCCATGTCGAGCGACAGCAGGCGCTTGTCCTCGAGGCTTTCGGGCACGTCGCCGTTGACGATGCGCAGCGCCAGGCCCTCGACGATGGCGGTCTTGCCGACGCCGGGCTCGCCGATCAGCACCGGGTTGTTCTTGGTGCGGCGCGACAGGACCTGGATGGAGCGGCGGATCTCCTCGTCGCGGCCGATCACGGGGTCGAGCTTGCCGGCCCGCGCCGCCTCGGTGAGGTCGCGGGCGTATTTCTTCAGCGCGTCGTAGCCGTTCTCGGCCGAGGCGGAATCCGCCTTGCGGCCCTTGCGCAGGTCCTCGATGGCGCCGTTCAACGCCTGCGGCGTCACGCCGGCGGCGGCCAGGATGCGGCCGGCCTCGGCCGACTTGTCCATGGTGAGGGCGAGCAGCAGGCGCTCCACCGTGACGAAGCTGTCGCCGGCCTTGGTGGCGATGGATTCGGCCTCGCCGAAGAGCCGCGCCGTGGCGGGCGCGAGGTAGAGCTGGCCGGCGCCGCTGCCGCCAACCTTGGGGAGCTTGGCCAGCGCCGCCTCGGTCGCCTGCAGGGCGTCGCGCGAGCGGCCGCCAGCCTTGTCGATGAGGCCGGCCGAAAGCCCCTCCTCGTCGTCGAGCAGCACCTTGAGGACATGTTCGGGCGTGAACTGCTGGTGGCCTTCGCGGACCGCCAAGGACTGGGCGGACTGCACGAAACCGCGGGCGCGTTCGGTGAATTTCTCGAAGTTCATGGTTCTGGTCTCCATGGCGGCCCGGCCCCGAAGCGGCGCGGATCGTCCGATAAAGTGCGGCCCCGTTGCGGCGGCCGATCCTTCCCGATGTGGGGGCTTTTTCCGAGGGATTCCAGGCCGGCGGGAAGGACGGAGAGGAAAAATCCCGCTCCCGCCGCGGCCGGGGGCGGGTGTCGCGGGCCTGTCACGAGACCCGGCTAGCCGTGCCTTCCGTCGATGCCGCCATCTCCAAATGAGATGACGCCTGCCCGGGAGGCCCCGTGACCCCATCGCACAATCCGACCCTGGCCGGGGAGGCTTACAGCCCGGCTCTGGCCGGGGACGCTTACAGCCCGGCCCTGGCCGGCGAGACGGCGGCGCTGCCCCGCGCTTCGGTCAAGCGTGCCGTCGAACACGGTCGGCTCCTGTCGGCGCGCGGCCTGCAGGACCGGCTCTTCACCCTGGCGTTCAGCGGCCTCGTCTACGCGCAGATCTGGGAGGACCCGGCCATCGACATGGAGGCACTGGCGCTCCGGCCGACCGACCGCATGGTGACGATCGCGTCGGGCGGCTGCAACGTGCTGAGCTACCTGCTGGCCGACCCCGCCGCCATCACGGCCGTGGACCTCAACCGGCACCATGTGGCGTTGAACCGCCTGAAGCTCGCCGCCGCCGGCGCGCTCACCGACCACGCGGCCTTCTACGCGCTCTTCGGCCGGGGCCGCGGCCGGGGCAACCGCGACCTCTACCGCATGCGCCTGCGGCCGGCGCTCGACGCCGAAACGCGGGCCTACTGGGACGGGCGCGACGCCTGGGGCTTCCCGCGCCACGGCTACCTCGCCCGGGGGCTGCACCGCCACGGCCTGCTCGGCCGCTTCATCGCGGCCGGCCACGTCGTGGCGCGCCTGCACGGCGCGAACCTGTCGGCGGTGCTGCGGGCCCGGGACCTCGCCGGGCAGCGCGCCGCCTTCGACCGCCACGTGGCGCCGCTCTTCGACCGGCCGCTCGTGCGCTGGCTGAGCCACCGGCGCGCCGCCCTCTACGGGCTCGGCATCCCGCCCGCCCAATACGACGCGCTGGCCGCCGACGGCGGCACGGCCGGCATCGTGGGCGTGCTGCGCGCCCGGATGGAACGGCTCGCCTGCGACTTCGACGTGCGGGAGAACTATTTCGCCTGGGCCGCCTTCGCCCGCGGCTACAAGCCCGAGGGCGACGGGCCCGTGCCGCCCTATCTCGAGCGCCGGGCCTTCCCGCTGCTGCGGGCGCGGGCGGGACGCGTCGCGGTGCGCCACGCCAACATGATCGACCACCTGCGGGGCGAGCCCGACGGCAGCCTCGACGCCTATGTGCTGCTCGACGCCCAGGACTGGATGGACGACGCGACGCTGACGGCGCTGTGGCGCGAGATCACCCGCACGGCCCGGCCGGGCGCCCGCGTCATCTTCCGCACCGCCGCCGAGGAAAGCCTGCTGCCGGGCCGCCTGCCCGAGCCGCTGCTCGCCCGCTGGCACAGCGACCGGGCGCGCTGCCGCGACCTCACGGCGCGCGACCGCTCCGCCATCTACGGCGGATTCCACCTCTACACGCTGGCGCCCGGCCGGTGAGCGCCGCCGCCGACCCGGCTCCCGCGGCCGATCCCGCCGCCGCGGCCGATCCCGCCGCCGCGATGGACCGGATCTACCGGCGCCAGCGCGTCATCTACGACCTCACCCGGCGCCACTACCTGCTGGGCCGCGACCGGCTGATCGCCGACCTCGCCCCAGGCTCCGGGACCGTGCTGGAGGTGGGCTGCGGCACGGGCCGCAACCTCGTGGCGGCGGCGCGGCGCCACCCCGCGGCGCGGTTCTACGGCTTCGACGTCTCGCCCGCCATGCTGGAAACCGCCACGGCGGCGCTCGCCCGGGCCGGCCTCGGCGGGCGGGTGGAGATCGCCCAGGCCGATGCCACGGCGGTGGCGGCCGGCGCGCTCTTCGGCCGCCCGGGGTTCGACCGGGTCTTCATCTCCTACGTGCTCTCGATGATCCCGGACTGGCGCGCCGCGCTGGAGCGCGCCGCCGAGGCGCTGGCGCCCGGCGGCCGGCTGCTGGTGGTGGATTTCGGCCCGCAGGACGGGCTGCCGCGCGCCTTCGGGCGCGGGCTCTTCGCCTGGCTGGCGCTGTTCCACGTCCACCCCATCGGCGACCTGCCGGTGGCGCTCGGCGACCTCGCGGCCCGGCACGGGCTGGCGCTCGACTGCCGCAGCCTCCACCGGGGCTATGCCGTCTATGCGGTGCTCGAGCGGCCCGGGGCCTGACGCCGGTAGACCGCGCAGGCCGCCCCCTTGTAGGCGGCGAGGCCGGCCGGGCGGTAGCCGAGCTTCTCGGCCACCCGGATCGAGCGCGCGTGATCGGTCCTGATGATGCAGACCGTGGCGCGCCCCGCGAGATGGCGGTCGCTCCACGCCAGCGCGGCCCCGGCGGCCTCCGTGGCATAGCCCCGTCCCGCGACGGCGGCCGCCAGCGTCCAGCCGATCTCGGGCCCGTCGAGCGGCGGCACGATGGCGCGGCGGTAGTCGCCGAAGCCGACGTGGCCGATGTAGCGCCCCGTGTCCCGCTCCTCCACCGCCCAATAGCCGAAGCCCAGCACGGCCCAAAGGCCGGGGAAGCGCAGGAAGCGCGCGAAGGCTTCCTCCTCGTTGGCGGGCGCCGCCGAGATGAAGCGCGTCACCTCCGGGTCGGCCCACAGCGCGGCGCAGGGGGCGAAATCGTCGAGCCTGTGACCGCGCAGCACGAGGCGCGGGGTGTCGAGGGTGGGGACGGGCGAATCGGCGATGGCGATGGGAAGCTCCCCGGCGTCGGCCTGCGGTCCCCGACTATCGCCCGGTCCGGGGCGGGCGCCAACACGTCGAGGCCGGGACGCAGGGCTCCGAACTCGGGTTGATCTGGAACCGTCGGGAGAGCCCTTCTCCCGACGGCGGGAGAAGGTGGCGCCGCGCAGCGGCGTCGGATGAGGGCGGGGGAGCACCGCGCATCGTCCGTGTATCGAGCCCTTGTGGCGTTTCAGCCCGTCGTGACCCCTCATCCGGCGCTTCGCGCCACCTTCTCCCCCAGAGGGGAGAAGGGCGAAGCGGCACCGTCGACCTGAATTCGGAGCCCTAGGCCAGAACGGAAGCGTTGGCCCTCGACATCACGCCACCACGGTTCGTCCCGGCTTGGAATGGCTCCATCCCGCCGGTTCCCCATCCTGCGCATTGCGCGTCCTGATACGGCTCGCATGCAGCGTGGTCTGCCGGATGGAGCGCAGGGGGGTGAGACGGGGTAGGCTGCGGAGTTCGACGGCCTCGTCATCCAGCGCGCCGGGAAGGTCGTCGGGAACGTCCAGGCCCGACGGCACCACGGCCCGGCGCGACACCCACATGCCGACAGCGTCGATGTCCTCGAAGCCACAGGCCGGCAGGGCGTAGCGGTAGAGGACCGCGGCCCGGAGCCTGTCGCGCCAATCGTCCTCGATGAAGGCGATGGCCCGACAGCTGCGGCCGCCGAACCAGGCGTCGCGGTCCTCCGGGCTCGTCGTGTCGGTGGGCCAGATCACGGTGCGGGGGCATTCGCGGGGGGAGAGGTAGAGCAGGCCGTGGCGACTGTCGGTCGCCCAGACCAGCGGCCCGTTGAGCCAGGCACGGTCGGGGCCGCGGTCCACGGCGACGCGCAGGGTGCGCGGCACGAAGACCGCGATGCCGGGATCGTCGCCGAAGTGGAACAGACTCATGGCGATGGAACGCGCCGCAAGGATCTCGCGAGCATGATCTGAGCAGAAGGTAATTCCAATAGCCAATTGTTCTGCCGGAGCCGGTGCCCGACGGTGCCGCCTCCGCCCGCTCCCGTCCGCGCGAGAAGGGCGCCCTACGTCTCCGGTCCGCCCAGCACCAGCCGCAGCGCGCGGGCGAGCTCGTCCCGCCGGTAGGGCTTGTTGAGAACCGGCAGCTCGCCGTGGCCGATGACCTGGCCCTCGTCGAGGTCGGCGACATAGCCGGAGGTCAGCAGCACCTTGAGGCCGGGGCGGAGGCGCTGGGCCTCGGCGGCGAGCTGCGAGCCGTTCATGCCGCCCGGCATCACCACGTCGGAGAACAGCACGTCGACCCGCCCGGCGCTGGCGAGCCGCTCCAGCGCCTCGGCGGCGTTGCGGGCCACGACGACGCGGTACTGCAGCTCCTCCAGGCTTTCCACCGCCATGCCCAGCACCTGTTCGTCGTCCTCGACGAGCAGCACGGTCTCGCCCTCGGCGGCGCGGCGCAGCGGGGTGGCGCCGGCGCCCCCGGTCCCCGCCTCCTCGGCCGCGGGGTCGCTCGAGCGCGGCAGGCACAGGCTGATGGTGGTGCCGACGCCGACCTCGGACTCGATCTCGACGAAGCCCTTGGCGCTGCGGGTGAAGCCGTAGACCTGGCTGAGGCCGAGCCCCGTCCCCTTGCCGACGTCCTTGGTGGTGAAGAAGGGCTCGAAGACGCGCTGCAACGTGTCGGGCGGGATCCCGACGCCGGTGTCGCTGACCGACACCACCACGTAGGGCCCCGGCGCCACCCCCTTGTCGGCGACCGCCGCCATGCCGAGGTGGAGGTTGCGGCTCCGCACCGCGATGCGGGCCGGCGCCGTCGTCGCCTCGGTGGCGTCGCGGGCGTTGACGATGAGGTTGAGCACGGCGGACTCGAACTGCGCCGGGTCGATGCGGACCGGATCGATGGCGGGATCGAGGTCGAAGACGAGCTCGGCCGTCCCGGCCGCGGCACGCTCGGCGAGGGAGCGGAAATCGAGCAGCAGGCGGTTGGGGTTCAGCGTCTGCGGCCGCAGCATCTGGCGGCGCGAGAAGGCGAGGAGCTGCTGGGTCAATTGTTCGCCGCGCCGCGCCGCCCCCATGGCGGCCTCGGCCAGCCGCTTCACCCGCTCGCCCTGTTCGGGGCGGCGCAGGATCATGTCGAGGCCGCCGACGATCACGGTGAGGAGGTTGTTGAAGTCGTGCGCCACGCCCCCGGTGAGCTGGCCGATGGCTTCCATCTTCTGCGCCTGGCGCAGCGCTTCCTCGGTCAGCCGCTGGTCGCTGCGGTCCATGACGATGCCGGCCATGCGGCTCGGCCGGCCGGCGGCGTCGTATTTCAGCCGGCCCTTCAGGTTGATCCAGCGCACGACGCCGTCGTGGCGCTCGATGCGGCATTCGAGGTCGAGCGACCCCGTTTGGAAGGCGGCCTCGGAGGCTTCCGCGACGAGCGGCAGGTCCCGCTCCACCACATGAGCGAGGAAGCTCTGCCAGCCCCAGGCGTCGAGCGGGGCGGCATAGCCGAAGAGGGCGTCGTGCTGGGGCGAGCGGCGCGCCCTGTCCGTGTCGAGATCGAGGTCCCAGGAGCCCATGCCGGCGGCATCGAGGGCGAATTCCAGCGTTTCGCGCGCCGCTTCGAGTTCCACGGTCCGCTCCCCCACGCGCCGTTCGAGGTGGAGGTTGGCGAAGCGGAGCTCCTCCTGGGCGCGCTCCCGCTCGTGGATGTGCCGGCGGGCCTGGTACTGGCGCTGGCGGGCCCGCAGCGCGGAGGCCGCCGCGCTGGCCAGCGTTTCGGCGTTGATGGGCCGCTCCAGCAGCACGACGTTGCCGAGCCGGGCCAGCAGGGCCGAGGCGCGCCCGGACCGGCGGCCGGCCTGCCGGGTGGCGAGGACGATGAAGGGGAAGTCGGACCAGGGCGGCTGCGCGTCGAGCCAGGCGGCGAAGCCCGACATGTCGCGTTCCGCCAGCGTTTCTTCCGTGACGATGGCGGCGCCCGCCCCCTCCCGCAGGCCGGCCAGCCAGGCCGCCAGGTCCGGGCAGGCCCGCGTCGCGACCCCGGCGCGGTGCAGCACCTGCTCGATCACGGCGGCGTCGCGACCCCGGGGCGCCAGGACGAGGACGCGGTCCTCGCCGTCCGCGAAGAGGCTCACGGCGCGGCGTCGCGCGCGGTGTCGTGTGCGGAGGCCTCGCCGGGCAGCATGGCGATCCGCCCCCGATAGGCCGGCAGCCCCGTCAGCACGCCTTCGAAATCTCCGAGGGCCTGGCCGACCTGCAGGCCCTGGCTGGTCAGGCGCAGCTCGCGGATGGTGCGCTCATGCGCGTTGACGCGGCTCTTCACCACCGCCAGCGCCGTCCTGACCTGGCCGGCGGCCTCGAAGAAGCGGAACAGCAGGATGCAGTCGCTGAGGTAGCTGAGGTCGACGTCGCTGCGCACCTCGCCGACGACGCCGTGCTGGCCGAGCGCCAGCAGCGTGGTGACGCCCTGCTGGTTCAGGTAGCTCAGCAGCTCGTGCATCTGCAGGATGAGGAACTCCTCGCCCGGCATGGCGTGCAGGTAGGCGTTGAGGCTGTCGATGACGACGAAGCGCGAGCCGCGGTCTTCGACGGCCGCCTTGACCCGGGCGGAGAACTCGCCCGGCGACAGTTCCGCGGGGTCGATCTGCAGGATGGTCAGAAGCCCGCTGGCGACGTGGGGGGCGAGGTCGAGCCCCAGCGCGGCCGAGCGGGCGAGCAGCGTCGCCAGGCCCTCGTCGAAGAGGTAGTAGGTGGCGGGCTCGCCCCGCTCCAGCGCCGCCAGCATGCAGCGCACGCCCGTCGTGGTCTTGCCGACGCCGGAGGGGCCCAGCAGCAGCGTGTTGGTGCCCGGCACGAGGCCGCCGCCGAGCAGCAGGTCGAGCTCCGGCGAGCCCGTGCCGCGGGCCGTGGGATCGAAGCGCGCGTGGTGTTCGGCCGCGACCAGGCGCGGGAACACCCGCACGCCGCCCGTCTCGAGGTTGAAGTCGTGGTAGCCGCCCCGGAACTTGATGCCGCGCATCTTGACGACGCGCAGGCGGCGGCGCTCCGGCCCGAACTGGCGGGGCGCCTGTTCGAGCGAGACGACGCCATGGGCGATGCTGTGGAGCTGCAGGTCGCCCGGCTCGGACGTCCGGTCGTCGAGCATCAGCACCGTGCAGCTCCGGCGGGAGAAGAACTGCTTCAGGGCCAGGATCTGGCGCCGGTAGCGCAGGGGGTTCTGCGCCAGCAGCCGCAGCTCCGACAGGCTGTCGAACACGACGCGGGCCGGCCGGATCTCGTCGACGCGGGCGATCACCTCGCGCACGGTTTCGCCGAGCTCGATCTCGGAGGGATGCAGGATCGTCTGCTCGCTGTCGGGGTCGAGGCCCATCTCGCTGACGAGCTCGAAGACGTCGACGGCGTCGAGCGACCAGCCATGCGTGGCGGCGGCGGCCCGCAGCTCCTCGCCGGTCTCCGACAGGGTGACGTAGAGCGGGCGCTGCCCCTCGGCGGCGCCTTCGAGCAGGAACTGCAGCGCGAGCGTCGTCTTGCCGGTGCCGGGCGTGCCTTCGAGCAGGTAGAGCCGGTCCGGCGTCAGGCCGCCGCCGAGGATGTCGTCGAGCCCCGGCACGCCGGTCGAGATGCGGCCCCGCGGCAGGGGCGGCAGGTCGTCGGCCTGCCCATCGCTTGCTTCGGTCATCACGCCCCCGTCCAACCCGCCCGCACCGGGCCGGCGCATCGTCCAACGTCGTCCCCCGGCTCCCTATGCGATCTTCCCCGGCCCCGTCCAGGGGCGCGGGACCGCAGGGGGCGGCAAGACCGCAGGGGGCGGCAAGACCGCGAGCGGCCCCGCACAGGAGCTTGTGCGGCCCCGGCCGATCGCCCTATGGATCGCCCGGGACCAGGACGGAACGGACGATGACCGACGAGATCCACTCTTACGAACCCGCCCGGGGCCACGGCCTGGCCCACGACCCGTTCAACGCCATCGTGGGGCCGCGACCCATCGGCTGGATCTCGACGGTCGACGGCGACGGCCGCCGCAACCTCGCCCCCTACAGCTTCTTCAACGCGTTCAACTACGTGCCGCCGATCGTAGGCTTCTGCTCCATCGGCGCCAAGGACAGCCTGCGCAACGCCGAGGCGACCGGCGCCTTCGCCTGGAACCTCAGCACGCTGCCGCTGGCCGAGGCCATGAACGCCTCCTGCGCGGCGGTCGGACCGGGGGTGGACGAGTTCGCGCTGGCCGGCCTGACGCCGGCGCCGTCGCGGCTGATCGCGGCGCCCCGCGTCGGCGAGAGCCCGGTGTCGTTCGAGTGCCGGCTGACCCAGGTCGTCCGGCTCAGGACCGCCGAGGGCCGCGAGGTCGACAGCTGGATGGTGTTCGGCGAGGTGGTGATGGTGCACATCGCCCGGCGCCTCCTCAAGGACGGCGTCTATCAGACGGCGGCGGCCGAGCCGATCCTGCGCGGCGGCGGCCCGGGCGACTATTTCAGGATCGGCGAGGACCAGAAGTTCGTGATGCTGCGCCCGCGCGCCTGACCTTCGGCCTGACGGCCGGAGCGCGCGGCCTCACCCGCCCGCCGGACCGATGGCGTCCCAATAGGACCAGCCCCAGTCGCAGCTCCGGCGGCAGCGCGTTTCGGCGATGACGGAGCGGAGGCCGGGCGGCAGGTCGAGGTCGGCCGATTGCGGGCCGCGGTCGCCCGCCACGGCCGCCGGGTCGAGGCAGCGCGTCCACAGCGGGGGCGCGCCGGGCGCGGGGGCGATGGCGAAGCACACGCCCTCGGTCCGGCCCTCGGTGAAGGCGCCGTCGTAGAGGCCGAAGCCGACGTGCAGGCGGCGCACGCCCTCGGCCGGCACCGTGAGGTCGGTCGGCGCCGGCGCCGACAGCTTCTCGCCGTCGAGGTCGGCGGAGCGGCCCATCGCCCGGACGCTGCGCAGCCAGGGGACGGCGCGGTCGAGCGCGGCCCGGAGCGGCGCCGCTTCCGGGCTCGGCGGGGTTTCGGGCACGGTGACGGCCCGCAGCTCCACCGCCATCGTGCCGGCGTAGAAGAGGCGCGCCAGGCGCGAGCCGCCCACCTCGAACCCGGTGACCTCGGCCCCCCCCGCCTCGGCGCCGTGGCCGTCGGCGAGTTCGGCGAAACCATCGGCATCGCCGACGACGGGGGACAGCAGGAAGCCGCCCGCCGCCAGCGCCGGGATGAAGCGCGACGAGCGGGTGGCGCCGCCCGCCAGCGTCACCCGCAGGCTGAGGGCCGGCGGCCGGAACAGCAGGGCGGCGAGCCGCCCCAGCAGGGTTTCGCCCACGGTGATGCGGGCGAAGACCGGCCCGCGGGTCGGCAGCGCCACGGGCTCGCCGAGCCGGGCCGCGAGCCGCACCGGCGGCCCGAGCACGTCGGGCAGCGGCGCCGCCCGGCGCTTCAACGCCACCCAGTCGCCGATCTTCAGCGTGGGCTCGTAGCGCTCCAGCAGCGCCGGCCACAGCGCGCCCTCCGTCATGGCGGGGTAGCGGTCGTCGAGGCCGCCGGGGCCGAAGATCACCCAATCGGGCGCCGTGGGCCCGCCGTAGAACCGCGCGTTGGCGGCGATCAGCCCCGCCGTATAGGTCGAATATTCCTGGAAGCTCGGCCGCGGCCGATAGTCGAGGCGGTTCGCCAGCACGGCGCTCTGGGCCGACGGCACGGTGTCGACGCCGCCGGCGAGCGCCGGCAGGGGCTGGGCGGTGCGGATCGCCTCGAAGGCCGCCGCCTTGGCCTGCCGGGCCTCGGCGGCGAAGCGCGCGGGCGAGCGCAGGAACCGGCCCCAGGCGTCGATCTCGGTGACGAGCTGCACCCGCATGTCGCCGTAGATCTCGGGAAGCTGTTCGGGCTGCCGGTCCGTGGCGGCGAGGAGGAACAGCGGCGCCACGACCCACAGAACGGCCAGCGCCGCCGCCCCGAGCGCCGCGGCGCCCGCCGGGGAGCGCCGCAGCACGGGGCCGACGGCGAGCGCGAGGGCGGCCAGGCCGAGCAGCGACCAGGCGATCTGCGGGTGGGTGTCGGCCCGGACGAAGCCGGCCTTGAGGGCCAGCACGAGGGCGACGGAGCAGCCCAGCGCCGCGCTCGTCCGCCCCCAGCCGCCGGGGGGGCCGCACAGGGCCGCCACTGCGACCAGCCCGGCGGCGGCCGCCAGATAGGCCAGGATCTCGCCGCGGGCGGCCGGCAGGTACATGGCTTCGCCGTAGCCCGCCGCCACCTGGCCCTGCAGGTCGAGATAGGCCGGCAGGTCGGCGAGGCGCTGCCCGCAGGCCAGGAAGGCAGCGAGGGCCGCGCCGAGGACCACCGGCACGAGGAGCGGCCAGCGCCGGCGGGCCAGCACGGCCCGGGCATCGGCCAGGACCGCGAGGCCGAGCGCCAGGACGCCGTAGCTCGTCTTGGCGAGGGCCAGGACGCCGAGCAGGGCGAAGCCGGACAGCACGGCGGCCCGCGCCGCGCGGTGCCGCGGCGGCCGCGACAGATCCAGCAGCAGCAGCGCCACGGCGAGCGCGAAATAGAAGCTGTCCTGGTCCTGGGCGAGGTCGGCGGCGAGGCCGGCGGCGGTGCCGAGCGCCGCCAGGCCGACGAGGAGGCCGCCCCGCGCCCGGCCGGCGACGGCGAGGCCAGCCAGGCAGGCGACGGCGCCGCCGCCGGCCAGCGCCACCGCCAGCAGCACGGGCAGGTCCCGAACGAGATAGCCGTCGGTGAAGTAGCGCGTCACCAGGGCCGAGGCCGGCCCGTAGGTGAAGGCGAGGTCGACGCCCCAGCGCGCCGGGCGCGTCGCCGCCTCGCCCAGCACCGCCACCCAGGAGGCGTCGAGCCCACCCGAGGGAAAGCCGATCGACAGGGGACGGAGCACGAAGACCAGCGTGGCCACCGCCACGGTCAGCCAGGCCACGAGGACCGCGGCGCCAGGCCCGGTCCCCCTCACGTCGCCCCTCGCCACCCCGCGCCTCCCCGCCGTCCGCGCCGCCTGCGCCCTCCGCGCCCTCTGGCGCCGGCGGCCTGCATAGCGGGTCGGGGCCGCGCAGGGCAAACGGCCGGGGCGAGCCGGCGCTCACCGGGCGTCGCCCCGTCGCCGCGCGGGCTTGGCGCCGGCGGCATCGCGGGCGCTGTCGCCCGTGCCCCGGACCTGGACGATGCGCTGCAGCGTGTCGAACCAGAACGGGGCGCCGAACAGGGAGGCGGCGGCGACCGTCAGCCAGCCCAGCACCATCCAGGTCAGGCCGAACGGCGAGGACCGCCGGCCGTCGACGTCCCAATCCACCCAGCCGATCAACGTGGCCTTGTCGAGGAGCCCGATGGCGTCCGTCGGGCTCGGAAGCACCGTCGGCCGGACGCCGAGTTCGCTGACCAGCGCCGGCCGATGCCAGATGGCCTCGGCCAGGTGGAAGGCATCGGCGTTGAGGACGACGCAGATCGCCAGGGCGGCCGCGAAGGCGATGGCCTGGGTGTCGCGCTTGTACCAGCCGCTCAGCCGGTCCATCGCGGCATCGAACCAGGCGCCGACCGCCGCCTGGAACTTCGCCGCGTCGCCGTCGGCCTGCGCGAGAAGCGCCGTGAGGGCGGCCCGGAGCTGGGCGTCGGGGATGGCGGCGATGGTGGCGGCCAGGGACTGGCCACCGGTCCCGGCGTCGAGGATGTCCAGGAAGGCGATCGAGAACTGCCTCGTCTCGATGTAGGCGGGCTGCTGCGACAGTTGCCTGACGGTGTCTGCCTTGCCGCTGGCGAGCGGATTGAGGATCGCGTGATTGTAGAGGTCACGGGCGAGGCCCGTGAAGTCCTTGTCGTTCACCAGGGCCTGGATGCCCTGCCGCAGCGTGGTTTGGCGCAGCTTGAACGCGGAGCCGATCGCCTCGGTCACCGCGCTCGCCGCCAGGCTGACGCCCATGAAGGTGAAGACCAGCCCGATGACGACGTCGAGGATCGCACTGTTGAACATCGGCCCGGGCCGTCAGCTCAAGGCATATTCGATCAGGCGGGCCAGGGTCATCTGCCCACCCGCGATCTGCGGCAACGGCGTGAAGCCGCGGTTGCTGTGGAGAAAGGACGACTTGTCCATCCAGAGCAGGCCGAGCAGTGTTTCGCAGATGATGCGGCTGCCGACGGGGCCGAGATGCTGCCCGCCGAAGCCGATCATCGGATCGTCCGGACGATGCTTCACTCCGTAGTATTCCGCCTCGCGCAGGATGTAGAACCACAGCGGGCAGTTGCCGGCCAGGACGCAGCCGTTGTCCATGCCCCAGTCCTCGAACACCTTGGCGCGGGCATCGGTCGTGGTCTGGACGTCCGCCTTGGCTTCGGCGTCGAGCTTGGCGCTGTCGAGGAGGCGCGAGCCGGCGCTCCAGATGATCTCGTCCGTCAGCGGCAGCACGCCCAGGAGCTTGGCGACCGCCTGGCCGGAGGGCAGGCCGAGGGTCTGCCCGCGCTCCAGATTGCGGAAGGCGAGGTTGCCCACCATCGTCGAGAGCTTGGCCGGCGTATCGGTGTCCTTGAAGAACTCCGGCAGGTCCTGCAACGGCCCGGTCAGCAGGGCGTCGATGCGATACGACGGCTGCGGCACCTTCATGCCGCCCGCCGCCGCCCCGGGTCCGGCGGGAAGGTCGAGGAAGAAGCCGAAGTCCAGCCCCCAGACATCGGCCAACGGCCCCGGAAAGCCGTTGAGATTGTGAGTAAGGTCGGTCTCGTCGCGGGTGAAGGTCGGGATGCGCGTCTTGGGCTCGGGTGGCACCCCCTTGGCGGTCGTCACGACGCTGTTCAGCGAATAGCTCGGCCGGATCATGGAATGGCCGAAGCGGAAGGCCGCGCCTGCGAACTCGATCGGCATGTAGGCGAACTTCGCCTCGGTCTTGAGGTAGTTGGGCAGGCGCGGCATCTCGCCGAAGTTCAAGACTTCGGTGAGGATGCCGGGCAGGCAGATGTGCCGCAGGTAATCGAACACCACGACATATTGGTAGTGCCAGCGAACGATGTTGGCGGCCGTGCGGAAACGGCTGCCCTTGACCGCCGGGTCGAAGCCGAAGCTGGTCAGCATGGCGGTGTCGGCCGCGACCTTGTTGTGGAACTGGATCATGGCGCCGTGGAACTGCGAGACGATCTTGTTCTCGTCGTTGCGCTTGTCGCCCAGGATCGGCGTGCCGTCGGGCAACCGCGGCAGGTCGGCCTTGGTGCCCGTCACGGCATCGGCATGGCCGGGAACGCGGCCCACCCGCAGGCTGAACCCGTCCTTCTCGTACATGTACGGCTGATCGTCCGGACCCCGGCCATACATGTTGTCGAGGTCGAGGGCGGGCGAGCGGAAGTCGACGAGGGCGCCCACATCGACCGCACTCGTGTTGAACGGTGTCGGGTCGAAGGTGATGTCGTGGTCGATGAACTGCCCGAAGTAGGTATAGCCCGCAGGGATCGACGGATTCTCGTCGATCGGCTCCAGATCCGTGATGGGGGCGCCGATGTCGGGTTTGATCATCGCCGTCGCGAGGGCCATCAGCGCCTCCTGGGGCAGCTTCTGGGCCGAGGGTGCATCGAACATCGCCCCGTAGCGGCCGTAGGCGACGCCGGGATTGGCACCCGCCACGAAGCCTCGATTGTCGTTGCCGTGAGAACTCTTCAATGCAGGTATTGTGAAATCGGTCATGTGACGACCCGATAGATCAGGTGGTCAAAAAAATGGTGCGGACCGGTCCCGGCCCGTCCGTTACGCCGCTCTGTTCGAATAAAATCGAAGCAGGTCGTCCGATCACCGATCGGATCCATGGCGGGCTGATTTGGCAAAGATGCTGAAATTTTTCAGAAAGATAGAAGGAAGCGCAATTCGACCGACGGCGATTTTGACCTATCGGTGCGGTACGTCGGACAGATCCGACCAGATCGCCAGGCCAAATGGGCCGGGGAAATACATTGGCGATCTCGAACGAACGCTAGGATCGAATGGGCGCCCGTGTCAATGGCTTTGTGCCCGTCGTCGAGGCCAGCCTGCTCACCGCTTCGGGGATCGCGGCCGATGCTGTCCGGTCGGCGGTCGTCCATCCCCGCCTCCGCACCGCGCTCCCGGAACCGGCCTCCTCCCGTCCGCCCCACCGCCCGGCCGGGGCCGTGTTGCCGAAGGGCGGGCTCGGGCGTTAGACCACGGCGGCGGCCGGATTCGGCGCGACGCCGCGAGTTGTTCGGAAAGGACCCGAGCCCATGGTCTATGTGATCGCGACACTGCACATCCATCCCGAGAAGCGCGCGGACTTCCTCGAAGACGCCCGCACCGTGATCGCCCACACCGTCAAGGAGGAGGGATGCCTCTCCTATGACCTCACCAGTTCCATCACCGAGCCGAACGAGTTCGTCTTCGTGGAGCGCTGGGCGTCGCGCGAGGCGCTGGCCGCCCATTTCGACACGCCGCACCTCCAGGACTGGCGCCGCGTCTCGGCGGACTACCTCGCGGACCGCAAGGTCGAGGTGGTGCATGCCGCCCGCGTCGAAGAGCTTTGAGCCGACCGACGCCTCCCCTGCAGCCCGTGCCCTCGAGGACCAGCCCTTGATCCGCGCCACCACAGTCCTGCCCCGCGGCCACTGGCCCGAGGACCACGCCGCCGCGGCCGTCGCCGACACCGTCGTGCTCGACTTCGACGACCGTCACCGCCGCCGCATCGCCATGACGGGCACGGGCGGGCTCGCCTTCCTGCTCGACCTCGACGAGGCGGTGGCGCTGCGCGGCGGCGACGGCCTCGTGCTCGACGACGGCCGCGTCGTCGAGGTCGTGGCCGCCCCCGAGGCGCTGATCGAGGTGCGGGGCCGCACGCCGGGGGACCTCGTGCGCCTCGCCTGGCACATCGGCAACCGGCACCTGTCGGCCCAGGTCATGTCCAACGCGCTGCGGCTGCGCGGCGACCACGTCATCGAGGACATGCTGCGCGGCCTCGGCGCCGCCGTGGTGGCCATCGAGGCGCCCTTCGATCCCGAAGGCGGCGCCTATGCGGGCGCGGGCCACGGCACGGTCGACCACCACAAGCACGGCGACGGACCCAAGGACGATCGCAAGAAGCACGGCAAGCACGACCACAAGCACGACAAGCACGATCACAAGGCCGAGAAGCACGGCCACGACCACCGGCACGGCGACGGGCACCGCCACAAGGACGACAAGGCGGGCCATGCCGAGCCCGGCCCCGAGGACGGCAAGGACGACCACAAGCACAAGCACGGTCACAAGCACGACCACGACCACAAGCACGACCACAAGCACGACCACAAGCACGACCATTGACGCCCCCCGACGCGGGCCCCTCCCCGCTGGAGCTCTTCGCCTGGCTGTCGCCGGCCTTCCCGGTCGGCGCCTTCGCCTATTCCCACGGGCTCGAGAGCGCGGTCGACGCCGGGCTGGTGCACGATGCCGCGACGCTGGAAGGCTGGCTCGGCGACCTGCTCGGCCACGGCTCGGCCCGGCAGGACGGCGTGCTGGCGGCCGAAGCCTGGCGGCTCGCCGCCGCTCCCCGGCCGCGTCACGACCTGCTCGGGGACCTCAGCGACCTCGCCCTCGCGCTGGCGCCGGGGCGGGAGCGGCGGCTCGAGACGGGCGGCACCGGCCGCGCCTTCGCCGAGGCCATCCGGGCCTCCTGGCCGGGGGCCGCCTGCCCGGGCCTGCCGGCCGAGGGCGACGTGGCCTATCCGGTGGCCTTCGGCGCCGCGGCCGGCACGGCGGGGCTGGCCCTCGTCCCCAGCCTGGAAGCTTTGGCGCTGGCCTTCGTGGGCAACCTCGTCTCGGCGGCGGTGCGGCTCGGCCCCATCGGGCAGACCGACGGGCAGCGCGTCACGGCGGCGCTGCTGCCCCGGGCCCGGGCGCTCGGCGGCTGGGCGGCGGGCTCGACGCTCGACGATCTCGGCGGCTGTGCCCTAAGGTCGGACATCGCCGCCCTGCAGCACGAAACCCTGTATTCGAGGTTGTTCCGCTCATGACGTCACATCGCGGCCCGCTCCGGGTGGGCATCGGCGGTCCCGTCGGCTCCGGCAAGACCGCCCTGATGGAGCAGCTCTGCCGCCGCCTGCGCGGCCTGCACGAGATCGCCGCCATCACCAACGACATCTACACCAAGGAGGATGCCGAGATCCTGGCGCGGGCCGAAGCGCTGCCGCTGGAGCGCATCATCGGCGTCGAGACCGGCGGCTGCCCCCACACGGCCATCCGCGAGGACGCCTCGATCAACCTCGCGGCGGTCGACGACCTCAACCGGCGCTTCCCGGCGCTGGAGCTGATCCTGATCGAATCGGGCGGCGACAACCTGGCCGCCACGTTCTCGCCCGAACTCGCCGACCTCACCATCTACGTCATCGACGTGTCGGGCGGCGACAAGATCCCCCGCAAGGGCGGCCCCGGCATCACGCGGTCGGACCTGCTCGTCATCAACAAGACCGACCTCGCCCCCCATGTCGGCGCCTCGCTCGACGTGATGGAGCGGGACACGCTGCGGATGCGCCGCGGCAAGCCCTTCGTCTTCTCCAACATGAAGTCGGGCGAGGGCGTCGACACCGTGATGGCGTTCATCCGCACCAAGGGCGGCCTCGGCGCCTGAGGCGCCGCGGCTGAGGAACAGCGAAGCCTCTTTGAATCGGCCCGGGCTTGTCGGATAAGAAGCGCCGGCGCGCGTCGCCGCGGTGTCGCCGCGGTCCTCCTCGGGAAAGAAGCAGAATGGCTTTCAACGGTATCCTTCGCCGGCTGGCGCTGATGGCGGCCGTGGCGGGCGGTCTCGCGGCGGCATCGCCCCCGGTTCTCGCCCAGACCACGCCGGCGACGCCGGCCGCCCCCACGCCGGCCACGCCTGCGCCCCCGGCGCCGGTCCCGGCTCCCGCCACCCCGGCTCCCGCCATCTCGGCCCCGTCCACCCCGGCGCCTGCCGCCACCCCGCCGACCGCCGCCGCGCCCACGCCGGCGGCGCCCGACACCGCGGCGACGCCCGCACCCGCGGCCCCCGACGCCGGCGCCGCGCCAGCCTCGCCGCCCGACACGTCCATCAGCCAGACCATGACGCTGCAGCCCCACCCGGTGCTGCAGCTGAGCGGCCAGTCCACCTGGGACGACGGCTTCAAGACGCTGAACGACAGCTTCACCAAGCTCAACGAGGCGCTGGCCAAGGCCAAGATGCAGCCGACGGGCCACCCCATGGCGGTCTTCACCGAGACCGACGATGCCGGGTTCAAGTTCACCGCCATGGTGCCGGTGGCGGGCGACCCCGGCGCCAAGCCCGCCGACATGGCGGCCGACCTGTCCTTCGGCCAGTCGCCCGGCGGCAAGGTGATGAAGTTCCAGCACCGCAGCGCCTACGACGACATCGACTCCACCTACGAGGCCATCACGGCCTATCTCGACGAGAAGGGCCTTGAGGCGAAGAACATGTTCGCCGAGGAGTACCTCAACCGCACCAAGAGCTCGGACGACAACACGCTCGAGGTGGACATCTACGTCTTCCTGAAGTGACGCGGGCGGGCCTGCCGGGGGCTGCCCGGCAGACGGGCACGGCGCGGCGAGGCGCGGCGGCGGCCCTCCTCCTGCTGCTGCTGCCCCTCGCCGGCTGTTCGGGCCTGCCGGACGCCGGCGGGGGGCCCGGCATCGTCGGTGCCGGTTCCCTGCCGGTCGACGTCGACGCGGCCCGCCGGGCCATCGCGCTCTACCGCGAGGCCCACGGCCTCGGCGCCGTGGAGGTCGACCCCGCGCTGAACCGCGTCGCCCAGCGGCAGGCCGACGCCATGGCGCGGGCCGACACGCTGAGCCACACGCTGGCGGGCGACCTGTCGGCGCGGGTGGCGGCCGAAGGACTGCGCCGCGGCGCCGAGGCCGAGAACGTTTCGGCCGGCTACCCGAGCTTCGCGCGCGCGCTGCTCGGCTGGCAGCACTCGCCCGGCCACGACGCCAACCTGCTCTTCCGCCCCATCCGCCGCATCGGCATCGCGGCGGCGAGTGCCCCGGGCACCCGGTTCAAGACCTACTGGGCGCTGGTGATGACGGATTGAGGGAGGAGCGCGGCATGCGCGGCTTGGGGCTGCTCGGGGGCATGAGCTGGGAAAGCACGGCCCTCTACTACCGACTGCTGAACGAGGGCGTGCGGGAGCGCCGGGGCGGTCTCCATTCCGCCCCCCTGCTCCTGTGGTCCTTCGACTTCGCCGGGATCGCGGCCCGGCAGGCGGCCGGCGCCTGGGACGAACTCGGCGAGGAGCTCGGCGAGGCCGGGCGGCGTCTCGCGGCGGCGGGCGCCGAGGCCCTGCTGCTCTGCACCAACACCATGCATCGCGTCCACGGCGCCATCGAGGCCCGGGCCGGCGTGCCGGTGCTCCATATCGCGGATGCGGCCGGACGGGCGCTGCGCGAGGCCGGATGCCGCCGCCCGGCCTTCCTCGGCACGCGGTTCTCGATGGAGCAGGACTTCTACACCGGCCGCCTCGCCGAGCGGCACGGCATCCATGCCCTCGTGCCCGGCGCGCAGGACCGCGCCACCGTGCACGACGTGATCTACGGCGAGCTCTGCCGCGGCATCGTCCGGCCCGAGTCGAAGCGAGCCTACCTCGACGTCGTGGGGCGGATGGCGGGCGAGGGCGCGGACGGCGTCATCCTGGGCTGCACCGAGATCACCATGCTCATCGGTCAGGCCGACATGGCGCTGCCGGTCTTCGACACCACCGCCCTCCACGCCGCCGCCGGCGTCGCCTTCATGCTCGGGGAGCCGGGGGCCGCCTGACCCCGGCGCCGGGACGCGTCACGGCACCCCGGTCAGCACCTGGCGGGCGAGCGCCAGGGCCAGGATCGCCATGGTGAGGGCGACGGCGCCGTCGAGCAGGCGCCAAGCCACGGGCCTGCGGAACAGCGGGGCGAGCAGGCGCGCGCCGTAGCCGAGCGCGACGAACCAGGAGGCGCTGGCCAGCGAGGCGCCGAGCAGGAAGCCGGGCCGCTCCCCCGCCGCGAGGGCCGCGCTGACCGACCCCAGCAGCAGCACGGTGTCGAGGTAGACGTGAGGGTTCAGCAGCGTGAAGCCGGCGGCCCGGCCGAGCGTCGCGCGGAGCGGCACGGCGCCGCCGGCGCTCTCCGCCACCAGCGTTCCGGGCCGCAGCGATCGCCGCAGCGCGGCGACCGCGTACCAGCCGAGGAAAGCCGCGCCGCCGGCCGTCAGCGCCGCGCTGAGCCCCGGCACGCGCCCGACCGCCGCGCCGAGCCCCGCCACCCCCGCCGCCATGAGCGTGACGTCGGCCGCGATGCAGAACAGCACCACGGCCCCGACGTGCTCGCCGCGCAGGCCCTGCCGCAGCACGAAGGTGTTCTGCGCCCCCACCGCCACGATGAGGGAAGCCATGAGGGCGAAACCGCCGGCGACGGGGGACAAGCTGGACATGGCGCTGTCGTGCCGCGCCCTATCGGTGTAGGCCAGCTCAATCGCCTTAACGCGATGAAGCGGAGCTAAGGCCATGCTGGACTATGCCGCCCTGGCGGCGCTGGCCGCCGTCGTCCGGGACGGCAGCTTCGAGCGGGCGGCGGGCACGCTCGGCGTGACGCCCTCGGCGGTGTCGCAGCGCGTGCGGGCGCTGGAGGAGCGCGTCGGCACCGTGCTGGTGCGGCGCGGCCAGCCCTGCCTCGCCACGGCGGCGGGCGCGCAGCTCTGCGCCCATGTCGATCGCGTGCGGCTGCTGGAGGGCGAGGTCGCGACGCTGCTGCCGGGCCTCGCCGGCGCCGGCCAGGACGGGCCGCTCACGCTGCGCGTCGCCGTCAACGCCGACAGCCTCGGCACCTGGTTCATGCCGGCGGCGGCGGGCTTCGCGCGCGACACCGGGGCGCTGCTCGACCTGGTGCTGGATGCCGAGGAGCACACGGCCGAACGGCTGCGCAGCGGCGAGGTGCTGGCGGCCGTCACGGCGGATCCCGTGCCGGTGCCGGGCTGCCGCACCCGCCCGCTCGGCGCCCTCCGTTACGCCGCGACGGCGAGCCCGGACGGCCGGCGGGCCTGGTTCCCGCAGGGCCCGACCCCGGCGGCGCTCGCGGCCGCGCCGGTGCTGCGCTTCGACCGGCGCGACCGGCTGCAGGGCCTTTGGGCGCGCGAGGTTGCGGGGGTGGACCTGTCGGCGCCGACCCATTGGCTCCCCGCCACCCAGGGCTTCGTCGACGCCTGCCTGGCGGGGCTCGGCTGGGGCCTCAACCCGCTCGCCCTCGTCGAGGCGCATCTCGCCGCCGGGCGCCTCGTCGAAGTGGCGCCGGGCCGGCGCCTCGACGTGCCGCTGCATTGGCAGTTCGCCCGCATCGGCGCCCGGGTCCTGGCCGACCTCACCCGCGCCGTGGTGGCGGCGGCGCGGACCAGCCTGGTGCAGCCCGGCGGCGCGACCGGGGGCTGAACCGGCGCGCCGCCCCCCGGGCAGCCCGGCTCCGGCGGCCGCCCTTGTCCCCCGGCCCCGCGCGTGCCACCTGTTTTCCACCATGCTGCCATTCGCCAAGATGAACGGAGCCGGCAATTCCATCCTGGTGGTGGACGAGCGCGGCCGCACCCCGGCCCTCACCGGACCCATGGCCCGCGCCCTGTGCCACGGCCCGCTCGCCTTCGAGCAGATGATGGTGCTGTCCGACCCCGCGTCGCCCGGCGTCGACGCCGCGGTCCGCATCTTCAACACGGACGGGTCGCGGGCGGGCGCCTGCGGCAACGGCACGCGCTGCGTCGGCTGGTTCATGGCCGAGACGGGCGCCGGCCCGGACGTCAGCCTCGACGTCGACGGCACCGCCGTGTCGTGCCACCGCGACGGCCCCCTCGCCTTCACGGTCGACATGGGGGCACCGCATTTCGGCTGGCGCGACATCCCGCTGCGCGAGGCCGCCGACACGCTGCAGGTCGACCTCGGCGACGCCCTCGACGGCACGGGCCTGCAGGCCCCGGCCGCCGTCAGCATGGGCAATCCGCACCTCGTCTTCTTCGTGGTCGACGCCGCCGCCATCGACCTGCCGGCGCTGGGGCCGCGCTTCGAGCGCCACCCGATGCTGCCCGACCGTGCCAACGTCTCGTTTGCCGAGGTGCGGGGCCAGGACGAGATCGTGCTGCGCGTGTGGGAACGCGGCGCCGGGGCGACGCTGGCCTGCGGCTCCGCCGCCTGTGCCACGCTGGCGGCCGCCGCGCTGCGCGGCCTGACGCGCCGGACCGCGCAGGTCCACCTGCCCGGCGGGGTCCTGCGCATCGCCTGGCGCGCCGACGGCCACATCGTGATGACGGGGCCGGTCGCGCTCGAGCACCGCGGCCGGCTCGACCCGGCCACCGGCGCCATCGCGCCGTGGTGAGCGGGGAGGAGCCCGGCGGCATCGAGGTGCTGACGCTGGGCTGCCGGCTGAACATCGTGGAATCCGAGGCCATGCGGGCCGCCGCCGCGGCCGCCGGCCACCGCGACCTCGTCGTGGTCAACTCCTGCGCCGTCACGGCCGAAGCGGTGCGCCAGACCCGGCAGGCGATCCGCGGCGCGGCGCGGCGGCGGCCCGGGGCCGAGATCGTGGTGACGGGCTGTGCCGCCGCGGTCGATCCCGGCATCGCCGCCATGCCCGAGGTGAGCCGCACCCTCCCCAACATCGGCAAGGCCGCGCCCGAAGCCTGGGCCAGGCCGGGCCTGCCGGCGCCCGCCGCGCCGTCGCCCCCCGGCTTCGGACCCGGGGCGGCGGGCGGCCACACCCGGGGCTTCGTCGAGATCCAGAACGGCTGCGACCACCGCTGCACCTTCTGCATCATCCCCTTCGGCCGGGGCGCCTCGCGCGCGACCCCGCCCGAGCGCGTCGTCGCCGAGGTGCGCCGGCTGGTGGCGGCGGGGGCCGCCGAAGTCGTCCTGACGGGCGTCGACGTCACCTCCTTCGCGGCGCCGGACGGCAGCCGCCTCGGCGGGCTGCTGAAGCGCGTGCTGCGGGACGTGCCGGAGTTGGCGCGCCTGCGCCTGTCCTCCATCGACTGCATCGAGGCCGACCCCGACCTCCTGGACGTGGTGGCGGGGGAGCCCCGCTTCATGCCCCACCTCCACCTGTCGCTGCAGCACGGCGCGGACCTGATCCTGAAGCGCATGAAGCGCCGCCATTCGCGGGCCGAGGCGGTGGCCTTCTGCGCCGCGGTGCGCCGGCTGCGCCCCGGCCTCGCCCTCGGCGCCGACCTCATCGCGGGCTTTCCCACCGAGACCGAGGCGGAAGCCGCGCAATCCTTGGCGCTGGTGGAGGATTGCGGCATCGCCCACCTCCACGTCTTCCCCTATTCGGCCCGGCCCGGCACGCCGGCCGCCCGCATGCCCGCGGTGCCGGGCGACCGCGTCAAGGCCCGGGCGGCGGCGCTGCGGGCCGCGGGCGCGGCGGCGCTGGCCCGCCACCTCGACGGCCATGTCGGCCGGCGGCTCCCGGTGCTGGCCGAGCGGGGCGGCCGCGGCCGGACGGAGGACTTCTCGCCCGTCCGCCTCGGCGAGGGCGTCGCGCCCGGCCGCATCGTGGAGGTCGCCATCGCGGGCCACGACGGGCGGGAGCTGCGCGCCGAAGCGTGACGCGGGGCCGGAGGCCCGGCGTCACCCGTCGATCAGCGCCATCCGGTTCACGTCCACCATGCCACGGTCGCTGATCTTGAGGTGCGGGATCACCGGCAGGGGCAGGAACGCCACCTGGAGGAAGGGCTCGGCCAGGGTCACGCCGAGCGTCCGGGCGGCGATGCGCAGCGGCAGCAGCGCCGCATGCACGTCCTCGTGCGACCTGTCGCTCATCAGCCCCGCCACCGGCAGCGGCAGGTCGGCGATGACGACGCCGCGTTCCACGACGGCGAAGCCGCCCCCGATGGTGCCGAGGTGGTTCACGGCCGCCGCCATGTCGGCATCGTCGACCCCCACCACGCAGATATTGTGGCTGTCGTGGCCGATGGAGGAAGCGATAGCGCCGCGCTTCATGCCGAAGCCCTGGACGAAGCCCCGCCCGATGTTGCCGTTGCGGCCGTGCCGCTCCACCACGCAGACCTTGGCGACGTCCCGCGCGGGGTCGGCCCGCACGGTGCCGTCGGTCTCCGGCAGGTCGTGGGTCAGGTGCTCGGTGATGATCCGCCCCGGCACGACGCCGATGACGGGCCGGCCCCGCCCCGAGCCGGACACGGCGAAGTCCGCCGCCGCGACCGGCCGCGCCATCATGCTGTCGCGGCCGATGGGCGGCACGGTGCCGCGCGCCGCGAAGAGGGCCTCGTCGACGACCCGCCCGGCGCACACGACGGTCGACACCGAGCAGCTCTCGAGCGCGTCGATCAGCGCGATGTCGGCGCGGTAGCCCGGCGCGATCATGCCCCGGTCGATCAACCCGAAGGCCCGGGCCGCCGTCAGCGTGGCCGAACGGTAGGCGGCGAGCGGCGGCACGCCCGCCGCGATCGCCATGCGGACGATGCCGTCGATGTGGCCCTCCTCGGCGACGTCGAGCGGGTTGCGATCATCGGTGCAGAAACACAGGAACGGCGATGTTTCGAGCGTCAGCAGCGGCGCCAGGGCGGCGAGGTCCTTCGACACCGAGCCCTCGCGGATCAGCACCACCATGCCCTTGCGGATCTTCTCCAGCGCTTCCTCGGCGCCGGTCGCCTCGTGGTCGGTGCGGATGCCCGCCGCCGCATAGCCGTTGAGGTCGAGGCCGCGGAGGAGCGGCGCATGCCCGTCGACGTGCCCGCCCGCGAAACCCGCGAGCTTGGCGAGGCAGGCCGGGTCGGCGGCGAGCACGCCCGGGAAGTTCATGAATTCGGCGAGGCCGATCACCTTGGGGTGGGCGGCGTAGCGGGCGAGGTCCTCGGCGCCGATCTCCGCCCCCGACGTCTCCAGCGCCGTGGCGGGGACGCAGGAGGACAGCTGCACGCGGAGGTCCATGACGGTGCGGTCGGCGCAGGCGAGGAAATAGTCGAAGGCCGCGGTGCCGAGCACGTTGGCAATCTCGTGCGGGTCGCAGATCGCCGTGGTGACGCCGTGCGGCAGGACGCAGCGGTCGAACTCCAGCGGGGTGACGAGCGAGGATTCGACGTGGAGGTGGGTGTCGATGAAGCCCGGGACGGCGATGCGCCCCGCCCCTTCCACCACCCGCCGCCCCTCGTAGCGCCCATAGGTGCCCACCACGGTCTCGCCCGCGACGGCGATGTCGGTCGGCACGAGGGCGCCGGTCACGAGGTCGAGCAGCCGGACATCCCGGATCACGAGGTCGGCGGGCTCGTGCCCCCGTCCCTGCGCGATCCTCCGGGCGAGTGTTGCGGTCGAAACCGTCATGCCGGGCTCTCCTCACGTTGCAGTGCAGCATGGGACAGGGCGACGGCAGGGGCAAGCGCGGGCCCGAGCCCGTCAGGGCATCGGGGCCGTCACCGCCCGCTCCCGCGCAGGATCGTGCCGAGCGGGATGGAATCGGCCACCGCGGCATAGCCGGCATCGTCGAGATGGATGTGGTCGCCGCCGTCGTAGGCGGGCAGGAGGCGGTGGGGCGCCCCGGGGTCGCGCACCACGGCATCGAAGTCGAAGACCGCGTCGTAGCTGCCCGACCCGCGGATCCAGGCGTTCACCTTCTGGCGCAGCGCCTCCCTGGCGGGCGAGAAGTAGCCCGCCCCGGTTCCGGCGAAGGGTGTCAGGGTGGCGCCGAAGACTTTGACGCCGTGCTCGTGCGCCTGGAGGATCACCTGGCCGTAGGCGGCGATGAGTTCGTCCGCCGTGTCGCCCGCGTCGGGCGGGTAGATGATATCGTTGATCCCCTCGAACACGATGAGCCAGTGCACGCCGGGCCGGCCGAGAACGTCGCGGGACAGGCGCGCGAGGGCGCTGGGACCGCCGAGCGAGAAGGCACCGCCGGACAGGATGCCGTTGCCGATGATCCCGGCGTTGATGGCGCCCACCCGGCCCTGGCTGGCCCACAACAGCCGTTCGGCCAGGCGGTCGGGATAGCGACGCTCGGCGTCGCTGGTGGAGAAGAGCCCGTCGGTGATCGAATCGCCGAGGCAGGCCACGGCACCGGCCGCCTGGATGCCGACCTCCACGGAGATCCCCCCGAGAGTGAAGCCCGACGAGGTCGCCACCGCGCCCGCCATGACGGCCTCGCCGGCCCTGTCGCCCGGCGCGACGTAGTTGGTCTCGGAGGCGAGAAGGTGGCCGACCTGGTGCCGGCTCGCCGTCTCGGCATAGGTCGAGACGGCGAGGCGCGACAGCGGCTGCAGCGGCATGTCGACGGCATCCGACAGGATGCCGGCGCCGGGCGCCACCGTGATGGACGAGCCTCCGTTGAACGTGACGACGTGGTCGCTGCCGGAGAGGACCGACCCCGGCGCCGAACCCGCCAGCCCTACGTGGGCATCGAGGATGCGCAGCGGCGCCGTGCCGGTCTCGTTCGAGACGCGCAGGCGAAACCGGCTGCCGCCGACCGAGATGCGGGCGAACTGCCGGACCGTGCTGCCCGAGACGCTCGCGCCCTGGAGATTGGCGATCGAGGACTCCCAGGACGCGACCGACTGCGCCCGCGCCGCCCCGGGCACGGCCGAGCTACAGACCCCCAGCACGGACGCCAACAGCGCGGCCGAGGCCGCACGCCGCGGCATCGGGCCGACTCTCGGCCCGCTCATGTTCGACACCAGACTGCTCCCCGGGACGGACCCGTCGAAGACCTGTCCGGCCTCTCGATCCGGCGGAGCCTTGCCGGCAGGAAGCGGAGTTTTCTAGTGTGGGGATGCCACAGGTCTGGCCGGATGGCGCCGTCCCAGGCGATTTTCCCCACTTGAGGACCGGCACGGGCTGGCCGTCACGGGGCGGCGGCGGTCTCCAGGGTCGCGGGCTCGGTCCCTGAGACGAGCCGCGGCGTGTCGGCGCCGGCGGGCATCCGGAGATGATCCACGGCGCCGCCGCGGCTCATGGGTTCCGCCGGGGTCGTCCATTCGAAGGCATCGATCCGCCCCGTCGCGGGCGACACCGGCGCCCAATGGTCCGACACGACGCCGTCCGCCACCCAGGCCGGGTCCTGCGGCGCGCGCTGGGCCCGCTGCAGCCACTCGAACAGCGTGCCGGTCTCGCCGTGCTCGGCTTCCTCGATCTCGGCCATCATGCGGCACACCTTCACGGTGGGCCGGGCGCCGTCGCCGCCCTCGACCAACGGCTTCAGCGTGTCCCGGGCGCGCTCGAACTCGCGCGCCTCGAGCGCGGCCCGGGCGACCGCCATGAGGCTTTCGGGGTCGCGCGGGGCGATGCGGGCCAGGGTCTCGGCCCGGGTCAGCCGGTCGGCGGCGGAGTCGCCGGCCCGGAGGTTGAGATAGGCGTCGACGAGGTCCGGGTGGGGGGTCGCCGAATAGGCGGTCTCGATGAGCTTGGAGGCGCGGCGGATGTCGCCCTTGCGGGTCAGCAGCTTGCCGGCGAGGGCGGCGGCCGGCACGAGGGTCGGGGCGATTTTCAGGGCATCGCGGACGAGGCTCAGGGCTTCGTCGGGATCGCGCTCCGCGAGGTCGCTCGCCATCGCCGTGGTGAGCACGGCCCGCTGGCGGTTGGCGGTGGCGCGATCGATGATGCGACCGCCGGCGTTCCGTTCCACGGCCGACAGCGCCCCGGCCCAGTCCCCGTTGCCGGCGCGATGTTCCAGCACGGCCTCGCCGGCCCAGGGCAGGGTCGCGGTCTTCAGGGCTTCCTCGGCATAGGCGTAGGCGGCCTCGGGATCGTTGCGGCGCAGCGCCTCGATGTGCAGGCCGCGCAGCCCGAGCGCACGCGTTTCGGGGTGATCGAGCATCTCGGCGAAGTTCTTCTCCGCCGCGCCGGGGTCGCCCGCCATCTGGGCCGCCTGGGCCTTGAGCAGCAGGACCATGGGTTCCCGCTTGAGGTAGCGGTCGGATTCGGCGGCGTAGCGCAAGGCCGCGGCCTGATCGCCGGTGCCGACCGCCACGAGCCCGCGGGACAGCGCCGTCATGCCGCGCTGCCGCCGGCGCGAACGCGACGCGCCCGACAGGAGGGAGGGCACCCGAAACACGAAGAGGATGAGGCTCCACACGATGGCGACGACGGCCGCCGCGACCAGCAGCGCGATGGCGCCCACCAGCGTCGAAGTCTCGATCTCGCGCCCGCCGAAGGTGATCAGCACGGTGCCGGGATGGTCGGCCATCCAGACCACGCCGAGCGCGACGAGCACCACGACGGCGAAATAGATCAGCACGCGTATCATGGATCGCCCACCTTCATCGGATCGGTCTCGTGCCGCGGCCCCGGGAACGGGGCGCGGGAATCGTGGCGGAGTCGGCCCGCCGCCCACCGCGGGACAGGCCCGGCCGCGCGTTCGGGGCAGCCCCGAGAGCGGCGACGGCCCCAGGGTGGAGGACGGCACCGCGGCGGAGCAACCGCCGGGGCGGCTCATCGGATCCGGAAGCCGGCGGGGCAGCGGGAGTCGCCCCGCCATCCCGGCTCCCGGTTATCGGCTGTCGGCTGTCGGGTCAGCTCTTGGTCTTGCCCAGCGTGGCGATGGCGCCGTTCACGACGTCCTGCGCGGCCGTCGCCGCCGCGACACGGCCGCGGGCCGCGGCGGCCCAGTCGCGGGACCTGTCCTGGCCGGCCTGGGGCAGCTTGTCCCAGGCGGCGAGGGCGCCCGCCACGTCGCCCGAGGCGAGCGCGCCATCGACCTGCGAGACGAGGGCCGCCGGGTCGTCGCCCTGCACGGCGCCGACGCGGCGCACCTGGACGAGGCTGCGAGCGCCGGCCGCGAAACGATCGAAGGCACTGCCGGGCTCGGCGGGCTTCACGGCGGCCAGCACGCTGCCCTGCACGGCTTCCCATTGGTCGCGCAGCGCGGCCGCGGTCGGCGCACCCTTGGCGGCGAGCGGATCCAGCTTGGCCACCGTCGCGGGCGCGGCGCCGAGCGCCTTCAGGGCGTCGAGGTCCGCCCCGTAGGGCCGGCCGTCCGCGATGGCGACGGCGACGGACTGGCCCACCAGGGCGAGCGGCGTCGCCCGCGCCTCGTCGGCGCTGCCGACGGCGCGGGCCTCGGTCGAGCGGCTGCCGTCCTTCGGGGCCGACAGCTGGCCTTCGATCTTGGCGACCCGGCCGTCGAGCGCCGCCGTGGAGGCCTGCAGCGGGGCGAGGTCGACGCGGGGCAGCTTGGCGACGCTCGCCTCCACCTGGCCGAGGCCGGCCGCGGTCTCGTTTGCCTTGGCCTCGATGCCGTTGGTCCGGTTCTCGAAGCCGTTCATACGCGCCTCGAAGCCGTTGATCTTGCTGTCCACGGCATTGACCTTGGCGTCGAAGCCGTTGAGGCGGGCGTCCGAGCCGTTCATCTTGCCGTCGAGCGCGTTCACCTGCCCGTCGAGGGCGGCGAGCTTGGCATTGACGGGGCCGAAGTCCGGAGCGACGGGCTTCGGCAGGTCGCCAACGGCCTTGGCGGTGTCGCCCTGGGCCGTGGCGAGGGCGGCGACGCGCCCGTCGAGGCCCTCGAGCCTGGCGGCCAACGCGCCGAGAGCCCCGACGGTGGCGGCGGCCGCAGCTCCCGATGGCGCCTCGGCGGCGGGCGTGGCCTTGTCGCTGTCGCGGGCGGCCTGGGCCTTTTGGGCGACGGCGTCGAGCCGGGCGGACAGGTCGGCGATGCTCTTGCCGAGGCCGGCCCGCTCCGCATCGGCGGCGGTGAGGCGCTTGTCGAGCCCTTCCACGCCGGCCGCCGCCGCGCCGGGGTCCGGCCGGGCTTCGAGGCCCGCCACCCTGGCGCGGAGGTCGGCGATCTCGCCGCCGCCGCTGCGCTGCGGCTCCGTGTAGAGCACCCAGGTCAGCGCGCCGAGCAGGGCGAGGCTGCACAGGCCGAGCAGCCAGGGGATGGCGCCGCCGCCGGACCGGGCCGCCGCGGCGGCCGGCGGCAGGCGGTCGTCGGACCCGCCGGTCGGCGCCGTGGTCGACGAGGCGGATGCGGAGCCGGCCGGCGGGATCGGGGTCGACGGGATGGGGGAAGACCCGGACTCGAACGGCTTGCCGTCGAAGGGCTTGGTCTCGAAAGGCTTGGTCTCGAAGGAGTCGGACGCGACCGACCCGCTGCCGGTCGCCGGGGCGACCGGGGTGGGTCCCTCTGCGGCGGTCACGGCCTCGGCGGGCGCGACGGCGGACGGCTCGGCCGCGTCTGTCTTCGGCGCGGCATCCCGCAAGGCGGAGCCGAACAGCACGGGCTCGGACGCCTCGGCGGAACCGGACTGCGGGCCGCCGGGATCCGAGCCGGACGCGTGGACGCCGCCGGCAGGATCCCCGTCGGCATCGGGAACGGAGTCGCGGGCGTCGAGCGGGACCTCGGTGGCGGAAGCATCGATGATCGGGGGCTCCCGCCGCCGCTTGCCGTTGCGCGCGCGGAAGTCGTTCGGCCCACGGTTCTCGTTCTCCGCCATACCCGCTTCCTTCTCCGCCTTTCCCCGGGCCGCGCTTCGTCGAAGCGCCACTCGGGGTCCCCTCGTCCCGGTACCCGCGGACCCAACGCCCCAAGGGGGCGTTCGGCCCGTCCGCTGCCGGTTTTTTGCGACGACGGCGTTGGTCTAGCCTGCCACCGTCACGGGGTCAAAGCACCCCCTCGGCTCCACCGGCGGTGCGGCGCTCCAGCGCTTCCGCCAGGGCCAGGAGCCGCCCGGCCTCCTCGGCGTGGAGCCGTTCGACCATGCGGCCGTCGATGCGCAGCACGTTGGCGCCGACGCCCTCCGTCCCCGCGAAGGCCGTCGCCACCCGGCGCGCCCAGGCGATCTCGGCCGCGTCGGGCGCGAAGGCCGCGTTGCAGGCCGCGACCTGCCCGGGGTGGATGCAGGTCTTGCCGTCGCAGCCGAAGTCGCGCCCCTGCCGGGCCTCGGCGGCGAGACCCTCCGGATCGTCGAGGCCGTTGAACACGCCGTCGAGCACGTCGAGGCCGTGCAGCCGCCCGGCCGCCACCGTGGCGGCGAGCCAGGGCAGCAGCGGCGCGCGGCCCGGCCCCGGGCGCAGCCGCAGGTCCTTGGCGAGGTCGTTGGTGCCGAGGACCAGCACGGCGAGGCGCGACGCGGGATCGGCGGCGGCGGCCGCGATGGCGGCGACGGCGAGCACCGCCGCCGGCGTCTCCACCATGGCCCAGAGCCGGGTCGCCTCGGGCGCGCCGGCCCGGGCCAGGGCGGCGGCGGCCCGCATCACGGCGTCGGGGCCCGACACCTTGGGGAGCAGGACGGCGTCCGGGCCCGCCGCGGCCGCGGCGGCGAGGTCGGCGGCGCCCCAGGGCGTGTCGAGGCCGTTGACGCGGATCACCGTTTCGCGGTGGCCCCAGCCACCTTCCGCCAGCGCCGCTCCGGCGGCGGCCCGCGCCGCCGCCTTCTCGCCGGGCGCGACCGCATCCTCGAGGTCCAGGATAACGGCATCGGCGTCGAGGCGCCGCGCCTTGGCGAGGGCGCGCCCGTTGGCGGCGGGAACGTAAACGACACTGCGACGCGGCCGAACGATCATGGGTGTCAATCCGTTGGAAGGGCGTCATAAAGCACGGCGCCCCGGCGTCGGCCACGCCCGGACCCGACGGGGCGGACCTTCGAGCCATCCGGGAAGGACCACCATGACGAGCATCACGGCATCGATCGGCATCGCGGCCCCGCCCGCGGCGGTGTGGAAGGTCCTGATGGATTGGGACCGTTACCCGGACTGGAACCCCATGCTGCGCGGCATCGCCGGCCAGCAGCGCCGCGGCGCCAAGATCACCGTCAGCATCGCGTCGCCGGTCGGCACGCTGGCCATCCCCGCCGTGGTCACCCGCATCGCGGCCAATTCGGGCATCACCTGGCACAGCAAGATGCGCCTGTCGGGCCTGTTCGACCGCGACCACGTCATCGAGCTGTCGCCGGACCCGGTCGGCTGCCGCCTGACCCAGACCCAGACCTTCGCGGGGCTGCTGGCGCCCGGTGCTTCCGTGGTGGCGACGCGGACCGTGCGGGACGGGCTCGAGAAGATGAATGCGGCCCTGCGCGATCGCGTCGAAGCCGCGCGGTGACGCGGCGTCCCGCCCGCGGAGGGGGCGCGTCCGCCCTCCGCGCCCGGTTCAGCGCCCCGAGATGACGGCGTGGGAGGCGGTGCTGTCGGTGCCGGTGCCCCGGAAGAAGGCGGCGCCGAGCGCGTCGAGCCCCGTCGCGACGCGGACGTGGCGGCCGTTCGGGCAGAGTTCCTCGACGGGGTCGAAGCCGATCCAGCCGATGCCCTGCACATAGGCCTCGGCCCAGGCATGGGAGGCCGAATGGGCCTTCTCCTCGCCCGTGCCCGGCTCCCGCAGCAGGTAGCCGGTGACGTGGCGGCACGGCAGGCCGAGGTGGCGCGCCACGGCCGAGAAGATATGGGCGAGGCTCGCCGCATCGCCCGTCTTGGCGGCGAAGGCCTGGGCGGCGGTGGGCGCCACGACGGGCGCGCCGGGTTCGGGCGGGACCTCGGCCCAGGCGATCTCGCCGTGCACGGCATGCATGAGGGCGTGGAGCTTGCCGAGCGGCTCCGCCTCGCTGGCCGTGGCGCGGTGGGCGAACTGGCGCAGGCCGGCGTCGAGCGCCGTGAGTTCGGTTTCCCGCAGGAAGATGTCGACGGGAAGCCGCTCCGCCGCGCCGCGGACGACGCCCGCGGCATCGTAGGTCTCGACCTGGCAGACCGACGTCACCGTGAAGCCGTCGAGCGGGCCGGCGGCGCTGAAGCTGTGGGTGACGTTGCCGAAGGCGTCCTGCCCGACGCGCAGCGAGCAGTCGATGTCGGCGTCGATCCGGCTCCCGGTGACGTGTTGCCCCTCGTGCGAGCGCGGCGACAGCCGCAGCAGCACGGTGAGATTGCGCGCCGGCGCCGGGAAGGCGAAGCGGATCTCGTTGCGGATCGTGAGATGCATGGTCCGGCCTACACCAGGTATTGTTCGCTGATGCTCACGCCGAGCCGGTTGTTGTCGTCGATGAAGGTGGTGATGAACTCGTGCAGCCCGCTCTGGAAGAGGCCGCCGATCGAGGCGTTCTCGAGCTGCGCCATGGTCTTGCGGGCGGCGCGCTGCGCCCCGCCCTGGCGGCCATAGGCCTTGGCGAGGCTGTCGAGGCAGCCCACGATGTTCTCGTAGCAGGACAGGAGCGAGCGCGGCATCTCGGAGCGCAGGATGAGCAGGTCGGCGATCAGCCAGGGCTTGATGCTTTCCCGGTAGATCCAGTGATAGGCGGTGAGCGCCGACACCGCCCGCAGGATGGCGGCCCACTGGAAATAGTCGAGCGAGCCGCCGACCGATTCCGTCTCGGGCAGCAGCACGTGGTATTTCACGTCGAGGATGCGGGCGGTGTTGTCGGCCCGCTCGACGAAGACGCCGAGCCGCGAGAACCAGAAGGACGGGTCGCGCAGCATGGTGCGGATCATCGAGCCGTCGAAGAGCAGCGAGGTCTGCTTCACGAAGTCGAGGAAGCGCGGCACCTCTTCGCGCCAATCCGAGCCGCTCTTGTGGGAGTCCTCGAACTTCTTGAGCTCGAGCCAGGCGCCGTTGATGGCGTCCCACATCTCGGCCGTCAGCGCGGTGCGCACGGCGCGGCCGTTGGTGCGGGCCGATTCGATGCAGTTGCGGATGGAGGACGGGTTCGAGGCGTCGAAGGTGAGGAAGTCGATGACGCTGTCGGCCTCGGCGTTCTCGTATTTCAGGTGGTAGGCGTCGGAAACGCCGGACGATTCCAGCGCGCTTTCCCATTCGGTGCCGTGTTCGTTGTAGGCGGTGGGCAGGGCCGACAGGCGCTGCGCCGCCTCCACGGTGCGGGCCAGGAACTCGGCCCGCTCCATGTAGCGCGCCATCCAGAACAGGCTGTCGGCGGTGCGCGACAGCATGGTGAACTTGCGCGTCGGCCGCTGCATCGAGACCCCGATGTTGCGGGCGCCGCGCTCGCCCAGGGACTGGGTCATGCCGCCCTCGCCCATCGTCTGGGTCGTGCCGTCGGGCAGGGTCTGGGTCATGCCGCCGCTCATCTTCTGAGCCATTTCACCCGTCACGCGCGCTCTCCGTCGTCGACGATCCACGTATCCTTCGTGCCGCCGCCCTGGCTGGAATTGACCACGAGCGACCCCTCCTGCATGGCGACCCGGGTGAGGCCGCCCGGCACCACGCGGGCGCCCCGGGCGCCGGACAGCACGAAGGGCCGGAGGTCGACGTGGCGCGGGCTGATGCCGGCGGCCGTCGCGGTGGGGCACGTCGACAGGGCCAACGTCGGCTGGGCGATGAAGTTCGCGGGGTCGTGCTTCAACTTCGCCGCGAAGGCGTCGATCTGCGCCCGGGTGGCATGGGGGCCCACCAGCATGCCGTAGCCGCCCGAGCCGTTGACCTCCTTGACGACGAGTTCGGGCAGGTGGTCCAGCACGTAGCGCAGCGAGTCCTCCTCGCGGCAGCGCCAGGTCGGCACGTTCTTCAGCTTCGCCTCTTCACCGAGGTAGAACCGGATGATCTCGGGCATGTAGCTGTAGATGGCCTTGTCGTCCGACACGCCGGTGCCGACCGCGTTGGCGAGCGTGACCGAGCCCGCCTGGTAGGCGCTCATCAGCCCCGGCACGCCGAGCATCGAATCCGGGCGGAAGGCCAGGGGATCGAGGAAGTCGTCGTCGAGGCGCCGGTAGATGACGTCGACGCGCTTCGGCCCCTCGGTGGTGCGCATGAACACCACGTCGTTCTCGACGAAGAGGTCGCGCCCCTCGACGAGCTCGATGCCGAGCTTGTCGCCGAGGAACGAGTGCTCGTAGTAGGCCGAGTTGAACTGGCCGGGGGTCAGCAGCACCACGACGGGGTCGCGGTCGGCGGTGCGGGGCGTGACGGAGCGCAGCGTCGCCAGCAGCTGGTCGGGATAGTTCTCGACCGGCGCCACGCGATGCGCCGAGAACACGTCCGGGAAGAGCCGCATCATCACTTCGCGGTTCTCCAGCATGTAGGAGACGCCGGAGGGCGTGCGGGCATTGTCCTCGAGCACGTAGAAGTCGTCGGCGTCGATGCGCACGACGTCGATGCCGGCGACGTGCACGTAGACGTCGTGCGGCACCTTCACGCCGATCATCTCGGGGCGGAAATAGGGGTTGCGGTAGATCAGCTCGGGCGGCACCACGCCGGCCCGCACGACTTCGCGCGGGCCGTAAAGGTCGGCGAGAAACATGTTCAGCGCCTTGACGCGCTGCAGCAGCCCTGCCTCGAGCCGCGACCATTCGGTGCGCCCGATGAGCCGGGGCACGATGTCGAAGGGGATCAGCCGCTCGGTGGCGTCCTTGTCGCCGTAGACCGCGAAGGTGATGCCGATGCGGCGGAACAGCAGGTCGGCCTGGGCGCGGCGCGACGCGAGGAGGCCCGGCGGCACGTTCGCCAGCCAGTCGGCCAGACGCCGGTACACCTGCCGGGGCGATCCGGCCGCCTCGCTCATCTCATCGAAGAATCTGGGCTCGACGGACACTCACGGCTCCCTGGATGCGGCCTTCGGCTCGCGCTGCGGCCCACGTTTCGCAAAGCTTATGCCATGCGAAGCCGCGGGATCTATGCAAAAACGGAGGCGTGGCCGGCGGCGGGGCACGGCGCGCGGGGGAGGCCAGGATGGGCGAGGACGGACCCCGACATGGGCGCCAGGGCGCCCCCCAGGCCGTACCCCAGGGCGCCCCCCAGGCCGTACCCGACGTCGCACCGGCGGCCGCCGCCACCGCGGATTTCTACGCCGCGCTGCCGATCGCCCCGGATTTCGACGCGGCCGTCGACATGGCCAGCTACGCCCCGCTGCCCGACGATTGGCAGCTCGGCCTCGCCGACGTCGTGACCTCGACGGAAGCCCTGCAGGCGGGGCGCTACAAGGCCGTCAACACCGCCGGCGCGGCCGTCATCTCGGCCGTCTCCAACGCGCTCGGCACCCTGGCCTTCCCCTTCGTCTTCGCCGGCGACGGGGCGAGCTTCGCGGTGGGGCCGGCGGAGGCGGGCCGGGCGGCCGGCGCGCTCGGCGCCACGGTGGGGTGGGTCGGCTCCGAACTCGGCCTGACGCTCCGGGGCGCCATGGTGGAGGTCCGCCGGCTGAGGGCCGCGGGGACGGACCTGCGCGTCGCCCGCGTGGCGGCCTCGCCGAACGTCGACTACGCCATGTTCGCGGGCGGCGGGCGCGACTGGGCCGAGCGCGAGCTCAAGGCGGGCCGCCTGCCCCCGGCAACGGCGCCGCCGGGCGCCCGGCCGGACCTCAGCGGCCTCACCTGCCGGTTCCGCCCGGTGGCGGCGAGCCAGGGCGTGATCCTGTCGGTGATCGTCAAGGGGCGCGACGCGTCCCGGGCAGCGGATTTCGCCGCCGCCTGCGGCGACGTGCTCGCCCTGGCCAAGAGCGGCCCGCGCGGCGGCCATCCCCTCCCCGTCGGCGGCCCGCGGCACGGTTGGCCGCCCGACGGCTTCGACATCGAGGCGCGGCTGCACCGCCCGGCCGGCGGCTCCCTGGCGGCCAACCGCCTCAGGACAGCGGCCTGGTCGCTGGTCAACACCGTCGCGCTGCGCTCGGGCCGCACCGTCGGAGGGGTCGTGCCCGAGGCCTACGGCCGGCAGATCGTCGAGAACTCGGATTTCCGCAAGTTCGACGACGGGCTGATGATGACCATCGACTGCCCGCCCGCCATCGCCGACGCCATCGCGGCGCGCCTCGCCAGCGCCGAAGCCGCCGGCGCGCTGCGGTTCGGCCTCCACCGCCAGGCCGAAGCCCTGGTGACCTGCATCGTCCCTTCGGCGAGCCGGGCCGACCACGTGCATTTCGTCGACGGCGCGGCCGGCGGCTACGCGGTCGCGGCAGCCGCACTGAAGCGCAAAGAGGCGTGAAACGGCGTCGCCTGCCGCAGGCTTCGGCAGTGTGCCGCTTCGGCCGCCGCCCGTGACGGAACATCGGGCGGCGGGGCGGCGCGGCCCCCACCGCCCCGTCCGCCCCGCCGGCGGTCGTCGCAGAACCGTAGCGTCGATCTGGCCTGTAACGGGAACGGAACGCTCGCGAATTTGGTTGGTGTCGGGCGCATTTCGCATCTAGTCTGCAACCCTGCCCATCGGCTGCTGCATCGGTTCCAGGAGCGTTCCATTCCGACGACCCCTGCCAAGGCTCCCGCCCATACGCCCGCACCCGACATCCTCAGGATCGAGGACCTGCGGGTGGGCTTCGCCATGCAGGGCGGTGCCGCCGAAGTCGTGAAGGGCGTCAGCTTCCGGGTGCCGGCGGGCAAGACCGTGGCGCTGGTGGGCGAATCGGGCTCGGGCAAGACCGTGATCTCCCAGACCGTGATGGGCCTGCTGCCCAAGAACGGCATCGTGCTGGGCGGCCGCATCATGTTCACCGACCCCAAGGGCCCCGGGGCGCCGGTCGACCTCGCGCGGCTCCGGCGCGACGGGCCGGAGATCCGCGCGCTGCGTGGCGGCCGCATGGGCATGATCTTCCAGGAGCCCATGTCGTCGCTGTCGCCGGTCCACACGATCGGCAACCAGATCCGCGAAGCGCTGGTCCTGCACCGCAAGGTGTCGACCGAGGAGATGCGCGACGAGGTCCGCCACATGCTCAAGCTCGTGGGCTTCAAGGACCCGAACCGCGCCTACAAGATGTATCCGTTCGAGCTGTCGGGCGGCCTGCGCCAGCGCGCCATGCTGGCCATGGCGCTGATCTGCCGCCCCGCGCTGCTGATCGCCGACGAGCCCACCACGGCCCTCGACGTGACCATCCAGGCCCAGGTGCTGAACCTCATGCGCGACCTCCAGGCGGAGCTCGGCATGGCCATCCTGCTCATCACCCACGACCTCGGCGTCGTGGCCAACATGGCCGACGAGGTCGTGGTGGTCTACCACGGCGAGATCACCGAGGCCGGGACCGCGTCCGACCTCTTCCGCCGTCCCCAGCACCCCTATCTCAAGGCGCTGCTGAAGGCCCTGCCCTCCTTCGACATGAAGGCGGGCGAGCGCCTCGTCGCCCTTCGCGACAGCGGCGCCGACCTCCATGCCCTGGTGCCGCTGCGGAAATCCAAGCCCGCCGCCCAGGACGCGCCGCTGCTGTCGATCCGCAACCTGCGCAAGTCCTTCACCATCAAGGGCGGCGGCCTGTTCAAGGGCCGGCGGGACAGCGTGGTGGCGGTCGACGACGTCAGCTTCGACATCCGGCGCGGCGAATGCCTCGGCCTCGTGGGCGAGAGCGGCTGCGGCAAGACCAGCCTGTCCAAGCTGATGATGCGGGCCATGGCCCCCGACCGGGGCTCCATCACGTTCAACGACGGCGGGCGCGACATCGACGTCCTCGCCCTGAAGGGCGAAGCCCTGCGCGCCTTCCGCCCGCGGCTGCAGATGATCTTCCAGGACCCGGTCTCGTCGCTGTCGCCGCGCATGACGGTGATGAACATCATCCGCGAGCCGCTGGAGATCCACGGCGTCGGCGGCGCCCGCGAGCAGATGGACCGCGTCGGGGACCTCATGGCGGCGGTGGGGCTCGACCGGCGCTTCCTCAACCGCTACCCGCATTCCTTCTCGGGCGGGCAACGCCAGCGCATCTCGATCGCCCGCACCCTGGCCATGAACCCGGACCTCATCATCTGCGACGAGCCGGTCTCGGCGCTGGACGTTTCGGTGCAGGCGCAGGTGCTGAACCTGCTGAAGGACCTGAAGCGCGAGCTCGGCCTCACCTACCTGTTCATCTCGCACAACCTCGCCGTGGTCGACTACATCGCCGACCGGATCGCCGTGCTGGCGCATGGGCGCATCGTCGAGATCGCGCCGCGCGAGAAGCTGTTCTCCAAGCCCGTCCACACCTACACCAAGGCGCTGATGCGGGCCGTGCCCTACCCCGACCTCGACCGGCCGCTCGACCTGCGCCTCATCGCCGGGGGCAGCGCCTCCGACCCGGCCTCCTGGGCGCCGGAATTCCGCGACGAGGGCGACCCCGCCAGCCTCGCCCCGATCGACCTCGGCGAGGGCCACTTCGTGCTGGCCCGGCCGAGCGTCGGTCGCCGGGAACTGCTCGCGTCATGAGGGCTTTGTCGGCCGCCCTGGCGGGGCTCGCGTTCATCCTGGCGGCGGCGCCGCAGAGCGGGCGCGCCGCCGAAACCCCGAGCCTGATGGAGCGGTCCGAGGCGCCTGCCATGGCGGCGGCGACGGACGACGGGGGCGCCGGCGGCGCCCCGGCCTCGACCCTTCCGGTGCCGGTGCCGGTCGAGACTCCGGCGCTGGCCGAGGCGGTCTCGGCCGGGCGGCTGCCGCCCGTGGCGGAGCGGCTGCCCAAGGCGCCGCGCGTGGTCGACCTCGCCGCCATGGGCCGCGAAACCGGCCAGCAGGGCGGCACCTGGCGCATGCTGATGGGCGACCAGCGCGACCTGCGCTTCATGACGGTCTTCTCCTACACGCGCCTCGTGACGTTCGACGAGAAGCTGAACCTCGTCCCCGACATCCTGCAGAGCCTCGACAACCAGGACGACAAGGTCTTCACCCTGCACCTGCGGCCGGGCCACCGCTGGTCCGACGGGCAGCCCTTCACGGCCGAGGACTTCCGCTACTACTGGGAGAACGTCGCCAACGACCCCAAGCTGTCGCCCTCCGGCCCCAACCTCGCCCTGCTGGCCAACGGCAAGCCGCCGACCTTCGAGGTGCTCGACCCCGAAACGGTGCGCTACACCTGGGCGGACCCGAACCCGGGCTTCATCCCGGCCATCGCCGCGGCGCAGCCGGTCTTCATCTTCATGCCGGCGCATTACCTGAAGCAGTTCCACCAGAAGTTCGCCGACAAGGACGCGCTGGCTGCCGCCGTGAAGGCCGCGAAGGTGTCGGGCTGGGTGTCGCTGCACGAGCGCAAGTCGCGCCAGTACAGGCCCGAAAACCCCGACCTGCCGACGCTCGACCCCTGGCGCAACACCACGCACCCCCCGGCCGAACAATTCCGCTTCGAGCGCAACCCGTATTTCCACCGCGTCGACACGGCGGGCCACCAGCTGCCCTATTTCGACGCCGTGACCATGACGCTCGGCACCCCGAACCTCATCCCCGCCAAGACCGCGGCGGGCGACTCCGACCTCCAGGCCCGCTACCTCAACTTCGAGGACTACACGTTCCTCAAGGCGGGCGAAACCGTTCACGGCTACGAGGCCCGGCTCTGGGAGGATGGGATCGGCGCCTTCGCGGCGCTGTTCCCCAACCTGAACGCCCGGGATGCGGTGTGGCGGGCGGTGAACCGCGACGTGCGGTTCCGGCGCGCCCTGTCGCTCGGCATCAACCGGCGCGACATCAACCACGTCATCTTCTTCGGGCTCGCGCGCGAGAGCGCCGACACGGTGCTGCCGCAGAGCCCGCTCTACAGCAAGGCCCTGGCGCAGGACTTCGCCGACTACGACGTCGCCAAGGCCAACGCGCTGCTCGACGAGGCGGGGCTGGACAAGCGCGACACGGACGGCACGCGCCTCCTGCCGGACGGGCGCCGCATGGAGATCACGGTCGAAACCTCCGGCGAGAACCAGCTCTACACCGACATCATGGAGCTGGTGTCGAGCGACTGGGCCAAGCTCGGCATCCGCACCTTCGTGCACCCCTCCCACCTCGACATCTTCCGGCAGCGGATCGCCAGCGGCGACACCGTGATGGCGATGGACCGCGGCATGGACAATGCCGTCCCCACGGCCGAGTTCGAGCCCAACGCCCTCGCCCCCACCCAGGACTCGCAGTACCAGTGGCCGGGCTTCGGCCTCTTCGTGCAGTCCTCCGGCCACGAGGGCCAGAAGATCGACATGCCGGAAGTGCAGCGCCTCGAAGACCTGTGGCGGGACTGGCGCCACGCCGACAAGGTTTCGGCGCAGCGCGCGGTCTGGACCGAGATGCTGCGGCTGAACGCCGACCAGGTCTTCGCCATCGGCATCGTCAACGGCACGCGCCAGCCCGTGGTGGTGTCGAAGCGGATGCACAACGTCCCGGGGACCGGGCTGTGGGCCTTCCAGCCGAGTTCCTATTTCGGCCTCTACATGCCCGACACGTTCTTCTACGCCGACGCCGGGAAGGGCTGAGGCCATGGCACGGCACCGGAGCGCCCCCGCATGCTGAACTATCTGGTCCGGCGCGTGCTGATCATGATCCCGACGCTGCTCGTCACCAGCGCCATCATCTTCACCGTGATGAGCGCCACGCCGACCAACTATTTCGACAATCTCGTCCAGGACATGCAGGCCCAGGGCGAGAAGGTCGACACCGCCCGCATCGACTTCATGAAGAAGGAATACGGCTTCGACAAACCGCCCGTCGAACGCTATTTCTGGTGGGTGGGCGGCCTGCTGCACGGCGACTTCGGATACTCGTTCGAATATCAGCTGCCGGTGCGGCAGGTGGTGGGCGACCGGATGTGGCTGACGATCCTGCTGAGCTTCTCGACCATCGTCTTCACCTGGCTGGTCGCCTTTCCGATCGGCATTTATTCCGCCACGCACCAATATTCCTGGAGCGATTACGGGCTGACCACGCTGGGGTTGCTCGGCCTCGCCATCCCGCACTTCCTGCTGGCGCTGATCTTCCTCTACTTCTCCAACCAGTGGTTCGGCCTGTCGATCGGCGGGCTCATGGACCCCAAGTATTTCGACGCCCCGATGAGCTGGGACAAGTTCACCTCGATCCTCAGCCATCTCTGGATCCCGGTGATCATCATCGGCACGGCCGGCACGGGCTCGATGATCCGCGCCGTGCGGGCCAACCTGCTCGAGGAACTGCACAAGCAATATGTCGTCACGGCCCGCTCCAAGGGCCTGTCGCCGATGCGGGTCCTGTTCAAATACCCGTTCCGCATGTCGCTCAACTTCTTCGTCTCGGACATCGGCTCGATCCTGCCCTCCGTCATCTCGGGCGGAGAGCTCGTCGCCATCGTCCTGTCCCTACAGACCACCGGGCCGCTGCTGATCCGGGCGCTGCAGAGCCAGGACATCTACCTCGCGGGCTCCTTCCTGATGATGCTGTCCACATTGACGGTGATCGGCGTCCTGGTATCGGACCTGGCGCTCGCCTTCCTCGACCCGCGCATCCGCATGCAGGGGGGAGCCACACGATGAACCTCCAGGTTCCGTTCCAGGCGCCCGGCGCGCCGCTCGCCCATTACGTTTCCGACAAGCCCTTCGACGTCGGGGCGGTGGCGAAACTCACGCCCGCGCAGGAGCGGATCTATTTCGCCTCGCAGTGGCGGCTGATGTGGTGGAAGTTCAAGCGCCACCGCATGGCCGTGGTCTCGTCGGTGTTCCTCGCCCTCATCTACGCCACCCTGCCGGTGTCCGAGTTCCTGGCGCCCTACGAGTCCAACACGCGGCACACGGACTTCATCCGCGCCCCGCCCCAGGCCGTCCACCTGTTCGACGAGGGGCGGTTCGTCGGCCCCTTCGTCTACGGGCTCGACTACAAGCTCAACATGCAGAACCTGCGCCGTGAATACACGGTGGACCGCGACCGGGTGCAGAAGCTGCGCTTCCTCTGCCACGGCGACCCCTACGACTTCTGGGGCCTGATCCCGTCCGACCGCCACCTGGTGTGCCCGCCGGCCGACGGGCCCATGTTCCTGTGGGGTTCGGACCGGCTGGGGCGCGACCTCCTCTCGCGCATCATCTACGGGGCGCGCATCTCGCTCACCGTCGGCCTGATCGGCATCTCGATCTCGTTCCTGCTCGGCATCACCATCGGCGGGCTGGCGGGCTATTACGGCGGCTGGTTCGACCTCCTCAGCCAGAGGCTGATCGAGATCATCCACTCCATCCCGCACATCCCCATCTTTCTCGCCCTGGCCGCCATCATGCCGGCCTCGTGGAGCCCGATCCTGGTCTATTTCGGCATCACGCTGATCCTCGGCATGATGGACTGGACGGGGCTGGCCCGCGCCGTGCGCGCCAAGCTGTTCTCCCTGCGCGAGGAGGACTACGTGCTGGCGGCGCAGCTGATGGGCGCCCGCACGCCGCGCATCCTGCTGCGCCACCTCATCCCGGGCTTCATCTCCCACCTCATCGCCTCGGCCACCATCACCATCCCGGCGATGATCCTCGGCGAAACGGCGCTGTCCTTCCTCGGCCTCGGCCTGCGTCCCCCCATCGTGTCCTGGGGCGTGATGCTGAACGAGGCGCAGAACATGAACGTCGTGTCGCTCTATCCCTGGCTGTTGCTGCCGGTCGCCCCCGTGATCCTCGTCATCCTGGCCTTCAACTTCATGGGCGACGGGTTGCGCGACGCGGCGGACCCCTATTCGTCCTGAAGCCCGCTCGGGCACCCGGATGCGGGTCGCCTTCTACGCTCCCCTGAAGGCGCCGGACCATCCGGTGCCGTCCGGAGACCGCCGGATGGCGCGGCTGCTGCTGGCGGCGCTGCGGGCCGGCGGCCACGACGCCGAGCTCGTGTCCGACTTCCGCAGCTTCCTGCCGGCGCCCGATCCGGCGCGGATGCGCGCCGTGGAGGACGGGGCGGAGCGCGAGGCGGATCGGCTGGCGTCGCGCTTCGCGGCGGAGGGCGCCCCCGACCTGTGGTTCACCTATCACGGCTATTACAAGGCGCCGGACCTGCTGGGACCGCGCCTGTCGGCGGGCTTCGGCCTGCCCTACGCCCTGGCCGAGGCGACCCACGCCGGCAAGCGCGCCCACGGCCCCTGGGCGGCGTGGCATGGCGCCAATGCGGCGGCGATCGGCGCCGCGGCGCGCCACATCTGCTTCACGCCGCGCGACGCCGCGGGCCTGGCGGGCCTCGCGGCCCCGGGCGCCATCGTGCCGCTGCTGCCCTTCATCGAGGCCGGGCCCGTTGGCGAGGCCGCCTGCCCCGGGCGTTCCGCCGGGCCGGTCGACCTCGTCGCCGTCGCCATGATGCGGCCGGGCGACAAGGCCCGCTCCCATGCCGTCCTGGCCGAGGCCCTGGCGCGCCTGCCTCCGGACTGCGACTGGCGGCTCACGCTCGTCGGCGACGGGCCCGCACGCCCGGCCGTCGAGGCCCTCTTCTCCGGGCTGCCGCCGGAGCGGCTGGTCTGGGCCGGCGAGCGCGACGCGGCCGGCGTGGCCGCACTGCTGGCGCGGTGCGACCTCTACGTCTGGCCGGGGATCGGCGAGGCCTACGGCATCGCCTATCTCGAGGCCGCCGCGGCCGGCATCCCGGTCCTCGCCATGGAGTGCGGGGGAGTCGCCAGCGTCGTGACGCACGGTGTCACGGGCCTGCTGACGCCGGAGGGCGACGTGGCGGGCTTCGCCGCGGCGCTGGCGCGGCTGATCGCCGAGCCGGCCACGCGCGAGCGGCTGGGCGCGGCCGGCCGCCGCATGGTGCGGGAGGAGCGGACGGTGGCGCGTGCGGCCGCGATCCTGTCGGCGGCGCTCGGCGGGCTGCCGCGCCGGGGTTGAGCGCACCCGGGGGCCGGCGACGCGCCATCGACGCCGCCGCGGCCTTGGCGTATCGGGATGCCCGATGAACGACGACTGGAAGCCCGCGCGAGACGCCCTCGACCGCGCCCATGCCGAGGGCCGCACCCTCCGGGTCTGGCTGCGCGACGACGATTGCGTGGCGGTCACGCCGGCGCTGGAGCGGCTGGCGTCGCTCTGCGCCGCGGCGCGGCTGCCGATCCTGCTCGCCACCATCCCGGCCGGGGCCGAGCCGGGCCTCGGGGCCTGGATGGCGGGCCGGGCCGCGGTCGTGCCCTGCCAGCACGGCTTCGCCCATGCCGACCATGCCCCGCCCGGGGAGCGCGCCCGCGAACTCGGCGGCCGCCCGGTCGATGCCGTGCTGGCCGAACTGGCCCGGGGCCGCGCCCTGTTGCGGGACCTGTTCGGCCCGGCCCTGTCCGGCATCCTGGTGCCGCCCTGGAACCGGCTGGACGCCGCGCTGGTCCCGCATCTGCCGGCCGCCGGCTACGCGGCCCTGTCGTCCTTCGCGCCCACGCCGGAGGCGAGCCCCATCCCGCGGCTCGACGCCGACCTCGACATCGTCGACTGGCGCGGCGGGCGGATCGGGCGGCCGCTCGACGAGATGGCCCGCAAGGTCGCCGGCATCGTGGCGCGGCAGGACCGGCTCGGCGTGCTCACCCACCACCTCGCCCACGACGACGCCGCCTGGGCCGGGCTCGCGTCGCTGCTCGACCACCTCGCCGCCCATCCGGCGGTGCGGTTCACCGATGCCGCGAGCTTGCTGGCGTGACGCCGTGTCCCGCCCAGCGCCGTCTCGGCGACCAGAAGGTCTCTCGCTGGTCCCGCCCGGGCCTGCGTCGGCCCACCGGCATGCCGTTCGGGTCGGGCGAAACGCCCGCTGCGGCGACGCGGGGCCTCCCCGAAGCCCTCGTCCCCCTGCCGGGGCCGTCTCACCGAAAGGGCGCACTTCGCGCGTCGCCCTTGCATCCGCCGCGACCTGAGCGCGCGGGCGCCGTCGCGCCCCTCACCCGCCGACCTTGTTCCCCCGGCCGTAGAGCAGCAGCATGGCGAGGATGACGGTGCCGTAGATCACCTGGCGGCCGGCATCCGGCATCTGCACCACCGACAGGATGGATTGCAGCAGCGTGATGAGGATGACGCCCGCGGTGGTGCCGAGGTAGGAGCCGCGGCCCCCGAGGATCGACGTGCCGCCCAGCACCACGGCGGCGATGGCGGGGAGGAGATAGCCGTCCCCCATACCCTGGTAGGCTTTGCCGGAATAGCCGGCGAGCAGCGCCCCGGCGAGGGCCGAGAGCCCGCCCGAGATCGCGAAGGCCACCAGCGTCACGCGGCGCGTCCGCACGCCCGACAGGTAGGCGGCCCCTTCGCGGTTGCCGATGGCGTAGACGGCACGGCCGAAAGTGGTGCGGCCGAGCAGGAACAGCGTCGCGGCGCCCACCGCCACCCAGACCCACACGGCGTTGGGCACGGGGCCGAGCGCGCGGCCGGTGGCGAGGTCGCGCATCAGCGGCGTCGCCATGTCCTGCGGGGCCGAGCCGCCGGTCTTCAGCACCATCAGGCCCTGCGCCACGGCGTCGACGCCGAGCGTGAAGATCATCGAGGGCACGCGCAGGTAGGCGACGCCGAAGCCGTTGACGAGGCCGAAGCCGATGCCGCACAGCACCCCGAAGGGGATGGCGAGCGCCGTGCCGACGGCGCCGTGGCCGGCCGCCGCGGTCGACATCATGCCTCCCACCGTGACGATCCAGGGCACCGACAGGTCGATCTGGCCGAGCAGCACCACGACCATCAGGCCCGTGGCAACCAGGGCCAGGAAGCTGCCGACCTGCAGCTGCTGGAGCAGGTAGTCGGGCGACAGGAAGCTGGTGGAATACAGGCTGCCGAGCAGCAGCAGCGCCACGATGCAGCCGAAGGCGGTCGCGACCGCAGGGTCGGCCCGGCGCAGGGCGGCGGGGACGCGGGAGGGGGCGGGCGCCACGGGATCCAGGCGGGGCGTCACGGGGGGCGTCACGGGGGGCGTCATGGGGGATGTCATGAGCCGAAGAGCTCCAGCCGGTTCTTCAGGCGCAGCAGGCGCAGCGAACCGAGGCTGACGGCGCCGAGCAGCACGAGGCCGAGGAACAGCGGCTGCCACAGGGGATCGAGGTCGAACACGAAGAGCAGGTCGTTGATGGTGCGGAAGATGAGCGCGCCGAACACCGCCCCGACCGCGCTGCCGGCGCCGCCGAACAGCGACACGCCGCCGATCACGATGGCGGCGATGGAGTCCAGCGTATAGGTCGAGGCATTGGTGGCCGAGGCCTCGCCCGAATAGGTGAAGAAGGCCAGCATCAACCCGCCGAGGGCCGAGAACAGGCCCGCCAGCGCATAGGCGAGGAGCCGGGCGCGGCGGATCGGCAGGCCCGACAGGTAGGCGGATGCCTCCGCCGAGCCGACCGCGTAGACGGCGCGCCCGAGCAGCGAGCGCCGGAACGGCACCCAGACGAGCAGCAGCACCGCCGCCAGCACCAGCACGCTGGCCGGCAGTCCCCCGGCGAGCTGCCCCGTCAGGGCGTCGGCGAGGGTGGAATCGACGTCGCCGCCCGGCTCGGGGCGCAGCCACAGCGCGAGGCCGAAATAGATGGCGCCGCTGGCGATGGTGGCGACGATGGGCTGGAGCCGCCCGTAGACGACGAGGGCGCCGTTGGCGAGGCCGCAGGCGAGCCCGGCGGCCAGCACCGCCGCGAGGCCGAGCGCCACATGGGCGGGCGTGCCCGTGACCAGGACGGAGGCGAGGCAATTGGCCAGGATGAAGATCGCCCCGACCGACAGGTCGATGCCGGCCGTCAGCACCACGAAGGTCTGGCCCACCGCCACGAAGGCCAGCAGCACGCCCTTGTTGGCGGCCGTCTGCACCACGTTGGCGCTGAACCCCGCCGGGTGGTTCAGCGTGTAGAGGGCGAAGAGCAGCACGAAGACCGCGGCGGCGGACAGCGTCCCCTTGGCGTCGCGCAGGTGGAAGCGCCAGTCGCTCATGCGGCCTCCGCGCCGTTCATGTTGAGGGCGCTCGCCACCAGAGCCCGCTCGGTGATGGCGTCGCCGGCGAGTTCCCGCACGATGCGTCCCCCGTAGAGCACCAGCACGCGGTCGCAGCAGCCGATGAGTTCCGCGTAGTCGGTCGAATACAGCAGCACGGCCGCGCCCTCGTCGGCGAGGCGGCGCAGCAGCCGGTAGATCTCGGCCTTGGTGCCGACGTCGATGCCGCGGGTGGGATCGGCGAGCAGCACGATGCGGGGCCGGGTCATCAGCCATTTGGCCAGCACCACCTTCTGCTGGTTGCCGCCCGACAGCGACGCCACCGGCACGTCGAGGTCGGCGGCCTTGATGGCGAGGAGCTGCACCATCTCGTCGACGGCGCGCCGCTCGGCACCCCGGTCGATGACGCCGCCGCGCGACACGCGGCCGAGCGAGGCGAAGCTGAGGTTCTCGCGCACCGACATGGGCAGCATCAGCCCCTCGGTCTTGCGGTCCTCGGGGATCAGGGCGATGCCGTTGCGCGCCGCCTTGGCGTCGGCGGGGCTGGCGAGCGCCACGGGCCGCCCGTCGACCCTGACCTCGCCGGAGGTGCCGCGCAGCACGCCGAAGAGGGCCAGCAGCAGCTCGCGCTGGCCCTGCCCGTCGAGCCCGCCGAGGCCGACGACCTCGCCGGGGCGCACCGCGAAGGACAGGCCGTGCAGCCGATCGCCCCAGCCGAGGTCGCGCACCGCCAGGGCGGGCGGCGTCGCCTCGGGCACCGGCGGGGGCTTCGCCGGATAGGCGTGGGAATAGTCCCGCCCGATCATCATCTCGACGACCTCGCCGTCGCTGCGCGTGCCGGCCGGGAAGGTCGCGACGTTGCGGCCGTTGCGGAACACCGAGCAATCGTCGGCGAGTTCGGCGATCTCGCCCATGCGGTGCGAGATGAAGACGAGCGCCAGCCCCTGGCGCCGCAGGTCCTTGAGCACGCGGAACACGGAGGCGACGTCGCGCGCCGTCAGGGCCGATGTCGCCTCGTCGAGGATGAGCAGGCGCGGCCGCCGGCCCAGCGCCTTGGCGATCTCGACGAGCTGGCGACGCGACAGCGGCAGGTCGCGCACCAGGGCCAGCGGGTGGATGTCCTCGGCGCCGGCGCGGGCCAGCAGCTCCTCGGCGCGGTGCCGCTGCTCCCTGCGGTCGATCAGGCCGAAGCGGCGCGGCGGGTCGGCGGCCAGGATGTTGTCGGCCACCGACAGGTCGGGGATCAGCGACAGTTCCTGGAACACGCAGACGATGCCGGCCGCATTGGCGGCCGCCGGGTCGGCGAAGCGCACCGGCGTGCCATCCAGCGTCATGGTGCCGGCGTCGGGCTGCACCACCCCGGCCATGCACTTGATGAGGCTCGACTTGCCGGCGCCGTTCTCGCCCAGCACGGCGTGGATGCGGCCCGGGTGGAGGGCGAGGTCGACGCCGTCGAGCGCCCGCGTGGCGCCGTAGCGCTTGGCGATGCCCGACAGCGACAGGAGCGGCGGCGTCATGGGGGCGGAAGCCGGCGCTACTGGTTCGCCTCGGAGCGTCCCATGATCTCCTGGGCGGTGAAGTTGATGCCGCAGGTCGGGAAGGAATTGCCGACGAAGAAGTTGTCGGTCTGGTCGGGGAAGACGTTGTCGCCGGCCTTGAAGTCCGGGTCCTCGACATGGGCTAGCGGCAGGCGGATCGACTGCGGCACCACCGTGCCGCCGAGCGCCGCCAGCGCCGTCTTGATGGCCACCGCCACCTGGGCCGGGCCGGTGCCGCCGGACGCGCAGGACAGGCCCTTGCCGGCGTCATCGAGGCAGAGCTTGCGGAAGCCGTTCTCGGTCTCGGCCCCGGCCGGCACCAGCGGCGCACCGGCGTCGAGGAAGGCCCGCACCATGCCGGTCGAGCCGCCCTGGGCCGTCATGCCGTCGAAGTGCTTGTGCACCGCGATGGCGTCGGCCGACACCTTCTGCGCCGTGCCGTCGTCCCACCGGCCGACGACCTCGACGGTGTTGAAGGCCTTGCCGGACGCCTTCAGCGTCTCCTGCAGACCCTTGTGGCGGTCCGTGTCGACGGAGGTGCCGGGGACGCCGCGCACTTCGAGGATGTCGCCGCCCTTGGGCAGCTTCTTGACCAGCCAGTCGCCCCAATACTGGCCGAGGCCCTCCTGGTCGACGTTGACGTTGATGGCCTCGTCGGTGTCGAGCGTGTTGTCGAAGGCGACCAGCACGACGCCGGCCGCCTGGGCGCGCTTGACCACCGAGCGGAAGGCCGTGGGGTTCTGGGCGTCGACGATCACGGCGTCGTAGCCCGAATCGATGAAGTTGTTCACGGCCGAGATCTGCGCCGCGATGTCGTCGCCGGTCGACACGACCTTGAATTCCTTGAGCTGCTTCTTGACATCCGGCTGCTCGGCATAGGCCTTGGCGGTCTTGATCATCTGGATGCGCCAGGTGTTGCCGATGAAGCCGTTGGCGAGCGCAACCCGGTAGGGACCCGGCTTCTTCGCGTATTGGAAGAACTTGGTGGCCTGGGTCCAGGGCACGAAACACTGCGCCTCGGCGCTGGGCCCGCTCACCACCTTGGGGCCGGCCGCCTGGGCCGACGACGCCGCGAGGGCGGCGAGCAGCGCCGCGGCGGCGCAGGTGTGCTTCAGGTACGGCGTCCCGAACATGGCGTGTCTCCCCCGAACGATCGGCCGGCGTTGACGCCGGTCCGCGGGGCTCATCGCGCCCCTCTATTGTCAGACTACACGGGACATGACGCTACGCAAGGGGCTCGGCCGCCCTGCGCCCGCGCCGTCCCCAGCGCGCTTCCAGAGCATCCCCAGACGGCCATCAGGGCTCCGCACTCGGGTCGGCGTGGAACCGTCGGGAGCCACCCTCTCCCGCCCCGGGCCCTTCCCGCCCCGGGCCCTTCCCGCCCCGGGCCCTTCCCGCCCCGGGCCCTTCCCGCCCCGGGCCCTTGCCGCTAATGTCCGAATCGTCGGACAAGAACCTTTCCCGGGAGAGACGCACCATGGCGCAGGCCATCGCCACCTATCCGAGCCTCGATGGCCGCACCGTGCTGGTGACGGGCGGTGGCAGCGGCATCGGTGCGGCCGTCACGACGCGCTTCGCCGAGCAGGGCGCCCGCGTCGCCTTCCTCGACATCGCGGACGGCCCCTCGCAGGCCCTGGCCGAGACCCTGTCGGGCGCCGGCCACGACGTCCTCTACGTGCGCTGCGACCTGCGCGACATCGCGGCGTTGCGGGCCGCCGTGGCGCGCGTGCGGGAGGCCTACGGGCCCGTCACCGTGCTGATCAACAACGCCGCCCACGACGAGCGCCACGCGACGCCGGACGTGACGCCCGAGATGTTCGACGAGCGCATCGCCGTGAACCTGCGCCACCAGTTCTTCGCCGCCCAGGCGGTGCTGCCCGACATGCAGGCGGCGGGCGGCGGCGCCATCGTCAACTTCGGCTCCGTGTCCTGGATGATCGGCCAGGGCGGCATGCCGGTCTACACGGCGGCGAAATCGGCCGTCATCGGCCTCACGCGCTCCCTCGCCCGCGACTACGGCGCCTTCAACATCCGGGTCAACGCCATCGCGCCCGGCTGGATCATGACGGAGCGCCAGAAGGAGAAGTGGCTGACGCCGGACGGCGAGGCCGAGCTGATGCGCCGCCAGTGCCTGAAGCGCCATCTCCTGCCCGACGAGATCGCCCGCGCCACCCTGTTCTTCGCTTCCGACGAGGCGTCCGCCTGCACCAACCAGCATTACGTCGTCGACGGCGGCTGGGTTTGAGGCGAGGCCCGGGGCGGCACGCGCCGATCCCGCCCGCAGCGGACCACCACGCCCCTTCCTACCGACGCCCCACCGCGTGAGACCTGCGCCATGACCACCCCCGCCTTCATCGCCGTCGACTGGGGCACGACCCGGCTCCGGGCCAGCCTCGTCGACGGCGCCGGGGCCGTCCTCGGCACGGCGCAGTCCGACTCGGGCGTGCAATCGGTGCCGGCCGGGGGCTTCCCGGCGGCGCTGGACGCGGCCTGCGCACCGTGGTTCGCCGCCCATCCCGGCGTGCCGGTGCTGATGGCCGGCATGGTGGGGAGCCGCAACGGCTGGGTCGAGGCGCCCTATGCGCCCTGCCCGGCCGGCCCGGGCGAGATCGCGGCGCGCCTGCTCGCCGTGCCGGGCGCGGGCCGCGACATCCGCATCGTGCCCGGCGTGGACTGCCGCTGGGCGGACGGCGCCTACGACGTGATGCGCGGCGAGGAAACCCAGGCGCTGGGCACCGGCCTCGCCGACGGGCTGCTGGCCCTGCCCGGCACCCACGGCAAATGGATCGAGATGCGCGACGGCCGCATCCACCGCTTCGCCACCTTCGTCACGGGCGAACTCTTCGCCGCCGTCTCGGCCTCCTTCGTGGGCCGCCTCGCCGAATTGCCGCACGACGACGAGGCCGGCGCGGCCCTCGCCGCCGAAGCCGCCCGGGTGCCCGGCGGCCTGACCCGCGGCCTGTTCCAGGCCCGCGCCCGCGCGCTCGCCGGCGACCTCGCCCCCGCGGGCGTGAGGCCCTTCCTGTCGCGCCTTCTGGTCGAGGCCGAGATCGCCGGCGCGCTCGACCTGTTCGGCCGGCCCGACGTCGTCCATCTCGTGGCGGGGGAGCCGCAACGCTCCGTCTACACGGCGGCGCTGGCGCAACGCGGCCTCGTCGTGCAGGACTACGACACGCCCGCCATCACCCTGGCGGGCCTCACGATGCTGATGGCCGCGAGGACGTGATGCCCATGCCCGAACAGACCCGCTTCGAAGCCCATTTCGAGGGGTGTTTCGCCGCCATGCCGCTCGTGGCGATCCTGCGCGGCATCCAGCCCCGGGAAGCCGTGGCGATCGGCGAAGCGCTGGTGGCGGCCGGCATCACCATCCTCGAGGTCCCGCTGAACTCGCCCGAGCCCTTCGACAGCATCGGGCGGCTCGCCCGCGCGGTGGGCGACCGCGCCAGCGTCGGCGCCGGAACGGTGCTGGAGCCCGAGGCCGTCGATGCCGTCTTCGAGGCCGGAGGCCAGATCATCGTGTCGCCGAACTGCGACGCCGCCGTCATCCGCCGCACCCGCGCCCGCGGGATGGTGTCGCTGCCCGGCTGTCTCACGCCCTCCGAAGCCTTCGCGGCCCTCAAGGCCGGCGCCCATGCCGTGAAGCTCTTCCCCGGGGAACTCGTCACTCCCAACGTCGCCAAGGCCATGGCGGCGGTGCTGCCGAAGAAGACGCGGCTGCTCGTGGTCGGCGGCGTTTCGGCCGACAGCCTCAAGGACTGGCGCGGCGGCCCCGTGCAGGGCTTCGGCATCGGCTCCTCGCTGTTCAAGCCGGGCGTCACCCCCGACGAGGTGGGCCGGCGGGCCCGCGCCCTCACCGACGCCATCCGCAGCTTCGTCGACCCGGACGGGGACACGCGCGGCCAGCCGGGCGGCGACGAGCGGGACGCGGGCGGGGACGCGCGGTGATCGCGGTCTTCGGCTCGGTCAACATCGACCTCGTCACGCCGGTGGAGCGGATCGCCGCCCCGGGCGAGACCGTGATGGGCGACGCCTACGAGGTCGTGCCGGGCGGCAAGGGCGCCAACCAGGCGCTGGCGGCGCGGCGGGCCGGGGCCGACGTGCTCATGGTGGGCGCCGTCGGGCGGGACGGCTTCGCCGGGCCGGCGCTGGCGCTGCTGCGCGACGCGGGCGTCGACCTCGCCGGCGTCGCCGCCGTGGACGCGCCGACCGGCGCCGCCTTCATCGCGGTGGACAACCGCGGCGCCAACGCCATCACGGTGGCGGCCGGCGCCAATGCCCGGGCCCGGGCCGCGCAGCTCGACGGCCTCCTCCCGGCCGCCGGACTGCTGCTGCTCCAGCGCGAAGTCCCCGACGCCGAGGGCGAGGCCGCGGCCCGGATCGCGCGCGGGCGCGGCCTGCGCACCCTGCTCAACCTCGCGCCCTCGGGCCGGGTGCCCGACAGCTTTCTCGCGCTGGTCGACGTGATGGTGGTGAACGAGCACGAGGCGGCCGACCTCGCCGCCGCCCTGTCGCTGCCGGACGACCATGCCGGGCTCGCCGCCCATCTGGCGGCGCGGTTCGGCATCGGCGCCACGGTGGTGACGCTGGGCGCCGAGGGTGCGGTCGGCTGGGAGGGGGGCACCCCGCACCGTGCACCCTGCCCGGAGGTCGCGGCGCGCGACACAACGGCGGCGGGCGACAGTTTCGTGGGCTTCCTGGCGGCGGCGCTCGATGCCGGCCTGCCCTTCGCCGAGGCCATGCGGCGCGGCACGGCCGCGGGCTCGCTCGCCTGCACGGTGGCGGGCGCGCAACCCTCGATCCCCGACGCCGCAGCCGTCGACGCCCTGCTGGCGCGAACCGCCTGAGAGGCTGCGGACGGACGGTCGGCGGATCGCTCCGGGCCGTCAGTCCATCACGGCCGCCTTGAGGATGCACACCATGGTGGCATGGGCCGGCACCGGGCCGATGTTGCGGATGGTGTGGGGACGGTCGCAGCGGTAGCGGAGCGTGTCGCCGGCCTTGGCCCGCTCGACCCGGCCGCCCACCGCGACCTCCAGCTCGCCGTCGAGCACCGACAGCGATTCGATGGAGCCGCGCTGGTGCGCGTCGGACTCCAGCACGCCGCCCGCCTCGGCGTGGAAGTCGTACCATTGCAGCCATTCGACGGTCTTGATCCAGCCGATGATGGCGAGGCGGCAGCGCCCGTCGTCCGACAACAGCATGGGCATGTCGGTCCGCGACGTCTTCTCGACGAAGGGCTCGTCCTCGGCGCCCTGCAGCACCTTGTCGATCGAGACGTCGAGCGCCTGCGCCAGGCGCCAGATGGTGGCGAGCGTCGGGTTGGTCTCGTTGCGCTCGATCTGGCTGATGATCGACTTGGCGACGCCGGACTGTTCGGACAGGTCCGACAGCGACAGGCTGTAGGCCTTGCGCAGCCGCTGGACGCTGCGGCCGAGCTGGCCCGACAGGGCCGTCGCACCCGCTTCCAGCGCCTTCGCCTTGTCCCGACCTTCGACGCCCACGGCCCATGCTCCCCGGTTCCGTCCGCGATGATAGACGATTCCGTTCGAAATATCGAACGAGATCGCGCGGCGCCGGCCCGCAGCGCGGGTGCGCGCCCGGATGCGGCGTTGCAGCAAAGCCACCCTCCCACAGCTTCTGCAGGCGCGGGATTGCGACCCGGGGGGCCGGCGGGCCATTATCATGGGGCCGTCACACGGGCGCCACGCAAACGGGACTAAGACTGTCGTCATCGCGAGCCGCTCGCCGAGAGCCCTTCTCGCGTCCCGAGCTGTCATCCGTCGTACGCGGCCGACATGGTTTCAGGTCGCCAGCGTCGACGAAGGAGCGCCGAGTATCGCGATGCCACAGAAGACCGCACATTATCGGACCCTGTTCATCTCGGACCTCCACCTCGGCACCCGCGGGTGCCAGCACGAGCTGATCGTCGACTTCCTGAAGCACAACGACGCCGACACGATCTTCCTCGTCGGCGACATCATCGACGGCTGGAAGCTGAAGTCCGGCTGGTATTGGCCACAGGGCCACAACGACGTCGTGCAGAAGCTGCTCCGCAAGGTGCGCAAGGGCGCCAGGATGGTCTACATCCCGGGCAACCACGACGAGTTCGCGCGCGAATACGTCGGCATGACCTTCGGCGGCGTCGAGGTGATGCGCACCGCCGTGCATGTCACGGCCGACGGCCGGCGCTTCCTCGTCACCCACGGCGACGATTTCGACATCGTGGTGCGCAACGTGCGCTGGCTGGCCTACCTCGGCGACTGGGCCTACACCACCGCCATCGCCGCCAACACGATGTTCAACATCGTGCGCCGCCGCCTGGGCTTCCCCTATTGGTCGTTCTCGGCCTGGGCCAAGCTGAAGGTCAAGAACGCCGTCAACTTCATCGGCGACTTCGAGGAGGTCGTCTCCCAGGACGCCGTGAAACACGCGGTCGACGGCGTGATCTGCGGCCACATCCACCACGCCACGATGCGGGACATCAACGGCGTGACCTATGTCAACACCGGCGACTTCGTCGAATCCTGCTCCTTCGTGGCCGAACACCGCGACGGGCGGCTCGAGGTCATGCGCTGGCTGACCCTCGGCGGCGCCGCGACGGCGGCCCCCGAAGCGGAAGGCGACCTCGCACTCGGCGAGGAGGCCGCGCAGGTCGCCGCCTGATGCGGATCCTGGTCGCCACGGATGCCTGGCATCCGCAGGTCAACGGCGTCGTCAGGTCCATCGAGGCGTTGCGGCGCGAGGCGGAGGGCCTCGGCGCCGAGGTGGTGACGGCCACGCCCGAGGGCTGGCCCAGCATGGCCCTGCCGACCTATCCCGACATCCGGCTGGCGCTCGTCACGGCGTCGCGCCTCGGGCCGCGCATCGAGGCCGAGCGTCCCGACCACGTGCATATCGCGACCGAAGGGCCGGTGGGCCTCGCGGCGCGGCGCCACTGCCTGCGGGCCGGCCGCATCTTCACGACGAGCTACCACACGCATTTCCCCGACTACGTCGCGGCACGCGCGCCGGTGCCGCGGGCCTGGTCCTATGCCTGGCTGCGGCGGTTCCACAATGCCGGCCGCGGCGTCATGGTGTCGACCGCGACCGTGGCGGACGACCTGCACCGCCGCGGCTTCTCGCGCGTGATGCGCTGGTCGCGCGGCGTCGACCACAGGCTGTTCCGCCCGCGCGACGCTTCCGTGCTCGACCTGCCCCGCCCCATCTTCCTGTCGGTGGGCCGGGTCGCCGTCGAGAAGAACGTCGAAGCCTTCCTGGCGCTCGACCTGCCCGGCACCAAGGTGGTGGTGGGGGACGGGCCGGCGCGCGCCGACCTCGAGGCCCGCTACCCCGAGGTGCGCTTCCTCGGCACCCGCACCGGCGAGGCCCTGGCCGCCACCTATGCCAGCGCCGACGTCTTCGTCTTCCCGAGCCGCACCGACACGTTCGGCATCGTCATGCTGGAAGCCCTGGCGAGCGGCCTGCCGGTCGCCGCCTACCCGGTGCCGGGCCCGCGGGACGTCATCGGCGACGGCGGCGCGGGCGTGCTGGACGAGGACCTCGGCACGGCCTGCCGGGCGGCCCTGGCGATCCCGCGGGCGCGGGCGCGGGACTTCTCCCTCGGCTACACCTGGTCGGCCAGCGCGCGCCAGTTCCTCGGCAACGTCACGCGGGTGCGGGCCGCAGGCGCCGCCGCGTCGTGATGGGCCCGGCGGGGGCCTGGGCGACGCTCGCCGTGGCGGGGCTGCTCGAAGTCGTGTGGTCCTACGCGATGAAGCGGTCGGACGGCTTCACGCGGTTCTGGCCGGCGGTCGTCACCGTGGTGGCGGCCGCGGCGAGCTTCCTGCTGCTCGCCGCCGCGCTGCGCAGCCTGCCGCTCGGCACCGCCTATGCGGCCTGGACCGGCATCGGCGCGCTCGGCGCCTTCGCGCTCGGCATCCTGGTGCTGGGAGAGCCCGCGACGGCCTTGCGCATCGGCAGCGCCCTCCTCATCCTCGCCGGCATCGTCGGGTTGAAGGCGGCCTCCGGAGAGTGAGCTTGCGCTCAGGGGACGGCAAGCAACCCTGCGACGAAGCCCGTCGCGGCGGCCTTGCGGGGCCCGGCCCGCCATCACCATATCGAGGCTTGCGGGGAGTCCGCCCCGTTCGCGAGCCCACCATGCCGACCCCGTCACCCGTTCTCCGCCGCACCCTCCACGCCCTCGCCGTCGCGCTGGCGCTGACGAGCCTCGTGCCGCTCGGCACGACGGCGGCCGACGCCAGGGCGGGCGGCGGCGGGTCCTTCGGTTCGCGGGGCGCCCGCACCTTCTCGGCGCCGGGCTTCACCCGGACGGCGCCGGGCGGTGCCGCCCCGATTCAGCGCAGCGAGACCCCGCTGCCGGGCTACGGCGGCGCGCCCGCCGGCGCCGCCCCGTCGCGCGGTTTCGGCTTCGGCTCGGGCCTGGCGGCGGGCCTGCTCGGCGCCGGCCTCTTCGGGATGCTGGGCGGCGGCAACGGCTTCGGGCTGCTGCCGCTGCTGTTGATCGGCGGCCTCGCCTTCTTCCTGTTCCGGGCCTTCCGCAACCGCATGCCGGGCCTCGCCGGCGGGCCGGCCTTCGGCAGCGGCCCGACGCCCTTCGGCGCCGGCGCCGGTGGCATGGGCGGCAGGCCGGCCCAGCGGCCCAATACCGTGCCGCTGGCCGTCACGCCTCAGGACTTCGACGCCTTCGAGAGCGCGCTGGTCGACATCCAGACCGCCTACGGTCGCGAGGACCTTGCCGCCCTCGGCCGCCACGTGACGCCCGAAGTGTTCCGCAACTTCGAGCGCGACCTCGGCGAGAACCGGGCGCGGGGCGTCCACAACGACGTGGCCGACCCGCGGCTGCTGCAGGGCGACCTCGCCGAAGCCTGGCGGGAAGGCGCGACCGATTACGCGACGGTGGCGATGCGCTTCTCGCTGCGCGACATCACGGTCGAGCGCGCCACCAACCGCATCGTCGGCGGCGACCCGTCGCGGCCGACCGAAAGCGCCGAACTCTGGACGTTCCGGCGCGACCGCGGCGGCGCCTGGCTCCTGTCGGCCATCCAGCAGACGCGCTGACCCGGGGGCGCAAGATCCTCGGCGACACGGGGATGGCCGGTGGGTGCGTTTGAACCCGAACGCAAGCCGATGGGACGCGAGGCCTAGCGGGGACGATCGTCTGACGCGACCGTGCCGAGGGCGCGGTCGAGCAGGCGACGCATGAGGGACGGGCGTGACGTCTCCACGCCGATCCCTGCGCGTGCCAGCACATCCCCGACGAAGACGAGGAACGCGTCCCCGTCCAGCCGATGGCGCAGGCCCCGCTCGGGATGTCGCGGGTCGAGGGGCACGGCGGGGCAGAACCAAGTCGCGCTGTGCAGCCCGTTGACCACGCACAGGTGCTGAACCCAGTGGTTTTCCATGCCTTCCGGCTGGATCTCGACCACGGCCGCCGCGGGGCGGCAGTAGAGCGCATTGGCGAGAGCGGCGCCGGCGCTGCCCACCACGGCCCGGGCGCCGTGGAACAGGGCGATCTGCTCGTCGATGCCCATGGCGCTCGGGTCCACGACCGCGAAGCCCATCTCGGCGAGACGCCGGCACAGCGCGGCCTCGCCGGCCATCACCCTGGCATTGGCCTTCCCCCGGCTGATGTAGATGAGGCGCGGACCGACGGCCGAAGCGGCCGCCGCACGCGCGAGTTGCGCGTCCCGCACCCGGCCGTAGACGGCGTTCGGCGTATGCAGGAAGTGGTGCATGCAGCTCGTGTAGACGATCTCGTCGACCCGGACGACCTCGGCGGCGGTCTCGGCGAAGCCCACGCCGAGCAGTTCCAGGTGCCGGCGCTGCCAGGGCTTCAGCGGCGGCCCGAGCAGCGGGAAACGTGCGAGAGCGCCGGCGTCCCGAAGCGAGGCCGCTCCGGTCACGCCGTCGAGCAAGAAGTGGCCGTAGTTGGCCATGGCGCCGAACGGCAGGGCCGCAGCGGCGCGGGGAAGCCGCTCGGCACCCGCCGGGACGTGCAACGACAGGCCGTCCGAGGTCGGGGACACGCCCGGCAGAGCCGATAGGTCCGGGGACGCATAGGCGGCCTCCTCCATGGTCAGCCGCATGACCTCGCCCGCCGCCGTGACGACGACTCCCCATCGGGGGAAGAAGACGGCGTCACGGACCTTGAACAGGTGCTGCGCTCGAATCGTGATGGCTGCGTCGGACCACCAGGAGGGTGCCGGCATCTGCCCGGCATGGTGGCTGGAGGCGAGGGGAAACAGCTCCGCGATGCTTCCCTGACGGTGGGGCGCGATTTCCATGAAGCAGGAGAACGGGGTAGCCGCGAGTTCGTCGAGGTCGCTGACTTGCGTCAGCACCGAAACCTCGTCGATGCGGAGTTCGAGGCGCATATCGGATTGCACTCCACGGATCAGCACGACCGTGGTGAGCCTAGCTGGTTGCGCTGGGGTTTCAAAGGATATGCAACCAAGACGGGAGCCGAATGGCAGCAAAGGCTTGCGACCAGGGCCTCTACCGATGACGGATCCGACGGACGATCCCGTTGCCGCATCGCAATCGCGCATTGTCCGGGGCGTCCGCCCGCCCCGATCCAACGCGGCGGGACCCCGCTGCCGGGCTACGCCGGCGCCGCCCCCGCCACGCGGTTTCGGCTTCGGCTCGGGCCTGCTCGGCGCCGGCCTCCTCGGGATGCTGGGCGGCGGCAACGGCTTCGCGCTGCTGCCGCTGCTGTCGATCGGCGGCCTCGCCTTCTTCCTGTTCCGGGCCTACCGGAACCGCATGCCGGGCCTCGCTGGCGGGCCGGGCCCAACGCCCTTCGGCGCCTTCGAGAGCGCGCTGGCCGCCCTCGGTCGCCACGCCAGGCCCGAGGTGTTCCGCAACTTCGAGCGCGACCTCGGCGAGAACCGGGCGCCCGCCGTCCACGACGACGTGGCCGACCCGCGGCTGCTGCGGGGCGACCTCGCCGAACTCTGGACATTCCGGCGCGACCGGGGCGGCGCCTGGCTCCCGTCGGCCATCCAGCAGACGCGCTGAGCACGGCGGCCCGGCAACACATCATCGGGGCAGTGCGTTCCGACCCTACCCAATGCGGGAACGAGAGCGATGCCGAGACAGGACTCCCACGATTGGATGTGGGCCGAGGCCGTGGCCATGCTGGCCCGGGCCGAGAGTGCCCAGGGCCGGGGCGAAGGCCGGGGCGAACGCCCGCAGGGCCCGGCCGCATCGCGCCGCGCCGCACGGCCCGCGGCCTGGACGCCCGCCGTCGACGTCATCGAGACAGAGGCGGCGGTGCTGATCCTGGTCTCGCTTCCCGGCGTCGCGGCCGAGGCCGTCGAAGCCTCGCTCGAGGGCGACATCGTGGTCGTGTCGGGGCGCCGCACGCTCCCACCCGAACTGCAGACCGCCGTCATCCACCGGCTCGAACTGCCGATGGGGCGCTTCGAGCGCCGCATCCCCATCCCGCCCGGCCGCTACGACGGCGTCCGCCGCGATACGCGCGACGGCTGCCTGCTGATCAGCCTGCACAAGGCGTGACGACATGACCGAACCCGACATCCACCAGCCCATCCCGGCGGAGGAGCGGTCCGCCGACGCCCCCCGTCCCGCCGTCTTCGAGGTCAAGGCTTCCGAGACCGACGCCGCCGACGCCACGCCGCGCGGCGCCGCACCCGCCATGGACACGCTCATCATCCTGCCGGTCCGCGACATGGTGCTGTTTCCCGGCACCGTGTTCCCGATCGCCCTCGGCCGCAGCGTGTCCATCGCGGCCGCCCAGCAGGCCGTGCGCGAGGAGAAGCAGATCGGCGTCCTGATGCAGCGGGATGCCGGCAAGCAGGAGCCGGCGGCCGGCGACTTCCACTCCTTCGGCACGGTCGCCAACGTGCTGCGCTACATCTCGACGCCCGACGGCCAGCACCACGTCGTGGTCCAGGGCGAGTCGCGCTTCCAGGTGGAGGAGTTCCTGCACGAGCAGCCCTTCTTCCGGGCGCGGGTGCGGCTCGTCGTCGAGCCGGAGCAGCGCTCGCCCGACATCGAGGCCCGTTTCATCAACCTGAAACGCATGGCGCTCGAAGCCCTGCAACTGCTGCCGCAGGTGCCCTCCGACCTCGTCGGGGCCGTGCAGGGCGCGACCTCGCCGTCCGCCCTGACCGACCTCATCGCCGCCTATCTCGACTTCGAACCCGACAAGAAGCAGGAGCTGATCGAGACGATCGACCCCGTCGCCCGCGTCGACAAGGTGACGGCCACCCTGGCCCACCGCATCGAGGTGCTGCGCCTCACCGCCGAGATCGGCCGCCAGACCAAGGCGACCTTCGACGAGCGCCAGAAGGAGGCCGTGCTGCGCGAGCAGATGGCGGCCATCCAGAAGCAGCTCGGCGAAGGCGACGCCGGCCGCGCCCAGGAAGTGCTCGACCTCGGCGCCGCCATCGACAAGGCCGGCATGCCGCCCGAGGCCGAGGCCGCGGCCCGCAAGGAGCTGCGCCGCTACGAGCGCTCCTCCGACGCGTCCCCCGAGAGCGGCATGATCCGCAACCACCTCGACTGGATGGTGGAGCTGCCCTGGTCCCTGGCCGACGCGGCGCCGATCGACATCGCGGAAGCGCGCCGCGTCCTCGACGCCGACCATTTCGGCCTGAAGAAGATCAAGGACCGGATCGTCGAATATCTCGCGGTGCGCAAGCTCGCCCCGAACGGCAAGGCGCCGATCCTGTGCTTCGCCGGGCCGCCCGGCGTCGGCAAGACGTCGCTCGGCCAGTCGATCGCCCGCGCCATGGGCCGCCCGTTCGTGCGCGTCAGCCTCGGTGGCGTCCACGACGAGGCCGAGATCCGCGGCCACCGCTCGACCTATATCGGGGCGCTGCCGGGCAACATCGTCCAGGGCCTGCGCAAGGCGGGCGCGCGCAACTGCGTGATGATGCTCGACGAGATCGACAAGATGGGCCGCGGCGTCCAGGGCGACCCGTCGGCCGCCATGCTGGAGGTGCTCGACCCCGAGCAGAACGGAAGCTTCCGGGACAATTACATCGGCACGCCCTTCGACCTGTCGCGCGTGGTCTTCATCGCCACCGCCAACATGCTCGACACCATCCCGGGCCCGTTGCGCGACCGCATGGAGATCATCCAGCTCGCCGGCTACACCCGGGCCGAAAAGCTGGAGATCGCCAAGCGCTACCTGCTGGCACGCCAGACCGAGGCCAACGGCCTGAAGCCCGGCCAGGTCACGCTTTCGGACGACACGCTGCGGGCCATCGTCGGGGGCTACACGCGCGAAGCCGGCGTGCGCAACCTCGAGCGCGAGATCGGCGCGGTGCTGCGCCACGCCGCGGTACGGATCGCCGAGGGCGCCGACACCGAGGTGCGGGTGACGCCGGGCGACCTGCCGCCGATCCTCGGCGCCGTCCGGTTCGAGAGCGAGGTGGGTCTGCGGACCGGCGTGCCGGGCGTCGCCACCGGCCTCGCCTGGACGCCGGTGGGCGGCGAGATCCTGTTCATCGAGGCGACGCGCTCGCAGGGCCGCGGCGGGCTGATGCTGACGGGCCAGCTCGGCGACGTCATGAAGGAATCGGCGCAGATCGCGCTGAGCCTCGTGCGCAACCGCGCGGCCGCCCTCGGCATCGACCCCAAGGCGCTGGAGGGGGCGGACATCCACGTCCACGTCCCGGCCGGGGCGACCCCGAAGGACGGGCCCTCGGCGGGCGTCGCCATGACGATGGCGCTCGTGTCGCTCCTGAGCGGCCGTCCCGTGCGGCACGACACCGCCATGACGGGGGAAGTCTCACTGCGGGGCCTCGTGATGCCGGTCGGCGGCATCAAGGAGAAGGTGCTGGCCGCCGCCGCCGCCGGCATCACCCGCGTCATGCTGCCGGCCCGCAACCGCCGCGACCATGACGACATCCCCGAAGACGTGCGCAACGCGCTGGAGTTCGTCTGGCTGGAGCGCGTCGACGAGGCCGTGGCGGCCGGGCTGGAACCGGCAACGGCGGAGGCCGACCAGGCGGCGTGAGCCGCGCGGGGCGGCTCCGCGGCTCGCCTGCGGCGCCCGTGGGAGCCCAACCCGCCCCTGGAGCATGCACCCTGGTCCCCGGGTCGTCGACCGCGTTCGACGACGAGACCGGCCGCTGTCCAGCGGCGCCTCGGGCTCGATGACGGTCGCTCCTGGGCAGCATCGGCCGTCCCGGTGTCGCCCTGGCGACGGCAAGGCGATGGGACGGCCGTGCATTCGGAGTGCCGGGCCGTCGCCGACCCACGTCGGAAGCAGGCGTGCCGTGTCATCCCGATGGTGCGATCCCGGGCGGCTTCGCCTATATAGGCGGCAATCATGTCATATGCCGTCAAAGAGATCTTCTACACCCTCCAGGGCGAGGGCCGGCAGGCCGGCCGCGCCGCCGTCTTCTGCCGCTTCGCCGGCTGCAACCTGTGGAGCGGCCGCGAAGCGGACCGCGCCACGGCGGCCTGCAGCTTCTGCGACACGGATTTCGTCGGGCTCGACGGGCCGGGCGGGGGCCGCTTCGCCTCGGCCGCGGCGCTGGCCGACGCCGTCGCGGCGGCCTGGACGGGCGCGCCGGAGAAGCGCCTCACCGTGCTGACGGGCGGCGAGCCCCTGCTCCAGGTCGACGAGGCCCTGGTGGCGGCGCTGCAGGCGCGCGGCTTCGAGGTCGCGGTCGAAACCAACGGCACGCTCGCGCCCCCGCCCGGCCTCGATTGGATCTGCGTGAGCCCGAAAGGCGCGGCCCCGCTGACGCTCGACGCCGGCGACGAGCTGAAGCTCGTCTACCCGCAGCCCGCCGCCATGCCGGAGCGCTTCGAGGACCTGCCCTTCGCCAACTTCATCCTGCAGCCCATGGACGGGCCCGACCAGGCCGCCAACACGGCCGCGGCCGTCCGCTACTGCATGGCGCATCCGCGCTGGCGCCTCGGGCTGCAGACCCACAAGGTCCTGGGGATCGCCTGATGGCCGACGCAGCCGCCGACCGCGCCATCGTGCTCTTCTCGGGCGGGCAGGATTCCACCACCTGCCTGGCTTGGGCGCTCGACCGCTTCGCCAGCGTCGAGACCGTGGGGTTCGACTACGGCCAACGCCACCGCGTCGAGCTCGACGTGCGGGCGCCGCTGCTGGCGCGGCTGGCGGCGGACTGTCCGGGCCTGGCGGGCCGCCTCGGGCCGGACCACCTGCTCGACCTGTCCGTGCTCGGCCAGCTCAGCGACACGGCGCTGACGCGCGACGTCGCCATCAGCATGGGCGAGAACGGGCTGCCGACCAGCTTCGTGCCGGGCCGCAACCTCCTGTTCCTCACCTTCGCGGCCGCCCTGGCCTACCGGCGCGGCATCAAGCACATCGTCACGGGCGTGTGCGAGACCGACTATTCCGGCTACCCCGACTGCCGCGACGACACCATCAAGGCCATGCAGCTGGCGCTCAACCTCGGCATGGAGGCGCGTTTCGTGCTCCACACGCCGTTGATGTGGATCGACAAGGCCGAAACCTGGCGCATGGCCGAAAGGCTCGGCGGCCCGGCGCTGGTCGACCTCGTGCGCGACGGCACCCACACCTGCTACGCGGGCGACCGCACGCACCGGCACGCCTGGGGCTATGGCTGCGGGACCTGCCCGGCCTGCGAACTGCGCGCCAGGGGCTACCGCGAGTTCACGGCCGGGGCGGCCTGATCCGGGGTCAATCCGCTCCGCTCGACGGGTCGTTCAGCATGGCGAGGGGCGCCCGGAATTCCGCCCGAAGCCCGTCGACGCGGTAGTCGAGCGCGCTTTCGCCCGTCCCGGCGAGGCCCATGCCGATCAGGCGGGACCCGAGCCCCCGGCGGGTGGGCGCCGTGACGGGGGGACCGCCGCGTTCCTGCCAGCTCATGACCAGCGTGCCGCCGCCCTCGGGCGCCACCGCCCAGGTCAGCCCCACGCCGCCGGCATCGCGCGACAACGCCCCGTATTTGATGGCGTTGGTGGCGAGCTCGTGCAGCAGCAGCGTCAGCGACAGCACCGCCTTCGGGCCCAGGCTGAGGTCCGGCCCGGCGATGGCGAAGCGCCCCAGGACGGTGTGCAGGTCGAGCGTGCGTTCCACCACGGCGCGCATCGGGGCGGTGGCCCAGTCCTGCTGCAGCAGGACCTCGTGGGCGCGGCCGAGGGCGGCCAGCCGCTGGATGAAGGCGTCCACGGCGTCGCGTTGCGGGATGCCCTTCAGGGTCTGGGTCGCGATGGCCTGCACCATGGCGAGCGTGTTCTTCAGGCGGTGGCTCAGCTCGTCGTTGAGGATGCGCTGCTGGTCCTCGGCCTGGAGCCGCGCGACGCCGACCTCCACCCGGTCGGCGACATTGGCGAGGAAGGCCATCTCCTCGGCGCTCCAGGCCCGCGGATGGAGGTCGTGGACGAAGAACATCGCCACCACCCGTCCCCGCTCGCGGATCGGCACGTTGACCATGCTGCCGATGCCGAGGGACAGGAGCGGGCTCGGGTCGTCGCGGGTGTGAGGGTCCGTGCGCACGTCGGCGATGGCCAGGGGCTCGCCTCGCTCGAGCTTCGGCCGAAGGCGGCCATAATCGTCGAAGCGGTGGCGGCCCGTCAGGCTGGCGACGCCCGCGACCGTCCAATCCGGCTCGACGTCGATGACGGCGAGGTCGGCGGACAGCCGGCCGAACCCGACCCGCGCCACGTCGAGCGTTTCGCCGACGATCGCGGAGGCGGCCCGGGTCATGGCCGGGATGGTGACGAGGTCGCGCAGCCGGTCGCCCAGCGCCAGCAAGGCGGTGCTGCGGGCTTCGGCCCCGACGCGCGCGGTAGTCTCGAAGAACAGGACGGCGAAGCGCTCCGGGCCGAGCCGGAAGGCCCGTCCCTCGTACCAGCGCCGGATCGCGCCGATCTGGCGGGTGAACGTCCGGCCCTCGCCCGTCTCGACGACCTCGGCGAAGTCGTCGACCCAATCGTCCTCGATGCCGGGAAACACCTGCCGCACCGTGCGGCCCATGACGGAGGCGGGGTCGAGCCCCACCAGCGCCCCGAAGGCGGCGTTGACGTCGATGTAGCGCCAGTCGGTGACGCGGCCGGCGGCGTCCCGCAGCACCTCCCCGACGACGAAACCCTCGCTGAACCGGTGGAACAGGCCGCGCCAATAGGCTTCGCTGGCCTTGAGTTCGGTTTCGGCCTGCCGCCGCGCCGCCAGGAGCGCGTCCTGGGCCACCATGGCGCGGCGCAGTTCCAGCTGCCCCATCACCTGCCGGGCGAGGCTGCGGAGGGCGCTCGCCTGGTTGGGCGTCAGCCCGCCCGGGCGCGGCTCCCTGTCGATCACGCAGAGCGTGCCCAGAACGACCCCGTCCGGGGTCCGCAGCGGAGCCCCGGCGTAGAAGCGGATGCCGGGGGGGCCCGTCACCAGCGGGTTCGACGCCGTGCGTGGGTCCTGCGTGAGATCGTCGATGATCAGGAGATCGGGCACCGACAGGGCATGGACGCAGACCGACGCGTCGAGGTCGGTTTCGCCCATCGGGAAATCGATGCGGGCCTTGAACCACTGCCTGTCGTGGGACACGAGGCTGACGAGGGCGACCGGCGCCTCGCAGATCAGCGTGGCGAGTTGCACGGCGTCGTCGAAACCCGGCTCCGGGCCGGTATCGAGGATGGCGTAGCCCCGCAGGGTCGCCAACCGGTCCGGGTCGCTCACCAAAGGCGTGTCGCTCACCGGGGGCGTGTCAACGGGGGCGATGTGGTCCAAAGGCGTGTCGCGCTCGTGCTCGGCGTCCGTCCGGTCCCGAAAGCCGAGCGGGTCCGCGTCGAGACACCAACGCTTCGCCGGCTCCGGTGCTGGTATCGACGCGGGTTTCGACGGGACGGCGTCCCGCGCTTTCCCCGGCGACCCCCTGCTTAGCCTGGGCGGGGCCGTTTGTCAGCTTCGGCGAACATCCCGGGCGGCTTGCCCGGAAAGCGCCGCCGTGCTGGTGTGAGGGTGGCCGACGGGGAGTTCGGCGGGAGGGCGCGTTGGATTCCAGCACGTATCGTGCCGCGCGATGGGCCGCGCTCGCCGTCTGCCTCGCCGTCTGCCTCCTGGCCTACCTGCGCGTCATCCCGCTGGCCGTCGGCATGGCGGCCTCCTGCGGGGTGCCGCTGATCTGGGCCGTCGACGCCTATCGGTCGCAGAAACGGCTCATGTTCGTGGCCGCCGCCACGCTGCTGATGCTGACCGCGCTGCCGCTGCTCCGCCTGGCCCGCCACGCCGGCGGGTTCTGAGAGCCCCAACCGAGGACACCATGACGAAGGACATCACGGCCGCGCGCGCCAGGGCCGAGGCGCGGTTCAAGGCGCCCGCCCCCCCGGCCGAGAGCGAGGCGACCCGTGCGGAACGGGAGATGCGCGAGCGGACCGAGCGCCTGCGGGCGGAACGGCTCGCCGCCGAGGCGCTGAAGGCCAAGGGCGCCGAGATCCGGACCGGCCGGCGGCGCGGCGCCTGACCCCGGGGTTCCACCGGAGGCGGAGGCCGGCAAGGCTCCCTTCACCACGGTTGAAGGCGCCGACCGGGCCCTAACGGGCGATCAACCGCTCATGGCCCATGAACACCGTCACGCAACAGGACGGTGATCCCCCCATGACACAGCCGAAATACCGCCTCGTCACCCGCAGCGATTTCGACGGTCTCGTCTGCGGCATGCTGCTGCGCGAGCTCGACCTGATCGACGAGGTGAAGTTCGTCCATCCCAAGGACATGCAGGACGGCCTCGTGCCGATCACCGGCCGCGACATCGTCACCAACCTGCCCTACGTGCCGGGCTGCCACCTCACCTTCGACCACCACGCCAGCGAGGTCGCCCGCCGCGGCGGGCGCGAGCGCGCCGACCACATCATCGACGCGGCTGCGCCATCGGCGGCCCGCGTCGTCTTCGAGCATTTCGGCGGCGCCGCAGCCTTCCCGCGCATCAGCCCGGAGCTGATGGCGGCGGTCGACAAGGCCGATGCCGCGCAGTTCTCGCGCGACGAGATCCTTCACCCCACGGGTTGGGTGCTGCTCAACTACCTCATGGATTCGCGCACTGGCCTCGGCCGCTTCCGCGACTTCCGCATCGCCAACTACGAGCTGATGATGCAGCTCATCGAGCGCTGCCGCGACCTGCCGGTCGACGCCGTGCTGGCCCTCCCCGACGTTGCCGAGCGTGTCGCGCTGTTCACGGAGCACCGCGAAGCCTTCGAGGCGCAGTTGCGCCGCTGCACGACGGTGCACGGCCGGCTGGCGCTGATCGACCTGCGCGGCGAGGAGACGATCTTCGCCGGCAACCGCTTCATGGTATACGCGCTGTTCCCCGGATGCGACATCTCGGCCCACGTCATGTGGGGCCTCAAGCGGCAGAACGTGGTCTTCGCGGTGGGCAAGTCCATCCTCGACCGGAGCTCGCCGGTCGATGTCGGCGCGGTCTGCCTCGCCTATGGCGGCGGCGGTCATCGCGCGGCGGGTACCTGCCAGGTCGCCCACGAGCGCGCGGAATCCGTCAAGGGGGAGCTGATCGGCCTGCTCAACGCCACGGCGCTCGACGCCGCGGCCTGAGGGCGGTTTCCCCGGGGCCGGTCCTCCGGTAAAGCGCAGGGAGGCATCGGCCCGCGCTGCGGCGCGCGGCCGGGCCATGGCCCCAGCACGGACCGGAACCGCCTTGACCGCACCCCGCCGCCCGCCCGCCCTGCTCCCGCTGCTGCTCGCGGCGCTGGCGGCGGCGCTGCCGGCCGCGGCCCGGGCGGCGCCGGTCCAGGCCGCACCGGTCCAGGCCGCCCCGCAGCCCGACGTGTTCGTGCCGAGCCTGTGGGACCCCGCCTCGCCGCCGCCCAAGCCGGACCTCGCGGCGCTGAAGCCGCTGCTCATCGTGACGGGCCAGGACGACCCGCCCTTCGCCTTCACGCTCCCGGACGGGACGCCGGCGGGCTTCGACGTCGATCTCGCCCGCGCCCTCTGCGACGTGCTCAAGGTGACCTGCACGGTCCAGGCGCGGCGCTGGGACACGGTCCTGCCCGCCGTGGTGGCCGGGGCGGGCGACGCGGCCGTGGCTTCCCTCGCCATCACGGCGGCGAACCGGCGCAGCGTGGACTTCACCTCGCCGTACTACCGCACCCCGGCGCGCTTCGTGGCGCCGCTCGCCGCCAAGGCCGGCGACGTCCTGCCCGAAACGGTGCGGGGCTGGCGCATCGGCGTGCAGGGCGGCACCGCCCACGAGGCCTATCTCAAGGCCTTCTTCCCCGCCGCTACGCTGGTGCCGTTCGGCACCGTGGCGGACCTGCGCGCCGCCCTCGTGGCCGGCCGGGTGGACCTCGCCTTCGGGGACGGCATCGGATGGGCGGGATGGCTCAACGGGCCGGCCGGCAGCGCCTGCTGCACCTTCGTGGGCGGACCCTTCACCGAAACGCATTTCTTCGGCGAGGGCGCCGGCATCGCGGTGCGCCAGGGCCGCGAGCCGCTGCGCGTGGCGCTCGACTATGCGCTGTGGCGCGTCGCCCAGGACGGCACCTACGCGGATCTGTGGCTGAAATATTTCCCGGTCAGCCCCTACTGACCGGGATGCGGCCCGGCCTCGGGCGCCGGTCGCGCCAGGGGCGGACGCACCCCTACAGGTATGCCGCCAGCGTCTTCGCCGCCTCGGCGGGCTTGTCGAGGTCGGGATTGAAGGACTCGACGAAGTTGCCCTTGCGATCCATGAGGTAGACGACGCCCGTGTGGTCGACGCTGTAGCCGCCGTCGCCGGTCGGCACCTTCTTGGCGTAGACGCGATATTCCCGCGCCACCTTGTCGACGGCGGCCTGGCTGCCCGTGAGGCCGAGGATGCGGGGATCGAAGCTCGACACATAGTCCTTCATCACGGCGGGGGTGTCGCGTTCGGGATCGAGCGTGATGAAGAGCGCGCGGACCTTTCCGTCGGGGCCCAGCGCCTTCAGGGTCTGCGAGATGGCGTCGAGCGTCGTCGGGCACACGTCGGGGCAGTGGGTATAGCCGAAGAAGACCAGCATGGGCTGCCCCGCGACGTCGGCCTGGGTGACGGCCCTGCCGTCGCCGTCGACCAGCGCGAAGGGGCCGCCGATGCCGGTCGCGGCCTGGCTCGGCAGGCCGGCCCGCTGCACCACCAGGGCGCCCAGGATGACCAGGAGCCCCAGCGCCGCGCCGAGCAGCGGCAGGAGCGTGCGGCGGGACGGCAGGGGCATGGCAGGGGGATCTCCGGACGGCGGGACGCGATGCTGATGCCACGCGAGATGGGCGCTGGCGAGGCGGGCCCGCCGGGCGTCAGGCCCCGTAGGGCCCGCGCACCAGCCGCGAGATCACCTGCGCGGTATAGTCCACCATCGGCACCACGCGGGCATAGTTGAGCCGCGTCGGCCCGATGATGCCGAGCACGCCGACGATGCGCTGCTGCCCGTCGCGGAAGGGCGCCGCCACCATGGAGGAGCCCGACAGCGAGAACAGCTTGTTCTCCGCCCCGATGAAGATGCGCACGCCCTCGCCGGTCTCGGCGCGGTTGAGCAGGTCGATGACGTCGGTCTTGGTTTCGAGGTCGGCGAAGAGCAGGCGGATGCGTTCGAGGTCGTCGAGCGCCGTCAGGTCGTCGAGCAGGTTCGCCTGGCCGCGCACGATGAGCTGCCGCTGCCCGCCGAGCCCCGCCCAGCCGGCGAGCCCGGCCTCGACGAGCCGCGCCGTCAGCTGGTCGAGTTCCCCCTGCGCGGCGGCGCGCTCGCCCTCGATCTCGGCGCGGGCCTCGGTGAGGGTGCGGCCGCGGATGCGGGCATTGAGGTAGTTGCCGGCCTCGACCAGCGCGGAAGCCGGCAGGCCGGGCGGCGTCAGCACGACGCGGTTCTCGACCGAGCCGTCCTCCGCCACCAGGATGGCCAGCGCGCGCTCGGGCTCCAGCCGGACGAATTCGATGTGCTTGAGGCGCGCGTTGTCCTTGCTGGTGACGACGACGCCCGCGCCGCGCGTCAGCCCCGACAGCAGGCTCGTGGCCTCCACGAGGGCGTTCTCCAGCGTCCGGTCCTTCGAGGCGGCGCGCAGATCGGCCTCGATGCGGCGGCGTTCGGTGTCGCCGATGTCGCCGATCTCGAGCAGGGCGTCGACGAAGAAGCGCAGCCCCATCTGGGTCGGCAACCGACCCGCGCTGGTGTGGGGGGCGAAGACGAGGCCCAGCTCTTCGAGGTCCTGCATGACGTTGCGGACCGAGGCGGGCGACAGCGCCATGGGCAGCAGGCGCGACAGGTGCCGCGACCCCACCGGCTCCCCCGTCTGGAGATAGCTGTCGACGATGCGCCGGAAGATCTCGCGGGAGCGCTCGTTCAGCGCCGCCAGGACGCCGGCCGTGGAAGCATCGATCATCGGACTCATCCCGAGAGGATGGAACCTCGCGGGGACGCTGGCAAGCGAGCCCACGCCGCAGCCCAGCCTGCCGGGTGGCGCCGGTTCAGACCGCCGCGGCGATCGCCACGCGCGTCAGCTGTCCCTCGGTCACGACCCGGTCGTAGGGCTCGCCTTCGGTCTTGACGCGATACTGCAGCTCTTCGCCGAGGTGCGGCATCTGGGTCTTGACGACGAAGACGTCGGCCCGGTCGGCCGTGCGCCGCATGATCGATTCGAGCGAAACGCGCTCGCCGACGGAGAAGAGATGGACCGGCATGGGAAACCTCAGAGCGCGTGGGAAGGGTGCGGAACGGTGTCGGCGCGCGGGTCGCCGTCGCCGACGGTCGGGCCCGCCTGCCCGGCCGCCCCTGCCGGCTCCGCGCGCAGCGCCATGGCCTTCAGTTCGCGGATGATCTGGACGGAGGAAGGCTCGGCGATGCGCCTGCCGAAACGCTTCTCTTGGCTCATTGCGGTCCCGTCCGCGCGGCCGTGCCGCGCCCAGCGGGCCTCGGCCCGGGGCGGCATTCGTGTGGTCGTGGCCGCCCGGCCCTACAGATGGCCCGACGGGCGCCACGGCACAAGGTGTATTTCGCAGCAGCACGTCTTCGCCACCAACTATCGTGTGTCCGGCCGGCCCGGACATGGACGCCCGCTGCCGCTCCCAAGCTGTCGCGGGTTTTTATTTCGCCGATCCGGCGTTTTTCTTCTCGCTATTCGGGACGCTGGCACTCACACTCACGGAGTGCCAAGCCCGACCCCGGGCTTCCGGCCCCGGCGCCGACGCCGGACGAAAGACCCACCATGCCGTTCCGTCCCCTCCACGACCGCGTCGTCCTCCGGCGCATCGACCCCGAGGCCAAGACCAAGGGCGGGATCATCATCCCGGACAACGCCAAGGAGAAGCCGCAGGAGGGCGAAGTCGTCGCGGTCGGCCCCGGCCTGCGCGACGAGAGCGGGACGCTGACCCCGCTCGCCCTGAAGGCCGGCGACCGCGTGCTCTTCGGCAAGTGGTCCGGCACCGAGGTCAAGATCGACGGCGACGACCTCCTCATCATGAAGGAGAGCGACGTCATGGGCATCATCGAGGCCCCGTCCGCCCTGCAGCAGGCGGCGTAAAGCGCTTTCCCCCTCGACGGATCCGGTCCAGCACCGGGTCGAGGGCAGTCGCATCCGTCCCGCGGCACCGCCGCGACACTTCCGCGGCCCCGCCGCGCCACTCGCGCGGTACCGCCGCGCCAGCCTTACCCCGCCGGGGCAGGGCTTTCGACCCTTCACGGAAAGAACCGCCACCATGGCCGCCAAAGACGTACGCTTCTCCGCCGATGCCCGCGACCGCATGCTGCGCGGCGTCGACATCCTCGCCAATGCCGTCAAGGTCACGCTCGGCCCCAAGGGCCGCAACGTCGTGATCGACAAGAGCTACGGCGCGCCCCGCATCACCAAGGACGGCGTCACCGTCGCCAAGGAGATCGAGCTCGCCGACAAGTTCGAGAACATGGGCGCCCAGATGGTGCGCGAAGTGGCCTCGAAGACCAACGACCTCGCCGGCGACGGCACCACCACCGCCACCGTGCTGGCGGCCTCCATCATGAAGGAGGGCCTGAAGCTCGTGGCCGCCGGCATGAACCCGATGGACCTCAAGCGCGGCATCGACCTCGCCGTTGGCGTCGTCGTCAAGGACATCGCGGGCCGCTCCCGCAAGGTCGCCTCCTCCGAGGAGATCGCCCAGGTCGGCACCATCGCGTCGAACGGCGACCACGCGGTCGGCGAGATGATCGCCGAAGCCATGCGCAAGGTCGGCAATGAAGGCGTCATCACGGTCGAGGAGGCCAAGACCGCCGAATCCGAACTCGACGTCGTCGAGGGCATGCAGTTCGACCGCGGCTACCTCAGCCCCTACTTCATCACCAACGCCGAGAAGATGACGGTCGAGCTCGAGGATGCCTACATCCTCATCCACGAGAAGAAGCTGTCCTCGCTCCAGGCGATGCTGCCGATCCTCGAAGCCGTGGTGCAGACCGGCAAGCCCCTGCTCATCGTGGCCGAGGACATCGACGGCGAGGCGCTGGCCACGCTCGTCGTCAACAAGCTGCGCGGCGGCCTCAAGGTCGCGGCCGTCAAGGCCCCGGGCTTCGGCGACCGCCGCAAGGCCATGCTCGAGGACATCGCCGTGCTGACGGCCGGCCAGACCGTCTCCGAGGATCTCGGCATCAAGCTCGAGAACGTCACGCTCGAGATGCTGGGCCGCGCCAAGCGGGTCCGCATCGACAAGGAGAACACCACGGTCATCGACGGCGCCGGCAAGAAGGACGACATCGAGGCCCGGGTGGCGCAGCTCAAGGCGCAGATCGAGGAGACGACCTCCGACTACGACAAGGAGAAGCTCCAGGAGCGCCTGGCCAAGCTGTCCGGCGGCGTGGCGGTGATCCGCGTCGGCGGCTCGACCGAGGTCGAGGTCAAGGAGCGCAAGGACCGCGTCGACGACGCGCTCCACGCCACCCGCGCCGCCGTGGAAGAGGGCATCGTGCCCGGCGGCGGCATCGCGCTGCTGCGCGCCCGCCTGGCGGTCGGCGACCTCACGTCCGACAACCGCGACGTCCAGGCCGGCATCTCCATCCTGATGAAGGCGCTCGAAGCCCCGATCCGCCAGATCTCGGCCAATGCCGGCGTCGAAGGCTCGATCGTGGTCGGCAAGGTGAGCGAGAACACGTCGCCGACCTTCGGCTTCGACGCCTATCGCGAGCGCTACGTCGACATGCTGGAAGCCGGGATCCTCGACCCCGCCAAGGTCGTGCGGGTGGCGCTGCAGGACGCGGCCTCGGTCGCCGGCCTGCTCATCACCACCGAAGCCATGGTGGCGGATCGTCCCCAGAAGGACGGCCCCGCCATGGGCGGCGGAGGCGGCATGGGCGGCGGCATGGGCGGCATGGGCGGCATGGACTACTGACCCACCGTTCCCCCGGCGGCCACGGGCCGGCCGGGGGGCGTCGAAGCAAGCCGGCGCGGGTTCACGCGACCTGCGCCAGCCCCGGCGGCACCGGGCCGGCGGGCCAGGCCTCGCCCAGCATGCGGCGGCAGGCCTGCGCGTCCATCGGCCGGGCGTAGAGATAGCCCTGGCCCTGCTCGCAGCCCGCATCGCGCAGCATGGCGTTCTGGCTCGGCGTCTCGACGCCCTCCGCCGTGGTGGCGAGGCCGAGCTTGCAGGCGAGGTCGATGATGGTGGCGACGATGCCCCGCGCCTCGTCGCTGGTCTCCATGGCGCTGGTGAAGCTCTGGTCGATCTTCAGCTTGTCGAGCGGCAGGTGGTGGAGGCGGCTCAGCGACGAGTAGCCGGTGCCGAAATCGTCGAGCGCGAAGGTCACGCCGATCCGCCGCAGCGTGCGGATGGCGTCGAGCACGTCGGCGTTGATCTTGAGCAGCACGCTTTCGGTGATCTCGAGCTCGAGACGGCCTGGCGCCAGGCCCGTTTCGGCCAGCACCGCGGTGACGCGCTCCACGAAGTCGTTTTCGAGCAACTGCTGGGCCGACACGTTGACGGCGACGCGCGGCGAACCCGGCCAGGTCGCGGCGTCCGCGCAGGCCCGCGCCAGCACCCGATGGCCCAGCGCCAGGATGAGGGTGCTGCGCTCGGCGAGCGGGATGAAGTCGGCCGGCGACACCCGGCCGTGGCGGGGATGCTCCCAGCGGGCCAGCGCCTCGCAGCCGACCGGCAGGCCCGTGGCGAGCGAGATCTGCGGCTGGTAGTGCACGTCGATCGCGTCCTCGGCCACGGCGGCGTGCAGGTCCTCCTCCATCTCGCGCCGGGCGGCGAATCCGCGCTCGATCGCGACGTCGAAGAGGCATTGGCGCCCGCGGCCGGCGGCCTTGACGGTGTAGAGGGCGAGGTCGGCGCGCTTGAGCAGCGTCACGGGTTCGCGCAGCGCCGTGCCGTCCACCACGGTGCCGACGCTGAGGCCGGACCGGATCAGCAACTCGCCGATGCGGAAGGGCTCGGCCGTCGCCGCGCAGATCCGCTGGGCGATGGCGACGGCCTCCCCGGCCGCGGTCGGGGCCGGCAGCAGCAGGGCGAACTCGTCGCCGCCGAGCCGCGCGATGACGGGGACCTCGGGCACCGCCGCGACGAGGCGGGTCGCGAGTTGGGCCAGCAGAGCGTCGCCGACGTCGTGGCCGAAGCTGTCGTTGACCTCCTTGAAGTGATCGACGTCGGCGAGGAGCAGCGCCGTCGCCTCGCGGCGGCAGGCCGCGTCGAGGGCCATGTTGAAGGCGAAGCGGTTCGGCAGGCCGGTGAGCGCGTCGCGGTAGGCGAGGCGGCGCATCCCGGCATGCTGGTGCCACAGGACCGCGGCGAGGGCGAAGGCCGCCGTCAGCAGGCCCGCCACCAGGACGAGCAGCATGTCGCGCACCGAGCGGAGCGACTCGCCCGCCCGGGTCACGCTGGTGCCGGATTGTTCGCCGATCAGCGCCGTCGCCTGGGCCAGCGACGTTTCGAGCGGCGTCAGCACCGCCAGGGCCCGCCCGGCGTCCGCCGCGGTCTTCAGCCGTTCCGCGATGGCATCGGCCTGCGCCATGGCGGCGTCGATGGCACCGGCCAGGCCGGGGGCGGCGACCTCCATCTCGCGCGTCACGGCGGCGTGTTTGAACATCTCGGTGTGGTTGGTGAGGATGTCGAGCCGCAGCCGCACGAGGTCGGCCCCGGCATCGGTCGGGGCCAGGGCGAAGCGGCCGAATTCGGCGTCGAGGCGCAGCAGTTCGGCCTGCATCTGCGCGGCATCGAACACGTCGTTGTAGTGGGCCAGCTCGAGCAGGTCGTCGGCACGCCGGTGCGACAGCAGGAGCGCGCAGATCGCCGGCAGCGCCAGCAGGATGGTGATGGCGAGGAGCCAGCGCCGCATCAGGGCCCAGCGCAGCTCGTGCCGCTCGAAGGCGGACGGCATCCGGCCATGCGCGCTCGACGGTGCCGGGGCCGTTCGGCTTCGCGGACGCGCCGAACCGCCCGTGGGGCTGGACTGCGCTGTCGGCGGGGTGGCTGTGTGTTGCACCTCGTCCGTTCTCCTGTCGGGCCACGCCGTTGTAGAGCTCGAACCTTTCCCGAGATTAAATCGGCGCCGATACTGTGCTGCCGCGCGCCGTGCTGTCGCGCACCAGTATGTCCCATGCAACCTCAAGCTGCCGAGGGCCTGCCCCTTCCAGCCGCGCCAGGATGATCTCGGCCGTCAAGCGGCCGATGGCGGCGCGGGGCGGCCGCACGCTGGTGAGGGCCGGCACCAGGCAGGCGCTGGCCTCGGCGTCGCCGAACCCCACGACGCCGACGTCGTCGGGGACGCGGCGGCCCCGGGCCCGCAGCGCCCGCAGCACGCCGTAGGCGACGGCGTCGCTGTTGCACGCGATGCCGTCGACCTCGGGGTGGCGGGCGAGCAGCTCCGCCACCAGCCGCCCGCCGAGGTCGGGGTCGCCGGGTTCGGCGCTGGTCGCCAGGGCGGGCTCGCCGAGGCCCGCCGCCGCCAGCGCCTGCGCCACCCCGCGGCAGCGCTTGTGGGCGCGGGCGTCGTGCGGGCGCAGGCTGCCCACCACGGCGACGTGCCGGTAGCCGCGCGCCAGCAGGTGCTCGGCTTGGGCGCGGCCGATGGCGACGTGGTCCATGCCCACGGCGGAATCGATCGCCTCCCCGCCCACGTCCCACATCTGCACGACGGGGATGCCGGCCTCGCCCAGCATCCGCGACACGTCGCGGTGGTGGTCGATCCCCACCAGCGCCATGGCGGCCGGCCGCCAGCCCAGCAGGGCGCGGACGGCCCCGGCTTCGCGCGCCGGGTCGTAGTGGCTGTGGCCCAGCATGACCTGGAAGTCCCGGGCCAGCAGCCCGGTCTGCAGCGCCTCGACGACGGCGGCGAATTCCGAGTGGAACAGCGAACTCACCACCACGCCGACCAGGGCGGAGCGCGTGCCGGCGAGGCTGCCGGCGATGCGGTTGGGCACGTAGTTCAGCTCGTCGAGCGCCGCTGCGATGCGCCCCAGCAGTTCCGGCCGCAGCGTGTGGGGCGCCCGGATGGCGCGCGACACGGTGTTGAGCGACACCCCGACGCGGGCCGCCACCTGCGCCAGCGTGGCACCGCCGCGCGGCTGAGGCCCGCCGCCCGCCCCCTGCCCCATGACCGCCCTCCTTCGCCGCCCGCCGCCGGACGTTGCGTTAGCGCTCACTCTGTGCGAGCGTCGCCGCCATGTCGAGGAGCGCCGCGGATGAGCCGGTGCCCGAAACACCCCCGGGGGAGGCGAGCGGATGGCTGACGCGGGGGCGCCCGGCGAGGGTGGGGCGGCGGCCGGACGGCCCAACATTATCCTCGTCATCACCGACCAGCAACGGTTCGACACGATCGCCGGGCTCGGCTTCCCCTATGCCACGACGCCGACCCTCGACCGGCTGGTCGCCGAGGGCGTCGCCTTCACGGAATGCCACGTCACGGCCCCTTCCTGCGTGCCGTCGCGGGCCAGCCTGTTCAACGGCCACTATCCCCACACGACCGGCGTGCTGGCCAACGGCCAACCCTGGCAGCGCACCTGGGTGGAGCAGCTGCGCGACGCGGGATACCGCTGCGTCAACGTCGGCAAGATGCACACGATCCCGTACGATTCCGATTCCGGCTTCCACGAGCGCTACGTCGTCGAGAACAAGGACCGCTACCTCGAGGGCCGCTGGTACTTCGACGAATGGGACAAGGCGCTGGCCGCCAACGGGCTCGTCAAGCAGCAGCGCGAGCAGTACCGGCTGCGCGAGGACTACCGCGACCGCCTCGGCGCCTTCGACTGGGAGCTGCCCGAGCGGCTCCATTCGGACGCCTTCGTGGCCGGCATGGCGAAGTGGTGGGTCGAAACCTATCCCAAGACCGAGCCGCTGTTCCTCCAGGTCGGCCTGCCGGGCCCGCACCCGCCCTACGACCCGCCGGCGCGCTATTCCGAGCCCTACCTGGCGCGCCAGGACCTGCCCCTGCCGAATCCGTCCCGCGCGGAGCTCGACGCCCTGCCCGCAGCCCTGAAGGAGAAGCGGCACCACGACGCCGCCGTGGACCACGACAGCGTCGCCTGGACCCTCGACCCCACCCCCGAGCAGATGCAGCGCGTCTGGGCCCACTACCTCGGCAACGTCACCCTGATCGACGAGAAGCTGGGCGAACTGCTGTCGTCCCTCGAGGACCGCGGCTACCTCGACGACGCCGTGGTGATCTTCACCTCGGACCACGGGGAATGCCTCGGCGACCACGGCCTCAGCCAGAAATGGTCGATGTACGACGTCGTCACCCGCGTGCCGACGATCGTCTGGTCGACGGCGGGGCGCTTCGCGGGCGGGCGGCGCGTCGACGGCCTGTGCCAATGGTTCGACCTCGGCCCGACGATCCTCGAACTCGCCGGCCTCGTGCCGCCCGCCACCTTCGAGGCCCGCAGCCTGCTGCCGGCGCTGGAAGGACGGGACTGGACGCCGCGGCCCTACGTGTTCTGCGAGCAGGGCGGCGACGTGTCGCTGACCGGCGCCGACTTCATCACCGGGGTGCGGAGCGAGCGGTGGAAGCTGGTCCATTTCAAGGGATCCGAGGAGGGCCAGCTGTTCGACCTCGCCGCGGACCCCGGCGAGGTCCGCAACCTGTGGAACGATCCCGCCCATCTCGACACGCGCCGCGCCCTGCTCGACGTGATGCGCGACTGGCTGATCGATTCCAACGTCCGCACCCGCGACCGCCAGGCGGCGACGCGGTGAGCGGGGCGCCGGCGGCGGCCTCGGCCGGGGCGCGCCGCCTCGGCCCCTCCGCCATGCTGGGCCTCAACCTCCTGGCCGTGGCGGCCGGGCTCGCGGCCTGGTGGGGGCTCACGGCCGCGGGCGCCATCGGCCTGCCCGGGCCCGGCGACGTCGCGCTCCAGGCGCTGGCCTCGGCGCGGGACGGGCAGCTCTTCGGCGACGCCGCCGCGAGCCTCGCCCGCGTGCTCGCCGGCTTCCTCCTCGGCATCGCCCTCGCCGTGCCGGTGGGGTTTCTCATGGGGTGGTACGCGGTGGCGCGCGGCCTCGTCGAGCCCTACGTGCAGTTCTTCCGGGTCATCCCGCCGCTCGCCATCATCCCGCTCGCCATCGTGACGCTCGGCATCGGCGAGGCCCCCAAGGTCTTCGTCATCTTCCTCGCCGCCTTCCTGTCCTCCGTGGTGGCGACCTACCAGGGCGTGGTGGGGGTCGACCGAACCTTCATCGACGCCGCCCGGGTGCTGGGCGCCGGGGATTTCACCATCTTCCGCCGCGTCGTGGTGCCGGCCTCGACGCCCTTCATCATGGTGGGGGTGAGGATCGGGCTCGGCTCCTCCTGGGCGACGGTGGTGGCGGCGGAGCTCATCGCGGCGCAATCGGGCCTGGGCTTCCGCATGCAGCAGGCCCAGCTCTACTACGACCTGCCGACCATCTTCGTCAGCCTCGTCGCCATCGGGGTGCTGGGCCTCGCCATGGACCGGGGCGTCGTGGCGCTCGACCGCCGCCTCACCGCCTGGCAGGAGCGCGCGTGACGGCCCGCAAAATCGCCCCCGAGGTCGCCCCTAAGATCGCTTTCGAGGCCGTGTCGCGCGACTTCGCCGCGCCCGACGGCTCCCGCTTCACGGCGCTCGACCGCTTCTCGCTCGCCGTCGCCGACGGCGAGTTCGTCACCGTGGTGGGGCCGTCGGGTTGCGGCAAGTCCACCGCCATGGCCATCGCGGCCGGTCTCACGCCGCCGTCGGGGGGCCGCGTGCTGGTCGACGGACGCGCGGTGCGCGGCCCCGGCCCCGACCGGGGCGTCATCTTCCAGCAATACGCGCTGTTCCCCTGGCTGACGGTGCGGCGCAACGTCGAGTTCGGGCTCGAGATCGCGGGCCGGCCGCGGGCGGAGCGGCGCGCCGTCGCCGACCACTTCATCGACCTCGTCGGGCTGACGCCCTTCGCCGAGGCCCTGCCCAAGACGCTGTCGGGCGGCATGAAGCAGCGCTGCGCCATCGCCCGCGCCTATGCGGTGAACCCCGCCATCCTGCTGATGGACGAGCCCTTCGGGGCGCTCGACGCCCTGACGCGGGTGGGGCTGCAGGACCAGCTCCTCGACACCTGGAGCCGCGAGCGCCGCACCGTGATGTTCATCACCCACGACGTCGAGGAGGCCGTCTACCTGGCGAGCCGCGTCGTCGTCATGGCGGCCCGGCCGGGGCGGCTCCACAGCGTGATCGCCGTGGACCTGCCCTACCCTCGCACCGAGGAGATGCGCCTCTCCTCCCATTTCGCGGCGCTGCGCAACCGCGTGTGGCGCGCCGTCTACCATCCCGACCGGCCGGAGGAGGCCCCGACATGCTGACGAGACGCGCCCTGCTGGCCGGCGTGGCCGCCGCCCTGCCCTCCGCCGCCCTGCCCTCCGCCGCCCGGGCCGCCGGCAAGCCCGTGCGGATCGGCTATATCGGGGATTTCCCCAACGCGAGCCTCTTCGCCGTCGCGGAGGACCAGAAGCTGTGGGACGCGGAGGGCCTGGTGCCGGACCTCAAGGTCTTCACCAACGGCCCCATCCAGATCCAGGCCATGGGGGCCGGCAGCCTCGATTTCGGCACGATCGGCCCCGGCGCGCTGTGGCTGCCGGCGAGCGGCCGCGCCAAGGTCGTGGCCATCGACGACGTCGGCTTCAGCGACCGGCTGATCGCCCAACCCGGCATCGGCTCCATCGCCGACCTCAAGGGGCGCAAGGTCGGGGTGCCGCAGGGCACGTCGGGCGACATGATCCTGCGGCTCGGCCTCGCCAAGGCGGGGATGACGATCAAGGACGTCGATCTCGTGCCGATGGACCCCAGCACGGTCGTGACGGCCTTCTCGTCCGGCCAGATCGACGGGGCCGGCATCTGGAACCCGCTGGTCGACGTCATCCGCCGGCGGGTGCCGGGCCTCAAGGAACTGGCGTCCAACAAGGACTTCTATCCCGACGTATCCTTCGTCAACGCCGTGGTGGCGCGCAACGAGACGGTGCGCGACGACCCCGACCTCGTCCGCGCCCTCGTGCGGGTCGTGAAGAAGGCCATCGACTACCGCGCCGCGAACCTCGACCGCAGCGTGGCGCTGACCTCGGCCTTCATCCACGTGCCGGTCGACGTGCTGGCGCCGGTGGCGAAGAGCCGCCTGCTGCTGACCAGCGCCCAGCTCGACGCCTTCACGCGCGACGGCACGGTGGACCGGTGGCTCGGGCGCTTCAACGACATGTTCAAGGCCTTCGGCACCGTGCCCGATCCGCTGCCGCCCGAGCGCTACTACGAGGGCAAGCTGTTCCTGTCGGCCTGAGCCGGCACGCCGGCCCGGCGCAGGATCGCCTCGGCGCGCAGGCGCACCGGCGCGTCGACCATGGCGCCGTCGACCGCCACGGCCCGCCCGTCGCGGGCCGCCGCCAGAACGCGCCCGGCCCAGGCGACCTCCGCCGCCGTCGGGCCGAAGCCGGCGCGGGCCGGCGCGACCTGGGCGGGGTGGATCAGCAGCTTGCCGCCGAAGCCGAGCGTCGCGGCCTCGCGGGCCTCCGCCTCGACGGGCGCGGGGTCGCGGTAGCCCGGCGTCACGCCGTCGAGCGGCGCGGGACGGCCGGCGAGGCGGCTCGCCAGCACGGTCTCGGAGCGGAAGGCCAGCAGCGGCTCGCGCGCATCCGCGCAGCCTAGGTCGGCGGCGAGATCGATGGAGCCGAAGGCGAGCCGCGCCGCCGCCCGGGCGATGTCGCGCGCCGCCGCGACGCCGCGCGCGCTCTCGATCAGCGCCAGGACGGGGCGGCCGCCCGCGGCCCGCCCCGCCGCCGCCACGGCCTCGGCCGATTCCGCCTTGGGCAGCACGAGGCCGGCCAGCGGCAGGGCGGCGGCGGCGGCGAGGTCCTCGGCCTGCCAGGGGGAGCCCTCGGCATTGACCCGCACCAGCACCGGGCAGGCCGCGGCCGCGACGGCGTCGCGCGCGGCGAGCAGGGCCGCCCGCGCCGCATCCTTGCCGCCCGGCGCGACGGCGTCCTCGAGGTCGAGGATCACGGCATCGGCGCCGGCCGCGAAGGCCTTGGCGTAGCGGTCCGGCCGGTCGGCCGGCAGGAACAGCGGCAGGAACAGCGGCCCGGCGGGGCCGTCGCGCGTCGAGGTCATGGCGTTTCTCCCGGCCGGCACCGTGCCACCGCGGGCCGGCGCCGGCCAGCCCGCCGTCACGCCAGCATGGCGGCGCCGCGGTCGAGGTAGGTGTCGAGGAAGCGTTCGAGGCGGGGGTGCCGCGGCTTGCCGAAGACGTCGCGCGGGGAGCCGTGCAGCAGGATGCGGCCGCCGTCGAGGAAGGCGACCTGCTCGCCCACCGAGGCGGCGAAGCCGATCTCGTGGCTCACCACCACCATGGTCATGCCGTCGGCGGCGAGGCCCCGCATCACGTCGAGCACTTCGCCGGTCAGTTCGGGGTCGAGCGAGGAGGTCGGCTCGTCGAAGAGCATGATGCGCGGCTCCAGCGCCAGGGAGCGGGCGATGGCGACGCGCTGCTGCTGCCCGCCCGAAAGCTGCGCGGGATAATGGCCGGCGCGGTCCTCCAGTCCCACCTTGCGCAGCTGTGCCAGGCCCTTGGCCTCCGCCTCGGCCCGGCCCATGCGGCGCACGACGCGCAGGGCCTCGGTGACGTTGCCCAGCGCCGTCATGTGGGGCCACAGGTTGAACTGCTGGAACACCATGCCGATGGAGGCCCGCACGGCCCGGATGCGGGCGGGCGGCAGGCGGCGCCGGCCCTGCGGGGTTTCGGCGAAGCCCAGCGGCTCGCCGCCGACCAGGATGGTGCCGGCCCCGGCCTCCTCCAGGAAGGCCATGCAGCGCAGCAGCGTGCTCTTGCCCGAGCCGGAGGGGCCGATGAGGCAGGTGACGCGCCCGGCCGGCACGTCGAGGTCGATGCCCGACAGCACCTCGTGGGCGCCGAAGCGCTTCACGAGGCCCCGGACCGACAGGGCCGTGCCGCCGGCCGCGGACTCGCCCGGGGCCGTCATGGCCCGGCGAACCGGAAGCGCGACAGGCGCGCTTCGGCGAGGCGGCCGAGGCCGCCGCAGGCCTCGACGAGGCCCCAGTAGAACAGCGCCAACAGCGTCAGCGCCTCGACGAAGCGGTAGGTTTCGGAGCCGATGGCGCTGATCTCCAGGGTGAGTTCGGGGACCGTGATGACGGACAGCACCGCCGTCTCCTTGAGCAGGAGCACCGTCATGTTGACAAGGGCGGGCAGCACCAGCACGGCCATCTCGGGCACCTGGATGCGGAGCACCGTCTGCGCCCGGGTGAAGCCGAGGCAGGCCGCCGCCTCGACGTGGCCGGCCGGCACGGCCGCGAAGCCGGCCCGCACGATCTCGCTGTAATAGGCGCTGCCGTAGAGCGTCAGCGCCAGGAGGCCGGCCGGGATGGGGTCGAGCGAGAGGCCGATGAAGGGGCCGCCGAAATACAGCAGGAACAGCTGCACCAGGAAGGGCGAGCCCCGCAGCACCTCGACGAAGAGCTTGAGGGCGAGGTCGACCGGCCGCGGCCCGAAGCGCCGCGCCACCGCCACGGCGGCACCGAGCGCGACGCCGAGCACGGCGCTCGCCGCCCAGACCGCCACGGTGACGCCCGATGCGGCGAGGACGTCGGGCAGCTTCTCGGCCAGGAGGCCCCAGTCGACCGTCACGGCCCGCGCCTCATGCCCGCCCCCAGCGCGCGCGGCGCTCCAGCGCGTGGCCGAGCCCCGCCACGGTCCAGTCGATCGCGAGGTAGAGGGCGCCGGCGGTGGCGAACATGGGGAGCGGCCGGTAGGTGCTGGAGGCGAGGTCCTGCGCCATGCGGGTCAGTTCCACGACGCCCACGACCGAGACGAGCGACGAGGCCTTGAGGATCATGATGGCCTCGCTGACGAGGGTCGGCAGGGTCAGGGCGACGGCGATCGGCACGCGGATGCGGCGGAACTGCTGGACGGCGCCGAGCCCCGCCATGTCGGCCGCCTCGAGGAGGCCGCGCGGCACGCTGAGGAAGCCGCCGCGCAGGTTCTCGGCCTGGTAGGCGGAGGTGCACAGCGTCAGCCCCACGACGGCGGCGACGACGCCGGGCACGTCGATCCCCGCGGCCGGCAGCAGGTTGTAGATCAGCAGGAGCTGCACGAGCAGCGGCACGCCGCGGAAGAACGACACGTAGACGCGGGCCGGCACCGAGACTAGGCGGCGGCGCGACAGCGACGCGACCGAGACGAAGAGGCCCAGCGCCAGCCCGAGCGCGATCGACACGCCGCTGATCGCCACCGTGAGGCCGGCCGCCCGGACGAGCAGCGCCAGCAAGGTGAGCGACACGGGACGGCCGCTCAGAAGTTCGGCGTCGGCACCGCGTCGGGCAGGTCGAAGGCGGCGCCGAACCACTTGGTCTCGAGCTTGGCCAGCCGGCCGTCCGCCTTGATCTTGAGGATGGCGGCCGCGACGGCATCGTCGAGGGCGGCGTGGTCGGCGTCCTTCGAGGCGATGAAGCCGAAATAGGACTTCTGCCCGAAGGCGGGTTCCACCACCTCGAACGTGTCGGGCCGCGTCTTGGCCACGAAGGCGATGTTGGTCAGCGAGTTGGCGACGGCGGCGATGCGCCCGGCCGCGAGGTCGGCGTAGGCCTCGTTGTAGCCCACGTATTCGCGGATGGCGACGGGCTGGGGCAGCGTCTTGGCGAAGGCCTGGAGCTGGGCGAGCTGCGAAGTGGCCTTGCCGGCGCCGGCCGCCTTGCCGGCGATGTCGGCGGGCTTGGTCACGGACGCGTCGCCCTTGCGCTTCAGGATGGCATTGGTGGCGTCGCCGACCGGGGGCAGGAAGCGATAGCGCTCCATGCGGGCCTTGGTGATGGTGGCGGGCCCCGCCACGATGTCGAACTTGCCGGCGTCGAGCCCCGGCAGCACGCCCTCCCAGGGCAGCGCCACCCATTCGATCTTGACGCCCATCTCCTTGCCGATCTCCTCGAACAGGTCGACGTTGAGCCCGACGTGCTGGCCGGCGTCGATGAAGTCGAAGGGCGCGAAGGCCGTCTCGGTGCCGACCTTGAGGGTTCCGGCGGCCTTGACCTTGGCGAGCACGTCCTCGGCCTGGGCGGCGTCGGCCATTCCCCAGGCGAGCCCGAGCCCGAGCAGGGCCTTCAGCACCAATCGCTTCGTCATCGCTGTCTCTCGCCCTCTGTGCGGCCGAATCCGCCCGGAGCTTAGCAATATCCGCGCCGTCGTCGAGACCGCCCGACCCGTGCTAATCGAGGATTTCCGCAGGATCCCACCCGGAGACCAAGATGCCCCGCCCGGACCAGATGAAGCTCGGCACCTTCGTCTACACCTACGGGTTCCATCCGGCGAGCTGGATGCACCCGGGCAGCGAGGCCGGGGCGGCGAACAGCTTCGCCCATTTCCTGAACATCGCCCGGCTGTCCGAGGCCGCCGCCTTCGACTTCATGTTCATGGCGGATTCCCCGGCCGCCGCCGTCGGCGACCCCGAGGCCCTGGCGCGCCAGCCCAACAAGATGAACCGCTTCGAGCCGCTGACGCTGATCTCGGCGCTGGCCGTGGCGACGGAGCGGCTCGGCCTCGTGGCCACGGCCTCGACGAGCTATTACGAGCCCTACAACCTCGCCCGCATCTTCGCCTCGATCGACCACCTGAGCGGCGGGCGCGCCTGCTGGAACGTCGTCACCTCCGACCACGACGAGACCGGCTACAACTTCAACCGCCGCGGCCTCGACCCCCATGCCGAGCGCTATGCGCGAGCCCGCGAGTTCGTGGAGGTCGCCTTCGGCCTGTGGGACAGTTTCGAGGACGACGCTCTGCTGCTCGACCGCGCGGGCGGCCGCCACCACGATCCGGCGAAGCTCCACCGCCTCGACCACGTCGGCGAGCACTTCCAGGTGCGGGGGCCGCTGAACATCGCCCGCTCGCCGCAGGGCCGTCCCGTCATCGCGCAGGCCGGCGGTTCCGAGGCCGGCATCGCGCTGGCGGCCGAAACCGCCGAGATCGTCTTCGGCCTCGCCTCCGACATCGCCCGCAGCCGCGCCTTCTACGCGACGCTGAAGGGCCGCATGGCGGAATTCGGCCGCCACCCCGACGCCCTGAAGGTGATGCCGGGCGTGGTGGTGAACGTCGGCGCCACCCGCGCCGAAGCCCGGGCGCAGGTGGACTTCATGCTGGAGCGGCTCCACCCGGACGTCGGCCGGCTGATGCTGTCGGAATTCCTCGAGGCGGACCTGCGGGGCGTGCCGCTCGACGCGCCCTTCCCCGCCGACCGCCTGCCCGCCGCCCCCAAGGGCTCGCGTGCGCTCTTCGAGGAGCTGACGGCCTTCGTCCGCCAGGGCCACACCGTGGGCGAACTGATCCGCCTCTATGCCGAGAAGCACACCGGTAACGGCATCACGGGGACGCCGGCCGACATCGCGGACTTCATGGAGGAATGGTTCGAGACGCGGGCCGCCGACGGCTTCATCCTGATGCTGCCGACCCTGCCGGCCTCCTTGCAAGACTTCACCGCCCTCGTGGTGCCGGAGCTGCGCCGCCGCGGCCTGTTCCGCGACGCCTACGAGGGCCCGACGCTCCGCGACAACCTCGGGGTCCCGCGCCCGCGCACGCGCTGGGCGGGGTGATGTGGAAGGATTGGATGAAGCCCGTCGTTCATGGCGAGTGCCCGTCGGCCGTCAGGGCGAAGCCTCACGTAGCCGTGACTTCTGCCTCCTCCTCGTCGCCCTGGTCCTCGAAGCGGGTTCGTTCGACGACCATGCGAACGACATAGTCCGACACGCCGAAGTGTTCTGCGACTTCCGATTGCCGGTCCGTGCTGTCGTCGGTGGCCGTTTCGGCATCGATGACGACACTCGGGCACAGCAGCTCGGCAGCGAAGGCTCGCTGCGCCCTCTGTCGATACGTGTAGGCATGCGTCGCCGGAGAAAGCTTGCCGTCACCGAACATGAGGCGGTCGCCGAGGATCCGTGCGAGGTTGAACCGCCTGTTCACCCGGATGGGCGACCTGAGCACGACGGTCTCGGTGGCTTCGGTCTCGCGCAGGCTGAACGAAAAGGGTGGCGTGCCCTGCTTCGTCGACAACACACGATCGTCCGCGCCGGCGAAGGCGGCGAGGTGGCGGTCGGCGACCGGCGCTCGATCACACCCCGCCACGTCGCGCACCTTGCGGGCGACATCGCGACCGACTTTCCAGGCCGCGAGGCCGGGCTGCGGTCGAAGGGCGTCGGCTCCGATCCTGATCATGTCGTGGCGATGCAGGGGAGACCCGATGGCGCGCGCTTGGCTTTCCATGTCCGTCAGCGACGCGACCGTGCCTCCCGCAGCAATCTCCTCGACGATCGGACGGCCGAGGGTCGACAGGTCGCCCTCCAGTGTTGCTAGCAGCTCCTCGTCAGCTTCGTCGGGCTCGGCTCCCAACAGAGCTTCCAGCTTGCGGCGCTCGTGAAGCTCAGGGTCGCCGCGTTCCCTCACGACGTCTCGCCAGAGCCGGTCCAGGTTGGTTTCACCCACCGATGCACGTCTCAGTCGGGCGATCACCTCCGGGATGAAGGCGTCGAGCGCACGCTCGACGTCATGAGCCGGTACGATGACGGCGCGACTCGCCGTGTACCGGAAGGGCTCGGCATCGGCGCGGGACGCACGGCATTGCAGGACGGTTCGCAGTCCATCAGTGCTGATCTCGATCTGCGGCCACAGGTATCCCTCGCCGATCGTCGCCATGCGGTGGGCGAATGCCCAGGCCTCGCCGCCCCTGCGCGGCTCCCATCGCAGGCGCCACCAGTTCCATGCGAACCATTGCGCCGCGTGGTAGGCCGGGACGAGAGGGCCCGACTGCAGGCTGTGAACGAAGGTGTCGACGCCCTCGGTCAAGGACACCACACCAGCGTCGATCGAAAATCGCCCGAAGGTCGCGCGCTCTTCCGGTGAGCCCTCGTCGAGGACGTGCGGCGCGACATCGATCGTCAGCGGCATCGCTGCATCCATTCTTTCAGCACGTAGCGACACATGTCGCGTTCGTCCGGCCCGATACGGTAGCCGTGATAGCGGGTCTCACGTTCGGGCCGGGTCTTGGCCTCATAGACTTCCCCGGCAGCATCGACGCACCAGACGTATTTCGGCACCTGCCCGGGCCCGAAGGCGCTGACCATACCGCGCATGATGCCCTGGCGAAACAGGTCCTGCGCTTCCCCGAGCAGCACGGACCGGAAGGCATCGCAGGGCGACTTGGTCGGCCGTGGGTTCTGGGGCGGCTGGAAACCGTAGTCTCCAGGGTGGAGCTTGTGCGTGGCGGATCCGACGTAGGTCACCCTCCTGCTCAGTGCATGTCGCGCCCTCTCGTCCATCATCGTCGCCGCCGCGATCCGTCGGTCGGGCCGGTTGCCTTCGCGTCTGCTCATGGATGTCGACGAGCCCCACATGGCGGAGTGGGCCACCTACTATCACGAGTGGCATTCGACCGTCGCTGCCGTCATCGCTCGACGATGGTCCTGGAGGGCCGACCCTCGCGGTGGGACGGGGCGGCACGGATCCACGTCGACCGACCGGGCAGGCCCCTACCCCTTCACGGCGCCGGCCGTGAGGCCCTGGACGAGGTAGCGCTGGATGACGAAGAACAGGGCGCAGACGGGGATCAACGCCAGCACGCCCGCCGCCATCATCTGCCCGAAATCCACCGAGAACTTCGACACGAAGGCCAGCAGCCCGACCGGAAAGGTGCTGGCCGCCGCGGACGAGTTCAGCATCAGGGCGAAGAGCAGTTCGCTCCAGGCGGCCGTGAAGACGAAGCCGAGCGTCGCGGCGAGGCCCGGCAGCGTCAGCGGCAGCACGACGAGGCGCAGCGCCTGGAAGCGCTTGGCGCCGTCGATCATGGCGGCCTCCTCGAGGTCCCGCGGGATGCCGTCGAAGAAGGACTGCATCAGGAAGGTCGCGAAGGGCACGTTGAAGGCCGTGTAGACCACGACGAGGCCCGTCAGGCTGTCGGTGAGGCCGAGCGGCGACAGCAGGCGGAAGATCGGCGCCACGATCATCACCAGCGGGAACATCTGGCTGACCAGCATGAGGCCCACGATGGCGGCCCGGCCCCGGAAGGCGAAGCGCGAGAAGCCGTAGCCGGCGCCCGACGCCACCAGCGTCGACAGCAGCGCGGTGGAGCTCGACACGATGGCGCTGTTGCGGAAGAACAGCGGGAACTCCGTGTGGGCGATCACCGAGGCGTAATGGTCGAAGGTGATGCGCGAGGGCCAGAGCCGCACGCCCTCCGAATACAGGAGGTCGTTGGGCGTCACCGACACCTTCAGCAGCCAGAACAGCGGGAACAGGGCGAAGACCAGGAAGCAGGCGAGCAGCCCGGCATGCAGGACCCTGAACAGCCGGCGGCGGAGGACGTGCGCCCGCATGTCAGCGCCTCGCCAGGAACGTCTGGCGCAGCGTCACCAGCACGGCGGCATAGGCCAGCAGCAGGACCAGCAGCACGGCCGCCACGGCGGACGCATAGCCGAAGTCGAGCCGCTGGAAGGCCTGGGTGAAGATGTAGCTCGACAGGATCTGGGTGGAATCGGCCGGCCCGCCCCGCGTCATGACGACGATGAGGTCGGCGAAATTGGCGATCCACACGGTGCGCAGCATGATCGTGATGGCGATGGTGGGGGCGAGGAAGGGCAGCGTGATGGCGCGGAAGCGCCGCACCGCGCCCGCCCCGTCCATGGCGGCGGCCTCGTAGAGGTCGGGCGGGATCGATTGCAGCGCCGCCAGCAGCGTGATGGCGAAGAAGGGCACGCCCCACCAGACGTTGGCGGCGATCGGCCCCCAGATGGCGTGGTCGGGCGAGGACAGAAGGTTATCGGGCGTCGTCATCAGGCCGAGCGCCACGAACCAGTGCGGCAGCGGCCCCACCACGGGGTTGAACAGCCAGGCCCAGTCGAGCCCCGACAGGAAGGACGGCACCGCCCAGGGCAGGAAGACCAGGGCCTGGACGAGGCCGCGCCCCCGGAAGGGCACGTCGAGCAGCAGCGCCAGCACGAGGCCGAGCCCGAACTGCAGCACCACCGACGAGACCGTCCAGGTCACGGTGTTGCCGAGCGCGTTCCAGAAGGCGGCGTCGGCGGCGAGGGTGCGGAAGTTGTCGAGCCCGACGAAGCCGCCGCTGTCGGGATCGAGCAGCACGAGGTCGCGGAACGCGTAGGAGAGCCCCACCGCCAGCGGCACCAGCATGATGAGGGCGATGAGGAACACCGACGGCACGGTGTAGAGGTAGGGCTCCAGCACCAGGGCGAGCCGGCGCCTGGCCGAGCGCCGGGGAGCCGCCCCGGCAGCCGTCGCGGCGGCCGTCACGCGGCGACCGAACGCGAGACCGCCGCGCGCCTCATGGCTTCGCGGCCGCCTTCTGCTTGTCCCGGGTCAGCACGGCGGCCCATTGCCGGTTCATGGCCTCGGGCGTGATCTGGCCGAGGAGCGCCTGCTGGCTCGACTTCACGGCGATGGAATCGGCGAAGTATCCGAAGCCCGGCAGGTAGGTCGGCATGATCAGCGGCACGACGTCCTTGTCGGCCAGCTCGTCGAACCAGCCCTTGAACTGTTCGCCCTTGTAGAACGGGTCCTGCTCGGCGGCCTTGTAGATCGGCAGGGCGCCGGTGCGCTGGTTCCAGGCGATGTTGCCGGCGGGGCCGTCGAGCGTGGCGATCAGCTCCCAGTCGAGGTCCTTGTGCTGGCTCGCCTTGAACATCGACCAGCCCGCGTAGCCGAGCGTCGGATAGGCGCGGCCCGAGGGACCCTTCGGCATGGTGGCGACGCCGAACTCGTCAGGCTTCATGCGCTGCGCGATGGCGATCAGCGCGTCCGGGTCCTGGTCCAGCATGGCGCAGGTTCCGGAATAGAAGCCCGCCACGATCTCGTTGAAGCCCCAGTTGACGCTGTCCTTCGGGGCGCCGCCGCTCTTGTAGAGGTCGACCAGGAACTGCGATCCCTTGATCCAGTCGGGATCGGCCAGCGTCGAGCTGTTGTCGGGCTTGAAGAACTCGGCCGAGCCCGCCATGGTGGCGCCGAACATCATCCAGCCGTTGAGCCCGCCGGGGCCGCCGCGCAGGCAATAGCCGGCCTTGCCGGGCAGGGCCGACACCTTCTTGGCGGCGGCGGCGAAGTCTTCCAGCGTCTTCGGCGGCGCGTCGATGCCGGCCTGCTTGAACAGCACCTTGTTGTAGAACAGGGCGCGCAGGTAGAAGCCGTAGGGCAGCATGTAGGCGGTCTTGTCGACGTAGCGGCCGAGTTGCAGCGTGCGCTCGTTCAGCCCCGCCGTCCCGTCCCACTTGGCGAGGTAGGGCTCGAGGCTTTCGAGCCGCCCGCTGCCGGCGTAGAGCGACAGCCAGCGATCCGGCATCTCTACGACGTCGGGCACGTCGCCGGCCGACACCATGGTGGCGAACTTCTCGAAGGCCGAGCCCCAGGCCAGCGAGGTGATCTCCACGTGGACGCCCGGGTGGCTCTTCTCGAAGCCCGCCACGATGGTCTTCAACGTGTCGGTGCGCTCGGGGCTGGTGATGACCTCGACGAGCTTCAGCGTCGTGTCGGCCCGCGCCTCGGCGCCGAAGAGGAGAAGGCCGGCGGTGGCGCTCAGGAGCAGGCGTTTCAGCATTGTCGGGGTCCCTCCGGTCTGTCCGTCATGGTGTCGTGGCGGCTTGCAGCGCCCCGGCGAGGTCCGCCCACAGCGCCTCGGTGCCTTCGAGCCCGACATGCAGCCGGACCATGCGGTCGGGCACGCCGAAATCGACGGCCGAGTTCGGGCCCGCCGCCTGCACGCGCGTCACCAGCGCCGGGACGACGAGGCTCTCGTGCCCGCCCCAGCTCACGCCGAGCTTGAACAGCCTCAGCGCATCGCAGAAGGCCGGGATGTCGACGCTCTCGTCGAAGACGAAGGAGAACAGCCCGCTGGTGCCGTGCAGACCGGGCGGCAGCGCCCCGGCGAGGGCCGGGTGGCACACGGCCGTGACGCCGGGCGCCTCGACGAGGCGCCGCGCCACGGTGAGGGCCGCGGCCTCGTGCTGGCGCAGGCGCGCCGGCAGGGTGCGCAGGCCCCGGAGCAGCAGCCAGGCCTCGAGGGGGGCGAGCTTGGCCCCGATATAGGGGCAGATGGTGCGGCGGATGTGGGACACGAGCTCGGACCGCCCCGCCACCACGCCCGCCACCACGTCCGAATGACCGCCGATGTATTTCGAGGCCGAATGCAGCACGAGGTCGACGCCGAGCGACAGGGGCCGCTGGAAGACCGGCGTCGCCCAGGAATTGTCGATGAGGCTCAGGACGCCGTGGCGCTTCGCCAGCGCCGCCAGCGCCCCGACGTCGTGGGCCTCCATGGTCCAGCTCGTGGGGCTCTCGAGGTAGAGGAGCCGCGCGCCCGGCAACGCCGCCGCGACGGCGGCGAGGTCGCCCCCGTCGACGTAGTCGACGGCGACGCCGAGCCGCTTCAGCAGGGTCTCGAACAGCCGGTAGGCGTCGGGATAGACGTGGCGGACGCACAGAATGCGGTCTCCCGGCGACACGAAGGCGAGCACGCTGCCGGAGATCGCCGCCATGCCGCTCGGGAAGCCGATGGCCTCCTCGGCGCCTTCCAGCGCCGCCATCTTGGCCTCGAACAGCGACACGGTGGGGTTGGTGGTGCGCGAATACACGTCGCGGCTCCGCCGCCCCGCGTAGGTTTCCACCATGTCGGACACGGTGGCAAAGGTGAAGAGCGACGTCTGCACGATGGGCGGCACCACGGCTTCGAAGGCGTGGGGCCCGTCGTGAGCGACGATGCGCTCGGCTTCGGCGAAACGGTCGGGGAGCTGGATCATGCCGACATGGCCTCGATGTCCTCCGCGACGATGGCCAGGATCGCGCGCGTCCTGTCCCGCGCCAGCTCCGCATTCCGGCTGCGGATGGCGTCGAAGAGTTCGCGGTGGAAGGGAAAGGACCGGCGGGCGAAGTCCGGCCGGTCGAAGGGCTTGTCGAAGAAGCCCTCGAAGGCTTCCCGGATCTGCTCCAGCAGTTGGCGGAACAGGGGGTTGTGGGCGGCGTCGTAGATCGACAGGTGGAAGGCGAGGTCTTCGCGCCCCGCCGTGCCCTTCTCGAGGTGCACGGCCTCCATGGCGTCGAGCCGCGCTTCCATGCGGGCGATGTCGTCCGGCCCGGCGCGGTGCGCCGCGACCGCGCTCGCCTCGATCTCGAGCCCGCGGCGGACCTCGAGCGTCTGCACCAGCCGGTCGCGCAGGGCGCCGGTGTCGATGGTCAGCGGCAGGTGAATGGCGTCGGCCGACAGGGCGCGCTTGAGGACGGTGCCGCTGCCGCCCCGAGTCTCGACGATGCCGCGCGCCTGGAACTGGCGCAGCACCTCCCGCACCGTCGAGCGTCCGACGGCGAGCGATTCCATCAGGGCCCGCTCGGTCGGCAAACGGTCTCCGGGGCGCAACGCCGCTTCGGCGATGAAGCGCGCGAGAGCACCCGACACCGCCGTCATGCGGTCCGCGGCGGGCAAGGGGGCGAGGCTCGCCGCCTCCTTCATGCGCGGCACCGGGGACGGCATGGCGGCGACATCGGCGCCCTCCAGTTCGAAAATTGGTCTGACGTCCGATCATCACCCGGGGCCATGGGTGCGTCAAGATGGACGAGCGCCCGAGATTGCCGCTTCACATTGGAACCAATCCAATCTATAACCATTCCAGTCTAAGAGCGGATCGGCAATCCGCAAGTTTCTGGAGGGTCTCATGGCTTCTGTGTCCGGCGCCTGCGGCAACTGCGCCTTCTTCGACGACCACCACGGCAACAACGACCAGGCGGCGTCCGACGGCGGCCTGTGCCGCTTCAACCCGCCCGTGTCGCAGCCGGGCCCCGATGCCCATGGCCTGTGGCCCGTCGTGTCCGAGAAGGACTGGTGCGGCCACTTCGCCCCCGAGACGATGGGCGGCCTCGCCGCGGCCGAGTGATCGGCCATCTGTCTCCGACGTGATGCGAGCCCGGCTTCGGCCGGGCTTTTTCCATGCCGGGTCGCCGCTCGGCGCGATCAGTCCTTAACCGGACGTTAATTAAATTTCGGAGCAAATCATCGGCACCTGGCTGCCGCGACGGCTCTCCGCCCCATATCGATACCGACGGTTTCAACGTCCGGGGATGGATCGATGCGGGATCGCACGTCATGGACGCGCCGATGCGGCGGCTACGGGGCGGTGCTGCTGGTGGCGGTGACGGTGCAGGCCTCCGCAGGCGAGGCCACGCGCGGGCAACCCCTGCCCTGCAACGAATTCTGCCGGAGCTGGATGGAGTCCGGAAGCCGGAGCGGCGCCGGGCCCGATAGCGGAGCGGCACGGTCGCGGGGCGCGGGAACGACGTCCGGGAGTGTCGCCGCAGTGGTGACGCCGGACGCCGCGACGCCGCCGCGGGATCCAGCGACACGGCGCGGCTCCAAGACCCACCGCGCTTCCGAGGCCCATCGCGCTTCCGAGGCTCATCGCGATGACAAGACCTTTCGCGATGCCAAGATCCATCGGGATGCCAAGACCCGTCGCGACGCGAAGGCCGCACGGGACGGAGTGACGGCACGGGACGATGAAGCGGCACAGGACGGCGAAGCAGCACGGGATGGCTTGGCGCCGGACAGCCCCAAGCCCCTCCGCGGTTCTCAGTCGGCGGGCGAAGCGAAGATCGGGCGCACGCCGAAACTTCCACGGGATGCCGACAGGCCGGCCGAGGCCGAGGTGCCGAAGGACCCCGTGGTCACCGGCACGGTACCCGAGGTCGCGGACGGTACCGAGCCGAAGCGGGCCAAGCGCGTCGCGCGCCGGCTGCCCGAGGACGTGCCCCTGCCGATCCCGCGTCCCGCCGATGCCGTGGCGGCGGTGAGCGACACGCCTTCCGCCCTGACGACTCCGCCGGCGTCGGCCGTCCCGCAGCCGGCGCCGCAGGATCCGGCGGCACCGCGAGCCAGCGCGCCCCCGTCCGTCGCGGCGGCGGCGCAGCCGACAGCGGCGCAGCCGGCAAGGGCGCAGCCGGATCCGGCGCCGGCCCCGACGCCGCCAGCGCGCGCCCTCGCGGCCCTTCCGGCCCCGCCCGAGCCGCCGCTGCCGACGGTGGCGTCGCCCAAGGCACCGCCGCTGCAGGAGGGCCTGGGCCGGACCGAGCCGGCCGGCACCGCTGCGGCGCTGCCCGTGACGGTCGGGCAGGTCGGCGCCGACCGGGCCGGCACGGAGGTTCACGTCGTCGTGGTGAACGTGCTCGGCCGCGACGTGTCGGACGTCGACGTCCGCTGCGACGCGCAGGACCCCCGCGGCCTGCCGCTCGGTCGGGCTTCGACGCGCATCGCCACCATCGCCCAGGCGGACGTGGCCTTCGGGCGCGTCGTCTTCGCGCCCGACGTTTCGGCTGCGGGAAGCCGTTTCACCTGCGTGGCGGGCTTCGCCGCGGCGGCGCCTTGACGCAGTCGGCTCAGCCGCGGCGACGTCGCTGCAGCAGCATCGTCTGGCGCAGGACGCGCGACAGCTGCTCGGCCGAATAGGGCTTCTGGACGAGTTCGAACCCCTGGGGCCCCTCCTCGGCGAGGACGTGGCTGTAGCCGGACGTCAGCACCACGGGCAGGCTCGGGTAGAGGCGGCCGATGGCATGGGCGAGGTCGACGCCGTTCATGCCGCCCGGCATGATGACGTCCGAGAAGACCACGTCGAAGTCCCCGGCGCCCTCGGCGAGCCGCGCCAATGCGTCCGCGGCGTTGCTGGCCCATTCGGCGCGATAGCCGAGGTCTTCGAGGATCTGGGTGGCGAAGCGCCCGATCTCGACGTTGTCCTCGACGACGAGCACGCGCCGCCCGCCCCCGCCCGCCACGGCACCGCCGGCCGTGTCGCCCTCGCTCCGCTGCGTCGGCTCGCCCGCCACCTGGGGCAGGTAGAGCGTGAAGCTCGTGCCGCGGCCGACCTCGCTCTCGACGTCGACGTCGCCGCCCGATTGCTTGGCGAAGCCGAAGACCTGGGACAGGCCGAGCCCCGTGCCCTTGCCGACCTCCTTCGTGGTGAAGAAGGGCTCGAAGATCCGCGCCAGGTGTTCGGCCGGGATGCCGTCGCCGGTATCGGTGAGCGACACGGCCGCGAAGGGTCCGGCCGCACCGGCATGGCCCCGGATGGGGGGCAGGTCGGCGTCGCCGAGGATGCGCAGCGTGAGCGTCCCCTCGCCGCCCATCGCGTCTCGGGCGTTCACCGCCATGTTGACCAGCGCGGTCTCGAACTGGCTCGCGTCGGCGCGGACGTGGCAGGGGATTTCGAGCAGGTCGAGCGACACGCGGATGCGCGCGCCCAGCACCGTGTCGAGCATGTCGGCCACGGTGCGCAGCCGGTCGACGGCGTCGAAGACTTCGGGCTTGAGGGCTTGGCGGCGGGCGAAGGCCAGGAGCTGGCCGGTGAGCTTGGCGGCGCGGTCGACGGTTTCCGAGATGGCGTCGAGGTAGCGGCCGCGGCGCTCGTCCGACAGGCCGGGCCGCCGCAGCAGGTCCGTCGAGGACTTCAGCACCGTGAGCAGGTTGTTGAAGTCGTGCGCGACCCCGCCGGTGAGCTGCCCCACGGCCTCCATCTTCTGCGACTGGCGGAACGCCTCCTCGGCGCGGGCCCGCTCCTCGACCTCCTCGGCCACCCGCTGTTCGAGCGTGGCGTTGAGCTCCTGCAGGGCCGTCTCGGTGCGGCGGCGCTCCGTGATGTCGTTGAAGAGGACGGCGACGTGGTGCCGGTCCGGCTCGTCGACCCGGTAGGCGTGGACGTCGTACCATCGGCCCAGCGCCTCGGCCTCCTGCTCGGTGCGCAACGGCGCCCCGGTCAGGGCGACGCGGCCGTAAAGATCGAACCAATGCTGATCGTGGTCGGGCACGAGGTCGCGCATCCAGCGGCCGAGGGCGTCGACGATGCCGGTCTGGCGCTCGAAGGCGGGGTTGACCTCGACGAAGCGGTAGTCGACGGCCCGCCCTTCGCCGTCGAACTTCATGGCGATGATGCAGAACCCGGCGTCGATCGACGAGAACAGCGACCGGTAGCGGGCCTGGTTCTGGCGCGAAACCTCCTCGGCGGCCTTGCTGGCCGTGACGTCGACGGCGACGCCGGTGTAGCGGAGCGCCCTGTCGCCGTCGCGCTCGTAGCAATGGCCGCGCACCATCAGGTGGCGCAACGTCCCGTCCGGCTTGAGCGTGCGGAACTGCTTGGAATAGGAGCCCGAGGCCGCCATCGCGCTGCCGACGCTGGCCGCGACGGCGGCGCGGTCGTCCTGATGGATGACGGCCGCGACCTCATCGAGCGGCACGCCGCCGTCCGCCAGGCGCTCGGGGTCGAGCCCGTGGAAGGCGGCGAAGCTCCGGTCGCCCCGGATGAGCTGGAGGGCGACGTCCCAGTCGAAGAAGCCCAGCAGCCCCGTGTCGAGCGCCGTCTCGATGCGCTCCTGGTTGTCGCGCAGGGCCCGCAGCGCCACGTGCTGCTCGGTGCGGTCGCGCATGATCTTGACGAAGCCCGTGACGGCCCCGCCGTCGTCGCGCAGCGCCATGACCTCGCCGTCGGCCCAGAACCGGTCGCCGGACTTGCGGACGTGCCAGCGCTCGTCGCGCCCGCGCCCGGTGGCGAGGGCTTCCTCCATCTCGGCCGCCGGCAGGCCGACCGCGACGTCCTCGGGGGTGAAGATCCGGTCGGCATGCCGGCCGATCATCTCGGCCTCGCTCCAGCCCAGGATGCGGTGGGCGCCCTCGTTCCAGGACGTGACGGCGCCGGCGAGGTCGAAGCTGATGATGCCGTAGTCGACGGCGCTGTCGAGCATGAGGCGGCTGCGCGACTCCGCCCGCCGTTGGCGGGCCAGCGCGGCGTCCCGCTCGGCGATGGCCCTGCCCTGTTCGAGCCTGTCCATCACGGCTCGGGCGAGGGCCCGCAGGATGAAGCCCTGCGGCTCCGCGAGCCGGCCGGGCACCCGGTCCATGACGCAGAGCACGCCGACCGGCAGGCCCTCCGGCGTGAGCAGGGGGACGCCGGCGTAGAAGCGCGCCTGCGGGACGGCCGCGGGCGGGCGGGCGGCGAAGCCCGGCAGATCCGACATCTCCAGCAGATCCGGCACTTCGAGCAGGTCGGTCCCGGCGAGGGCCCGCCAACAGGGATCGGAGGCGAGCGGCACCGTCCGCAGTCCCAGGCCCACCTCGGCCTTGAACCAGTGCCGGTCGGCATCGATGAAGTCGATCAGCGCGATGGGTGTGCCGCAGGCCTTCGCCGCCATCTCGGCGATGTCGTCGAACGCTGCCTCGCGCGGCGTGTCGAGCACGCCGTAGCGGCGGAGCGCCGCGACGCGCTCGGCCTCGGTCCAGGTGCCTGCCGTTTCCGGAGCGGAGCCCGCCGTCACGCCGGGATCCCCGGCTCCGGACGCCGCGGCAGCGTGAGGCTCGTCATCGACACGGCACGCTTCGACATCATTGAACCTGGATGCTGTTCCGACGTCACCTGTCGCACGATTTTCCAGCCACCGCCAGGACGGCGCCCGCCGTACCGGGACTCCGCGCGCGACGGCCGCGGCCCCCTGCAACCATGACGGTTGTCATATCGTATTGGGTTGCAGGACCTTTCAGAGGAGTCCGTCATGACATCCATCAAATTCGCCGCCGCCCTCGCCGTCCTGGCCGTGCCGCTCGCCGGCCTGTCCGTGCCGGCCCAGGCCGCCAGCGCGCATAATTCCCAGGCGGGCAGCGTCGGGGACTCCAAGAACCCCACCGACTCCACCGTCGGCTCGCGCCGGGTGAAGCACTCGGTCAAGCACCGGCACATGTGATCCGCCGCCGGGCCGGAGCTTCGTCGGAGACGAGCGTTCGTTCACGCAGTCTCAGGCCGGCCCCACGACGACGGCCAGCGCCGCGACGACGTCCGGCGCGGGTGGCCGCCACGTGTCCCCGGGCGCCAGCACGACGGCGTCGCGGGGACCCAGCATCGCGTCGCCGGAACCGGAAGGCATCCGGCCGGCGAGGCACAGCACCAGCACGATGCCGCCGGCCGGGACCTCAGGCAGGCCATCCGTGCCGTCGAAGCGCGTCACGGCGTGGAAGAACCGCCCGCGCCGCGTCATGACGTTGAGGTCCGTCACCGGGCCGGCCACGAGCCGGCCGTGACAGGGTGAATCGGCCGGGAAGCTCAGGGGCCCGGAGGCGGGATCGAGCCGCACCGGCGCCGCGCCGCCGATGGCGAGGTCCAGTCCCGCCCCGTCCAGCACCGTCAGCGTCCTGTCGATCCCGGGGAAGGCCGAGAACGGGCCGTCGGCTGCGACCCGCGCCATGCTGATGCGCCAGTCGAAGGCGTCGAGGCCCGCGCCGGCCGGATGGGCGAGGATCTCCGTGGTCTCGCCGCCGCCGTTCTTCCAGGGCATGCGCCGCCCCTCGGCGGCCCTCAGGATGCGGGGTGCGGCCGTCACGCCGGCCCCGCCGCGACGGCGAGGCAGTGGCGCAGGACGCGCAGGAGCGCGTCGCGGACCGGGGCCGCATGGGCGGGGTCGTAAGGCACCGGCCAGTCGGCCTCCGACACCGGGCCTTCGGGCTCGCGCAGGTAGGCGCGGCAGGCGAGTTCCATCTGGATGGCGTGGACGCCCTGCTCCGGACGGCCGAGGCGGCGCGTGATGTAGCCGCCGCGGAACCGGCCGTCGACGACCCAGCTCCGTCCCGTGTCGCGGCAGATGGCGGCGACGCCCTCCGACAGGACCGCGGCGCAGCTCGCCCCGCCGGCGGTGCCGATGTTGAAGACCGGCAGGCGCCCGGCGAAGAGCCGCGGGATCACCGAGCGGATGGAATGGCAGTCGTAGACCACGACGCGCCCGTGGGCGACTTTGAGCCGCGCCACCTCGTCGTCGAGCGCCGCATGGTAGGGGTCAAACCAGCGGCTGCGGCGCTCCTCGGCTTCGCCGTCCGCGAGGTCCCGGCCAGCGCGGTACAGGGGCTCGCCGTCGAAGGTCGTCGTCGGGCAGAGCCCGGTCGTCGCCTGCCCGGGGTAGAGCGAGACGCCGCTCGGGTCGCGGTTCACGTCGATGACGGTGCGCGACACCGCCGTGCGGACCGTCGTGGCGCCGAGCTCCGCCGCGACATCGTAGAGGCGGTCGATCCACCAGTCAGCGTCCTTGCGGGCGAGCCAGGGCGACACCAGCCGCTCCTCGATCTCGGGCGGGATCGCCGTGCCGGTGTGGGGCAGGCTGACCAGGAGGGGGGCGGTGCCGCGCCGGATGTCGAGCCAATCGGGTGGAATCACGGGGCGGCTCCCTCGGGTGTGTCGCGCGGCGTCGCCGCCATCTTGGTCGACGCCGCCGAGGTCGGCAACGCCGAGGGGCGACGGCCGCGCGGACTTCACGCCCCCGCGGCGTTCTCGCGGAGGTGGCGCACCCGGATCGGCACGGGCGGGTGCGAGTAATGCGCCAGCGCGTAGAGCGGGTCAGGCGTCAGCGTGGCGGCATTGTCGCGCGCGAGGCCCGTCAGGGCGCTGATCAGCGGGGCGGCGCCCACCGTGCGGCGCGCGTAATCGTCGGCCTGGAACTCGTTGCGGCGCGAGATCCAGTTGGACAGCGGGGCCAGCAGCGGGCTCACCACCGAGGCCAGCAGCAGGCACAGGAACAGCCGCACGGCGTCGTCGCCGGCCGTGAGCCCGAAGGCCGGCAGCAGCCAGGGCTGCTTCACCAGCCAGCCGAAGGCCGCCAGCCCCACGAAGGTGACGGCGGCGCTCTGGGCGAGGCCGATCCACATGTGCCGGTGGCGGAAATGGCCGAGTTCGTGCGCGATCACGGCCTCGATCTCCTCGGGGCGGCTCTTGGCGATGAGCGTGTCGAACAGCACGATGCGCTTGGCGCGGCCGAAGCCGATGAAATAGGCGTTGCCATGCGCGGTGCGGCGCGACGCATCCATGGTGAAGAGCCCGGAGGAGCGGAAGCCCGCGCCCTGCAGCAGCCGCTCGATGCCGGCGCGCAGCGGCCCGTCCTCCAGGGGCGTGAAGGTGTTGAACCGCGGCGCGACCAGCCGGACGTAGACGGCCGGCGCCGCCACCATGAGCAGCAGCAGCGCCATCCAGGCCCACAGCCACCAGAAGCCCGTGAAGGCCCGCATGGCCCAGAGCGCCGCCGCCACCAGCGGCACCCCGACGGCGAGCGACAGCGCCCAGCGGCGCAGCAGGTCCGCCGCGAAGGTCAGCGGGCCGGTGCGGTTGAAGCCGAAGCGGCGCTCGATCCCGAACTTGCGGTACAGGTCGGTGGGCACGTCGAGCAGCGCCCCGATGCCCGCCGCCGCCACCAGGAAGGCCACGCCGAAGCCGAGGGAGCCCGGCACGAGCAGCCCGGACAGGGCGCGATGGAGCAGGCCGATCCCGCCCAGGACCCAGGCCAGCGTCAGCGCCGTCCCGACCAGCGTCTCGAACCGCGCCAGGCCCTCCCGCGCCACCGTGTAGTCGGCGGCCTTGCGGTGCTCGTCGAGCGACACGTGGGCGGCGAATTCCACCGGCACGGCGTCGCGGTGCCGTCGCACGTGGGCGGTCTGCCGCGCCGACAGGACGAGCGACAGGCCCGTCCAGGCGAGGGTGGCGGCGATGAAGACGGTCAGCAGCACGATGGGTCCTCCGGTGCGCCCTGGAGCGGCTTCGCTCCAGGTCCGAAGCGAGCAGTCTCGTCGGCCCGGCATCGCCGAGGCGATGCCGGGCCGACACGACCCTAGAGATGCGCATTCGGGACGGCCCTGTCGAGCGGCGCGTGCCGATGCACCTCACAGCTTGCGCAGCGCCACCTGCTCGATGGCGTGGCTGGCGCCCTTGCGCAGGACGAGGCTGGCGCGGGCGCGGGTGGGTCGGACGTTCTCGACGAGGTTCTTGAGGTTGATGCGCCGCCAGATGCCCCGCGCGATGGCCTCGGCCTCGGCGGCGTCCACGTCGGCATATTTGCCGAAATAGGAGAGCGGGTCGCGGAAGGCCGTCTCGCGCAGCGACATGAAGCGCGACACGTACCATTGTTCGAGCAGGGTCTCGTCGGCGTCGAGGTAGACCGAGAAGTCGAAGAAGTCCGACACGAAGGGGATGTCGCGCCCGTCGCGGGCCGGGCGGTTGGGGATCAGCACGTTCAGCCCCTCGACGATGAGGATGTCGGGCCGGTCCACCTCGACGCGGGCGTCGGGCAGCACGTCGTAGGTCAGGTGGGAGTAGACCGGGGCGGCGACGTGGCGCTTGCCCGCCTTCACGTCCGACAGGAATTGGATGAGGGCGGTGCCGTTGAAGCTTTCGGGGAAGCCCTTGCGCTCCATCAGGCCCTGGTCGGCCAGCACGCGGTTCGGGTGGAGGAAGCCGTCGGTGGTGACGAGTTCCACCTTGGGGGTGTTGGGCCAGCGCGACATCAGCGCCTTCAGCACGCGCGCCGTGGTCGACTTGCCGACCGCCACCGAGCCCGCCACGCCGATGATGTAGGGGACCTTGCCGTCCCCGGCGCCGAGAAAGCGCTGCGTCGCCTTGAACAGGCCCTGCGTGGCGGCGACGTAGAGGGCGAGGAGCCGCGACAGGGGCAGGTAGATGGCGACGACCTCATCGATGGAGATCGGGTCGTTGGTGGCGCGCAGCTTGCGCAGGTCGTCCACCGTCAGCGTCAGCGGCGTGTCGGCGCGCAGTTCCGCCCAGGCTTCGCGGGTGAAGTGATGGTAGGGCGAGCCGACGAGCCCGCCTTCCGGGAGACCGTCTGGGGCGGGAGCGGGCACGTCGAGCATTCCATGGCTCAGGTTGCGGGCCGCCGCGAGGCTTTCTCCTCGTGCCCCGATTGACGGGTGCGCCGGCCCAGTTCGGAAACGACCTGATCGAGAGACAGGTTCGCGGCGTGGAGCAGCACCAACAGATGGTAGATGACATCGGCGGCTTCGGAAAGCAGCGCCGGCCTGTCCTTCTCCACGGCGGCGATCACGGCCTCGACGGCCTCCTCGCCGAACTTCTTGGCGATGCGCGGCACCCCGGCATCGAGCAGGCTGCGGGTGTAGGAGGTATCCGACATCGCGCCGGCACGCTCGCCGATGAGCCGTTCGAGGTCACCGAGCGTGAAGGCCCGCTCGCCGGTGGCGGGGATCATCGTCATCTGTCGAGCCTCATGTCGAGACCGGCCTCGGCCATGTGCCGCTTGGCCTCGCCGATCGTGTGCTGGCCGAAATGGAAGATGGAGGCCGCCAGCACCGCGCTGGCCCCGCCCCGGCGCACGCCGTCGACGAGGTGGTCGAGCGTGCCGACGCCGCCCGAGGCGATGACCGGCACCGTCACGGCCTCCGACACCGCGCGGGTGAGGGCGAGGTCGAAGCCCGCCTTGGTGCCGTCCCGGTCCATGGAGGTCAGCAGGATCTCGCCCGCCCCGCGCGCCGCCACATCGGCCGCATAGGCGATGGCGTCGATGCCGGTCGCCCGGCGCCCGCCGTGGGTGAAGACTTCCCAGCGCGGCGCCTCGCCCTCGGCCGAGACGCGCTTGGCATCCACCGCCACGACGATGCACTGGCTGCCGAACTTCTGCGCCGCCCGGGACACGAAATCGCGGTCCTGCACGGCGGCCGACATGATGGACGCCTTGTCGGCCCCGGCGAGCAGCAGCGTGCGGATGTCCGCCACGCTGCGGACGCCGCCCCCGACCGTCAGGGGCATGAAGCAGGCCTCGGCGGTGCGGCGCACCACGTCGAGCAGGATCCCACGGTCCTCGCTCGAGGCGGTGATGTCGAGGAAGCACAGTTCGTCGGCGCCGGCCGCGTCATAGGCGAGCGCGCATTCCACCGGGTCGCCGGCGTCGCGCAGCTCCACGAAGTTGACGCCCTTGACGACGCGGCCGTCCTTAACGTCGAGGCAGGGGATGACGCGGGATTTCAGCACGGGGCGTCTTCCGCCCGCGCTGCCCGGATCATGGCCAATGCGGCCGCGGGATCGAGCCGGCCGTCGTAGAGGGCCCGGCCCGTGACGGCCCCCGCCAGCACGGCGCAGTCGGGCTCGAGCAGCCGCGCCACGTCGTCGAGCGAGGCGAGCCCGCCCGAGGCGATCACCGGCAGGTGCACGGCTTCGGCCAGTGCCACCGTGCCGGCGAGGTTCAGCCCCTTCATGGCGCCGTCGCGCCCGATGTCGGTCATGACGATGGCGGCCACGCCGGCGTCCTCGAAGCGGCGGCCGAGGTCGACGGCGCTGAGGTTCACGGTCTTGGCCCAGCCCTCCACCGCCACGAGCCCGTCGCGCGCGTCGATCCCCACGGCGACCTGGCCGGGGAAGAGGCGCGCCGCCTCGCGCACGAACCCGGGGTCCTTCACCGCCGCCGTGCCCAGGATGACGCGGGCCACGCCGCGCTTCAGCCACATGTCGACGGTGCGGATGTCGCGGATGCCGCCGCCGAGCTGCACCGGCAGGCTCACGCGGTCGAGGATGCCCTCCACCGCCTCGGCGTTGCGGGGCTTGCCGGCGAAGGCGCCGTCGAGATCGACGAGGTGGAGATAGTCGAAGCCCTGCCGCTCGAAGCTTTCGGCCTGGGCGGCCGGATCCGGGTTGAAGACCGTGGCCGAGCCCATGTCGCCATGGACGAGGCGGACGCATTCGCCGTCCTTGAGGTCGATCGCGGGAAAGAGGATCAAGGCTGCCACCGGAGGAAGTTGCTGATGAGGGCGAGGCCGAGCTTCTGGCTCTTCTCGGGGTGGAACTGCGTGCCCGCCATGTTGTCGCGCGCCACCACGGCCGTGACCGGCCCGCCGTAGTCTGTCACCGCCAGCACGTCGCTGTCGGCGACGGGCTTCAGGGCGTAGCTGTGGACGAAATAGGCGTGCAGGCCCTGGTCGCCCGTCGGGATCCCCTCCAGCAGCGGGTGGATGGAGCGCGCCCGCAGCGTGTTCCACCCCATGTGGGGGATCTTCAGCGCGGGATCTGAGGGCGCGATGGCGACGACGTCTCCGGGGATCCAGTCGAGCCCGTAGGCGGCCTCGTGTTCGAGCCCGCGCGTCGCCATGAGCTGCATGCCGACGCAGATGCCGAGAAAGGGCCGGCCCTCGTGGACCACGGCATCCGTCATGGCGCCGACGAGGCCCGGCACGGCGTCGAGGCCGCGGCGGCAATCCGCGAAGGCGCCGACGCCGGGGAGCACGATGCGGTCCGCCCGGCGCAGCGCGTCGGGCTCCGCCGTGACGACGATCTCCATGTCGAGGTCGGCTTCCCGGGCCGCGCGCTCGAAGGCCTTGGCGGCCGAGGCGAGGTTGCCGGACCCGTAATCGACGATGACGGTCCGGGCGCGCCGCGGGCCGCTCACGGCCGCGCTCCCTCGGCCCGGCCGTTCGGCCGGGGGAAGAGCCCGACGATGCCGCGGTCCCGCGGGCGAAGCGGCGCGGCCGGGCCGGAGCTGTGCGGGAGCGGCTCCAGCAACGGCGCGGCCGTGGCGAAGAACCGGCGCTCCCCGGCCTCGCGCGTGACGCCGCAGAGCAGCGCGGCCGGGATGAAGCCGGCGCGGGCCAGCGCCCGCCGCCGGGCTTCGGCGGCCTCGAGCCCGGTCAGCGTCGCCAGGACGAGGTAGAGGGCGACACGGGGCAGGATCCCGAGACCCAGGAGGCCGGCCAGGGCGAACAGAACCAGGGCCGCCAGCGCCCAGGCCAGGGCGGCGCGCCACAGACCGCGCTGGAGCAGGGGCAGCGGGCCGAGCAGGAAGGCCGGCCAGTCGAACCCTTCGCGGACGAAGACCGTGCGCTCCGCCCGATCGGCGGCATCGGCGATGCCGGGTGGCACGTGGACCGTGAAGGTGGACATGGGCTCCTCGATGCGACGCGGGTCCGCTCGGCCCCTTGTCGTGCAAGCCGCGGGCCGGAGCAAGCCCGCGCGTGGCACCACGCGATCGGCACGCCCGCCCCGGCCTTCCTGCCGGCCTGCCGCGCCGCTTGGCGGAAGCCGCGCCGCTTGGCGGACAGCCGGCCGTCAGGCCCTCACTTCCAAGTCTTGACGGCGTCCTCGAAGGTCCGCTGGCCGACGGCCCCCTTCTCGAAGGTCAGCTTGCCGAGCTTGCCCGACACGAAGAGCAACGACACATCGAACCAGTTGCGCTCGGTGATGAGCCGCAGGTTCTGGCCTTCCGCGGCCCCGCGCGACAGCCCGACGAGGAAGTAGTTGTCGGTGATGGCCACGGGGACGCCCGACAGCGGGTCGCCGGTCGGGGCGTCGTCGTCCTTGCGCATCTCCGGGACGTTGACCTGCTTGACGTTGCCGAGCGTGTTGCCGGGCTGGGGCAGGAAGTGGAACTCGATCGTGTGCGAGGCCGGCAGCTGCGGCTCGGGGTTGCGCTGCATCAGCATCGTGACCTTCAGCTTGGCGTCGGGGATGTCGACGTCGGCCTTGACCGCGGTGGCGAGCGGCTGGCCCTGGCCCGGGCTGACGCTGTCGAGGTGCCACACCACCGTCCCCACGTAGGTCTTCACCCGCTGGGGCTCGTCGGGCGCGTCGACCAGCAGGGCGGCACGCTGCGCCACCGTGATGGCGGGCGCTGACGACGCCGGTGCGTCGGCGCTGTTCTGGCCGACGGGCGGCGGCACGGCGACGCCGGTCGTGGGCTGGTCGGCCGGGGCCTCGGTGCCGTCGGCATTGGCGGCGCCGCGGTCGCCCGAGGCGGCGCGGTCCACGGTCTTGCCGGGGGTGCCGGCACTGGGCGCCGTGGCGGCCCGGGTCGCCACCACCTGTTCGGGTCTGTCCCGCACCATGTAGGCGGCGATCCCGATCCCCACGACGGCGAGGAGGAGCACGAAGCCGGCGAGGGCCAGGGGCCAGCTCAGGCGCCGGGCCTGGGCGGGCCGCGGCGCCAGCGGGCGCACGGCGTCGCGGTTCCGCAGCGCCGCGGCCGCGTCATCGCCCACCCCGGCGTCGTCGCGGTCGCGGTCCTCTCGGTCGCGTCCGTCTCGGGCTTCCACATCTCGGGCGACGTCGTCTCGGGCGACGTCGTCTCGGGCGGCGGCGTCGAGCGCCGCCCCGAAGGCTCCGTCCCGCGCCGCGCCCGCGGCCTCGTCCGGGCCCGGCACCGCTTCGGCGGAGAGCCGGCCCGCCTGGGGGAGCCCGGCTTCCGCCGGGCCGTCGGGAGACGGCACCGCGGGCCGCAGCGCCACGACGGGGCGGACGCCGCGCGGAACCGGCGCGGGCCGCGTCGGGGCGGCGATGCCGGCCCGCGCCGCCGGGCGCGCCATCGCCACGGGCGCGTCGAGACCGCCCGCCGCCGCATCGAGCGACGGCGCGGGGCGCGTGGCCAGCACGGGGCGCTCGCGCGAGGGAGGGGGCGCCACCGGAGGCGCCGTACCCGTCGGCAGAGGCGGCGGGGCGACCCGGGCGGAGGCGGCCGGCGGGCGGGCCGCCGCCACGGGAGCGCGGGGCGGGGCGGGAGGGCGGGGCGGGGCGGGAGGGCGCTGGGCCGGGATGCGGCCCGGCGAGCCCTCGGTTCCGAGGGGCGGGGCGGCGGCGGGTTCAACGGCAGGTGCGGGCGCCGGCATGGGGCTCGGCGCCGCGATGGGGCTCGGCGCCGCGATGGGGCTCGGCGCCGCGATGGGGCTCGGCGCCGCGGCCGACGCCGCCGCTACGGGGGCGGCGAACCCTGCCTCGACGCGGGCGATGGCCTCGTCGAGCGCCGCGCTCTCGCGCGCGATGTCCTCCTCGGGGATGGGGGGGTCCATGCGCCTCAGCTGGCCGATCAGCGCCGTGCGGGCACGCTCGTAGATCGACCGCCGGGCTTCGACGGTCGGATCCGTCAGGCCGGACACGGCACGGTCGAGAAGCGGAAAATATTCGGCCATGGCGCGTTCAGACCATCCAAAACCGGGGCCGTCAACTGGAGCTTGGCGGGTGTCCCCGCTCCCGTCGGGGCGGCGTGTCGCCCGGGACACGCCGCCCCGCGGCGCTCAGTCCTGGAAGGGGTTCTGCACCAGGATCGTGTCGTCCCGCTCCGGGCTCGTCGACAGCAGCGACACGGGGGCGCCCACGAGCTCCTCGATGTAGCGGACGTATTTGATGGCCTGCGCCGGCAGGTCGGCCCAGGAGCGGGCGCCGGCGGTGGTGCCGTCCCAGCCCGCGAAGGTTTCGTAGACGGGCTCGACCCGGTCCTGCGCGGCCTGGCTCGCCGGCAGCCGGTCGATCGTCTCGCCGTCGAGCCGGTAGCCGGTGCAGATCTTCACCTCGGGGAAGCCGTCGAGGATGTCGAGCTTGGTCAGGGCGAGGCCTGTGATGCCGCTGGTGCGGACGGCGTGGCGCACCAGGACGGCGTCGAACCAGCCGCAGCGCCGCGGCCGGCCGGTGTTGACGCCGACCTCGCGGCCCTTGGTGCCGATGAGCCGGCCCGTGTCGTCGTGGAGCTCGGTCGGGAAGGGGCCGCCGCCCACCCGGGTCGTGTAGGCCTTGACGATGCCGAGCACCGAGCCGATGGCGCCCGGCCCGAGGCCGGAGCCCGTGGTGGCGGCGCCCGCCACCGTGTTGGACGAGGTGACGAACGGGTAGGTGCCGTGGTCGACGTCGAGCATGGCGCCCTGCGCGCCCTCGAACAGGATGCGCTTGCCGGCGCGGCGCGCGGCGTCGAGGATGGCGGCCACCGGCGCCATGAAGGGCAGCACGGAGGGCGCGATGGCCATGAGTTCGGCCTTGATGTCGGCCGCCGCGATGGCGGGCAGGCCGAGGCCGCGCCGCAGCGGCTCGTGATGCGACATCAGGCGGGCGATCTTGATGTCGAGCGAGGCGGGTTCGGCGAGGTCGCTGAGGCGGATGGCGCGGCGCCCCACCTTGTCCTCGTAGGCGGGGCCGATGCCGCGCTTGGTGGTGCCGATGGCACCCTCGGCCCCGGCCCCGGCCTCGCGGTGGGCGTCGAGCTCGCGGTGCAGCGGCAGGATCAGCGTGACGTTCTCGGCGACCTTGAAGTTGTCGGTCCCGACCGCGACGCCCTGGCCGCGGAGCGCCTCGATCTCCCGGGCGAGATGCCAGGGGTCCAGCACCACGCCGTTGCCGATGACCGACAGCTTGCCGGGCCGCACGATGCCGGAGGGCAGCAGGGCGAGCTTGTAGACGGTGCCGTCGATGACGAGCGTGTGCCCGGCATTGTGGCCGCCCTGGAAGCGCACCACGACGTCGGCCTCGGTCGACAGCCAGTCGACGATCTTGCCCTTGCCCTCGTCGCCCCACTGGGCGCCGACCACCACGACATTGGCCATGACTTCCTTCGTCCTCAAACGCCAAAAGGCCCCGTGAAACCAGCGATGGTGACCGGGGCCGAGATTTCGCCGGACGCTAGCGGCTCGACGCGCCGGAGTAAAGCCGCCGCATCCCGGCGCCGCGCCGCCGTGCTACAAGCCCGCCATGGCCACGCTCCCCCTCCCCCGCCGCGCCGTCCCGGCCGTCCCCCCGCGCCGGCGCCCCCGGCGTCCCGCCCGATGAGCGAGGCCGCCCCGCCCGCCGAGGCCGACGACGGCCTGCCGACCCCGCGCCGCACCCTGGCGGCAGCCGCCATCCTTGCCGCCATCGTGCTGGCGGTGCTCGACGGCGCCATCGCCAACGTGGCGCTGCCGAGCCTGTCGGCGGCGCTGGCGGTCTCGTCCTCGGCCTCCATCTGGGTCGTCACCGGCTACCAGATGGCCCTGGTGGTGGCGCTGCTGCCCTGCGCGGCGCTGGGCGAAAGCCTGGGCTACCGGCGCGTCTTCACGGCCGGCGTCATGATCTTCACGGCGGCCTCGGGGCTCTGCGCCCTCGCCCCCACCCTGCCCTGGCTGGTGCTGGCGCGCGTGCTGCAGGGGCTCGGCGCCGCCGCCGTCATGTCGCTGCTGGCGGCGCTGCTGCGCTTCACCTATCCGCGGCGGCTGCTCGGCACCGCGATCGGGCTCAACGCCACCGTGGTGGCGCTGTCGGCCGCCACCGGGCCGACGCTCGGGGCGCTCATCCTGTCGGTGGCGTCCTGGCCCTGGCTCTTCGCCGTCAACGTGCCGATCGGCCTCCTGGTGCTGGCGGCCTCGCGGGCCCTGCCCGGCGTGCGGGGGCACGGACGGCCGCTCGACGGGATGAGCGTGGCGCTCAACGCCGGCTTCTTCGCCCCGCTGGTGGTGGGGGTCGACCTGCTGACGACCCATCCGGGCGCGGCCGCGGCGCTGCTGGGACTGGCGGCGCTGAGCCTCTTCGCGCTGGTGCGGCGCGAGTTGCCCCGGCCGGCCCCGCTGATCCCCCTCGACCTGCTGCGCGGCGGCACGTTCCGCTATTCGGTGGTGGCTTCGGTGTGCTGCTTCGCCGCCCAGATGGTGAGCTACGTGGCGCTGCCCTTCTACCTGCAGCACGGCCTCGGCCGCGACCCGCTGACGACGGGGCTCTACATGACGCCCTGGCCCCTCACGGTGGCGCTGGCGGCGCCCGTCTCGGGCCGCTTCGCCGACCGCGTGCCGACGGCGTGGCTCTGCGCCGCCGGCGGGCTCTGCCTCGCCTGCGGGCTGACGCTGGCGGCGACGTGGCGCCTCGAAGGCCACATCACGCCGCTGATCGGCTTCACCATGCTGGCCGGCCTGGGCTTCGGCTTCTTCCAGACGCCCAACAACCGCAACATGCTGCTGTCGGCCCCCGTGGCGCGCAGCGGCGCGGCGGGCGGCATGCAGGCCACGGCGCGCCAATGTGGACAGGCGGCGGGCGCCGTCATCATGGCGCTGCTGTTCACGGTGGCGCCGTCGGGGATCGCGCCGCGCATCGGCCTCGGCGTCGGGGCCGCGCTCGCGCTGGCGGGCGGGCTCGTGAGCCTGATGCGGGTGGGCCGGTGACGGCGCCGGGCCGGTCACGCCGGGAGCGGAGCCCCTCGGGCGAGCCTCAGCGGGACGGACGGGCCGCCTCGGAGGGGACGACCTCCGGCGGCCGCTGCCCCGCGTAGCTCCCCAGCATCGACACCACGGGCCCGTAGGCTTCGGCCCCGCAGAACTGGTAATTGTCGAAATCCCTGCCCGACGCGGAGATCCAGAGCAGCCGATCCTTGAAGCCCATCAGCACGGCGTCCTTGCTCGACCTGAACGTCTGCAGCATCACGTAGCCGTATCCCGGCATCTCGATGGGGTGACTGTCCTTCTGCTGCTCGTAGATCAGCGGCTGGGTGGGATTGATGACCTGGACGAAGTGCAGCCGCTCGCCCTCCTGCCAGAGGAGGAACTTGGTGGCGAGGAAGGCGGACAAGGCGGCGCCCGACAGGCCCTCGGCATCGCATGCGCTGCCATGGGCGTAGATGCCGGCCGGGACGACGCCCCCGGCCGTCGACCGGGCGGCCGCGACCTCGGCCTCGAACAGCGACACCTTGCGGCGCGATTCCTTCTGGCTGGCGAGTTGCCGGGGCGTGACGAGGTCGGCGAGGCTCACGAAGCCGCTCCGCCCGGCGGCCGTCGCGACCTTGATCCAGACGCGCGCCACCGCCGCGTCCTCGCCCAGCGCCCGGTAGGCCTCGCCATCCCGGTCGACCACCATGCCGAGGGCCTTGAGGGCCTGGTCCTGCCTCTCGATGCTGCCCGTGGCCGGCGCCGTGATGGCCGGGGCCGCCCGCAGCGGCGTCGAGGGCCGGAACGGGTAGTAGGTCGGGGATGGCGGGCGCTGCAGCGGCCCCGCATAGGGCGCGGGGCTTCCTTCCGCCGAAGGTTCGCTCCCCGGCGCCGCCTCCTGGCCCGAAGCACTGGACCCGACGAGGGCGAGGCCGACGGCACCGGCGACCGCCAGGAGAGCACGCTTCTGGACCATCACTTCCCCACGACCGCTCGCCCGCCTCCCGGCGGGATCGGACCCGCCCGACGCGGAAGCGCTCTACGGGCGGTTTCGGTCCAAAGCGTGACGGGGCAGCGGGCGGCCGCGGGGGGGCGGCCGTCGGCCTCGGAGGCCGGGACCCGATCTCAGCCGGCTTGTTCCAGGTGGAGGCCGCGCGACGGCAGGACGTGATGCAGCAGGTCCTCGAAGGTCTCGTAGCAGGCGATGTTGCCGGGCGCCGCCTCCCCGCCGATGCGCGGCGGGCCGACGACGCGGAAGGCGACATCGGGGTAGCTGTCCGGCAAGGACCGGAGGTCGTCGGCCTCGGCCTCGACCTCGTCGAGCAGCACGAGGTCGAAGGCGGCGCTGTCGTTCCAGAGTTCGTCGAAGACCTCCGTCATGGAGGTGCAGGAGCGCAGCGCCCTCAGGTCCCCCGCCTCCATGGTTTGCAGCAACATGCAGAAAGAGCGAAGGCTCAAGCAGGCCAGCGTCCGGACCATTTCACACCTGTGCACCCAGCGTCGCCCGCCCTTGGCGCCGCGGTTCGATGCAGCCCCCGCCCCGGTGCCGCCCGGCCCGCGCGCGGCGAGACGATAAAGTCTAGGCTCCTGCCGACGGCGGTGTCATCCCCCCATGTCCGGGGGGAGGCAGGCGGTCGCGGGGCCCCCGCCCGCGCGGCGCCCGGCCCCCGCCGGGAGCCGCGGTCGAGACAGCTGCCGCGATCGCTGCTAGAGTTCCCCACCTGTAAATCTCAAGTTGTAGCGAAAAACCGTCCCATGTCACCCCTGATCCCTGTCGAGACGATCGTCGAGCGCGCTTTCGACGTCATCGAATCGGTCGACAGCGTGGAAAACGTCGTTTCTGACTTGCGAACGCTGCTCGGCGTCGACCACGTCGTCTACAATTGTTCGGGATCGGGGTCGGATCCGACGGTCAGACCCTATGTCAAGATGACGTATCCATCGGATTGGATCAAACGTTACGTGCTGATGGACTATGCGAACGTCGACCCGGTGCTGAAACGCGGTTTCTCCAGCGCCCTGGCGTTCGACTGGTCCGAGATCGTCGTCAAGAGCGCGCAGGAACAGGCGATGCTGCGGGACGCCATCGGTCACGGCATCGGCCCGCACGGCCTGTCCATCCCGGTGACGAGCCGGCTCGGGCACCGCGGGTTGTTCTCGGTGTCGCATTCGGGGGATGTCGACGTCTGGCGGCGCTATCGCGCCGACAACATCAAGGGCCTCGTCGACATCGCCAACCGCATCCACAGGCGGGTGCTGCAGCAGGAGTTCGGGGAAACGCGGGCCCACCTCACCGTCCGGGAAGTCGAGTGCCTGAGCTGGAGCGCCCAGGGCAAGGAGGCCGCCGACATCGCCGGCATCCTCGACATCTCGGTCCACACCGTGCGCGACTACCTGAAATCCGCGCGCTTCAAGCTCGATTGCGTCAACGTCGCGCAGGCGGTCAGCAAGGCCATCGCGCATGGCCTGATCTCGGTCTGAGGCGACCCTCCGCCGGCAGCCTCGGCCGCAGGCCGGCTGCCCCGGCCGCAGGCCGGCTGCCCACCCTCCCCTCCCCCACCGAGCTCAATAGATCAAAGTCTCGTCACTGCGTTCACGCCCGATTGACGCTGCTGTCGACGACCCGTGACGCTACTGGAACTGCATGACGGCCACTCACCGTTACTGATCGTGACTGCCGACACCGAGATCAACGATGATACATGTCGTCCAAGAGTGGAATGCCCATGACAACCGCGATCTTCTCGACCAGATGTTCAGGATGCGAGCCCGGGTCTTCGGGACGAGACTGCAGTGGGACGTGGCGTGCCGGGACGGGTCCGAGCGGGACGACCTCGATGGCGCGTCCCCGGCCTACCTGATCAGCGCGGACCGGGACCGGCACGTGAACGGCTGCTGCCGGCTGCTGCCGACCTCCGGGCCGACGCTGCTGGCGACGTGTTTCGCCGATACGCTGCCCGACGCGTCGCAGCTGTCCGACGGCTCGATCTGGGAATGCACGCGCTTCTGCGTGGACGACGGGTCCTGCGCCCCGGCGGTCGGCGGCATCGGGCCGATCACGGCCGCCCTGGTGCGCTCCGCCATCGGCCTGGCCCGGGCCAACGGCATCGACACCATCCTGGCCAACGTCAATGCCGCGACGGTGCGCATGTGCCGTCGGGCGGGATACCGGATCGACATCCTGGGCGTCACGCACCGGTTCTCCCCCTCCGTCTATCTCGCCGCCTTCCCGGTCGCGGCATGCGGCGCGGTGCTGGACCGCGGTGTGGTCCCCCTGGCCGAGGCCGCACCGCCCCCCGGCCGGTTCCCCGACTTGCGGGGCGCCAACGATTTGCGGGGCGCCAACGACCTGCGGGGCGCCAACGAGCAGCCCTTCTCGCCCTGGAAGAAGGTGTCGTGACGAGCGGCCCGGCCTAGGCCCGCCGGGGCAGCATCGGCTTGCTCCGGGTCGTCCCGGCGGCTCCAAGCCGACGACACCCGTCTCGATTCGGCGCTGGAGCGAATGCGCCGAAGGCGAAAGCGCTCCAGCGTCTCCGTCTCGGGTCGGCCCATCACGAAGCTGGCTCGGACGGACGTGGCACGTGTTCTCCCGAGCGTCCGCCGCGGCCATGTCCGACGTTTCGGGAGACGTTTGAGCCTTGCAAGAGCACTCTCGCCACGCGTGGCCCCAGGGTCACGCACGACGCGGGGTGCTGCCGGCATTGCCGGTCGACGGCCGACAGGGGATGTTTCGCCTCGACCCGCCGCCCCTATCGCTCCCGGTCCTGCCGCGACCGCGTTCTGAGCCGGTCGGCCTGTCGGTGTACTGATCGTGGCGATGAAGGAGCGTCGAAAATGGACCCACATTCGACCGCCCATGGTCGGCGATGCATTCTGTTCTTTTCACTGCTCTCCCCCTTGATCGTACCGCGGGACGCCAGAGCGGAGACCTTGAACGCTGTTCTGTCATTCACCGAAGTGGTAAACCGGATCAGTTCGACGACACATTTCTATGGCCAGCCGCGGATGCTCGACCTGAGTGTCATCGACCGATCACGTGTGTTTGACTGGAATGCCCGGAGGCCGGGGCAGCCGAATGAGCGTGCACGGGATCTGAAAGGGTCCATCGGGACACCGATCCAGATCGGGGCGACCTTCATCCTCTGGCGGTTCGGCGGCCCGAAGACCATCGTCCGCGAGACAAGCTTTCCGAGCTTCTTGGAGACGATCACCATCGCATTCCATCGCGGCGGCTGCGACGCGAGCGTCGCGTACCGGCTCAAGCCCGGCACCACGTCTGTCGGCATCGACAATATCGAGACCGGTGCCTCGCTCCCGATCACCAACCTGACAGCAGAGAATGTCCACTGCAGCCTCGGGGCGTCAGCTGTCAGCTAGAGCCGTTGCCGCTCGCCTCGGCTCGCGACTTCAGCTCTAGTGCCATGTTTTTGCGAGCATCTTCACGCGATCAGGTGACTCGACCTGATCGCGATCTGCTCTAGCGTACGCTACGGTGGCGCGAACCGCCGGCGGGCCGTGGTACGGTGCGGGTGAGCAGGGAGAGTGCGATGGACGACCGTGGCCAGCCATCGGATCGGATGTTCGACCAGGTCGAGGCGGCCGTGAGCCAGGCATCGGCCACACGCGGGCTGCCGGGCGTGTCCATGAGGATCTCACGCGCCTTCGACCATGGGGTGCCGACATTCATGTCCCTGCACGAGGCCAAGCGCCTGCGCGACGCCCTGGACGCCGCGATCCGCCTGGCGGAGCAGACCGAGACGAGCGAGAACAACCCACCTGCCGCGCTCTACGGCAACATCGAATGAGCCGCCCATAGGCGGCGCGCCCATATCGCGATCTGAACCTCTTCAGCCAGCCTCACGTTGCAGGCCAGGAGGATCGAACGATGACCAAGGAATCCGATCAGGACGGCGATGCCACGGCCTCAAAGAAGAGGGCCGATCCCGTGGCGGCCGGGAGCGAGGACCTGACCCATGCCGGGGGCCCATCGTCCGGCGAACCGGGCGCGGGTGGCGCAGGCTTCGGGTCGGGCACGCCGCAGAAAGGCAGCGCCAAGCCGAGCGGCCACGGCGCCAAGTCGGAGGCCCCGATCTCGAACGACGTGGCGCCCATCGTCCATACGGCGATGGACGGCGATGTGCGGTCCGTCGAGGAGCACGCGCACAGGACGACCCGTCCCGGCGCCGATGGCTGACGCCTCGCGCCGCGGCGAGTGAGCCGCAGGCTGGCGGCTCGCTGTCCGGCCCCGTTTTCACGACGGCGACGTGCCGACGGCGCGCGCCCGACATCTCGAACACCGATCACCAAGGATACGACGCCATGACGAAGCCGAGCACGTCCGATTTCCTGGCCGCAGCCGATGCGGCATACAGCGGCCATCCCGCGAGCACGTCCGGATTGTCCGTCCTCACCGGACCCAGGGGCGGGCCGGTGGAGGCGACCAAAGCCGCCGATGGTTTCCATGGCGTGGCGCTCGAAACGGCGTCGGGCCAAGTCATCATCGCGTTCGAGGGGACGGCGCTGAGCGACTTGCAGACCCGCCCGACCTTCGTTCAGGCACAGCTCGCCGGCGATGCCGCGATCGCCAAGGGTCAGGACGCCGCGGCCTATGCCGATGCGCTCCGCTTCGCCAACCGTGCCGTTGCGGCAGCTGAAGCGCAGGGCATCGCGCCGTCGGACATCTTCGTCGATGGCCACTCCTCCGGCGGAGCCCAGGCCGAATACGTCGCGGTCAAGACCGGGCTCGCCGGGGACACGTTCGGCGCGCCCGGCATCCCCGCGGCGGACATGAACACCGGCGTGCGGTCGCACCTCACCAACTTCGTCGACTACGGCGACCCCGTGGGCAATTACAGCGACAACCCGGACCGCATCGGCAACCTGCTGATGGGCGACGGGATCGAAAGATACGGCAGGCCCACCTACGTCGGGCAAGCGTCGGACGCGCGCAGCCTCGCGGCTGCGGACAGACTCTACGGCACGTCGCCGGTCGGCTCAGCCGCGGCGGCAGGCCTCGTCGTGCAAGGCATCGTCAACCACCACCAGATCGGAGCCTATGCGGCCGACCTCGGCGTGACGTTGCCGGGCGGCAACGAGGCGGGGGGATCGCAACTCACTGCCGCCGACATCCGGAGCGCGGTGTCGGCCATCACGGGCACGAGCGGCCCGGCCACGGGAGGCGTCGGAAACGTCCTGACCGGGCTCGGCCTCGATGCGCCGGTCGGATCGTCGTCGATCGAGAGCCTGCTTGGCGCGGGCGCCCACCCGCACGGCCACTTCGGCTGACGCGCTCCCGCCGGACCCCGCCGTGAGCGAGATCGGCACGAGGATCGGCTCGGAGAGCATCTCGGCTCGGCGTGAGCCTGGGCGACCTGCTTGGCCGTGAGGTCATCGGGGGAGCCGCGGCCCCGGGGTCGCCCCCGGGATGGGGCTCCCCCGAGGCGGTGGCGATGGGCGCGGGCAGATCCCCCTCAGTCAGGTGGAACTCGCTGTCCGTGGCGGGCACGCCCGCCGGGTCGCGCAAACGACCCTCGGCATCGGTCATCCACCTCTCGGAGCGGCGGCGGTCCCTGCCGTCCGGGCGGCATCGCAACCGCGTCGGAGGCGCCCTCGCGCACCTTCACGGCAACTGCGCGCAGCATCGCCGTCGACGGGTGCGAGGGCACTGCCGGGCTGTCCGTCGGCGCCCCGCTCGGTCATCTCCAGCCGGGCCGTGCCCAGGCCGGGCAGGATCGGTGCAACGAGGCGGCCAGCGATGCGGATGGCGACGCTGTCGAGGTCGAGGGCGACCAGTTGCTGCCAGGACCATAGCCGGGCACGGTCGCCACGATCTGCCGAACAGTCCGATACCCGGGTCCAATCGCCCGAACCGCCACGGTGCCGGCCGCTCCGGTGGGCGCCTACGTGAGCGTAATCTGCTCAGGGGCGGAGAGGCGCATCGGCAAGGGACGGTCGGCGGCGATGCGCCGGGCCCGAGCGGTGGCGAAAGCGACGCGGCGGACGCCCGGGGTGGTCCGTGTCTTGCGGCGGTCTCGACTGAGAGCCGTCGAGGTGCACCGATGTTGAACACTTTTGTCTCAAGCGCAAACTTTGTCGCGGGCCGGCTGATGTCCGGAGTCGTAGCCCTGTCCCTCGATCACCCGATCGTGCTGTGCGTCATCCTGGCGACGTTGGCCGGAGCGTCGCTCGCCGTGTTGCTCGATGTGGTCGCCGATCACATGGAGGCGAGGTCTTCAAGCCGTGAAGACCACGAACGACCGATCCGACTGCGGCGTTCGTGAGAGGGAGCATGTCCGACCTGCCCGCCAACGACAACGTTGCCGGCACGATCACCCCCGACGACCTTCTGGTGGTGATGGTGCTGTTCGTGATGTTCGCAGGCGTTGTGGGGCTCGCCGCCTACATGTTCGGCGGCACGGACGACGTGGTGGGATTGCTGCGGAAATAGCGGGGCATGCGGGACATGTCCCGCCGTGTTGGAGGCCCCCCGCGATTGTACCCCCCCGTGTTGCAGGTCCAGCGGGGGATCGAACGACCGCATGGGGGCTCCGTCGACACGCGGGAGGACGGCGACCCGCTCCGACCGCCCACGCTGGCGCCCTCCCGGCGGATCCCGGTCGCCAAGGCCTGGCTGCCGCGCGTGCGATCCCACGTCTCCGGCACGCTCCCGCGACGCCCGTGCTGGCCTCCCGTGTCCACCCGAAGGTCGCGAGCGAGCGCCTGGGGCCCTCCACGGCCGGCATCACGCCCGCCCTCTACCGCCCTGTGCTGCCCGGCATGCGGGAGGACGCGGCAGCCCGCCTTGACGACGCCCCGCAGAACGCTCTAAGGAAGCGTCGACCGCAGGGCGTTGGATAGCAAAGCGGTAGCGAAACCGGGTTTCCGGCCCAGCTACCGAGAGCCAAAAACACAAAGCCCTCAGGCACCTGGAGAGGTGGCAGAGTGGTCGAATGCACCGCACTCGAAATGCGGCATGGGTGCAAGCCCATCGGGGGTTCGAATCCCTCCCTCTCCGCCACTCACGTCAGTACCGGCTTTCGATCCCTCGAGAGTTCCCTAGCTCGGCTAAACAACCGCTTCATCCTCGTCTATTTCGGTCTATTCCAATCGACCTCCGAAAGTGGGATGCGGAGTGGGATGGGGTGGCATGGCCGGTCTCCATTGACAGCCAGCTTGCGATCTTTTCCGCTCCAGGGCCGTCCTGCGAGGCCTGCAGGCATGACCTCGGCTCCGCTTCAGCCGATGTTTGCCTCCATCGGCAACCTCGTTGGCGAGTCGAGCGCATAACGCTTTTCAACGTGGAAAACGGCTTCCGAGCGTTGCGGTTGAAGGCGTATGGCCGGCACGGACCCGTCACCGTGGTCGATCACGGCATCATGATCTCGGCCGGCGAGTGGGTCCAGGTCGTCCGCACAAGGGGCAACGACTGCACGCCCGCCCTCCAGTAGGAGGCCAACATCCTCGTGACGACCGTGCCCACCACGCTTGCCGGCCGCTAGAAATATGTCGCATCGGGCGTGATGCGCGGCATCGGCTTCAATACGGCGGACCAAGTCGTGGTGCGGCTCGGGATCGCCAAGGATGCCTGCTGGCCTTTACGACGCCGCGCGCGACATCGCCGAACGCCTCCGCGTCCTCGGCGACGGCGAACCGCCTCAGCTCGCCATCAACGTCCAGCTCGCCGTGCCGTGGCTGGAGAACCGCGCGGGGATCACCCTGGCCCCGACCCCGGCACGAGGCGCTCCGCCTCGCCGCGGCGAGCAAGCCCTCGTCATCACGGCGGCTCCCGAGAGCAGGCGTCCCTTCGCGATCCGCTCCTCCGTCGCGGGCTCGTGGAGCGCGGGCCGCCTCTTCATCGGGCCGACGGTGCCACCCGCGATGGCCGGATGACACCCGACCCTTTTTCCGAGCCTGCCCCTGGACAAAATGACCAGCCTCGAAGGCGTGGATTTCGCCCAGTCTCGGCCCAACTAAGTTGCTGATCACTGGACCGCTCGGGCTTCCCGTGCGGACGGCAGGTCGGGACGGGAGATTTCCGTTGGTCGAGAATCAGTGGCCGGTTCTGCTCTCTCGGCTGGACTTCGGCTGGATCACTACGCTGCACATCCTCTACCCGCCGCTGACCATCGGTCTGGCTACCCTGCTCTTCTTTTCGGAGTTCCGCTGGGTGCGGAGCGGCAACGATCACTGGTACCGGCTGTGCCGGTTCTTCGAGAAACTGCTCATCGTCAACTTCGCCGCCGGCGTCGCCACCGGCATCACCATGGAGATGGCCTTCGGCATCCTGTACGGGCCCTTCTCGCAGGCGGTCGGGCCCTTCTTCGGGCAGGTGCTGGGCTATGAGACGATAACGGCCTTCATGTACGAGGCGGGCTTCATCGGCCTGATGATCTTCGGTTGGGGCAAGGTCTCAAAGCGCATGCACCTCTTCGCCACGTTCAATGTGGCGCTGTCCTCGGCTTTTTCGGCCATGTGGATCCTGGTCGCGAACTCCTGGATGCAGACCCCCACGGGTGTGACGATCCACGACGGCGTCTTCACCGTGAAGGACTGGTGGTCTGCGCTGGTCAACCCGGACGTCGTCTACGCCTTCCCGCACATGCTCGTCGCCTGCCTCGAGCTTTCGCTCGCCGTGGTCATCAGCATCTCTGCCTACTACCTGCTGAAGCGGCGCAATGTGTCGACCTTCCAGAAGGCTTTCAAATACGCGATGCTGGTGCTGGTGCCCATCGCGGCACTGCAGATCTACCTCGGCGACGGCATGGGCCTCACGGTGGCGGAGGACCAGAAGCCCGTGCTGGCCGCCATGGAAGGTCACTACGACACCTACAACCCGGACGGCAGCGTCAACACCGGGTGGCACGTGCTCGCCTGGCCGAACGCCGACAACACCGGCAACGCCTGGGCCATCACGATCCCGCACGTGCTGAGCTTGCTGGAAACGCACAGTTGGGACGGCAAGGTGACCGGGATGAACGCGTTCCGGGCGAACGACCGGCCCTCCGTGCCGATCCCCTTCTACGGGTTCCGCGTCATGGTGGCGGTCGGCTTTGCCATGTTCGGCCTGTCGCTATGGGGCCTGTACCTCTGGTTCCGCGGGCGTCTGGCCGCCGAGACGGTCACGAGCCACCGCTGGTTCCTGCGGGCGGCCGTGGCGTCGGCCTTCCTGCCCTACCTGTCGGTGTGGGTCGGCTGGTGGACGCGCGAGGTCGGGCGGCAGCCCTGGGTGGTCTACGGCATCATGCGCACCGCCGATGGCGTCAGCCGCATGTCGAACGCGCAGGAGCTGCTGTGGCTCGGCTGCTACGTGGTCTTCGAGCTGGCCGTCTGGGGTTCCACCTGGTGGTTCCTCAACAAGATCGTGCGCAACGGTCCCGACATGACGAGCCCGATCCCCGGCGACGGCGATCAGAACCTCGGCGAACTCGAGGACGCGCCGCGCTTCAAGCACGACGCCAACCCCACGCCGTCCCCGGCCTGATCCACACCACCGACCACCGGCACGAGACCCGACGAGATGATCAACACCCTGACCGAGACTCAGCACATCCTGGCTGTCGGCTGGTGGATGGTGGTGGGGTTCTCCGTCCTCCTCTACATCATCCTCGACGGCGCCGACCTCGGCGCCGGCATCTTCTCGCTCTTCGTGCGCGACGAGGACGAGCGGGGCGCCATCATGGAGGCCATGGCGGGGACGTGGGACGCCAACGAGACCTGGCTCATCGTGGCGGGGGGCGTCCTGTTCGGCTCCTTCCCCTTCGCCTACGGGTCCGCGCTGCATTACCTGATGATCCCGCTCATGATGGTCCTGCTCGGCGTCCTCACCCGGGCCGTGGCGCTGGAATTCCGACACCTCGCCGCCACCTGGAGCCGCCGCTTCACCGACTACGCCTTCGGCCTGTCGAGCCTCGCCGTGTCGTTCTTCGGCGGCATGGGCGTCGGCGCCGTGCTGCAGGGTTTCCCGATGACCCACCCGGAGCACGGCATCCCCGCCTATGTCGGCGGCGCGCTGCGCTTCGCCACGCCCTTCAGCGCCTGGACCGGTGTCGCCGCCGTGGTGGCGGTCAGCCTGTCGGGCGGCCTCTTCGTGCGCGCCCGCTTCGAAAAGGGCGAGCCGATCCGCCGCCACGCGCGGGGCTGGACGCATGTCTCGTTCTACCTCGTCACCGTCACCGTGATGGTCACGGTGATCTGGAGCGCGCTGATCTTTCCCTGGGCCTGGAACAACTGGACGGGCCGCTACTTCTGGGCCTGGGGCCTGGTGCTCGCCGCGGCCCTGTTCTCGACCTACCGCATGCGGGTCGCGACCTTTGCGGACCGCGATTTCCGCGCCCTGCTGTGGCTCGACGCCACCATCGCCATCATGATGGGCGGCATGCTGGCCACCATGTATCCCTACATCGTCCCCGGCACCTGGACGGTCTACGACGCCGCCAGCCCCGAGATCTCGATCGTCACCTTCCTGCTGACGGCTGTCGGGCTGTTCCCGGTCATGATCATGTACAATTGGTACCAGATCTGGGTCTTCCGCGCCCGCGTCGCCAAGTTGGTCTCGCATTGAGCGTCGGGACCGCCGCCCTGCGCGCGGCCTGGAACCTGCGCGTCCTGGCGCTCTTCCTGCTCGGCCCGGTGGTCGGGGTCGTCCTCGTCTCCGTCGTGTTCGGCATGCCGGAGGGGCTGATCCGCATCGCCGCCGTCGTGTTCCTGTTCAGCCTCGCGACATTCGGCATCTTGGTGCGGGGCGAGTTGCGGCGGCTGATGGTGCCCCGCCGGCCGCCGGCCGGCTAGAGCAGATCGCGATCAGGTCGAGTCACCTGATCGCGTGAAGATGCTCGCAAAAACATGGCACTAGAGCTGAAGTCGCGAGCCAAGGCGAGCGGCGACGGCTCTAAAGCGCTTTCGCCTTCGGCGCATTCGCTCCGGCTCTCGGATCGAGAGCAAGTTCTTCGGCTTGGAGACGCCAAGGCGACTCGGAGAAAGCCGATCCCGCTCTAGGAGCCGCCAGGTGCCGTCCCATTCCGCCCCCATCGATCGCGCCACCGGCAAGGCGCTCGACGCTTGGCTGCGCGGGTTCGCGGCCCGCGTGCGCGTGCCCCTGTCGGCCGCAGTCGCGGCCGGGACGCTCGGCGGCCTGCTGATCGTCGCCCAGGCTTGGCTGCTGGCGCGCGTGGTCGACGGCGTGGCGATGCGCGGCCTCGGGCTCGACGGTTGCTGGCCCTGGCTCGTGGGCCTCCTCGCGGTCTTCGCCGGCCGCGCCGCCGTGTCGGCGCTGACCGACGCCATCGCGTTCGAGGCCGGCGCCCGGGTGGCGCTGGACGTGCGCGCCACCGTGATCGACCATATCGCGGCACTCGGCCCCTGCTTCACCCGCGGTGCCCGCACGGGCGAGCTCGCGACGGCCGCGGTCGACGGCGTCGAGAACCTGAGGCGCTACTACGACGGCTACCTGCCCGGGACTGCGCTGGCCGCCGCGGTGCCGGTCGCCATCCTGGCCTTCGTGGTCCCGCAGGACTGGATCTCCGGCGCCGTGATGGTGCTGACGGCGCCGCTGATCCCCCTCTTTATGGTGCTGATCGGCAAGGGGGCGGAAGCGCTGAACCGGCGGCAGTGGCGCCAGCTGGCCCGCATGAGCGCGCAGTTCTTCGACACGATCGAGGGGCTGACGACGCTGAAGCTGTTCGACGCCAGCCGGCGCGAGGTCGAGGTCGTGGCAGCCACGGCCGAGGACTACCGGCTGCGCACCATGGCGGTGCTGCGCGTGGCATTCCTGTCGTCGCTGATGCTGGAGTTCTTCGCCACCGTGTCGATCGCCATGGTGGCGGTCTACGTCGGGTTCCGCCTGTATTTCGGCGAGATGCACTTCCTGCCGGGCTTCTTCGTACTGCTGCTCGCGCCCGAGTTCTTCCGTCCGCTGCGCAACATGGGCACGCAATACCACGCCCGCATGGAAGCGATCGGCTCGGCCGAGGCCATCGTGGCATTGCTGGGGACCGAGCCGCCCGCCGCCGCCTGGGGCGACGCCGAGCTGCCCACCGGTGCGCCGCTGGAGATCGTCTTCGAGACCGTGAGCTTCGGCTACGCGCCGGATGCGCCCGTGATCCACGATGTCGGCTTCCGCATCGCGCGCGGCGAGCGCGTCGCTCTGGTGGGCCCCTCTGGCGCCGGCAAGACCACGCTCGGCCAACTCCTGCTCGGCTTCGCCCAGCCCGATGCGGGGCGGATCGCCATCGACGGCCTGGACCTCCGCACCCTGTCGCGCGCCGCCTGGCTGCGCCGCGTCGCCTGGCTGCCGCAGCGGCCGACGCTGTTCCACGGCACGCTGCGCGGCAACCTGCTGCTCGCCCGGCCCGACGCCACTCCGGCGGAGCTCGACCGGGCGCTGGCTGCCGCGGGCGCGGACGCGTTCATCGCGGCGCTGCCGCACGGCCTCGACACCGCGGTCGGAGACCGTGGGCAGGGCCTGTCGGGGGGCGAGATCCAGCGCATCGCGCTGGCACGCGTCTTCCTCGCCGACGCCGACATCGTCGTGCTCGACGAGGCCAGCGCGGGCCTCGACGCCGACACCGCCGCGCTGGTGACGCGCTCGATCGCGGCGCTGTCGCCCGGCCGCATCGTGCTGGTCATCGCGCATCGGCTCGACACGATCCGGGAGGTGGACCGCGTGCTGGTGATCGAAGACGGGCGCGTCGTCGAGCGCGGCCGGCCCGGCGAGCTGATGGCGCGCGGCTCGCGCTTCGCCGGCATGGTGGGCATCCTCGAAGGAGCCGACGCTTGAGGGACGCCCTGCGCCTGCTGCGCCTGTTCCAGCCTTACGTGGGCTGGATGCTCGCCGGCGTGGCGGTGAACGTCGCCGTGGTGCTGGCCAACGTGGCGCTGCTGGCCGTGTCGGGCTGGTTCATCACCGCCATGGGCCTGGCGGGCTTGGGCCTGACGACGTTGAACTACTTCACCCCGGCCGCCGCCATCCGCGGCCTGGCGGTGTTGCGCACGGTCGGGCGCTACGTCGAGCGCCTCGTCACCCACGAGGCGACCTTCCGCCTCATCGCCGGCCTGCGCGTGTGGTTCTACCGGCACCTCGAGCCGCTGGCCCCGGCGCGGCTGCAGCACTACCGCGGCGGCGACCTGCTGAGCCGCATCCGCGCCGACATCGACAGCCTCGACAACCTGTACCTCCGCGTCGTCGCGCCCACGGCGGCGGCGCTGGTCTCGTCCACCGCGCTGGTGTGGTTCATGTCGCGCTTCAGCGTCCCGATCGCGCTGCTCGATGCCGCGGCTCTCCTCGCGGCCGGCGTCGGGCTGCCCTTGGCGGCGCGGCGGCTCGGGCGCGGACCCGGGGCGCGCGCGGTCGCCACCCGTGCCGACCTGCGCGCCGCCGTGGCCGACGGCGTGCGAGGCCTGGGCGAACTCGACGTCTGCGGCGCCGTGGCGGCCCACGCGGCCCACGTCGCCCGGAGGAGCCGGGCGCTGGCCGACGACAATCGCCGGCTGGCGCGCCTCGGCGCCGCCATGACGGCGCTGTCCGGCCTCGCCGCGCAATCGGCGCTATGGGGCGCCCTCGTGCTGGCCATCCCGCTCGTGCGCTCGGGCGCCCTGACGGGGCCGGACCTCGCCATGGTGGCGCTGTTCGTGCTGGCGAGCTTCGAGGCGGTGGCGCCGCTGCCGCTCGCCTTCGGGGCGCTCGGCGAGACGATGGCGGCGGCGCGGCGCATCTTCGAGGTGGTCGACGCCGCGCCGGCGGTGCGCGACCCGGCCCGACCGGCGGCCGTGCCGCGCCGCTTCGACCTCCGGGTGCGCGGCCTCGGGATGCGCTACAGCGACGATGGACCCTGGGCGCTCGACGGCGTCGATCTCGACGTGCCGCAGGGCGGGTCGGTCGGCATCGTGGGCCCGTCTGGCGCCGGCAAGACGAGCCTCATCAACGTGCTGCTGCGCTTCCGGGACTACCAGGAGGGCACCGTCGAGATCGGCGGCGTGGCCCTGCGCGACCTCGACGGCGCCTCGGTGCGCAACCTTTGCGCCGTGGTGGCGCAGGATACCCACCTCTTCAACGCTTCCGTGCGCGACAACCTGCTGCTGGCCCGGCCCGACGCATCCCCCCACGACCTCCGCGAAGCGCTGCGCGACGCCGGCATCCTCGACGAGATCGAAGCGCTGCCGCAAAGCCTCGACACGTTCGTGGGGGAGGCGGGGACCCGTCTGTCGGGCGGCCAAGCGCGGCGCGTCGCCATCGCGCGGGCGCTGCTCAAGGATGCCCCGATCCTGGTTCTCGACGAGCCCACCGAGGGGCTCGATGCCGCCTCGGAGCGCGCCGTGCTGCGCGCCCTCGACCGGCTGATGGTGGGCCGCACCACGCTTCTGGTGACGCACCGGCCGCAGGCGCTCCGTCATGTCGACGCGGTGTTGCATCTCGAACGCGGCCCGCGTGCGAGGCCGCGAGACCTCCCTCTCGTTGCCGGGATGGGAACGACGCGACAGGGATCAAACACCTAGAGCAGTATCGGCTTTCTCCGAGTCGCCTTGACGACTCCAAGCCGATAAAACTGCTCTCGATTCGAGAGCTGGAGCGAGTTCACCGAAGGCGAAGGCGCTCTAGGTGTGAGCTTTCCATAGGTTGTCCATCCGATCCGAACCGAGGAAGCTGAGGTTGCGACGCTTCAGCCCCAAGGGAGGGACCGGATGAACATCCACAAGAATGCC
>NZ_QYBC01000065.1 GCF_004137085.1 Lichenibacterium ramalinae
CTAGAGTCTGTCAGGCACTTTTGGAACCATACCCTGTATGTCTGATGTAGGCGGCACATTCCTCGGGTGAGAACATGTCGAGCAAGGTGCCGATCTTGCGCCAAGCTTCTTCCACCGTACGGCTGTCGGCTTTTCGAAACAGGGTCTTGAGCTTGGCGAAGACCATCTCGATGGGGTTGAGATCGGGACTGTAGGGCGGAAGGAAGAGCAGGTGAGCTCCGGCGGCTCGAATGGCCCGTCGCGCGCGAGGATCTTTGTGACTGCCGAGGTTGTCGAGCACGACGACATCTCCAGGCTTGAGAGCGGGCACGAGGCTCTGCTCGACCCAAGCGACAAAGGTGTTCGCGTTGATCGGGCCATCGAAAACACAAGGCGCTACGATCTCGTCCTGACGCAGCGCTCCGATGAACGTCAGTGTCTTCCAGTGTCCATGCGGAACCTTGGCGACGAGCGCCGTGCCGCGCATGAGCCAACCACGAAGACGGGTCATGTTCGTCTTGATCCAGGTCTCATCCAGAAAGACCAGACGGTCGGCCGAGATCCGATGCTGATGGGCCTTCCAGCGATCCCGGAAGCGCGCCACCTTCGGGCGGTCCTGCTCGCTCGCCACCAGAGTTTTTTTTGAACGTGAGGCCTTCGCGACGGATGAAGCGCCAGACCGTGTCGTGCGTCACAGTCGTCCCACGCCCGCAAAGCTCGGCCGCCAAGGCCCGGACCGTCAGATCCGGCTTTTCCGCCAATCTCGACTTCACCCAATCTGCTACGTCGCCTCGGATGATCATCTCAGGTGGCGCACCGCGCGGACGAGCCTTCAAATCTTCGCCCGTGCGAGCCTTCTGGCCAAGTCGAACAGCCGTCGCGGCGCACACACCAAACCGAACCGCGACAGATCGGACCGTCTCGCCCGCCATCACGGCCGACGCGATCCTGCTCCGTAGATCAAGCGAAAGGGATGAAGGCATGCGGGCCGACCTCAAACTGACGACCTAACTGAATCACACTTCACACCGCGCCGCCACGCCGTCGAGATTCTAATGCTCGCTGACGAACTCTAG
>NZ_QYBC01000066.1 GCF_004137085.1 Lichenibacterium ramalinae
CGATCCGAACCGAGGAAGCTGAGGTTGCGACGCTTCAGCCCCAAGGGAGGGACCGGATGAACATCCACAAGAATGCCCGTTTGACGCCGATCGGTCGAGAGCGACTGGTGCGGCAGGTGGAGAGCGGGCAAACGCCGGAGGCGGCCGCACAAGCCGCAGGCGTCTGCCCGCGGACGGCCCGGAAATGGCTCGCCCGGTATCGGGCCGAAGGCGTGGCTGGCCTTCGGGATCGGTCGTCGCGGCCGCATCGCCTGCGTCGCCCGACGCCCATCCAGATCGTGACGCAGATCGAAGCGCTGCGGCGCCAGCGCTTCACCGGCCAGCAGATCGCGCGCGATCTCGGAGTGTCGCCCGCCACCGTCAGCCGTGTGCTGCGTCGGCTCGGCCTCAATCGCGTCGCGGCGCTGGAGCCGGCCGAGCCGGTGCGGCGCTACGAACGCGCGCACCCCGGCGAGCTGATCCACATCGACATCAAGAAGCTCGGCCGTTTCGCGAGAACCGGGCATCGCATCACAGGCGACCGGACCGGCCAAAGCAACGCCCGGGGGATCGGCTGGGAGTTCCTCCACCTGGCTGTCGACGATCATTCCCGACTGGCCTATTCGGAAATCCTGCCCGACGAAAAGCGAGGCTCCTGCCTGCGCTTCCTGTTCAACGCCCTGCGGTTCTTCCGCCGACACGGCGTCGCGGTCGAGCGCGTCATGACCGACAATGGGGCGGCCTTCCGGTCACGCCGCTACGCCCAGGCCCTGCGCTTGCTCCACATCAAACACAAGCGAACCCGACCCTACACGCCGAAAACCAACGGCAAGGCCGAGCGCTTCGTGCAGACATCGTTGCGCGAATGGGCCTATGCCAAGGCCTACGAGACGTCGGACCAGCGCCGACGTGAGCTCGCAGCCTTCCTGTTCCGTTACAACTGGCTCAGGCCACACACGAGCCTCGGCGCAAAACCACCCGTCAGCCGCCTCGCACTCGACAAGGACAACCTATTGAGGCTCCACA
>NZ_QYBC01000015.1 GCF_004137085.1 Lichenibacterium ramalinae
GCCACACACGAGCCTCGGCGCAAAACCACCCGTCAGCCGCCTCGCACTCGACAAGGACAACCTATTGAGGCTCCACATCTAGCCCGCCGTCCCTCGTCCAGGCCCGCCGCAGTCGGGCCGGCCTGACCGAGGTGTCGCGCACGCCGCCCGGCCGTCTGCGCTGACCCCACCTGCTTCGCCGGCCAAGCCCCCCGTGGCGCAACGGCCTCCGACGCATCGCCGCTCACACCGGACCATCCCATCGGGGCCGATCGGCGCTCGTGGCACCGGGCGTTGACAACCGTCGGCGAGAACCACACACTCTCGCAAAACCAGTCACATTCGGGCAGGATCGATGTTCGCCCTGCAACGCCAGCAGCGGATCGCGGAGACACTCAAGTCTCACGGGCGCGTCACCGTCGCCGACCTCGCGCGCGAGTTCGACACCTCCCAGGAGACGATCCGGCGCGACCTCGCGGTTCTGGAGGAGGCGGGAGGCGTGCGCCGCGTGCACGGCGGTGCCGTCAGCGGGGGCGCTGTCGGGCCCGAGCCGTCGATGGCGGCGCGGGCGACGTTGAGGATCGCGGAAAAGCGGCGGATCGCGCGAGCGGCGCTGGCCCACGTGCCCAGCGGCGGCACGGTCTTCCTCGAGTCGGCCTCGACCTCCCTCGTCCTGGCCGAGATGCTGCCGGACGGCCTCGCCACGACCGTCGTCACCAACGGCATCGAGATCGCCCATCACCTCGCGTCCCGGAACTTCGACGTTGTGATGGTCGGTGGGCGCGTCCGCAACCGCAGCCTCGCGACCCTCGACGACTGGCCCCATCCCGCGCTCGCCGGACTGCACGCCGACGTCGCGTTTCTCGGCACGCTGGGCTTCACCGTGCATGCCGGCCTGACGGCGCCCGACCTGCCCGATGCCGCCATCAAGCGCCGTTGCCTCGGCGTCGCCGAGCGGAACGTGCTGCTCGCCGAATCCGCCAAGTTCGGTGCCGTCGCGCCTTACCGCTACGCGGACCTTTCGGACTTCGACCTCCTCATCACCGACGGGGATCTCGCCGCGGCCGCGGCGGAGGAGATCGGAGCGACGGGGATCGACTCCATCATGGCGTGAGACGGCCGGAGAGCCGCCACGCATCGCTAGGGACGGGAACGGGGCATGACACGAGCGCAGATCCACGAGAAGAATCCCGACGCGGCCGCCGGCACCGACATGAGGCGGGCCGCGGTCGCAGGCTTCATCGGCTCGCTGATGGAATGGTACGACTTCTTCCTGTTCGGCACCGCCTCGGCGCTGGTCTTCGGCAAGCTCTTCTTTCCCGCCTCCTCGCCCGAGGCCGGCACGCTCGCCGCCTTCGCGACCTTCGCGGTCGGGTTCGTCAGCCGCCCGATCGGCGCGGTGCTGTTCGGCCACATCGGCGACCGGATCGGGCGCAAGACGGCTTTGCTCGCCACCGCCCTCATCATGGGCCTCGGCACGCTCGCCATCGGGCTGCTGCCGACCTACGACAGCATCGGCGTCTGGGCGCCGGCGCTGCTGGTCGTCCTCAGGCTGCTCCAGGGTCTCGGCATCGGCGGGGAGTGGGGCGGCGCCTCGCTCGTCGCGCTTGAACACGCGCCGGTGGGACGGCGCGGCTTCATCGGCAGCCTGCCCCAGATGGGCTCCCCCATGGGCCTGCTGCTGTCGACGTTGGTCTTCGCCGTGGTCAGCCGCATGGATTCCGCCGCCTTCCTCGCCTGGGGCTGGCGCGTGCCCTTCCTCATCAGCGCCGTGTTCCTCGCCGCGGCGGTCTACATCCGGCTCGCCATCGCGGAAACGCCGGCCTTCCTCAAGGCCAAGGCGGCGGGCGAGCAGGCGCCGGTGCCCATCCTGGAGCTGTTCCGCCGCTACCCGAAGAACATCGCGCTCGCCACCGGCGCGCGCCTCGCCGATGCCGTGGTGTTCAACGTCATCAACGTCTTCGGCATCGCCTATGCCGCCACCACGCTGCACGTCGACCGCGGCACCATGCTGTCGGGCTTCGTCATCGCGGCGGCCGCCGAGGTCGCCATCCTGCCACTCGTCGGCCTCGTGTCGGACCGGTTCGGACGGCGGCCCGTCTACATGGCGGGCGTGCTGCTCTCCGGCAGCTTCATCTTCGCCTATTTCCCGCTGCTCCAGAGCGGATCGACCCTGCTGGCCTGGTTCGCCATCGTCATGGCGCTCGCGGTCGGCACCGGGCTGATGTTCGCCATCCAGAGCTCGTTCTTCTCCGAGCTGTTCGGCACGGGCGTCCGCTACACCGGCATCTCGATCGGCTACCAGCTGTCCGCGCTGATCGGCGGTGCCCCGACGCCGCTCATCGCCAGCGCGCTGGTGATCTGGTCCGGCGGGGCTTGGTGGCCCGTCGCCGTCTACGTCGCGGCGGTCTGCGCCCTAAGCGCGGTCTGCGTCTGGCTCGCCGCCGAAACCCACCGCTCCGACCTCGCCTGAAGGCCCACCACGGGAAACACTCGCCATGACGCAGCAGACCCGACCCAACATCGTGCTGGTGATCACCGACCAGCAGCGCTTCGACACGATCGCCGCCCAGGGCCATGCCCACATGGTGACGCCGAACCTCGACCGGCTGGTGCGCGAGGGGGTGAGCCTCACCCGCATGTTCGTGACGGCACCCTCCTGCGCGCCGTCGCGGGCGAGCCTGTTCACCGGCCTCTACCCGCACCAGACGGGCGTGCTGCGCAACGAGCAGCCGTGGCGCTGGAGCTGGGTCGAAAGCCTGGCCGCCTCGGGCTATCGCTGCGTCAATGTCGGCAAGATGCACACCTTTCCCTGGGAGCACCCGTTCGGCTTCCACGAGCGGCACGTCGTCGAGAACAAGGATCGCGCCCACGTCAACGTCCCCTACTTCCTCGACAACTGGGACAAGGCGCTCTACGCGCTCGGCTTCGAGAAGCCGAGCCGCAAGACCTGGGCGCGGCGCCCCGACTACCGCGAGCGCCTGGGCGCCTTCGCCTGGGAACTGCCAGCCGAGATGCACCCCGACAATTTCGTCGGCGACCTCGCCTGCCACTGGCTCGACATCTACCCTGGGCGCGAGCCCTTCTTCCTCGAGATCGGCCTGCCCGGCCCCCACCCGCCCTACGACCCCACCCCCGAGGCCTTGGCGCTCTACGAGGGCCGCGACCTGCCCGCGCCGATCTTCGAGCGCGCCGACATCGACGGCCAGCCCCAGGTGCTCAAGGACCTGCGCCGCGAGCACACCGAGGACGACCACGACGCCGTGGTCCACCTCCTCGACCCGACCCCCGAGCAGATGGACCGGCAGCGTCGGCACTACTGCGCCAACGTGTCGATGATCGACGCCCAGATCGGCAACCTCCTCGCCGCTCTGGAGCGGCGGGGCGTGCTCGACGACACGCTGGTGATCTTCACCTCGGACCACGGCGACTGCCTGAACGATCACGGCCACAGCCAGAAGTGGACCATGTACGAGCAGAGCGTGCGCGTGCCGGCGGTGGTCTGGGGCCGCGGTCTCGCGCCGCGGACCGTCGACGACCTGTGCTCCTGGATGGACTTCGGCCCGACGATCCTCGAGATGGCGGGCCTCGCCCCGCCGGACTGGATGCAGGCGCGCTCGCTCGTGCCCTTGCTCGCGGGCGGCGGGGAGGGCCGAACCCGCGTCTTCGCCGAACATGCGCGCGACATGATCCTCAAGGGCACGGCCTGCATGAGCATGGTGCGCGACCGCCGCTGGAAGCTGGTGCACTTCGTCGACAGCCCGGAAGGCCAGCTCTTCGACCTCGAGGCCGATCCGCGCGAGGTCCGCAACCTGTGGGACGATCCCGCCCATGCGGACCGTCGGCGCGACATGGTCGACGAGATCCTGCGCTGGCGCACCATGACGGCCATGACGCCGGCCCCGTTGCCGGCCCCGGTGCGATGACGGAAGGCGGCCCCGACATGGTCCGGATCCCCGGCGGCAACTTCGCCATGGGATCGGACCGGCACTATCCCGAGGAGGGCCCGGTGCGACGCGTCGCGGTCGCGGGCTTCTGGATGGACCGTGCCCCCGTGACGGTCGCGGCCTTCGCCGGCTTCGTCGCCGCGACGGGCCACGTCACGGTGGCGGAGCGTCCGCCCGACCCACTCCTCTATCCGGGCGCGGACCCGGCGCTGCTGCGCGCGGGCGCGATCGTGTTCCGACCCGAGGGCTTCGCGGCGTCGCGCGCGCCCGGCTCCTGGTGGAGCTATGTGCCGGGAGCCTCTTGGCGCCGGCCCGAGGGGCTCGGCGACGTCGTGGCCGAGCGAGCCGACCACCCCGTGACGCAGGTCGCCGTCGCCGACGCCGAGGCTTACGCGGCCTGGGCCGGCAAGGCCCTGCCCGGCGAGGCCGAGTGGGAGTTCGCGGCGCGGGGCGGGCACGAGGGCTCGGACTACGCCTGGGGCGACGCCTTGGAGCCGGACGGGCGCCGCATGGCCAACACCTGGCCGGGGCCGTTCCCGCACCGGGGCGAGGCGGGCCCGCACCGCTACGGCACCTCGCCCGTCGGCGCCTTCCCCGCCAATCCCTTCGGCCTGGCCGACATGATCGGCAACGTTTGGGAGTGGACGGCCGACTATTGGTCGCCGCACCATGCCGCCACCCCGGGATGCTGCGCGGCCGCGAACGCGCGCGCCACCGACCCGTCGGCGAGCTTCGACCCGTCCCAGCCGGGCATCCGCATCCCCCGCCGCGTGCTGAAGGGCGGCTCCTACCTGTGTGCGCCGAACTACTGCCGCCGCTACCGACCCGCGGCGCGCCACCCCGAGATGGAGGACAGCGCCACGACGAACATCGGCTTCCGCTGCGTCGTCCGTGCCTGACCGTTCCAAGCGATGAGACTGCCCCGATCCGGAGCCGGAGCGGATTCGCCGAAGAAGGCCCTAGCGGCCGGTGACGGCGACCTTGGATCGACAGCAGCCGGTCCCGGCGGGATGTGGAAGGCGTCAGCGGGCGTCGGAAGGCGCCAGACGAGTGCCGAGGTGAGGTGCGAGTGCGATGGCACGATCGGGTCGACGATCGCCCCGGCGCCGGCGTGACTTGTCGGGGCCGGTCTTCGGCGGGTATGGCGGACGCACCAACCCTCGCAGGAGACCACCATGAACCCGGACCGCCAAACCGCCATCGCCGCCCGTGCCCACCGGATCTGGCAGGAGGCCGGTTGCCCGCACGGGCAGGACGCGATGCACTGGCACCAGGCCGAGCGAGAGCAGGACGAGGCCGAGGCCCGGGCCGCCGCGGTCGAGGATTTCAACGCCGAGCCGGTGGCGGCCGCGCGCGCGACGCCGGCGCGGAAGCGGGTCGCCAAGGCGATCGTGGCCGCCGATGACATGCCGGCCGCACCGGCCCGGAAGCCGCGAGCGCCCCGGAAGGCCGCGGCCGCCGCGACGACGAACTGAGCATGGTGGCGGGGACGCCTGGGATCGGGAGCGCCGCGCATGGGTATCGAAGTCGATCGCGGTGAGATCAAAGTCACCGATGGGCACGGCAACAGCTTCTACTTCGACATCGAGGAGCTGAAGAAACCGGACTACGGCAAGCCGATCAAAGCGAAATGGGCCATGGACGGGCGAAGCGACACGGAAGCGGCGGGAGCCGCGTTGGCGGCGGCGAAGGCCGAGGCCGATCAATACGCCATGGATCACAATCTGATCTGAGATCCGACGCGACGCCAGCCATGCGGCCTCGCGCCTGGGACCGGGCTCGCCCGTGAGGGCTGGCGTGTGGCGGCGCCGGCATGGCATGCCGGGGTTCGGGGCGGAGGCCGTAGGACGGGAGGCTGTGGGACGATGGTGCCATCTGGCGGCAAGGGCAGCGCGGTGGTGTGGCCCTGGCAGGGCCAGGAGGTCGTGATAGGGACCACCCGGCACGGTTCAGGACCGAAGGCCCTGCTGCTGCCGGCCCTGAGTTCCATCTCGACGCGAGCGGAGATGAACCCGCTCGCCGCGCTGCTGGCCGAGCGCTTCACCGTGCTGACGATCGACTGGCCGGGTTTCGGCACGGTCCCGAAACCCCCGGTGGCCTGGAACCCGGAGGCGCTCGCGGCTTTCCTCCGCTTCGCGATCGACGAGGTGGCCCGCGAACCGGTGCTGGTCGTGGCGGCGGGCCACGCGGCAGGCTACCTGATGGCAGAGGCGGCGACGCGACCCGTTCGAGGCCGGAAACTCGTGCTGGTGGCGCCGACATGGCGCGGCCCTTTGCCGACGATGCTGAAACGGCGCCCGTCCTGGCTCGCCCGCCTGGCAGGTGTCGCCGACGTTCCGGGACTCGGCGCGGCGCTGTACCGCCTCAACGTCAACCCCGTCATGGTGCGGATGATGACCCGGGCTCACGTGTACAGCGATCCGGCCTGGCTGACGCAGGAGCGCCAGGCCGGCAAGCGCGGCGTCATGCGGGCCAAAGGCGCCCGTCACGCCGCCGTGCGCTTCGTGGCGGGAGAGCTCGACCCCTTCCTCGACCGGGCGGGCTTTCTCGCGGCGGCCGCGGCGCTGCAGGAGCCGGCCCTCGCCATCTACGGCGCCGACACGCCGCCGAAGTCCCGCGCCGAGATGGAGGCGCTGACGGAGGTGTCGGGGATCGCGGCGCGCCGATTGCCCCGTGGCAAGCTGAGCCTTCACGAAGAGTTCCCGCACGAGGTCGCCGCCGCCATCCTCGCGTGGGTGGCCGAGGTCGCGTGAGCTTCGCAGCCGCGTCCTTTCACGCCGCCGCACCCGCGGCGGGCCCCCGCCCGGACCTGCCCTGCACGGACCAGACGTACCAGCACAGGAGTGCCACCGGCGCCCCGATCAGCGACGTGCCGACGAAGAAGGAGGCGAAGCCGAGACGCTCGATCGCGAAGCCCGATGTGCCGGCGAGGACGCTCCCCGGCAGCGCGCAGAGGGATGTCAGCAGCGCATATTGGCTGGCGGCGTAATCGGTGACGCTCAGCGACGACATGTAGGTGATCAGGACGATAGAGGCGAAGGCATAGGCGAAATCGTCGGTGCTGACCGTGAGGGCGAAGAGCCAGAACTCGCCGCCGCCGTGGTCGCCGTGCGCGGCGAGATAGGCCAGGGCGAGGTGCGACGCCGAGGCGAAGATCGTGCCGAGGAACAGCGTCGGCATGAGGCCGAGGCGCTTCACGACGGCCGTGGCCAGGAACGTGCCGCCGAGTGCCACCGGGAAGCCGAACAGCTTGGTCACCGTGGCGATGTCGGAGTTGGAATAGTGCAGGCTCTTGAAGAGCGGCACCGCCATGGCGCTGGACACGTAGCCGGGCATGCGGAACCCCGCCACGAGGAGCAAGGTCGGGACCGCCATGGGGCCGAGGCGGCGCCACAGGTCGCGGATGGGATCGGCGAAGGTCGCGGCGAGGCCGGGCCGGGTGGCCGGCGCCGAGCGGTCGACCGGAGGCTCGGGCGCCAGCAGCGCCGCCACCACGCCGGGCGCCATCGCGCCCGCCATGCCGAGATAGGCGGCGCGCCACCCGAAGGCATCCGCGAGATAGAGGGCGCCGGCGCCCGCCACGAGGTTGCCGATCCGCCAGCCGACCTCCGCCCAGGACGACATCAGGGCCTGCAGGCGCACCGGCGCCACCGTGATGCGCCACCCGTCGATCACGACGTCCTGCGTGGCGCCGGCGAAGCCGAGCGCCATCGAGAAGGCGATGGTCCAGGCCAGCCAATGGGCGGGGTCGCCGAGCGCCACGCCCCCGAGCGTCAGCATGACGGCGGCCTGGGACAGGACGATCCAGCCGCGCCGCCGCCCGAGCAGGCGCCCGAGGCCCGGCGGGTCGTAGCGGTCGAGGAAGGGGGCCCAGACGAACTTGAACTTGTAGGCCAGCGTCATCTCGCTCAGCAGCCCGAGGATGCCGATCGGGACCTTGGCCTCCGACAGCCAGGCCGACTGGGTCACGTAGACGAGCAGGAACGGGATGCCCGAACTGAAGCCGAGGCCCAGCATGGCGCCGAAGCGGCGGTCGGAGACGAGGGCGCGCAGCGGCGAGGGCAATGCGTCCGCGCCGGACGGGAGGGCGTCGCTCACGGTGAAGTCCTTCCTGCGCGGCCTCGGCGTCGCAGCGTGAGCCTCCGGCCCGCACCGGAGGCGCGTCGTCCCGAGGCGGCCGTGCCGGACGTCGCGCGACCCCACCCTATCACTTCCGCGCCGGCCCCTGCGTCGCCAGGAACGCGATGACGTCCGCGCGATCTCGAGGGTCCGCCAGACCCGCGAACCCCATGGCGGTGCCCGGCGCGAAGGCGGCAGGCTCCTTGAGCCACGCATCAAGGCGCTGCGCCGTCCAGACGCCGCCGACGTCCCGGAGCGCCTGCGTGTAACCGTAGCGTGGCCTGCGCTCGGCGACCGGGGCGCCGACGACCCCGTAAAGGTTCGGGCCGTCGACGTCCGGGCCGCCGCGACCGACGGAATGGCAGGCCGCACAGGTCCGGAACAGGTCGGCGCCCCGCGCGGCATCGGCGGTTCGCGGACCGCCGGCCTTGGTCCCCGAAGCCGTGGTGTCGACCCCAGGCGGGGTCGTGTCGACCCGAAGCGGGGTCGTCCCACCGAAACCGTGGAACCCCACCGCCACGACGACCGGGACGATCGCGGCGGCCACGACGACGGTCAACAAGGCCGAACCCTTCATGCGAACTCCCGCTCTCGCGCCGCGCGTCCTCCGACGCCTGCGCTGTCGCCTTCGGCGAATCCGCTCCGGCCCAGAAGCGAGAGCAGTTCCGTCGAAGCGCCGGCGGGCCGCGTCGCCCGTCCCAACCACGAACGGCCTCGGTCGGTCCGCGGTGCCGAGCGGCGGGCTCGACGGCCGCGACATTTCGATGGCGGCGGGCGGCGGCTCAGACGGTGTCCTGGATATCGAACCGCGTGACCTTTCCACCCCGCAGGCGGAAAACGTGACCGACCGTCTTGTCCCTGAGCCCGTGCGTCTGGCCTTGCAGCGGCTTGCCGTCGAGGTCACGGATGGACTGACGCACCTCCACGACGGTCGTGCCGTCGCCCCCATCGCGGAAGGCCACGGGCTCGACATGCGGACTGACGATCGCCCACTGGCGCGTCCAGTAGGTGCGCACCGCCTCGTGGCCGTGGACGTGTCCGCCGTCCATGCCGTTGGCCCAGGCGACATCGTCGTCGAGCAGGGCCAGCACGCCATCGATGTCCCGTGCGTTGAAGCGGTCGTAGATGCGCGCGAGGATTTCGGTATCGCCGCCCATCGGGTTCTCTCCTCGGATCGTCCCCGGCTGGCGCGCCAGCGGGTGAACTAGTTACATATGTACATATGCATCATGCCGCGGCGGGGTGCAAGGAGTGTGGGAATGGATCTGGATGTGCTCGCGACGCCCGGTCATCTCGTCAGCCTCGCGGCGCGTGGCTTCGCCCGGCTGAGCGAGGCGCGGCTCAAGCCGCTGGGCTTCGGTCTCGGCCACCTGCCGGTGCTGGTGGCGCTGCGGGAGGGGCGGGCGAGCACGCAGCGCGATCTCGCCCGGTTCGCCAAGGTCGAGCAACCGCCGATGGCGCAGATGCTCGCCCGCATGGAGCGCGACGGGCTGATCCAGCGCTCCCCCGATCCGGACGACGGGCGTAGCAGCCGCATCGTCCTGAAGGAGGCCGCGTTGGCCCGCATGCCGGAGGCGGTCGTGGCTTTGCTGCAGGGCAACCGCGAGGCACTGGAGGGTTTCACCGCAGCGGAAACCCAGCAGCTCGTCGGCCTCCTGACGCGCCTGATCGCGAACCTCGACCGTTTGGCCAATGAGCAGCCGTCACGGCGGCCATGATGGTGTCGTGACATCCGGCGTCGGTCGCGTCTCGGGTGCGGCCCTCCCGTCGCTGACAGCCCCGAGCGCGCGGGCGTGGAGCACCTGATCCCAGCCCATGCCGGCGATGAAGCGCTCGTTGACGATGCCTGTCGCCGTGAAGAGGACGATCAGGACCGTGGTGTCCGCCATGAAGGCGCTCAGCGAAGGGGGCTGCGGGGACACAGGCATGGGGGAAGGCTTGGCACCGTGATGGCCCGACTTCGAGCCGGGCCGCAGGATCTGGCCGACCAGGACTGCGAACCGGAGTGGCGAGACGTCGTGGGCGACCCGGCCACCCCATCCGGCGGTTCGGCGCCGCAGGACCGTGCGGATCGCCTGCACGCCGGCCGGCGCCCGTCATGCGCCGCCTGTGACCCCCTGTCCGCAAACTCGCGACAGTTCGGCGCTACCGGTGGCCGCCGATGCCTGGCACGACGATGTCATCGGCATCGGGTGAAAGGATCGGACCATGGCACAGCAAGGAACCGCGATGGTGGTGGGGGCTTCGCGCGGGCTCGGACTCGCACTCGTGGAGGAGTGGCTGGGGCGCGGCTGGCGGGTGATCGCCACCGTGCGCAAGCCCTCGGCCGACCTCGACGGGCTGGCCCAGCGCTTCCCGGACCGCCTGGAGATCGAGACGGTCGACATCGCCCACGCCGATCAGGTCCGGGCTCTGCGGGAGCGGCTCGGGGGGCGACGCCTGGACGTCGCCTTCATCAACGCCGGCATCGCGCGATCCATCGAAGCGACACCGGCCAGCATCTCCGAGACGGACTTCCTCGACATGATGCTGGTCAATGCGCTTTCACCGGTGCGGGCCGCCGAAATCCTGCGCGACATCGTCCCGCCCGGCGGCGCCATCGCCATCATGACGTCCGGACTGGGCAGCATCGCCGACGCCCAGGATGGCTGGCAGCTCTACGCGGCCAGCAAGGCGGCGCTGAACATGCTCATGAAGAAATACGCGAGCCGCCACGCCGCGGACGGCCACGCGCTCCTGCTCGTCGCCCCCGGCTGGGTCCGGACCGACATGGGCGGGCGTGACGCCACGCTGTCGCTGGAGGAGAGCATCCCCCTGGTGGTCGATACCGTCGAGGCGAACCGGGGCAAGCCCGGGCTGCGCTACGTCGATCGGTTCGACAAGACGCTGCCTTGGTAGCCCAGGCCGCCGAACGGAGATCAACGGTGCCGCTTCGCCCTTCTCCCCCGTGGGGAGAAGGTGGCGAGAAGCGCCGGATGAGGGGGGCTGAACGCCACGAAGCGTCGATGCACCGACGACACGCGGGGCTCCCCACCCTCAACCGACGCCGCTGCGCGGCGCCACCTTCTCCCGCCAGCGGGAGAAGGGCGCTCCCGGTGGTTCCACGTCGAGCCGCGTTCGGCGCCCTGCTTGGTCGCCCGGTGAGCAGAACGGTCCGGTGCGACGCCGCGATGTCCGGATCGCCATGACGCTGCCGCACATGGCCACGCCTGGGCGGGTCTCGCGCCGACGCCGAACCGGGACGCGCCAGTCTTGGCCTGTGGCCCGGACCGGTCGGCCGTGACGCGTCAAAGGTCCTTGACCAGGCGGAGGGCGTCGTAGATGGCCGCATGCGTGTTGCGGGACGCGACGGCATCGCCGATCCTGAACAGCTGGAAAGCCCCGCCGGCGTTGGGGCTGCCCATCTGGGGCCTGCCCTCGATGAGGTCGTCGTGGTTCACGGCGCCGAGGTTGCGCGAGAGCGGCTTCAGTTCGAAATAAAGCTCGTCGAGCGGGATGGTGCCGTAGTTGACCACGATCTGGTCGACGCTGCGCTGCTTCGAGATGCCGCCGTATTCGCTGCCGATCCTGGCCAGGATCCCGTTCCCGGAGCGCTCCGCGGCTTCGAGCGTGAACGTCACCGTGAAGGTGACGTCGCGCTGCTGCAGCACGCGCATGTAGGGCACCAGGTTCATGGCCATGACCTCCGGTGCGAAGGCGCGGTCCGGCGTCATGACTTCGACCTTGGCCCCGGCGCCCGACACGATCTCGGCGGCCTGCAGGCCCGCGTGGTCGCCGGCGCCGTCGAAGATCAGCACGTTCGAACCCGGCTTGACGTCGCCCGAGATGATGTCCCAGGCCGAGACGACGAGGTCGTTGCCGCGTTCGAGGACCTGCGTCTGCGGCAGGCCTCCGGTCGCGATGATCACCACGTCGGGTGCCTCGGCGAGGATGTCGGCCGCTTCCGCCACGGTGTTGAAGCGCAACGTCACGCCCAGGGCCTCGCAGCGCGCCATCCGCCAGTCGATGATGCCGATCATCTCACGGCGGCGGGGGCTTTGGGCGGTGAGCCTGATCTGGCCGCCGGGATGGCTGGCCGCCTCGAACACCGTCACGGCATGGCCGCGCTCCCCGGCCACGCGGGCCGCCTCGAGGCCCGCCGGGCCGGCGCCGACGATGACGATCCTGCGCCTGGCTTCCGCCTTGGCGATGTGGTGCGGCATGGTGAGTTCGCGGCCCGTGGCGGCGTTGTGGACGCAATGGGCGGCCCCGCCCTGGTAGATGCGGTCGAGGCAGTAGTTGGCGCCGACGCAGGGCCGGATGTCGGCCTCTCGCTTGGCGATGATCTTGCGCACGATGTCGGGGTCGGCCATGTGGGCGCGCGTCATGCCGATCATGTCGACCTTGCCGGCCTGGATGGCGTGACGGGCGGTCGGCACATCCGGGATGCGGGCTGCGTGGAAGGTCGGCAAGCGCGTCTCGGCCCGGATCTCGCCGGCGAAGTCGAGGTGGGGCGCGGACGGCATCCCCTGGATGGGGATCACGTCGGTCAGGCCGGCATCGGTGTCGATGTGTCCCCTCACGATGTTGAGGAAGTCGACGAGGCCGCTGGCCTTCAGCCGCCGCGAGATCTCCAGGCCGCTCGCCTTGTCGAGCCCGCCCGGCTGGGCTTCGTCGGCGGTGTAGCGCAGGCCCACGATGAAATCCGGCCCGACCCGCCGGCGGATCTCGCGCAGCACGTCGAAGCTGAACCGCAGGCGGTCGTCGAGGGTGCCGCCGTAGGGTGCGTCGAGCGCGTTGGTCAGGGGCGACCAGAACTGGTCGAGCAGGTGTCCGTAGGCTTCGAGTTCGATGCCGTCGAGCCCGGCCGCCTTCATGCGTTCCGCCGCGTCTCCGAAATCCCCGACGATGCGGTCGATGTCCCAGTCCTCCATCTTCTTGGGGAAGGCGCGATGCGCGGATTCGCGCCGGTGGGAGGGTGACACCACCGGCATCCAGTCACCCTTGTCCCAGCGGGTGCGGCGCCCGAGGTGGCTCAACTGGATCATCACCGCCGCGCCGTGCTCGTGGCAGGCGTCGGCCAGGTCCCGCATCCAAGGCACGACTTCGTCCTTGTAGGCGAGGATGTTGTTGAACACGGGAGGGCTGTCGCGCGATATCGACGCCGACCCGGCCGTCATCGTCAGGGCGATGCCACCCGCGGCGCGCGCCGCGTGATAGGCCCGGTAGCGCTGCTTCGGCATGCCGTCCTCCGCATAGGCGGGCTCATGCGAGGTCGTCATGATCCTGTTCCTCAGCGTGAGGTGCTTGAGGACGTAGGGCTGCAGCAGCGGATCGTTCGACGTCATGGGGCGATGCTCGGTTGCCGGGCTTCGTCGACCAAAGTCCGGATCGTCTGCGGCGGGTGGTCGGGCCGAACCCGCCGCTCCGGACCCCATGGGAGAACGGCGAGCCGTTCCGCCCATCCGGTCCGCGCCGGCGACACCCGTCCATCGACCACGGCCGAGTGGATCACGACCCGCCCGAACCACAAGGCCTTTTTTCCAGCCGCCTGCTCGTGTCGAGGGTCGGCCGCCACGACGGCCCTGCCGCCAGGGCGCCGTCGACGGTGTGTTCCGACCCAGCCCGCCGCGCCGGTCCCGAAGCGACCTCAGTTGGACAGGTGCGTCATGTCGCTGGTTCCCACGCCGGCCGGGACGGGGACCGAAGCTCCGTTGTAGTTCGAATTGATGACGAGGTTCGCCGAACCGTCCGTCGTCAGGCCCTTGGCGACCACGACCGTCCAGGGGGACTCGTCGGCGACCTTGTTGCCCGTCCCGGTCACGTCGAGCGTGGCATTCGGCAGGTAGATGGTGCCGTAGAGTTGACGGGCATGGTCGGTCGAGATGCTCAGCTTGCCGCCGAAGCTGCGGTCGGTCACCAGCACGAACCCGGCATAAGGCCCCGACTGCCGGCCCATCAGCGAGACATAGGCCGAGTCTGCACACTTCAGCTGCCAATTGCCCTTGAAGATCAGGACGACGTCGGTGCCGCTGATCCGAGACGTGCCGCCCAGGTTGAACTGTCCGTTGACGAAGTAGTGCTCGCCCGGGTTCAGCGTGAGCACCGCGTTGCCTTGCAGCTTGACGGCGCCGCAATGAACACCTGGATTGAGCGATTGCGTTCCCTCCGTCACCTCGATCCCGTGATCGGTGCAGGTTTTCGGGATCGCGATGTCCAGCGACTGGAAGGGATCGGCGATGGCCGGAGCGTCGGTGATGGCGGGCGGCGCGATCGGCCCCTTCGCGGCCCCGACGCTCCGCACCGCGGCCGCCTGCAGGCTGGCCGAGGACTCGACCTGTATGTTGTTGTTGCTTTGGACCAGGCAGCCGCCGGCCGTGACGGTGGAACTGGCGTGCAGGGCGATGTTGGTCCCACCGCTTTGGAGGCCCAGCACGCACAACGGCACTCTCTGGTTGACCACCGCCGTGCTCGATACGCCGATGTGCCACCCGCCGGGCGGGAGCAGGCTGCCGAAGTAGGAGGCGCGCCAAGCCGTCTGGCTGACCGTCATGGTGCCCTGCGCGGAGTCGATCTGAGCCGCCGTGGTGACGGTCCATCGGGGCGTCGACCGGGCCGCGAGTGAGCCGGCGAAGCTTTGGGCGCGCGCCGCCGTGGCGCTCGACAGGTCGGTCCCCATTTCGCGCGCCCCGTTCAGGGCGGCGGTGTCGACGTTCCACTGGAGTTCGCGCTTCGCCTTGACGACCTCGGCCACTTCCACGCTCCCGCACAGCAGCAGGAGCACGGCGGGGGCGACGATCCCGAACAGCAGGGCGAAACCGCCTCGGCTATCGCTCCGGAACTGCCGGAACATGCGCTGCAGCGGGGAAGGGCGACACGTCAAGGTCGGCTACCCGGGCCTGGGTTCGTCTTCATGAGCATGGTGCCGGCACGTCTGATGCAGTCTGCAGGGCCGACACATCGGTGCCCGCATCGTCGCGGTAGCCTGCCTGCCAGCCGTTAAGCGGAGATGAAGCCCGGTCGGAGCCCGAGGTCCGTCCAACCGCCGGGGACCAGCTCCACGCGGCTCAATCATGCGCCACCGATACGCCACCCCGCGTCCGCGCGTAGCCGCGCTTGACGATCGCCAGGCTGGGCGCGACGGCGTTGTTGACGAGGGGGTGATAGGCAAAGCTCGCCTGGACCAGGATGACGCTGTTGTTGAGGTTCGGGATGAAGGGCGCTGCCAGTGTCGCCGCCGCGGCGATCGATGGGCCGCCCCCGCAACTCGTGTCCTGCCAGTCGACCACGACGCCCGAAGTCGAACGCGTGACGCTGGCGATCGTGGCGCTGAAGCCAACCGTCGAGAAGGGTCTCATGACGATCCCGACACCGCTGCAGAAGTCCTGCACCTGGGAGGCCGTGACGGACCTCTGCCGCGACACGAGGTCCGCCATCATCTGCGCGCTGTCGTTGAGGCGCATGAAGGCATCCACCATCCTGCCGGCCTCGAAGCCGCCGAACAACAACACCAGCATCACCGGTACCACGAAGGCGAACTCGACCGCGACGGCGCCATGGGCCTGGTGCAGGAACGTCTTGAAGCGCATCGGCCTTCAATAGGGCTCGTTCTGGAACACCACGGTGGACAGGATCAGCAGGTTTCCATGGTGGCCCATCACGTCCTTGAGGATCGGGAAGTACAGGCTTCGGGTGTACCCCACCTGCACGACGACGTTCTGCCCGGCCGATCCGGGAACGAAACGCGTGTTCACGAGCTGGCTGTCCGCATCGGTCTGGACGCCGATCGGCAGCGTCGCGAAACGGTCGCCCGCGATCACGTCGTAGCGGACCTGCGCACAATCCATGAGGAGCTTCACCTTCGCACAGAGGGCGGCCTGGAACGGCGCCGGCTGTCCGCCGGCCTGTTGGACGCTGCCGGTGCGGATCAGGCGCGAAGCGGCCTGCGCGGCCTCGTTCAGGGTCGACTGCATCAGCATGGTCATGCCGATCTCGACGACGAAACACAGCAGCATCGTGAAGACGAGGCCGAGGATCGCGAACTCCACGGCCGCGGCTCCGCTCGATCCGGCCAGGAAGGCCCGGAACCTGCGCGGGCGCGGGGCGCAGCGTCTGTCCCTGTGCATCGGATGGCCGGCGATCGAACGCGGCTGTCGAGCCGTATCGGCTGGCTCGGGTGCACCGTGGCGACCCCGAGCCGATGAAACTGCTCTCGACTTGGAGCTGGAGCGGACTCGCGGAAGGCGAAGGCGCTCCAGTCCGCCGTCACGGGCCGCGCGGGGGGCCATCAGGCGGCGCGGCGGTTTCGGGCCGGGTCGAAGCGGCCGCGAAGGGCGTCGACGGTGCGCTCGAAATCCTGTTCGGCGGCCGCGATGGCGGATGCGGCGGGGATCGTCGCATGGTCCAGCGCCGCGGCCTCGATGGCGGCGAGCCGCGACGCCAGGCGGGCAGCGCCGACGTTGAGGCTCATGGACTTCAGCTTGTGCGCCGCGGACGCGACGGCCGTCGCATCGGCGGCCTCGCTCGCGTGCTGGAGGGCGGCGAAGCTCGGGGGCCCCCCCTCCGCGAAGAGCGCCACGATGCGCTGGACGAAGCCCTCGCCGGCGGGGCCCGCCATGTCCTCGAGTCCCGACAGGGTATCGTCGTCGAGGAGGGCGACGGCCGCGTCGTTCTCGTGCGGCGTGGACGCCGGCCCGGCCGGGCGGGGTAGGGGCGCGGCGAGGTCCGGGCCGGCGCCGGGCTTGGCGTGGCGGCGCAGCACGTCGGAAAGGCCCGCCACCGTGAAGGGCTTGTGCAGCACGTCGACCATGCCGGCCTGTCGCCAAAGGGCCGCGGTCGGCCCGACCACATGCGCGGTCAGCGCGATCACCGGGACGTGAGCCAGGCCCAGATCGGCCTCCTGCGCGCGCAGCCGCCGGGCGGCCTCGTAGCCGTCCATGTCGGGCATGCTGCCGTCCATCAGGACCAGGTCGAAGCCGCCGCGTGCCGCGGCCGCGAGGGCGGCCCGGCCGCCGTCGACCGCCTCGCCGGCGACACCGAGGCGCGCCAGCGCTTCCAGCGCGACCTCGCGGTTCACCGCGTTGTCGTCGACGACGAGGACGCGAAGTCCCGCCGGGACGGCCGTGACGGGCGCGGCGGCGTCCCGGCCGGGCGCCGCCGGTGCCAGGGCCGCGACATCGCCCTGGCGGAGCCGCGCCAGGACGTCCCGCCACTCCGACTGGACGATGGGGCGGCGCAGCAGCGCGTCGGCGACGCCGAGCCGCAGGGCCTCCTCCCCCGCGGGATCGCCGAACGGCGCGACGGCGATGACCTGGCCGGCCCCGGCCGGCCGCCCCGCCGCGACGAGGTCGCGTGCCTCCGCCAGGCGGTCGGTTTCGACGCCGGCCGGGGCGGGGTCGGACCCCGCCGGACGCACGTCGAAACCGGCCGCCGCGAGGCCGCGCGTCACGACATCGGCGGTCGCCGCGCCCCACAGGGCGACTGCCACGGCCCGTCCCGGTCGCTCCGCGCCGGGGCGGACCGGGATGGGATCGGCCAAGGGGAGCAGCACCGAGAAGGTGGAGCCTCGGCCCGCGGCGCTCTCGATGGCGACATGCCCCTCCATGGCGTCGACGATCCGCTTGCTGATGGCGAGGCCGAGGCCGGTGCCGCCGAAGCGCCGCGTCGTCGACTGGTCGGCCTGCGAGAACGCGGAGAACAGCGACCCGATCTTGTCGGCGGGGATGCCGATGCCGGTGTCGATCACCGAAAGGCGCAGCTGGCCGTCGACGGCTTCCGCCGCGATGCGGACGTGGCCTGTCGCGGTGAACTTCAAGGCGTTGTTGACGAGGTTGCCGAGCACCTGCGTCAGGCGGACGGGGTCTCCCGTGACGGTGTCGGGCAGGCTCGGGTCCACGTAGGCGGCGAGGTCGAGGTTCTTGGCGTTGGCCTTCTCGGCGAAGAGCGTGACGACGGTGTCGACGAGGTCGGGCAGCGAGAACGGGATGCGTTCGAGCGTGAGCTTGCCGGCCTCGATCTTGGAGAAGTCGAGGATGTCGTTGATGATCGCCACGAGGCTTTGGCCCGACCGGGCGATCACCTCGGCATAGCGGCGCTGCCGGTCCGGCAGGTCGGAGCCGGCCAGGAGTTCCGCCATCACCAGCATGCCGTTCATGGGCGTTCGGATCTCGTGGCTCATGGTCGCCAGGAAGTCGCTCTTGGCCGCATTGGCGGCCTCGGCGTCCTCCTTGGCGAGCCGCAGGTCCTGCGTGCGCTCCGCCACGTCCTGTTCGAGGCGGTCCCGGTGGGCCACGAGTTGCCGGTCGCGCTCCCACACTTCGCGCAGCATGCTGCCGAAGCTGCGGGCGAGCTGCCCGACCTCGTCGTCGCTCTGGATGGGGACGTCCCGGGCGTAATCGTGGTCGGCCTCGACCGAGGCCATGACGCGCGCCAGGGCGATGAGGGGGCGCGTGATGGAGCGCTGGAGCCGGAGCGAGATCGTCAGGCCGATCGCCAGAGCCGCCAGCGAACCCAGCGCCACGGGGGCGAGGGCGTCCAGCATCCGCCACCCGAGGTCGGTGACGTCGCCGACCAGCACGAGGCTGCCGATCGTCTGCCCTTCCTTCCTGACCGCGACCGAGATCGACACCGTGCGGGTCGAGAGCAGGCCCAACGGCGTCCTCGACCCGTCCCGGTCCGTCAGGTCGAGGTCGCCATGCAGCCGCACGCCCGAACCGATGCTCGCCACCGACAGGCCGGCGCCGTCCCTGAGGTCGGCGAATTGGATGGCCGGGATGGAGGCGATGCCGCGCAGCGCCAGGTAGGCGGCGCGCTGGTCTCGCGCCGCGAGCGCGTCGCTGGTCGCGGCCGCGAAGGCGTTGGCGGTGCCCAACAGCGTATCGCGCTTCGAATCGAGATAGCGGGACGCTTCCTGCCACACGGCCAGGGCCGCCACGACGATCATGGCCGACCCGATCGAGACGATCACGAGACGGGCGAGCTTGCGGTTGACCGATCGTGTCCCGGCTTCTGCCATCGCGTCCGCTGTTCCCGCCCGTGGTTGCACCACAAGAAAGGCTTAAGACGCCCGCGTTAATTTTGTGACATGACCCAGAATGTCGACACAGGCTCCGGCATCGTCGCAGCGCGCTCCCCAGCCGAGCTGGCCTCCGGGGCGGAGGTCGCACCGGTGTCGCTCGAATCCGCGCCGCTTTCGCCCGTGGGCGGCCACCAAAGCTGTGAAGTCCTGCTGCTCGACGACGTCGAGCTGAACAACGTCCTCATGGCGCAGGCCATCGGCGGCATCCGCGGCTGCAGCACCGTGGCGTTCACCGATCCCGCGACGGCCCTCGCCGCCATCGCGGCCCAGCCCGACCGGTTCGCCTCGGTCGTGACCGATTACGAGATGCCGGGCATGGACGGCATCTCGTTCGTGCGCCGCCTCCGTGCCATCGCGGGCTTTCAACACGTTCCCGTCATCATGGTGACGAGTTTCGATCAGCGGCGGATCCGGCGCGAGGCGCTCGAGGCCGGCATCACCGACTTCATGGGCAAACCGTTCGACGCCATCGAGGTCAAGGCGCGTCTGTCGAACCTCCTCGCGCTCGACGCGGCGCGCCGGATCGAGCGCGATCGATCGGCTTGGCTGGCCCGCGAGGTCGCCCGGGCGACGCGGACCATCCGGGAGCGCGAACGCGAGATCGTGATCCGGTTGGCCCGCGCCGCCGAATACCGCGACACCGACACCGGGAACCACGTCGCGCGCGTGTCGATGCTGGCCGGGTCCATCGCCCGCGAACTCGGTTGCGATCCCGCCTGGTGCACCGACCTCGAACTCGCCTCGACCATGCACGACGTCGGCAAGATCGCGGTGCCGGACTCCCTCCTGCTGAAGCCGGGCCGGCTCAGCCCGGAAGAGCAGGCCATCGTTCGGCGACACGCCGAATACGGCTACGGGATCCTGGAAGGCAGCGCATCGCACGTCCTCGCGCTCGCGGCCGAGATCGCCCTCACCCACCACGAATGGTGGGACGGTCGGGGTTATCCCCGCGGGCTCAGCGGGGACGCGATCCCGCTGTCGGGCCGCATCGTGGCCGTCGCCGACGTCTTCGACGCCCTCGTGAGCGATCGTCCTTACAAACGGTCCTGGTCCCGTGACGAGGCCGCCGCCCATATCGACGCTCATGCCGGGACACACTTCGACCCGGCCTGCGCCGCCGCCTTCCTCCGCGGGAAGCTGTGGACGCGGGCCGAGCTGCTCCCCCAGGACCAGGACACGTCGGCCTGTCAGGGCTCCACGTTCCTGTTCTGACCGAGGTCCCCGGCCCGCTTTACCGCCGTCCCAAGGGGCCGCCGATGGGCTCGGTACGAGGTCGATTGCCGTCCGGGCGTCCGGCCGAGGCAGTCGGGGCAGTGACGGATGAAGGTTGAGCGACGTCCGACGCGGCTATCCGGGGCTACGACAGGCCGAGCGCGATCGTCGACGGTCGGCTGGCTCGATTACCCGAACTGACTGCGCTGTCGCTTGCTGATCGGATGTCGACACTCGTCCCCTCACGCGTCGCGGGGCAGGATCGAAGCGTCTGAGCGCGCTGGTACCACCACCCCGGCTCGAACGGGGGACCTCTAGATCCACAATCTAGCGCTCTAACCAACTGAGCTATGGCGGCACGCCTCGCGTGAGGTGGAGATGCATAACGACAAAAGCGGAGGAGGGCAAGCCCTCGCGGCCGCGGTGGGCGAAGGCCGCGAGGGCGCGGCCCTCAGGCGTCGCGGCGCAGGGTGCCGGCCAGGGGGCCGAAGGCCGTGGAGGTCAGCTTCTGGGCGAGCGTGGCGAGGTCCCGCCCCTGTGCCGTCAGCGTATCGAACTGCCGCCGCAGATGGTCGGTGTTGATGGCCACGACTTCGGGCAGGGACTTGGCCTTGACCAAAGCGGCGAAGAGCTCCCCGGTCGCCGATAGGTTGGCCTGCACCATGCCGAGCAGGGCCGCATTGTACTGGCCCAGCGCGTCGGTGCCGCCCGACATCCCGGCACCGGCAGCCGCGCTCGCCCGATCGAGGGCGGCCTCGGCACGGTCGGCGGCGGCGCGGGCCGCGTCGTCGACGGTCTCGGCCGCCGCCACCATCGCCGAACCCGCGGCGGACCGGACCTCGACGGCGTCTCGCATCACGGACTCGCCGGCCTCGACGGCCTCGGTCATGGCGGCGACGGGCAGCTCGGGCACAGGCGCCTCGGGCACAGGTAGCTCGGAAATGGGCAGCTCGGGGGCCGGCGCTTCAGGGGCGTGATCATCCCCGTGCCGGTGGGACGCCTCGTGCGCGGCTTCGGGCGCCGGCACCACGTGGTGGGCCACGTCGTCGGCGAGCTGTGCCGCCTTGTGGGCGGCCTCGTCCATCATCTCGGGCGTGACCGGGTGGATGACGGCGGTGCCGGCCTCGGGGTCGGCGGGCGCATCGGCGTGGAACGTGTCCGAACTCATCGGTGATCTCCCTTCGGAAGCGGCCTCGGCGTCCCGGCGCGATGTCCGATCGCGCCGCTCGCGCTTCTTGCTCTTCCGCGCCATGGCGTCACGGCTCACGTCATCGGGGGCGACAGGGTGTCGGCCCCGGCCGGGTGCGATGGCCCGGAGGCTCCCGCACCCGGCCGGGGCAGGGGGATCAGGACTGGTTCTGGTTCATCGCGTTGTCGGTGGCGGTCTTGACCGACGCCGAGGCCGACTGGACCACGCCCTGGGCGGTGGTCTGCACGATGGAGCCGAGCTCCTTGGCCTGCTCCTGGATCGTGGTCATCTGGCTCTTGGCATAGTCCGTCTGCAGGGCCAGGACCTCCTGGAGGTCCTTGGCGCGGACGAGCTTCTGGGCGAGGTCGAAGGCGCTGCGGACATTAACTTCGGCGAAGCCCATGGCCTTGGAGCCGATGGTCTTGGCATTGCTCTGCACGCTGGCGGCGGTCGTGTCGGCCTGGCCGGCGGCCTTCTGGGCGGCGTTGATGAACCCGTCGAAGGCGCGACGCGCCTGGTCCACGCTCTTTTCGGCCATATCGCGCATGTCGGCGGGGATCTCGTAGGACGGCGTAGGCATGGCATGCTCTCCTGGGGACGAAAAGAAGACGGCGACACCCGCGGGGCGGGCTGCCGGGCGGAAGAGGCTGACAACCAGGCCGACCGCGCGGCTGTCGTACCTCAAGGCGTGCTGCGTCGCAACATTGTTGTGCGGTGCAACATGATGCTTTTTAGGCATGTGCCGCCCCCGCGTGCGGAGGTGGCGGCGGGCCGGAGCCATGCTTAAGTTTATCTTAAAACGTGATAACCCTGGCGAAGGTGGCGTGGGTGCGTTGTTAAATCGTCCGCGATCGGCGCGAGCCGCTCGCGTGACGCGTGGACGGTGTTGATGCAGGATTCCCCAGACCGAGACGGCACCCTGCCGGAGGTGGGCGAGACGTTTTCCGATCCGGCCTTCGCCGGCTGCAAGGCACGGGGCGCCGCCTTCGTCATCGTGCATCCCGGCACCGGCGCGGTGGCCTGGGCCAATGCGGCGGCCGCCACCTACTGGGGCGCGCCGGACGCGGACGCGCTGGCCCGGGCCCTGTTCGGCCCCGGCCTCGGGGGCGGAGGGTGGCTCGACGGCCTGACGCAGGGCGTGGTGGCGGGCCGTGCCCCGCGGCTGGTCCGCGGCGGGTTGGCGCGCGGTTTCCGCATGCGGGCCCGCACCGCGCTGGTGGTCGCGGTGGCGACGACGGCCGGCCCGCTGCTGGGCTTCGCCGTGCCGGATGCCGGCCAGGCGGAGGGGACCGGGCCGGCTTGGGACGGGCCGGCTTGGGACGACCCGGTGCGGCAGGGACGCGCGTCGCCGGACCCTGTCCGGCAGAACCAGGTTCCGGCTGCGGACGGGGTCGGTCCCACCGCCGAACCCTTGCCCACCGCCGAAATCTCGCCCGCGGCCGAACCCTCGCCGGGCGCCAGCCTCGCCCGTCGCAGCCAGGTCGCGGTGCTGCGGGACCGCCTCGCCCTCGCCCTCGACGGCGCCGTCACGCTCCGTCTGCTGTGGCGCACCGATGCCGACGCGGTGCTGACCCAGATCGATGCCGACACGGTGACGCGGCTCGGCGCCCCGCTGCAGCCCGGCCGCGGCGCGCTGCCCGACCTCGTCGCCGCGCAGGACCCGGCCGGGGCCGCGCGGCTGCGGGCCGCCCTCGCGGGGCGGTCCACATGGTCGGGCATCACCCTGGACCTGTCGGTCGCCGGCGGCGCGGCGCGCGTTCCCATGGCGCTGAGCGGCTCGCCCGTGTTCGGGCCCGGGCGGCGCTTCGCCGGCTTCCGGGGATTCGGCACGCTCGACCTCGGCCGGCTCGACCTCGGCCGCCCCGACGCGGTCGAGGCGGGTGCCGCCCACGACGTCGGCCCCGAGCAGGTCGCGGCCGGACCCGAAGCCATTCCTGCCGAAGGATCGACCGCCGAAGCGGTGCCGGCCGCCGATGCGGTGCCGGCCGAGGCCGAAGCGCTGCCCGCCGAAGCCGCGACACCCGTCATCAGTGAGGCTCCGGCCGCTTCCTCCGCCCAGGACCGCCGGCCCGGGGCGCTGGTGACGGCCGCCAACGTGGTGCAGCTGCGCGCCTTCCAGGCCCTGCTGCCGGGGCGGTCGGCCGCGGCCGAGGCGCCGACACCGGACGTGCCGACCTTCGCCGATGCCGCGGAACCGAACGCCGCCGAGCCCGAACCGCCGCTCAGCGACGACCTCGCCTTCCAGGCGCTCGGCGAAGCCCTGCGGGCCCGGATCGGCGCGCCGGTCCGGCCGGCCCCCGACCTCGCCCGTCCCGAGGCGCCCCCCACGCTCGCGCCCGACGCGCCGGCGGCGCAGGCCGCGAGCCCGCCCGTCGAGGACCCGGCCGCCGACCCTGGCGCACACCTCGGCGCCGATTCCGCCGACTCCGCCGATCTGGCCCCGTCCTCGGCGGATCTCGTCGAGCGCCTGCCTTGGCCCGTCATCGTCACGACCGGGTCGACGCCGGCCTTCGCCAATGCCGCGGCCGCGGCCCGTCTCGGCTATGCCACGCCGGGCGACCTCGTCGCGGCGGGTGCGGCGCTCTTCGTGGACGGGGTCGCCCCCGCCGGCGAGGCGGGCGCGCCGCGGCCGCTCGCGCTGCGCGACGCCGCCGCGGGCCGCGTCACGCTGCCGGCCCGCCCCGCCGCCGTCGCCTGGGCAGGCGAAGCCGCGACGCTGTGGCTGCTCGACGAGCCCGCGCCGCAAGGGGAACTCCCGGCCGCCGTGCCCGCTTCCGCGCCCGACGAGGGCCGGTCCGGCGAGCTGCTCGACCGCGTCGACGATGCAGTGGCGCTGCTCGACGGCAACGGGCTCGTGCGCCGGCTGAACCGCCGCGGCGAAACCTGGTTCGGGCGCGACGCCACGCTCGGCCAAAGCTTCACCCAGCTCCTGTCGGCCGAGAGCCGCCCCGCCGCCCTCGCCCTGCTCGGCGAGGTGCGGCAGGGGCGGGACGGCGCCGGCGGCCCGCCGCCGCGCCGCGACGTGGTGGCCCGGCCGGGCGATGCCCCGGGCAGCCCCATGGTGCTGACCCTGGGCCGCCTCGGCGACGCGGGCTTCTACCTGACGCTGCGCGACGTGACGGCGCTGAAGACGGCCGAGACCGAGCGCGACAGGACGGAACGGGCCCATGCGCGGGATGCCGACCGGCTGACGGGCCTGCTCGGCAAGGTGAGCCACGAGATCCGCACGCCGCTGAACGCCATCCTGGGCTTTGCCGAAGTCATGATGGACGAGCGGTTCGGCCCGCTCGGCAACCCGCGCTACCGCGACTACCTCAAGGACATCCACGCCTCGGGCACGCAGGTCATGGCGCTGGTCGAAGGCCTGCTCGACCTGTCGCGCATCGAGGCCGGCCAGCTCGACCTCGACGTCGCCGCCGTGGACGTCAACCGCATCGTGGCCGAAACGGTGGCGCAGATGCAGCCCGAGGCCCACCGGGACCGCGTCATCATGCGGACCTCGCTCGGCGGGCGCATCCCGGCCGTGCTGGCCGACGAGCGCTCGGCGCGGCAGATCGTGCGCAACCTCCTGTCCAACGCCGTCAAGTTCAACGAGCCGGGCGGGCAGGTCATCGTGTCGACGGCCTTGAGCGACAGCGGCACCGTGCTGCTCCGGGTGCGCGACACGGGGGTCGGCATGTCCGACGACGAGATCGCCGCCGCCATGGAACCGTTCGGGGCCGGGGCGACCGCCCATGCCGCCAACGGCAACGGGCGCGGCAACGGGCTGGGCCTGCCGCTGACCCGCGCCCTGGTGGGGGCGAACGGCGCCAGCATGGCCATCCGCAGCCGCCCCCGCGAAGGCACGCTCGTCGAGGTCGCCTTTCCGTCGGCCGGCACCGGCGCCGACGCGCGCCGGCCGGCGTGAGGCGGGCCGACAAGCCGCCGCTGGAGCGAACCCGCTCCAGCGGGTGACCGGGACGCTTCAGGGAGCGTGACAGTCTCGCGCTCGTGCCCGTAGATCCCTTGAAAACAGGGGGTGGGTCCTGCTGCCTGTCCCGGAAACGGCCGCCCGTCGGCGAACGCTCAATCCCGCCAGGCGAGGTCGGCCAGGGCGCCCGCGAAAGGTTTGCGGATGGGGAAGGCGAGGTCCCCGCGCTTGCTGGTGCCGAGGCCGAGGCCGCACAGCGCCTCGACGAAGCGCACCGCGATCCCGACCCCGTCGATCACCGGCACGCCGAGTTCGCCCTGCAGGTCTGCGGCGAGGTCCGCCATGCCGGCGCAGCCGAGCACGATGGCGCCCGAGCCGTCCTCGTCGAGGGCGCGCCGGCATGCGTCGAGGATCTTCGCGCGCGCGTCCGAGGCCGGGTCGTCGAGCTCCAGCACGGCGAGGTCCGTCGCCCGGACCCTGCGGCAATGGTGCTCCATGCCGTAGCTCCGCACCAGGTGCTCGGCGATGACCCGCGTGCGCCCGAGCGTCGTGACGACGCTGAAGCCGGTGGCGAGGAAGCTCGCCGCATGCATGGCGGCCTCTGCGATGCCCAGCACGGGGCCGCGCGCGGCCTCGCGCGCCGCCAGGAGGCCGGGGTCGCCGAAACAGGCCACCACGTAGCCGTCGCAGCCATCGCGCTCGCCGGACCGGATCTCCTCCAGCAGCCCGATCACGCTGACGGCTTCGTCGTAGTGCCCCTCGATCGAGACCGGCCCGCAGGGTGCCGTGGCGGCCACGATCTCGGTGCCGTGCGAGGCGGCGGCCCGGGCCGCGGCGGCGATCACCGCCGTCATCGATGCCGTGCTGTTGGGGTTGATGACCTTAATGCGCATGGGGAGGGATCCCGCTGGAAGGCTCGGCGTTTGTGGCTTGCATGTGGCACGTGTGGCCCGCAGCCGCCGCGGAGGCAAGAGCCGCGCCGGGAGACGTCCTTGTCGGCCCGGAGGTCGGCCCGCGATGCAGTCGGACGGTCCGCGACGGGACGTTCCCTCCTGGTGGCCCTGGCCCCGGCGTCCCATCCGGGATGCCTGCCGGCGATGCCCCTTTGAACGACCAGGAGAGGATGACGACCATGAAGAGATTGATCGCCGGCTGTATGTTCGCGGTGCTCGGCGCCACCACCGCCATCGCCCAGACCCCGCCGGCCGCGGCCCCCGCACCCGTCGCCCCCGCACCCGTCGCCCCGGCGCCCGCCTCGCCCACCGGCCCGGCCGCGACGCCGGCACCCTCGCCGACCGGCCCGGCCATGACCAAGCCCGCCATGACGAAGCCCGCCATGGCCAAGCCCGCCATGACGAAGCCGATGATGCATAAGCCCGCCATGGGCCATGCCATGCAGCGCCGCCATGCCACCAACGCCATGATGCATCGCAACATGATGCGCCATCACGGCATGATGATGCGCCGCCACGCCGGCATGATGCGCCATCACCGCATGGCCGGACACCGCGGCATGATGATGAAGCATCGGGCCATGATGATGCACCACCATCGCATGATGAACCGGCACAGCTACGCTTATCGCCGCGCCCACTTCACCAACGGCATGATGCACCGCAGCCTGATGCGCCACCGCACCATGCACCACGGCATGATGCATCACGGCATGATGCATCGCGGCATGCACAAGGCCATGTGAGCCGTCCCGGAGGGCGCCGCTGCCCTTCGAAGGATCGTCGGCCGTCACGGCGCCGGGCCTCGTGCCCGGCGTCCGTCGTTCCGGAGTCCGTGAAGGCCTCGCCTTCGGGGATCTGCCCGCGTCGGCGACAGCCCGATCGACGACAGGTCGGCGCTCAGCCCGGCAGCGTCAGGACCCCGGCGGCGCCGCCCCGCGTGCCGAACACGAGCCGGGTTCCGGCAGCGTCCCAGGCCAGGGCCGACACCGCCCCTCCGGCCGCATCCTCGCGCCGGATCAGGATCTCCGAATTGTCCTTGAGCCGCACCATGAGCACGAAGCCGTCCTCGTAGCCGAGGGCCAGCACGCCGGCGCGGGGGTGGAAGGCGACCTGCGAGACCCGCGCCGGGCGGACGCCGCACTCGCGCGGCGCCTTCCCCATGGGGCCGTCCTTGCTGTCGAACGGCCAGACCACGCAGGCTTCGGCGCCCGACGTGGCGAGCCAGGCGCCGTCCGGCGACCACGACAGAGAGCGCGGCTTGGCGGGGTAGCCCGACATGCGCATGTGCTTTGAATCGGAGACGCGCCAGCCGTGCATGGCGTTCTCCTGCATGGTGGTGACGACGAAGCGCCCGTCCGGCGACCAGACCACGTCGAGGTGCGACCCCTTCCACTCCAGCGTCTGGGGCGCCTCCGCGGTGTTGGGGAACCACATTGAGGCGCCGTTGTAGTGGCTGAAGACGAGGCGGTAGCCCTTGGGCGCGAAGGCGAGCCCGCGCACCGAGGATCCGGACGCGACGGTCTTGACCTCCCCCTTGGCGGAGCGCGCCCGCACGGTGCGGCCGCTCGCCCAGGCGACCGCGCCCGTGGGATGCAGCGCCAGGGCGTCGATCCAGCCCTGTTCGCGGGCCAGTTCCTCGACGGTCCCGTCGGGCCGGGTCGCCACCACGCGGCCGTCGTCGCCGCCCGTGACGATGCGGTCCCGGTCGGCGACGGCGCAGAGCACGCCGCCGTCGGGGTGGGCGGACACGCGATGGCCGCCGTCGGTGCCGAGCAGCACCTTCTCTCCGGTGCCGAGCAGCGGCTTCTGTGCGGTGCCGAGCAGCACCTCCTCTCCGGTGCCGAGCAGCGGCTTCTCTCCGGTGCCGAGCAGCACCGTGCCGTCCCCCAGCGCTAGGGCCGGGAGGTCGCCGAGGAAGCAGGCCGCCGTGACATGGGCGCCGGCTGGGAGCGGCGCGACGTTGGCGGACAGGCTGTCGGTGGGGGCGGTCGTCATGGGCGGTTCGATCCGGAGGATGGGGCGGCCGCTGGCGGCCGCGCCGAAGCGGTCACAGCGAGAAGCCGCCGTCCACGAGGTGGATGGTGCCGGTCGTATAGCTCGACTCGTCCGACCCGAGATAGACGGCCAGCATGGCGACTTCATGCGCCGTGCCGAGCCGGCCCATCGGCTGGCGGTCGACGAAGGCCTGCTGCACGGCCGCGCGGCTCTGGCCGGTGGAGCCCGCCAGCGCGTCGATGCGCTCGTCGAGCGACGGGCTCTCGATCGTGCCGGGGCAGATGGCGTTGCAGCGGATGCCGCGCTTGATGAAATCCGCCGCCACCGCCTTGCTCAGCCCCACCACGGCGGCCTTGGAGGCGCCGTAGACGTAGCGGTTCGGCAGGCCGCGCACCGAGGAGGCACCCGACGCCACGTTGATGATGGACCCGCGTCCCCGCTCCAGCATGCCGGGAACGAAGGCCCGGATGGTGCGGTGCATGGACTTGACGTTGAGGTCGAAGGAGAAGTCCCAATCGGCCTCGGAACAGTCCAGCACCGAGCCGTGGTGGACGAAGCCGGCGCCGTTGAACAGGATGTCGACCGGGCCGACCTCCTGCGCCAGCGCCTCGACCGCCGCCGTCGACCGTACGTCGAGGGCGCGGCGCTCGGCCCCTTCGAGGCCGGCGAGCTTGGCAGCGTCGAGGTCGGTGGCGATCACCCGGGCGCCCTCGGCGAGGTAGGCCTCCGCCGTGGCCCGCCCGATCCCCTGTCCCGCCGCCGTCAGCAGCGCCGTCCTGCCCGCCAAACGTCCCGCCATGGTGATGTCTCCCGATGTCGTCTTCTTGTTCCGCCGAGGTAGGGGCGGGCCGGCGGCTTGTCAAAGCGCCGGCCAACGCGTCCGGCAGGCCGCGCCCTTGCACGGCCGCCCGTTCTTTGCCACATAGGCCACGGGAGGTTGGCGAGGGGCGTTTCACCCGCCAATCGGGTCAGATCCGGAAGGAAGCAGCCCTAACGGGACCGAGCGGGTCTTCGTCCAGCCTCCTACCGCATTCGCCCTCGATGGTCCGCGCCCAAAGTCTCGTGCTCGAGGCGTCGTGCCTGAGGCTCTGCCCAGGCTGGGCCCATCCCACCGTCGGAACTCCCGGTCCGTCGCCCCGCGAAGCGTGAGGGAGCCCGCGTGTCGCTCGACAACACCTATCGCGTCCTCGCCCGCAAGTACCGGCCGACCCATTTCGACGACCTGATCGGCCAGGAGGCCTTGGTCCGGACGCTGTCGAACGCCTTCGAGCTGAACCGCATCCACCAGGCCTACCTGCTGTCGGGCGTGCGCGGCGTCGGCAAGACCACGACGGCCCGCATCATGGCGCGGGCGCTGAACTACCACCGTCCGGCCGCGGACGGCGCGCCGGGGATCGACGCCCCCACCATCCGCATGCCGGGCCTCGGCACCCACTGCCAGGCGATCATCGAGTCGCGCCACGTCGACGTCGTCGAGATGGACGCCGCGTCCCACACCGGCATCGACGACGTGCGCGAGTTGATCGAGGGGTCGCGCTACCGGCCCGTGATGGCCCGCACCAAGGTGTATATCATCGACGAGGTCCACATGCTGTCGAAGGCCGCCTTCAACGGGCTGCTGAAGACGCTCGAGGAACCGCCGGACCACGTCAAGTTCCTGTTCGCCACCACGGAAGTCGACAAGGTCCCGGTGACGGTGCGGTCGCGCTGCCAGCGCTTCGACCTGCGCCGCGTCGAGGCCGACGTGATGATGGCGCATCTCCAGTCCATCTGCACCCGCGAGGGCGTCGAGATCGACGCCGAGGCCCTGGTCGTCATCGCCCGCGCGGCCGAGGGCTCGGTGCGCGATGCCCTGTCGCTGCTCGACCAGGCCATCGCGCATGGCGCCGCCCATGCCGCCACCGGCCGTCCCCATGTCGGGGCCGACGGCGTGCGGGCCATGCTGGGCCTGGCGGACCGGGCGCGCATCATCGACCTTTTCGAGGCCGTGATGGGCGGCCGCCTGCCCGAGGCGATGACGGGGCTGAAGCTGCTGCACGACAGCGGCGCCGACCCCGGCCACCTCGTCTCGGACCTCGCCGATTTCGTCCACCTCGTCACGCGGCTGAAGCTCGTGCCGGACGCCGCCAAGGACCCGGCGCTGACCGAGGAGGAGCGGCGTCGCGGCGGCGCCTTCGCGGCCGCGCTGTCGCTGCCGGTTCTGACCCGGACCTGGCAGTTGCTGGTGAAGGGCCTCGCCGACGTCAAGGACGCCCCGCGTCCGCTCCAGGCCGCCGACATGGTCCTGGTCCGGCTCGCCTGCGCCGCCGACCTGCCGACGCCCGACGAGGCGCTGAAGCGGCTCATGGCCCTGCCGGCCGGGGAGGGCGCCCCCATGCTGCCGCCGCCGGGGGGCGGGGCACGCCCGCCCGCCATGGTGGGAAGCGCGGCCGGTGGCGGCTCGGCCGCCGCCGTCGCGGTCGGCTCCGCCCTGCGCCACGCCCCCGTGCCCCAGGGCGTGCCCGTCGCCGCCGCGGCGCCCCGGCCCGCCGCGACCCCGCAGCCCGCCGCCGCCCCGCAATCCGCCGTGCGGCTCGATGGCTTCGCCGATGTCGTCGCCCTGGCGCAGGCGCGACGCGACATCCAGCTCAAGCTCGCGCTCGAGCGCGACGTGCGCCTCGTGCGGTTCGAGGAGGGGCGGATCGAGTTCGAACTGGCGCCCGAGGGCTCGCCCGCCACGGCCGCCAACCTGTCGCGCCGCCTCGCCGAATGGACCGGCCTGCGCTGGATGGTGTCGGTCGTGTCCGGGGGCGGCGCGCCGACCCTGCGCGAGCAGGCCGACACCAAGGCGCGGGAGGAGAAGGACGATGTCGCGGCCGACCCCACGGTGCGAATGCTGCTCGACACCTTCCCGGGTTCGGTGATCGTGGCGGTTCGCTCGCTGATCGAGGCCGCGCCGCCGCCTTCGCTGGCGGCGGCGGTCCCCGATGCCGGGCCGGACGACGAGGTGGGCTATGATGCCGGCTTCGGCGACGACGGTTTCAGCGACGACGACCTTTGACACGGGCCGGACGCCGGCCCGAACCCCACCACAGCAGGAGGACGACATGGCCGACATCATGGGCCTGATGAAGAAGGCGCAGGAACTCCAGGGCCGCGTGGCCGACATCCAGAAGGAGCTCGAGGCCTTGGAAGTGGAGGGCGCGTCGGGCGGCGGCCTCGTGCGGGTGACGCTGACCGGCAAGGGCGCCCTCAAGGGCGTGTCGGTCGACCCGTCGCTGCTCAAGCCCGACGAGCGCGAGATCCTCGAGGACCTCATCGTCGCCGCCCATGCCGACGCCCGCACCAAGGCGGACCGGGCCACGGAAGAGAAGATGAAGGGCGCCACCGCCGGCCTGCCGCTGCCGCCCGGCTTCAAGCTGCCGTTCTAGGTCTGCACGGGGATCCCGCATGCCCGACCGCGTCGTCGGCCCCGAGATCGAGCGGCTGATCCAGCTCCTGGCGCGCCTCCCGGGCTACGGCCCGCGGTCGGCGCGCCGCGCCGCGCTGCATCTCATGCGCAAGCGCGAGGAGCTGCTGTCCCCCCTCGCCGACGCCATGCGGGTCGCCAAGGAGCGGATCGTCACCTGCGAAAGCTGCGGCTCGGTCGACACGCGCTCGCCCTGCTCGATCTGCGGCGACAACCGGCGCGATGCCGCGCAGCTCGTCATCGTCGAGACGGTGGGCGACCTGTGGGCGCTGGAACGGGCCGGGGTCGTGAAGGGCCGCTACCACGTGCTCGGCGGCACGCTGTCGCCGCTCGACGGCGTCGGCCCGGCCGACCTCAACCTGCAGGGCCTCGTGACCCGGGTGGCGGAAGGCGAGGTGCGCGAGGTCATCATCGCCGTCAACGCGACGGTGGACGGCCAGACGACGGCCCATTACGTCACCGACATGCTGGCCCACCTCGGCGTGCGCGTCACCCGGCTCGCCCATGGCGTGCCGGTCGGCGGGGAGCTCGACTACCTCGACGAGGGCACGCTCGCGGCCGCCATCCGATCGCGCACCGCCTTCTGACGGCGACGGCCGCAGCCGCCGTTCGCCGCATCAGGGCGCGAAGCCGAAATAGGTAAAGATCAGGACGTTGAGGCCGATGAAGGCCAGGACGAGGCCGTCGATCCAGGCGGCGGGGAACATCGTGCGCCCGCGGGCGCCGTTGGCGTGGCCGAGGCCGAAAGCGACGAGGAAGGTGCCGAGCGTCAGGCCGACGATGAAACTGGTGGTCACGCGTGGTCCTTCGGGCTGCGGGCGGTCCGGAACGGGCCGGCTCCGGCCGCTCCAGCCGTTCGCCGCGCCGCCCTATGTGCCGTCGTATGTCATGCCCTGGCGGCCCGACGCCAGTTCGAGATGCGGCGGCGACGTCGCACCGCCCCGGCGCCGCGCCCCCGGCTCCACCCGCAGCGCCCGGCGCAGCGCCCGCGACAGCGCGTCGACCCCCAGCGACAGCGCCGCCGTGGCCAGGACCAGCACGGCCGCGACGTCGAGGCGGAGTTCCGCGATGGCACCGTCGACGTAGAAGCCGAGCGTCGCCACGCCCAGGATGCCGAAGATGGCGCTTTCCCGCAGGATGACGTCCCAGCGGTACAGCGCATAGGCCAGGAACTGCCCGTAGAGCCGCGGCAGCGTCTCGTAGAAGTACAGATTTGCGCCGCGCGGCGCGTCCGCCCGGTAGGCCAGCGCATCGGCCTGCCGGCCCAGGAGATAGGCCAGCACGGCGCCGTTATGCAGCGCCAGGGCGATCACGGCCGGCAGCATGGAGGGGCCGAGCGCCTGCAGCAGCACGTAGGCCAGCAGGTAGTCGGGCGTCGACCGCACCACGACCAGGAGGGCGCGGCCGAGCGGCCGCCCGACCGGCCCGGCGAAGCGGCGCGACACCAGCGGGAAGAGCGCCAGCGCCAGCGCCGCCATGGTGCAGAGCGCGACCTGCGACAGGACGAGCGTGGCGAGCGCGCCCGGCAGCACCTGGTGGCGCAGGATGTCGCCGAGCCAGCCGAAGGCCGCCGCCCAGGGCGCCCCCGACAGGAGGTCGGCGCCGCGCAGGGGCGCCGGCACGACGTCGCGCGTCGCGAAGCGCACGAGGTTCTGCCACGCGTCGCCGCCCGGCAGCCCGGCCGGCAGCACCAGCGCGGCGCCGACGACGAGGAACGGCACCGTCCAGGGGCGGGCCCAGACGTGCCGGCTCGCCACCAGGGCGTAGAAGCTGAAGAGCAGCGCCGCCGCCTGCGGGAAGGCCCCCGCCTTGAAGGCGGCGTCGAGTTCGAAGCCGACCGTCGGCAGGCCGATGAAGCCGAGCACCAGCGTCGAGCGCAGGCCGCATTCGAGGCGGTAGAGCGTGTAGTGGCCGAACTGGTCGATGAGGTCCGGCAGGCCCGCATAGAAGAAGGCCGAGACCGCGCCCGTTCCGGGCGGCAGCACCCGCAGGGCGGGACGGTCCGCCTCCTCGATCATCTCGGCGAAGACCTTGGCGAAGATGCCCGCGTAGGGCAGGGCGATGGCGAGCACGCCGGTCGCCGGGCCGAGCCCCAGTACCTGCATCAGCAGCAGCGCCCAGAACAGTTCGTGCACCGAGCGCAGGCCCGCGCAGAGGGCCCGGATGGCAGCGAGGTGCGGGAAGCCGAGGGCCAGGACGAAGCCCGACGCGCAGCCGAGCCCCACGCCCAGCACGGCGAAGGCCAGGGTGTCGACGAGCGCCCACAGGTTCACGGCGCGCAGGTCGGGCGTGAGCAGGCCATGCAGCATCCTGAGCAGTTCGGGCCCGGGATGGCTGGCCGTGACGGCGAAATCGCCGACCGCCGCCGCCGCGATCCCGAGGGCGAGGATGGCGAGGCTCACGCCGGTGAAACCGATGCGGCGGACGGCGCGGTCGAGGCCCGTCACGGTCGCGGATCGTGGCCCGAGGCGCCGGGTTCGGCGGCGCCGTAGGCGGCCGCGACGTCCGCCGGCGCGAGGCTGCGGGCCGGCGCGTCGAGCACGATCCGCCCCCGGTCGAGCACGAGCACGCGGGTCGCGTGGGCGAGGGCCAGCGCCGGGTCGTGCAGCGCCAGCACCAGCGTCTCGTGCCGCGCCGCGAGGCGCGCCAGGACGGCGCTGCCCTGGACGGGGTCGAGCGCCGAGACGGGCTCGTCGCCGACCAGGATGGGGCGCCCGTCGTGGAGCGCCCGCGCCACCGAGACGCGCTGCTGCTGTCCCCCCGACAGGTCCCCGGCGGGGCGGAAGATCTCGGGCGCCAGGCCCACCTCGTCGAGCACGGCGCGCACCGCCGCCACTTCGCGCCGCCCCGGCCGGACCAGGGTCTTCAGGTTGAACAGCGTCGAATGGCGGTCGAGCCGCGCCATGTGGACGTTGTGGAAGACGCTGAGGCGCCGCACCAGCGCGGCCTGCTGCGGCACGAGGGCGGCCCGCCCGGCGGCCCGGGCATAGACGAGGTCGAGCAGCGTCGTCTTGCCCGAGCCGGAACGCCCCATCACGGCGACGCGCTCGCCGGGGGCGATGGTCAGGGCGAGGTCGCGCAGCACGGTCCGGCCCGGGTAGCCGATCTCCGCCGCGTCGATCCGGATGGCCGTGCCCGTCACGCTCCGCAGGCCTCGTCCCGACGCCGTGTCAATCCAGCAGGCCCGCCGCCTTGGCGACCACCTCGACCGGGGCATATTCGGCATTGTCGGCGGGCACGAACCGCGACCGGCCGAAGGGCGCCAGGATGGCGGGGTCGTCGATGCCGACCAGCGTGTCGGCGACCTTGCGGGTGAAGCCCGGCCCGAAGGTGGCGTCGACGTCGCCCCGCATGGTCCATTGATAGTCCGGGAAGGGCGGCGACCGCCAGATCACCGACACCTTGGAGGGGTCGACCCTGCCGGCCTTCCGGTCGAGGTCCCACACCGAGGGGTCGACGACGCCGAGGTCGTAGGCCCCCGACTGGACGAGCTGGATGGTGCGCGAATGGTCGCCCGAGAAGCCCACGCGGGCGAAGACCTGCTCGGGCGCACGGCCGCCGAACGCCTTGCGGAGCTCGTATTCGGGCATGACGCGGCCGGAAGTGGAGGTGCGGGCGCCGAACGTGAAGGTCCGGCCCGCGATGGCTGGCTGCAGGTCGGGCGCGGGCTCGAGGCCCGTGCCGCGGTTGGCGATCATGAGGCTGCGGAACGCCGTGTCCTCGGCGCCCTGCGCGATGGCGCGCGAACCCGGCACCTTGGCGCGCGCCTGCACGCCCGTGACGCCGCCGAACCAGGCGAGCTGGACGCCGCCGTTGACGAAGCTCGTCACGGCTGCCGGGTAGCTCTTCACCGGCACGTAGCGGACCGGCACGCCGAGCCGCGCCTGCAGGTAGGCGGCGACCTTGCCGAAGCGCTCGACGAGGCGCGTCTCGTCCCCGTCCGGGATGGCGGTGAAGACCAGCGTGGGCCCCGGCGCCGCATCGGCGGCCCGGGCTCCGGGGAGCGCGACCCCGGCCAGCATGGTGCCGGCCAGGAGGACGGCGGCGACGGTCCTCAAGCCGGATCCCCCGCGCGGCCGCGCCGTCACCGGCGCCCCACGGCGACGCGGCCATCGCCCGCCACGAAGCTGCCGATGACGGCGGCACGCGGGAAGCCGCGCTCCGCCGCCCGCGCCATCACGGCGTCGAGGGCTTCGGGCGCCACCGCGATCAGCAGCCCGCCGCTCGTCTGCGGATCGCACAGGAGGTCGCGGCCCCAGGCCGGCAGCCCGTCGCCGAGCCGCACCTCCGCGGCGAAGCTGTCCCAGTTCCGCCCGGACGCGCCCGTCCGGATGCCGGCGGCGGCGAGGTCGGCCACGCCGGGAAGGAGCGGCAGGGCGTCGAAATCCAGGTCGAGGTCGAGGTCGGCGTCCCGCACCATCTCCAGCGCGTGCCCGAGGAGGCCGAAGCCCGTGAGGTCCGTCATGGCATGGACGCCGGGGATGCCCGGCATGTCGGCGCCGAGCCGGTTCAGCTGGGTGCAGGACGCCGCCATGGTGGCGTAGCCGTCCGGCGGCAGCAGGCCGCGCTTCAGCGCCGCGCCCTGGATGCCGACCCCGAGGCCCTTGGTGAGCACGAGCCGGTCTCCGGCCCGGGCGCCGACGTTGCGCAGCACGCGGTCGGGATGCACGAGGCCCACCGCCACGAGGCCGTAGATGGGCTCCGGGCTGTCGATCGAATGGCCGCCCGCGACCGGGATGCCGGCCTCGGCGCAGACCGCGGCGCCCCCGGCCAGGATCTCCCGGATGGTTTCGGCCGGCAGCTTGTCGACCGGCATCCCGACGATGGCCAGGGCGAAGAGCGGCGTGCCGCCCATGGCGAAGACGTCGGACAGGGCGTTGGTGGCGGCGATGCGGCCGAAGTCGCGCGGGTCGTCGACGATCGGGGTGAAGAAGTCGGTGGTGGCGACGATGGCCTGGCCGCCGTTCAGCCGGTAGACGGCGGCGTCATCGCCCGTCTCGGTCCCGACCAGCATGTCGGCATAGGGTCCGGCCGCCGGCATGCCGGCCAGGATGGTCCGCAGCACCGAGGGCGCGAGCTTGCAGCCGCAGCCGCCGCCATGGGCCAGGGACGTGAGGCGGACGGGTTCGGTCATGGCGGTCTCCTGCCCGGCATCGGTCGGGCCGGGATGCCCTGAACATAGGCATCATCGCCCGGCGGGTGAAGGCGGTCACGCCGTCGCCGCGGCGGCGAGGCCGAGCCGGCGCTCCATCGTGTCGCGCATGAGGAACTTCTGCATCTTGCCCGTCACCGTCATGGGGAAGCTGTCCACGAGCTCGACGTAGCGCGGCACCTTCTGGTGGGCGATGCGGCCCGTGCAGAAGGCCCGCACGGCTTCGGGCGTGAGGCCGCTGCCGGGCCGCGGGCGGATCCAGGCGCAGACCTCCTCGCCGTAGCGCGGGTCGGCGACGCCGAACACCGCCACGTCCTGCACGTCGGGGTGGCGGTAGAGGTAGTCCTCCACCTCGCGCGGCGACACGTTCTCGCCGCCCCGGATGATGAGGTCCTTGATGCGCCCCACGACGTTGCCGAAGCCCTCGGCGTCGACGGTGGCGAGGTCCCCGGTGTGCATCCAGCCCTCCGCGTCCAGCACCGCGGCGGTGCGTTCGGGCTCGCCCCAGTAGCCGCGCATCACCGCATAGCCGCGCGTGCACAGTTCCCCGGCCTCGCCGCGCGGCAGGACGCGCCCCTCGGGGTCGACGATCTTGACGTCGAGGTGCGGATGGACGCGGCCGATGGTGGACACGCGCCGCTCCAGCGGGTCGTCGATGGCGCTCTGGAACGACACCGGGCTGGTTTCCGTCATGCCGTAGCAGATGGTGAGGCCGGACAGGTGCATCCGCTCGACCACCTTGCGCATCACCGCGATGGGGCAGGGCGAGCCCGCCATGATGCCGGTGCGCAGCCGCGACAGGTCGAAGGCGGCGAAATCCGGGTGGTCGAGCGCCGCGATGAACATGGTGGGGACGCCGTAGAGCGCCGTGCAGCGCTCCTCGGCGGCCGTGCGCAGCGTCGCCAGCGGGTCGAAGCCCCGGCCCGGATAGACCATGGCGGCCCCGTGGGTGACGCTGGCGAGGTTGCCCATCACCATGCCGAAGCAATGGTACAGCGGCACCGGGATGCAGATGCGGTCCTCGGGGGCGAGCCGCATCGCCCGCCCGACGAAATAACCGTTGTTGAGGATGTTGCGGTGGGTCAGCGTCACGCCCTTCGGCGTGCCGGTGGTGCCGCTGGTGAACTGGATGTTGGCGTCGTCCTCCGGCCGGATCGTGCCGGCGAGGGCCGCCACCGCGGCGGCGGTTTCGGGCGTGGCGAAGCCCGCCACGGCGTCGAACGGGACGGTGCCGGGCGCCGCCGTGCCGAAGGCCACGACGAGGCGCAGGGCGGGCAGGCGCGGGGCCGCGAGGGCGCCGGGCGCGGCGCCGTCGAGCTCCGGTGCCAGCTCCCGCAGCATGCCGAGGTAGTCGCTGCCCTTGAAGGGCGGCCCGAGCACCAGCGCCGCGCAGCCGACCTTGTTCAGCGCATAGTCGAGCTCGACGACGCGGTAGGCCGGGTTGACGGTGACGAGGATCAGCCCGGCCTTGGCGGCGGCGAACTGCACCAGCGCCCATTCGGCCGTGTTGAGCGACCACATGCCGATGCGGTCGCCGGGCGCGAGGCCGAGGGCCAGCAGCCCGGCCGCCACGGTTTCGGCCCGGCGGTCGAGCTCCGCCCAGCTCCAGCGCACGGGCGCCTCGTCGCAGCCCCACGGGGCCACCAGCGCGTCCCGGTCCGGCCAGCGGCGGGCGGCGTCGCCGAGCGCCCGGCCGATCGTGACGTCGAGCAGCGGCACGTCTCGCGCGCCCGTGACGAAGCTCGGCTCCATGCGTGTCGCTCCCGCTCGCGGCGCCGTTGTCGGGACCCGGGCGGCGCGACCGCCCGGCGGGGCCCCGCCGACGCTTCGCTCGCATGATGGGCCGGATCCGGGACGGCCCGCAAGCGGGGCCGCAAGCCGGTGGTGCTCGGCCCCCGAACTGGGGTAGAAGCCTCGACGTCCCCTCCGCCCCGGGCCCCCGATTGATCGCGCCGCTCCCCCCCCGTTTCATCGTCGCCGAGGATCCCGACGCGCCCCCTCCGGGTCTCGGCGGGGCCGTGGTGGCGATCGGCAATTTCGACGGCGTGCACCGGGGCCACCAGGCCGTGATCGCGCGGGCGCGGGCGCTCGCCGCCGAACTCGGCCGGCCCACCGCGGTGCTGACCTTCGAGCCCCATCCGGCCGACTATTTCGCCGGCGGTCCCACCATCTTCCGCATTACGCCGCCGGCCGCCAAGGCGCTGGCCCTGAGCCGGCTCGGCACGGTCGACGGCATGGTGGTGCGCAGCTTCGACGCCGGCTTCGCCGCGCTCGGCGCCGAGGCCTTCGTGGCCGACATCCTGGTGCGGCGGCTCGGCATCGCGGCGGCCGTGGTGGGCTACGACTTCCACTTCGGCAAGGGGCGGAGCGGCACGCCGGCCTTTCTCGCCGAGGCCGGGCTGCGGCACGGCTTCGCCGTGGCGATCATCGACAAGATCGTGGCGGACGCGCAGGGCGACCTCGCGGCGGTCTCGTCGACCGCCATCCGACGCGCGCTCGAGGCCGGCGACGTCGCCCGGGCCGCCACGCTGCTCGGGCGCCACCATTTCGTGCTCGGCCCGGTGGTGCACGGCGAGAAGCTCGGCCGCACCCTGGGCTTCCCCACCGCCAACTTGAGGCTCGACCCGGCCGCCAAGCTCGCCCACGGCATCTATGCCGTGCGGGTCCGCACCGCGGCCGGCACGTTCGACGGCGTCGCTTCCTACGGCCGCCGCCCCACCTTCGACAACGGCGCGCCGCTGCTCGAAAGCTTCCTGTTCGACTTCTCGGGCGACCTCTATGGGCAGGACATCGAGGTGGACTTCGTGGCCTGGATCCGGGGCGAGGAGAAGTTCGCGTCCGCCGAGGCCCTGATGGCGCGCATGACGGTCGATGCCGACGAGGCCCGCGGGCTGCTGGCCGGGACGGGCCCGGCCCGCTGAGCCTCGCCGTCCGCGCGCCGCGCCGCCCCCGCGTCGAAGGTGCCGCGCGCGACCGAATGGGGTAGAACCCGCCCATGTCCGACCTCGCGCCTTCCCCCGCCAAGCCCGCCTTCCGCGTCACCGCGCGCGCCCTCGCGCTCGGGGCCCGGCTCGACGCCGCGGGGCTCGAGCGGCCCGACACGATCTCGGTCAACCCCCTGGCCTTCAGCGTCGGCCAGTCCGGTTTCGTGGCGCTCTACCGCTTCGGCGTGGCGGTGCTGGTCGGGCTGTCGCCCGTCGAGGAGGACGACTTCCTCCGCCAGATCCGGCCGCGCGTGTCGGGCGAGCGCGAAAGGGTCGACGACGAGACCGCCGTGCTCGAAGTCTCGCCCGAGGGGGCCGACCAGGTTTCGCCCGGCGGCCCCATCCAGGTGCGAGACCTGTCGACGGCGCGCCTGCTGGTGCTCGCCGACGCCCTCGCCAAGACCGTGTCGCTCGCCCGCGACGAGCGCGAGGTCAATGCGGTGCTGGACGTGATCGAGCCTTTCGCCCTCGGCCTCAGCCGCACCGGGCGCCCGCCCGGGACGCGCCGCGCCATGCTGCGGCTCATCGGGCAGGCGCTGCTGGTGCAGCACCGGCTGTCGGGCCGCGTCGCCGTGGAGGAGAAGCCCGACGTGCTGTGGGACCGGCCCGACCTCGAGCGCCTCTACGCCCGGGTCGAGGACGAATACGAGCTGAAGGAGCGGACGACGTCGCTGAAGCGCAAGCTCGACGTCATCGTGGAAACGGCCCGCGGCCTCACCGACGTCATCGAATCGGACCGCGCCACCTGGCTCGAAGTCGCCGTGGTGGCCCTCATCGTCACCGAGATCCTGCTCACGCTGGTGCAGATGGCGTTCTTCCACCACGTGTGAGGCACCTCGCCGTCCGTGATGAAAACCGCGTCAGCATTGTCGAAATTCCTCGCGGCTCCGTGCCTATATTACAGGCTGTGTGTGACGGAGATTTGAACACCCTGGCGCAACTGGGCGTTAACCACTTTTCTCGGGTCCCGACTGGGAACTCTGTTGTATGGGCCGGGTTTCGGTTACAGCCGTCCAGGGAAAGGCGGGCCTGTCCTGGGCCGGCCCGTCCCGGCAAACCCCTCGCATGGTCCTGGCCGGAGCGCCCGCCTCATTGCGGCAAGCTCCCCGGGGACAGCGCGACGGCCTGGTTCGCGGAGTGCGTCCGATGTTGCGTTTGATGTTGGCTCTGGCGGCGCTCTGCGTCGGTTCGGGAGCGTTGGGCCTCGGCCATGTGACCCCCGTCAGCGGGACGTTCTCGGGACTGTGCCTCGCGGTCTTCGCCCTGTCGGCGACATTGCTGATCGGCTCATTCGAGGCCTACGAGACGCAGGCCGTCCGGCACGACCGGAACGACCGGGACGACGGCTGACGCGGCCTCCCACACCTTGGTGAAGACGTTGGGGATCGGCTCGCGGGCCAGGGCCTCGCGCGTCACCCAGCGGCACCCTTCCGGCGCCAAGCCGCCGTGCGACCGGCCCCGGTAGACGTCCAGCGTCAGGGCGAAATGCGTGAACACGTGCTCGACGGTGCCGACGGCGCGCAGAGCGGCGTCGCTCGCCTGGGCCATGGCGGCGGCGTCGGGCGAGGCCGCGCCCCAGTCCGAGCCGAAGAATTCCGTCATGCCGCCGAGCAGGCCCTTGGCGGGGCGCGTCCGCACCAGCACGGCCCCGTCCTGGCGTTCCACCACCGCCATGGCGCCGAAGCGGCGCGGTGTGGCCTTCTTGGGGAGCTTGCGCGGATACCGAAGCTCCGTCCCGGCCGCGTGGGCCGCGCAGGAGCCGGCCAGCGGGCAGAGGGCGCAGGCGGGGGACCGCGGCGTGCAGATCGTGGCGCCGAGGTCCATCGTGGCCTGGGCGAAGTCGCCCGGCCGGCCCGGCGGCACCAGGGCGGCGGTGAGGCGCTTGATCTCGGGCCGTGCCGCCGGGACCGGCGTCTCGACCGCCCGCAGCCGCGTCATCACCCGCTCGACGTTGCCGTCCACCACGGTCGCGACCTCGCCGAAGGCGATGGCGGCCACGGCGGCGGCCGTGTAGTCGCCGATGCCGGGCAGGGCGCGCAGGGCCGCCTCGGTCGAGGGAAAGCGGCCGCCGTGCCGCTCCACCACGGCCTGCGCGCAATCGTGCAGGTTGCGGGCGCGGGCGTAATAGCCGAGGCCCGCCCATTCCTTCAGCACCGCCTCGCGCGGGGCCGCCGCCAGCGCCGCGACATCCGGCCACAGCGCCAGGAAGCGCGCGTAGAAGCCCTTCACCGCCGCCACGGTCGTCTGCTGCAGCATCACCTCCGACAGCCAGACCGCGTAGGGGTCGGGCCCGGCGCGGCCGGTGGCGCGCCAGGGCAGGGCCCGCCGGTGCCGATCGTACCAGGCGAGCAGGGCGGCCGTTTCGGCGGCAGGGGACGCGGGCATGGGGGCGTGATAGGGTCCGGCGACGGGAAAGAACGTCCCAGCCTCTACCAGCGGCGGGACCTGCGGGGAAGCGATGGCGGTCGGCGGCAAGGCGCGATACGGGGGACGGCCGCTGGCCGACTGGGTCGATGGCTGCATCGCCCCGGCCCTGGCCCGCTTCGGCTTCGGCGAGGCCGACATCGTCAGCGGCTGGGCCGACATCGCGGGGCCGCGGGTCGCCGCCTTCGCCGAACCCGTCGAGATCAAATGGCCGCGCCGGCGCGCGGCCGCCACCTCGGGCGAGCCCGCCCGGGCCCCCGCCACGCTGGTGGTGCGGGTGGAGGGCGCCTTCGCGCTGGAACTCCAGCACCTGGCGCCCCTGCTGGTGGAGCGCATCAACGCCCATCTCGGCTGGCGCTGCATCGGCAAGCTGGCGCTGCGCCAGGCGCCGCTGGTGGGCCGCGCCGCGCCGCGCCGCCCGGTGCCGCCGCCGCAGCCCGCCGCCCTGGCGCGGGCGGGCGAGGTCGCGTCCGGCATCGCCGACGAGGCCCTGCGCGACGCGCTGGTGCGGCTCGGCGCCCGGGTCATCGAGGCGCGTTAGGAGGCGATTTCCTCGCGCGCCGAACTGCATTAGAAGCACCTCATCGCCGCCCCCTTGCCCGGCGCCAGAAGCTGAAAGGTCCCCATGCGCGGTTCCGCCCCCACCCGCCGTCGCGCGCTCCTGGCGCTCGCCGCCGTCGCCGGCCTCGCGGCCGCCCCGGCGCTGGCCGCCGACCAGACCTTCCCGGTCGCCGAGCTGATGGCCGAGCCGCCGCTCCCCGACATGTGGATGGGGTCCAAGGACGCGCCCGTCACCGTCATCGAATATGCCTCGATGACCTGCACGCATTGCGCGGCCTTCCACGCCGAAACTTGGCCGACGCTGAAGTCGAAATACATCGACACCGGCAAGGTGCGCTTCGTGCTCCGGGAGTTCCCGCTCGATCCCCTGGCCACGGCGGGCTTCATGCTGGGGCGCTGCGCCGGGCCCGAGAAGCGCAACGCCGTCCTGGACCTGCTCTTCGACCAGCAGAAGAACTGGGCCTTCGTCGACAAGCCGGCCGAGGCGCTCGAGAACACCGTCAAGCAGGCCGGCATCACCCACGATGCCTTCGCGGCCTGCCTCAAGGACCAGAAGCTGCTCGGGCAGGTCAACGCCGAGCGCGACAAGGCCGGCACGGCCTTCAAGGTCGACGCCACCCCGACCTTCTACATCAACGGCACCAAGCATGCGGGCGAACTCAGCGTTCCCGAGCTCGACAAGATCCTGGCGCCGCTGGTGAAGAGCTGACCGCCTCCGGCGACCTCTCGCTCGGCGTCAGCGATGCGCCGGGCGAGGCCGACGTCGCCCTGATCGAGCAGGGGCTCACCGCCTACAACGCCGCCTTCGGCCCCACGGCGGCGCGCCGGCCGCTGGCGGTGCTAGTGCGCGACGGTGCCGGGGCCGCCCTCGGCGGCGTCACCGCCTATACGGACCGCGGCTGGCTCTACCTCGATTGCTTCTGGCTGCCGGACGACCTACGCCGGGGCGGTTGGGGCTCCCGCGTGCTCGGCGCCGCCGAGGCCGAGGCGTTGCGGCGCGGATGCCGGCACGCGCGCCTCTACACCTATTCGTTCCAGGCCCGGGGCTTCTACGAGCGGCACGGCTACACGGTGTTCGGCGTGCTGGAGGGCTTCCCGCCCGGCCACAGCCAGATCTGGATGCGCAAGGACCTTGAAGGCTGACCGGCGCACCGGTGGCGCATGCGGATTTTTTGCTTTCAGGCCGCGAGTGCGGTGCCCCTACGTTAGGCCGCGAGTGCGGTCCTCCTATATCAGGCCGCGAGTGCGGTCCTCCTACATCAGGCCGCCAGTGCGGCCTTGAGCTGGTCCTTGCTCATCTTGGAGCGGCCGGGGATCTGCCGGTCCTGGGCGCGGCGGTACAGGTCCGCCTTGGTCTCGTGGTCGTCGTCGTGGTGGCGGGCCTCGGCGGTCTTCTCGGCCACGTCTTTCGGCTGGGCCGAGTGCTGCAGGCCCTTGCGGCTGTCGCGCCGCTTCTTCTCCGTCGTGCGCTTGTATTCGGCCGGCGTCAGGGCCTCCCGGGCCTCCTTCGGCAGGTAGCGCTCGCCCGTCTCGCCGCTCGGCTTGCCGGATTTCGTGCCCCACTCTTCCCGTTCCCACTGGACGAGGTGGTTGTCCTCCGTCTTCTCGCCCTCGTAGCCACCGCCCTCGTGCTTGTATTCCTGCACGGCCATCTGGGCCTTGCGGGCCGACCACTGGCCGGGCTTGCCGCCCTTGTCGCCCTCCGTGACCTCCTTCTTCACCTCTTCCCAGAGTTTCGGGTCGGACTTCTTGGCGCTGGACGACATGGCCTGGCTCCGGTCGCTCGAGGAGGCGTGGCGTGGGATGTTGCCGGGGCAACGCGCCGCGTCGTCCCGCGGTTGGCCGGCGCGGTCGCGTGTCGCAACCCGGCCGCGGCGGCGGTCAGTCGGCGCCGTCGAATTGGGGGAGGTCGTCGGTGATGTCGAACCAGGGCGCCTTCGAGCCGACGAAGACGTGGTGGGTCGGCCGGATGCCGGGCTCGTCGACCAGCGTGCCCATCGGCACGTGGGCGACGGTGCCGTCCTTCACGATCGCGTAGAGGAGGGAGCCGCAACTGCGGCAGTGGATGTAGCGCGCCGTGCCCTCGTCGCGGCACAGCACGTGCTCCTGCCCGGCGACGATGCCGATGCGCTCGACCGCGATGCCGGCCAGGGGCTTGAAGGCGGCCCCGGTGGCGCGCCGGCAGTTGGAACAATGGCAGTTCACCGCATAGGCGAAGGCGTCCGCCACCCGGTAGGTGACGGCGCGGCACCGGCATTGTCCCGTCAGCATCCGCATGCCGCCGCCTCACCGCGCCGGTTGGATCTGCCCCAGCTTGGCGGCGACCTGGGTGGTGATCTCGTCGGCGAGGGTGCGGGCGTCGCGGATCTCGGCGTCGCGCGCCGCCCGGATGTTGGCGAAGCGCTGTGACGACCGATCGTAGCTGGCGAAGCTCGTGACGGCGCCGCTGGCGAGCGGCGGGCCGCCCTCGATCGGCAGCAGCGTCCATTTCACGTCCGTCACCACCGAGCCGCTGTCGGGACGCTGCGTCGTGACGTCGACCAGCGCCGTCTGCACGCGCTCCGACGTGGTGAGCTGCAGGCGGTAGTGAGGGGCCGGCCTGTCGCCGGTCCCGTTGAGGTCGGTGATGAGCTGGTCGCGCAGGTAGTGGCCAAGCCGGTCCGGGACCGGGTCGACCGTGATGGCGCGCATCTCGCCGCCGAGGTTGCCGCCGACGCTCGAATAGAGCGGGGTGAAGCAGCCGCCGAGGCCGAAGGCGAGGCCGACGGCGAGGGCAGGCGGCACGAAGCGGTGGGGATAGCGGTCAGACCACGACATTGACGATCCTTCCCGGCACCACGATCATCTTCTTCGGCGTGCGCCCGTCGAGCGCCTGCGCGATGACGTCGACGGCGAGGGCGGCGGCCTTCACGGCGTCGGCGTCGGCATCGCGCGGCACCGTGACCTCGCCGCGCTTCTTGCCGTTGATCTGCACGGGCAGCACCACCGTGCTTTCCACCACCAGCGCCCGGTCCGCCTGCGGCCAGGGCGTCTCGGCCACCAGCGTGTCGTGGCCCAGCGCCGCCCAGCAGGCTTCGGCGAGATGCGGCATGAAGGGCGCCAGGCCCTGCACCAGCATGTCGGCCGCCTCCGCGAAGCCGCCGGCCAGGGCCGAGCCCGGCGCCACCGGCTCCTCGGTGGCGGCGATGGCCGCCGACAGCGCGTTGGCCAATTCGTAGAGGTGGGCGACGCAGCGGTTGAAGCGCAGCCGCTCGACGTCCTCCTCGATGCGGATCAGCGCGCGGTGGGCGGCCTTGCGCACCTCGAGGGCCCGCTCGGGCGCGTCGCCGGTCGCGCCGGGCTCGCCCTCGGCGGCGCGCTTCAGCTCGCCGGCCAGCCGCCACAGGCGCTGCACGAACTTCGCCGCCCCCTGCACGCCGTCCTCGGTCCAGATCACGTCGCGGTCGGGCGGGCTGTCCGACAGCATGAACCAGCGCGCCGTGTCGGCCCCGTAGGTCTCGATGATGTCGTCGGGGTCGACGATGTTGCGCTTGGACTTCGACATCTTCTCGATGCCGCCGATGCTCACCGCCGTGCCGTCGCGCAGCAGCGTGGCGCGGCGCTCGGGCCCCATCCCGTCGATGCGGATCTCGTCCGGGCTGATCCAGGCGCCCCCGGCATCCCGGTAGGTCTCGTGCACCACCATGCCCTGGGTGAAGAGGCCGCGGAACGGCTCCTCCAGCGCCAGCATGCCGATGCGGCTCATCGCCCGGGTGAAGAAGCGCGAATACAGCAGGTGCAGGATCGCGTGCTCGATGCCGCCGATGTACTGGTCGACCGGCAGCATGCGGTTGGCGACGTCCGGCGTCGTCGGGGCGGCCTCGTTCCACGGGTCGGTGAAGCGGGCGAAATACCAGGACGAATCGACGAACGTGTCCATCGTGTCGGTTTCGCGCCGGGCGGCGGTGCCACATCGCGGGCAGGCGACCCGGCTCCAGGTCGGGTGCCGGTCGAGCATGTTGCCGGGCGCGTCGAAGTCGACGTCCTCGGGCAGGGTCACGGGCAGGTCTGCGGTCGGCACCGGCACGACGCCGCAGGCCGGGCAGTGGATGACCGGGATGGGGCAGCCCCAGTAGCGTTGGCGCGAGATGCCCCAGTCGCGCAGGCGGAAGTTGACCTGGCGCTTCGCCTGCGGTTCGCCGGCGATGTCGACGGCTTCGAGGCGGCGCGCCACCTCCTCCTTGCCCTCGGGGACCGTGAGGCCGTCGAGGAAGCGGGAATTGACGAGGCGGCCGTCCTCCGTGAAGGCCGTGTCGCCGATGTCGAGCGTCGCCGGGTCGGTGCCGGGCGGGCACACCACGGGGACGACGGGCAGTCCCTTCAGCCGGGCGAAGTCGAGGTCGCGCTGGTCGTGGGCCGGGCAGCCGAAGATGGCGCCGGTGCCGTAGTCCATCAGCACGAAATTCGCCACGTAGACGGGCAGCTCCCAGGCGGGATCGAAGGGGTGGCGCGCCCGGATGCCGGTGTCGTAGCCCTTCTTCTCGGCCGTCTCCAGCGCCGCCACCGAGGTGCCGAGCTTGCGGCACTCGTCGATGAAGGCCGACAGCGCCGCGTCCTTCGCGGCCGCGGCCTTGGCCAGCGGGTGGTCGGCGGCGACGGCGAGGAAGCTCGCGCCGAACAGCGTGTCGGGGCGGGTCGTGTAGGCGCGCAGCTCCGTCTCGCCGGCCGGCGCCGTCGCGGCGTCGAGCTGCCAGCGGATCGTCAGCCCTTCCGAGCGTCCGATCCAGTTGCGCTGCATGAGGCGCACCTTCTCGGGCCACTGGTCCAGCGTGTCGAGCCCGTCATGCAGCTCCTGCGCATAATCGGTGATCTTGAGGAACCACTGGGTCAGTTCGCGCTGCTCGACGACGGCGCCCGAGCGCCAGCCGCGCCCGTCCACCACCTGCTCGTTGGCCAGCACGGTGTTGTCGACCGGGTCCCAATTGACCTTGGAAGTCTTGCGCTGCGCCAGGCCGGCGTCGAGGAAGCCCAGGAAGATGCGCTGCTGCTGCTTGTAGTAGGAGGGATCGCAGGTCGCGACCTCGCGGGCCCAGTCGATCGACAGGCCCATGCGCTTCAGCTGCGCCCGCATCGTCGCGATGTTGTTGTAGGTCCACTCCGCCGGATGCCGCTTGTTCTGCATGGCGGCGTTCTCGGCCGGCAGGCCGAAGGCGTCCCAGCCCATGGGATGGATGACGTTGAAGCCCTTGGCACGGCGGAAGCGCGCCACCACGTCGCCCATGGCGTAGTTGCGCACGTGGCCCATGTGGATGCGCCCCGACGGATACGGGAACATCTCGAGCACGTAGTATTTCGGGCGCGGATCGGCGTTCGAGGCTTCGAAGCAGCGGCGCTCCGCCCACACGCTCTGCCAGTGGGCCTCGGTTTCGCCTGCGTGGTAGCGGTCGTTGAACATCATCAGCCGTCGAATGGACCCTGGATCGCGCCGCCCCGAGGGCGGCCCGTTGGGGTTTACATCAGCTCGGGCGCCTTGTCCCGGCGCATGGGCGACGGCAGGCCACCGGCAAACCCCATGGCGGGGGACGCCGCGCCGAGATTGACGCGCCGAAGTTAACGGGCCGAGGTTAACGGGCCGAGGTCGAGTTGCCACGATCGACTTCGCCACGGTCGGTGGGTTCCGCGCCGGTCCGCGCCCGGCAGGTCGCCGTCAGGGAGACGCGATCAGGCCGTGTTCGGCCGCGTAGCCGCGGGCCGCCGCGAAGGCGGCCCAGACGAACAGTTCCGCTTCGCGCTCCGGCAGGGGCGGCGAGCCCTCGATCATGTCGGCCCGCAGCAGCGCCGAGTGGGAGCGCAGGTCGTCGAGCGTGAAGAGCAGCCAGTGTCCCGTCGCGTTTTCCACCTGGATGCTGTCCGCACCGACCCGCTTGATGTCGAGAGCCATCGATCGTCGTCTCCGCTGCCGTTCCCGCTCCAACGCCGGTGCGGCCCCGCCGTATCCCCGGCGGCGTGGCCTCGAGCCCCCGAACAGGCCCGGGTGTCATGACGCCGTCCCGCACGGGGTGATATAGGGTCGCGGCGCGGATGGGCCGCGCCGATCGACAAGGACCCACGCCGCTGCTGATACCCGACAAGGCCGAATGGCTCTGGGCCGACGTGGACCGCGTCCTCGCCCCCGTGACGACGCCGCTCGGCATCATCCTGGCCCTCGGGGTGACGGGGCACGTGCTGCTGCGCAAGCGCGACGTGTCGGCCGCGACCGCCTGGATCGGCTTCGCCTGGATCGCCCCCGTGTGGGGCGCGCTCTTCTACTTCATGTTCGGCATCAACCGCGTGGTGCGGCGCGCCCAGAAGGCCCGCCAGCCGCGCCAGCCGCGGCGCGGCGCCAACGACCATCCCGTCCAGGACATCGACGGCCATCTCGTGCCGCTCGAGCGCGCGGTGCGCCGCATCACCGGCCGGAAGGCCGAACACGGCAACGCCGTCGCGGTGTTCCACGACGGCGACGAGGCCTATCCCGTGATGCTGCAGGCGATCGCGGAAGCGCGGGGCAGCGTGGCGCTGTCGAGCTACATCATGCGCCACGACCGCACCGGCGAGCGTTTCGCCCTGGCGCTGAAGGCCGCGCAGGACCGCGGCGTGGCGGTGCGGGTGCTGGTCGACGGCATCGGCAGCGGCTACATTTCGCCCATCCACCGCCGCCTCAAGGCGCTCGGCGTGCCGGCCGCGCTGTTCATGCATTCGGCCCTGCCGTGGCGCATGCCCTTCCTCAACCTGCGCAGCCACAAGAAGCTGCTGGTGGTCGACGGCACGGTGGGGTTCGCGGGCGGGCTGAACATCGCGGACCAGAACCTCGTGGCCGAGAAGCCCAAGGATCCCGTCGCCGACACCCACTTCCGCTTCGAAGGCCCGGTCGTCACGCAGCTGATGGACGTCTTCGCCCGGGACTGGACCTTCACGACGGGCGAGGAGATCGCGGGCGAGTCCTGGTTCCCCGACCCGGACGACAAGCGGGCGGGAGACGCGCTGGCCCGCGTCGTCACCTCCGGCCCCGACCAGGACCTCGAGAAGATCCGCTCGGTGCTGGTCGAAGCCTGCGCCTGCGCCCACAGCTCCATCAAGGTGATGACGCCCTACTTCCTGCCGGGCGTCGAGGTCATGTCGGCGCTGACCATGGCGTCGATGCGCGGCGTCAAGGTCGACATCGTGGTGCCGCTGCGCAGCGACCACCGCTTCGTCGACCTCGCCATGCGGGCCCATGTCGGGCCGCTGATGGAAGCCGGCGTCCGCTTCTGGCTCGGCCCACCGCCCTTCAACCATTCCAAGCTGATGATCGTCGACAAGCTCTGGTGCCTCGTCGGCAGCGCCAACTGGGACATGCGCAGCCTGAGGCTGAACTTCGAGATGAACGTCGAGCTCTACGACGAGGCGCTCGCCTTGGAACTCGACGCTTTCGTCCGCCGGCACCAGGACGGCGGCCGGCTGAGGCTGCGCGACCTCAACGGCCGAAGCCTGCCAGTGAAGCTGCGCGACGCCGCACTCCGGCTGCTGCTGCCCTATATCTGACGAGCGGGCGCGGCGCCTCGACGTCGGCGGCGGCGAGCCTGACCGCGATGGGGCGATGGTCGGAGGTGGTGCGGGGCAGCACCCGCGCGTCCTCGCAGGCCAGGCCGCGCACGAGGCAGCGGTCGAGCCGCACCGGCACGATCTCGCCCATCATGTGGGTGGGGCGGCGCGGGCCGACATCGCGGAAGCCGCGGATCAGGCAGGGGCCGACGAGGTTGAAGTCGCCCAGCACGGCCGCGCGCTCGGGCAGGTGCAGGGCAATGGCGCGCAACTGGCGCCGGTTCAGCCGCTGCCCGTGCGACAGGTGCACGTTGGCGATGCCGAAGTCGCCGATCTCGACGATCTGGCACACGCGCTGGATCAGCGATCCCGGCGGCAGCGGCCGCACGGAGGGCACGGCCCGCCACGGCAGGGGACTCCACATGGCGAGGCCGTGGATGCGGCCCGGCAGGGGAGCCCAGGCATAATGGCCGCCGATGCGCTCCGGAAGATCGTTGAAGCGGCTCGTCGCCTCCTGCATCAGCATGAGGTCCGGCGTTTCGCGCGCGATGAGGGCCTCGACGTCGGCGAGCGAGGCCCCGACGGTGCGCAGCAGGTTCCAGCTCACGATCTTCAGCGTCGGCGGGGTTCCGGGCGCCTCCGCCGTGGCCGAAAGGGGGGAGACCTCGGGGCCTGTCAGGCGCGGCGGCTTCATGGTGGCTCTCGCTGGTCTCTGAGGTAGGGCTCCATGCACCGTTGCGGGTGCCGGGGCAAGCCGAGGGGACGGCCGCGGGCGGGGTGCCGACGCTCCGTCAGCCGCGCTTCCGTTGGCGCGCCTTGCGCTTCTCCTTCTCGGCCTGGGCGATGTCGGCCTTGGTGCGCAGGGCCGCGGCGCGGGCATCCGTCAGGCGCGTCGAGCAGAAGCCGTGTTTCACCTCGGCGACATAGCCGCGGCACATCTCCTCGCGCGTCGAGGAGAACTGGGCCTGTTCGCGGGCATAGCCCATGACGGTCGGGCGGTCGCGCGTCGCCGCGACGAGGCGCTTGAAGTTGGCCCGCATGGCCGTCTCGGCCTGGGAGCGCTGGCGCTCGATCGCCTTGTCGCGGTCCGGCGTCAGGGTGGCGGCGGCGGGACCCCAGAGGCCGCCGGGATCGACCGTGCAATGGGTCGCCGCGAAGGAACAGTTGGCGCGGTCGCCGGTCTCGAGCGCGGCCCCGTCCAGCACGTCGAAGGACATGGGGCAGGCCGACACCGGGATGCCGATCCGGGCCATGCCGCTCGGCTCCCCCTCGTCCCGCACCGCGAGGGGGAGGTCGGCCACGTCGATGCGGCAGTCGGCGCCGTCGTCGCCGCGTCCCGCCAGCGTCAGGTGCGAGACCACCAGGGTCTTGTCCCGCAGGGCGAAGGCGATCTCGCTGCCGCGGCCGCCGCGGTACAGGGTCTGGCCCGCCAGCGAGGCGGCGGGCAGGACCTTGGCGGCGACGACCTTGGCGGTCGCCGGAGCCCCAGGGAGGCCGGCGGCGTCGACGGGCCGCCGATGGAGTTTCGGCCTGGTGGCCGGCGCCGTGGCCGGCGAGGGGGCCGGCCCGCGGGGCGCGGCCGCGCCTTCCGGCGTCGGCGCCACGGCACCGGGCAGGGCGACCTGGGCCAAGGCGGTCCCGGCACCCGCCGCCAGGACGAGGGCGAACAGGGGAATGCGGAGGCGGTGAAACGGGCGGGGCATCGGCCGGACCATGTGATGCCGACCGGGAACGCGGCAAGAACCTGCTCAGATGGACCCTGTCGCGCCGAAAGCCAGACGCGCTTCGCCCCATTGCGCGACGAGGCACGGCGCTGAGGCAGCGCGGCCACACCCGGCCGGGCGGATGGTCCTGCGCCCCGCTCCGCGATAGAGAGGGCCCATGTCGCCCCCTCCGCCCCGCCCCGCCCGCGTGCTCGTCTTCGATTCGGGGCTCGGCGGCCTCACGGTGCTGGCCGAGCTGGACCGGCTGCGCCCGGATGCCGACCGGCTCTACCTCGCCGACGACGCCGTGTTCCCCTACGGCGACCTGGCCGAGCCGGACCTCGTCGCGCGGGTGATGGCGGTGTTGACGCCGCCGATCGCCCTCCACCGGCCGGACGCCGTCGTGGTGGCCTGCAACACGGCCTCGACGGCGGTGCTGCCGCCCCTGCGCGCCCGCTGGCCGGAGATCGCCGTGGTCGGCACCGTGCCGGCCATCAAGCCCGCGGCCGCGGCGTCGCGCAGCCGGCGCATCGCCGTGCTGGCGACGCCCGGGACCGTGGCGCGCGACTACACACGCGACCTCGTGCGCAGTTTCGCGGGCGATTGTTCGGTGGACCTCGTGGGCGCCCCCCGGCTCGCCGCCCTGGCGGAGGCGGCGCTTCGGGGCGGGGCGATCGACGATGCCGACGTGCTCCGCGAGATCGCCCCCGCCTTCGTCGACGCCGCCGGCCGGCGCACCGACACGGTCGTGCTGGCCTGTACCCATTATCCGCTGCTGGTCGACACCTTCCGCCGCCTGGCGCCCTGGCCGGTCGCCTATCTCGATCCCGCCCCCGCCATCGCGCGGCGGGTGGAGGCCGTGCTGGCCGAGCGCGGGTTCACGGCGGCCGATGCCGTGGCGTCCGATGCCGTGGGGGCCGACGCCGCGGCGGTGCGGCACGGCTCCATCCTGTTCACCTCCGGTCGCCCGCCCGGCCCGGCCCTGGCGCGGGCGCTGGCGGCGCGGAGGCTCGCGCCGGCGTGACACCGTCGCCGGCGACCTCGCGCGATGCTCCCGCCTGCGGCGGATCCGCTCCAGGTTGCAGGGAAGCGAAGCTGCTCTAAGGTTCGGAGCGGCCCGTGCCCTCGCGGTCACCGGCGTAGTGTTTCTCGAGCGGGAACGGCGGCAGCCAGGACTCGCGGCGGACGATCCAGCTTTCGTAAGTCGGCCTGAAACGATCGGGCTCGTCGAAGGCGCCGAGGTTCACCTCGACCTCGTCTCCGGAGCGCCCGAAGACGGACGAGCCGCAGTGGGGGCAGAAGAACCGGCCCTCGTACTCGCGCGTCTCGCCGCGGACCGTCACGGCATGGTCGGGGAAGATGGCGCAGGCATGGAAGAGCGCGCCCTGATGCTTGCGGCAGTCGAGGCAGTGGCAGAGCCCGACGCGGTACGGCTCGCCCGACGCCGCGAGGCGCACTCGGCCGCACATGCAGCCGCCCGTGACGTCGGTCATGCGGATCTCCTGGTTGGTCGAATGCGAAAGGCCCGGCGCTGGCGCGCCGGGCCCCGTGTCTCGTCGGGCCGGTATGTCCTCGGGCCCGCGACGCTTACTCGGCGGCCTGGCGGCTCGGGGCGTTGCCCTGGGTGTTGCCCTTGGCGTTGCTGCCATCCGTGTAGGTTTCGGCGGTCAGAGCCTTGTGCGGGGCCGCGCGGCCGGGCAGCGGCGGCAGGGCCTTGGCCTTCTCGAGGTCGATGCCGGCGCCCTCGGCGACGCGGCGGCCGTAGTCCTCGTCGCAGTGCCAGAAGTGCCAGACCATGCGGAGCTGGATGGGCTCCGGGCAGGCCTTCATGTCGTTGACGAGGTTGTCGATCAGGTCGTCGCGCTCCCACGCCTCGAAGGTGCGGTATCGTTCGCCGGCCTGGGTGTAGTCGTCGGTGGTGCGGCTCGTCTGATAGCGGCCGAGCTTGCCCTCGACCTGCTGGTGATACTCGCGGGCCGGCTTCGCCGCCTCCTTGAGGCTCTGGCCCAGCACGGACGGCTCGTAGTTCACGTTGGGGTTCGGGCCGCCATCGACCGTGTAGGTCATCTGGCCGTCGCGCTGGTTCGTGCGGGCGACGACGCCGGGCGCCGGCGCGTTGATGGGCAGCTGGAGGTAGTTGGCGCCGACGCGGTAGCGCTGCGTGTCCGAATAGGACAGCGTGCGCCCCTGCAGCATCTTGTCGTCCGAGAAGTCGATGCCGTCCACCAGCACGCCCGTGCCGAAGGCCGACTGCTCCACCTCGGCGAAGAAGTTCGACGGGACGCGGTCCAGCACCAGTCGGCCGCAGGGCAGCAGCGGGAACTGGTCGACCGGCCACAGCTTCGTGTCGTCGAGCGGGTCGAAGCTGAGGTGCTCGTTGGGGCCGTCCGGCATGATCTGCACGCAGAACTCCCACTCGGGGAAGTTGCCGGCCGCGATGTTGTCGTAGAGGTCGCGGGTGCAGTGACCGACGTCCTTGGCCTGGATGGCGGACGCCTGCGCCGACGTCAGGTTGCGGACGCCCTGCTTGGGCTCGAAGTGGAACTTGCAGAGGACCGCTTCGCCGGCCTCGTTGACGAGCTTGTAGGTGTTGACGCCCGAGCCCTCCATCTCGCGGAAGGTGGCGGGGATGCCCCACGGGGACTTGAGATGCGTCACCATGTGCAGCGACTCGGGATGCATGCCCACGAAGTCGAAGAAGCGCCAGGCTTCCTGGCGGTTGGTGATGGGATCGGGCTTGAAGGCGTGGATCATGTCGGGGAACTTGATGGCGTCCCGGATGAAGAACACCTTCAGGTTGTTGCCGACGAGGTCCCAGTTGCCGTCGACGGTCTTGAACTTGATGGCGAAGCCGCGGGGGTCGCGCTCGGTCTCGGGGGACTCCTTGGCACCGGCGACCGTCGAGAAGCGGACGAAGGTCGGGGTCTTCACGCCGGTCTGGGTGAGCACCTTGGCGCGGGTGTACTTGGAGGCGGGCTCGTCGCCGATCTTGCCATAGGCTTCGAAATAGCCGTGGGCGCCGGCGCCGCGGGCATGCACGACGCGCTCGGGGATGCGCTCGCGGTCGAAATGGGTGATCTTCTCGATGAACTGGTAGTTCTCGAGCGTCGCGGGGCCACGCTCGCCGACCGTGCGGGTCGACTGGTTGTCGCGAACCGGATGGCCCTGACGGGTGGTCAGGATGTTGCTCTGTTCAGTCATCGACATCTCCAGGGTTGGGAGGGGGGCTCGCACGCCGGGAACCAGATCTTTTTCCCCGACGGAGCGATTTCAAGCCCGGTCGCGGCTTCCGCCGGGGGCTCACTCGCGTGGGCTGTCCCGGACAGCGAGGTTGCGCCGTGGTTGGGCCCGTTCGTCGCTCGCTGTTCAATCGATACCGGAAGTGATACTCATTTTCAATCCTCCCGGGGAGGAAAGCCTCTTTGAAGCCGCGACCGCGGATCCGGAACCCGCATGACGACCACCCACCAGACCAAACGGCTGCCCTCCAACTACCAGCTCGTCTACGATGTCGTGCGGGCCCAGGCGCCGGGCGTCCACGCCCCTGCGGGCGACATCTATGCGCGGGCGAGGGCGCTGAAGGCGACCCTGGGCTATTCCACCGTGTACCGGGCGCTCGATCGCCTGTGCCGGATGGGTCTGGTGCTGGAGCTGCACCTGCCGGGGATGAGCGCGGCTCTCTATGAACAGGCCCGCTCCGGCCACGCCCATTTCGTCTGCCGCGCCTGCGGCCGGATCGAGGACGTGGACTGCGACGTGCCCGCCGATGCCATTCATTCTTTCGTGAAGGGGCGCGACGGGGAGGTCGAGGAGATCATCCTGACCGTCCACGGCCGCTGCATGTCATGCAGACAGGCCTCGCCCCCCGCCGCAGAATCGGCCGAAGGCCAGCACCGGCCCGAGCTATCATAGATTAGGAAGCCGTTAGAATGCGTTAACCGTCGCGGAAGTTCCGCCAATTCGGCACAGTCTGAGCCGTTCTTTTAAACGGCTATTAACGCAATTCGGATCACGCCCTCACCGATTGGCGGTCAAATGTGGCAAGATCGCCCTCTACCGCCACAAAGCTGTGACGTTGCCGCAACAGCAGTCCGGAAGGCGCAGCGAGGGCCGGATTCGCGATTGCGTCGTCCCGGGGCCCGGCCGTAGGGTCCCTCCAGAGATCGCTCTGGAGAAAAATCTCGATGTTCGCTTCCAAGAAAATCGTCACCGTTGCCGCCATGCTGGTCGGCGCCGCCGGCGCGGCTCACGCCGCCGATCTGCCGGCTCGCGTGGCCCCGGCCCCGTATGTGGCCCCGCTGCCGGTCTTCACCTGGACGGGCGCCTACTTCGGCATCAATGCCGGCGCGGCCTTCGACAACAAGCAGGAGTTCACCACCACCGCCAACCGTTCGGACGGCATCGGCAACACGAAGTTCAGCGACAGCGGCTTCTCGGCCGGTGGCCAGATCGGCTACAACTATCAGCTGCAGGGCTTCGGCGGCTTCGGTGGTCCGGGTTCGGGCCTGGTGGTCGGCTTCGAGGCTGACGCCATGTACATGGACACCGACAAGTCGGTGAACACCATCACGAACAACGGCACCGCGTCGTTCCGTTCGGGCCTCGACTTCCTCGGCACCGCCCGCGGCCGCCTCGGCTATGCCTTCAACCAGTTCATGATCTACGGCACGGGCGGCTTCGCCTACGGCAACGTGAACAGCCGCGTCGTCTCGATCTACAACGGCAACACCGACCTGCAGCGTCAGTCCGGCTTCAACACCGGCTACACCTACGGTGGCGGCGTGGAATACGCCCTGCCGACGGGCTCCTTCCTGAACTTCTTCCACTCCAGCGCCGTGACGCTGAAGGCCGAATACCTCCGCTACGAGCTCGACAGCTCGAACCTGCGCGACACGTCGGTCAACACCGTCAACCTGCAGCCCGGCCTGAAGGTGAAGAACGAGGGCAACATCGCCCGCATCGGCCTGAACTACAAGTTCTAGTCGCCGTCCCGGCTCCGGCCGGGTCCGACCCGAACGCTTCCGGCCTGGCCGGAGGAAAGGCGCCGCAGCGAAAGCTGCGGCGCCTTTTTCAATGGTGCGCCGTCCTTCCCTGCGCCGTCATGACGGTGCGCCCGCCCTGGCGCGCCCTGTGCCGCTCCAGGGCGTCGAGCCCGGCGAGGCCGCCGGCCTGCGGCGTCGCCGGTCGGAGCCTCGCCGGTCAGAGCCCGGCCGGTCATGGCTCCGGCACGAAAAAAAAGCCCCCGGCCCGGAGGGGCAGGGGGCTTCTGTTGCGTCGGGCCGATGCGGCGCGGCGGTCAGTCTTCCGCGGCGACGGTCTTGGGCTTGAGGACCATGCGGCCCCGGTACATGCCGCTCTTCAGGTCGACATGGTGGGGGCGGCGCAGTTCGCCCGAGTCCTTGTCTTCCACGTAGGTGGGCTGTGCCAATGCGTCGGCCGACCGGCGGAAGCCCCGCTTCATCGGCGATGTTTTCCGTTTCGGGACGGCCATATCGCTCTCCGTTAAAATGTCACGTCCCGCTCAACAGGGGACGGGCCGCTCCGCCGAGACGGGCAGCCATCGGCGTCTCCCTAGCGGCAAACCGTGCCGGACGCCAGCCCAAAAACCGACTCCGTCGCCCGCAGGCCCGATCGGCGCTGCGTTGAAGCGACGCCGACGCAAATTGTTGCGGCGCCGCAACGATCCCTGTATCCCGATGGCCCAGCACTGGAGGGGGATCATCCAACGATGGCGGAAGCGCAATCGCGTCCGGAAGTGACGCGTCACCCGAGGCCCCTGTCGCCGCACCTCGGTGTGTATCGGCCGATGCTGACCATGATGATGTCGATCGCGCATCGCATCACCGGCATCGTCTTGTCGGCCGGGACGCTCCTGCTGGCCTGGTACCTCGTCGCGGCGGCCTCGGGGCCGCATGCCTTCGAGATCGCGGCGGGCTTCCTGTCCTCCTGGCTGGGCCTGCTCATCCTGTTCGGCTTCACCTGGGCGCTGTTCCACCACCTGCTCGGCGGGGTCCGCCACTTCATCTGGGATGCCGGCTACGGCATGGACCATCCCCAGCGCGAATATCTGGCACAGGCCACGCTCGGCGGCGGCATCCTCCTCACCGTGCTGGTGTGGATCCTGGCCTTCCTGGTGCGGTGAGGAGCGGTCCGCGATGAGCAACCACCCCAACCACATGCGGACCGAGCTGCGCCGGGTGCGCTACCTCGGCTCCGCCCGCTCCGGCACCACCGGCTCCATGCACATGCGCCTGACCTCGCTGGCCCTGGTGCCGCTGACGGTCGGCTTCGTCTGGCTCGCCCTGTCGCTGGTGGGCAAGCCCTACCGGGCCGCGCTGGCGACGCTGTCGCAGCCTGTCGCGTCCATCTTCCTGCTCCTGTTCATCCTGGCGGGCATCTACCATATGCAACTCGGGATCAGGAATATTGTCGACGACTATGTCCACGACGAACACGTCAAGGAATGGTCGCTGGCCGCCAACCTGTTCGCCTGCTTCGTCGTCGGCATCGCAAGCGTCTATGCGGTGATGCGGCTCAGCTTCCTGTGATGATGTCATGCCGGTGGGGGCGGCCCGCCGGTTTCGGAGAGATGTGATGGCCACCAACGGCAGCGGGACGAACGGCGCCTCGACCAACGGAACGGCGGCGAACGGCAAGGCGGCGAATGGCAAGGCCGGCCCCGCCTACCCGATCACCGACCACTCGTTCGACGTGCTGGTGGTGGGGGCCGGCGGCGCCGGCCTGCGCGCCGCGGTGGGCTGCGCCCAGGCGGGCCTGCGCACGGCCTGCATCACCAAGGTGTTCCCCACGCGCTCCCACACCGTGGCGGCCCAGGGCGGCATCTCGGCGTCGCTCGGCAACATGGGCCCCGACGACTGGCGCTGGCACATGTACGACACCGTGAAGGGTTCGGACTGGCTGGGCGATCAGGACTCCATCGAATACCTGTGCCGCAACGCTCCCCAGGCCGTCTACGAGCTCGAACACTGGGGCGTGCCGTTCTCGCGCACCGAGGAGGGCAAGATCTACCAGCGGCCCTTCGGCGGCATGACGACCGACTACGGCAAGGGCACGGCCCAGCGCACCTGCGCGGCCGCCGACCGCACCGGCCACGCCATCCTGCACACGCTCTACGGCCAGGCGCTACGCAACAAGACCGAGTTCTTCATCGAGTACTTCGCCATCGACCTCATCATGGAGGAGGGGCGCTGCCGGGGCATCGTCGCCCTGAAGCTCGACGACGGCACCATCCACCGCTTCCGCTCCAACCTCACCATCCTGGCGACGGGCGGCTACGGCCGGGCCTATTTCTCCGCCACCTCCGCCCACACCTGCACGGGCGACGGCAACGCCATGGTGCTGCGCGCCGGCCTGCCGCTGCAGGACATGGAATTCGTGCAGTTCCACCCGACCGGCATCTACGGCGCCGGCTGCCTCATCACGGAAGGCTCGCGCGGCGAGGGCGGCTACCTCACCAACTCCGAGGGCGAGCGCTTCATGGAGCGCTACGCTCCCTCGGCCAAGGATCTCGCCTCGCGCGACGTCGTCAGCCGCGCCATGACGATGGAGATCCGCGACGGCCGCGGCGTCGGCAAGGCCAAGGACCACATCCACCTGCACCTCGAGCACCTGGACCCCGCGATCCTGGCCGACCGCCTGCCGGGCATCTCGGAAAGCGCCAAGATCTTCGCCGGCGTCGACGTCACCAAGGAGCCGATCCCGGTGCTGCCGACCGTGCACTACAACATGGGCGGCATCCCGACGAACTACCATGGCGAGGTGCTGACCAAGGTGGGCGGCGACCCCGACAGCGTCGTGCCGGGCCTGATGGCGCTCGGCGAGGCCGCCTGCGTGTCGGTGCACGGCGCCAACCGCCTCGGCTCCAACTCGCTGATCGACCTCGTGGTCTTCGGCCGTGCCGCGGGCCTGCGCGCCGCCGAGCTCGTCACCCCCGGCGAGAAGCAGCGCGAACTCGCCAAGGATGCCGGCGACCTCGCGCTGGCACGCCTCGACCGGTTCCGCCACGCCAGCGGCGGCACGCCGACGGCGGACCTGCGCGGCCGCATGCAGCGCACCATGCAGAACAATTGCGCGGTCTTCCGCACCGGCGAGGTGCTGGAGGAGGGCGTGAAGCTCATCAACGACGTTTGGCGCGGCTCCGCCGACATCCGCACCACGGACCGGTCGCTGATCTGGAACTCGGACCTCGTCGAGACGATGGAGTTCGACAACCTCATCAGCCAGGCGGTCGTCACCATGGAATGCGCCGCCAACCGGCAGGAGTCGCGTGGCGCCCATGCGCGCGAGGACTTCCCCAACCGCGACGACAAGACCTGGATGAAGCACACGCTCGCCTGGCTCGACGAGGGCTCGCAGAAGGTCACGGTCGACTATCGCCCGGTGCACACCTACACGATGAGCAACGACGTGCAGTACATCGAGCCCAAGGCCCGCGTGTACTGATCTGGGTGGGGCGCCATGAGTTTCGGTGTCGGTATCGGGCATAACAAGCGACGGGCGGGACGCATGTATGCCATTGTCTTCGATTTCGACACCGAACTGCTCAAGGCGAACTACCCCGGGCCGAGCTGGAATAACGCCTCTGACAACGTCAAGCGATACCTGACGGTGAGGGGGTTCACCTGGATGCAGGGCTCGACCTATTTCGGTGACGACAGTGTCGATGCCGTCCGCTGTGTCCGTTTCGTGCAGAAACTTGCCAAGAAGTACGCCTGGTTCACGCCATCCGTGCGAGATATCCGCATGTTGCGGATCGAAGAGAACAATGATCTCAGGATCGCACTCGACGACGACGATGACTGACATCGCAGTACGGCGGGCTGTGTGAAGTGGAGAGCAGAATGCCGGTAACCGGGTCTCGATCGTCGTCGCCTGCAAACTCAGCCATGCGCAAGACGAGCGTCTGCGTCCCCATCACCCTGGCCGACTGGCAGGCCACACCCGACGCGGCCATGCGGCGCGACGCCGTCGGCGGGCTCGAACGCGGCGACGTCGTGCTGTTCCCGGACCTGCCCTTCACGCTCTCGCCCGCCGAGGCCAAGCTCCTCGACCCCGCCACCGTCAAGGACGGCACCAAGACGGTCAAATACGACCCCGACACCGGCCGCGTGTGGGGCTATGCCGACGGGGTCGACGCCGCGGCCGTCAAATCCATGATGTCGCGCTACGCCGATCACACCCGCCGCCTGCTCGACGCGCTGACGCCCTACGGCACGGCGCTGAAGATCGGCAACACCTCGTTCCGCCCGGTCGAGGCGCAGGGGCGCCAGCAATCGAAGCGCCACGACGACACGCGCCTGCATGTCGACGCCTTCCCGTCGCGCCCGAGCCACGGCCAGCGCATCATGCGGGTCTTCACCAACGTGCATCCCGGCGACAAGCCCCGCGTTTGGCGCGTCGGCGAGCCCTTCGAGACCGTGGCGGAGCGGTTCCTGCCCCGCATCGCGGCACCGCTCCCGGGCAGCGCCGCGCTGATGAAGCTCGTCGGCATCACCAAGTCGCAGCGCTCGCCCGCCGACCACTACATGCTCCAGCTGCACGACCGCATGAAGCTCGACGACGCCTACCAGCAGACGGTGCCGCACCAGACGGTGGCGTTCGCCCCGGGCCAGACCTGGATGGTCTTCACCGACCAGGTGTCGCATGCCGCCATGTCGGGCCAGCACGCGCTGGAGCAGACCTTCACCCTCGAGGTCGACGGCATGGCCGACCCCGAGCGGGCGCCGGTGCGGGTTCTGGAGCGCATGAAGGGCCGCAAGCTGCACTGAGAGTTTTTGGACCGAATGCCCCCGTCCTCGCAACCGACGAGAGACGTCCCGAAGGTTTCGGAGGACATTGGGGCACAGGTTCGAGACGGTCACGGATTCCGATGCGGCGAGCCGGCCCGGGAGGATGGAGATGGTGACGAACGCGACGCCTTTTCCGCGCATCACACGCGATCGCGGCGTGGTGGGCGGACGGCCGCGCGTGCGGGACCTGCGCGTCAGCTTCGGCATCAGCCGCGGCACCCTGGGCGACGGTGTCGCGGTCGATGACTTGCTCGTCGCCGATCCCCATCTGCAGCGGACCGGTATCCTGGACGCTTGTCGTCACGGTGCCGGGCTGGCGCGGGAGCGGGCGGCGGTCCTCGCATCGCCGGCAGGAATCGCGTGGTGGATATGAAGCTGGCGCCGGACTGGACGTCGACCCTGGGCCAAGCCGGCCACGATGCCGTCCATCGCTCCCGCGTCGGCCCCCCGCTGGTCCGGGTCCTGCGCGGGACCGAAGCCGACCTTTCATCCCATGCCCTCGTGACGGTCGACGACGACCGCGTGCGGCTCCGTCTCCCGAACTTCGATACGAAACGATAGGCTGGCAACCATGGTTGAACTCGCGCTCCCGAAGAACTCCCAGATCAAGACGGGCAAGACCTGGCCGAAGCCCGCCAACACCAAGGCCTTGAAGGAATTCCGCATCTATCGCTGGGATCCCGACACGGGCGAGAACCCGCGGATCGACACGTATTTCGTCGACCGCGAGGATTGCGGCCCGATGGTGCTGGACGGCATCATCTGGATCAAGTCGACCATCGACCCGACGCTGTCGTTCCGGCGCTCCTGCCGCGAGGGCATCTGCGGCTCCTGCGCCATGAACATCGACGGCACCAACACGCTCGCCTGCACCAAGGGCATGGACGACGTGCGCGGCGCCGTGAAGCTGTATCCGCTGCCCCACATGGAGGTCGTCAAGGACCTCGTCCCCGATCTGACGCGCTTCTACGCCCAGCACGCGTTGATCGAGCCCTGGCTCAAGACCGACAGCCCCACCCCCGAGAAGGAGTGGAAGCAGTCGCCCCAGTCGCGCCACGCGCTCGACGGCCTGTACGAATGCATCCTGTGCGCCTGCTGCTCGACCTCGTGCCCGAGCTACTGGTGGAACGGCGACCGCTACCTCGGCCCGGCGGCGCTGCTCCAGGCCTATCGTTGGCTCATCGATTCGCGCGACGAGGCGACGGGCGAGCGCCTGGACGGTCTGCAGGATCCCTTCCGGCTGTATCGCTGCCATTCGATCATGAACTGCGCCAAGGCATGTCCCAAGGGCCTGAACCCCGCCAAGGCCATCTCCAAGATCAAGAACATGATGGTGGCGCGCGAAGCCTGACGGGGCGGTCGACGCACCCCGCATGCGTCAGGCGCGCGTCAACCATTCGCCATGTTTGGCGCATCCATCCGCGCCAACCTGCGTTACCGCTGCAGAGGGACGGGTCCGGGCAGCGCTCCAGTGCGCCCGCCGTCCCGCAGTGGAGTGGCCGAGATGGCGCAGAACAATGGTCGCGGCGCGGTCGCCCTGATCGCCGGCGGGATCCTGGCCGTGACGGCCAGCGTGACGATGTTGAACGATGCCCATGCGGCCGAGGCCGGTCTTCGCCGGCCGGCCCACCGGGCTGCCGCGACGCATGCCCGCCCGGTCCGGGCCGCGGCGGCGCGTCCTCTGACGATCCGTCGTCGCGCCGCCGTGGCGCCCGTGGGCGTGGCGGGCGGCCCCGGCTTCTACGGGGACGAATATCTCGTGCGGCAGCACGCCTGGAACGACCCGCGGCTTTATTACTTCGGCCCGTTCCGCACCGGCGGCCAGACCTTCTACGGCGACCAGGCCGGCAACCCGATCACCCGCGGCAACGCGGGCCTGGGGCAGATCGCCGGTTACGGCGGCGCTCGGGGCGGTTATGGCGGGCCTCACTTCGATGCCGTGGGCGGCTTCCATTACGGGCCCGGGCCGGACTACAAAGTCGACAACGACTATGCCTCGGGCAGCCTGTCGCGGCCCGACTATGGCGATATCGAGCCCAGCTACCCGAGCGTGAGTTCGCGGGTCGCATCCCTCAATTCCGGCGTGGTGCCGCACACGACCGACCCCGTCATGGATCGGGCCACCGGCCGCAAGCTCCAGGCCGAGGGGCGCAGCACCGCATCCTTCGAGCAGGCCAAGGCCGAGTTCGCCGCCCCGATGCGGCGCCAGGCGCCGGTGGAGGCGGGGTTCGCCAACGGCGGCCTCGGCAGCATGGGCTTCCAAATGGGCACCGGCGAGTTCTGACGATGGCGGAGACGGGGCTTGAAGCCCCGTCTCCCGTCACAGCTTGCCCATGACCTCGCCGCGGAAGCCGTAGACTTCCCGGTCCCCCGCCAGCGCCACGAGCCGGACGTCCCGGCTCTGGCCCGGCTCGAACCGGACGGCCGTGCCGGCCGGGATGTCGAGCCGGAAGCCGCGGGCCTTGGCGCGGTCGAAGCGCAGGCCCGGGTTGGTTTCGAAGAAATGGTAGTGGGAGCCGACCTGGATGGGCCGGTCCCCGCCGTTGGCGACCGACAGCGTGACGGTGTCGCGCCCGTCGTTCAGGACGAGGTCGCCCGGCGCCGACAGGAGTTCGCCCGGCACCAGCGCGTCCTCGGCCCCGCGGATCGGGTGGTGCACGGTGACGAGCTTGGTGCCGTCCGGGAAGGTGGCCTCGACCTGGACGTCGTGGATCATGGAGGCCACGCCCTCCATCACCTGGTCGGCGCGCAGGACCTCCGAGCCGGCCCGCATCAGGTCCGCCACGCTGCGCCCGTCCCGCGCGCCCTCCACCACCATGTCGGTGATCAGCGCCACGGCCTCGGGGTGGTTCAGCTTGACACCCCGCTCCAGCCGCCGCCGCGCCACCTGGGCCGCCATGGCGATCAGCAGCTTGTCCTTCTCGCGCGGCGTGAGGTTCATGCGGGGGCTCCGTCAGGTCCAGAGGCGGGGCAGGGCGCGGCCGCGCAATCCGGACAGCAGCGCCACGATAGCGGCGCGCAGCCGCTCTGGCGAGGGCGAGATCGCCCGGGCCACGAGCAGGCCGTTCCAGGCGCTGACGCCGGCCGTCACGGCGGAGTGGGGCTCGAGGGCCGCCCGCGCCGCCGCGACGAGGCCTTCGGCCCGCCCCGACACCATCACGAGGCTGGCGCTGGCCCGGGCGCCCGCGCCGAGCGCCGGCCGGTCCAGCACGGCGGCGATGTCGCCCGCGATCGCGACATCCTCGGCATAGGCGAGCCGCCCGTCGCGGCGCAGCCGCCACCGGTCCGAGACGCGCCCGGCCCGCATGGTTTCGCCCATGGCGAGGCGGCCGAAGACCAGGATCTCGGCCATCAGGAGCTCGGAATCCCCCGCCATGTCGACCGAGAGCCGCCGGTCGAGGCGGGCGCCGTCGAACAGGATGGTTTCCTGCGGCAGCCATTCGAGGCGGGCGCCGGGTGCCAGCGCGAGGTCGACGGCGACGCCCGTCCCGGCCGTCCGCCCGTCGGCCTGCTGGCCGCGATATACCTTCTCGGCCGCCGTCGTGGTCAGCGTCACGGCGGCGCCGGCCTCGGCCGTGAAGGCGAAATGCGCCTCGTCGCCGCCGGCCATGCCGCCGCCGGTATTGACGATCACGGCCTCGCAGGTTTCGCCGCGGCTGCGCGGCAACCGCAGGCGGTAGCCGCCGGTCTCGTGCGGGCCGATCACCTCGGTGCGGGCGCCGACGCGGCGGAACCCGGCCGCGAGCGCGCCGCGCGCACGGTTCGAAGGGGAGGGGGAAGGGGCGGCTTCGGTCATGCCGGCGGTGTCGGGCTTCGCGCGGCGGCGCGCAACCCCTCGGGCGGCGCGCCGTTGATCCGGCAGCCCCCAGAGACCCCGCGAGACCGCCATGACGCCCGAGCCCACGACCCACCCTCGGAGCCGGGCCGCCGCGCGCCTGGCCCTGGCCGCCGTCTATGCCGGGATCGGCATCGTCCACGTCACGGCGCCCGACGCCTTCCTGCCCATCATGCCGGATTGGGTGCCGATGCCGCGCGACGTGGTTCTGGCGACGGGGGCCTGCGAACTCGCCGGGGCCGCCGCGCTGCTGACGCCGCGGCTGCGCCGGGCGGCGGGCTGGGCCTTCGCCGCCTATGCGGTCTGCGTCTTCCCGGCCAACATCAAGCACGCGGTCGACAACGTCCACGTGCCGCCCATCCCGTCGTCCTGGTGGTACCACGGGCCGCGGCTCGCCTTCCAACCCGTCTTCGTCTGGTGGGCGCTCTGGGCCGCGGGGGTGGTGGACTGGCCGTTCGGAGGCCGCGCGACGGTCCGTCGACAGGGGGGCGACGCGATCAAGGGCTGACGCGGCGATCTGTCTCGCCTGTGCCGAGACGGCCCGTCCAGGCTCGTGTCGGCTACGATCGCTTCAGGGCGAACCAACAGATGGGGTCTTCCAGGGTTGGTGCATGATCCATGGCGGCCCATCCCGCCTCGATCCACGACAGCATCTCGGCCGGAGTGCCGGGCCGAGGTCGGGTCCCATGCCGATGATCGGCATGGGTGCCCCTTCCTGGCGCGCCGCGATCATGTCGTGCGTCGTTGCGCGTGTCGCTCTCGCGTATCGATGAGAAGCACGGCTCCGCCGCACGACGAGGTGCCGCGACCCCTACAGCGTTTTGAAACGCTTCATGTAGTCGAGTGCCACGTCGTAATCCCCGTTGCTGCGCGGGCTGATGATCTGCATGCCTTCGAAGAAGCGCCTGTACTCGTGCATGAGGATCCGGAGGGCGGGAACGCGGTCCAGCGTCGCCGTGCGGGTCTGGGCGCCGCGAAGCGTCCAGGTCAGTGTCTCGCCCGAGACCTCGAACAGCATGGTCCCCGGCCAGGAAAAATACGCCTCCGCGACTGAGTCCGTGCCGTGCGACAAAGTTTTGAGAACGTTGCTCATGCTACCCCACCATTCGACGATGTCGGTCCATTCCGCATCCGTGATGAGGGGTCGTCCCCACACGGTGACACGGATGGATCCGTCCACGTAGAGGGGGCTTCTGAGTTTCAACTCGCCCACGGTTTCGATCGGAACGAAGCGACCGTCCTGCTTGGCGCAGGTCTCGATATGGAGCATCTCGTTCGCCATCATCGCGTTTCTCCTCACGGGAGTGGCACCAGACGCGTGATGCGGCCCTTGTAGGTCGTCATGTTGTAACAGACCCCCGTTTCGAGTGCCTATGAGTTTCCATCCGCATCTGTCTGGATCAGCGATGATCCCGTCTCTGTTCTTGCCGCGGACATCGCCGACGATGTCCTGGATCTCACTGATGCGCATTTTGCGGGGCAGGAAGGTTTGCGTCTGGCCCTCGCTGCCGTTCCAGTCGTCAGGAGCATGCCGCTCAAGGATGTGCTGCATGCTGGGCTTGTCGAGCAGGAAGATCTGGTTGCCGATCGTGTATCGGCGGGTTTGCATGAGGGAGGTGGCGCCCGCGGTGGTCGGCGCCGCCGCCCAGGTCATCCAGCGTGAAGTCACCAGGGTAGACACCCCGTTCCATCAGGCGGCGGACGACGTCGAGCATGTGGCGCCGGATCTCGTCCTGAGTTCTGAGGTCGAGATCCTCGCGAAGATTTGCGGCTATAAACGGAAGATCGATGAAATCGATATCGGCTTCGTTACGCAGCTCGCGCGCTGTGCGTTCTATGACTTCTTCGATCATGGAACATCTCAGTGATGGATTTTGCGTTCAATCACATCTGGTAGTTTTATATCTATGGCTGGAGACCCGGAGTCGACGTGACAGGACGCCAAGATGATCCTGGCATCACTGAACGGCAAGCGGACCATTGAGCCGCTTGCAAACGGCATCGGCGTTCCGCCGACACTCAGATAGGCATCATCGCGTTCTGCAGCCGGCAGTCCGCCAAACATGACACGGACGGTTGTCGATGTCCCCCGTTCGCCGATCGGCTTCCCATTGGGTCTCAGGAAATCACACACGCGCTGGATGGCGGCCTCGCCCGGCTCACGCTCGGCCGGGTCCGTCGGCTCGGCCGGCCGTCGGCTCGGCTCCTCGGGTGGGATCCCCTGGGCCTGTGCCGTCCCGACCGGGTTCAGCAGGTTGAGGAGCCAGGCGAGGCTTCCGGGCTGATTGTGGCCGGTGCCGCCTCCTCCGGAAGCCGGCGCACCGGCTGCGGCGCTTGCGCCAGGACCGCCTCGGCTCCAGCGGCCTCGCGGGTCGCGGGGTTCGGATGGGTCATAGTCGAAGGCCCGTGTGGCGTCCGTTGCTCTTCCAGGATCATCATCTGCGAAGACCGCCGCCGCGCTGGGGTATGTCCCGTCCTGGATGAGTCGTGCTTCCACCAGCCGCGCCGTCACCGCCGCCGGCCACAGCCCCAGCCCCGCGTAGATCTGCGTCGCCTCTCGCCTTCTACAGCGCGATGGCGGCGGCCGAGGCGGCGTCGACCTGCCACAAGGGCAGGAACGCGAAACTCAGCGCCGCGGTGTCGATGCCCTCCGAGCGCAGCATCGAGGGTACCCACGAGAACAGGTCTCGTGGGAGCCCTTGCCGGTCAAGCCGTGTGCTGCTCAAGCTACACCAGGGGGTTATGGTGTATTGCATGCTGGCTTGAGGCCGAGCCAGCAGATAGGATCAGACAGGGTGAGGGGCTTACCCATCGCGATCCACTCAGCTTCGATCCGTCGAAGATGCTCGCTCGGTTCGCCGGGCCAGAACGCCATGTGGATCGCGTGATCATAGTCACCGGGGTAGACGCCCCGGTCCATCAGGCGGCGGACGACTTCGAGCGTGTGGCGCCGGATCTCGTCCTGTGTTTTGAGGTCGAGATCCTCGCGAAGACTTCCGGCTATAAACGGAAGATCGATAAAATCGATATCGGCTTCGTTCCGCAGCTCGGCGACCGTGCGTTCTATGGTTTCTTCGATCATGGTAAGCCTCAGTAATGAAGTTTGCGCTCGACCACACCTGGAGTATTGATACCGATAGCTGGAGATCCGGGAGTCGACGTGACAGGACGCAAGGTGATCCTGGCATCACTGAATGGCAAGCGGACCATCGAGCCGTTTGCAAACGGCATCGGCGTTCCTCCGACGCTCAGATATGCATCATCGCGTTCTGCAGCCGGCAGTCCGCCAGACATGACACGGACGGTTGTCGATGTCCCCCGTTCGCCGATCGGCTTGCCATCGGGCCTCAGGAAATCACACACGCGCTGGATGGCGGCCTCGCGCGCGGCGCTTTCCATCCGGGCGACGTCGGCTTCGCTGGCGACATATCCGGGCGGCTCCAGGGTCTCCAACTCGCGGTTCGTCGGGTCGATCTCCTTGAGAGTCTGCCAGGCCCGCACGAAGTTTCGGACCCGGACGACCTCGCCCGGTTCACGCTCGGCCGGGTCCGTCGGCTCGGCCAGCCGTCGGCTCGGCTCCTCGGGCGGGATCGTCTGCGCCTGCGCCGTCCCGACCGGGTTCAGCACGTTGAAGAGCCGGGCGAGGCTTCCGGGCTGCTCGTGGCCGGTGCCGCCTTCTACGGGGGCCGGCGCGCCGGCCGTGCCTGTACCGGTCTGACGCCAGCGGCCTCGCAGGTCGCGGGGTTCGGACGGGTCATAGTCCAACGTCGGGCTGGTATTTGCGCCCTGGGCTGCTTCCGCCTCGGCGAACACCGCTGCCGCGCTGGGGTAGGTCCCGTCCTCGACGAGCTGCGCCTCGACCAGCCGCGCCGTCACCGCCGCCGGCCACAGCCCCAGCCCTGCGTAGATCTGCGACGCCTGCGCCTTCTGGAGCGCGATGGCGGCGGCCGAAGCCGCATCGAGCTGCCACAAGGGCCGGAACGCGAAGGTGAGTGCCCCGGGGTCGAGCCCCGCCGAGCGGAGCATCAGCCGGTCGAGCCGCTCCAACTGCGGGCGCAGGTCCAGTTCCTGTCGCGCCGCGATCATGTCGTAATAGTTCCGCGTATCGCTCTCCCCCGTGGCCGACAGGCCCGAGGGCGACTGGCCGAGCAGCCGCGTCACGGGAATGTCCGCCGCCCCCGCCGCCACCTGCAGGAAGCAGCGCACCATCTCGGGCAGGCCGCCGAAGTCGATCGCCTGGCGCGACCAGGTCTCGCCGTCGCCGAGCAGCAGGAGGTTGTTGATCGACTTCATCGCCGCCGCGTAGGCGAAGCGCGCCGACAGCTGCGCGGTGGTGTCGGCTGAACTCAGGTGCTCCGACAGGTTCGGCACCGTGACGATATCGACCTTGGCCTCGTGCATCAGCGACGTCGCGCCCGCGGTCGTCAGCGCCGCCGCATGGACGGCGTCGTAGAGGGCCTGCAGCACCGAATCCGACCAGGGACTGGCGGCCGTCCACGGATCCGGCAGCGGGTTGCCGAGGAAGCGTACGACCCGCGAGGGGTGGAGCGTCAGCGGAGCACGGCCGGAGCCGGCGAGTTCGTAGAAGGCCGGCTAGCCGCCCCAGGGGCTCAGCGGGTCGCTGGACGAACCCGCGGCGCCGAGCTGCCAGCGCGACACGACATGTAGGAACTTGAGCCCGCCGGGCCGCAGTCCCTCCTCGTCGAGCGGCCAGGCCAGCGCTGCGGCGTCGGTCTCGCCGGTGCCGACCACGATGGCACCGCCGCCGTAAAGCCGGCCCAGCACCAGCGCGCGCTGCACGGCCTTGCGCAGCCCGAGCCGCCGTTCCGCGGCCCCGGCCCCCGCCACATCGGCCGCGTGGCCCGACCAGGCGCGCCATAAGAGCAGATCGCGATCAGGTCGCGTCACCTGATCGCGTGAAGATGCTCGCAAAAACATGGCACGAGAGCTGAAGTCGCGAGCCAAGGCGAGCGGCGACGGCTCTAGCGCACCATGTCGTAGGGCACGATGTCGACGACCTTCCGGGCGAGCCAATCGCCGCGATACATCGCATCGATCTGGGCGCGGGACAGGTCGACGACGTGGAAGGCGTCGCCGGCGGCCTTGTCCTTGCCGGCCCCGAGCAAGGCCGCGAGGTTCGACAGGCTGTCGCGCGTCTCCGCGCCGAAGGAGAACGACATGGCGGGGCTCGCTGTTTGTGAGGGGAAGAGGGCGCGCGGCTTCGGCCCGCGGCTCATGGCGAGCGGCGGGGGTGGGCGGGCGCGGGGATCTGTCGGGAGAGGGCCGTCGCGAAGAGGCGGGCCGGAACGAAAAACGCCCGGAAGCGCGATGCCCCGGGCCGAGACCGCAATCCTGCAGTGAAGCGATTCTGGTCCGATCAGCCGCCCGACGTCAAGAACAAAGAAAGAACATCGCCGCGGCCGCCGATCCTCCTTGCCGCCCCCCGGCCGACCTGCTATTCGACGCTCCGGTTGCATCAGCGCGTCCGCCCCTCTTGGGGATGGCGGGCCGTCGACCCATATTCAGAAGACCGCTGTCCCAGACCGGCCCAATGCGCCGGCCCGCCCCTCCGGGGTGGTCGGTCCCCGCCGAGGGGACCGCCGGTTCAGGCCAGCGCCCATGAACACCAACCGCCGGCGCCGCTCGGGATTGCCCCGGGCCTCAGGAGACCGAATGTCCGCAGTCACTTCCTACGGTTCGCCCTCGCGCGATGATTTCGCCGCGCTGCTCGACGAGAGCTACGGCAAGAACGAAGCCTTCGAAGGCACCGTCGTCAAAGGCATCATCGTCGCCATCGAGAAGGATGTCGCGGTGATCGATCTCGGTCTGAAGACCGAGGGCCGCGTGGCGATGAAGGAATTCACCAACAACGGCCGGGACGAGCTGCCCGGCGTCGGCGACGAGGTCGAAGTCTACCTGGAGCGCATCGAGAACGCGCTCGGTGAGGCGGTGATCTCGCGCGACAAGGCCCGGCGCGAAGAGAGCTGGGTCAAGCTCGAGAAGGCGTTCGAGCGCCAGGAGAAGGTCGAAGGCATCATCTTCAACCAGGTCAAGGGCGGCTTCACCGTCGATCTCGACGGTGCCATGGCGTTCCTGCCCCGCTCCCAGGTCGACATCCGCCCAGTGCGCGACGTCGCCCCGCTCATGGGCGTGCCGCAGCCCTTCCAGATCCTCAAGATGGACCGCCGCCGCGGCAACATCGTGGTGTCGCGCCGCACGGTCCTCGAAGAGTCCCGCGCCGAGCAGCGCCACGAGATCGTGGCCAACCTCGAAGAGGGCCAGGTCATCGACGGCACCGTGAAGAACATCACGGATTACGGCGCCTTCGTGGACCTCGGCGGCATCGACGGCCTGCTGCACGTCACCGACATCGCCTGGCGCCGCGTCAACCACCCGACCGAGGTGCTGACCATCGGCCAGACCGTGCGGGTCAAGATCATCAAGATCAACCACGAGACGCACCGCATCTCGCTCGGCATGAAGCAGCTGCTCGACGATCCGTGGCAGGGCATCGAGGCCAAGTACCCGATCGAGATGAAGCTCAACGGGCGCGTCACGAACATCACCGACTACGGCGCCTTCGTGGAGCTGGAGCCGGGGATCGAGGGCCTGATCCACGTCTCGGAGATGTCCTGGACGAAGAAGAACGTCCACCCCGGCAAGATCGTGGCGACGAGCCAGGAGGTCGAGGTGCAGGTGCTCGAGGTCGACGCCGTCAAGCGCCGCATCTCGCTGGGCCTCAAGCAGACGCTGTCGAACCCCTGGGAGTCCTTCGCGGAGCGCTTCCCCGTCGGCACCGAGGTCGAGGGCGAGGTCAAGAACAAGACCGAGTTCGGCCTGTTCATCGGCCTCGATGGCGACGTGGACGGCATGGTCCACCTCAGCGACCTCGACTGGAACCGCCCGGGCGAGCAGGTCATCGACGACTACAAGAAGGGCGACGTCGTCAAGGCGCAGGTCCTCGATGTCGACGTCGAGAAGGAGCGCATCTCGCTCGGCATCAAGCAGCTGGCCGGGGACCCCTTCGTGTCCAAGGTCGGCGAGGAGCCGGGTACCTCGGGCGATCTGCGCAAGAACGCGATCGTCACCTGTGAGGTGATCGACGTGAAGGAAGGCGGCATCGACGTCAAGATCGTCGGCACCGACCTCACCGCCTTCGTCAAGCGCAGCGAGCTCGCCCGCGACCGCAACGACCAGCGCGCCGACCGCTTCGCCGTCGGCGAGAAGGTCGACGCCCGCATCACCCTGTTCGACCGCAAGGCCCGCAAGGTGTCGGTGTCGATCAAGGCGCTGGAGATGGCCGAGGAGAAGGAAGCCATCGCCAACTACGGCTCCGCCGATTCCGGCGCGTCGCTGGGCGACATCCTGGGCGCCGCGCTTCGCGCCCGCACCGAGGGCGAGAAGAAGTAAGCTTCTTCTCCCCGAACCGGTCCGACACACGAGGCCCGCGCGGCATCCCCGCGCGGGCCTCTCTTTTTGCCGCGGTCCGCCGCGTGGTGCCCGGCATCGACCTCGGCCTTGGCCTCGGCCACGACGCCCCGGGGCCGTCGGGACGCGTTACCTGCGAGAAGGACCATCCATGCGCGCCATCGGCATCGATTTCGGCACCACCAACAGCGCCGTCGCCGTGGTGGAGCCGGACGGGCAGGTCAGGAGCCTGTCCTGGCCGTCGGCCTCCGGCGACGTCGGCGTGTTCCGCACCGCGCTCGCCGTGTGGAGCGAGGGGCGTGTGCCGCGTGCCGTCGTGCACACGGCCGGCGGGCCGCAGGCGCTGGAACACGCCCTGTCGGGCTCCGGCCACGGGCGCCTCGTCCAGTCCATCAAGACCTATCTCGGCAGCCGCGGCTTCACCGAAACGCGGCTCTACGGGCGCCGCTTCACCATCGAAGACCTCGTCGCGACCTTTCTCGGCCATCTCGTGCCGGACCGGGAGGTGCTCATGGCCGGCGCCCACGGCATCGTGGCGGGGCGCCCGGTGGTCTTCGCCGGCGACCGGCCCGACGAGGCCCTGGCCGTCGGGCGGCTCGGCTCGGCCTTCGCCCAAGCCGGCTTCGGCGCCGTGGACCTCGCCTACGAGCCGCTCGGCGCCGCCTATTGGTATGCCCGCAACCTCACCCGCGACGAGACCGTGCTGGTGGCGGACTTCGGCGGCGGCACGTCGGACTTCTCGGTGATCCGCTTCCACCGGGCCGGCGGGTGGCGCGACGCCGAGCCGCTGGCGCATGGGGGCGTCGGGCTCGCCGGCGACACGTTCGACTACCGGCTCATCGAGCATTACGTGGCGCCGCAGCTCGGCAAGCATTCGCACTACCGGTCCTTCGACAAGCTCCTGCCCATCCCGGCCTATATCCACGCCGCCTTCAGCCAGTGGCACCAGCTGTCCTGGCTGAAGGCGCCGCAGACCATGGCGGAGCTGAAGAAGCTGCAGGCGGCGAGCGACGACCCGGAGGCCATGGAGCGATTGATCGACTTCATCGACCTCGACCTCGGCTTCGAGCTCTACCAGGCGATCAGCGGCGTCAAGATCCGGCTTTCCGAGGCCGAGGCGGCCGACCTCGCCTTCGACAGCGCGGGGATCCGGCTCTCGGCCCATGTGACGCGGGCCGACTTCGAGCGTCTCATCGCGCCCGACCTCGCCCGCATCGCGGCGGCGGCCGACGACACGCTGGCCCGCGCCGGCCTCGGCACCGACGATATCGACGCGGTCTTCACCACGGGCGGCACATCGCAGGTGCCGGCCGTGCGCCGGATCTTCGTCGAGCGCTTCGGCGAAGCCAAGCTCCACGCCGCCCACCCGCTGCAGTCGGTCGCGTCGGGGCTGGCGCTCTACGCCGCCGACAGGGCGGCGGGGCGAGCCGCGTAGAGCGCTGTCGCCTCGGATGGATGGGCGCTCGCCCGGCGGAACGGGCCGCGCCGCGCCGTCACGGCGAGGCCGGCACCACCATCGTCCCGGCGGGCCAGGGCTGGTTGGGCCCGGGCGGCAGCTTGAGGTCCGAGCCCGCGCCGAGGTTCTTCGCCCACAGCTCGGCATAGGTGCCGGTCGCCCCGACGGTTTCGGCATACCACCCCGGGCGGAAGCCCAGCGGCGTCGCGGCCTCGGCCAGCGGTGCCGCCCCGGCGCCCGTCCAGCCGGAGCGCGGGGCGGAGCCCAGCACCAGCGCCTGCAGCACCCAGGCCGTCATGGCGGACCAGCGCCCGTCCGCCGTGCCGGTCGCCAGGAACACGGGGTCGAGCGCCAGCGGGGCGTCGAGCAGGCGGCTCTTCAGGCCGTGGACACCCCCGTCCTGCCGCACCTCGGCGAGGAAGGTGGCGTCGCCCGCGACCGCGGTGCAGCGCCCGACGTTGTAGGCGTCGCGCAGCTCGACGTCCTCGCCGAAGCCGAGCCGCTTCACCGCCACGCCGTCGCGCTCCAGCGCGGCTTCGAGGGCCCGCTGCGCCCCGGTCCCGATCATGAAGCAGAGGCTCGCGCCCGAAAGGTCGTGCAGGGTCCGCACCGGGGACGCCTCCGGCACCATCACGGCTTCGGTCTCGATGAAGGCCGGGGCGCCGAGCACGATGCGGTCGGCGAGGTGTTGGGAGACGATGGTGCCGGCCGACAGGAACAGCACGTCGAAGGCGCCGGCACGGGCGGCCTCGAAATCCTTGGCGGCGTCCATCACGGTGAACCTCGCCTGCGCGCCCGGCCCCAGCGCCGCCACCGCCATGGCGCGGCAGAGGTCGACGGCGAGGCCGTGGGCGGGCCCGTCGCTGCCCTCCTCCACGGCGGCGACGCCCGGCCGTTCCTCGGCTCCGCAGGAGACGGCCCTGGCGGCCGCGATCCGGTCGATCACGGGACCCGCCCGGGCCGGCACCGCGGCGGCGCCCGCCAGCAGCAGCGCCGCGACGGCGAGCGCCCGCCCGCTCACCTGTTGTAGGCCGGGAACGTGATGGGCAACGTGTTGAAGCCCTCCGGCACCTTGGTGGCGATGCCCTGGCGCCGGTCCTCCGGCACCATGCCGATCGCCTGGCAGCCCTTGCCGTCGTAATGGGGCAGGTGGTTCACCACCGCATCCGGGATGGCGGCGTAGGAGGCCGGCAGCGGCGGCAGTTCGCCGGTGAGGCGCTTCGGCTCGAAGGCCGACAGCAGGTCGTCGGTCTCGGGCGTGTTAATGTCGCGCGGCCCGAGGTGGTGCTGCACGAAACCGTTCGGGCCGTTGAACCTGGCGTCCTCGCCGGCGATCAGCGCCTGGGCCTCGTCGGGCAGGCTGGCGAGGGGGGGCAGGTCGTAGATGGCGTTCAGCGTCTCGATCACGGCATTGTGGTCGCCCTCGGCATGCGACACCGCATGGGCGCGGGCATAGGGCGAGATCACGATCATGGGCACGCGGATGCCGCGCGCCAGCGGCAGCCCGTCCGGCCCGTAGGACAGGATGCGGGGCGCCACGTGGTCGAAGAAGCCGTCCGACTCGTCGTAGGTGATGACGATGGCCGATTGCGACCAGATCTTCGGGTCGGAGGCGACGGCGTTGATGACCCGCGCCGCCATGCCCTCGCTGAGCTGACGGTCCGAATAGCCCGGGTGGTCGTCGTCGCCGCCCTTGTTGGACGCGATGGTGGCGCGCTCCATGGCGGTGAGGCCGGCCGGGTTGGGGTAGTTCGGGTTCTGGATCGGCGGCGCGTCGCCGGCGATCGCCGAGAAGCCGCCGCGGATGTAGAAGACGCCGCCGTCGAGCGGCAGCTTGCCGCCCTTGACGTCGGAGAAGAAGTCTCCGAGCCCCTTCATGTTCTTGTTCATGTCGGGGTTGTTGGCGAGATAGCCGAAGTATTGCGGGCCCTGGTGGTGGCTCACGTAGCTGTCGTGGGTGGTGTCGCCCTGCGGGTCGGTCGGCTCGTGGTCGTAGCCTTCCTGGTACCAGCGCCACGACACGGGTGCGCCGCCGCGCGACGCGATGAAGGGGATGTCCTGCTTGACGTCGGGGAGGTCGAAATCCGGGTTGGCGTCGTTCGACGTCACCCGCACGGCGTTGCGGCCCGCCATGGTCAGCGGCACGGTGGCGTAGGTCTGGTTCACGGCGATGTTGCCGTTCTTGTAGCCGTCGCGCGGGCCGGCCGGCTGGCGCCCGGCCGCCGTCGTGTCGAACTGCGAGCCGTAGAAGGGCTGCGGATCGTTGACCAGCGGGGCGCCCTGCGTCTTGCCGCTGTTCTCGCCGTTGGTATAGGCCTTGCCCTCCGGCCCGTGCTTGACCCACTGCGTTTCGCCCGCCTGGCCGGCGATCATGGCGATGGCGTTGGGGGTCGAGGGCGTGTCCTCGGTGGCGAAGATGTTGTCGAAGATCGTGAAGCGGTTGGCGTAGTTCCAGAAGAACGGGATCGTGTCGCAGTCCATGTAGGACATCACGAGGTCGGCGTAGTCCTTCGCCATGCTGGCGCTCTTGGCGCCGCCCGAGGCGACGAAGCGGCCATATTCGGTGGCGGCGAAGCCGTCCATGCGGGCGATGCCGTCGGGGCCGACGTCGATCTTCTTGGCGAGGCCCTTGTGGCTGTGGTCGACGCTGTCCGTGAAGGTGGCGTTCTGCTCGGGCCCGATGCGGAAGGGCTGGGCGCTGCGCTCCGCGCCCTGCCAGTCCCGGTAATGCTGCATGAAGCCCGGCGTTCCCTCGGCGCCGCGGGGCTTCGTGCCGGTCGAGAAGAGACCGTCGACCCCCGGGAAGGAGCCGTATTCGTTGTCGAAGGAATGGTTCTCGTTGAACACGACGAAGACGTAGCGGACCTTCTTGCGCAGGGCCGCGATCGTCTCGTCGCGCGACAGGCTCGAGGCGGCCGGGTCGACCACATAGGGCTTCACGGCATCGGACGGGTCGGGCTGGAGGTGGACCAGCGCCGAAAGGCCGGCAGGGGGCGCGCTCGCCGGTGCCGCGGAGGTCGATGCCGGCGCGGCAGGGGCGGTCTGCGCGGCAGGGGCGGTCTGCGCGGCAGGGGCGGTCTGCGCGGCCCCGAGACCCGGCAGGGAGCCCACCACGGCGGCGGCCAGCACGCTCCGAACGACGATCCTCATCCCTGTCCCCTCCGATAGCCCGGCCGGGACCCTATCACGCCGGGGCGTGACGGGGTCGTGACGACGGCCCGGGGCGATCGGAAATCCTCAGCGGGACGCGGATGGCGCCGGCACGGCCGCCGGGGTCGCGGCGGCGGCGCAGCCCGGCTTGGCGGTGGCGATGTCGGTCTCGCCGCAGCGGTGCCGCGCCGTCGTCCGCAGGTCCGCCTTCGGGTCCACCTTGGGCAGGGCCAGGAAGGCCTTGAGCTCGGCCGCGGAGCGGCGGACGTCGGCGGCGAGCGGCCCGTCGTTGGGGTCGATGATGAAGGGCTGCCGCCAGGCATCGGCGCGCGACCCCGCCGGATGGAAGTCGAAGATCTGCTGCGGCGAGGGCGTGGCGGCCGTCGTCGGGGCGGCGTCGTCCTCCGCCAGGGCCGCCTCGGAGCGGCGCACCGTCTTGACGTCCGGGGATGATGCAGCGGCCCGGGCGGGCTTCGGCGGCGGCTCGGGCGCGGCGAGCGCCACCGGCCGGTCGTCGTGCAGCATGCAGGCGCCGAGCGCCAGCGCGAGGGACACGACCCCGAAGGCGCGGGCCGACGCGGCGCGGGACGGGGCGGTGGGCCAGCCCACCCGGCGCGCGGAAGCGGCGTTGTGCATCATCGGGGCTCCTGGGGGCAGTGCGTGGCCGCCGCGGCGGCGGGGACACGTTCGGGGCAGGTCGCCAGCCGGATCGGGGCCAGCGTCGCGGTCGGGATGCCGAAGGTCGCGGGGGCCGGCGCGGGAGAGCAGCCGCCGGTGGCCAACGCCAAAAGAGCGAGAAAGGGCAGGGGCAGGCGCAGCATGAACTCATTTTGCCCTGCCGGACGCCCGGCGTCCAGGGGCGACCCAAAGGCGACCCAAGGGCAGAGCAATGGCCGACCAAGGGCGACGAAGGGCGGCCTCGGCGCGGGTCCGGCCATGCGGCCCACCACCCCTTCTCCACCGTCGCGCCCTCCCCTACAAGGGGAAGCCGACGGTGGCGTCCTCCGTCGCCCAACCCGGATGAACCGTGCCGCGATCCCTTGTGGGGCGATTGATCGCCATCCTGGCGCTCCTCCTCGCCGCCGCGCTGGCGTCGGGCTTCGTCATGTTCTCGCTGTTCGAGCAGTCGACGGCCGCCAGGATCGGACAGGCCAGCGCGGTGGCGAGCCAGTCCTGCGGCGCCATCGCCCGTGCCTATCGCTTCTACACGGCGGATTGGCGGGGCGACGCGCCCGACCTGTCGGCGCCCGCCCTGCGGCGCGACCTCGCCGCCGTCGTGGTGACGGCGCTGAACGACAAGCGCGACGTCGAGGGCGGGCTGTGGCAGGCCGACGCCGGTTCCCTGGCCTATGCCTTCCCGAGCTACCAGGGTAGCGGCCCCAAGACCGACGTGCCCCAGGCGGAGCTGCCGCGGATCCGCGCCGCCGCCGCCGCCGCGCTGACCGACGACAGGCCGCAGCTCGCCCGGCTCGATGCCGCGTCGCAGACGCTGCTGATCGCGTCCTGCCCGCTGTCGGGCCCCATCCCCTCCCTCACGGCCTGGACCATGACGCGGGTGCACAGCTTCGCGGGCGAAACCTACGACCACCTGATGGCGGGCCTCGCCATCCTGTCGGCCGCCGTGATCGGCGCCTCGGGCCTGGCGTCCCTGCTGGTGCTGACCTGGAGGCGCCACGTCGGGCGCATCGAGGCCGCGTTCGCGGCGGCGGGCGGCGATGACCTGCCGCGCCTGCCGCCGACCGGCGAGCGCGAGCTCGACAGGATCGTGCTGGCCATGAACGACGCGGGGCGGCGGCTCGCCGCCTCGCACGACCGCACGCGGGAACTGTCCCGCCAGGTCGCCGAGGCGGAGCGGCTCGCCGCCATCGGCCGCGTCACGGCGGGCGTCGCCCACGAGATCCGCAACCCCATCGCGGCCATGCGGCTCAAGGCCGAGAGCGCGTTGCGGGGCGGCGACGAGCGCAAGGTGCAGGCCCTGGCGCTGGTGATCGCCCAGGTCGACAGGCTGGACGGGCTCGTGCGACGCCTGCTGACCGCGGCCGAGCGCGACCCGCCCCAACCCGTCGCGACGCCGCTCGCACCCTTCCTCGACGCCTGCGCGGACGCCCACGCCGAGGTGGCGCGCCAGCGCGGGCTGAGCCTCGCGGCGACGGCGCCGGGGGAATCGGCCTGGTTCGACCCGGCCCAGATGCGCCGCGCCCTCGACAACCTCGTCGCCAACGCGCTCGAGGCCGCCGGGGCCGGGACGGTGTCGCTGTCGGCCGCCAGGCTCGGGGACAGGCTGGTCTTCTCGGTGTCGGACGATGGCGGCGGGCCGCCCGAAGCCATCCGGGCGACGCTGTTCGAGCCCTTCGTGACGGGGCGGCCCGAAGGGGCCGGGCTCGGCCTGTCGATCGTGCGCGAGATCGCCCGCGCCCATGCCGGCAACGCCGACGTCGTGCGGGACGGCGGCATCACGACATTCCGGATCGAGATCCCATGGCGCATGTCCTGATCGTCGACGACGACACCGCCTTCCGCGAGGCCCTGGCTGAGGCGGTGTCGGATTTCGGCCACTCGGTGGAGGAAGCCGCCTCGGGGACGGCGGGCGACGCGGCCGTCGCGCGCGGTGGGGTCGACGCCGTGCTGCTCGACCTGCGCATGCCGGGGCTCGACGGCCTCGCGGTGCTGCGGCGCATCCGGGCCCGGCCGGACGCGCCGCCGGTCGCCATCCTCACCGCCCATGCCACGGCCGCCAACACCATCGAGGCCATGCGCCTCGGGGCGGCCGACCACCTGACCAAGCCGATCGACCACGCCGAGCTGCGCCGCGTGCTCGACGCCATGCTGGCGTCCCGCGCCGTGTCGGCGCCGGCGCCCGACCCCGGCACCGAGGGCTTCATCGGGTCCAGCGCCGCCATGCGGGCCGTGCAGAAGACCATCGGGCGCCTCGCCGACGGGGACGCCACCGTGCTGGTCACGGGGGAGACGGGCTCCGGCAAGGAGGTGGTGGCCCGGGCGCTGCACGATCACGGCCGCCGGGCCGGGGCCGCCTTCGTGGCGGTGAACTGCGCCGCCATCCCGCCCGACCTCCTCGAAAGCGAGCTCTTCGGCCACCTGCGCGGCGCCTTCACGGGCGCGGCGGCCGACCGGGCCGGCGCCTTCCGCGACGCGCATGGCGGCACGCTGTTCCTCGACGAGATCGGCGACATGGACGTCGCCATGCAGGCCAAGATCCTGCGCGTGCTGCAGGAGCGCGTCGTCACGCCGGTCGGCGGGCGGCCGGTCGCCGTCGACGTGCGGATCGTCGCCGCCACGCATCGCGTGCTCGCCGACCGGGTGCGGCAGGGGACCTTCCGCGAAGACCTGTTCTATCGCCTCAACGTCGTGCCGCTGCACCTGCCGCCCCTGCGCGAGCGCATCGCCGACATCGTGCCGCTGGCCGAGCACTTCCTGCGCCAGGCGGGCGGCCCCTGTCTCACCGCGGCGGGCGCGGCCGTCCTGGTCCGCCACCCGTGGCCCGGCAACGTGCGGGAACTGCGCAACGCCATGCAGCGCGTTTCGGCCCTGGTGCGCTCGCCGCGGGTCGGCGCCGACGACCTCGGCTTCCTCGAATCCCCGCCCGGCGATGCCGCCGCTGTCGACTGGCCCGACGAGGACCTCCCCGCCGCCGTGGCCAGGCTCGAGGAATTCCTCATCCGGCGGGCGCTGCGGCGCAGCGGCGGCAACCGGGCCGAGGCGGCCCGCACGCTGAAGATCCGCCGCCAGTTCCTCTACGCCAAGCTCGAGCGCTACGGCCTCGCGACGTCCGCCGAACGGACGGGCGACGTCCCCGAGGACGACACCGCGCCCTGACGTTCGGGGAAGGGCGCCGAGGGCCGGCGCGGCCCGGGCACTGGCACGCCGGATGCAGTCAGGAGGCGTCGGCCCGCGGGGCCGCGGCGAGTTCCCGATGCCCCCAGCCCTCTTCCTGTCCGCCGGACTGGCCGTGCTGCTCGGCTCGGCCGCGCCCCTCGCCGCCCGGGCCACCGACCTCGCGGGCCTTCCGGCTTACCGGGGACGCGTCGACCTGTTCACGCTGACGCCGCGGGGCGAGATCGACGGTCTGGTGCTGGCGGACGGCCTGGAGGTCAAGACGCCCCCGCACCTGTCCGACGCGGTCGCCGCCGCGGTGCGGCGCGGCGACACCGTCACGGTTCTGGGGCTCAAGGCCGCCGCGCTGCCGCTCGTGCAGGCCATGTCGATCTCCGACGAGGCGACGGGACTGACGGTGCGGGACGAGGGGCCCGGCTGGCCGGCGGCGGTGCGGCACGACGACGGCGCGGCCCCGCCGGAGCCCCGGCGGGGCCTGCGGGCCCGCATCCGGCTCGTCCTGCACGGCATGCGCGGCGAGGTGAACGGCGCCGTGCTCGACGACGGCACCGTCCTGCGCCTTCCGCCGCCCGACGCCGTGCGGCTCGGCGCCGTGCTGGCGCCCGGGCGCGTCGTGGTGGTGGACGGCCTGTCGCGGTCCTGGAGCCTCGGGACCGTGATCGAGATATCGGCGGTCGGCACCGCCGCCGATCGCATGACCCCGGTCGGACCGGCCGCAAACGGGATGGAGCAGCATCGATGACGGATCAGGGGCGGGCGACACGGCCTTCCGCTACGGGGGGTGGCGCCACGCGCGGTCTCCGGCCGCTGGAAAGCCTGAACTTCTTCATGGCCGACATGCAGGCCGGCATCGGCCCGTTCCTCGGGGTGTTCCTTCTGGCCCATGGCTGGGAAAGCGGGCTCATCGGCTCCGTCATGACCATCGGGGGCGTGGCCGGCATGCTGATGACGGTGCCGGCCGGCGCGCTGGTCGACGCCACGCGGCGCAAGCGCCTCTACGTCATCGTGCCGGGCATCTGCACGGTGCTGGCGTCGACCCTGATCCTGCTGTCCCAGCAGTTCTGGCTCATCGCGGCCTCGCAGGTGGCGACCGCCATCGCCGGGGCCGCCATCGGCCCGGCCGTCACCGGCATCACCCTCGGCATGGTGCGCCAGCGCGGGTTCAACCGCCAGAACGGGCGCAATCAGGCCTTCAACCACGCCGGCAACATGGTGGGGGCGGCCCTGTCGGGCTTCCTCGGCTGGCGGTTCGGCTTCACGGCGGTGTTCTGGCTCGCGGCGCTGTTCGGCGTGCTGGCGATCGCCTCCGTGCTGCTCATCCCGGGCGATGCCATCGACGACGAGGCGGCGCGCGGTCTCGCCAAAGGGGGGGCCGACGACGAAAAGGCGAGCGGCTTCCGCGTTCTGTTCCGCTCGAAGCCGCTGCTCATCCTGGCGGCGGCGCTCGCGTGCTTCCACCTCGGCAACGGCGCCATGCTGCCGCTCTACGGGCTGGCGGTGGTGGCCGCCAAGGCCGGCGATCCTTCGGCCTTCGTCGCCACCACCATCGTGGTGGCGCAGGCCGTGATGATCGTCGTGGCGCTGGTGGCCATGCGGGTCGCCGAGAACCGCGGTTTCTGGCTGATCCTGCTGATCTCCTTCCTGGCCCTGCCGGTCCGCGGCCTGCTCGCCGCCCACATGATCGACGCCTGGGGCGTCTATCCCGTCCAGGCGCTCGACGGCATCGGCGCCGGGCTGCAGAGCGTCGCCGTGCCGGCCCTGGTGGCCCGCATCCTCGACGGCACGGGCCGGGTCAACGTCGGCCAGGGTGCCGTCATGACGGTGCAGGGGCTGGGCGCCTCGCTCAGCCCCGCCATCGGGGGCTGGCTGGCGCAGGGGCTCGGCTACAGCACGGCCTTCACGATCCTGGGCAGCTTCGCGCTGGTCTCCATCGCGTTGTGGGTCGGCTTCGCCGGCTGGCTCAAGCCGGCCTGCGCGGGCGCCTCGGGCGGCGACCTGCCAGGGTCCGCCACGTCCGGCGCGCCTGCCTGAGAGTTTGCCGGGTCCCGGGGAAGCGCCGGGGGCCGCCCCCCGCCCTCAACGGCGCGAGAACACCACGCGCCGGATGGCGAAGGCGTCGGCGATGATCCGCCGCCCCTGCAGCATCATGAGCGCCGCCAGGAAGGTCACGCCCCCGAGGCCGACCGACGCGACCGTCCAGGCCAGGCCCTCGGGCCGCAGGCCGATCAGCGTGTGGCAGACCACGCCCGCCACCGTGCTGGCGGCGAGGCAGGGCAGGAGCGCGCTCAGGAGCGACCAGGGCCGGGTTCCCGTCACGGGACCGATGGCGGCGAACATGGCGGCCGCGTAGGCTGTGTTGGCGGCGCCGAGCCCCCAGGCGACGCCGAGCGGCCCGGCGAGGAAGCCGCCGACCGCCACCGCCACGATGCGCCCGGCGCTGAGGCCGCTGAGGGCCCAGAACAGCGAACCGCTCCGCCCGTTGGCCAGCAGGAGGGCGCCGCACTGCGCCGCCACAACGTTGAGGGCATAGAAGGGCACGACGATCTGGACGATTGCCGCCGCCGGGGCCCAGCGGCTCCCCAGCACGACGTCGAAGACCTGGGGGGCGGAGGCGGCGAGCAGCGCGGCGACCGGGAACAGCGCGGAGGCGAGCAGGCGCGACAGCGTCGCGTGCAGCGGCTCGATCGAGCGTGCGTCTTCGCGCAGCGCGTGGGAATACAGCGCCCCCCAGATCGGATTGCCGGCGGCCTCGCACAGGAAACGCGAGACCTGGTTGGCGAAGGTATAGGAGCCGAGGTTCGCGGCGCCGAACACCCGCCCGAACAGCAGGTTCTCGACCTGGCGCCCGAACAGTTCGGACAGGCGGCTGCCGATCAGCGAGCCGCCGGTCGCCGCATGGGGCTTCAGGGCCGCCAGGTGGAACTCGAAGGTGGGTCGCTCGAACGCCGCGGCGTTGAGAATGAGGCAGGTCACCGACCAGCCGAGGACGTATTGGAAGGCCAGTGCCCAGGCGCCGGCCCCGAGCAGCGCCAGGCCCACCGCCGCGCTGGCGCCGATCGTCGTCGAGACGAGGTCGGCCACCGAATGGACCACGAGGTTGCCGCGACGGACCAGGCGGGCGCTGGGCAGGGCGGTGAGGGCGAGGAGCGGGAAGCTCAGCGACAGCAGCGCCATGATCCCGGCCAGCCGGGGCTGGCCCGACACGTCGGCCAGGACGAAACCGCCTCCGATGGCCACGATGGCCATGAGCGTGCAGGACGCCAGCAGGGCCCAGAAGGCCGTCGACCACACGGCCGTCTCGGTCTCCTTCTCGCGCGCCAGCGAAGCCCCGAGACCGCCGTCGGCCAGCGTGGTGAAGAACGAGATGGTGGGTAGGGCCAGGGCGTAGAGGCCGAATTCCGCCGGGCCGAGCAGCCGCGCCATGACGGGCAGCAGCAGGAGCTGCAAGCCCACCTTGATGAGGTTGGCGGCGCCGCCGGCGGCGGCGTTGAAGGCGAAGCGGCGGCGCTCGTCCACGGGCGGCGGCGACGTCGCGGCCGTGGCGAGTCCGGCGTCGCTCTCCGGGGGCAGCAGGTCGGGAGGTGGCAGGAGTTCGGGAGGTGGCAGGAGTTCGGGAGGCGGCGAGTGCTCGGAAGGCGAGTGCTCGGGAGGCGGCGAGAGCCCGGCGTCGGCACCCTCGTCGGGCTGCCGCGCTTCGACCCGCGCGATGGCGGCATCCAGCGAGTCGAGTGCGGACGAGCTATCCCGCTCGTCGCCGCCGTTCTCTGCGACGGTGTTCAGCAGCGCGGCACGGGCCCGATCATAGGCGTCCTGCCGCGCCATGAGGTTCGGGTCGGGGAGGCCGGCCAGCATGCGGTCGAGGAGCGGCTCAAAGTCGGCCATCGGGCAGTCAACCCTTCCGAGGGAACGGGAGCAGGGCCGGCCTCGGCTCGACCGCTCGCGCGGTCTCCGCCCGAAGCCGCGGTCGGCTGATCTGGGACGGGCCCACCGGGTGCGTGGCCGCCCGAGGCACCGCCGCGGCGACCACGGCCGCGGCGACCGTGGTTGCAGAGACGCCGGGAGGCCGGCCCGCGCCCCGCGAAAGCCCGGTCACGGCGCCGTGGCTGTCTCGGGCAGGGCCTTGTCCCGGTAGACCCTGACATAGTCGACTGCCATGACGGCGGGGGACACGAGCTTGTCGATGGGCCAGCCCCCGCCGAGCGCGAGGTTCACCAGCATGTACATGGGTTGGCGATACTCGGGCGGCGTCGGCGTGTCCCAGATCTCCTCGCCGTTGAGGTAGAACCGCGTCCGCTGCGGATCGATCATCACGCCGAACCTGTTGAAGTGCGAGGTGAAGAAATTCGGCGAGATGTCGGTGATGTGGTCGAGTGCCAGGCGGTCCTTGCCGTGCTCCCAGATGTGCTCGACGCTGTGGAACCCCGTGGGAAAAGCGCCGTAATATTCGAAGACGTCGATCTCCGCCGAGGACGTTTCCTTCTGCGTGCCGATGAGCCAGAAGGCCGGCCAGACGCCGGGACCGTCGGGCAGTTTCGCCCGGATCTCGAAATAGCCGTAACGCTGGGCGAAGCCGTGCTGGCCGGGGCCATCCTTGTCCATCGAAGCGAGCAGCCCGGAATGCCATTTGCCCGCCGCATCCTTGTGCGCCGTGATGGTCAGCCCCTCGCGCGAGGCCGCGAAGGGTCCAAGCGGGCCGGGATCGTCGAAGGCGGCATCGCCGAAATCCCCGTTCCAGGGCGTGTGGGCGATCCAGCGGGTGTCGGGACCGTGGGCCGAAACGTCGAGGTATTTGAAGTCGTCCTCGAAGGTCAGCACGAAGTTGGACAGGTCGAGGGCCTTGGCCTTGGGCGCGGTCTCGGCCGCAGCCGGCGTCGCAAGGGAGAGGACGGCACAGGCGACGACGGTGAAGGCGGCGAGGGTCGGGCGGAGGGCCGCGGGACGGCGGGCGGCGGAGTGGAGCATCGGGGTCTCTCGCATCATGGCGCGACCGGGCCGCTCAACGCCGGCTCGGGACTGCGGAGGCCGCCGCCGTCTCGCGGCTCGGCAGCCCGGAGCCCGCATCCGCCGTCGCGCCGGCGGCGCCGCCGTCCGGGGCCGCCGAGGAGGTCGCCCGCCCCGCGGCACCGAGATCGTCCCGGGGCGGCAGCAGCACCCTCAGCACGTCGCCCGGGGCGACGAGGTCGGCCTCGGTGACGGTGCGGGTGTCGGACGCGTCGCCGGTGCGGTGCGTGAGGCGGAAGATGGGCTGGCGTTCGGCCGCGTCCCGCGCCACTGCCATGGGCGCCCGCACCTCGGACTGGTAGACGAGTTGCCGCGTCGTCTCGATCTTCTCGAAATCGGCGGCGAGCTTGGCCCGCACCTCGGTGGCCTCGGTCAGCGCCTCGTCGCGGCGCCGCGCCTTGAGGTCCAGCATGTCGCGGTCCGCCTTGGACAGGTCCTGCTGCGCCCGCAACGTCGCGAGCTGCACGTCGAGCCGGCTGCTCTCGTAGGAGGCGGTGCTCTGTTCTGCCGCGAGCTGGCGCGGCACCACGGCCATGCCCTTGGCGACGAGGTCGCTGACCTGAGCAAGCTCCTTTCGGGTCAGGTCGAGCTGGCGGCCGAGCGTGGCGTCCTTGGCCGCCAACGACGTCAGTTCCGAGGTCAGCAGGCCCTTGGCCTGCTTGATGGCGTCGAGCTGCGACTTCAGCGCATTGCGGCGCGCGTCGAACAGCAGCTGCTCCTCGCGAACGGCGCGGGCCATGTCGGGCTCGCCGGCCCGCGCCTTGATGTCGGGCGGCAGCGTGATCGTATCGGCATCGGCGATCTCGGCGTCGAGCCGCGCCTGACGGACCTGGAGGGCGACGCGGTCGGCCGCGAGGACGCGCAGATCGCCCCGCTGCGTGAGCGCGTCGCGCTCGTAGCCGATCAGGCTGTCGCCGCCGGCCCGCAGCAGGCCGCCCGCCGTTCCGACGGCCTGCAGCACCGACAGGCCGGGGCGGTAGTCGTACTCGCCCGGCTTGTCCACCGCGCCGATGATGTAGAAGGGCCGGTACTTGATGACCTGGACCGAGGCGTCCGGCCGTTGCGCCAGGCCGATCTTGGCCTGGAGCCGCGCCGAGATGGCATCGGCCAGGTCGGCCGGGGTTCCGTTGGAGGCCGGGACCTGGCCGAGCAGAGGCAGCGACACGGCCCCGGTGGCGTCGACCAGGAACTCGCCGTTGAGCGCCGCCCACTGATGCGCCTCGCCCGACCCGGTCCGCAGGTCGTAGACGCGGATGTCGAGCTTGTCCTGGGGGCCGAGCCTGTAGCCGTCCGACGCGCCGGCGGCGGTGGCGACCCGCGGCACGACGGCGATCAGGGCGGCGATGACGAGGGCCGCAGGGCGGCGAAGGGGACGGGTCATCGGAAGGCCTTTCGGATGGCGGGACGAGGCGGGCTGCGGAAAAAGCCCGCGGCCGAGGTCGGTTCTTGTCGGGACTGTCGCTGTTCTTGGCGTTTCGGGTCGCCCCGCCGTGGCGGGGTCGCCCTCGTCGCCGCGGGGCCCGTGAGGGTCCCGCGCCGGTCCTCGTGCGTCACACGACGGCGGCAGCTTCCATGGCGGCGATGCGGTGACGCACCGCCGGAGCGCCCCACTGCCGCGCTTCTACCAGGCGCTTGAACCGCTGCTGCGCGGCATATTTGAACCCGTGCAGGCGCCCGAGGCTCGGCATGGAACGGCCGAGGTCGGGATTGTCGTTCAGGAAAGCGACGTAGGGCTGGTGCCATTCCCGCCCCCAGGGCGCGAAGGCACCGTGCCATGGGCGGGGGTTCGACATGAAGTGGTAGACCCGCGGCGCGATGGCGACCTCGGCCCCGAAATTCAGGAAGAAGGGCGGGAAGTTCCAGCGGAACGACATCGGCCGATGGCGCTCCCCCACCACGATGTTCAGCGCGTCCTGGTCGCGGAACGTGAAGGTGCTGCCATGCTTCAGGCAGAGGGCCAGGCATTCGCGGCTGAGCGCCTCCCAGTCGTCACGGCGGAAGCGCAGCACGCCGGAGTTGAAGTACTGCGTCCGCCTTGCCGCCGGCATCCCGAGCCGATCGAAATAGGCACGGCGGGCCGGCCAGGGGCCCCGCGGGCTATCGATCATCACCGCCATGGGGTCGGGCGCGGCCAGGATCTCGCCGGGCGCGACGGCGTGGGCGACCAGAGGCTCCAGAGAGCCCGCCACCTGCGTGTCGCCGTCGAGATACACGATCTCGCGGTAGCGCGGGTCCAGCAGGTCGCACAGGAAGAAGCGCGCGCAGATCATGGGGGCTCCCACGAGCAGGCTGACCGGCGCCAGGATGAAGCGGATCCCTTCGCGCGCACAGAACCCCTGGGCCGCGGCCGTGAGCGGCGTCGCGGCGCCGAAACAAACCACGACGACATCGGCCAGGGCACGCGGCAGGTTCCGCCGAAGCTGGGATGCGCTGAGCAGGGTGGGCAGAAGGTAGCCCTCGTTGACCGTATAACAGCAGGCCCGCGACGGGCCGCCGCCGGTCTCGGGACCGCTGTCGGGTCCCGCTTCCGCGCCGCGTGCAGGCCCCGGTGCGCCGGCGGCTCCGGTCGGGTTCGACGACGACGGGGTCGACACAGTCAATGGAAGATCCGAGCCTCGATTCAAGATGCTAGAGGTATATTGGTCTGGAGGGCCGAATGTCCAAATTATTTAGAAAGGCAATTCGAACATCGTTACATGTGTTGGTGTTTAAACAATGCCACTGTGCAACTCTGTGCCGGTCCGCTGCGGAGCATGCCATTCTGGGCCGTGCGGATCTCTCCGCATCGATGCACCAGAGGATTGGGGCGGCTCCGGTAGCCGTCCGCTTGTGGAGAGGGCATTGGCTCAAGACCTCATCTCGACGCTTCTGGTCCTCGATCGACCGGAGGACGCCTCGGCCTTCCCCCAGGTCGGGCTCGATTCGTCCCAGCGAGCCTTCCAGGACGTCTACTGGCGTTGCGTCGCCTGCTTCTTCGCCACCTCGGCGCGACAGAACCCGGGCTGCCGTCACGCTTTCTTCACCAACGCCGAGGCGCTGCCGGTGGTGGACGGGCTCGACATCAAGGAGCTGCTGCGCCGGCTCGGCGTGGAGGTCGTGGCCCTGCCCATCACCCACCGGCTCGGCCGCGACAAGGTCACGTCCTGGAACAACGTCTTCTACATCCTCGACGTCATCGCCCATCTCGACCGCGAGGGCGGCTTCGCGCGGGCCGTGGTGATGGACTCCGATTGCGTCTGGGTGCGCCCGGCCGACGGCCTCATGGCCGACGTGGGGCGCCACCGCGCCCTGTCGATGTCGATCCCCTACGCCTATGACGAGAAGCTCAACAACGCGTCGCGCCGCGACATGGTGCGGGCCGCCCAGCAGCTCGCCGGTCACCAGTTCGATTTCATCCCGAACTTCTCCGGAGGCGAGATCTTCGCGGCGACGCGGGCCGGCCTGTCCGAAATCCAGGCCTTGGTCTCGACGCTGTGGACGCGCCTGCTGGCGAGCACGCCCGGGGAGGTCCACGTCTATACCGAGGAGCACCTGCTGAGCATCGCCTACGAGATGCTGAACCTGCCGACCGGGACGGCGGACCCGCATGTCCGCCGCCTGTGGACGGCGCTGCGGCTGAACAACGTGACGGTCGAGGACATCGACAGCGGGCGCTGCGCCTGGCATCTGCCGATGGAGAAGAAGACCGGCTTCGCCGACCTGTTCAAGGCCGTGAAGGACCGCGACTCCTGGCTCTGGACCGCCCCGCCCGACGAGATCCGCCTGCGGGTGGCGCGCGTCATGGGCATGCCCAAGCGCACGCCGCGGCAATGGGCCCTGCAGGTCGAGGCCCGGCTGCGCTTCTACGCCGGCAAGCGACTGTCGAACCTGAAGGGCGCCCTGTCGACCAGCTGACGCCGCCCCGCCGCCCCCCTCAGGCGAGGGCGGATAGCACGGGCGCGCGGTGATCGACGCCGCCCATCTCGGCCATGCTCCCCGTCGCGGCGCCGTTGAGGAACAGGTCGCAGACCTTCGCGGCCTGGGCGCGCAGGACGGCATCCCGCTCGGGCGCATCGCCGAGCCCGGCGAGGCTCGGCTGCTGTGCCACGTATTTGCACAGGCCCCACAGCGAGGCCTGGATGAAGGCCGGGCTGTCGCCCCGCATCAGCCCATCCCGCAACAGCCCGTCGAAGAAGGCCATCATCTCCCCGTAGACCTCCTGCAGGTGGCGCATGTCGTCCTGCCGCGCCATGCGGGCACTGTTCTCGAGGTAGAAGTCGAGGAGGTAGCCGTGCTGGAAGTTGAAGTCGATGAACAGGTAGGTGAGCGCCAGCACCTTGCGGTGCGGCGAGCCCTCGTCGCCCAGGATGGCCCTGACCTCGGCCGTGTAGGATTCGATCACGGGCTTGGCCGCCGCCGCCAGCAGGTCCCACTTGTCCGGGTAGTAATAGCTCACCAGCGCCGGTGTGACGCCGGCCGCCAGCGCGATCTCGCGCCGCTGCAGGTCGATCTTCGGCTTGGCCTTCAAGGCCTCGCGGGTCCGTTCCAGGAGGCGGATGCGGCCGACCTCGCCATCGCCCCGGGCCGGACGGCCCTGGCTCCGCATTTCCATCGGCATCGGTCCACCTCAGGTCATCGGGGTCAACTGCCGTAACGTCGGATAAATTGCCGAGCGCTTCAATAAATTTTGTTATTAAAATTTGATGACCCGGACATTTTATTGCCACTTCGGGTAATTGGCGACCGGACTGAGCTGTGTCGTTGTTGCGGGCGTCACTGTCACGTCGGGGTGAAATTTAGCCGAAGACGCACCGCTTTTCTACAGAAGGTGGTGGTCGCCGCGCGGCCGACGGGCGGGTCGAGATGCCGTGGTGCCGGGAAGAAAAAAAGCCCGGCCGCGGCGCCAGGCTGCGGCCCGGCCCCTCAGGAGCCGCGGCGAGGCTCGGGCGTGACGCGGGTGACGTGGCCCATCTTGCGACCGGGACGCGGCGCCGTCTTGCCGTAGAGGTGGAGGCTCGCGCCCGGTTCGGCCAGGATGCTGCGCCAGGCCTGCACGTCCTCGCCGATGAGGTTCTGCATGGTGATGGCGCCCCAGCGCTGGGTCGAGCCGAGCGGCCAGCCGCAGACGGCGCGGACGTGCTGCTCGAACTGGGACGTGGCGGCGCCGCCGAGCGTCCAATGGCCGGAATTGTGCACCCGCGGCGCGATCTCGTTGATGACGAGCCGCTCGGGGCCTCCCGCCCGGCCCGGCACGACGAACATCTCGACCGTCAGCACGCCGACGTAGTCGAGCGCGTCGGCGATGCGCCGCGCCATCTCGGCCGCCAAGCGCTCCGTCTCGGGGGCGACCTGCGCCGGCAGGGTCGTGGTGGCCAGGATGCCGGCGGCGTGGCTGTTCTCGTTGAGCTCGTAGGCGCGAAAGCCCCCGTCGACGCCGCGGGCCACGATCATGGACACTTCGCGGGTGAACGGCACGACGCCTTCGAGGATCGACTTCTGGCCCAGCGAGCGGAACACGACGGCGAGATCGGAGCCTTCGCGCACCATGGCCTGGCCCTTGCCGTCGTAGCCGAAGCGGCGGGTCTTGAGGATGGAGGGGCGGCCGAGCTGGGCCACGGCGCGCGCCAGGGCGCCGGGATCGTCGACCGCCACGAAGGGCGCCGTCTCGAGCCCGAGGCCGCGGAGGAACTGCTTCTCGACGAGGCGGTCCTGCGACGTCTTCAGCGCGTCCCCGTTGGGGCGCACGGGCGCGTGGCGGGACAGGATGAGCGCGGTCTCGGCCGGGACGTTCTCGAACTCGTAGGTGACGACCGCGACGGTGCGGGCGAAGCGGGCGAGGGCGGCCTCGTCGCGGTAGTCCGCCACCGTATGGGCGTCGGCGACCGCGAAGGCGGGGCTGTCGGCGTCGGGCGCGAAGACATGCGACCTCAGCCCGAGGCTGGCGGCCGCCATGGCGATCATGCGGCCGAGCTGGCCTCCGCCCAGGATGCCGAGCGTGTCGCCGGGCGAGACGGCGGGCTCAGCCACCTTGGGCCTCGGGGTCCCGCGGGCGGTGGGCGACGGCCTCGGTCTGGCGGGCCCGGTGGGCATCGAGGCGACCCGCGAGGTCGGGATCGGCGAGCGCCAGAACGGCGGCGGCGAGCAGGGCGGCGTTGACGGCGCCGGCGCGGCCGATGGCCAGCGTGCCGACCGGCACGCCGGCCGGCATCTGGACGATGGAATAGAGGCTGTCGAGGCCGCTGAGCGCGTGGGTTTCGACCGGCACGCCGAAGACCGGCAGCGACGTCATGCTGGCCGCCATGCCGGGCAGGTGGGCGGCCCCGCCCGCGCCCGCGATGATCACCTTGTGCCCGGCGCCCCGGGCGCCCTTGGCGAAGGCGACGAGGCGGTCGGGCGTGCGGTGCGCCGAGACGATGAGGACGACATGGGGCACGGCGAGCGCGTCGAGCGTCTCGGCGGCGTGCCGCATCGTCGCCCAATCGGACTGGCTTCCCATGATGATGGCCACGGGTGCGCCCTCGACAGCCGTCTCAGTCTCCACCGTTCCCCCTCGCCCCCGCGCGGCCGCGATCCAAGCTCGGCAATCTAGGCACATCGCGCCGCGCACGGAAGGGGGCACGGCCGCGTTCTCCCGCCCCGTCCTCGCCCGAACGCCCCCCGGCACCGTTGCGCGTCGCCCCGGATGCGATATGCTCGCCCGGCTTCCCGCGGCCTGCTCCCGGCCGCCCCGGGGCCGTTAGCTCAATGGTTAGAGCCGGCCGCTCATAACGGTCTGGTTGCAGGTTCGAGTCCTGCACGGCCCACCAATGATTTCAGGGGCTTCGCTCTATTCTTCCAAAGTCGCCTGCTTGCACGGCAACGATAACGGGATCGATTGGGCGGACGCCAGCCCTGTCCCCGCCGCGCCGCCCTGATCGCGGCTTTCTCATCGACCGTGGGCGGATCGGCGAAGACAGCCATGCCGGAGATGTTGCCGGCCGAGCCGCGCAGCTTGCAGCGGCCCGGGTCAGGACAGGCCGACGGGCCCGTCGTCGGACCAGAGCTGGTCGACGCCGAGCGGTGCGCCATACTGCAGCGTCCGGGTTCCGCCCCAGGGCTCGGCATGGAGGCGGCCGGTGCGGTCCACGACATTGTAGGTGCTGTCGAGCGGCTGGCCGGCGGCGCGGTCGGCGAGCCAGTCGGCGATGAGGAGGAAGAACGGCGTGCCGAGCTGCGAGGAGCGCGAGCCGCCCATGCCGTGCTCCTCGCCGGCGTAGAGGACCAGGGTCTTGGGACCCGTCACGGCATTCAGGTGCGCGATCGTGAAGCCGAGGTCGGACAGCGAATCGTCCTCGCCCGCCATCACGAAATACGGCATGGCGAGCTTGGCGCTGAGCGGCCGCACGTCCATCGCCGGCATCAGCGCTTCGAGCGCGGCCTCGTCCGCCGCGCCTGTCATGAACATCATGCGCTGGCGGAACGAAGGGGACGCCATCTCGAGCAGCGGCCAGTTGCCCGGGTGGAAGCAGGTGTACATGACGGCACAGGCGGCGAAGCGCGGCTCGTGGGCCGCCATCACGGTCGCCCAATAGGAGCCGAAGGACAGGCCCCAGGCCATGATGCGGGCCGCATCGACCTCCGGGCGGGCGGCGGCGACGTCGAAGGCCGCGGGGCCGAGCTCGCCGTAGGTGGCGGGGTCGAAGGCGATGCCGCGGGCCAGCGCCGTGCCCTGGCCCGGCCCGTCGATCACCAGGCAGGCGAAGCCGCGCCGCAGGAAGCGGTCGGCCGAAGCGAAGATCGCCAGTTCCTTGAAGGCGTCCATGCCCTCGATCATCACCAGGCAGGGCAGTTCGCCCCCGGCATAGCCGGGCGGCAGATGGAGATGCGCCGCCAGCGTCCGGCCCCGGAACGGCACCTCGACCGCGTCGATCCTGTGGTCGGCCCGCTCGGCATAGGCGGCGTAGCACTCGGCCTTCTTGCGCTCGAGCGCCTGCAGCAGGTCCGTGTCGGCGAAGATGGGCCATTGCGCGCCGCCGTACATGACGGCGGCGGCGAAGAAGCCGTCGCCGGCCGTCACCGCGTGGCCCTGGGCCAGGGCGGCACGGGCCTGCAGTTCGAAGCGGCGGGCGAGCCCGGCGAAGGTGGGCGCGATGTCGTCCCAGCGCTTGATCTGCCCCTGCAGGCCCATCACGGCGCCCTGGAAGTCGGGGCTCATGGGGGCGGCGAGGTAGTGCAGGCGCGACTGGTCGAACTCCGGGCCGACCAGCCTGACGACGGCGTCGAGGAGCCAGCGCTGGTCGCGGAAGCGGCCGACGCGCCGCTGGAGGTCGTAGGGGACACTGGGCATGGATCGGACTCCGATGGGTGCGGGACGCCTCAGGCTCCGGGTGACGCGGTGTCGGGTCCCCGGGGGGCGGGCAGCGCGACGAGGCGGCGGGCGGCGTCGCCGTCCCGGGTCATAGGGGCACGCGGCCCGATCACGGCCGCGGCGCTGCGGCCTTGGTCGCCACGACGGTCGCCTGGACGATGGCGGGCTGCGCCGTGAAGAGGGCCGCGGCGCGGCCCCGCACCGCATCGGCGGTCGGCCCGCGCACATGCGCCTCGAAGGCGGCGTCGTCGGCGAAGACCGCGAAGGTGGCGTAGCGGCCGGGGCCGGTCTCCAGGGCGTAGAACGCCGTCGTGCCGGGCTCCCCCGCGATGCCGTCGCGGCAGGCCTGCAGGAAGGCGGCGACCTCCGCCTCGCGGCCCGGCAGGGCGTCGAAGGTCGACCAGGCGATGCGCTCAGCCATGGGCCCGTCCCTCCGCCCGGAAGCGTTCGAGGGCCCGGGCGCAGGCCGCGACGTCGATCCCCTCCGCGCGCCACGCCACGTAGCCGTCCGGCCGGACGAGGTAGGTCGCCTGGGCGTCCCGCGCCTTCACGCCGTAGGCGTCGAACACCGCGGCGCTGGTCGCCGTCTCGACGCGCGGGTCGCGCCCGACCGCGAGCCGCGTGACGAGATGCGCGGCGACGCTCGGCGCGGCGAGCCCGGCGAGGGCATCGGCGAGGCGATGCGCCTCGTCGCGTTCCAGCGGCCGGCGCGACAGGGCCAGCACGGTGAATCGATAGCCCGCCAGAAGGTCGAACACGTCCCGGCGATGCGAGATGGCGGCGTTGGGCGCCCGCCGGCCCACCTCGGGCCCGGCGTCGCCGAGCCCCGGCGCGGCATCGGCGAGGAAGCGGCTCGGCCCGTAGGCGATCTCGAGCTGCGACAGCTTGCGGAAGGCCCGGTGCTGCACGGCGTCCAGCCGCGACACCGCGGCCGTCACGGGCCGGGCGATCCAGTCGCGCAGCGACGCCTCCCATCCGGTCTGGCCGGCCACGGCCGAGAACATCCGGTCGGACGTGTCCACCACCTGCTGGCCCACCGGCCGCCGTTCGCCGTCGTAGGTGTCGAGCAGGTCGTCGGGGGCGCCCGCCAGGACCGTGGCCAGCTTCCAGGCGAGGTTGGCGGCGTCCTGCAGCCCCGTGTTCATCCCTTGGCCGCCCGCCGGCGAGTGGATGTGGGCCGCGTCGCCCGCCACGAAGACCCGGCCGTCGCGGTAGCGCTCGACGCCGCGGTGCGAGACCCGGTAGCGGGTGGCCCAGACCGGGTCGCTGAGGCGCAGCTCGAGCCCGGTCGCCTCCCGGTACACGGGCTCGAGCTCGGCGAGGTCGAGCCGGGTTGCCTCGGCCCCGCCGCGGTCGGCCGTGTTGGAATGATCCGTCGCCATGACGCGCGAGCGCCCCGCGCCGTCGAGCGGCAGGAACAGCGCGATGGTGTCGCCATGCATGAAGACGCGGAAGCGCGCGTGGTCCAGCGGCCACTCCACGCGGCAGTCGGCCAGCATGAAGGTTTGCGGGTATTTGGCCCCCTCGAAGGCCAGGCCGAGGGCCTTGCGCACCGCGCTGTGGGCGCCGTCCGCCCCGATCACGTAGGCGCTGCGGATCGTCGCCTCGCGCCCGTCCGCGCCGGTGGCGCGCGTGGCGACGCCATCGGCGTCCTGCGTCAGGCCCGTGACGCGCGTCCCGCGCTCGACCGACACGCCGAGGCGCGACAGGTCGTCGATCAGCACGGCCTCGGTCTTCGACTGCGGGTGCAGGGTGATGAACGGGTAGGGCGTGTCGGGCGAACCGGCGCGGTCGTAGTCGAGCCCGCCGACGCGGGTCCCGCGGACGTGGAAGTCGATGCCGGGGTTGACGACGCCGCCGTCGAGGAAGCGCTCGGCGAGGCCGAGCTGGCCGAACAGCTCCATGGACCGGGCCATGACGGCGAAGGCCCGCGATTCGCGCGAGGCTTCGGCCCGGTCGTCGACGATGCGCACCGCGACGCCGTTCCGCGCCAGGAGGTCGGCGGCCAGGAGGCCGGTGGGGCCGGCCCCCACGACGAGCACGTCGCAACCGGGTGCGGGAGATGCGGGAGGGGCGGCAGAGGCGGGAGGGGCGGCGTCGGGCATGGCTGGCCTCCGTAAAACTGACCTGCAAGTCATATATCGTGCGGAAGGGCGCCGTCAACCCGCCATGACAGTTCGGGTCGGCTGTGCGAAGAGCGGGCCCCATGACCGACGCACCTCCGCCCGCCGGGCCCGGCCGACGCCGCCGGGGCCCCAGTCCCGCCAAGACGGCGGCGACCCGCCGGGCCCTCGTCGAGGCGGGGCTCGCCCTCTTCCTCGACACCGGCTACGGGGCGACGCGGATGAGCGACGTCGCGCTGCGGGCCGGGCTCGGCAAGGGCACGATCTACCTTCACTTTTCCGACAAGGCCGCGCTGTTCGACGCCGTGGTCAGGGAGGTGGCGCTGCGCACGCGGGCGCAGCGGGCGCTGCCCCGTCCGAGGCCGAACGAGCCGACGCGGGACTTCCTGCGGCGCGTGGTGCCGCCCCTGCTGGGCCTGTTCCGGGACAGCGGGCTGTCGCGCGTGATCCTGCTCGTCGCCTCCGAAGGCGCCCGGCTGCCGGAAGTGGCCGACGTCTACCGGCAGGTGATCATCGACCCCGTGCTGCGCATCGTGGTCCTCTACGCGGGCCGGGCGGAACGCCGGGGCGAGTTGCGGGCCGGCCCTCTGTCCCGCCACCCCCTCATCATGGTGGCGCCCGTGGTGGTGACGACCCTGTACAACACCCTGTTCGCCGGTGCCGCGCCCGTCGACGTCCTGGCGACGTTCGACGACTTCCTCGACCTGCTGTTCGCCGCGGGGGCGAAGAGCCCGGCCTGACCGGCCCGCATCGCGGATGCGGGACAGCGTTGCGCGCCGCGTCACGCCAGCTTCACGAGGCGCGCCTACTGAAAGCACAGTCCGAGCCTTCCACTGCGGGAGCAAGGCATGCATTACTTCAAAGCGCTGGCCACCGACTACGACGGCACCGTGGCGCATGACGGCGTCGTGGACGACGCGACGATCGCGGCGTTGGAGCGGCTGAAGCACGCCGGCCGCAAGCTCGTCATGGTCACGGGGCGCGAATTGCCGGACCTGCTGCGCGTCTGCCCCCGCCTCGACCTGTTCGATCGCGTGGTGGCGGAGAACGGTGCGCTGCTGTACACGCCCGCCACCAGGGAGGAACGCCCGCTCGGGCCGCCCCCGCCCGACGCCTTCGTGGCCGCCCTCCGGGCGCAGGGCATGGCGCCGCTGTCGGTCGGCCGCGTCATCGTGGCGACCTGGGAGCCCAACGAGACGGCCGTCCTGAAGGCCATCCGCGACCTCGGCCTCGACCTGCAGATCATCTTCAACAAGGGTGCCGTGATGGTACTGCCGAACGGCATCAACAAGGCTTCGGGCCTCGGGGCCGCCTTGGAGGACCTCGGCCTGTCGGCCCACAACGTCGTGGCGACGGGGGACGCCGAGAACGACCTCGCCTTCATGCGCACCTGCGGCTGCGCGGTGGCGGTCGGCAACGCCCTGCCGGCCGTCAAGGAAGCCGCCGACATCGTCACGCAGGCGCCGCGCGGCGCGGGGGTCGCGGAAGCGATCGCGACCTGGCTCGACGACGAGCCGCGGCTCGTCGAGGCCGCGGTCCTGCGCCACTCGGTCGTGGTCGGCACCCGTCTCGAGGACCGCGCCGCGGTCAGGCTGCGGCCCGACCGCGGCAGCGTGCTCATCACCGGCACGTCGGGCGGCGGAAAGACGACGCTGGCGACCGCCATCCTGGAGCGCCTGGCCGCCGCGGATTTCCAGCTCTGCCTGTTCGACCCCGAGGGCGACTACGGGGCCTTCGACGCCGTGACGTTCGGGGATGCCGACACCCCTGTCTCGCCGGAAGCGGCGCTCGATGCCGTGCGCAAGCTCGGCACCAACGTCACGCTGAACCTGCTCGGGTCGAGCGTCGAGGACCGACCCGACATGCTGGCGAGCCTGTTCCCGGCGGTGCTCGACATCCGGGCCAAATACGGCAGGCCGCACTGGATCCTGGTCGACGAAGCCCACCACATGCTGCCGCGCGGACGCGATGCCGGGGACGGCATCAACCTCGACGCCCAGGTGCCGACGATCTTCATCACCGTCCACCCGGACACGCTGGCCACCGGGGCGCTGGCCAGCATCGGCACCGTGCTGCTGATCGGCCGCGACAGCCTCGACCTCATCGCGGTGCTGAGCCGCACCCTCGACCGGCCCTGCCCGCCGCTGCCCGAGCGGGGCCCGGAGGTGGGCGAGGCCGTGTGGTGGGACTGCCGCGGCGCGGAAGCGCCCGCCCTGATCGCGGTCGGCAAGCCCAAGGGCGACGTCAAACGCCACACCCGCAAATATGCCGAGGGGACCCTGGGGGAGGACCGCAGCTTCTTCTTCCGCGGGCCGGAGGCGGCCCTGAAGATCCGGGCCCAGAACCTCAGCATGTTCCTGCAGGTGGGGGACGGCGTCGATCCCGATACCTACCTGTTCCACCTCCGCAACGGCGACTTCGAGCGCTGGATGCGCACGTCGATCAAGGACGACGGCCTCGCCGACGAGGTGGCGACCGTCGCCGCCAACGACGGGCTGCCGCTCGGCGAAACCCGCGCCCTCGTGCGCTCGGCCGTCGAGACGCGCTATACGGCGCCCGCCACGGCCCCGTGAGGCCGATGCGGACGGGCCGGTGCCGCGCCCCGCATGGCGGCGCCGGATAGGGCGGCACCCGGTCCCGGCCGCCGGCGCCCCTCGCCGCACCTTGTCCCATCCCGCGCCGCGCCGCGGCTCGAAGGTGTGGCGGTCCCGTCACCCTTCGGCCGGCGAAGTGTCGTATGCGGCAGACCTCGCCCTGCGCCGCAGGGCTGCCGATCGAGGTTCCATGCCAGGCCGTAGTCTCGCGTCGACGATGCTCCTCGTGGCCACAGTACTCTGTGCGCCATGCGGCCTGGCTGCGCCGTCCCTCGCGCAGTCGCAGCCGAGCGGCCCGGGCGACGGCGCCCTTCCCTTCTTCGCCGCCGCTTCGGTGCCGCTCGACGGGGGGACGCTGTCGCTCGACACGAAGGGCATCACGGTCAAGCGCGACGACGACGCGATCAAGTTCCGCATCGGCGGCCGCGTCCAGATCGATGCCGGGTCGGCCAGCCTGTCGCCGCGCTCGCTCGGGCCCGCGCTGACGGACGATGTCGCGCTCCGGCGCTCCTATTTCGAGACCTACCTGACGCTCCACGACGCCGTGGAGGTGGCGTTCCAATACGACTTCGCCAACGCCGCGCAGCCCATCCAGGACGCGGTGCTGGCCTACCGCGGCCTGCCGCAGGTCATCGCCTCGGTCGGCAACTTCAAGGAACCCGTCGGCCAGGACCAGCTGCGCAGCAACGACACGACGACCTTCGTCGAGCGGGCGCTGACCAACGCCTTCTATCCGGGCCGCAACTTCGGTGGCGTGGTCGCGTCCTACGGGGACCGGTGGACCGCCGCGGCCGGCGTGTTCGGCAACAACGCCAACGGCGGCATCGGCGATAACGGCATCGCCGGGGCGGCGCGCTTCACCTATGCGCCGCTGCTCGACCGCGACCAGCTGCTGCACGTCGGGGTCGGGGGATCGTACCGGGCGCTCGACCCCAACCTCACCGCCTTCACCATCAGCAGCCGGCCGGAGGACAACGAGGCTGCGCGCCCGCTGGTCAGCACCGGCACGCTGCGCGGCGCCCGCGACGTCGGCCGCGTCGATGTCGAGGCCATCTACCAGTTCGCCTCCTACCGCATCACCGGCGAATATGCCGTCGCGGCGGTCGGGGGCGTGGCGCCGAGCGCGACGGCGGCGCAGCGCGGCGACCGGGTCTTCCAGTCCGGATACGTCGAGGCCGCCTGGGTGGTGAACGGCACGGGACGGCCGTATCGCGTCGCCCCGAAATACGGTGCGGACTTCGCCGTCCTGGGCGGGGTCGAGATCGACGACGCGCAGCGCATCTCGCGCGGCGGCTTCGGCGTCTTCGAAGTCGCGGCCCGCTACAGCGCCATCGACCTGCAGGACGGCGCCACGCTGGGCGGCCGCCAGGCCGACGTCACGGCGGGCCTCAACTGGTACCCGGACCGCAACATCCGCCTCATGGCCGACTACATCCACGCCACGGCGGATCCGGCAGCCGCCACCCTGAAGGCCGGACGGGTGGACAGCGACGCCGTCGTGGGTCGCCTGCAGATCAAGTGGTGACGGCCGAAGCCTGCTGCTTCGGCCGCCGGCCCGGATTTCCGGGTGTCACTTCTTGGCGGGGGCCGCCGATGCGGCATTCGCACCGGCGGTCGGGGGCGTTCCGGATGCCGGCATGCCGGTCATCTTGGCCGCCTGGGCCGGCGTGTCGCCGAACACCACCGTGTCGGTCTGGAGAAGATCCTGGGCTGCCTTCAAGGCGAGGTTGGCCTCGTAATACTTGCTCTGGTCGAGGAGGTTCACGGCGGCGTCGACGTGGACGTCCGTCGCCTTGATGGGCATGAGCACGCGGGTGAAGCTCACGTCGATCGCCCCCTGCTTCAGCGTGTCGACGGCCTTGTCGGTGTCGCCGTTCTTGAGATGCTCGTTGGCCTCCTTGACCTTCGCGGCCTTGTCGGCCGACAGAACCATGTCGTCGGCGACCACCATCTGGCCGTCGATGGGGATCAGGTCCGTATTGCCGGTGCCCTTGCCGTCGGCCGTGGGGGCTCCGTTGGGGAAGTCCTTCGGCGCCTGCTGGGCCACGGTCTTGAGGTCGCCCTGGGCTTCCTTGACCAGGGTCTTCGCCGCCTCCGTGTTGCCCTGGAAGATCGCGATGCGGGCGGCCGCGAGGTCGCGCTCGGCCCTGAAGCCGTCGGTCGACACCATGAGGCGCTTGTCCGTCATGGCGGACTGGGGTTGCGTCTTGGCGCCATCGCTGGCCGCAGTGGCGGCCCATGCGGACGTGCCGGCCAAAGAACAGCCGAGCATCAAAATGCCATAGAATGCCGAGCTGCTGTGTCTAGAATCGCTCATGACGTCTCTCCGGGGCAGTCGATCGACGTGCGTCGGCCTGCGTTGCTATAAGCCGGAGGGTGGCACCGAGTTTCGTTAAATCGGCGTGCGAACATTAAACTTAGCTCATTGACGGCGGTGGGGGCCGGTGGCCCGGGCCGCCATGACGGTGCCAGGGCCGCGTCGGTCGATGTCCCGGCGCCCCCGACGCGTTGCCGCCCGCGCCTGTCGTCAGGCGCCGCGGGTCAGCACGGGGCCGCAGAGCGACAGGGCCGTGTTGACGATGGCGAGATGCGTCAGCGCCTGCGGGAAGTTGCCGGTCAGGTGCCGGGCCGGCACGTTGTATTCCTCGGCGAAGAGCCCGAGGTCGTTGCCCACGGCGAGCAGGCGCTCGAACTGCGCCACGGCCTCCGCGTGACGCCCCTGAAGCGCCAGGCAATCGGCCATCCAGCACGAACAGGCCAGGAAGGCACCCTCGTTGGGGCCGTCCACCTTGGCCTTCTTGCGCCGGATCAGCCCGCCTTCGGACAGGTCCCGCTCGATCGCCGCGATCGTCGCCGCCATGCGGGGATCGTCCGCCGGGAGGAACCCCACGATCGGCAGCAGGAGCAGGCTCGCGTCGAGGGCCTCGTCGCCGTAGGTCTGCGTGAAGGTGCCCAGCCCCTCGTTCCAGCCTTCGCGGCAGGCCGCCGCGTGCACCTGGTCCCTCAGGGTCCGCAGCCACTCCAGACGGTCCGGCGAGGCTTCGGTCGCCTGGCCGTCGCGGGCCGCCCGGTCGAAGCCGGCCCAGGCCATGGCCTTGGAATAGGTGTATTGCCGGGTTTCGGAGCGTGATTCCCACACGCCCGAGCCCGGCGTGTTCCAGACGGCCACGAGGTGGTCGACGATGCGGCGTTCCACGGCGACATGGTGGGGCGTGATGGCGATCCCGGCGCGGCGCGCGAGGTCGAGGCAGTCCAGCACCTCGCCGTAGACGTCGATCTGGTGCTGGCTCGCCGCGGAATTGCCGATCAGCACCGGGCGGGCGTCGCGGTAACCCGGCAGTTCGTCGATGTGGTACTCGTCGAGGCGCCGGCCGCCGTCGAGCCGGTACATGATCTGCATCCGGTCCGGGGCGCCGCCCACCGCCCGCAGCAACCAGTCCCGCCAGGCCGTCGCCTCCTCGACGAAGCCGGCGTTCAGGAAGGCCCCGAGCGTGAAGGCGGCGTCCCGCAGCCAGCAGTAGCGATAGTCCCAGTTCATCTTGCCGCCGGCCACTTCCGGCAGGCTGGTGGTGGGGGCCGCCACGAGGCCGCCGGTGAGGTCGTGCACCATGGCCTTCAGCGTGATGAGCGAGCGCTTGACGGTCGCCGGCCAGCGCGTGCGGCTCTCGTCGAAGCGGGCGATCCAGCCGCGCCAATGCCGACGCGTCTCGTCGAGCGCGCGCTCGGCGTCGAGCGCGCCCCGGGCGTCGTCCCGGCCGTCCGGCACCACATCCATCAGCGAGGCGTAGGACAGGACGAAGGCGAGGCGCTGTCCTTCGCGGATCGACACCTCGGCCGTCACGGTGTCGTCCGCGATCGCGACCGCGACGGGCGACACGAGGCTGACCCGGTCGGGCCCGATGCGCGCCGTCATCCCGCCTTCCGCGCTTTCGCACCAGGGCGGCATGGTGCCGTAGGCGAAGCGCAGGCGCAGCACCATGGCGAGGTCGACCGTTCCCGACAGGCCCTCGACGATGCGCACCAACGACGACAGGTCGCCGCGCCGCAGGGGCATGAAGTCGGTGATGCGGTAGGCCCCCGTCTCGGTCTCGGCGTCGGTCTGCAGGACCAGCGTGTCTTCCTCGTAGCGGCGCGAGCGCCCGGTGACGCGGCTCTTCGGGTCGAAGGACCAGCAGCCGTGCCGGTCGTCGCCGAGCAGGGCCGCCAGGCATGCGTCGCTGTCGAAGCGCGGCCAGCACAGCCAGTCGACCGAGCCGGCGCGGCTGACGAGCGCCGCCGTCTGCCCGTCGCCGATCAGGCCGTAGTCCTCGATGCGGGAGCTCATCGCAGTGTCCTCGGGGCTCGGTCAGATGTCGAAGCGTTTGGCGAGCCGGTGCAGCAGCACGGCGCCGCCGAGGAGTGCCAGGCCGGCGTAGATCGCGTCGCGATGCCGGTCGGTGAACATCTCGACGGAGCGGTCGCGCGACTTGGCGTCGAAGCGGCCGTGGGCGCCGTAGTCGCCCGGCACAGCGTCCCAAAGGTTGCTCTTGTGGTCGGGCTTCAGCTTCTGGTCCGTCATCTGGGAGCTGTAGCCGTGCTTGGCGAGGTAGCGGTCGGCGAAGGCCGGCGCGATGCGGTTGGCCCAGATGGCCTTCACGGTGGGCCAGCCGACCCAGATCTCGCGCCGGCGGCTTTCCGCCGCGAACAGGATGGCGCGGGCCGGGACCTCGGGCTGGAAGATCGGCGGCACGGGCTGGGCCCGGAACCCGAGCTTGTTGAGGGCCCAGTCGAACTGCGGCGTGTTCACCGCCGGCAGGTCGACCATGCACAGGTGGATGTCGAGCTTGTCGTGGATGAGTTCCGACCGCAGCGAATCCGTGAAGCCGCGGATGGCCGACTTGGCCCCGCAATAGACCGACTGCAGCGGCACCGACCGGTAGGACAGCGCCGAGCCGACGTTGACGATGGTGCCGCGGTTGCGCGGCGTCATGCGCTTGAGCGCCACCATCATGCCATGGACCTGGCCGAGGTAGGTGACCTGGGTGGCCCGCAGGGCTTCGGCGGCGGTGATGTGCTTGACCGGGGCGAAGACGGTGGCGAAGGCGACGTTGACCCAGACGTCGATGGGGCCGAGTTCGGCCTCGATCCTGTCCCCGGCGGCCGCGACGGCGTCGAAGTCGGCGACGTCGGTCGGGATCGGCAGGGCCCGCACGCCGTGGCGTCGGGCCTCCTGGGCGGCGCGCTCGAGGCGGTCGGGATCGCGGGACAGCAGCGCGACATCGTAACCCGCCCGGGCGAACTGCTCGGCGGCCGCCCGCCCGACGCCCGCGCCCGCGCCCGTGATCACGGCGATTCTGGTCATGCTGTCATCCTTTTCCATCGTGCGACGGAGCCTCGCGGCCCGGACTTCGCCAGCCCGCACCGCGCGGCCGATCTCTGTTGTCATCGAAGCAGAACGCCGTCGTGCGCCCGTGAACAACTTCGCATCGGGGAAGTAAGTCGGCGACGGCCCGGTCTCCTGTAGATCGCGCGAAGCGTCCCGATGTTCCGCTCCGCGCCGGTTTCCGTCGAACGTCCGGCGTGGACCGGCCGGGGCCGGGCGCCCGCTACATCATGCGGGCGCGGAGGTTGAACAGCACCACCAGGGTCCCGCCCACCATCAGCAGCACGATCAGGGTCGAGAAGAGGATGAGCAGGAGGTCGTCCCGCGCCTGGCCCTTGAAGTCGATGTGGAGGAAGCAGCGGAACTGCACCAGGACCTGGACGAGGCCCAGGCCGAAGACGAGCGCCAGGGCCACCGGGGGCTCGGCCCAGCGCCAATACACCAGGGCGAAGGCGAGCAGCGTCAGCGCGAGCGCGAGGCCGTAGCCGATGCCGTAGGTGAGGAGATCGCGCCGCCGGTCGGCCGCGATCTCGGCCTTCGACGGCCTCGCGGTCCGGCGCGCGGGAGGCGCGGCGGCCGGCCGGACCGAGAAGGCCGTCGCGACCCAGAGCGCCGCCGCGCCGTATCGGGCGAGGCGGCGGGGGAGTGATGGACCGGGACCGCTCACCGCATCACTCCCTGCAGGTAGACGACCGAGAAGATGGCGATCCAGATCACGTCGAGGAAATGCCAGAAGAGGCCGAGGCGCAGCAGGTTGATCTTCACCCGATCGTCGAGGCCGAACGCGGCGACCTGGACCAGCATGACGACGATCCAGCTGCAGCCGGCGACGACGTGCAGCCCATGGGTCGGCACGAGGGCGAAGAAGGCCGACAGGAAGCCGCTCCTGTCCGGCGTGGCCCCGTCGTGGATCATGACGGCGAAGTCGTTCGCCTCCATGCCGAGGAAGGTGAGCCCGAGCACCAGTGTCACCAGGAGCATGCCGACGACCCAGCGCAGCTGCCCGCCGTACTTCATGGCGAAGGACGACATGCCGTAGGTGAAGCTGCTCAGCAGCAGCACCATGGTTTCCCAGAAGGCGCTGTCGATCTTGAATTCGGCGGCCGGCCCGGGCGCGCCGGCCGTCGCGGCCAGCTGCGTGCCGTAGACGGCGAAGAGCAGCGCGAAGAGGATCGCGTCGCTCATGAGGAAGACCCAGAAGCCGAAGATCCCGGTTTCGGCCTCCTCGACGTCGATGGCCTCGAAGCCGCCGACCTTGAGGCCGACGTGGCGCAGTTGCGGGTCGGTCACGCGTGGAGCTCCGCCAGGCCGGCATTGGCCGACGTCGTTTCGAGTTCGCGCGGATGGACCTGCTGGGCGGCGGCCGTCGCCAGCCAGGCCCGGTCCGTCGCCTCGACCTCGCGGGCGCCGATCACCCGCTTGGTGCGACGGACGAACGACCGGGCGATCACGGCGGCCCACAGGACCGCCAGGCCGAACGCCGCCATCCACCAGATGTGCCAGACGAGGCCGAAGGCGCAGACCGCGCCCGACAGCCCGACGACGGGGCCCACCATGCTGTTCCGCGGCATGGCGATGTCGCGGTAATGGTCGGCGGGCTTGTAGGCGCCGCCGTTGGCCTTGCGCCAGTGCCACGGATCGCGGCGGCCGACATGCGGGATGGTGGCGAAATTATACTCGGGCGGCGGCGCCGCCACCGACCATTCGAGGCTGCGGGCGCCCCACGGGTCGCCCACCGGCACCCTGTGCTGGTCGCGCTGGCGCACGCTGACGTAGAGCTGCACGAAGAGCGTCGCGAGGCCGGCGAGCAGGAGGAAGGCGCCCAGCAGGGCGACGAGCAGCCAGGGGCGGAAGTCCGGCTCCAGGATCTCCTGCGTGCGGCGCGCCAGACCGGCGAGGCCGAGCACGTAGAGCGGCATGAAGGCGAGGTAGAAGCCCGACACCCAGCACACGAACGAGACCGTGCCCCACCGCTCGTTCAACCTGAAGCCGAAGGCCTTCGGAAACCAGTACTGGTAGCCGGCGATCATGCCGTAGAGCAGCCCGGGGATCAGCATGTTGTGGAAATGCGCCACCAGGAACACGGTGTTGTGCACGACGAAGTCGACCGGCGGCATGGCCAGGAGGATGCCGGTGAAGCCGCCGAGCACGAAGGTGACGATGAAGGCGAGGGAGAACAGCATCGGCGGGGTCAGGCGCACCTCGCCGCGGAACATGGTCCAGATCCAGTCGTAGACCTTTACGCCCGTCGGGATGCCGATGGTCATGGTGGCGATGCCGAACACGGCGTTGATGTCGGCGCTCTGCCCCATGGTGAAGAAGTGGTGTAGCCACACCGTGAAGGAGAGCACGGCGATCGCCATGGTGGCGATGACGAGCGACACGTAGCCGTAGAGCTCCTTGGACGAGAAGGCCGAGATCACCTCCGAATAGACCCCGAACGCCGGCAGGATGAGGATGTAGACCTCCGGATGGCCGAACAGCCAGAACAGGTCGATATAGATCATCATGTTGCCGCCGAGATCATTCGTGAAGAAATGATACCCGAGGTAGCGGTCCAGGGCGAGCATGAGGGTGGCCACCGTGAGGGGCGGCATGGCGAAGATCATCAGGATGGACGTGCACAGCGACGTCCAGCAGAAGAGCGGCATGCGCATCAGCTTGAGGCCGGGGCAGCGCTTCTTGAAGATGGTGACGGCGATGTTCATGCCCACCAGCGTGCTGCCGATGGAGGACAGCGTGATGGCCCAGATCCAATAGTCCGGTCCGACGCCGGGCTGGTAGGCGGCCTCGGTATAGGGCGGATAGCCGGACCAGCCGCCGGTGGAGAACTCGCCGATCGCCAGCGACACCATCATGAGGCCGGCGCCCCCGGCGGTGAGCATGAGGCTGATCGAGTTCAGCAGCGGGAAGGCGACGTCGCGCGCGCCGATCTGCAGCGGCACCACGTAGTTGATGAGGCCGGTCAGGAACGGCATGGCCATGAAGAAGACCATGATGCTGCCGTGGGTGCTGAACAGCTGGGCGAAGTGGTTGGGCCCGACGAGACCCGGCGCGCCGATGGCGACGGCCTGCTGGGTGCGCATCAGCACGGCCTCGATGAGGGCGCGCGACAGCATGACGAAGGCGAGCACGATGTACATGATGCCGATCTTCTTGTGATCGAGGCTCGTCAGCCAATCGGACCACAGCGGCTTCCACCAGCGCTTGTAGGTCAGCAGCGCCACGAGCAGCACGGCACCCACCACCACGACGCCGCCGGCGCCGGCCCCGATGGCCTCGCTCAGCGTGCCCTTCTCCCAGGCCCGCACGAAGGGCAGGTCGCTCCACTCGAAACGGCCGAGAAGCGTGGTCCAGATCTCGCTGCCGGTCATTTCATGCCCTTCATGGTCATGTCGGCCGAGCGCACGCCCGGCATTGTCTGGTCGAGGATGCCGTGGAACAGGTCGGGCGCGACCGTGCCGAACAGCCGTGGCCCGGACACCTCCCGCGCCGCCGCCAGCCGCTTGTAGCCGGCGAGGTCGAGCCGCCCCGGGTCGGCCCGGGCGGCGGCGAGCCAGGCCGCGTAGTCGCCCGGCGCCAGCGCCCGGACGGGGAAGTGCTCGTGCGGGAAGCCGTCGCCGCTGTATTGGACGTTCTCGCCGCTGAAGTCGCCAGGATGGTCGGCGGCGAGGTTGAGTTCGGTGGTCATTCCAGCCATGGCGTAGATCTGCCCGGCGAGGCGCGGCAGCAGCAGGGACTGCATCACCGTGCCGCTGGTGATGTCGAGATGCACGGGCCGGTCGGCGGGAAAGACCATCTGGTTCACGGTCGCCACGCCGGCGTCCGGATAGATGAACAGCCACTTCCAATCCAGCGCGACCGCCTGGATCCGCGTCGCCGGCTTGTCCGACACCAGGGGCTTGTAGGGGTCCAGCGTGTGGGTGTCGTTCCACAGGAACAGGCCGAGCACCATCACGATGACGATTGGGGGGATCCAGATGAAGCCTTCGAGCGGCCAGTTGAAGGCCCATTCGGGACGGTAGACGCTCTTCGTGTTCGACAGCCGGTAATACCAGGCGAAGAGCGGCGTGAGCAGCAGCACCGGGCCGATCACGAACAGCATGACGAAGCAGACGACCAGGAACAGGTGACGCTCCTGCGCCATGATGGGGCCGCCGGCGGCGAGCATGCCGTGGTTCAGCACCGCGCAGCCCGACAGGGGCCAGAGCCCGAGGATGGCCGACAGCCGGGCGACGCGCCGGCATGCCTTTGCGAGAGATGGGGGCAAGCGGCAGCCTTCTGACTAGCGGTGATGCGTGGGGGCGGGCGCGACGCGGATCGGGGCCGAGCGGCCGGACGCATCGCCGGGGCTCCGCATCGACGCCGATCCGGGCCCGAGGCGGCGATGCGCCGGCCCGCACAGGCGTCGCAGGGCCAGGCCTCGTCGGCCGGGAACCGCGTGCGGCGGGACGCGCCGGTGGCGGGCGGCGACCGCCGCCATCCTGGATGTCGGAGCCAGGGCCACGGTCAGGTCGGCGGCAGGCGGCTGCGGCCACCGGGCCGCCCGTCCGCGGCCGGTCGCCCTCCCGACGAAGCCGACCCCAAGCGCCGCACCCTCAACCATCCGTGTCGACACCCGCATGACGTCATGCAGCGGGAAGCCCCTCGGTCGGGGTCCAGTTCCGACGATGCTGCAGTTTTAATGTTCGCAGCCGTGCCAGCCGCGCCGCTGAGTGAAAAGGCGTTTTCCCGCCGCGAAAGAGCTTTTTGAGATCTTGCGCGGATGACGGCTCCGGACATCTCATCTTGGCCGTCGTGGGTTCGGCGGCGGCATTGGCTCCGGCCGCGACGACCCGGGTCTGCGGCCTGCCATGCGGGCCCGTGGCCCGCCGTGGCGGGGCAGGGCGGACGGGACACGCGGACCGCGGCAGCTGCCGCGGGATCATGGATGGGTCGGTCGTGTGGCGTGCGCGGGCCGCAGCTTTCGCCGTCCTGTCGCCGGAGGTGAAGGCGTCCTGGCGTCTGTCAGGCAGTCGCCGACGCTCGCCGGATCCCCACACGCGAGCCCGTTTGCGGGCTCCGATCGAAGCGCCGCGTCAACGACTGCCTGGCAGGGTTGCGGATGAAACGGTTGTCGGTCCGACGCTGGAGCGACGTCGCCGCAGGCGAAAGCGCTTCAAGCGTCTTCCCGTCGTCCGATCCTGGCCAGGGCGTCCTGGAACATGGTTCCGATGCCGAAGGAGGAGATGACCTTGTCCTCGAACAGCTTGGACAGGCACTCCGCCTCGGCAGCGTCCTGCATCGACTTGGAGGCGATCTCCCGGTCGGCCGCTGCGGCGAACTCCGTCGTCTGCAGCTTCGACCGCAGGTCCAGGACCATCGCCTCCAGCGTGGTGATCTGGGACTTGAACGATTCCGCCAGGCTCTTCCAGTCGTGGGCCATGGTCTCGGCCGTCAGGATGTCCTTCTCGGCCTGCGATTGGATCGCCACGATGCTGTGCCGCAGGCGATCGTTCTCGCGCATGACGTTCGGGATGAAGTTCTTCACGTCCTCGAGGATGTCGAAGGCGCTCAGAGCGTTGTCCTTGGGGTCGGCCGGCTGGCCTGCGACCGGCTGGTCCGGCACCGCCGGAACCTTGTCGACCTGTCCGAACGGCCGGCCGCCATCGCTGCCGCCCTGCGCCGGGCGCAGCGCCAGGATCATCGAACGCATGCCGTCCCGTCCGGCATGCAGTTCGGGGATGCGGGCTTCCGCCGTGTCGGCTGGGCTCGCCTGGGATTCCACGACAGCGTTTTTCTGCGGCAGCATGAGATCGTCCTGACGATATGGGTGCGGAACTCGTGTCGCCCCGTGAAGGCTCAGCTTTCTTTCAGTCCGTCCGCCTGCCGGATGGCGGCGTCCATGGCCGTCCTGATGTGCGAGCCGTAGCCGAAGGCCGCCTCGACCTGCTTCTGAAGCTTGTCCGTGACGAGTTCGGCGTGATCGGCGCGGAGCGCGACGTCCTTGTGCGCCTGTTCCAGCTTGATCAGCCGCGCTTCCGCGGTGTGATAGCGGGCCGTGACGGCCATGTTCTCGTTTTCGAGGCTCGTCGTCTTCTCCTGAAGCTGCAGCGCGAGCCCCCTCCAGTGTTCGACCGACTCGATCTGCTCGGCGCATGTCGCCTTTGTTTGAGCCAGTTCGGTGGCGAGGTTGCCGCAGCGTGAGGAGAGAAATTCTATAGCGCGGGATGCGCTGTCCAACAGCATTCCCGTGTTGTCGAGGATGGTGTCGACTGGGGGAATGCTCGCCGTCGCCGACACGGTTTCGCCAGGGCGGCTGTCGCGCCGAAACACCTTGTGCATGAAACTTTCGACGGTGGCGTACTGAGCGAGATCTATGTGGGTGGGTTCCTCGTTGCCGTGAGAAACCATAGTAATCGTCGTCATGGCCGGCCCTCAATTCTTGTCTCAGTTAGGTAAGGCGGCACGGTAAAAAATTGGTTAATGCATGTCTCAGGCTGGCACACGGCGCGTATTAAATTTCATGGCAATAAAGATTTACGCCTCGCGTCAATAAGCGCGGGCGGTGACGAGGCGGCGAATCGGGAGTGCCTGCGGCCGGCGCGGGCTCGCGAGGCAGGCGGATGCCGACGCGGCCGGGGCGGACCCGATCACGACGGCTCGCTCGTCGTGGCGGTGCCGATCCCGGCCGGGCCCGGTCCGTCGGCGACGCCCGGGCGCCTCACCGCGTTCTCGTCAGGTCCGTCACGAGCCGCACGATGTGGAGCTGCAGCTGGCCGACCGTGGCTTTCACCTCGGGATCAGGGCTGCGATGCAGCTTCTGGAGGATGGGCTTGATGTCGTCGAGCTAGGGGGAGAGCTGCCGTTGCAGCAGGCGTCGGGCCCCTTCCTCCTCCAGGATGTCCAGGCAGTCCTTGATGCGGACCAACGTCGGTCCTCGGTGGCCGCCGAGGCAGAGCACGCCCTATGCCAACGGCGGCAGTGGGACGGTGTCGAGGACCGGAAGGGCGACGCCAGCGGGCGACCCCCGCCCGCGCGTCCGCCAAAGGGACGCCCCATGTCCTCGCCGCGGTCGTGTCGGGCCGCGCGGCGCTGCCGCCCCACCCGTCCTGGGGCGCTCTCGCCGCGCGCGGAGCCGCTCCGGCTCGCGGCGCGGTATCGGCTTCGGCCTGGCCCGGTCCCGCCCCGGCCAGCACCGGCGCGCGGAGCCGGTCCCGCATCAGCGGCGCTCCTCGACCACCACCGTCCCGACGATGGCGGAATCCTCGTAGAGCGCGCGTGCCAGGTAGCCGGCGATCATGGCACCGGCCGTCGGCGCGACGATGAACAGCCATAATTGCCCGACGTATCCACCGCCTGCGAACAGGGCCGGGGCGATGCTCCGGGCCGGGTTGACCGAGGTGTTGGTGATGGGGATCGAGATCAGGTGGATGAGCGTCAGCGCGAGGCCGATCGGGATCCCGGCGAAACCCGTCGCGGCACCCTTCGAGGTCGTGCCGATGATGATCATCAGGAAGAAGAAGGTCAGCAGCATCTCGGCGAGGAAGCACGACGCCAGCGAATAATGGCTCGGGCTGAGGTCCCCGTAGCCGTTCGACGCGAACCCGTTCGGCACCCAGTCCGGCTTGCCCGAGGCGATGACGTACAGCACGGCCGAGGCCAGGATGGCGCCGAGCACCTGGACGACGATGTAGGGTACGACGTGCTTGTTCGCGCAGCGTCCGGCCGTCCACAATCCGAGTGTCACGGCCGGGTTGAAGTGCCCGCCGGAGATGTGGCCCACCGCGTAGGCCATGGTCAGCACCGTGAGGCCGAAGGCGAGGGCCACGCCCATGAACCCGATGCCGAGCACCGGGAAGGCCGCCGCGACGACGGCAGAGCCGCAGCCCCCGAAGACGAGCCAGAACGTGCCGAAGAACTCGGCCGTCAGGCGCCGTTGCATGTCCCTGTCCATGGCGAACCTTCCCTTTGGCGGTTCATCCGCTCGGGCCCATGCACGAGTCCTGTTGGACCGACCGTGCAAACCAGCACCGGCCGCTGCGGAAGGCAAGCGGCTCGCCGGCGCACCGCGCCCGGCACGGCAGGCTGCCGAAGCGCCGCGCCGCCGGCCTGCGCGGTTTCGGCGCAGGGCGGCGATATTCGCCTTTCCTCGGGGCCATGCCGCAGCGTCATGCGTAAGGTCCTCGCACCCCTGTCGCGGTGCGCCCGGGACCGAGCCGATGATCTACCTCTACGCTTTCGCCCTCGTGGCCGGCATCGCCAATGCGTTCCAGGCCGGCGCCAATTCCACCCTGTCGAAGACGCTGAACCAGCCCTTCCTGGCAGCCCTGATGATCGTCGGGGTGAGTGCCCTGACGCTGGCGGCGGCCGGGCTGATCTCCGGACGGCTCGCCTGGCCGACATCCGCGGCCTTCGCCGCCGTGCCCTGGTGGGCTTGGGGCGGCGGCCTCCTGTCGGCCCTGCTGTTGATGAGCCAGCTCTTCGTCGCGGAAGCCATCGGGGCCGGGCCGTTCCTCGGCATCATCGTCGTGGCGGGGACGCTGGCGTCGCTGCTGATCGACAATTACGGCCTGGTGGGGTTCAAGCTGCACCCGCTGAACGCTTGGCGCATCGTCGGCGGCGCCTTGATGGGGGCCGGGGTGCTGCTCGTGGCGCTGTTCTGACGCCGGCGACCTCGTGGATCACCGACGAGCCGTCGCCCGAAGCCGGGCGTGCCCGGTCAGCCCGCCTCCGCCACCGGCTCGACGATCGTCGGGTCGTCGTCGCCTTGACCGGTGCGGTTGACCCGGCTCGACACGATCCATTCGCGCAGCGCGCTCGCCGCCGCGGGCTCCAGGACCTCGGGTCCGAGCGATCCGTCGAGCCAGCCGTCGAAGCTGTCGGGGGCGAGCAGCACCGGCATGCGGTCGTGGTAGGGCGCCATCCAGTCGCTCGCCCCCGACACGATGACGGTGGCGGACAGGACCTCCTCGCCGCTCGCCGGGTCCGTCCAGCGGTCCCACAGGCCGGCGAAGGCCAGGATGGGGGAGCCGTCGCCGGCCGTGAACAGGTGGGGCACCTTCTCGCCCCGGTCGCCCGTCCACTCGAAGAAGCCCGACGCCGGGATGATGCAGCGGCGCTTCCTGAAGGCGTCGCGGAACATGGGCTTTTGCGCCACGGTCTCGGCGCGGGCGTTGAAGGTCGCCGGCACGTCCTTCAGCGGCTTCTTCCACCATACCGGCACGAGGCCCCAGCGCATCGGGACGAGTTCGCGGCCGGCCTCGGTCGACCGGACGACGTCGATCGTCGTCGTGGGCGCGATGTTGTAGCGCGGCCGCAGGTTCTTCGCCGCGCCGATGACGCTGAGGAAGGCGTGAACCTCGGACCAGGTATACCGCTGGGTGAACCGCCCGCACATGCCCAGGTCTCCTCCCGCAACGGGTTCCGCTGCCCTATCAGGACGCGTTTCTGCACGGCACGCAACGTCAGGCCGGCGGCGAACCTGCATCGACGGGTCGGGCGCTCGCCGGTGCCACGCCGGCACGATGCCCGCTGGGTTCGCCCCGCCGGCTGTCGGCCCTGTCGATCTCCTGCTGGAGGAAGTAGTTCAGCGCCGTGCGCAGCACCGCGATGGCGGCGAGCTGGCCGATCTCGGTCCAGGTCGGGGCGACGGCCGTGCGCAGGATGTCGGCCGCCAGTTCGAACTCCAACGCGACGGCCAGCCAGCGTCCGAGCTTGAGCCGCACGTCCTCCTTGCGCCGGTCCGCCGGCTCGCCCCGGACGTCCGTGCCGGGCACGAACAGCCACAGCGCCCGCAGCGTGCCCTCGATCGCGGCGAGGCCGATGATGAGGGCGGCGGCGGCCTCCGTGCCGCTGGCCAGCCAGATGGTGATGGCTTTGAAGGTGTCTTCCATGGCGGGGGAACAGCGTGCCGCCCCGTCGGGTTCACGCCGTCAGATTCGCCTCGCCGTCCAGCCCGCGGCGGGTCACGATCCTGATGCCTTGCCGCAGCGTGACGCGTTGGTTCGGGCGGGACGCGCAGGCAGCGTCGAAGGCCGCGTGGGCCGCCGCGTGGTTCGACAGCGAGCCGATGTGCTCGACGATGTGGTTGCCGGATGCGTCCCAAACCTCGACCGTGTAGGATGCGCGCCGCTCCGCCATGCCTTCGGTCGCCAGGAAGCGGAGGGCCGTCACCATCAGGCCGAGGGTTTCGGCCGCGAGCGTGATGCGCCCGGCGCCGCGCGCCTCGAGCGCATCGGCCTTGGCCCGGATCGCCGTGACGGTCCAATGCGTCGGCATGGCCGTCAGGCGGGCTCGCCGGGCCGGCCCGGGTGGAGGACGAACTCGTCGGCCGAAAGCGGCGCGAGGAAGCCGTAGACCTGGTCCGGAAAGGCGACGCCGATGCGCAGCCCGTCGTCGTCGTCGTCCTGGTAGGTGTCGACGACGCATCCGACGGCGTCGGCGAAAGGCTCCAGGCGCTCGCGCAGGCAACTGCCCGGCCTGAGGCGGACGGCATCGCCGATCTTCATGGTGCTCGCCTCCTCGATGTCTCGGCCGCGCGCGGTTCGCCGCGGCCCCGGGCGGTCAGAACGTGCGGACGATCCCGGTCACGACGCCCCACACCTCGAAGGCGGAGGCCTCGTCGATGGCGATGTCGGGGAAGTCCGGGTTGGCCGCCTCCAGCACGACGCCCTCGGCCCTGAGCCGGTAGGTCTTGATGGTGAACTCGCCCCCGACGAGGCCGAGCACGATGCAGCCGCTCACCGGCGACCGGGCCCGGTCGACCACGGCGACATCGCCGGGAAGCAGGCCGCGGTCCCGCATGCTCTCGCCCGAGATGCGCACCGCGAAGGTGGCGGCCGGGTTCCTCACCAGCAGTTCGTTGAAGTCGAGCGGCCGGTCGATGTGGTCGTCGGCAGGGCTCGGTGAGCCGCAAGCCGCCGCCGCCGAGGCCAGCGGCACCGAAGCCGTGCTGCGGGCCGACACGTCGAGGAAGGCGTTGATGTCGCCGGCCCGCAGGCTCCCGTCCCGCATGCGCTTGGCGATGGCGGCGAGCGGCAACGGCAGGCGCACCACCGCCGAAGGCTCGCCGGCCGGCCGGCCGGCCCCGGGCCGCGCGCCGCCCCTCTTCCGCATCTCGCCCATGGGACCTCCGATTGATTGACGTAACGGTTATCGATCCAAACGGGGCCGGTCGCAAGTCGTTCCGTCCGATCGAGGGGGTCGGTCGGCTGCCGCGGCCTGTCCCGGGGGCGCTGAACCGCCTTCCGTCCGGCGAGTTGACGGCGAGGTCCATCGGCCGTTTCTGGCGCGTGTCATGCGGTCGCCGACGCGCGCCGGCTCGCGACCGCGAGCCTGTTCACAGGCTCCAGGCATGGTCCGGCGCCGGAGATGGGCGCCGCAGGGAGGCATTGCGTTGAACGGACCCGACCATCCTTTGCCGGATCTTTCCGTCCTGCTCGCCGCCATCGAGGCTTCGAGCGAGGCGATCCTGATCACGTCAGCGGAACTCGATCATCCCGGCCCGTACATCGAATATGCCAATCCGGCCTTCACCCGCATGACGGGTTACGAACCCGGCGAAGTCCTGCAACGGACGCCCCGCATGCTCCAGGGGCCGCGGACCGAACGCGGCGTGCTCGACCGCATGCGGGCGACACTGGTCCGCGGCGAAACCTACCAGGGCGAGGCTCTCAACTACCGCAAGGACGGCACGACCTACATGGTCGAGTGGTTGATCGCCCCGGTGCGGGACGCGGGAGGCCGCATCACGCGCTGGATCTCGGCGCAACGCGACATCACGGAACGCCGCGCCTCCGAAGACCGGCAGGACCTCCTGGTCCGCGAACTCCACCACAGGGTCAGGAACACGCTGGCGACCGTGCAGGCGGTGCTGAACGCCAGCCTGCGCTCGTCGGTCAGCATGGCGGAGTTTTCACGCTCCTTCGGCGGGCGGCTCGATTCACTGGCCAAGACCCACGCCATGATCACCGAGGACCGCACCCAGGTGGTCTCGTTCGAGGACCTGCTGCGGGCCGAACTCCACGACATGCCCGGCCACGCCCGCATCGCGCTGCAAGGGCCTCCCGCTCTGCTGCCATCCGAACTCGCCGTGCCGGTCGGGATGGCGCTGCACGAGCTGACGGCCAATGCCCTGCGCCACGGCGCTCTGGGGCACGCGGACGGGCGCCTCGAAGTGAGATGGTCGCTGGAGGGAGAGGGTGCCGACCGGACGCTGCGCTGGACCTGGAACGAGCATGACGGGCCGCCCATCCCCTTGCCGACGCGGGAAGGGTTCGGGATCGGGCTCCTCAAGCAGTTGCTGTCCTATCAGGCGCATGGGACGGTCGACGTCGCCTTCGACCCAGACGGCCTGCGCGTCACCGTCGCGATGCCGCTGTCCGACGTGGCGTGAAGCTCGGCGGGATCGGCCGGGCCTGCGGGACGGGGCGTTGCAGGCGGTGAAGCGCGGCAACGCCCGGCTGCTCCAGGCGGCCGGAGCGGCTCGTGCTCGACCGGCTGTGCACCGTCGACGACGCGCCCCTGTCGTCGTCGGAGGTGGAACGGGTCGGGGCATAGAAGAACGACCTCGGTCCCGTTGCCTCGACTTGACTGTGCCGCGGCCGACGGCGTTCGTCAGCTCATGACGATCATGGCCGGATCTCCCGTGAAGCCCAGGCATCCACGACGACCAGGAGGATCGTCCGACACAGAAACGCTGGTCGCCGATCCCGGCGGCCGGGCGCTCGAAATCGACGCCGTCCGCGGCTGGGCCGCCCTGTCGGTCGTGTGTTTCCACGTCTTCTGGGAAACGTTCGGCGTGGCGGTCCCCTGGCTTCGCAATCCCTACACGGCCTTCCTGCTCGCAGGCCATTTCGACGTCATCCTGTTCTTCATCCTGTCGGGCGACGCGCTGAGTTTTCCGTTCTTCCACGGCGGCGGCGCCACCTACCTGCAGCGGGCCGCGCTCAAGCGCTACCCGCGCCTGACGGTGCCGATCGTGGTCGTCACCGCCGTGACGGCCAGCCTCATGGCCCTGGGCCTGACGCCGACGGTCGCAGCGGGCGACATCGTCGACCGGGCGGATTGGCTCGGGAGTTTCGCCCGCTTCAACGCCAGCGGCTCCGGCGCGATTAAATTCGCCTTCTATCATGTCTACACGGGCAATTACCGTAGCGACTACCTTCCTTTTCTGTGGACCATGCCCGTAGAACTGATCGGGTCGTTCTTCCTCCTGCTCGCGCTTTTCGTCTTCCCGCGGGTCAAGGGCGCGACCTGGATCGTGGCCGTATTGGCCTACTTGCTCGTTGCCGACGGGTCCTTCATGGGCTGCTTCTTGATCGGCATGTTGCTCGGCAAAGCACGGGCCGCCGGGGTCTTTCGACGTCTGCCGCCTACGGTCGATCGCTACGGCGCACCGCTCGGCATCGTCACGGCGCTTTGGTTCGTCGGCCGTCGTCAGGTTCTGGGTGACCAGGAGCTGCGCGGGCTCGTCGGTGCCGGAACACTGCTGCTCTTGTCCATCTACTCCTGCAAAAGCCTGGTTGCGTTGTTGGCGCGCAGCCGCGTGTCCCAGTTCCTCGGGCGCATCTCCTACCTGCTCTACCTCTGGCACTTCACTGTGTTGATCAGCGTGACTTCAGGGTTGATCACCTGGGCGGCAGGCTCGGACGGCGTGCTGACGCCGCTCACGGCGCTCGCCATCGGGATCGCGACAGTCGTGGCGAGCCTCGCGGTGGCGCATTGGACCATGGCGATCGAGGGCTGGGCGCGGACCGTCAACGGCGTCCTGCTCCGCTGGTGTTGGAAGAACGAGGATCAAGACCCGACGGACGAGCACCGCGCCCCACGACCTGTCGCGACACGCGCCTCGGTCACAGGGCCTGTCGACGGCTGACCGGCACGCCGAGATCGTGGTCCGCCCCTCGGGACTTCACCTCGAGATCGGTGACCTGGCGCAGCGCGGACCGGTCCGAGGTGAAGCGGCTTGGCTGCTGCCGGTGAAGCATGGCCGAGCATGGCATGAGCTCGGGAGCGAACGAGCTTGCCGAGAGCAGACGCGCGCCCCCGTGCGCCTCGATCCCGTTCTGGGTCCGGCGACGATCCCCGGTCAGCGAGGTGCAGCGACGCCGTTGAGGAACACCGATACCGCGGCCTCGACGCGCCGGTCGACCTGCGCGGGATCGATGGTGATGCCCAGCATGGCGAGGCGCGACAGGCGACCCACCACGAGGCTGAGAAACAGGTCGGCCGCCATCTCGCTGTCCTCGACGACGAGCTGACCGTCTCGCGCGAAATGATCGAGCACGGCAGCGATCGAAGCATTCGATCGCTGCCAACCCTCGCGATGGACCATGTGGGCCAAGTCAGGGAACCGGATCGCCTGGGCGATCACGATGCGATTGATCGCGATGGACTCGGGCACCAGGGCTGCCGATACCATGCTGCGCCCCATGGCCAGCAAGACATCTGCGACCTTGTCGCCCGGGATCGGCGCTTCCACCATGCTGCTCGACAGCCAGCGGTCGATTTGGCGCCGGAAAACCGCTGCGAAGAGGGCGGCCTTGTCGCGGTAGCGGGCATAAAGCGTGGCTTTGCCGACATTGGCCGTCTCCGCGACGGCGTCGATCGTCGTTGCGTCGAAGCCGCGCTCCATGAACATGGTGGCGGCGATCTCGACGAGGCGCGCGTCGCGTCGCAGAGCCTCCTGCTGCGAGGGACGGCCGCCCGAGCCGCGGCGCGGCTTGGTCGGAGCGGAGGCGTGCACCGTGGGCTGCGGTTCGTCGAGGTCGAGCGTCATGCCGGGATCATAGTCCTTGCGTTAACCGAACGCGCTCATCATAACAGAACGAGATAGTTTCGTTCAATTTGGCAGGCGGCGCATGGACGGCATTTCCGCAGACAGGCTGAGCTTCAACGCTATCGAGCGCGACGATGTCATGAGCGACGCGACGGAGCGGGACGAGGTCGTGGCTCGCAGCGCCTCGCCCGATCCTGTGCCGGCTTCGCTCGATCACGCTCCGCCGAACCCGACCTCACCCCAGCAGGCGGCTGCCCCGCAGTCCGGCACGCCGGCTGCCCCAAGCGTGCAACCGCCGCGACAAGGCAGGAGGAAGAAAGTGCTCGTCGCCGCGGTGCTGCTCGCCGGCGTGGCCTATGGTGGTGACACTGGCTGGCACTGGTGGACGGTGGGACGCTACCAGGAGACCACCGACAACGCCTTCCTCCAGGCCGACAAGGTGACGGTATCGCCGCGAATTTCGGGGTACGTCGCCACCGTGGCCGTCGGCGACAACCAGGTGGTCCACACCGGCGACGTGATCGCCACACTCGACGACAGCGACGCCCGCATTCAGGTCGAGGGGGCGAAAGCGGAGCTTGCCAAAGCACAGGCACAGCTGGATGGCTACAAGGCCGCCGTGGTGCAGCAGCAGGCGAGCGTGGCCTCCGCCCAGGCCGATATCGCCAACGCGCAAGCCGGTCTCGCCTTCTCGGTGCAGGAGGCCAAGCGCTACGCCGACCTTCTCACATCCGGCGCCGGCACGTCCCAGCGCGCACAGCAGACCGACGCCGACCTGCGCCAGCACCGGGCGACGCTCGACAAGGACCGTGCGACGCTCGACTCCGCGCAGAAGCAGGTCAAGACCTACGAGGCGCTGGCCGCCAGCGCGGTCGCCGGCATCGCATCGGCGCAGGCGAAGCTGGATCAGGCCGAGCTCAGCCTCGGCTACACGACCGTGCGGGCGCCGGTGGATGGCGTGGTGGGCGACCGCGCCGTACGGGTGGGCCAGATGGTGCAGGCCGGCATGGGGCTGCTGACCGTGGTGCCGATGGGCCGCGACATCTACCTCGTCGCCAACTTCAAGGAAACGCAGCTCGGCGACATGAAGGTCGGCCAGCCTGTGGGGTTCACCGTGGATGCCTTCGGCGACCATGAGTTTCACGGCCGGATCGACAGCTTCTCCCCCGGCACCGGGGCGCAATTCGCCCTGCTGCCGCCTGAAAACGCCACCGGCAACTTCACCAAGGTGGTGCAGCGCGTGCCGGTGAAGATCCGCCTCGCTACCGACGACCCATTGCTCGACCGGCTGCGACCCGGCCTGTCGGTCGAGGCCACTGTCGAGACGCGGCACGGCGACGTCGTGCCGGACGGCCGGACGCGCATCGGCTTCGCCGACGGCCGCTGAGGATCTGCCATGAGCGCCGACCTCGAGAAAGCCTCGTTTCGCCAGTGGCTCGCCGTCGCGGCCGCTATCCTGGGCGCCTTCACGGCCATTTTGGACATCCAGATCACAAATTCCTCGCTCAGCGACATCGAGGGCGCGCTCGGCGCCTCGTCGGATGAGGGGAGCTGGATCTCCACCGCCTACCTGATGGCCGAGATTATCGTCATCCCACTCACGGGCTGGCTCGGCTCGATCTTCGGGCTGCGGCGCTACCTCGCCGTCAACACGGGGCTGTTCATCGGGTTCTCGGTCGCCTGCGCGCTGTCGACCAGCCTGCCCGAGATGATCCTGTTCCGGGCTGGCCAGGGCTTCACCGGCGGGGTGCTGATCCCCACCGCCATCACCATCGTGCGCACGCGCCTGCCGAAGTCTCAGCAGGCGGTCGGCATCGCGCTCTTCGGCCTCACCGCCACGTTCGCGCCCGCCATTGGCCCGACAGTCGGCGGCTGGCTGACCGACAACCTGTCCTGGCACTACATCTTCTACCTGAACCTCGTGCCCGGCCCGATCGCGCTGGCACTGCAGCTCTATGCCCTCGACCCAGCGCCCCTGAAGCTTGGAGAGTTGGCCAAGGGCGATTGGCTCGGCATCGGACTGATGGCAGCCGGCTTGCCAGCCCTGACCTTCGTGCTGGAGGAAGGCCAGCGCAAGGACTGGTTCGGCTCCCCCATCATCGTGGAGGGCACACTGCTCGCCGTTTTCGGCATCGGCGGCTTCATCCTGCGCGAGATGATGGCGGAAAAACCTTTCATCAATCTGCGCGTCCTGAAGAACCGCTCGGTCGGCGGCGGCTGCCTGCTGATGACGGTGCTGGGCGCCGTTTCGTTCGGCTCGATCTATGTCATCCCGGTCTATTGCGCGCAGATCCAGGGCTACAACGCCGAGCAGATCGGTTACGTGGTGATGTGGAGTGGGCTGCCGCAGCTCGTGCTCTTCCCTGCCATGCCCTTTCTCATGAAGCGCTTCGACCCGCGTCTGCTGGTCGTTGCCGGAGCATTGCTCTTCGCCCTGAGCTGCTTCATCAACGTCGGCCTTACCCACGATGTCGGCATGGACCAGCTGATCCTGCCGCAGCTGCTGCGCGCCGCTGGCCAGCCGTTGTTCACCGTGCCGCTGTCGCAGATGTCGACGGCCGGCCTCGCGCCGCGCGACACCGCCGACGCCTCGGCCCTCTCCAACATGATGCGCAACCTCGGCGGCTCTATCGGCATCGCCATGCTGTCCACCATGATCGACCGGCGTGAACACATGCATTTTTCGGTGCTGGCCGAGGCGATGACCAAAAACGCTACCCTGACACAGTCGCGCCTCGCAGCGATGACCTATGCCATGCAGGCCCACGTCGTCGACCCCGTCGCCGCGCAGGCTCAGGCGCTCGGCCTCATCGCGTCCCAGGCTCGGCGCGAGGCTTACGTGATGGCCTACAGCGATGCCTTCTGGATCATCGCAGTCGGGCTCATCGTCAGCCTCGCCGCCATCCCACTTCTGAAAAAGCCGCAGAAAACGACCGGTCCAATCGAGGCGCATTGATGGGATGCTCTTGCCAAGCCTTCCCACCGGCCCATCGTGGAGACGGTCAGGGCGTGATGGATTCATCTACCGCCGTCAGTGCTGCCCCGATCTGCAACATCCGCCAGCCTCCACAGTGAAGACACCGCAGAAAATCCGATAGGAAGCCCGTGAGGGCACGGCCACGGGCATCAAGGCAACTGGACAGGGCCGTTGTCTTCTGGAACCCGCGCTGCATCGGCCTTCCGGGATCCGACCTCCCGGGTCCAGTCACGACCGGTTTGATCCGACGGAAAACATGGGCCACGACGAGGAACAGGCCAACGGCCCGAACCCAAAACCGTAATGAAAACAACATCCTATGTGAGGTGAGTGGCGGTCCCGGAGGGATTCGAACCCCCGACCTTCGGTTTAGGAAACCGCTGCTCTATCCTGCTGAGCTACGGAACCTCACGACCTCACCCTAGCGAAGAATGCCCGGAATGGAAAGACGCCGCCGCCGCTGCCGGCCCGCCCTCGCGGCGGCGGTGCTGCTCGCGCTCGCCGGTGGCGCGGTGCCGGGCCGGGCCGCCGAGGAGGCCGGGGACGCCGGCTGCGGGGCGGACGGGGGGACGGTCCCGGAGTCCGTCGCCGGGGCGGAGGTGTCGGAGGGGCTGGAGATGACGCTGGCCGACGGTCGGCTGGTCCGGCTCGCCGGGATCGATCCGCCCCTGGCCACGCCGGACGCGCCGGACCTGCCGGCCCGGGCGCGGGCGGCGCTCGAAGCCTGGCTGGGGGCGGGGCCGGCCGGGCTGCGGGCGGTCGCGGCGGGACCGGACCGCTGGGGGCGGGTCGCCGCCCTGGTGGTGCGGCCCGGGGGCGAGGCGGCCGGTGCCGCGGGCGCGCTGCTGGCCGCGGGGCTCGCCCGGGCGCGGCCCGAGCCGGGCCTCGCAGCCTGTTTCCCGGCCCTGCTGGCCGCGGAGGCGGGGGCCCGCACGGCACGGCGCGGCCTCTGGGCGGAGGCCCGCTATGCCGTGCTGGTCCCCGGCGACGCCGCCGGGCTGGCGACGCAGGCGGGCGGCCTCGCGCTGGTCGAGGGCATCCTCCACGTCCACGAGGGGCGCGGCGCGTTCTACCTGGCGCTCGGGCGCGACCGCTGGGGCTTCGCCGCGGTGGTGTCGCGCCGCGATGCCGCCCGCTTCGCCAGGGCCGGGCTCGCCCTGTCCGACTACGAGGGCACGCCGGTGCGGCTGCGCGGCGACCTCGACGGGCGATTCGGCCCGCGGATGCGCCTCACCGAGCCCGAAGCCGTGGAGAGCCTGGAGCCCGGCTCGCTCGTCGAGGCGCCGGATGCGAAACACTGGACGGCCCGCGCGCGACCCCGCTAGACAGGTGCGGTGCGACAGAGGCGACCGATCCGGATGCGGCAGCGGGTGAAGGCGGGCGGGGACGACCGGCGGGCGCGGATGCGCCGCCCGGGCGGCGCCGGCGCGCGCCCGGCGTCCCGCTGGGCCCTGCCGGCGCTCGCCGTCCTCCTGGCCCTGCCGATGCTCGGCGGCTGCGCCGGCCAGCTCGAGGACCAGCCGCGGGCCTTGCCGGCCTCCGTCGCGGTGCCGCTGCCCCCCGCCGCGCCCCGCACCACCGGCGTCGACAGCCCGGCGGCGCGCGAGCACAAGCAGCTGGTGGGCTTCTTCGGCGGGGAATACCACGCCCCCGCCACCGAGCGCTTCGTCGACGAGGTGCTGGTGAAGCTCGCCGCGGCCAGCGACACGCCGAGCCAGGTGTATCGCGTCACCATCCTCAACTCGCCCATCGTCAACGCCTTCGCCCTGCCGTCGGGCGAGATTTTCGTGACGCGCGGCCTGCTCGCCCTCGCCAACGACACGAGCGAGGTCGCCGCCGTGATGGCGCATGAGATCGCCCACGTCACCGAGCGCCACGCCCTGCGCCGGGCCGAGCTCGAGAAGCGTTCGGCCGTCATCTCCCAGGCGGCCGACGTCATCGACGACCCGAACCGGTCCAAGACCTTCAAGAGCTACGCCCAGCTGTCGCTCGCCTCCTTCTCGCGCCAGCAGGAGATCGATGCCGACCAGGTCGGCATCCGGGTCATCGCCAAGGCCGGTTACGACCCCTTCGCGGCGTCGCGCTTCCTCGTCTCGCTCGGCCGCGCCACGGACCTGCGCCAGTCGCTGCATCCCGGCGCCGAGGCCAAGCCCGACATGATGGCGACCCATCCCTCCACGCCCGAGCGCGTCGCCAAGGCCGTGGCGGTGGCGCGGGGCATCTCCGCCCCGGGCATCGGCGAGACGGGCCACGACCGCTACCTCGCCGCCATCGACGGCATCCTCTACGGCGACGACCCCGCCCAGGGCTTCGTGCGCGGGCGGCGTTTCATCCACCCCAAGCTCGGCTTCGCCTTCACGGCGCCGGAAGACTTCGTGCTCGAGAACTCGGCCCAGGCCGTGCTCGGCGTCACCCAGGACGGCACCGAGGCGCTGCGGCTCGACAGCATGAAGGTCGCGCCCGAGACCACGCTCGTCGCCTACCTGGCCTCGGGCTGGATCGAGGGCCTGCAGACGCAGGGGACGCCCGAAGCCATCAAGGTCAACGGCCTCCCCGGCATCACGGTGCTGGCCAAGGCCGAATCCTGGTCCTTCCGGCTCGCCGCCATCCGGGTCGGCGGCGACGTCTACCGCCTGACCTTCGCCGCCAAGGACCTGACGCCCGAGGTCGACCGGCGCTTCCGCGACGCCATCGACACGTTCCGCCGCATCACGCCCGAGGACGCCCGCGACGTGCGGCCGATGCGCGTCGCCATCGCCACGGCGGCGCCGGGGGAGGGGGCGGAGGCCTTCGCGGCCCGCATGGCCGTGCCCGACCACCCGCTCGAGAACTTCCAGGTGCTCAACGGGCTCGACGGCCCGACACTGGAGGCGAACCGCCATTACAAGGTCGTGGTGGAATAAACCCGGGCCGCGCCCTAGATCCGTTCGGCATGTTTGCCGCACTTCGTCCGCCCGGGGATCGCCGACCGGGCTGAAACCTTCCACGGTCGCACGCGTATCTCCCCAGACCAGGCGGGGAGTCGACCATGTTGCAGATGGCGGGCGTGAGGCGGCAGTTCGTGAAGGCCGCGATGGCGGCCCGGTTTCTCGAGCGCGACGAAGAGCGCGCGCTGGCCGAGAGCTGGCGCCACCGCGGCGACGAACACGCCCTGCACGAACTCGCCGCCGCCCACATGCGCCTCGTCATCGCGCTGGCGGCCCGCTTCCGCCACTATGGCCTGCCCATCGCGGATCTCATCCAGGAGGGCCACGTCGGGCTGCTCGAAGCCGCCGCGCGCTTCGAGCCCGAGCGCGAGGTGCGCTTCTCCACCTATGCGACCTGGTGGATCCGCGCCTCCATCCAGGACTATATCCTGCGCAACTGGTCCATCGTGCGGGGTGGCACCTCGTCGGCCCAGAAGGCGCTGTTCTTCAACCTCCGCCGGCTGCGCGCCAAGCTGTCCCGCGAGGGCGGCCCCGAGTCCAACGCCTCCATGTTCCAGACCATCGCGCTGGCGATCGGCGTCTCCCCCGCCGATGTCGAGCTGATGGACACGCGGCTGTCCGGCCCCGACGTGTCGCTCAACGCCCCCGTCACCGACGGCGATTCCACGGGTCAGACCGAGCGTGTCGAGTTCCTGGTCGACGACAAGCCCCTGCCGGACGAGACGGTTGGCGAGCAGATCGACGGGGACCGCCGCATCGTCTGGCTGCGCGAGGCGCTGGGCGTCCTCACCGAGCGCGAACTCAAGATCGTGCGCGAGCGCCGTTTGGCAGAGGACGCCGCCACGCTGGAAGCCCTGGGCTCGCGGCTCGGCATCTCCAAGGAGCGCGTCCGGCAGATCGAGAACCGCGCCATGGAGAAGCTCCGCCGCGCGTTGTCGGACCGCACCGAGGCGGATGCCGCCCGCGCCCTGGTGGCGCTGGCGGTCTGACGGACGGCGCGGAACCTCCACTCCCCGTCCGGCGCCCCCCGGTCGGTCGCGCTGCAGCGCGGACGGCAGCCGGTCGCCGGCCCCCGTCTCCGCTTCGTCAGTGCGCCTCGTCCCAGTTGTGGGCCGACCCGGCCTCGACGGCGAGCGGCACGGACAGCGCCACCACCGGATGGGGCGCCTCGACCATCACCCGCTTGATGACCGGGACGGCCCGCTCGATCTCGTCGTCGGCCACCTCGAACACGAGTTCGTCGTGCACCTGCAGCAGCATGCGGGCGCCGATCTTTTCCGCTTCCAGCGCCGCGTCCATGCGGGTCATGGCGCGCCGGATGATGTCGGCCGCCGTGCCCTGGATCGGCATGTTGATGGCGGCGCGCTCGTTGAAGGCCCGCTCGGACGGGTTCGAGGCGTTGATGCGCGGGTAGTGGCACTTGCGCCCGAACAGCGTCGACACGTAGCCCTGGGCGCGCGCCAGCTTCTTCGTCGCCTCCATGTAGTCGCGGATGCCGGGGAAGCGCTCGAAATAGGTCTTGATGTAGTCGCCCGCTTCCTGGCGCGCGATGCCGAGCTGGTTGGCCAGGCCGAAGGCCGAGATGCCGTAGATGATGCCGAAGTTGATGGCCTTGGCGCGGCGCCGCACCTCGCCGGTCATCTCCGACAGCGGCACGCCGAACATCTCGGAAGCCGTGGTGGCATGGATGTCGCGCCCTTCCGCGAAGGCCTGCTTGAGCTGCGGGATATCGGCGATATGGGCCAGGAGGCGCAGCTCGATCTGTGAATAGTCGGCCGAAACCAGCTTGTGGCCCGGCTCCGACACGAAGGCGGTGCGGATCTTGCGGCCGGCCTCGGTCCGCACCGGGATGTTCTGGATGTTGGGGTCGGAGGAGGACAGCCGGCCCGTGGTGGTGGCGGCCAGCGCGAAGGAGGTGTGGACGCGGCCGTGCGCGTCCGCGAAGGTCGGCAGCGCGTCCGTGTAGGTGGCCTTGAGCTTCGACACCTGGCGCCATTCCAGCATCAGCCTGGCGAAGCCGTTGCCGGTCTCGGCCAGCTCGTCGAGCACCTGGGCCGAGGTCGACCAGGCGCCCGTCGCGGTCTTCTTGGCGCCGGGCAGGCCCATCCTGCCGAAGAGGATGTCGCCGAGCTGCTTGGGCGAGCCGAGGTTGAAGGGCTCGCCGGCGGCCTCGTGGATCTCGGACTCGAGCCGCGCCATGGTCTGGGCGAAGTCGCCCGACAGGCGGGACAGGATCTGCGAGTCGATCGCGATGCCGCGCCGCTCCATGCGGGCCAGCACCGGCACCAACGGCCGCTCCAGCGTCTCGTAGACGGCCGTCATGCGTTCGGCCGGCAGCCGCGGCTTCAGCACGCGCCACAGCCGCAGCGTCACGTCCGCATCCTCGGCCGCATAGGCCGTGGCCCTGTCGAGCGGCACGCGGGCGAAGCCGAGGAAGCTCTTGCCCGAGCCCGCCACGTCCTTGAAGGCGATCGTGTCGTGGCCGAGGTGGCGCTTGGCGAGCTGGTCCATGCCGTGCGTGTCGGTCGTGGCGGCGGCGTCGAGCACGTAGGACATCAGCATGGTGTCGTCGAAGGGCGCGACCGTGATGCCGTGGGCGGCGAAGACCAGCCAGTCGTACTTCATGTTCTGCGCCACCTTCAGCACGTCCGGCGCTTCGAGCAGCGGCCGCAGCCGGTCGAGCACGTCGCGCACGGCGAGCTGCCCGGGCGGGGGCGCTTCGGGCAGCGGCACGGCCTCGGGCGCGCCGAAGAGCCCGCCCTCGGGCGGCGCGGCCTTGTCCTTCTTGCCCTTCTTGGGCTCCTTCGGCTCGGCCGGGGGCGGGGGCGCGAGATGGCCGACCGGGATGTAGACGGCGTCGCCGGGCGCCACCGCGATGGCCACGCCGACGAGTTCCGCCGTGCGGGCGTCGAGCGAGGTCGTCTCGGTGTCGACCGCCACGACGCCGGCCTCGCGCGCCGCCGCGATGACGGCGTCGAGCGCCTCCAGCGTCGTCACGGTGCGGTAGCGCGCGTGCTCCACCGGCAGGGCCCGCATCTCGGCGGCGCGGACGGCGGCCAGCGCCGCCGGGCCGTCGAGCTTCGGCAGGGCGGCCGCGATGGCGGCGGCGTCGCGGTTCTCGGCCGGGGCCTCGCCGGTCGCCACGATGCCGGCGCCCTCCTCGATCGGCGCCGCGGGCGCGCCGTTGCGGGTGCGCCAGCCGCCGGGGCCCACGAGCCGCTCGTCGGGCTCGACCTCGCCGGGCTCGACGCCGTAGAACTCGCCGATGCGGCGCATCAGCGTGGTGAACTCCAGCGCCTTGCAGAAGGCGACGAGCTTCTCGCCCTCGGTGCGGGGCGTTCGCAGCGCGTCGAGCGGCACCGCCACCTCCACGGTGTCGCAGAGCTTGACCATCTCGCGCGAGATCCGGATGCGCTCGACGTTCTCCGGCAGGGTCAGGGCTTCGCGGCGCTTCGGCTGCTTGATCTCGTGGGCCCGGGCCAGCAGCGTGTCGAGGTCGCCGAAGGTGGCGATGAGCTGGGCCGCCGTCTTGATGCCGATGCCGGGCGCGCCCGGCACGTTGTCGGTGGAATCCCCCGCCAGCGCCTGCACGTCGACGACGCGCTCGGGCCCGACGCCGAAATACGCCACGACCTCGTCGGGCCCGATGCGCCGCTCCTCGCGGGCGCCGGCGGCGCCGGGCGCGCCCGAGGCGGCGTCGTACATGGAGATGCCGTCCCCCACCACCTGCATCAGGTCCTTGTCGGGCGACACGATGGTGACGTCGGCACCGGCCCTCCGGGCCTGGCGGGCGTAGGTGGCGATGAGGTCGTCGGCCTCGTAGGTGTCCTGCTCGACCGGCACGAGGCCGAAGGCCCGCACGGCCTCGCGCATCAGGTGGAACTGCGGCACGAGGTCGGCCGGCGGGTCGCTGCGGTTGGCCTTGTAGGCGGGGAAGAGCTCCTTGCGGAAGGAGTTCTCGCTCTTGTCGAAGATCACGGCGAGGTGGGTCGGCACGATGCCCATGGCGCCTTCGCGCACGAACTGCAGGAGCTTCGTGGCGAACAGGCGCACGCCGCCGGTCGGCAGCCCGTCCGACCGCTTGTTGTACTTGTCGTTCTGGTTGATCGACTGGTAGTAGGCGCGGAAGATGAAGGCCGAGGCGTCCACGAGGAAGACGTGGTCGCCGGCGGCGACGGGTCGGTTCTGGGTCATGCTCGGTTCCCGCGGTGTCGCGCGCTTCTTTTCACGGAATGCCGCCCGAGGCGAGCCATCTCGCGCGGGGAGGCGAACCATCGCATGCGGACGTGCTAGGATGCGCCGTCCCCAGGAGGTCCTTTCATGAGCGACGAAGCCACCATGACGGTCGCCAAGCTGATCGACCACCTTCGCCGCTTCCCGCAGGATGCCGAAGTCGTCGACCTCGACGTCTCGGTGGTGATCGATGCCGGCGCCAACCTCGTCCAAAGCCTGTCCCTGTGGGAGAAGGACGACGAGGAGGAGGACGACCCCGAAGACCCCGAGCGCGACGACATCCCCTCCACCCGCGACCGCAAGGTCGTCGACCTGTCGCCCCGCCGCATGAAGCCCTGATCCGGTCGGACTGGCCGACCACAGCAGCCGCGACGTGGAAAGGGCGGGGCGCATGGCGCCCCGCCCTTTACGATGTCGGTCGGAACGCGCCGTCGCCGGGCGCAGGACTCAATCTCCGCCTATCGCCGGCTCGACATCACCCCGGCCCGAAGGCCCGGCGTCTCGGAAGCGCCGAGGCGAATCCGAGACGGCCGATCCTGCTTCAGGTCACGGCCTTGCCGGCCATCACGCCCAGGATGAGGAAGATCACGAAGATGACGACGAAGATGTAGAACAGGATCTTGGCGATGTCGGCTGCGCCAGCCGAGATGCCGCCAAAGCCGAACACGCCGGCCACGATCGAAATGATGAAGAAAATCAGGGCCCATTTGAGCATTGGACGAACTCCTGTCGCGGTGATGCCTCAATGCGCTGGTGCCGCTGGGGTTCCCGCCGCCTGCGCCGCAATGCCGCAAAGCGCCGGGCCGGGGCCGCCGAGGCCGGTGTTTCGGGCCGCCGCACTGGGCTAGGGTGGCGTTCGGCCGGGTGGCCGGTCGGGACGGAGGCGGAGCGCGATGACGACGGCACGATCGAAGCGGCGGGCATCGCGCTTGGCGGTGGGCTTGGCGGTGGGGCTGGCGGGCTGCCTCGCGGCTCCGGCGGGCTTCGCGCAGGCCCCGCTCCCGGTTCCGGCGCCGGCGGCCCCCGCTCCGGCGTCCGGTCCCGCCGCCGACCTCCCGGGGTCGAGCCTGCTCGACACCGTCATGGCGCGTCACCGGCTGCGCATCGGCCTCACGGGCGACTACAAGCCCTTCAGCGACCAGGACCCCGCGACGGGCGCCTTCTCGGGCCTCGACGTCGACCTCGCGACGGGGCTCGCCAAGGCGCTCGGGGTCGAGCCGGTCTTCGTCAAGACGAGCTGGTCGACGCTGCTGGCGGACCTGCAGGCCGGACGGTTCGACATCCTGGTCGGGGGCGTGTCGATCACGCTGGACCGGCAGAAGGTCGGCTATTTCTCCATCCCGTCGGACGTCGACGGCAAGGCCGCGATCGCGCGCTGCGCCGACAAGGACCGGTTCGCCTCGCTCGACGCGATCGACCGGCCGGGCGTGCGCGTCGTCGTCAACCCGGGGGGCACCAACGAGCGCTTCGACCGGGCCCGCCTCCATGCGGCGGAGATCCGCGTCTTCCCGGACAACCGCACGATCTTCCGCGAGGTGGCGGAGGGCCGCGCCGACGTCATGATCACCGACGGCGTCGAGACGCGGCTGCAGCAGAAGCTCAACCCCGGCCTCTGCGCCATCCACCCCGACCAGCCCTTCGACCGGGCCGAGAAGGCCTGGCTGATGCCGCGCGACACGGCCTTCAAGCTCTTCGTCGACCAGTACCTCCACCTGAAACAGCTCGACGGGAGCTACGCGGCGGCGCTGAAGACCTGGGTGGAGTGAGGCGGGTTCCCGGCGTGGGGGCAGCCTCCCCTGCGCCGGGAGGCGCGGTCGGCCGGGCCCGACGCGAGCGGAACCCGGCTCAATCCCCGCCCGGCCCGGCCGCCCGGCCGGCCAGACCCTCGATCATCCGCTCGAGGTCCTTGCGCTCCTTCGCGGCCGCTGCTTCCCGCGACAGCGCTTCCAGGCTCTTCGCCACGAGCTTCTGGCGCGCCGTCACGGCGCGCATGGCCTCGGCTTCGCTCGCCACGGTCCGGGCCGCGGCCTGGCCTTGGGCAGCCTCTACCTCGGCCGCGGCCGGTTCGGCTTCGGCGAGGCGCCAGGCGCTGGACCGAGTCCGCTGGCACGACAAGACATTCGTCGACTCGCCTCCGGATTACCGGTTTTGGCGCTGGGCTGACTGACTGGATCACAAGACGACCCGTCACCGACCTCGTCAACGATGCAGGTATCGAAATCACAGGCCAGATGAGTGACTTCCCACTTGACGATTACGACCGTTTGTTCGGCGTCAATGTCAGGTCCGTCTTTCTGTGTAGTCGCCGTGCGATCCTCGGAATGATTCCGCGACACTCCGGAACTATTATCAACCTGGCGTCGGTAGCTTCCTACCGGACTTGGCCTGGCGACGGTGTCTACAGCACCACCAAGGCAGCCGTGCTAGCCCTGACCAAGGCATTCGCGGTTGACCTCGCACCTCATGGCATCCGGATCAACGCCGTGGCGCCAGCCATTGTCGACACGCCGATGACTCATCGCGCCATCGCAGTCGAACGCAACGGTGACCAGGGTCGGGCACGGCGCGAGGGCCTCCATCCATTAGGGCGGCTAGCCAGAGCCGAAGAGGTCGCCGACGCGATCTTTTTTCTAGCGTCGCCAAGCGCGTCGTTTACAACAGGAAGTTGCCTCAAGGTCGACGGTGGCCTCCTGGCCTGAACGTCTTCTGAGAGGACCGCTTCCATTCTCGTGACAGGATCGTCCATTCATGTCAGAGCCAGTGTCGAATCAATCTTTGGTGACCGTCAAGTTAATATTGGTCCAATTGTTCTGGGCCGGGACTTTTGTGGCTAGTGAAATCGCTCTGCAGACGGAGCCGCCAGCCTTCACGGCAGTCGTGCGGTTTGTCGTGACGACATCATGTTATTGTGGGTTGCTCGGCCTCATGAATTGCCGTGGGAGCGCGGCCACGCTCCCACGGCTGCGGAGGGTGACCCGACGAGGCTGGTTCGTTCTGGCTGGAATGGGTTTTTCTGGCGTTTTCATGTATACGCTCCTTCTACATGCCGGGCTCGAACGGACCACGGCCGCCTATGCGGCTCTGCTGATCCCCACCACCCAACCTATCTTCACTGCGGCGCTGAGCCGGATCGTGTTCCGGGATCCGATCTCGGCCGGCACTCTAGCCGGCCTGATCCTTGGACTCGCCGGAGCGTCTCTGGTCATCAGCCAGGGGGCGGGCTCGATGTCGCTCCTGTCCGCCAACGTCACCATCATCGCTTCGGCCTTCGCTTTCTCGTGCTACGCCGTCTGTTCAAAACTGGCCCCTGTCGAACTCACATCGATCGAAACTACGACGGTGTCGTTCCTCTTCGGAACACTATTTCTGTTACCCATGCCGTTCATCTTTCGAGAAGCGATCGACATCACCGCCGCGACACCCCGTTTCTGGCTATCGATCCTGTATCTCGTGATTTTTGCGACCCTCCTTCCATATTTGTGGTGGAACGAAGCGGTTCGCGCGATCGGGTCTGCCAAGACCGGTGTCTTTACCTTTCTCATGCCTCCGCTTGCCGTCGTACTGGCAGCGGCGGTGCTCGGCCATGCCGCAACGACGCAACAGATCGTGGGTGGCGTGCTGGCTCTTGCCGGCGTGGCATTTGCGACCACCGAACTTCCATTTCGCCGACGAGTGACGTCCCAATGATCCCCATGGACGCGAGACAGGGCACCATTTGGATGGACGGACGATACGTGCCGTGGGCCGATGCCCGTCTGCATGTCTTGAGCCACGGTCTGCATTACGGCACCGTGGCTTTCGAAGGTGTCCGAGTCTACGACGGAGTGGCCTTCAAGTTGCGCGAACACATCGAGCGCCTGTTCGCGTCGTGCCGGACCGTCGGGATCGAACTTCCTGGCTCTGCTACGACCTTGGCTGCCGAGGCGGCGGCCTACGTTGCCAAAACCGGGCTGCGAGATGCCTATCTCCGCCCCATCGCTTGGCGCGGGGCGGAAGAACTCGGTATCGTCGGCCAAATGGCATCATCTCACCTCGCCATGGCTTGCTGGCAGTGGGAAGGGCCGCATGCCGGGAAGCAGGGGCGAGGCATCCGGGTGGGGATTGGCCGATGGCGGCGTCCCGAGCCCGACATGTGGCCCATGCAGGCCAAGTTATCGGGGCTCTACGGCATCGGCTCCATCAATGCGCGACTGGCCAAAGCCGACGGGTTTGACGACGCGCTCGTGCTGACACCGGACGGCGATCACGTGGCCGAACTGACGGGTGCGAATCTCTTCTTTGTCGACCGGGGCCGGCTTGTCACGCCTCCCACCGAACACGCCTTGAACGGATTGACGCGCCAGACCGTGATCGCGTTGGCTGAGCGGGTTGGCCTCGTCGTGGAGGTCCGACCCATCGCGCGCCACGAGATCGAAGGCTTTTCGGGCGCTTTCGCCACCGGCACCGCGTACGAGATATTGAACATATGCCAGATCGGAGACGTTCGCTTCAACATCGGCAGCGACGACGATGCGACAGATATCATTGCGACTGTCGCGCGCGTTTACGCGGCCGCGACCCACGCCATCTCATGACTGACGCCCCGACCTTGGCCGGCCGTCGGGCCTTTGTGGCCGCGTCGTCCGGAGGTATCGGATATGCGTGTGCGGCGGCCCTTGCGGCGGCCGGATGCTCCGTGACGATCAACGGGCGTGATCCAGAGCGCCTGCAACTAGCTGCTCGCCGCTTGCGTCGCGATACTGGCGGATCCGTGTATCATGCGGTCCTCGACGTCACGCAGGATGACGCGGCGGATCGTCTGGCGGCAGGGGCCGAACCGTTTGACATCCTCGTCACCAATGCCGAAGGGCCTCCGCCATCCGTATCCGGCGCTTTGGATCCCGACGCATTCCGGGCGAGCTTCAACGTCAACACCGTCGCCATGGTGGCGTTGATCGCCGCTGCACTTCCCGGCATGCGCCAGCGCGGTTTCGGCCGGATCGTCAATATTTTGTCCGTCGCCGCCGTGCGGCCCGTTCTCGGTCTCGATGCCTCTGCGGCGTCGCGGGCCGGCCTCGTCGCGGGGCTTCGGGGGCCTGCGCGCGAGGCGGCCCGGCATGGGGTCACGATCAACGGCATCCTGCCCGGTCCCATTCTGACCGAGCGCACGGCCCGCTACGTCGCGGCCCGGGCCGCAGCTGGGGCCGGCCAGCCGACGCGGTCGGCGCTGATCTGCTCGCGGCCATTCCTGCTGATCGCTTTGGCACGCCCGAAGAAGTCGGGGCGCTATGCGCCTATCTGTGCTCGCCCTTGGCCGGCTTCGTGACGGGACAGAACATCTGCATCGATGGGGCATATCCATCTGAGGGCCCCGCACCCATCGTTGACCGGCTCAATCCCCGCCCGGCCCGGCCGCCCGGCCGGCCAGACCCTCGATCATTCGCTCGAGGTCCTTGCGCTCCTTCGCGGCGGCTTCCTCCCGCGACAGCGCTTCCAGGCTCTTCGCCACGAGCTTCTGGCGCGCCGTCACGGCGCGCATGGCTTCGGCTTCGCTCGCCACCGTCCGGGCCGCGGCCTGGCCTTGGGCGTCGAGCCGCCGCGCCTGCGCGACCGCGAGGCCCGCCAGAGGGCCGACAAGGTCGGCCCGCACCAGGAAGTCGGCGAGGTCCAGCTTGGCGGCCTCGACGTCGCCGGCGGCGCGCTCGGCCTCGGCGAGGCGCCAATCGGCGGTCTTCTTCAGCTGGTCCTGCACCTTGAGGATGCGCTTCAGGGCCTTCAGCCGCTCCGTCATCCCGACACCAGGAAACGGCCGAAGGCCTCGATGAAGAGGAGCAGCATGGATTTGAACACCAGCGACAGGAGGATCAGCCCGCCGATCAGCAGGAAGGGCGTGGCGAGGAAGAAGGTCTGGATGCCGGGCACGACCTTGCCCAGCAGGCCCATGGCGACGTTGACGACCAGCGAGAAGATCAGGAAGGGGCTGCCGATGCGCAGCGCCAGCATGAAGGCCTCGCCGGATTTGGTGACGAGCTGGTTCAGGGCGAATTGCGGCGCGAAGCCGTCCGTCACCGGCAGGTTCGCGTAGGAGGCCTGCAGGGCCCGGAACACTTCGAGGTGCAGGTCCGTCAGGAACATCAGGGCCGTGGCGGCGAGGGTCATCAGCGTGGTGAGGGCCGGCAGGGATTCGTCGGCCTCGATCGGCGCTCCGAGGTTGCTGCTCAGCCCCACCGACATGGCGATGGCGACGCCGATGAACTCCAGCGCCGTGAAGAACACCCGCCCCAGCAGGCCGATGGCGGCGCCGATGAACATCTCCGAGCCCATGAGCCGCAGCAGGTGGATGGGCGCGCCGTCGACCAGGAGGGGTCGGACGATGTCGAGCTGCAGCGGCGTCAGCGCCAGCGACACCGCGACGGCGATGAAGAGGCGCACCTGGACGGGGATGCGCGGGCTGGAGAAGCCCGGCATCACCAGCAGGCAGGCGCCGATGCGGCTGAAGACCACGAAGGCGGTGAGGACCGAGAGCGACGCCGCGTCGTTCACGGGCCCGGGGTCCGGCGCCGGGCCCGTCCCGTCACGAGACCGTGCCGAGCGGCTTGATCTCGAGGCCGCGGGCGATCTCGAGGTGCGACAGCACCGGCAGGGTGGCGAACATGCGTTCCACGATCATGCGCACGTAGGTGCGCACTTCCGGAGCCGCGATCAAGACGAAGTTGTGGCCCTGGTCCATGCGCTCGCGGATGGCCACCGAGGCTTCCTGGCCGAACTGTTCGACGAGCCGCGGGTCGAGCTCGAATTCGGTGACGTCGCCCTTCGCGTCGCGCTTGATGCTCTGGTGGAAGGCGAGGTCCCAGCGGTTGCCGAGGCGCAGCACCTTGAGGGCGCCGTTGTCGGTGAGGTCGCCGCAGATCTGCTGGGCCATGCGGACCCGCACGTGTTCGGCCACCTGCTCGGAGCGGCGCACGTGCGGCACGATCTCGGCGATGGCTTCGAGGATCAGGTGCAGGTTGCGGATCGACACGCGCTCGCCGAGCAGCAGCTTCAGCACGGCCTGGAGCCCCGAATACGAGATCTGCCCCGGGCACATGTCGTCGATGAGCTTCTTGTATTCGGGCTCAAGGCGGTCGAGCAAACCGCGCATGTCCTTGTAGGAGAGGAGCTGGCTGAGGTTGTTGCGGATCACCTCGGACAGGTGGGTGAGCAGGATCGACAGCGTGTCCACGGTCTGGAAGTTCTGGCGCTTGGCTTCCGCCGCATAGGCGTCCGACACCCACAGGGCCTTCATGCCGAAGGCGGGTTCGCGCGTCTCGGTGCCGGGCAGGTCCGGCTTGCGGCCGTCGCCCGTGATGATGAGGGATTCGCCCAGGCGCAGCTCCTGGGCGACCACCACGGTGCCGTGAATCTTGATCTGGTAGGTCTTGGCGGCGATGTCCATGCTGTCCGAGACCTTGATCTCGGGCACGACGAACCCGTATTGCCGGGCGAACTTGCGCCGCATCTTGGTGACGCGGTGGGCGAGTTCGGCCTGGCCCGGCTGCAGCCGCGCGCCGAGCTGCTTGCCGAGCACGATCTCGATCTCGGCGGTGCGCAGGAACTCCTTGACCGAGTCCTTCGCCTCCGCGGTCGCGCTTTCGGCCGCTTCGGCGGCCTCGGCGGCGGCGGCGGCCGTCGCGGCGGCCACGCGCCGCGGCAGGATGGTGCCGACCGTGACCATCGCGCCTCCCAGGGCCGCGAAGGGCACGAAGGGCAGGCCCGGCACCAGGGCCAGGACGAACATCATCAGCGCCGCCACCATGAGGGCGCGCGGGAAATGCACGAGCTGGTTCAGCACCGCCTTCTCGGTCGAGCCGCGCGTGCCGCCCTTGGACACGAGCAGCGCGGCGCCGAGCGACACGATGAGCGCCGGGATCTGCGACACGAGGCCGTCGCCGACCGACAGCTTGGCGAAGACGTCGGCAGCCTGGCCGAGCGGCATGCCGTGGCGCGTCACGCCGATGACGATGCCGCCGAAGACGTTGACGGCCAGGATGATGAGGCCCGCCACGGCATCGCCGCGCACGAACTTCGAGGCGCCGTCCATCGAGCCGAAGAAGGCGCTCTCCTCCTCGAGTTCGCGCCGGCGGGCCTGCGCCTCCTTGTCGGTGATGAGGCCGGCGGACAGGTCGGCGTCGATCGCCATCTGCTTGCCCGGGATGGCGTCGAGCGTGAAGCGCGCGCCGACCTCGGCGATGCGGGTCGCGCCCTTGGTGATGACGACGAAGTTGATCGTCAGCAGGATGGCGAAGACGATGAGGCCGATGACGAAATCGCCGCCCATCACGAGGCGCGAGAAGCCCCCGATGATGTAGCCGGCCGCGTTGGAGCCTTCCGAGCCGTTCGACAGGATGACGCGCGTCGTGGCGATGTTCAGCGACAGGCGCAGCAGCGTCGCCACCAGCAGCACGGTGGGGAAGGCCGAGAATTCGAGCGGCCGCTCGATCCACAGCGCCACCATCAGGATCAGCACCGAGAGCGCGATCGAGAAGGCCAGTCCCATGTCGATGATGAAGGAGGGGATCGGCAGGAAGAAGATCGACAGGATCGCCACGATGCCGATGGCGAAGCCGATGTCGCGTCCCCCGCGCCGCGGGGCCGCGTTCGCCGCGGCGCCGAGGGCGGGCTTGGTGGAATTGGCCCTCGCCGGGGTGATGGTCGCGATGCTCATGGGATCCTGCCGCCCGTCGGCCCCGCGCGGGGCCGGTTCTGCCGAGGCGCAGGCTGGCCGAGGGAGCTTGCGCCGAGGTGGGGCGACGGCGGCCATGGCGGCATCCGTCCGGCCCGGCCGGTGGCGATCGGCGGCGCCGTGCGGGAACCAAGGCCGCACCGTGCGGGAACCAAGCCCGCCCGTGCCGGTTGTCAGGGCTCATGGATCCCCGCGAGAGGACCATCCGTGCGCGGGCCGGCCGAAGGTCGGGGATGCGTGCGGGCGGAAGCAGTCTCGGCCCGGCTGCGGGCCATGCGGCCCAGGTCGGACGTCATCGTCCGGCGGGGCCGCCGGCCCGGAGGCGGTGCGTCGGGCGGGACGGGACCTGGTTTCCGTTCGGCGGACGCACCGATGGTGCCCTGAAGCCTCGTGCGGCGCCGGCGCCAGCGGCTCGCCCGAGGTCCCTTCATGTCCGGCTGGCGGACCATCGGCCATCCCGATCCGCATCGCACGGCCCAGGAGCGCCTCTTCCGTCAGGGAGGGGGACAGGCCGGGTGGGCGGCACGGCGGTGCCCGACTTACCTGCGGAGATTCACATGGGCATTCTCGACTCGGTCATCGGCAGCCTTCTCGGCGGCAACCAGAACCAGCAGGGCGGCGGCGGCTCGGCACTCGGCTCCATCGTGTCGAGCGTGCTCGGCGGCGGCCAGCAGGGCGGCCAGGCGGCCGGCGGCGGAATGGGTGGCGGCATGGGTGGCGGCATGGGCGGTGGCATGGCGGGCGGCCTCGGCGGGCTGCTGTCGCAGTTCGACCAGGCCGGACTCGGGGACGTCGCCCGCTCCTGGGTCGGCAGCGGTCCCAACCAGCCCGTCTCGCCCGACCAGTTGCAGAACGTCTTCGGACGGGACCAGACCCAGTCCATGGCCGACCAGGCCGGCATGGAACACGGCGACTTCCTCAACCAGTTGAGCCAGCACCTGCCCCGCGCCGTCGACGGCATGACGCCGAACGGTGACGAGTCCGGCGGCTCGATGAACGTTTGACCTCGGGCCAACGCGACACGGCGGAACATTCATGATCGGCAAACGCACCGTCACGGCCCTGGTCCTGGCCTCGTTCGTCGGCCTCCAGCCGGGCATCGCCCCGGCCTGGGCCGACAACCAGATGGGCTATCGCTTCCTGTCGGCCTCGGATGCCGATCGCCTGCCCAAGGCGGGCGGCACGCTCGGGCTCAACGTCGGCCCGGGCTCGGAGATCACCAGCGGCGGGATGACCTTCCGGCTGCTGCGGGTCAACACCGTCAAGGCCGGCGCGGCCGGCGCCCAGGCGGGCTTCCGCAAGGGCGACCAGATCATCTCGGTCGATGGCCGCGTCTTCCCGGGCGTGCCGGCCTTCGCCGACTACGTGGGCTCGCTGGCGCCGGGGCGCCAGATCAACGTGGACTTCATGCCGGCCGGCGGTGGCCCGCAGGATGCCCAGCGGCTGACGGCGACGCTCGGCGGCGGCTCGACCGGGTCCGCCCCGGCGGTCGCCACCGCCCCGCCCGAGGCCGCTCCGGACGCCCCGGCCGCCGGCGGGACGCTGTCGACCGGCACCAAGGTGGCGATCGGCGCCGCCGCGGTGGCGCTGTTCGGCTGCTACAAGCTCGGCTGCTTCAACCGCTTCAAGCGGCAGCCGGCCGTGGCGCGGTGATGCTCACCCGGCGTTCATGCGGCCTCGTCCACTCTAGCGTCAGATCACCAGAAAGGACGAGGCAACCATGAACATCACCTGGAAGGGCATGATCGTCGGGACGCTGGCCCTGGCCGGCGCGACGTTCGCCACCGCAGAGGCCGACGCCATGCCGGTGCAGCCGCTCACCGCCGGTGTTTCGGCCGCGCAGGTCGAGCCCGTGTACTACTACCGCTACGGCTATCGTCGGCCGTTCCTGCGCTACGGCTATGGCGTCCGCCGCCCGTTCTACGGCTACCGGCGCCTGCGCCCCTACGGTTTCCGGCGTCCGTTCTACGGCTATCGCCGCCCGTTCTACGGCTACGGCTATCGCCGCTTCTGACCCGATCGCTTCGGGCGGCTGCGGGTTCTTCGGCGGCGGGCGGTCTTCGGACCGCCCGCCGTCTTGGTTTCGGGCCCGGCGCGCTTCCCGCGCCGGCCGTCGCACGCGAGGACCGAAAATCGAAAAAGCCCGGCTCGCGCCGGGCTTTCGAGTTTTCAGCGCTACGGGAGATCAGAAGTCGCGCTGGACGCGAAGACGGGCCTCGAAGGCGTCGGGGTTCTTGGAAACGCTGACGGGCAGGGCCGTGGCGACCTGGCCGCGGTTGTGCGCGAGGGTCTGGTCGATGTGGAGGTAGTCGACCTCGAGGCCGACCTCGAGGTTCTTCACGGGATCCCACAGGAACTGGTTGCCGACCCGGTACTGGCTGGCGTCGCCGAGGCCGCCGAGCGTCCAGTCGATGTTCTTGATGCCGTTGCCGTAGGTGATCTGCTCGTAGGAGCCGAAGACGACGTCGTGGAAGTTGGGGGAGAAGTAGTGGTTGAAGGCGGCCATCACCGAGAAGCCGCGGCCCTTGTCGAGCACGTAGGCGGCGGCCTGGGTGCCGACGAGGTGGACGGCGACCGCGTCGCGGTCGAGGTGCTGGAAGCCACCCACGGCGATCGAGTTGAAGCCGCCGTTGAAGTAAAAGCCCGAGTCCATGTAGGTGTAGGCACCCTCCTGGTAGGCGCCCTGCAGCCAGAGGTCGTCGCCCGCCGCCAGCATCGGCAGCTTCACCCTCACGCCGCCCTGCACGGCGAAGCCGTCGGTGTCGGCCTTGCCTAGGCCCTGGCCATTCGTGCCGGCGAAGGGACCCGAGGTGGACTGGATCTGGTGATAGGCGCCCGACAGCTGGGCCGAGCCCCAGGCCTGGTCGTAGCGCAGCACGCCCACGACGTCCGGCACGGTCTCGCCCGCATAGCGCGCCGCGCCCGCCACGTTGTTGGGGCCGCCCAGGATGTTGCCGAGGTTCTGCGGCAGGTTGCGGGCGTTGCGGTCCTCGATCGACACGGTGGCGGAGAGGCCGCCGCCGGCCGTATAGGTGTAGGCGAAGACGTTGTTCGAAAGATCGGAGTTGGCGATGCCTTCGTAGTTGTAGTTGTCGGCGTAGAAGTCGAAGAACGACTGCAGGCGTCCGGCCGTGAAGCCGGCGAACTGGATGAAGCCGCGGCGCAGGGCGGCATTGTTGCCGCCGGCGTTGGCGAAGGTGTTCACGCCGCCGTTCGGACCGCCGCCGAAGTAGAGCCCCTGGAGACGGTCGATCTGGTACTGCAGGTAGGTGCGCAGCGTGCCGTAGGCCGTCTGGGTGCGGGTGTCGACGCCGAGGCGGGCGCGGGCCAGGAAGCCCGACTCGTCACGATCGCGGCCCGGGACGAGGCCGAAGGTGCCGGTGGAGCGGTTCGGGATGCCGGCGACCGGGAAGAACAGGCGCGAGTTGTTGATGAAGGCGCCTTCGACGCGCATCGTGGCGCTGATCTGCAGGCAGGTGTCGGTGCCCGGGATGTAGAAGAAGCCGGCACCCGTGAAGTCGCACACCCGGACGTAATCCACCGGGGCCGCCTTGCGAACCGGAAGATCTGCCGCATTGGCCGTATTGGCGGTGATGATCGCCACGGCCGAACCCAGCAGAAAACCCTTCAAGACTGTCATGGCGTGTTTCCAGGTGAACGAATTCGGAGATGCGGAACCAATGACCCGAGGTCGCCTCGGCGCCGCTCATAAGAATTTTTTTAAGGAGAAGAAATGAGTTGAAACTTAGAGCCCTCGGTTAACCTGGATCAAAAGCCGGACCTCGATGCGACGGACGCCTCAATGCGGCAGAAATGCATCACTCGCGGGGCAGGACATGCTCGCCTCCTCTGTCGGTCTGGGGCGTGAACAACTCCTGCGTGCGGGAACTGCCCTCGGACAGGGCCGGCGGTCACGCCCGAGGGGATCGTGGCTCGGCTCGATGGGGCGCCGCCGTCACTCCGGCGCGAAGCTGGCGCGCAACGCGTCCGCGCCGCGGGACAGGATGGCGCCGTCCGTGCCCACGGCCGTGAAGCGCGTCCCGAGCGCGATGCAGCGGCGGGCGAAATCGCGATCGAGCGTCAGGATGCCGGCCGGCTTGCCGGCAGCCACGATGCGCCGGATCGCGTCCTCGATGGCCTCCAGCACCGCGGGATGCATCGGGTCGCCCGCATGCCCCAGGCTCGCGGCGAGGTCGGCCGGCCCGATGAAGATGCCGTCGACGCCGTCCACGGCCGCGATGGCTTCGATCGCGCCGAGCGCTTCCGCCGTCTCGACCTGCACCAACAGGCAGAGCTCGTCGGCGGCGCGGGCGGCATAGTCCGGGACGCGGCCGTAGCGGTTGGCCCGCGTCCAGCCCGAAACGCCGCGCAGTCCCGCCGGGGGGTAGCGCATGGCGGTGACGGCGGCCCGGGCCTCGGCGGCATCCTGCACGTAGGGGATCAGCAGCGTCTGGGCGCCGATGTCGAGGAAGTGCTTGATCAGCGCCGGGTCGTTGGTCACGGGGCGCACGACGGGCGAGACCGGGTAGGGCGCGGCCGCCTGGAGCTGCGCCAGGACCGTGGTGGCGTCGCCCGGCGTGTGTTCGGTGTCGAAGACGATCCAGTCGTAGCCGGCGCCCGCCAGGACTTCGGCCACCGTGCCGCCCGGGACGGTGCACCAGAGCCCGATCTGCTGACGGCCCTCGCGCAGCGCGCGCTTGAAGCGGTTCACCGGCATGTCCATGGCATCGTCCTCCCGAGGTGGCCCGTCGCGGCCTTGCGCCGGGTCTGCGCCCGCCGTTCTATCCTGGACCGATCCTCGCATGCAGGGAACACCCGCGATGAGCCGCCTCGTCTTCGTCCTCAACGGGCCGAACCTCAACCTTCTCGGCAAGCGCCAGCCGCAGATCTACGGACACGAGACGCTGGCCGACGTCGAGGCGGCGTGCCGCGCGACGGCCGGGGAACTCGGCCTGACGATCCGGTTCCACCAGAGCAACACGGAAGGGCAGATCATCGATTGGATCCACGAGGCGCGGGAGGTGGCGGGCGGCATCGCCATCAACCCCGCCGCCTACACCCACACCTCCGTGGCGATCCTCGACGCCCTCAACGCCTTCGACGGCCCCGTGATCGAGGTCCACATCTCCAACGTCCACAAGCGCGAGGGCTTCCGCCACCATTCCTACGTGTCGCTGCGGGCCGACGGCGTCATCGCGGGCCTCGGCACGCAGGGCTACGGGCTGGCCCTGCGCCGCATCGCCAGCCTCATCGACGCGAAGGCCTGACGGGCTAGCGGAACCGGCCCGGCTGGTTCACGGTCGGGGTCACGTCGAGGCCCGTGACGATCATGGTGCAGGGCTGGTCGCCCACCGTTCCGGACCGGTGCCCCTTGCCGCCGCGGGTGTTCTGGTCCTCGCCCATCATCAGCTCGCCCGGCCCCATCTCGACGCGGTGGCCGTCCATGGTCTCGACGAACCACCGCCCCGTCAGGATGGCGATCCACTGCGGCTTGGGGTTCTCGTGCCACTCGCCCACCCAGCCGACGGGCAGGACCGTGAAGGTCACGCCCGCCTGGCACGGCTCCATCTTGTCGTTCCACTGCGGCGCCACATCGGGGTTGACGCCCTTGAACGCGAAGGCGCCGAGCTCGAACCGCTCCTGGCGGCTGACCCCGTCGGCATCGGTGTAGACGTGCCAATAGGGCATCTTGGGCGTGGCGGCCGTCTGGCTCATCGGAGGCTCCTGGCGCGGGCGGGTCCCGCTCCCGCAAGAAGGGCCGGTGCGGGCTTTTGTTCCCCGATCCCCCTCGCGGCCTCGGACACCCGGGCCGGACGGTGTCCCGCCCGGGCGGCCTGGGTCGGGATCCGCAGGGGTGTTTTCCGAGTATAACATAGATCAAGGCGACGATATTTCACGCAAGACTGCGAACCTTCCTCCGATCCAGTGTCTTCTGACCCCTGAAGCATGACGGCGAGGCGTTGAACTCGGCGGAGTCATCCTGCACCCGCGGGTTCGACTCTGCCGGCATCGCCCTGCGCGTGCCGTCGCGAAAGCTTCGACGGAGAGGTTCAATGTTCTATTTCGACAAGAAGCTCCAGTATCCGGTCCGGGTCGAGACGCCGGACCCGCTCTTCGCACGTCAGCTGCAGCAGGCCATCGGCGGCATCGAGGGCGAGATCCGCGTCTGCATGCAGTACTTCTTCCAGGGTTGGGGCTCGCGCGGCCCGACCACCAAGTATCGCGACATGCTGCTCAACACCGCCACCGAGGAGATGGGCCACATCGAGATGCTGGCGACCGCGGTGGCGCTGAACCTCGACAAGGCCCCGGTGAGCGAGCAGGAGAGCGGCGCCGCCGACGGCATCGTCGGGTCCATCATGGGCGGCGGCAACACCAAGGGCGTGATCGGCGACATGCTGCAGCGCCACATCCTGTCGACCGGCCTCGCGGCCTTCCCGGCCAATGCCGACGGTGTGCCCTTCGACATGTCGCACGTTTACGCCAGCGGCAATCTGGCGGCCGACATGTACTGCAACGTCGCCGCGGAATCGACCGGCCGCGTCCTGGCGGTGCGCCTCTACAATGCCACGAACGATCCCGGCATGAAGGACATGCTGGGTTTCATGATCGCGCGCGACACGATGCACCAGCAGCAGTGGCTCGCCGTGATCGAGGAGCTCGGCGAGAAGGCGCATCTGCCGATCCCCAACAGCTTCGACCAGTCGAAGGAGAACACGAAGTACTCCTACGCGTTCTTCGGTTCGGCCGCGGACGGCACGCCCCCCATGGCGGGTCGCTGGACGGATGGGCCGAGCCTCGACGGCAAGGCGCAGTTCTCCGTCATGCAGAACGCCCCGCTCGGCGAAGAGCCGGTGCTGGGTCCGGCACGGTCCGATTCCGCCGCCCAGAAGGAACAGATGGCCTGATCGGCCATGCGCGTGCCGCCCGCCCCGGATCGGGGAGGGCGGCACGCCTCGGAAGGGCGTGTCGCCGCCCGGTCAGGCGCCGGCGAGGCAGCGGCTTTCCGGGATGGCGTAGACGCGGTCCCGCCCGAGCGCGTGGGCGATGCGGCGGCCCTCCTTCAGCAGGCCGGCGAAGGCCGGGTGGCGGAAGTTGAGCCCGCCCGCATAGGCGCCGAAGGCCGGCATGATGCAGCGCGTGCCGTCCGACACGAAGGCGCGCCGCCGCACCGCCCCGCCGGCGCCCGCCACGATCGCCACCGGGTGCAGGTGCCCGGCGATCTCGCCCGCCGGCGCGCCGGGCAGCGGCTCGTGGCGCAGCGTCAGCGGCCCCAGCGACCAAGTGGCGGCCGTCGTGCCGCCGAGCCCCTTGGGCGGGGCAGGGTCGTGGTTGCCGGCGAGCCACACCCAGTCGCGGCCCGCCTGCAGCGCCGCCAGCGCCGCCCGGTCGGCCTCGCCCATGCGGGACGCGCCCGCGCGGTCGTGGAACGAATCCCCCAGCGCCACGACGAGCCGCGGCCGGGTGCGCGCCACCACGGCGCCGAGCTTCGCCAAAGTGGCGGCCGTGTCGTAGGGCGGCAGCATCAGGCCGCGCCGCGCGAAGGACGAGCCCTTCTCGAGATGCAGGTCCGCCACCAGCAGCACGCCGTCCGCTTCGTGGAACAGCGCACCGCAGACATCGGCGAGCAGGTCCACGCCGGCGACCCCGACATGGCTATGCACGCGACTCACCACGCCGGGTCTGGCCTCGACCGGCGCCTTCCGTTTCAACGCTGTCATCGTCCGCGGTGGCTTCCTCGATGAGAACGTCCGCGGCATCGGCCAAGACCGCATCCTCGGCCTCGCCGTAGACGGGCTCGCGCCCGATCTCCAGCATGATCGGGACGGCGAGCGGTGAGATCTTCCGCAGGGGCTTGTGCAGGATCTTCCCCCGGATCCGCGACAATAGCTCGCCGAGGCGCCGGAGATCGAGGAGTCCCGTCGCCGCATCGTCGCGTGCCGCCTGCAGCAGGATGTGGTCGGGCTCGTGGCGGCGCAGCACGTCGTAGACGAGGTTGGTCGACACCGTCATCTGGCGGCCGGTCTTCTCCCGGCCGGGATGGCGGCGCTCCACCAGGCCCGCGATGGTGGCGCAGATGCGGAAGGTGCGCTTCATCATCGAGCTCTCGTCGAGCCAGGCTTCGAGGTCGTCGCCCAGCATGTCCTCGTCGAAGAGTTCCTCCAGCGTCACCAGCCCCCGGGCGATCCGGCTCCCCACGTCGTGGTGGGACCAGATCGCGATGGCGTAGTCGTTGGCGACGAAGCCCATGGGGCGCAGCCGCGCCCGCTCCATGCGCCGCGACAGCAGCATGCCGAGCGTCTGGTGGGCGAGGCGGCCCTCGAAGGCATAGGCGATGAGGTAGTGGCGCCCGCCGCGCGGAAAGGTCTCGACCAGCATGCGGTCGCGCGGGGGCAGGGCGGATTTCGCCTTCTGCAGCGCCAGCCAGTCCTCGACCTGGTCGGGCAGGTCGAAGGCTTCGGGCTGGGACGTCATGGCCCGGACCTGTTCGGCGAGATAGGTGGTGAGGGGAAACTTCGAGCCCGCGTAGGAGGGGATCTTGGGCTCGGTGCCGGAGGTGCGGGCGCAGAGCGCCTCGTCGTCGACGATGGCCTGAAGCGCCAGGATCTCGCCGCCGAACAGGAAGGTGTCGCCCGGCAGCAGCGTTTCGAGGAAGCCGTCCTCCACCTGGCCCAGCACCCGTCCGCCCCGCCCGATCGGGCCCGTGCCGGTGGGGGTGCCGGCCGCCGAGGCGCCCGCGCCGCGCGAGCGCACCAGCCTCACCTTCAGCATGGCGGCCTGCACGATGGTGCCGACGTTCATGCGGTACTGCTGGGCGACCTTGCCGTTCGACACGCGCCAGCGCCCGTCCTTGCCCTGGCGGATCTTGGCGAAGCGGTCGTAGGCCTGCAGCGCGTAGCCGCCGTGGGCGACGAACTGCAGGGCGCGGTCGAAGTCCGCGCGCGCCAGCGCCGCATAGGGGGCGGCATCGGTCACCTCGGCATAGAAGGCGTCGGCGTCGAAGGGCTCGGCGCAGGCCATGCCGAGCACGTGCTGGGCCAGCACGTCGAGCGCGCCGGAGCGGGGCACCGGCGTATCCTGGGCGCCCGCCGCCGCGGCCGTGATGGCGGCCCGGCATTCCAGCACCTCGAAGCGGTTGGCCGGCACCAGGATGGCGCGCGACGCCTCGTCGAGCCGGTGGTTGGCCCGGCCGATGCGCTGGATCAGCCGGCTCGCGCCCTTGGGGGCACCGACGTTGATGACGAGGTCGACGTCGCCCCAGTCGATGCCGAGGTCGAGCGTCGCGGTCGCCACCACGGCTTTCAGCCGCCCCTCCGCCATGGCGTCCTCGACCTTACGGCGTTGGCCGACATCGAGCGAGCCGTGGTGGAGGGCGATGGGCAGGTTGTCGGCGTTGATGCGCCACAGGTCCCAGAACAGCTGCTCGGCCTGGAACCGCGTGTTGACGAAGAGCAGCGCCAGCTTCACGCGCCGGATCTCGTCGTAGATCTCCTTCAGGGCGTGGCGGGCGCTGTGGCCTGCCCAAGGTAGGCGCTCGCGCGAGTCCAGCATGGTGATGACGGCGGCGGCCCCCTCGGGCGCCGTGACGATCGCGGGCTCCGGGTCGGCCCGCCCGCCGAGATAGGCGACGAGCTCCCGCGGCTCGCGCACGGTGGCCGACAGGCCCACGGTCTGGACGCCGGGGGCGAGGCGGCGCAGCCGCGCGAGGTCGAGCGCCAGCAGGTCGCCGCGCTTCGACGTCACCAGCGCGTGCAGTTCGTCGAGAACGATGCGCTTCAGGTCGGCGAACAGCTCCTTGGCACCCGGGTTGGCCAGCAGCAGGGCGATCTGCTCGGGCGTCGTCAGCAGGATGTCGGGCGGGTCGCGGCGCTGGCGCTGGCGCTTGGCGGCGGAGGTGTCGCCCGTGCGGGTCTCGATGCGGATCGCCAGCTCCATCTCGGCGACCGGCGTGCCGAGGTTGCGGGCGACGTCGACCGAGAGCGCCTTCAGCGGCGAGATGTAGAGCGTGTGGAGGGCGGCGCGGCGCTTCGGCGAGGCCGCGAGTTCGACGAGGCTCGGCAGGAAGCCCGCCAGCGTCTTGCCGGCGCCGGTGGGGGCGATCAGCAGGGCCGAGCGGCCGGCCTCGGCCTCGGCCAGCAGGGCCAGCTGGTGGGGACGCGGCGCCCAGCCGCGCCGCCCGAACCAGGCCGCGAAGGCGGGAGGCAGCGCCGCCACCGGACCCGCGCCCTCGCCCGGCGAGGGCGCCTTGGGCCGGGCAGGGGGGCGGGGCGACGCTCGGCGGCGGCGCGGAGCGGGCGCGGCTGCGGTCGGGACGGCAGTCGGGGTGGGGATCGGCGGGCTTTCGGACACGCCTTAAACTAGGCGCGCGGCAGCCCGGCGGCGAGCCCCGAGCCCGGCGGCGAGCCCCGAGGCCGCGTCAGGCCAGCGTGGCGGCAGGGCGGGATGGCGTGATGGCGGCCGTGATGGCTTCGGCGATCCTGTCCCGCGAGCCGATGCAGTCGATGGGCCCGTCGTAGGCGATGGCGTTCTCGGGCATGCCGGCATGCGCCACCGAACGCAGCAGCACCATGGTCAGCCCGCCCGCGTGGTGGATGGCCTCGATCCCGCGCGACCCGTCGTCGAGCGCTCCGGACAGGACGACGCCGATGGCCCGAGGCCCGGCGTGGCGGGCGACGGACTTGAACAGCAGGTCCACGGTGCGGTTGCGGTGCTGCCGGGCGGCATCGGCGACGACGTCGCCGTAGCTGGCCGCCAACAGCGTGAGATGGGACGCCGGCTCGCCGATGTAGCAGCAGCCGGGCCGAAGCTTCTCGGGACTGCCGGCCACGATGACGGCCATGTCGGTGCCGGCCTGCAGCACGGCGCGCAGGTGGCTCGGGCGATCGAACAGCCGATGCAGCACCACCATGACGACCGCGTCCGGGTCCGGTCCTAACGCCCGGAGCAGGGCCTTGATGTCGCGCAGTCCATCGTCGCCCGACGCGCCGACGGCGACGATCCAGGGGGCGGCGGGCCGGGAATGGACGGCGTTCATGCGGCAATCCAGCACGTCTGCCCGGTCCCGTGCAAGCGGCGGCCCCGCCGATCCCGCATCAGCGCCGCGCCACCGCGACCGTTCCCGGCACCGCGTGGCCGGCCTCGCGCCGCGTCGAGGCCGGCTCCAGCAGCGCGATGCCGAGGCCGGCCATCGCCAGCGCCTCCCGGAGATGGCTTTCCGAATGGCCGAAGCGCATGTCGGCGCCGAGCGCGAAGCCGTCGTGATGCGCCTGCACGGTGAAGGCCAGGACCCCGCCGGACGTCAGCGCCCGGGCGGCGGCCGCCAGCACGGGGGCGAGGTCGCCGAGGTACACGAAGACGTCGGCGGCGGTGACGAGGTCGTACCGGTCGGTGCCGGCCGACAGCGCATCCTCGAGCGGGCCGGCCGTCAGCGTCGCGTAGCAGCCGGCCTCGCGCGCCAACGCCACCATGGCGGGCGACAGGTCGACGCCGTCGATCGCCCCCACGCGGCCGGACAGGGCGCGGCCCATCAGCCCGGTGCCGCAGCCGAGGTCGAGCGCGCGACCGAAGCGCCGGCCGGGCGCGGCGCGCTCGAGAGCGGCCAGCACCACCTCCGGGCCCCGGTAGTCCAGTGCCTCGACGAGGTGGCGGTCGAAGCGGGGGGCGTAGTCGTCGAACAGGGCCCGCACGTAGGGTTCCGGCAGGCCGGCCGGCGTGCGGCCCCGCAGCCGGGCGAGATGGGGCTCCGCGCCGAGCATGCCGGCGACGTCGAGGGCCGCGACCTTCAGCCAGGCGGCGATGGCGCCGTCGCCGTCGCCCGCGCGCTCGCGCGCCTCGGCCAGCGCGGCCCAGCCCGGCGCCCAGCCCGGCACCAGCGCGACGGCCTGGTCCAGCAGGTCGGCGGCGGCGGCGTGGTCGCCAGCCTCCGCGAGGCCCCGGGCCCAGGCGAAACGCCGGTCGGCGAGGAGGTGATTCGACGATGGACACGATGGAGACAAGCGGGCCCTCGGCGCGTTGGGCGACGGGCCCGGACGGGCCGTCTTAACATGCCGTTCGGGCCGCTGGTCCATCCTGCCGTCGCCACGCCGAATCTTGCCCGGACCTGACCCCATGCCGCGACCGTTCCGCCGAACCCTGACGTTGACCCTGTCCCGCCTCGTCCCGGCCCTGGTGCTGTGGGGCAGCCTGCCCGCCGGCGCGGCCGATCTGCCGTTCGCGCCGCAGGGCGGCGGCGACCGGTTCGGGGGCTACCGCGGCACGGGCGAGGTTTCGGGATATGGCGGGGGCGGGGGCTTCCGCGTGGCGCGCGTGCCGGTCCGTCCGGCGCCGCTGCGCTACGACATCTACGGCTATCCCGTGCTCGCCGCGATCCCGAGCCCGCTGGCCGTCGGCAACGGCTGCCCGCCGGCCCTGCAGCCCGACTACGACGCCGTCGGCAACTTCGCCGGCTATTCGCCCCTGCCCATGTGTCGCTGAACGGGTCGCCGAGGGGCGTCGACCGTCCGGCGGAACGCGGCCTTTACCCCGTCCCGTGAATCGCCGGACCTTCGGCACCGATCCGTGCCACCTTGTCGCTGCGTCCCGCCTCGACGCCGCAGCGGCCCCGGCCGCCATTGCGCGGGTGGTGGCCCGACATATTTAAGAAACATGAAAAAACGGCGACAGACGCTTCGCCGCTGCAACCAAGCCTTATCGCGACAGTTGTCAACCCGGAACGGGATGGATCTCACGATGAACGCTCTCTCGATTCGGGCTCTGGTCGGTGCAGGGGTCGCGGCGGTCGCCATGGCCGGCCTGGTGTCGGTCGCGTCGCTTCCGCTGCTCCTCGCGGCCGTTTCGGCCGCGCTGGTGGCGGGTCTGGGCCTTGTCGCGTTTGTGGCACAGTCGCGGCGTTTGAATGATGCGGAGCGGCTCGTTTACCGGCCGGTCTACGTCCGTCGCCACGATATTCAGCGTCGGGTCATGTCGGATTTCGAATGATCCCGTGAGCGTGCCGCCCGGGCCGCGAAAGGCCGGGGCGGTTTTGATGAAGGGGTGTTGCGCGATGGCTTCGACGACTTCCACGACCCACATGCGCCGCCTGGGCCTCGTCGTCATGGCCTGCTTCGTCGGCGCCCCTCTGCTCGCCGTCCCGATGGCGGCGCAGGGTCAGGCGTTGCTGCGCCCGCTCACCATCAACCGCGGCATCCACGTGGTCCAGGCCTTCGGTCCGGACGACGAGGATTGCGTGTTCGAACTGCGCCGCGTCCCTCGGCCCGGCGGCCAGCTCCACACGGCCCGGAAGCTCGTCTGCAACGATTGACGGCGAAACGGACGACAGTGGGCGTTCGGCGCGGCTGAGGTGACATGTCGGCCAGCCAGATCCTGACGCAGACCCCGCTCGGGCTGTATTGCCCGGCGGGAGACGTGTACATCGACCCGATGCGGCCCGTGCCGCGCGCACTCGTGACCCACGGCCATTCGGACCATGCGCGGGCCGGTCACGGCGCCGTCATGGCGACGGCCGAAACCCTCGACATCATGGCATTGCGCTACGGCGAGGACTTCACCGTCACCCGCCAGATCGCGGCGCTCGGGGTCTGGACGACCGTGGGCGACGTGCGCGTCCGCTTCCACCCCGCCGGCCATGTGCTGGGGTCGGCCCAGATCGAGATCGAGCAGGGCGGCTTTCACCTGGTCGTCTCGGGCGATTACAAGCGCGCCGCCGACCCGACCTGCCTGCCCTTCACGCCGGTTCGCTGCCACGCCTTCATCACCGAGGCGACCTTCGGCCTGCCGGTGTTCCGCCATCCCGACGCGTCGGACGAGATCGCCAAGCTGCTCGCCTCGCGCGCGCTGTTTCCTGAGCGGACCCATATCCTGGGCGCCTACGCGCTCGGCAAGGCCCAGAGGCTGATGTCGCTGCTGCGGCGGGCCGGCTACGACCGCCCCATCTACATCCACGGCGCGCTCGAGAAGCTGACCGCCTACTACGGGCGCCAAGGCATCGCGCTCGGCGACACCCCCAAGGTCGTGGCGGCGGAGCGGCCGAAGCTCGGCGGCGAGATCGTCATCTGCCCGCCCGGCGCCATCAAGGACCTGTGGGCCCGCAAGTTCCCCGACCCCGTCACGGCCGCGGCCTCGGGCTGGATGCGGGTGCGGGCCCGGGCGCGCCAGAAAGGCGTCGAGCTGCCCCTCATCGTGTCGGACCACGCCGACTGGGAAGCGCTCTGCACCACCGTGGTGGAGACGGGCTGCGAGGAACTCTGGGTCACGCATGGCGAGGCCGAGGCCCTGGTGCATTGGGCCGGCACCCAGGGGATCGCCGCCAAGCCGCTCCACCTCATCGGCTACGGCGAGGAAGCCGAGGACGAGTTGCTGGACGCCGCATGAAGGATTTCGCAGCGCTGCTCGACCGACTGGCCTTCGAGCCCGGCCGCAACGGCAAGATCCGCCTGATGGCGGCCTACCTCGCCGCCACCCCCGATCCCGAGCGCGGCTTCGCGCTGGCGGCCCTGACGGACTCCCTGAGCTTCGCCGACGCCAAGCCCGCCATGATCCATGCCCTGGCGGCGGAGCGCACCGATCCCGTGCTGTTCCAGATGTCCTACCACTACGTCGGGGACCTGTCCGAGACGGTGGCGCTGATGTGGCCGGCCCGCGCCGGCGAGCGGGCGCCGCCGCTCCTGTCCGACGTGATCCGCACGCTCTCCACAACCGGCAAGGCGACGCTGCCCGGCATCATCGCGGGGTGGCTCGACGGACTCGACGAGATCGGCCGCTGGGCCCTGCTGAAGCTCATCACGGGTTCGCTGCGCATCGGCGTCTCGGCCCGGCTCGCCAAGACCGCCGTGGCGGCGCTCGGCCCCCACGCTCCCGACGACATCGAGGAGGTGTGGCACGGGCTCACCCCGCCCTATGCCGAGCTGTTCGCCTATGCGGCCGGGCACGGCCCCAAGCCCGATACGGTCGACCCGACGCCCTTCCGGACGCCGATGCTGGCCCATGCGGTCGACGAGGCCAAGGACTTCGCGGCGCTCGACGCAGCGCAGTTTTCCGCCGAATGGAAGTGGGACGGCATCCGCGTCCAGGCCATCACGGGGTTCGAGCGGGACGGGCGTCCCGCCCAGCGTTTGTATTCGCGCAGCGGCGACGACATCTCGTCGAGCTTCCCCGACCTCATGGACAGCCTGGCCAACGGGCGCTGGGGAACGGCGGCGCTCGACGGCGAGCTGCTGGTGGTGATCGACGGGCGCGTGCAGCCCTTCTCCAGCCTGCAGCAGCGGCTGAACCGCAAGACCGTGTCGGCCAAGACCATCGCCCAGTACCCGATCCATTGCCGGGTCTACGACCTCCTCGTGGCGGATGGCGAGGACCTGCGGGCACTGCCCTTTGCCGACAGGCGCCGGCGGCTCGAAGCCTTCGTGGCGGCGATCGACGACCCGCGCGTCGACCTGTCGCCCGTCGTGCCCTTCGCCGATTGGGACGCCCTGGCCGGGATCCGCTCTGACCCCGCCGCCCATGGCGCCGGCGACGATGCCGACGCCATCGAGGGGCTGATGCTGAAGCGCCGCGACAGCCCCTACGTGCCGGGCCGGCCGAAGGGGTTGTGGTACAAGTGGAAGCGCCAGCCCTTCAACGTCGATGCCGTGATGATGTATGCCCAGCGCGGCCACGGCAAGCGCGCCTCCTTCTATTCCGACTACACGTTTGGCGTGTGGAAGGATGGCCCGGAGGGCGAGGTGCTGGTGCCGGTCGGCAAGGCCTATTCGGGCTTCACCGACCAGGAACTGGTGAAGCTCGACCGCTTCGTGCGCAACAACACCGTCAAGCGCTTCGGCCCGGTGCGCGAGGTGGTGCACACCCGCGAAGAGGGGCTGGTGCTGGAAATCCTCTTCGAGGGCCTGAACCGCTCGACGCGGCACAAGTCCGGCGTCGCCATGCGCTTTCCCCGCGTCGCCCGCATCCGCTGGGACAAGCCGACCGCCGAGGCGGACCGGTTCGACGTGCTGGAGAAGATGCTGGCCGCCGAGGCCTGAGGGGTCCGGCGGCCGCCGCCTCAGTCCGGCGCGTCGGCCGCCACCTTCACCACCACCTTGCCGGTGTTGCGCCCCGCCAAGAGGTCGACGAGCGCCGCCGGGGCATTCTCGAGCCCCGAGACCCGATGCTCCAGCGTCGCCATCCGGCCCTCGGCGAGCCAGCCCCCGACCTCGCGGCGGAAGTTGTCCTGCTGGTGGGCGAAGTCCCACACGATGAAGCCGCGGATCTCCAGGCGCCGGCTCAGCACGGCGCGCATCACCTCGGGGACGCGGTTCGGCCCCGGCGGCAGGTCGGTGGCGTTGTACTGAGCCACGAGGCCGCAGACCGGCACGCGGGCGAAGTCGTTGAGCAGCGGCAGCACCGCCTCCCAGACCGCCCCGCCGACGTTCTCGAAATACACGTCGATCCCCCCCGGGCAGGCCGCCGTCAGGCGCTCCGCGAAATCGGGCGCCCGGTGGTCCACCGCCGCGTCGAAGCCGAAATGCTCGACCAGCAAACGGCACTTGTCGGGGCCGCCCGCGATGCCGACGGCGCGGCAGCCGCGCAGCTTCGCGATCTGGCCCACGGTCGCCCCCACCGGCCCGGTGGCGGCCGCCACCACGACGGTCTCGCCCGCCTTGGGCCGGCCGATCTCGGCAAGGCCGGCATAGGCCGTCATGCCCGGCATGCCGAGCACGCCGAGCGCCGCCGTGACGGGGGCGGGCGCCGGGTCGAGGCGGACCAGGCCCGTGCCGTCCGACAGCGACGCCGAGCACCAGCCGCAACCCGCCAGGACCAGCGTGCCGGGCGCCCAATCGGGATGGCGCGAGGACTCGACCCGGCACACGGCCTGGCCCGCCATGACGTCGCCGAGGTCGACGGGCTTGGCATAGGAGCGTCCCGCGCTCATGCGGCCCCGCATATAGGGGTCGAGCGACAGCCACAGCGTTTCCAGCCGCAGCGTGCCCGCGCCGGGATCGGGGACGGGGCGGTGCACGACCTCGAAATCGTCGGGGCGCGGCTCGCCCTCGGGGCGGCGGCGGAGCAGCACGGCGGTGGCGGGGAGCGGGGCCATGGGACGTTCTCGGGGGCCGGGCGCGGCCGACGGGCCGCTGTGGGATGTCGTCGACAACGCGCCGGGCCGTCGATGGACGCAAGGCGTCCCGGCCGATGCCCGCCGGCCTGACCCGGCGGCCTGACCCACCCGCCGCCGCGGCCTTGCGCGCCGGGCCCGCGCCCGCCAGATTGCCGCGCCACGGCCGAGCCGACGAGGAGAACCCCATGCCGAGCACCATTGCCGCCTTCGACCGAATGGGCGAGGAGAACGCCTTCGCGGTGCTGGCGCGCGCCACCGAACTCGGCCGCCAGGGGCGCGACATCATCAACCTCGGCATCGGCCAGCCCGACTTCGCCACGCCGCCCAACGTCGTCGAGGCCGCCGTCAGGGCGCTGCGCGACGGGCACCACGGCTACACGCCGGCGACCGGCATCCTGCCGCTGCGCGAGGCGCTCGCGGCCGACCTCCACCGTCGCCTCGGCGTCACGGTCTCGCCCGACAACATCGCCGTGGTGCCGGGCGGCAAGGTGACGATGTTCGCCGCCATCCTGATGTTCGGCGAGCCCGGCGTCGAGATCGTCTACCCCGACCCCGGCTTCCCCATCTACCGGTCCATGATCGAGTTCACGGGCGCGACCCCGGTGCCCCTGCCGATGCGCGAAGCCAACGGCTTCGCCTTCTCGGCCGAGGAAGCCCTGGCGCTGCTGGGGCCGCGCACCCGCCTCGTCATCCTCAACTCGCCCGCCAACCCGACCGGCGGCGTCACGCCCAAGGCGGAGGTGGACGCCTTCGTGGCGGGGCTTGAGCGCTTCCCGGAGGTGGCGGTGCTGTCGGACGAGATCTACGGCCAGATGACCTACGACGGGCTGGCCCACACGAGCCTGCTCGCCTACCCGTCGCTGCGCGACCGCCTCATCATGCTCGATGGCTGGTCCAAGACCTACGCCATGACGGGCTGGCGCATGGGCTACGCGGTCTGGCCGGACGGGCTGATCGACAGGCTGCGCAAGCTGGCGGTGAACTGCTGGTCCTGCGTCAACGCCCCGGCGCAATGGGCCGGCATCGAGGCCCTGACGGGCCCGCAGGATGCCGTGCACGCCATGGTGGCGGAGTTCGACCGGCGGCGGCGCGTCGTGGTGGAAGGGCTGAACGCGCTGCCGGGGGTGAGCTGCGCCACGCCCAAGGGCGCCTTCTACGCCTTCCCCAACATCGCCGCCACGGGCTGGCGGGCCAAGCCGCTGGCCGCGGCCCTGCTGGAGACAGCCGGGGTCGCCACGATCGGCGGGCCGGATTTCGGGGTCCACGGCGAGGGCTACATCCGCCTCAGCTATGCCGACTCGATCCCCAACATCCGGCGCGCCCTGGAGCGGATGGGCGAATTCCTGGCGAACACCACGCCGTCCTGAGCGGAACGGTCAAAAATCCGTCAATAAGGCCACGAAATGTCGCCCTGGCGCTTGTGCCAGGGTCGTTCCTGTGGTCTAGAACCAGCCCAAGAAAAAAAGGCCACCCCGAAGGGCGACCCAAGTCTAGGGAGGAAACGCCCAAGAAGGGCATGCAACGCGTGCGTTGCAGGATGTTTCTATGCTGCGCCGCACAAAAGCGCAAGCCCTTTCCGCATCCGTCGTACGATTCGACCAGAATGGGACCGCCGAGGCGTGCCATGCGGCAGCGGGCCGGTCCCCTACGGCTTCCCGCACATCCGGCCGCCGCGTCCCCGACGACCTCCTCCATCAGCGCCCTTCTGGCGGCACTCCTCCGTCAGCCCCTCTTTCAGGGCCTGGGCATCGATGCCCGTCCGGAAGCGGCGCGGGCGCCGACGACCTGGTTGAGCCCCATCACGATCAGCACGGCGACGAGGTGGGCGGCGAGGTCGACGGCCGACGCGTCGTAAGGGTGGTCGAAGTTCAGCAGCGTCGCCGAAGCTGCCGCGATGGCCAGCCCCGACACCAGCGCGGTGAGGTTGGGCCGCAGCGGACAGGCGCGGCGCACCATCACGGCCATCACGGCCATCAGCGGCACCGAGATCAGCACGATGTTGAGGAGGCAGTGGCGGGCCTCGCCCATGCCGCCCTCGCCCATGCCGCCCCCGTCCGGCATCGTCCAGGTGCGCAGGCAGCCGAGGCCGCTGGCCGACATCCACAGGACGAGCGCCGGGACGGGCAGCAGAGCCCAGCGGGCGCTGCGGCCCGGCACGCTGAGTTCGAAGGCCGCCAGCGCGGCCAGCACCGCCGTCGTGGTCGAGGCGAGGACGGCGAGCCACATGTCGGGGGCGACCATCAGCCGGCGGCCCAGCGCCGGCAGGTCGCAGGACAGCGCCAGTCCCGCCGCCAGCACGGCCGCGATGCCGATCCAGCACGCGGCCCGCACCGGAGGGGAGGGCAGGCGCCGCACGGGGGCGAGGTCGGCCGAGAGCCGCGCCACCACGTCGTCGAGCCGGCGGTCCGTCGCCATCACTCCGCCCCGTCGAAGCGGGCCCGCAGCGTCTTCAACGCGCGATGCAGGTTCACCTTGAGGGCACCCTTGGTCTTGCCGGTCTCGGCCGCCGCCTCGGCGAGGGAGCGCTGCCGCACCGCCAGCAGCTCCACGGCTTCGCGCTGGCCGGGCGAGAGCGCCGCGACGGCGCCGCGCATCTCGCGCTCGCGGGTGTCGCGCTCCAGCGCGCCTTCGGGCGTGGTGCCGGCATCCGGGAAGGCGTCATAGGCCAGGTCGTCCGAGATCTCGCGCCGCTCCTGGCGGCCGCGGTGGCGCAGGTGGTCGATGGCGCGGCGTTGCGCGATGGCGCCGAGCCAATGGGCGAAGGAGCGCGACGGGTCATAGGTGTGGCGCGCCCGGTGCACCGTGATGAGAACGTCCTGGACCACGTCGTCGAGGCTTTCGGGGCGCACGCCCGTGCGGCGCGCCACCCGCTTGATGTGGGGGATGCAGTCGCGCAGGAGCCGGTCGTAGGCCTGGCGGTCGCCCGCCTGCGCGGCCGCCATGAGGCCCGACCAGGCGAGGTCGCTCGGGGCGATGTGGGCGGGGCTCACGCGTTCCATGCCGCTCCGGATGGGCGCGCCGACGGCCCCTGGCCTGTATAATCCTGCACTTCCCAAGGTCAAAGCGGCCCGTCTCCCGGCAGCTCCACGGCAGCCTCCGCCATTCGGGTGTTCGCCGGGGCTCGCGCCGGGGTTACGCGGTGGCGGCCCGGGAAATGCCTGAGGCCGCGGCGAAGCCGGCCCGTGGCTTGCGCCGTGGGCGGGGCCGCCTCGAAACCGCCGAACTCGGCCGTCACTGCCGCCGGGGTCCGGCACGGTCGCCGGCCGGGATGGGGGACAGATGCGCCGGAAGCCTCACTCGCGCCCGCCGTGGCCCCGCCTCTCCCGCTCCGTCGCCGCCCTCGCCGCCGCGCTGCTCCTGGGGAGCGCCACGGCCGCCGCCGCCCACCCACACGTCTTCGTCACCGCCAAGGAGACCGTGCTGTTCGGCCCCGACGGGACCGTGACGGGCGTGCGCGCCGCCTGGACCTTCGACGACATGTATTCGTCCTTCGTCATCCAGGGGCTTGGCGACCCCGGCCAGCTGCTCACCCCCGAGCAACTCGCCCCACTCGCCAAGACCAACGTCGAATCCCTCGCCGAATTCGGCTATTTCACCGTCGCCAAGCTCGGCGGCCACGCGCTGGCGTTCGGCGAACCGGTGGACTACTCGCTCGCGGAAAGCCCGGACAAGCTCGTGACGTTGTTCTTCACCCTCCCGCTGAAGGTGCCGGTCCGCCCGGTGCCGGCCCTCAACGTCAGCGTCTACGACCCGACCTATTTCGTGTCCTTCGGCATGGACGATCACGACCCCGTCCGCCTCGAGGGCGCCCCCCCCGGCTGCTCCACCAGCGTCATCAAGCCCCGGCCGCTCGACGCCTCGGACAACCAGAAGCTTTCCGAAGCCTTCTTCGCCAACATGTCGCCCGGGCAGGACTTCGGCATCAAGCTGTCGTCCAAGGTGATGGTGGCGTGCCCGTGAGGGCGTCGTGCCGGCTCGGCGCCGCGCGGCTGGTGGCGCTCGGCGCCCTGCTGGCGCTCGGCGCGCTGCTGCTCGCCGAACCCGCCCTGGCCCAGGCCAAGAACCCCTTCAGCGTCGGCATCTCGGAGGGGGGCGGCCCCAGCACGGGCCTCATGGGCTGGATCCTCAGCCAGCAGGGCTTCTTCGAGCGGTCGCTGTCGGCGGCGGTGCGGGCCAGCCGGACGGATGCCGGGGCGCTGCCCTGGCTGGCCGGGCTCAGCTTCGTCTACGGCGTGCTGCATGCGGCCGGCCCCGGCCACGGCAAGGCCGTGCTGGCCTCCTACATGGTCGCCAACGCGCGCGCGCTGCGCCGCGGCATCGCCCTGTCCTTCCTGGCGGCGCTGCTGCAGGCCGCCGTCGCCGTCGCCCTCGTGGGCCTGCTGTCGCTGGTGTTCCGCGCCACCGCCACCGGCATGCGCCAGGGCGCGGCCCTCATCGAGACGGTGAGCTACGTCGGCGTCGCCGGGCTCGGCCTGTGGCTCACCTGGCGCAAGGGCGCGGCCGTGCTGGCCGCCTGGCGGGCCCGGCCCCGCGCCGCGCCGGCACCCTTCGCGCTCGCCCTCGCGGCCCCCGAGGCGCCGGCCCCGCGCGCCTACCGCCTCGGCGCCCCGGCCTGCGCGGCCCATGAGGCGCCCGTCGGCCGTTCGGCCTTCGCCTGCACGGCCGAGGCCGGCGCCGCGCCGCACCTCCACGGCCCCGGTTGCGGGCATTTCCACGCCCCCGATCCCGCGCTGCTGGGCGAGGGCTTCTCGTGGCGCGAAGCGATCTCCACCGTGGTGGCGGCCGGGGCGCGCCCCTGTTCGGGCGCCATCCTGGTGCTGGTCTTCGCCCTGGCGCAGGGCATCTTCCTCGCCGGCGTCGGGGCGACGGTGGTGATGGCGCTCGGCACCGCCATCACCACGGCGGCGCTGGCCGCCACGGCCGTGCTGGCCAAGGGCGTGGCGCTGCGCCTCGCCGGCGCCGATGCCGGCCGCGGCGCGCTGGTGGCGCGCGGCCTCGAACTCCTCGCCGCCCTGCTGGTGCTAGCGGTCGGCGTGTCCCTGCTCTTCGGCGTGGGGCCGCTGCAGGGGCTGGCCTAGGGTCGGACCTCGGTCAGCCTGACCATGCCGGGTCCGATCCCGACTCAAGCGTGGCGATCATGGGGTCATCCGTGACGCTCTTCAGGAGGGTTGACAGCGTGATCGCCCCCCGCTGCAACTTCGCGGCGTCGCGATGACGATCTCGCACGCCGCTCGGCATTCTGATCGGGCGCACCTTGGTCCCGTCGACCGGACGGAGCCGGGTCATCGGCAGGAAGCGTTCCGCAGGCCGCGCCGTTCTGGCCTCGGCACTCGCCGTGCCGCTCACCGACCCGATGCAGGATCCGACGGCCGGCGGATCTCGACACGAGCGCCGGCGGTGCCATAGTCTGGTTGAAACAACCCGGACGCATCGACCCATGCGCAACCTCTGCGCTCAGATCGCCTGCCTTTTCCTGCTCCTCGGCGCCGTCCTCCCGGCCCATGCCGCCGCCCTGGGGCGGCGGGTCGCCGTGGTGGTCGGCATATCCCACTACGGCGCGGCCGACGACCTGTCCTCCCCCGTCCACAACGCCGAAACGATGGCGGCCACGCTGGAGCGGCTCGGCTACGAGGTGCGGCTGCTGCGCGATGAGCGGGCGGCCGACATCCTCGCCGTGGTGGGCGCGTTGCGGCTGGGGCCTACCGACAGCTTCACCTTCTTCTTCTCCGGCCATGGGGTGACGGCGGACGGCGCCGCGGCGCTGGCGCTGCCGTCGCCGAGCGGCGCGATCGCGCTGCTGCGGCTCGGTGCCATCACCGGCCTCGTCGCCGCCGCGAAGCCCGCCGCCGCGCTCTACATGCTGGACGCCTGCCGCTCCGACGCCGCAAAGCCGGCGGCGAAGGGTGCGCTCGCCGCGGACGCGCCCGGGCCGACGCAGCCGCCGAAGACGCTCGGCGCCTTCTTCGCCTACGCGGCCGCACCGGGCGATGTCGCCTACGACGGCCCTCCGGGCGCCGCGTCGCTGTCCCCCTTCTCCTTCGCGCTCGTCGAGGAACTGCGGGTGCCGGGCCAGGACATCGGCGCGGTGATGCGCCACGTCCGCGAGCGCGTCGCCAAGCTGACCGGCGGCCGGCAGCTGCCCTGGAGCGAGGACGCGCTGACCGCTCCACTGGTGCTCAACGAAGCGCCGGCCTCGCCGGAGCTGGCGGCGCTGTGGGGACGCGCTCTGCGGGGTGAGCGCGACGCGGAGCGCGAACTCGGCCTCGCCTACCTCGACGGGCGCGCGGTCGGCGCCGACGTCGAGCGAGGCACGGCGTTGCTGAGAGACGCGGGACGGCAGAACGACGTTCCGGCGCTGCTCGCGCTCGGCGACGTCGAACTCAGACAGGACCGCAGCGCCCTGCGGCCGACCGACCGGGCACGCACCGACTTCGAAGCGGCACGGCGCGCCGGCAGCGCCCAAGCCGCCTACCGCCTTGCCGAGCTCGACCGGCGAGCGCTCGTGCGCGGCGCGGAGCCGACGGTCGCCATGCTGGCGCTCTATCGCGAGGCGGCGGCGGGCGGCGTCGCGGATGCCCGCGTGCGGCTCCTGTCCTACGACCTGCGCCCTCCCGCGCGCGACAAGACATCGGGCGCCGTCGAGTCCGGCGAGGTCAAGCCGGGCGATGCCAAGCGCAAGGCCGCGCTCGCCGCCCTGCGCCGGCAGGGGGCCGCCGGGAACATGCTCGCGGCCGAGGAACTGGGCTCGCTCTACCACAGCGTCGGCTCCCCCGACTTCGATGCAGCCGAGGGCGACCACTGGCTCGACCGGGCCATCGCGGAAGGATCGACCGAGGCGCTGCTGATACGGGCCAGGGACTTCGGCGAGGGCCGCGGCCGGGCGAGTGACGAGGTCAAGGCCTATGACCTGGTGATGCAAGCCGCCGAGCGCGGCGACGCCTATGCCATGCTCACGGCCGGGCGCATGCGCCAGCAAGGCACCGGGGTGGCGCGCGACATGGCGGCGGCGCTGAGCTGGTTCCGCCGCGCTGCCGAGAGTGGGGAGCACGAGGGCTTCGCCGACCTCGGCTTCGCCTACGAGGCAGGCGACGGCGTCGACCGCGACCTCGCCGCGGCGGTGGCCGCCTACCGTCGCGGTGCAGAGTTCGGCGATCCCGTCAGCACGCGCTCGCTCGCCGTGATGTACGAGAACGGCGACGGCGTCCGGCGCAACATCGACACCGCCATCGCGTATTACGAACGGGCGCGGGACCTCGGCGACGTCCGCGCGCGGGCCTCGCTCGCCGTGCTCGCCGGCAACGGCCTGCTCTATTCCGTGCCGGATCCCGCCAAGGAGCTCGCGATGCTGCGCGAGACCGTCTCCTCCTCCGGGGATGCCGCCTACATCGTCAAGCTCGCCAAGATCGTCGAGGACGGCATCGCCGCGCCGCCCGACCGTCCGGAGGCGGCGCGCCTCTACGCCCGCGCAGCGGCGCTCGGCAGTGCCGAGGCGGCCACCGAGCTCGGCGTCATGCGCTGGGAGGGGTTGGGTCTTCCGCAAGACACCGGCAAGGCTGTCGCGTTCTGGCGCAAAGCGGCGGAAGCCGGGGACGCCGTCGCGGAAGCGGACCTGTCCAAGGCGCTGCGCCTCGACGGCAAGACCGAGGCCGACAAGCTCGAGGCCGCGCGCTGGGCGCGGCGCTCCGCCGAGGCGGGGCAGACGGACGCGATGGTGATGATGGCGCGCTACCTCCTCGTCGGCGAGGGCGGGATCGCCCGGGACTACGATGCCGCCTTTTCCTGGCTCGAGACGTCGCTCGCCGCCCGCCGGTTCGAGGCCGCCGAGGTGCTCGCCGCCATGCCGAACGACCGCACCCTCGATCTGCCGCAGGAGCAGCGCGACCGTGCCGTGCTGGCCCTGCTCGTCGCCAAATACGACGACGACAACCCGCTCGCCGCGGATGCCCTGCTGCACAGCTTCCATGTGCAGGACGGCTACGACGCCTTCCGCGCCGCGCGCCCCATGCTGGTCCGCCTGCTCGACGGCCCGCAGCGCGCCCCCGCCGCCGCCATGCTCGGGCTCTACGACGAGCGTGGCGTCGGCGGCCAGGCGTCTCGTACCGGCGCGCTCGCCTCCTATCGCATGGCGGCGGAGGCGGGCTACGGCCGCGCGTGGCGCCGCCTCGCCGACATCGAGCGGAGCGACCGCGACGCGAGCGGCGAAGGGCGGCCGCAGAGCGGGCCCCGGCAGGCCGTGGAGGACTATCGCAGGGGTGCGGCAGCCGGCGATGCGAAGGCGATGGCGAGCCTCGCCGCGATGATGCAAGCCGGCGAGGGCACGCACACCGACATGCCCGGCGCCTTCGCGATGCTGAAGGATGCGGCCGGGCGCGGCGACCGGCCGGCGATGCTCGGCCTTGCCGAAGGCTACCGCGACGGCAAAGGCATTGCCGCGTCCCCGGCCGATGCGGACGTGTGGTTCTCCCGTGCCGCCGCGAGCGGCGATCGGCTGGCGCAGCGCGAACTCGCCGGGCTGCTGCTCGATGCGCCGGTGGACGCACGCGATTACAGCCGGGGGCTGAACCTGCTGTTCCGCCTCGGCGCGGCGGGAGACACGGGGGCGCTCGGCCGGCTCGACGGGCTCGGCCGCGATGCCGCGCTGCCGCGCGCGGTGCGGGCCCGCGCCGTCTTCGTGCTCGGCGTGCTCGCCGCCAGCAAGGTTGCCGCCGCGCAGCCGATCCTCGACAGGCTCGCCGCCGCTCGCATCATCGCCCGAGAGGGCACCGGCTACGCGCTGCGAAACTGAGGGTGAACCACCTTCACCTCCGAGCGCAGGTCGGTGGCGCGGCGCGGGTTCATTCGCCGTCGGCGGCGGCGCGACATGGGTCGTATCGTCTCGACTGGCGGGTCGGCCGCTCGCGGCTCGACGATGCCGCGGAGCTAGATGTCGCGACCCTGATAGACGTCAGGCCTGTCGATCCCGCTCGCCGTAACGCGCCGCAGCAGGCGCCCATCGATGGCCGCCAGACCGCAGCCGATGAGGACCATGCCGCAGTCATGCCGCGCATCCAGGCGTTCGCCGAGCACCAGCCCCCCGAGCAGGATGGCGGAGACCGGAATCAGGAACGTGACGAGCAGGAGATTGGTAGCCCCGACGCTCGCCAGGAGACGAAAGTACAGAAGATAGGCGAGCGCCGTGGATAGTGCAGCGATCCCGAGGACAGCCCCCCAAACGGGCACACCCGGGAGCGGCAGGGTCCAGGGCCGATCCATCATGACCGCCACGGGCAGGAGCAGCAGCGACGACGCCGTGACCTGTCCGGCAGCCGTCACGAGGGGCGGCACGCCGAGCCGCCGGAAACGCCGCCCGAAGATGCCGGCCAAGGCGTAGGACAGCGCCGCGCCGAGGACTGCGACTTGCGCCAGCAGATCGGTTCCGAGGCCGGAAAGTGCCGACGGACCGATCATCACCACGATGCCCGCCATACCGAGGAGCACGCCGGGGACCTTCTCGCGGTTCATCCGCTCGTCGGAGGTCAGCAGGTGCGCCGCCCCGACGGTGAACAGGGGTGTTGTCGCATTGAGGATAGCGGCGAGCCCCGACGCGATGTGGGTCTGTCCCCAGACGATCAGGCAGAACGGTATGGCGTTGTTCAGGACTCCCATGCCGAAGAACGCGGCCCAGATACGGCCGTTGCGCGGCATCGCGAGGCCCGCAAGCGGCACCACGGCGTTCAGGATCAGAGCGGCGAGCCCGACACGAAGTACGACCAGGGTGAAGGGTGGAAGGGCGGCGAGCGCCACGCGCGTGAAGAAGAACGACCCGCCCCAGAGGATCGAGAGCCCGAGCAGCATCGCCCATTCGGGTGCCGACATGGTGCGGTTGAGGGATGGCGACATGACGAGATCTTCCGGAGTTGCGATCCCGTCTTGTCGCCGTGCGGGCCAGCGGCGTGCACCTCGTATCGTGCTTTGAAATCCGGTTTGAGCGCCGCGACTGGCAGGATCGTCATGCGGGGCAGGACCGGCCGGTCACCAAGCTTGCAAGCGGGAGCGCGGAGGCCATCGGTTGGACGGGAGTGGCTGAGATATCCCGAGGGATGCCGCCCGAACATGGACGCTCTCGCCATGGGCGCTGTCCATCTTCGCTTCGGCGGCCCGTCCCGGGGACGGCGCTCTGCTCCCGCGCTGAAGCCTTTCCGAAGCCTCGCGATTGACAGCTGGTTTGTGTCAGCAACGGCCTGACTCACGCCAGAGCTGTCGCCGTTCGCCTTGGCTCGCCACTTCAGCTCCAGTGCTATCATTCTGCGAGCATCTTCACGCGATCAGGTGACTCGACCTGATCGCGATCTGCTCTAGCGTGAGCCGCCCCAGGCCGATCCGAAGAAGGCGAGCGCCCGGGCGGCGGTCCGGCGATGCACCTCGCGTCGGTCCACCCCGGCGGCATCGCGGCAGATGGCGGCGTGGTCGTCCATGGCGGCCGGAAAGCACGGGTTGAGGAACGTGTCATGCGACACGCCGCCGGGCAGGATGTCGAGGCTGGCACCGGGCAGGAGACCGGCGATGTGCCGGGCGTTGGTGGCGACCGGCACCGTCGTGTCACCGTCGCCCGCCACGATGGCCACCGGCACATCTACCCCGGCGCGCGGTCCCGGGATTGCGCGATCCGCGGTCGTCCGCGGCGCCGGCCTCGCCCGCGCCGTCCTTCCCCCGCGCGTCAGTCCACCGGCCCGCGCAGCTCCGCCAGGGCGTGCATCTGGTCGCGCAGCGCCGGGTAGAGCGCGGCATAGACGGCGAAGACGGCGTCGTAGCGGCGCTTGCGGGCGGGGTCGGGTTCGGCGCGGGGGACCAGGGTGATCCAGCCCTCGCCGTCGCCCGGCGCGATGAGGCCGAGGCCCAGGGCGGCGAGCCGCGCCGCGCCCAGTGCCGCCTCCACGTCCTCGCGGATGGTCCAGACGGGGAAGCCCGTGACGTCGGCGATGATCTGCATCCACAGGTCCGAGCGCGCCGCCCCGCCCACCACCACGAGCCGGTCGTCGAGCGCGGCCGAGCCCCGGGCGCCCGCCTCCATGTTGTGGCGCAGCGCCAGCGTCACGCCTTCCAGCACGGCCCGGTAGAGGTGGGCGCGGGTGTGGAACAGGTTGAGCCCGATGAAGGCGCCCGAGGCCTGCCCGTCCCACACGGGCGAGCGCTCGCCCATGAGGTAGGGCAGGAACACGATCCCGTCGGATCCCGGCGCCACCGCGGCGGCGCCCTCCTCGAGCAGCGCATGCGGGTCCCGCCCGGCGGCACGGCCGGCCGCGACCTCGGCCTGGCAGAACTGCTCGCGGAACCAGGTCACCGAGGCCCCCGCCGTCGCGGCGCCGCCGAAGACGTAGAGGTCGTCGTCGGCCCGGGTGACGTAGGGGAATGAGATCAGCCCGTGCGCGGCATCGGCCGTGGGGGCGATGGTGCCCCAGCACATGCTGGTGCCGATCATGGCGACGTGCTGGCCGGGCCGCACCACGCCCGCCGCATAGGTGGCGACGGCGGCGTCGACCCCGCCCGCCACCACGGGCGTGCCGGCCGGCAGGCCGAGCCGGGCCGCGACCTCGGGCCTGAGGCCGCCGACGACCTCCGTCGAGGCCACGAGCCGCTCCGGCATCATGCGGGCCGGCACCCCCATGGCGTCCAGCATCTCGCGCGACCAGGCGCGGCGCGTGGCGTCGTAGAAGCCCCCGATGTTGCCCGCCGAGGAATGGTCGACCGCCACCGCGCCGGTGAGGCGCTGGATCACATAGGCGTTGGGCGGCAGGAACAGCGCCGTGCGCTCCCACAGGTCCGGCCGGTTGTCGCGCAGCCACAGCACCTTGGTGTAGCCGTAGTAGCTGTCGACGCCGTTGCCCGTGATGGCGGCGAGGCGGCCCATGTCGACGTGGTCCCGCACCCAGCGCACCTGGTCCTCGGCCCGCCGGTCCATCCAGATCAGGCAGGGGTGGAGGGGGCGCATGTCGGCGTCGACCGGGATGCCGGAGCCGCCGTAGAGCGACGACACGCAGACAGCCTTCACGTCGCCGGCGCCACCCGCCCGCGCGACCTCGGCCAGGCAGGCCTCGACGGCGTCGAGCCACACGTCCGGCCATTGCTCGGCCCAGTTGGGGCGGGGCGTATCGGGCGCATAGGCGCGCGACGCCTGCGCCCGGATGCTGCCGTCCTGCCCGACCAGCACCGCCTTGGTGCTCTGCGTGCCGATGTCGACGCCGATGACGAGGTCCATTGGGGGGCCAGCTTTCGTGGGGGCGCGAGGGCGCCGGGCGCTAAAGGTCGAGGTTTCGGGGCAGGACCACGGGGTCGCGCACCGTCACGCTGCGGGGCCGCGTCGGCATGACGAGGACGGCCTCGGCGGCCTCCTCGGGCTGCATCGGGTGATGGCCTTGCCGGACAGGTCCCGGCCCGACGATGGCCGGGGCGTTGCATCCTGGCCCATGATCATCCTCCCTCGACGCCGGGGCCGGCCGCGGCCGGACGGACGTTCGGCAGCCCGGCGGGCTCTGGTTGGGCTCTTGGCTTCGAAAGCTTTTGGCGGCCCGCCGGAGGGTAGGACGGCGGCGCGCCGGAGGCCAGAGCCGATGGAACGGCCCTCGACCGGGAGCGGGAGCGGCTTCGCCGAAGGCGGATGCGCTCGCATCCGGAGCCTGCCGGGCCGTCGCTGAAGCTGCGCCGGGCGCGTCACGCCAGCGGCAGCGGGCCGAACGGCACCACGCGGTTGTGGATGTCGTGGCCGATGTCGGCGCGGCCGAGCCACGGGATGCCGGACTTTTCGCACCAGAACCGCACCACCGCCTCCTCGTCGAGGCCGAAGTCGGGGTCGTTGGGCGGGATGGCGCTGCAACGCCCGAGCCGGATGCCGGCGACGCGGCGGATGCCGGGGTTGCCGGTGACGTGGAACATCGCCCGGTCGATCCGGTACATGGCCTCCGACACCTCCTCCAGCATCAGCACGTGCCCGTCGAGGTCGGGCTGCAGCGCCGTCCCGAGCAACTGGCTGAGGATGGTGATGTTGAAGGCCGCCGTGGGCCTTCCGTCGCCGACGGAGGGCTCCAGCGCGGCGGGGTCGCGCGCGACGAGCCAGCGCAGCGCCCGCGCCGCGGCGGCCTCGCCCCCCGGCCGCAGCACGTCCTGCGCCACGGGCCCATGCGCCGCCGCCGTGAAACCCGCCCGGTACAGCCCCGCCAGCAGCGTGCCGCAGTCGCTGTAGCCCAGGAAGGGCTTAGCGCGGGCGGCGGGGGCGAGCGATGCCAGCACGGTTTCGGCGATGCGGCAGGAGCCGTAGCCGCCCCGGCCGAACCAGACGGCATCGACGGCGGGGTCGTTGGCGACCTCGACGAGGGCGGCGGCACGGGCCGCGTCGTCGCCGGCGAAATGCCCGTGGCGCAACAGGCACTGGGGATGGACCGCAACCGTGGGGGCGGCGCCCGGATAGAGCGAGGCCGCCAGGGCGGCGATCCGCCCCTCGACCTCGGGCGACATCGACGAAGCCGGCGCCACGACGGCGATCCGCATGCCAAAACCCTCCTGCCGCGCCATGCCGCCCTCTTAGGCAGCGGCGCGGGCGGCGGCAACCGCGCCCGCGCTTCGCGTTGCGCTGCGGCAAACGCCCCTGTAGCGTTCCGCCGCATGAGCATAGCCCGTCCCTATTTCTTCTGCGGCATCGGCGGCAGCGGCATGAGCCCGCTGGCCGCCATCGTGAAGGCGCGCGGCGCCACGGTCGCGGGGTCCGACCGGTCGCGCGACCAGGGCCGCACGCCCGACAAGTTCGCCGCGCTGCAGGCGCGGGGCTTCGCGCTCTTCCCGCAGGACGGCAGCGGCATCACCTCGGCGGACCAGATCCTCGTGGTGTCGGCGGCCGTCGAGGAGAGCGTGCCCGACGTCCAGGCGGCCCGCCGCGCCGGCGCCAGCGTGGTGACGCGGCCCGAACTGCTGAGCGAGCTGTTCAACGCCGCCGGCCTGCGGGTCGGCGTCGCCGGCACCAGCGGCAAGTCCACCACGACCGGCATGATCGGCACGATCCTGGCGCGCGCCGGCCTCGACCCGACGGTGATGAACGGCGCCGAGATGAAGGACTTCCGCGGTCCCGACGATGCGCCGCTTTCCGCCGTGGTGGGGGCCGGCGAGGCCTTCGTCAGCGAGGTCGATGAGAGCGACGGCTCGATCCGGCTCTATGCGCCGAGCGTCGCCGTGGTCAACAACATGTCGCTCGACCACAAGCCGATGGACGAGCTGCGCCCGCTGTTCCGCGGCTTCGTGAGCCGCGCCGAGCGGGCCGTGCTCAACCTCGACAATCCCGAAACCGCGGCCCTGGCGCGCGAGGCCGGCGCCGACCGCGCCCTCACCTACAGCCTCGGCGACCCGGCGGCCGACCTCGTGGCGGGCGCGCCGCGCCTGTCCCCCACCGGCGTGTCCGTGTCCGTCACGCTGCGGGCCCGGGCCGGGCGGCCGGAAGCGCGCGCCGACCTCGCCCTCGCCGTGCCGGGACTGCACAACGTGTCCAACGCGCTGGCGGCACTCTGCGCGACCTTCGCCTGCGGGGTGCCGCTCGGCGAGGCGGCGGCGGCGCTCGGCGCCTTCACGGGCATCCGCCGCCGGCTCGACGTCGTGGGCACGGCCGGCGGCGTCACGGTGATCGACGACTTCGCCCACAACCCCGACAAGATCGCGGCGACGCTCCACACCCTGCACGGATTTCCGGGCCGCCTGCTGGTGATGTTCCAGCCCCACGGCTACGGGCCCTTGAAGCTGATGGGCGAGGCCCTGGCGGAGGGGCTGGCGCAGGACCTCGCGCCCGACGACGTGCTGGTGATGCCCGAGCCCGTCTATTTCGGCGGCACGGTGGACCGTTCGGTCGGCAGCCGGGAGGTGGCGGAGCGCATCGCGGCGCGCGGACGCCGGGCGGAAGCGCTCCCCGACCGCGCCGCCTGCGGCGACAGGCTGCTGGCGCTCGCCGCCCCGGGCGACCGCATCGTGGTGATGGGGGCGCGGGACGACACGCTGTCGAGCTTCGCCGGCGACCTGCTGCGCCGCCTGGGCTGACGCGCGGCCAGCGCGCGGCGTTTTCAGCGCCTTTGCGTATCCAGGCCTCGCGCCTCAGCGGCCCGGCGCGTCCCGGCCCAGCGTGGCGTGGTGGCGCCCGTAGCTGGCGTAGACCACGAGCCCGATGGCCAACCATACGACGAGGCGCAGCCAGGTGAGCGCCGGCAGGCCCGCCATGAGGACGAGGCAGGACAGGATGCCCAGGCCCGGCAGCAGCGGCACGGCCGGGCAGCGGAACGGCCGCGGCCGGTCCGGGTCGGTGGCGCGCAGCCGGATCACGGCGCCGCAGACCAGCGCGAAGGCCAGCAGCGTGCCGATCGACACCATCTCGCCGAGCAGGCCGATCGGCACCAGGGCCGCCACCGCCGCCACGACGGCGCCGATGAGCAGCTGGCTCATGACGGGCGTGCCGAAGCGCGGGTGGATGCGGCCGAAGGCCGGCGGCAGAAGCCCGTCCTTCGCCATGGCACAGAAGATGCGGCCCTGCCCGTAGAGCAGGACCAGCATGACGGTGGTGAGGCCGGCGAGGGCCCCGGCCTTGACGGGCCAGGACAGCCAGGCGCGGCCGATGGCGTCGACGCCGCGGGCGATGGGGTCGGCGACGTCGAGGTCGGCGAAGGGCACCAGCCCCGTCAGCACGGCCGCGACCGCCACGTAGAGCAGCGTGCAGGCGACCAGCGAGCCCAGGATGCCGATCGGCATGTCGCGCTGCGGGTTGGCGGCCTCCTGGGCCGCGGTCGAGACGGCGTCGAAGCCGATGAAGGCGAAGAACACCACGGAAGCGCCGCGCAGCACGCCGCTCCAGCCGAAATGGCCGAAGCCGCCATCGTTGGCGGGGAGGAAGGGCTGCCAATGCGCCGGGTCGATGGCGAAGGCGCCGAAGCCCACGAACAGCGCCACCACGGCGAGCTTCACCGCCACCATGACGTTGTTGAAGCGGGCGGATTCCCGCGTGCCGAGCACGAGGAGCGCCGTCAGCGCCAGCACGACGAGGGCGGCCGGCAGGTCGAGCAGCGCCGTGGCGTGGGAGCCGTCCGCCAGCGTCACGGCCGTGCCGGGCGCCGCGGCGAAGCGCGGCGGCACCGCGACCCCGAAGCCGCCGAGGAGGCTTGCGGCATAGCCCGACCAGCCCACCGCCACGGTGGCGGCCCCGGCCGCATATTCGAGGATGAGGTCCCACCCCACGATCCAGGCGAAGATCTCGCCGAGGGTCGCGTAGGTGTAGGCGTAGCTGGAGCCGCTGACCGGCACCATGGCGGCGAGTTCCGCGTAGCACAGGCCCACGAAGGCGCAGGCGACGCCGCCGAGCGCGAAGGACAGCATGATGGCGGGGCCGGCATAGCGGGCCGCCGCCGTGCCGGTGAGCACGAAGATGCCGGCCCCGATGATGGCGCCGATGCCCAGCGCCGTGATGCTCCAGGGCCCGAGCGTCTTGGCGAGCCCGTCCCGGTCGGCCTCGCTCCCGCGCGTGAGGTCGGCGAGGCTCTTCCTCGCCATGGGGCCGTGTTCCGCCATCTCGTTCCCTCCCGGGCCCCCGCGGCCGTCCGCGGATCATCGGCGGGTTGTGCATCGGGCGCCAGCCCCGCCCGGCCACGCGCCTCGTTCTTCCGCGGCCTCGGGCAGGCCGGCGTCGGCGTCCAGCCGACCGGCTGCTCCCGATGCGGAGGTGCAGCGAAACCGTCGCAGGCGAAAGCGCCCTAGAGCCGTCGCCGCTCGCCTTGGCTCGCGACTTCAGCTCTAGAGTTCGTCAGCGAGCATTAGAATCTCGACGGCGTGGCGGCGCGGTGTGAAGTGTGATTCAGTTAGGTCGTCAG
>NZ_QYBC01000067.1 GCF_004137085.1 Lichenibacterium ramalinae
TTCGGCCGGCGCGTCCGGCTCGGTGTCGACGACGGTCGGCACGACCACGACGACGAGCTACACCGGCAACTACGCCAGCGACAGCATCCTGGGCTTCAACATCAGCTCGCTGGCCTCCGGCAGCACCGACCTCGTCAAGCTCGGCACGGCCCTCGACAACGCGATCAGCAGCGTCACCACCGGCGCGGCGACGCTGGGCCAGTACACCACCACGGTCAACAACCAGATCAGCTTCACCACCTCGATCTCCGATGCGATCACGTCGGGCGTGGGCTCGCTGGTGGATGCCGACATGAACGTGGCCTCGACGCGCCTCCAGGCGCTGCAGACGCAGCAGCAGCTCGGCATCCAGGCGCTGTCCATGGCCAACCAGAACAGCCAGCTCATCCTCAAGCTGTTCAACGGCTGATCGCTTCCTCCATCACGCAGCCGCCGAAAAGGGCCGCACCGAAAGGTGCGGCCCTTTTTACGTTTTGGGTCTGTCGCGCAGCGCGGGGCTGGCCGGGGCGTCAGGGTAAAAGCTTAACCAAAGACTTCTCTTCGCGCTTCAGGCGCCTCGGGAAGGCTCGTTTTCAAGGTTCTATAAAGTGATGGCCGATAGCTTCAGCCTCACGCAAGATTGATCTCTGGCAAGGATCAAAGGCATCAGGCCGCTCCAGCGTACCGGTATTCAGTCCGGGATGTCCTCAGTAATTTGATCTCACAGGGATATCCGACAATGAGCAGCAGCATCCTCACCAACAGCTCCGCAATGACGGCGCTGCAGAACCTGTCGATGACCCAGAAGGAGCTGGGCAAGACGCAGTCGCAGATCTCGTCCGGCCTCGCCGTGGCCAACGCCTCCGACAACGCTGCCTACTGGTCGATCGCCACCAGCATGAAGTCCGACGTGAGCGCGCTTGGCGCCGTGTCGAACGCGCTGAACCTCGGCGCTTCGGTGCTCAACACCGCCACCTCGGCGATGAACAGCGTCGAGAC
>NZ_QYBC01000068.1 GCF_004137085.1 Lichenibacterium ramalinae
AGTGTCCGTCCGATAAGGGCATGTGGGGTTGAGTGACCGGGGCTGCGATGGTTCCAGGAGGGTGCTGAAACCTGATCTGGAACCGCCATGTGGACCCCGGCCACCCGTGAGCAGCATAGCCGCGACGAGCTTCGCTACTCAACCGATCTGACCAACACCGAGTGGGACGTCATCGCCCCGCTGCTGCCCACCACTTGCCCGCTCGGGCGCCCCCGGCTGTGGTCGCTGCGGGACATCGTGAATGGCATCTTTTATGTGCTGCGCGGCGGCGTTCCGTGGCGCCTGTTGCCGAAGGACCTGCCGCCGAAGAGCACGGTCTACGGCTACTTTAGCGCTTGGCGCGACAGCGGCCTGTTCGCCAGCATCAACCACCACCTCGTCATGCTGGACCGGGAGCGCGTCGGACGGGAAGCCTCTCCCACCGCGGCCGTGCTCGACAGCCAGAGCGTGAAAACGACGGAAAGCGGCGGTCCGCGAGGCTACGACGCAGGCAAGAAGGTGAAGGGGCGCAAGCGTCAGGCCCTGGTGGACACGGACGGCCGTGCCCTGGTGCTCGATCCGCAGCCAGCCGACGTCCAGGACCGCGATGGGGCTGTGCCGGTGCTCAAGCAGTCGCGTCGCTCATACCCGTTCATCGCCAAGGCCTTTGCTGACGCGGGCTATGCCGGCGACAGGCCGGCCAGTGCCACCCTCATCGCCGTCGAAATTGTCCGCAAGATCCCCGGACAGATCGGCTTCGTGGTTCATCCACGCCGATGGGTGGTCGAGCGCTTCTTCGCCTGGATCAGCCGCAATCGGCGGCTCTGGAAGGACCCAGAGGCCACCATCGCATCCGCCAAGGCCTTCCTCTACGCCGCTTCCGTCATGATGCTGCTACGACGCATAGGTTGTGCAGCCTGACTTCCCGGACGGACTCT
>NZ_QYBC01000069.1 GCF_004137085.1 Lichenibacterium ramalinae
AGTGTCCGTCCGATAAGGGCACGAGAGGTTGAGTGGCCTGGGCTGAGATGATTCCAGGAGGGTGCTGAAACCTGATCTGGAACCGCCATGTGGACCCCGGCCACCCGTGAGCAGCATAGCCGCTCGGACCTCCGCTACTCAACCGATCTGACCGACGCCGAATGGGCGGTCCTCGAACCGCTGTTGCCGTCCGCCAACCCGCTTGGGCGGCCGCGGCTGTGGTCGCTACGAGACATCGTGAACGGCATCTTCTTTGTTCTGCGTGGCGGCGTTCCCTGGCGCCTGCTGCCGAAGGACCTGCCTCCGAAGAGCACGGTCTACGGCTACTTCAGCGCTTGGCGCGACGATGGCCTGTTCGCCGGCATCAACCATCACCTCGTCATGCTGGACCGCGAGCGCGCCGGGCGGGACGCTTCGCCCACGGCGGCCGTGCTCGACAGCCAGAGTGTGAGACCACGGAAAGCGGCGGCCCGCGAGGCTACGACGCGGGCAAGAAGGTGAAGGGTCGCAAGCGCCAAGCCTTGGTGGACACGGACGGCCGCGCCCTGGTGCTCGCCCCGCAGCCGGCCGACGTTCAGGACCGCGACGGGGCCGTGCCGGTGCTCAAGCAGTCGCGCCGCTCCTACCCTTTCATCGTCAAGGCCTTCGCCGACGC
>NZ_QYBC01000070.1 GCF_004137085.1 Lichenibacterium ramalinae
CGCCGGCTGGCCGGGGGCGCTGTGCTTCATGCCGCACGGCACATCGTCGGACTGGGAGATCACGTCGCCCTTCGCCTTCGTGCACCTCTACGTCCCCGCCGAGGAGCTCGCCCGCGTCTTCGCCGAAACCTTCGCGCGCGACTCCCGCCTGCTGGACGTCGCCGAGGTCACGTTCGGCGACGCGCCCCGGCCGGCCGAAGCCCTGCGCCGGCTCGCCCGCGCCACGCTGGCCGGCGAGCCGCTGGAAGCGGAGGCCGCCGTCACGGAAGCGCTGGCGCTGGTGCTGGCCGAGCGGCGCTGGGGCGGCGTGCCGCTGCCCGCCATCACCGGCGGCCTCGCCCCGCACCTCGCGCGCCGCCTCGCCGACCACGTCGAGGCCCATCTCGCCGCGCCGCTCCGGCTCGGCGACCTCGCCGCCGTGGCGGGGCTCAGCGCCTTCCACCTCCAGCGCGCCTTCCGGGCCAGCCAGGGCGTCTCGCCCCAGGTCTTCGTCGCGCACCGGCGCGTCGCCCGGGCCAAATCCCTGCTGCGGGGCCCCGACCCCCTCGCCACCATCGCCTTCGCCTGCGGCTTCAGCAGCCAGAGCCACCTGACGCGCGCCTTCAAGGCCGCCACGGGCGTGACGCCGGG
>NZ_QYBC01000071.1 GCF_004137085.1 Lichenibacterium ramalinae
AGCACAGGCGTAGGCCCTCGGCGGCGAGGAGTTCGGCGAGTTCGGTGATCCTGGCGCCGTAGCCGGCCCAGTCGCCCTCGGCGAGCTTCGGGCGGCGCGACAGCGGCACGTCGCGCCGGCCGTGGATGCAGTTCGACGTCTCGGCCACGATGAACACGTCCGTTCCCATGGCGCGCAGCAGGTCGCGGTGGGGCTTGGCGAGGTCGAACTCCTCGCGCGCCGAGCGGTTCAGCAGCTCGATCGAGTGCCAGCCCGCCACGCAGGCGAGGCCGAAAGGGGCCAGCGCGGCCTTCAGCGCCTCGGGCTCGCGCGGGAACTTGTGGCCCAGCTCCATGCCCTCGATGCCGGCTTGGCGGGCCTCGGCCAGGCAGGTCTCGAGCGGTGTCGTGCCGCCGATCTCCTGGAGGTCGTCGTTGGTCCAGCCGATGGGGTTGGCGCCGATGCGGATCGTCATGGTTCGGGGTCTTTCGGGCTCGGGCGGGGAAGGCGGGGTCACTCTCGGACGCCGGGTCAGTCGGCGAAGCGTTGGCGGCGCTGCTGGGCCTCGTAGCGCGCGCGCGCCGCCCCGACCTCGTCGCGCACCGACACTTCCGGCACGGCGAC
>NZ_QYBC01000072.1 GCF_004137085.1 Lichenibacterium ramalinae
AGCACAGGCGTAGGCCCTCGGCGGCGAGGAGTTCGGCGAGTTCGGTGATCCTGGCGCCGTAGCCGGCCCAGTCGCCCCCGGCGAGCTTCGGGCGGCGCGACAGTGGCACGTCGCGCCGGCCGTGGATGCAGTTCGACGTCTCGGCGACGATGAACACGTCCGTCCCCATGGCGCGCAGCAGGTCGCGGTGGGGCTTGGCGAGGTCGAACTCCTCGCGCGCCGAGCGATTCAGCAGCTCGATCGAGTGCCAGCCCGCCACGCAGGCGAGGCCGAAGGGGGCCAGCGCGGCCTTCAGCGCTTCGGGCTCGCGCGGGAACTTGTGGCCGAGCTCCATGCCCTCGATGCCGGCTTGGCGGGCCTCGGCCAGGCAGGTCTCCAGCGGTGTCGCGCCGCCGATCTCCTGGAGGTCGTCGTTGGTCCAGCCGATGGGGTTGGCGCCGATGCGGATCGTCATGGTTCGGGTCTTTCGGGCTCGGGCGGGGAGGGCGGAGTCTGGCTCGGCGGCCGGGTCAGTCGGCGAAGCGCTGGCGGCGCTGCTGGGCCTCGTAGCGCGCGCGCGCCGCCCCGACCTCGTCGCGCACCGACACTTCCGGCACGGCGAC
>NZ_QYBC01000016.1 GCF_004137085.1 Lichenibacterium ramalinae
GCCGGGCGATGACCACCAAACCGAAGCTCGGAAGCGTCGAAACCCGCGGGCCGCCTCAGCAGCGCCGCCGTCGATGAGCGGTTTATAGAACCCACCAACCAAGCCCGTCAACGCCGAAATTCACAAAAGTGCAAAAATCGGAGGGCGACCGTCGGAACGCCTCCAGCCCACTCCCCTGCCCCGGCAATCGCCATGGGAATCGCAGGACTCCCCCTGCCCTGCCCCCGTCCCCTCATCCGACCCCGCTGCGCGGGGCCACCTTCTCCCGAAAACGGGAGAAGGGCAGCGCACGACGGTGCCGGCTTCTGCCGCCAAGCGGGAGAAGGGCAGCGCAGGACGGTTCCGGGTGGACGCCGCACTTGCGCCATGAAACAGAGGCTGTGTCGGGCCGTCGTGAATGCGGACCGAGGCAGGGGAGCTGACAGGTTGGGGGCCATCGCCAGCGCGGACCATCGGGGGGCCGGCCTCGTCGACATCGGCGTCGAACCTCCGATCCAGATCGCGGGCCGCCCCCTGCTGGCGCAGGACCGGCGCAACGTGTCGGTCCGCTGGCTGTCGGCCGTGGTCCTCACCGGCATCGCCGGCTCGGGCCTCATCGGCACCACGGTCTTTGTCGCCATGGACGGCCAGTCCACCGTCGCCCAGGCGCCCGAACTCGTCACGCCGGCGCGCAGCGCCAAGGCGCCCGACACCGGCCTCGTCAAGGGCGACCGGCTGATCCGCTCCGCCGACATCGTGGCCGAGAAACAAAGCTTCAAGACGCCGGTCGCCGTGAAGATCGGCGACAAGCAGATCATCCGCATGCGCGGCTTCACCCACGTTGCCACCACGCTGGCGCTCGCCTCGACGGGCAACGACGACGACGTGCCCGAGTTCAACCCGTTGAAGCTCATGGCGCAAGACGCCAACCCCGCCGAAGCGCCCCCGCCCGACCCAGGGCCGGCGCTGGCCGATGCCGACGTCACCTTCACGACCCGGGACCTGTCGAACATCGAGCCCGGGCGCTTCGGCGGCTTCCTGTCGACCGACGAGATCCAGGCCCAGGTGGCCGAATCCGCCCGCAGCCTGGCCCAGCCGAACCGCACCCCCCTGGTGCCGCAGATGCTGCTGATGCGCACCAGCCGCGCCGGCGCCCTGCCGGGGAACGGGCTCGGCTTCGCCGACCCGCAGTTCCCCGCCGCGCCCTTCTCGTCGATCGAGGTCCACATGGTGGCGGAGAACGTCACCACGGTGCCGCGCTCGGACTCGACCCGCGACCGCGACGCCGCTGAACGGCTGATCGTGTTCCGCCACGGCGACAGCTTCGACGACCTCCTGCGCAACAACGGCGCGACGCGCGACCAGATCCGCTCCATCGACGCCGCCTTCGCGCCGAAGCGCGGCGAGGCGCCGGTGGCGGACGGGCGCCGCATCCGCCTCATGTTCGCGCGGCTCGACGACAGCCGGCAGCGCCAGATCGCCCGGATCTCGGTCTATGCCGACGAGGCGCTCGAGACCACGATCGCGCTCGCCGACACGGGCGACTACGTCAAGGTCGCCAATGCCGAGGCGCCCAAGCGCGCGCCCGCCGCCGCCAGCGAGGAGGGCGGGTTCCGGCTCTACGACAGCCTCTACGAGACGGCGCTGAAGCAGGACATGCCCAAGCCCCTCATCGACACGCTGGTCCGGGTGTTCGGCAACGACGTCGATTTCCAGCGCTCGGTCGCCGGCGGCGACAGCTTCGACGCCTTCTACAGCGACGGCGACGACGACGGCGGCCGGTCCGACCTGCTCTACGCCTCCATCACGGTGCGCAACGAGACGTTCCGCTACTACCGCTTCGTCACGCCGGACGACAATGCCGTCGACTTCTACGACGAGAACGGGCGCTCGGTGCGCAAGTTCCTCATGCGCTCCCCGGTGCCCAACGCCCAGATGACCTCGGGCTTCGGGCTGCGCTTCCACCCGATCCTCGGCTATTCGCGCCCCCACACCGGGGTCGACTGGGCGGCGCCGATCGGCACGCCGATCCTGGCGGCGGGGTCCGGCACGGTGCTCAAGGCCGAGCATTCGTCGAGCTACGGCAACCACGTCGAGATCCAGCACGCCAACGGCTACATCACGACCTATTCGCACATGACGGGCTTCGCGCGCGGCATCGCCGACGGCGTGCGGGTGCGCCAGGGCCAGGTGGTGGGATACCTCGGCCAGACCGGCCTCGCGACCGGCCCGCACCTGCATTACGAGGTCATCGTCAACGGCCATTTCGTCGACCCGATGCGGGTCAAGCTCGCCAGGACCCGCGAGATGGACGGCAAGGTGCTGGCCGACTTCAAGCGCGAGCGCGACCGCATCGACACGCTGATGGCCGGCGCCCCCAACGCCGTCGCCACCACGCCCGAGAAGCACGCCGAGAACTGAGGGCCGGTGCCGGTCTCCCCGAAACCCCGAGAAACGTCTCTCGATGGTATCCCGGGGCGTCCCGGCACAGGCCCGATGTCGTCACGGGTTCGGAACGGCCGCTCAGCGCGAGGCTTGCCGCTCCGGCAGCTGTTCCACCTCCACGGTGGCGGTGCGGCCCGGGATCAGCGCCACCCCGTCGGGGACACGGTCCAGCGCGATCCGCACCGGCACGCGCTGGGCGAGCCGCACCCAGGTGAAGCTCGGGTTGATGTTGGCGAGCAGGCTCGCTGAAGCGCCGCGCTCCCGGTCCTCGATGCCGCCCGCGATGCTCTCGACCCGGCCCGCGATGTCGCGGTCCTCGCCCATGAGCCTGACCCGCACGGGGTCGCCCATCCGGATGCGCGGCAGCTTGGTTTCCTCGAAATAGCCGTCGACATGGAGCGAGGCCGCGTCCACCAGCGCCATGGTGCCGTGGCCGGCCGCCACATAGGTGCCGGGCCGCAGGTCCATGTTGGTGATAGTGCCGGTGACGGAGGCGCGCACGTCGGAGCGGGCGAGGTTGAGCCGGGCGAGGTCGCGGTCGGCCAGGGCCTGGTCGGTGGCGGCCTGGGCCTGCTGCTGGGCGGCCGCGATCTCCTCGCGCTTCTCCTTGGTGACGACGGCGTCGGTGAGCTGGCCGTAGCGGCCGGCGTTGGCGGTCGCGAGGTCGAGCGCGGCCCTGCGGCTCGCCAGGTTGGCGTCGGCCTCGCGCAGCGCCAGCATGAAGCGGTCGCGGTCGATGCGGAACAGGAGGTCGCCCTGCCGCACCGGCTGGTTGTCCCGCACCGCGACCTCGCTGACGAGGCCGGACACGTCGGGCGCCACCTCGACGACGTCGGCCCGCACGCGGCCGTCGCGCGTCCAGGGCGCCTCCATGTAATAGGTCCAGAGGTGGCCGCCGACCACGGCGGCGGCGAGCACCGCCGCGACAGTGACGGCCATGCGGCCGAGGAGGGCGAGGAGAGCGGTCATGGCAGGACGTTCATGGCAGGAGAATCACGGCAGGAGAGTCACGGCAGGAGCCCGCGGGCGACGGCGGCGGTGCCGCCGAGGAGGATGACGTAGAGGGCGGCGTCGAACAGCGCGCGGTGCCACACGACGCGGTAGAACCCGATCCGGCCGAAGACGCGCCGCAGCAGCACGGCGAGCCCGTAGGCCACGAGGCCCCAGACGAGCAGGTCCGGCACGAAGACCCCGTAGAGGTCGATCTCGTGAGTCATGCGGCGGCCTCCCGGAACGGCGCGGCGAGGGCTGCCGCGGCATAGGGCGGCGCCGCCGGGAACAGCGCGCGCCGCAGGCCGACGAGGCCCAGCACGGCCTGGCTCGCCGCCCCGCTCGCCGCCGCGACCTCGCCGGCGGGGGAGGCTCCGACAGGGGCGTCGCCCACCACGGCGCCGAGCGCGGCGTCGAGCTCCGCCAGCAGGGCCGGGTCGGGCGCCAGGGCGGTGCGGGACACATGGCGCGCCAAGCGGTCGAGCAGCCGGTCGACGGCGGCGCGCGGCCCCGCGGCGAGGCCGTGGCGGGCGCCGCGCAGGTCGACGATGTTGAGCCCGATGCGCGGGGCCGCGAGGGCCCGGCGGATCGCCGCCCCCTCCCCGGCCGGCAGGGCGGCGAGGCGCGGGGCCGCGAGGCTCAGCCGGTCGAGCATCAGGCCGGCCACGCGGGCGCGGTCGCCCCGCCCGCGCCCGCGTGCGGCTTCGGCCAGCGTCCGGCCGTCGGCGCGCCCCAGGCGACCGAGCGTGACGGCGGCCCCGACGGCCCGCAGCACCGCCGTCAGCACCGCCGCCGACGACAGGCCCACCATGAAGGCGACGCCGGTATTGGCGTAGGCCGTGAAATCGGCCGCGTAGCTGCCCTGCAGTGCCAGCAGCGTGGCGCCGTTGAAGGCCACCACGAGGCCCTTCCCGGCGGTGGCCGGCACCGCCATCATGACGCCGAAGACCAGGAAGGCCGGGGCCAGCGCCAGCGCCACCATCTCGAAGTTCGAGGCCAGCGGCAGGATGGCGAAGAGATAGACGCCCATCACGGCGATGGCCACGGCCGACCACACGGTGAACTCCACCAGCGCGGGCGTGGGATCGTCGCGGTTGGCGAAGAGCGCCATGGCGGTGGCGGCCATCATGGGGGCCGAGGCCCCGTCCGGCCAGCCGGTGGCGACCCAGAAGCCGGTGTTCAGCAGCACCGCCACGGCGACGCCGACCGCCGACAGCAGCGGCATCAGCCGGTCGACGTGGCGGGCCGACGCGACCGCCACGGCGGGCGGCGGCACCGCGTCCGACGCGCCGCGGCCGGTGGCGATGGTGCGGCGCAGCGCGCGCGAGGCCTCGGCGAGGTCGAGCGTGTCCCGAAGGCGCATCAGCAGGCTCGCCACCAGCATGTCGTGCCAGCCCGCGGCGGCGTCGAGCCGCGGGGCCGCCGCCGCGAAGCGCGCGCGCAGCGCCGCCGCCGCGGCCGTGTCGCGGGCGATGTCGGCGGGCGCCGTCGAGGGGGCGGCGGGGCTGATCCAATCGCGCAGGCCGGAGATCGCGGCCGCGACGGCCGGGGACGGCGCGACGTCGCGCAACTCGCCCATCCGGTCGGCCAGGGAGGACAGCACCGGCAGCATCATGGCCATGCGCAGCCGCAGGGCGCCGAGCGCGGCGGCGCGCTCGCGCAGGCCCGACGTGTCGTAGGCGAGGTGGGTCGACAGCATGTCGATCTCGGCGAGGTCGCCGGCGAGGCGCGCGAGGTCGGCCTCGACCGCGGCGCCGCCCGACGCGCGCCCGTCGAGCGCGTCGCGGCCGAGGCGGGCGCCGGCGCCGATCCAGGCATCGACGCGCGCCGCGAGGGTGTCGCCGACGGTGCGGGGCAGCACCAGGGTCGAGACGAGGCTCGAACACACGATGCCGAGCCCGATCGCCTCGGACCGCGCCACCGCCACGTCGAAGATGCCGGAGGGGTCGCCCACGGCCGGAAACCCGATGAGGGCCGCCGTGTAGCCGCCGAGCAGGAACACGTAGGCGCGCGGGCTGCGGTCGAGCAGGGCGAGGTAGACGCAGAGCCCGACCCAGAGGGCGAGCGCCAGGGTGAGCAGTTCCGGGGACGCGGCGAGGTTCGGCACCAGCACCACGGCGGCGGTGGCGCCGATGAGCGTGCCGAGCAGGCGGAAGGCCGCCTTGGATCGCGTGGCGCCGGCCAGCGGGTTCGAGCAGATGTAGACGGTGGCCATGGCCCAGTAGGGGCGCGGCACCGACAGGGCGAAGCCGAGGTAGAGCGCCAGCATGGCGGCCGCGAAGGTCTTGGCCGCGTAGATCCAGTCGCCCAGCTTCGGCAGCGTCACGGGCGGGCCTCGGCCGAGGGCCGGTCCGCCACCACGTCATGAGCCGCCGCACGGTCGGCGATGCGGGCGAAGACGCGCCGGCTCGCCGCCATGTCGGCGGGGTCGAGGCCGGCGAAGACGGAGGCCCGCAGCGCGTCGAGTTCGGCGCTGAGCCGGTCGGCCAGGGCGCGGCCCTCGGCCGTCAGGTTGAGGCGCCGCACGCGCCGGTCCGCCCCGTCGGGGTCGCGGCGCAGGAAGCCCGCCGCGCAGAGCTGGTCGAGCGCCCGCACCAGGGAGGCGGCCTCGATGCCCAGCGCCTCGGCGATCTCGTTCTGCTTGCAGCCGCCGCGGCGCGCGATGAGGACCAGCGGCAGCGCGGTGGATTCCGACATGCCGTGCGGCCGCACCACGCCGTCGGCGAGCCGGCGCCACTCGCGGGCCGAGCGGAGCAGATCGAGGCAATAGGCCTGGAGGTCCTGGGTGGGCATGGCGGTTCCGATCCGGAAAGATAGATCGTTAGCCAACTATCGATCGGGGGGCAAGATCCTCGGTCGTGCCGCGGCCCTGGCCGTCACCGACCCGACGCCACCGCGGCGCGCCACCGGGCCGCATAGGCGTGCAGGTCCGGGAAGAGCCCCGGCCGCGGCGCGACGGGCCTGGGCGCCGCCGCCCTGACCGGCGCCACGAGCCCGGCCGCGCCGACGCTCGTCCCGGTGCCGCCGGCCGAGGCCCCCACCGGCCGCCCCGTCAGCACCGCCAAAGCCTCGCAGAACAGCGTATTGGCGGCGAAGGGCCCTTCCACCACGGAAGGCCCGGCGGCACCGAGCAGGTCGAGGCAGGTCGCCGTCATCAGGGCCGCGTAGAGGCTGGCGGCGGCGGTCCGCTCGGCGGGCGTCAGGGCCGCGGGGTCGGCGGTCCAGCGGCCGGCCCGGTCCGGGAACGGGCCGCTGCCGGGGGCAAAGGTCGGCAGCGCCATGATGCCGCCCGCCAGCACGGCGGCGAGGGCCGCGCCGTCCGGCACCGCCGCGGTGCCGCCCGTGACGCGGTCGAACTCCCGGCCGCCCATGAAGCGCGCCGAGGGCACGGGCCGGCGGTAGGCGTCGACGTTGGCCAGCGTGTCGCGGCCGGCCTCCAGGCGCGCCAGGGAGCCGCCGACCGCGAAGCACACCACCCAGGTGCCGGTCGACACGATGCTGCGCGGCGCCGACCCGCCGTCGAGGTGGGGCAGCAGCGAGGCGTTGGAATCGTGGATGCCGCAGGCGACCGGCAGCGGGCGGCCGAGGCCGATGCGGTCCGCGATCTCGGGCCGCAGCGGGCCGAGCACGTCGAAGGCCGGGCGGACCGGCGCCATGAGGCCGCGCCAGCCGGCCCGCGCCGGCAGCGCGGAGAAGCCGTCGCGCGCCGGCGCCCACAGGTCGGTGTGGCAGCCGAGCGAGGTCGGCTCGGTGGCGGCGACGCCGGTGAGGCGCCAGGCCCAATATTGCGGATAGGTGACGAAGCTTTCGGCCCGGGCGAAGGCCTCGGGGAAGGTCCGCGCCTGCCAGGCGAGCTGGGCGCCGAGGTTCAGCCCGCCCGGCAGGCGGGGCGAGAAGCTTTCGGCGAAGGCGGGGCGCAGGGCGTCGTAGGCGGTCGCCATGGCGTCGGGCCCGTCGTGCTCGTAGTCGAGCACCGGCAGGGCGAGGCCGTCGCCGGCGATGAGGGCGCCCGTGGCGCCGTGGGTGGTGATCGACAGGGCGTCGACCTCCCCGGCGACGTCGGCGAGGCCGTCGACCAGGAAGGCCGCGATGGCCTCGGTGTCGGCATGGGGATAGGGCCCGTCCGGCCGGACGCGGTTCGGCAGGACCCGGCTCCAAACCTCGTGCCCCAGCGCGGCGTCGACCAGCACCAGCTTGACGTTGGTCTTGCCGACGTCGAGCACCGCGACGGTGCGGACCTGCCGGGCCGGCTTGCCCGATAGCGGCCCGGTATCCTGCGCCGGCTTGCCCGGCGCCGTCATGGCCCCCAGCGCCGGCTTGCCCGGTAGCGACCCGGTATCCTGCGCCGGCTTGCCCGGCGCCGTCATGGCAGGTGGAACAGGGGTTCGAGCGGCAGCACGGTGGGCGCGCCCGACGGCTCGGTCTCCATCAGGTCCGCCATATGGGCCCACCAGCGGCGCATCACCGGGTGGTCGTGCAGCGACGCCATGGCGTGGTCGCGCCGCCGCCACAGCACGGCGAAGAGCGTGTGGGAGGCGGGATCGAGGTGGATGGAATAATCGGCGACGCCGGCCTCGCGCAGCAGCCGGGCGAGTTCGGGCCACAGGGCGTCGTGGCGGCGCCGGTAATCGTCGGCGCGGCCCGGGTGGAGCCGCATGGCGAAGGCGTGTTTCTCGTGGGTGGCGGTGTCGAAGGGGCCGACGGCGGTCATGCGGTCCTCCGGCGGGCCAGGGCGCGCCTGACGAGGATCGGCAGCGCGATCGTGCCGATCAGCATCAGGCCCACGACGATCGACATGATGATGCCGGGCACGTTGAGGAGGCCAAGCCCGTAGGTGACGAGGCCCAGCACGATGGCGGCGATGACGACGCCCGGCACCGTGCCGGAGCCGCCCTGGATGTCGATGCCGCCCAGCACCACGACGGTGACGACGTCGAGTTCCCAGCCGAGCGCGATGGAGGGGCGCGTCGAGCCGAGCCGCCCCGTCAGCATCACGGCGGCGAGGCCCGCCGCGAGGCCGGTCGCCACGAAGAGCAGCAGCTTGATGCGCTCGACCCGCAGCCCCGAGAACCGCGCCGCGAAGGCGTTGTTGCCGATGGCCCGCACCGCCCGGCCGAAGGTGGTGCGGTGCAGCACCACGCCGGCCGCCACGGCGAGGACGAGGAAGCTGGCGAATTCGAAGGACAGCATCTGCCACACGTAGCCCTGGCCGAACCAGGCGAGGCCGGCCGGATAGTCCTTGTAGACGCCGTCGCCGAGCGCGACGTAGCTGAGCCCGCGGTAGAGGCTCATGGTGCCGACCGTCGCCATGATGGAGGGGAGGCCGAGCCGCGCCACGAGGAGGCCGTTGAAGAGCCCGCAGGCGGCGCCGACGCCGAGCCCGACCAGGACCAGCACGGGCGTCCCGGCCCCGGCCGCCGCGGCCGCCCCCATGGCCGTGGAGGCGAGCGCCACGGTGCCGCCGACCGACAGGTCGATCTCGCCCGCCATGACGACGAAGGCCATGGCGAGCGCGATGATGGCCTTCTCGGTGAAGTTGAAGGTGGCGTCGCTGAGGTTCCACAGGTCGAGGAAATAGGGCGAGGCCAGGGCATCGATGAGGAAGACCGTCGCCGCCACGCCGAGCAGCATGGCTTCCCAGCTCGCCGCGAAGCGCCGCCAGGGCGGCACCAGCCGGTCGGGGATGGTGCGGGGGCCCGCGCCTTCGGGCGCGGCGCGCGCCGGCGAGGCGGCCTCGAGCGTCATGGCGTGGCTCCGCGATGGGGCCGCAGGATCACCCGGCCGCGCTTGCGCTCGGCGCGGGCGTTGAGCGCCACGGCCGCGATGATGACGGCGCCCGAGATGGCCATCTGGGCGAAGGGCGACACGTTCACGACCGGCAGGGCGTTCTTGATGATGCCGAGGAACAGCGCCCCCAGCACGACGCCGGCGACCGAGCCGATGCCGCCGGCGATCGACACGCCGCCGATGACGCAGGCCGCGATGACGTCGAGCTCGAAGCCCGAGGCGACGTCCACGTAGGCCACGGCGTAGCGGGCGACCCAGAGATAGCCGCACAGCCCCGCCAGCGCGCCCGAGAAGCAGAAGGCGAGGAAGCGGGCGCGGCCGGGGTCGAGCCCGGCATAGACGGCGGCCGTCGGGTTGCCGCCGACCGCGTACCAGGCCCGGCCGACGGGCGTGCGGCCGAAGACGAGGCCCGCCACCCCGACGGCGAGCAGCGCCGTCCAGCTCAGCAGCGGCAGGCCGAGCACCTCGGTGCGCGGCACCGCGAGGAAGCCCGGCGTCATCTGGAAGCTGTTGATCCAGGCGCCGCCGGACAGCACGAAGGCGAGGCCGCGGAAGACCGTGAGGGTGCCGAGCGTCACCACGATGGGCGGGATGCCGACCTTCCACACCAGGAGGCCGTTGATGGCGCCGAGCGCGAGGCCGAGGCCCAGCGCCACCGCCAGCAGCAGCGCCAGCGGCAGCTCCGGGTGGTGCACGTCGAGCAGCGCCACCGCCATGCCGGTCAGCGCGACATTGGCGGCGACCGACAGGTCGACGGAGCGCGTCAGGATGACGGCCGCCTGCCCGAGCGCCATGACGATCAGGATGGCGGTGTCGTTGAAGGTGTTGCCGAGGCTCGCCGGCCGGACGAAGCCCGGAAAGCGCGCCGCCACGGCGGCGAGCAGCAGCGCGATGGCGGCGACGAGCAGGAGTTCGCGCCGGGCGAGGAGGCTCCGGAGGTCGAGGCCGTCCGGGGCGGCGGCGGGGCCGACGGCGCTCAAGCGACGGCTCCGAGGTTGCCGGTGGCGGCCGCCACCAGGGTCTCGGGGGTGAGGCCGTGCCGGTCGAAGGTGCCGGCCATGCGGCCCTCCCGCATCACCATCACGCGGTCCGCCATGCCGAGGATCTCGGGCAGTTCGGACGACACCATCAGCACGGCGAGGCCCTGGCGGGCGAGGTCGGCGACGAGGCCGTGGACGGCGGCCTTGGAGCCGATGTCGATGCCCTTGGTGGGCTCGTCGAGGACGATGACTTTCGGCCGGGTGGCGAGCCACTTGCCGATGACGACCTTCTGCTGGTTGCCGCCCGACAGCGTGCCGACGGGCTGCGACAGGGAGGCGGCGCGCAGGTCGAAGCGCTCGGCATAATGGCGGGCCAGCGCGAATTCCTCGGCGGCCCGGATGAAGCCGCGGCGCGACACGGCGCCGAGGCATCCGAGCGTCGCGTTCTCGACGATCGGCATGGCCAGCACGGCGCCGTGGCGGCCGCGCTCCTCCGGCACGTAGACGAGGCCGGCCCGGATGGCGTCGGCGGTGGAGCGGATGCGGAGCGCCCGCCCGTCGAGCGCGACGGTGCCGCGCGAGGGCGCGGTGACGCCGAAGAGCGACTGGCAGAGTTCGGAGCGGCCCGCGCCCACGAGGCCGTAGACGCCGAGGATCTCGCCGCGGCGCAGCGTGAAGGAGATGTCGTCGAACTCGGTCGGGTGCGAATAGCCCGACACCGCCAGCACCTCGTCGCCGATGTCGGACTTCCCCTTGGGGAAGACCTGGTCGACGCTGCGGCCCACCATCATGCGCACCAGCGTGGCATGGTCGACGTCCTCCATCCGCCCCGCCCCGACGGTGCGGCCGTCGCGGAACACGGCATAGTCGTCGGCGACGCGGTCGAGCTCCTCGAACTTGTGGGAGATGAACAGGATGGCCTTGCCCTGCCCCTTCAGCCGCTCCACCACACGGAACAGGTCCTCGACCTCCTTGTGGGACAGGGCCGCGGTGGGCTCGTCCATGATGACGATCTCGCTGTCGACCGACAGGGCGCGGGCGATGGCGACGAGGTGGCGCTGGGCGATCGACAGGTCCTTCAGCCGCGTCGAGGGCCGGATCGGCGCGTCGATGCCGTAGAGCAGCGCGGCCGAGCGCGCCCGGATGGCGGGCCAGTCGACGAGGCCGAACCGGGTGCGCGGCGCGTGGCCGAGATAGATGTTCTCCGCCACCGTCAGCTCGTCGAACAGCACGGTTTCCTGGTGGATGGCGGTGATGCGGGCCGCCTGGGCGGCCTCGGGCCCGGCGAAGGCGATCCGCTCGCCCCCGATGAGGATCTCGCCGGCGTCGGGGCGGTAGATGCCGGTGAGGATCTTGACCAGCGTCGACTTGCCGGCGCCGTTCTCGCCGACCAGCGCGGTGACGCGGCCGGGCCGCAGCGCCAGTTCCACCCCGTCGAGCGCCTTGACGCCGGGGAAATGCTTGCAGATGCCGCGCAGTTCGAGCAGCGGCGCCGGAAGCCGAGCCGCGGCGGCGGCGCCGGGCGGGGCCGGCGGGACGAACTTCAGGACGGAGGACAAGGGCGCGAGACTCCCGGGATGGGTGCGCTGTCCTTCTCCCGCATGGCGGGAGAAGGTGCCCGGCAGGGCGGATGAGGGGATGGGGCGCGACGGTCCCGTCATCCGGCCCCGCCATGCAGGGCCACCTTCTCCCGCGAGGGGAGAAGGGCGCGGCGTCGAGCGCGTCAGAACACCTTGGCGAAGGTGTCGACGTTGGAGCTGTCGTAGACGAAGGGGTCCGCCATGGCGCCCTCGGTGCCGGCGTCGAGCTTCAGCTGCCCCATCCGCCCCATGGGGAGTGCGGCGCCGGGCTCGGCCTTGGCGCCCTTGACGAGGTCGTAGGCGAGATAGGCGGCCGAATAGCCGAGGTCGATCGGGTTCCAGATGGCGAAGTTCTTGGTGGCGCCGGAATGCACCGCCCCCGCCATCTCGGAGGGCAGACCGAGGCCGGTGACGAAGACCTGGCCGATCTTGCCGGCGTCCTTCACGGCCTGGGCCGCCGCCACGATGCCGACGGAGGTGGGCGCCACGATCACCTTCACGTCGGGGTGGGTCTGCAGCAGGCCCTGGGTTTCGCGGTAGCTCTTGTCCGACAGGTCGTCGCCGTAGACGGTCGCCACGATGTCGAGGCCGGGATACTTCGGCAGGGCCTTCTTCATCTCGCCGATCCAGGTGTTCTGGTTCGTCGAGGTGGCGGTGGCCGACAGGATGGCGACCTTGCCCTTGCCGCCCGGCAGGGCGTCGGTGGCGAGCTTGTCCAGCATATTGCCGATGAGTTCGTTGGACGAGGGGTTGAGGTGCAGCATCCGCCCCTCGGCGGCGACGGCGGAATCCCAGGAGATGACCTTGATGCCCCGGCCCATGGCCTTCTTGAGGGCCGGCGCGACGGCGTCCTTGTCGTTGGCCGAGATCGCGATGGCGTCGACCTTCTGCGAGATCAGCGCATTGATGACCTCGATCTGGCCCTCGGCGGTGGTGCTGGTGGGGCCCGTGTAGACGATCTTCACGCCGCCGATCGCCTTGGCGGCCTCCTCGGCCCCCTTGTCGGCGGCCTCGAAGAAGCCGTTGCCGAGCGATTTCGCCACGAGGGCGATGCGGATGTCGGCCGCCTGCGCGGCCGTGGCCAGCATCGCGCCGGCCAGCGCCGTCGACAGCGCCAGGGTTCTCAAAAGCGTCATGGTATCCTCCCGTTCGTTGGTCCGTCCTCGGTCGCCGCCGCGCTCTCCGGCGCGGTCAGGCGATCGAGGCTGATGGGTTGTGATCGCGCCCCCGCAGCGGGTCGGCGACGATGAGGTCGATCCCGGCGGCCGCCACCATGCGGCGGTCCTCGTCGGCGATGCGATGGTCGGTGACGATGCGGGTGGCGCGGGCGAGCGGCGCCAGGATCATCGAGGACTGGGCGCGGAACTTGCTCGAATCGACCAGGAGCACGAGCTCGTCCGCCTGGCGCATCAGCCGCTGCTCGGACGAGATGATGAGCGCGTCCCGCTCCATGATGCCGAGCGCCGAGACGCCCTGCGCCCCCATGAACATGCGCCGCGCGCGGAAATGCACGGTCCCGTCGTCCTCGAAGGGGCTCAGGATGATGTTCTGCTCGCGGTAGACGGAGCCCGACGGCAGGAACACCGTGCAGGCCGAATGGCGCAGCAGGTGCTCGGCCACCGAGAAGGAATTGGTCAGCACCTGCAGCTTCAGCCGGTCCATGGCGTGGACCATCTGGAACGTGGTGGTGCCGCCGTTGACGATGATGGCGTCGCCCTCGGCGCAGAGCGCCACGGCGGCCCGCGCGATGGCGCGCTTCTCGAGGAGGTTCGGCACCGCGCCGGCCGCGCCCGCGGGCGTGCCGAGCGCCACGAGGTTCGGCGGCTGGAGCGCTTCCGCGCCGCCGCGCAGCTTGCGCAACCGCCCCTGCCCGGCGAGCGCCGCGAGGTCGCGCCGCACCGTGGCCTCCGACCCGCCCGTCGCCCGGGCGAAATCCGCCACCGTGCCGACGGCCCGGGCGCTCAGCAGATCCAAGATGATGCGGTGGCGTTCGCGCTCGTGCATCGTTTCCTCCGACACCGAACCTAGGCCGCTTTCCCCGATCCCGTCAACAAGTTCGATCAGTTTCGATCATGCTGCGCCGCAGTATTGATTGCTGCGGGCGCGTTGTTGACATGTGTTGATCGCTTCTGGAATAAGTTGCGCCAATGAGGTGCGGCTGGCGTGGAACGCGGCCCGCGCGACCGATCCCGGGGAGGACATGATGGCGGATGCGGACAGCCGGCTGCTGGAGGACCGCTGGGACGAGGCGAAGGCGGCCGGCCTCGACGAGCCCGGGCTCCTGCTCTACCGCTCGAACCTGCTCGGCGCCGACAAGCGCATCACCAACTACGGCGGGGGCAACACCTCAGCCAAGGTGACGGAGCGCGACCCGCTGACCGGGCGGCCCGTCGAGGTGCTCTGGGTCAAGGGTTCGGGCGGCGACGTCGGCACGATGGGGCGCGACGGCTTCGCCACGCTCTACCGCGACAAGCTCGACAGCCTGCGCGACATCTACCGCGGACCCGAGCACGAGGACGAGATGGTGGGCTACCTGCCCCACTGCACCTTCGCGCTGAACCCGCGCGCCGCCTCGATCGACACGCCGCTGCACGCCTACCTGCCCTATCGGCACGTCGACCACATGCATCCCGACGCCGTCATCGCCATCGCGGCGACGCGCGACAGCCGGGCGCTGACGCGGCGCATCTACGGCGAGGAGATCGGCTGGCTGCCGTGGCGCCGCCCCGGCTTCGAGCTCGGGCTCATGCTGTCGCGCTTCGCCGCCGAGAACCCGCAGGCCAGGGGCGTCGTGCTGGAAAGCCACGGGCTCTTCACCTGGGGCGAGGAGTCCCGCGCCTGCTACGAGACCACGCTGCGCATCATCAACAAGGCCATCGCCTGGTTCGAGGCCGAGACGGCCGGAAGGCCCGCCTTCGGCGGCGCCCGCACGGCGAGCCTGCCGGCGGAGGAGCGCCGCGCCGTGGCGGCGCGGCTGATGCCGGAGATCCGCGCCCGCATCGGCACGGAGGAGCGCAAGGTCGGCCACTTCGAGGACGGGCCGGCGGTACTCGACTTCGTCAACGGGCGCGACATGCCGGCCCTGGCGGCGCTGGGCACGAGCTGCCCGGACCATTTCCTGCGCACCAAGATCCGCCCGCTGGTGCTGGACTTCGACCCCGCGACCGGCGTCGACGCCGTGGTGGCGGGGCTCGACCGCGCCGTCGCCGACTACCGCGCCGGCTACGCCGCCTATTATGAACGGTGCCGCCACCCCGATAGCCCCGCCATGCGCGACGGCAATGCCGTGGTCTACCTCGTGCCGGGCGTCGGCATGATCACCTTCGCGCGCGACAAGGCGACGGCGCGGATCGCGGCCGAGTTCTACGCCAATGCCATCAACGTGATGCGCGGCGCCGCGGCGGTCGACACCTATGTGGGCCTGCCCGAGCAGGAAGCCTTCGACATCGAATATTGGCTTTTGGAGGAGGCCAAGCTCCAGCGCATGCCCAAGCCCAAGAGCCTCGCGGGCCGGGTCGGCCTCGTGACGGGCGGGGCCGGCGGCATCGGCCGGGCCGTGGCGGCCAGGATGATGGCGGACGGCGCCTGCGTGGTGCTGGCCGACATCGACGCCGAGGCCCTGGCGGAGACGCAGGCGGAGTTCGCCCGGCATTACGGCGCCGACCAGGTCCGCTCCGTGCTGTTCGACGTCACCGACGAGGCCGCCGTGGCGCGCGGCTTCACCGAGGCGGTGGCGGAGTTCGGCGGGCTCGACGTGCTGGTGTCCAACGCCGGCATCGCTTCCTCGGAGCCGGTGGAGACCACCACGGTCGCCATGTGGGACCGCAACATGGACATCCTGGCCAAGGGCTATTTCCTCGTGTCGCGCGAGGCCTTCCGGCTGATGCGGCGCCAGAAGCTCGGCGGCGCGCTGGTCTTCGTGGCCTCCAAGAACGGGCTCGCGGCCTCGCCGGGCGCCTCGGCCTATTGCACCGCCAAGGCGGCCGAGATCCATCTCGCCCGCTGCCTCGCCCTCGAGGGCGCCGACGCCAGCATCCGGGTCAACGTCGTCAACCCCGACGCGGTGCTGCGCGGCTCCAAGATCTGGACCGGCGCGTGGCGCGAGCAGCGCGCCGCCGCCTACAGCATGGAGCCCGACGCGCTGGAGGACCATTACCGCAAGCGCTCCATGCTCAAGCGCTCGGTGCTGCCCGAGGACATCGCCGAGGCGGTGTATTTCCTGGCCTCCGACCTGTCGGCGAAATCCACCGGCAACATCATCAACGTCGACGCCGGCAACGCCCAGTCCTTCACGCGCTGAGCGCCGCGGTCGCCTCCCCCGTCGGCGGGGGAGGACCAGCCTCACAGGAGACCCCGATGTCCGGCCTGCCCATCGATCCCGGCGTCGTCGCGCACCACAACGAGCCCCGTGCGGCGGCGCTGGCCGAGGATTACGACGCGCTCGGCGCCCGCCTGGCCCGGCGGGGCATCGACATCGCCGCCGTGACCGCCAAGGTGGCGGGCTTCACGGTGGCGGTCCCCTCCTGGGGCGTCGGCACCGGGGGGACGCGCTTCGCCCGCTTCCCCGGCGAGGGCGAGCCGCGCGGCATCGCCCAGAAACTGCAGGACTGCGCCGTCATCCAGCAGCTCGGCCGGGCGACGCCGCGCGTGTCGCTGCATATCCCCTGGGACCGCGCCCCGGCCGCCGAGCTCCGGGACCGGGCCGGGGCGCTGGGCCTCGGCTTCGACGCGATGAACTCCAACACGTTCCAGGACCATCCCGACGAGCCCGCCCACCGCCTGTCCTATCGCTTCGGCTCGCTGAGCCACACCGACCCGGCCGTGCGCGCCCAGGCGGTGGCGCACAACGTCGAGTGCATCGAGATCGGCCGCGCCCTCGGCTCCAGGGCGCTCACGGTGTGGATCGGCGACGGTTCCAACTTCCCCGGGCAGAGCCACATGGGCCGGGCCTTCGAGCGCTACCTCGGCGCCATGGGCGAGATCTACGCGGCGCTGCCGGAGGACTGGCGGCTGTTCTCCGAGCACAAGATGTACGAGCCGGCCTTCTACGCCACCGTGGTGCAGGACTGGGGCACGAGCCTCCTCGCCGCCCAGGCGCTCGGCCCCAAGGCGGCCTGCCTCGTCGACCTCGGCCACCACGCGCCGAACGTCAACATCGAGATGATCGTGTCGCGCCTCGCCCACGCGGGCAAGCTCGGCGGCTTCCACTTCAACGACTCGAAATACGGCGACGACGACCTCGACGCGGGCGCCATCGACCCGTTCCGGCTGTTCCTGGTGTTCAACGAGCTCGTCGACCTCGACGGGCCAGGCTTCGATCCCGCCTATATGATCGACCAGTCCCACAACGTGACCGACCCGATCGAGAGCCTGATCCGCTCCGCCGACGAGATCCGCCGCGCCTACGCCCAGGCGTTGCTGGTCGACCGGACGGCGCTGGCGGGGTTCCAGGACGACAACGACCCGCTGATGGCCTCCGAGGTGCTGAAGGCGGGGTTCCGCGCCGACGTCGACCCGATCCTGGCCCGGGCCCGGCTTGACGCGGGCGGCGCCATCGACCCGATCGGCGCCTACCGGGTCAGCCGCTACCGGGCGCGGGTCGCGGCGGAACGCCCGGCGGTGCGCGGCGGGGGCGGCGGCATCACCTGAGGGACGGAGTCGGGCGCGATGTGTCGACGACGTCGACCGCGGGCTGAAAGCGGTCTCGCCTTCGGCGAATCCGCTCCAGCTCGAAGGTGGGAGCCGTGTCGGCGACAGGTTGATGGTTGATCAGGGCTCGTGCCCCGTCCCCACCGCAAGGCGATCTACGCCACCCTGCACACGGTCGGCGCGCTCACGCGTGTCCTTGACGGGATCGAGCATCTCGCGCGCCACGTCGTCGCGACCACGGCGTTCGAGCGTGCCGAACGGAACGCGTGCGTCTCGATCGCTCGGCAGTGTCGCCGCCCCGTGCGAAACCGCCCGTCGGTCCAGCGCCGGTGCGACGGGCTTCCTCTGCAGCTGGAGGTCCATCAACGCGCACGCCAGGGCGATGTAACGGGGCACGCTCCGACCGGCCGCGTAGTATCCGGCCAGCCGCTTGCTGATGCCGAGTTCGGCCGCGATGCGGTCGAAGGTGAAGCCATGCCGCGTCATGAATTCCGAGAAGTCGGCTGCCGTCATCGACTCCTCGGCGAGATCGAGGACGGAGGTCGCCGCCATGTCGACATCACCGTCTCCCCAGGCGATGGCGGTGCCCTCATCGATCGCGCGGACCGTGGCCATGAGCCGACGGTCGTCCCGCAAGGGGGCGTAGAACTTCAGGCGGAAGATCAGTGGGGCAAGGTCGACGGCGTCCGTTCGGCCGTCGCGGGTCGCGGCGTCCCAGGTCACGGCGACCTCGTACCCGTCGTTGAACGAGACGGACCGGATGCGCGGCAGGGCCTTGCCGACGGTCACGACGTCAGTCGCGCTCATCGAGGCTTCTCCATCTCCGTTCGAGCAGATCGAGGTTCTGACCGGCCCAAGACAGGGCCATCGTCAGATCGCGACGGTCGAACTCACCCTGGAGCACCTGGAGGTCGGCCAACCTCACCATGACGTCGACCCCGGCCCCTTCACGTGGAAGTGCGGGGGAGCATGATCGTCCGCATCCATGCAGATCTTCAAAGCGTGCGTGAGCTGGTGGATGGTCGGCAAGACCCGATGATCCCACCAACATCATGCACGACGTGCATGATTACAAGTCGACACCTCTGACGCGTCGGCGCTTCCACTCGGGCCGCGCAGGCCGGTCGAGACCCCGACCCTGGCGCTCGACCTCCAGACTGCGAAAGCTCGACGGGACCCGCTGACCGACGGGGCCGTGTCGGTTCCCCTCCGCCCCGCCGCGTCACGCCACCCGGACGGGCGTCTCGGGGAAGCTCAGCTGCTCGCGGGCGCGCCAGTCGTGGGTGACGTAGTTGAGGATCACCGAGCGGCGCACGCCCGCGATGGGGCGCTTCTCGAAGCCGTGCCAGGTGTCGGCGCCCGGCACGAAGATCATCGCGGAATTGCGGAGGAAGGGCGAGGCGCCGACATGCTCCTCCTTGGAGGCGTAGATGTCGGTCCCGAGCGTCTCGTGGCCCGGCCCCTGCGACAGGTAGATCAGGCAGGTGAACTTCTTGACGCCGAGGTCGGTGTGGGGCTCGAGCCAGAAGCCGTCGATGTCCTGGGCGTATTCGAGCCGCAGGAACGTGTCGTCGAGCGGCGCGTCGAAGGCGCGGGCGATCTCGCTCACGACGTCGGTGGCCTGCAGCGCTTCGGCGACGCGGCCCATCACGGGGTGCTCGGCATTGGTGGGCGTGTCGAAGTAGCGCCGCTTGTCGTTGTGGAGTTCGCGCTTGCCCGACACGCCGTCGAGGCTCGGCGCCCCGAACGGCAGGTCCGCCAGTTCGTCGGCGACGGCGGCCGGGAACAGGCCGTCGACGAGGGAATAGGGATAGGGCCGATCGAAGCCGCGCCGCGCCCTCACGCTGGCCAGGACCGCCGCCTTGATGTCGTCGACGCTCGCGGTGCCGCTGCTGGAAGCCATGGAAAGGTCTCGCGCTCGGGGGCCTTCCGCAGGGGAAAGCCGGGGTTCGGGAGTGCCGCGGCCCCCCGGATGGGGCCGGCACGGGTCGGCGGCAACCTAGAACCGGCGCCGGGGCATCGCAAGGCCGGACGGGACGGGGCAGCCGCGCGATCCTTGCGAGGCCGCGGGCCCGTTCCTATACCAAGCCGGACGCGGCCGCCCGCCGGCCGGCCCACTCCCCGGTAGCCCCATGCCCGACACCCATGCCGTCAAGACGCTGATCATCGGGGCCGGCCCGGCCGGCTACACGGCCGCCGTCTACGCGGCCCGTGCCGGGCTCGAGCCCGTGGTCATCCAGGGCCTGCAACCCGGCGGCCAGCTGACCATCACGACCGACGTCGAGAACTGGCCGGGCGAGATCTCCATCCAGGGCCCGGACCTCACGGACCGGATGGCGCGCCAGGCCGAGCACGCGGGCGCGCGGCTCGTCTTCGACCTCGTGACCGACATCGACGTGGCACGCCGCCCCTTCCGGGTCGCGACGGACGGCGGCGACACCTACCTCGCCGATACCGTCATCATCGCCACCGGCGCCCAGGCGAAATGGCTCGGGCTCGACAGCGAGCGCGCCTTCATGGGGGCGGGGGTGAGCGGCTGCGCGGTCTGCGACGGCGCCTTCTTCCGCAACAAGCAGGTCGTGGTGGTGGGGGGCGGCAACACCGCCGTGGAGGACGCCCTCTACCTCACCCACCACGCGAGCCGCGTCACGCTGGTGCACCGGCGCGACCACCTGCGCGCCGAGAAGATCCTGCAGACGCGGCTCTTCAAGCACCCCAAGGTCGAGGTGCTGTGGAACCACGCCGTCGACGAGATCGTCGGCGAGGGCACGCCGGCCCGCGTCACCGGCGTCAGGCTGCGCGACACCGTCACGGGCGGGCTCGCCACGCGCGCCACCGACGGCGTTTTCGTGGCGATCGGCCACTCGCCCGCCACCGCGGTCTTCCAGGGCAAGGTGCCGATGGACCGCGAGGGCTACATCCTGACCCGGCCCGACAGCACCGCCACCGACATCCCCGGCCTCTTCGCGGCGGGGGACGTGAAGGACAAGATCTACCGCCAGGCCGTGACAGCCGCCGGCATGGGCTGCATGGCGGCGCTCGAAGCCGAGAAGTTCCTCGCCGAGCACAGCGCCGATCCCGAGGTCCGGGCCGAGGAGGCGCGCGAGCCGATGATGATCGGCGCCTGGGAATGACCGTCCCGCCCGCCGCGGTCGCGGCCTTCCGCGGCTGCAACCCGATTGATGGTGGCGCTTCCCCTGGGTTCGGTGGATAGTGGACGCTCTGCCCTCCCTTGGCGACGCCCTGCGACGCCCGACAATGGAAGGGTGGAGCCATCCGGGAGGCGACGGTGGATTGGGACAAGTTGCGGGTTTTCCAGGCGGCCGCGGATGCCGGGTCCTTCACCCACGCGGGTCAGGTGCTCAACCTCAGCCAATCCGCGGTCAGCCGTCAGATCAGCGCGCTCGAGACCGAACTCGAGACGCCGCTGTTCCATCGCCATGCCCGCGGGCTCATCCTGACCGAGCAGGGCGAACTGCTGTTCCGCACCGTCCAGGACGTGATGCTGAAGCTCGATGCGGTGCGCAGCCACCTCACCGACAGCCGCGAGAAGCCGCACGGCGACCTGCGCATCACCACGACGTTCGCGCTCGGCACCAACTGGCTGTCGCCGCGGCTCGGCGAGTTCCTCGACCTCTACCCCGACATCAAGCTGCAGGTGATCCTCACCGACGAGGAACTCGACCTCGGCATGCGGGAGGCCGACATCGGCCTGCGCCTGCGCGAGCCCGTGCAGCCCGACCTCATCCGGCGCCGGCTCTTCACCGTGCACTACCACGCCTACGCGTCGCCGAGCTATCTCAAGCGCCACGGCCAGCCCAAGACCCTCGACGACCTCGGCAAGCACCGCCTGATCGGCTACAGCGGCTCGCCGTCGAACTACCTCGTGTCGCTGCTGAACTCGCTGCAGGCGGCCGGGCGGGACGCCAAATCCCTCCGCTCCTCGACGGTGACGTTCAACAACATGGTGGCGAGCCACCACGCCGTGCAGAGCGGCGCCGGCATCGGGGTCCTGCCCGACTATCTCGCCGATGCCGACAGCGGCCTCGTGCAGATCCTGCCACACGTCGACATGCCGGAACTCGACTGCTACTTCGTCTATCCCGAAGAGCTGAAGAGCGTGGCGCGCGTGCAGGTGCTGCGCGACTTCCTCGTCGCCAACGCGCAACGCTGGCGCTTCTGACCGACAGGGCGCCGCGGTGGACAGGATCGCGGTGCTGTCCGACATCCACGGCAATCTGCCGGCCCTCGAAGCCGTGCTGGCCGATGTGGCGGCGGCCCAGGTCGACCTCGTCGTCCTGAACGGCGACCTCGCCGACGGCCCGTTCCCGACCGAAACGCTCGACCGGCTCGCCGCGCTCGGCGACCACGCGGTCTGGCTGCGCGGCAACGGCGACCGCTGGCTCGTCGAAGCGCGCGCCGGACGATACCGGCACGCCGATCCCGACACGGACGCCATCGTCCAATGGGCCGCGGCGCGCATCACCGAGGCCCAGCGCGACCGGCTCGCCGCCCTGCCCCTGGTCCGCACCCTCACACTCGAGCGGCGCGGCTCCGTCGGGATCTGCCACGCCACGGCGCGCAGCGACGACGAGATGCTCCTGGTGGATGCCACGCTGGACCATGCGGCGGCCGCCTTCGCCGCCATCGATGCCGAGACCGTCGTGGTCGGGCATTGCCACATGCCCTACGACCGGCTGATCGATCGCCGCCGCCTCGTCAACGCCGGCTCGGTCGGCATGCCCTACGGCCATGCAGGGGCCTCCTGGGCCCTGGTCGGCGCCGACATCGTCCTGCGCCGCACGCCCTACAACCGCGAGGCCGCGGCGGCGCGCATCGTGGCCAGCGGCATGCCAGGTGCGGCGGCATTCGCCGCCACCTATGTGCTGGCCTCGCCGAGCGACGCCGAGGCGATGGCCGCCTTTCGTGCCATCGTCCGCGACCAGCAGGCCCGCCCCGCCCCGTGACAGGACGGCCGATGCCGCGCCCCGCCATCACGAGGACGTGAGGAGACAAGGGCCGAAAAGAGGCAGCTAATCTCGCCGTGACGGTCGCAAGCAAATGCGACCGCATCGGAGGGAACGGCCATGCTCCTGGTCGCCACGACACCGTTCAGCGGATTGCTGGAACTGTTCGTCGCCGTGCCGCTCGGCATCGTCTGCAGCATCTACGGGACCGAATACGCGTCGACACTGCGCGGCCGACGGCGTCGACAGCGCAGGTCGCACCCCGGCGACGGCCACGGCCAAGCCTGACCAGAGTGCGGCATAGCCCCCGTCCCGCGGCGGCGGAACGCGAGGCGATGCGGGGCCCGTTCAGTGCCGGCAGGCCTTGTCGAGTTCGGCCGCGAGGTCGAAGCCGGCGAAGAGCGTGCCGGCCTTGAACTTGAAGCTGGGCTTCAGCGGGATGGGGCCGGCCGCGGGCTGCAGCGTCATGGCCTGGGTGGCGTTCCAGGACCCGTCGGCATTGGCGTGGAACATGGAGCACGGCATGTCGTAGACATCCTTGGTGCCGGCGGCCGGGGCGGGCGCGGCCTGCTGCGCCGAGGCCACGGCGGGCAGGAGGAGCAACGCCGCGGCGAAGAACATGCGGGTCATGGTGAGGATCCGTCGAGATTGCTGGACTGCCTCCCTTATGCCGCAAGTCGCGCGTCGCCTCCAGAGGTCAAGTGCCGGCCCGAGGGTCAGCCGGTCGCCCGTGAGCCAGCCACATCCGGCCGGGACCGAACCCCGGCGTCTCGCGCGCGAGCCTCCCGCCCTGCCCCGGTCCCCTACCCCGCCGCCCCGCCGTAGATCCGCATCATGATGGCGTCGATGGCGGCGGTGTCGTCGCCCGCCATGCCGTCCATGGCGGCCATGCGGCCCACCACGGTCGAGGCGATCCGCTCCTCGACGGTCTCCTCGGCGTAGAGGTAGTGGATCACGGCCTTCTCGCCGTCGCGGTGGCAGCGCCCCTCGATCTGGCCGAGCTGGATGGCGCTGTGGCGCATGTCGTGGACGAGCAGCGCGCGGGTGCGCGCCCCGCCCGGCAACTCGTTGGCGTGGAGCGAGATGGATTCCGTGACGGTGAAGACCACGGCGTCGAGCGCGCCGGTCTGGAAGGCGACGCGGGTCGCCTCGTTGGCGTCGCCGCCGTTGCGCCCGTCGATGGTGCCGACGCTCCAGCCCCGCGCCCGCAGCGTGTCGGCCAGCATGGAGGCGGTCTCGAGATAGGCGACCGACACCGCCACGGCCTGGCCCTGGTCGAGCCGTTCCTCGGCGACGTCGGCCGTGCCGGCGATGCGGAGCAGGCTCGCCTTCTGGCGGAAGCGCAGGTCGGCGGCCCAGCCGACCGGGCGGCGCGTCGAGCCCCCGAGCAGCCCGAGTTCGCGCCGGAAGTCGCGCCAGGTCGCGTCGTAGAGGCGCCGCTCGGCGGGGGTCAGGGCCGTCGGGGCGAGGTCGCGCTGCACTTCGGGCCAGCCCGCCACCTCCTCCGGGCGGCGGCGCAGGCCGACGGCATCGGGACCCCGGTACAGCAGGGCCGCCATGGCGGCGCGGTCGCGGTCGTTCGGCGCCCAGCGCCAGTTGGTCCAGCGCCCCTTGGCGCCGCCGATGCCGAGGCGGCGCATCAGCTCGCGGTAGCCGGCGAGCGAGGGCGGCGGCGCGTCCGGGCCGTAGGCGAGCAGGCGGCCGAGATAGGAGAGCTCGTGCGGCGACTGGCCGGCCGTGGCGCTGAGGTAGACGACGAAATCGGCCGCATCCGCGACGGTGCGGCAGCTCATGCTCTGCTGGCTGTAGGGGTTGCGCAGGCGGTGGCTCTCGTCGAACACCACGATGGGCCAGGTGCGGCGGGGCACGCCGCCGCGGGCGAGCTCGTTGTTCACCGCGCGGGCGGATTTCCGCGTGGTCTTCTCCGGCAGGGCCAGCAGGGCCTTGGAACGCTCGTAGTTGGTGAGCGTCACGTCCTTGGGGGCGAGGCCGGCGCGCGCGATGGTCCGGCGCCACTGCGGCAGCGCTCCTTTGGGGGCGACGATCAGCACCTCGCGCTCCGGCATGGCCGCCACGGCGGACCAGACCGACAGCGTCTTGCCGAGGCCCGTGAGGTCGCCGAGCAGGAAGCCCGGCCGTCCGGCGGCCCGGGCCGCCAGGATGGCGTCGCGCGCCACGGACTGATGCGGTCGCGGCACGAAGAGGTCGGTCGTGTCGGGGGTCACGCGGGGTGTCGCCTGCAGCGGGGACGGCGGGCGGTCCCGTCTCCCCGGAGGGGAGAGGGGCGGCGCACGGCGGCGTTCACACCGTCGGGATGGGCTTCGTCGGCCCGGAGCCGACGTAGCGCCGCACCATCTCGCCGCAGAACTCCGCGAATTTCGCCGGGTCCTTCGGCGCCGAGGTGTGGTGGGGCTCGATGCCCTCCTCCTCGGGGGTGAAGCAGAACGTGACGGTGGTGTCGAAGGGCTCCAGCGCCCGCACCATCCGGTCGAACCAGCGCTCGGCGTCGGGCCGCAGCCAGTCGGCCCAGGACAGGCCCGTGCGCAGGTAGGTGACGCCGAGCCGCTTCATCCATTCCACGGCGTCGTCGAGCCGGTGGTCCTCGAAGTGGAACCACTGGCACAGGCCCATGGCGGGCGCCACGGCGGCGAAATGCTCGGCCGCCAGCTTGGGCGTGCCGTCCTGGCGCAGCAGCCCCATGGCGAAGTGCCGGTAGTAGGAGGAGCCCTCCGCCTCCTTGTGGCGCGTCGTGGCCTCCCATTCCTTCGGCAGGTCGTAGAGCGAGTACCAATGGATGCGGGGCGCCTGCCCGACGAGGAGTTCGGCGGTGCGCTTCAGGCCCCAGTCCTGCACCTCCTCGGCCCCGAAGGTCGAGACGCCGACCTCCGACACCCAAACGGGCAGGTCCGTCACGGCGCGGATCTCGGCGATCTTCGCCGGCCAGTCGTTCAGGGCCCACAGGTTCCAGTCGAGCGGGAAGCCGTGCACGGCGACGGCGTCGAGGTGGTCGAGCACGCCGCGCGACGCCAGCATCTGCACCCAGGTCGCGTCGATCGGCGACATGCCGCCGAGCACGCGCGGCAGGTGGGCGTTCTCGGCCCGGATGGCCTTCGCCGCCAGGACCACCATCTCGGAGAACTTCACCCAGCCGGGGTCGACCACCGGGTCCCAGTGGGACTTGTTGTTGGGCTCGTTCCAGATCATCGCGGCTTCGATCATCGGGCGGGTCCTTTCGCGGGATAGGCGGCCTCGACGAAGGGCCCGCGCGTCGTCCGGCGGCACAGGAACACTTCGGGGTCGGGGTTCGCCAGGATGTCAAAGCCCGACGAGCGCAGCATGGCGGCCGAGCAGGCGCGGTTGGGCGCCCACCAGTTCGTCGGGTCGGCCGAATAGTCCCGCTCGATGAAATGCATTTTCGGGTATCCGGGCGCGTCGAAGTGGGACTGCTCGGTGAAGGGATAGTCGGGCGCGACCTCGGCGACCGCGTCCGAGCCGCGCTGCATCGACTGGAACAGCATGAGGTCGGAGGCGACGTTCTCCCAGATGAGGTCGAGCGCCAGCAGCGGGTGGCGCAGATGGTAGAGCACCCCCATGAAGACCACGAGGTCGAAGCGCTCGCCGAGCGCCCCGACGTCGTAGACCGACATCTGCCGGAACTCGATGCCGTCGACGCCCAGCGTTTCGGCCGCGAAGCGCGCCTGGGCGAGGTAGTCGGCGTCGAAGTCGATGCCGAGCACGCGGGACGCGCCGCGGCGCCGCATCTCGATGGCGTAGAAGCCGCCGTTGCAGCCGATGTCGAGCACGCTCTTGCCGGTGAGGTCCTCGGGCAGCACGTGGGCGAAGCCGCGGAACTTCACGCCCGGGTAGTCGCCGAGGAAATGCCCGGGCGCCGTCCAGACACCGTGGCCGAGATCCATGTTGTGGAACCAGGGGCCGAGCGCATCGGCGCGGGCGCGCAGCGCGGAAACATCCGTCATCGTGTGGTGTCGTCCTCTGTCGCGGCCGTTCCCTGTCCCAGCAGCCGCATGGCGGCGCGGTAGCCGTTGAACGTGCCGGTGTCGACGTAGCTTTCGCCGGTCCTGACGCCGAGCGCCCGGCCGCCGGCCGCGAGGTAGCTGTTGACCAGCGTGCCGAAATACTCGTCCTGCCGCTCGCGCTCGAGCCACAGCGCGTGCAGGGCGTGGAACACCGCGCCCGGCATCTTGAAGGCGCCCCAGATCCAGCGGGACGCGGCGTCGGCGCGCTTCACCTGGATCTCGCGCACGCGCCCGTCCTCCTCCAGCACCACGGCGTCGAAGAGCTCGGGCCTGTCGACCGGGAACAGCAGGAAGGAGAGCACGTCGTCCGGCAGGGCCGAGAAGCCGGCCTTGGGGAACCACACCGTATCGGGCAGGCCGACGATCACGGGCTCGTGGGGCCCGACGAGGGGGGCGGCGCGGAACACCGCGTCGCAGAGGCCGCTCGGCCGCGGCTGCACCACGTAGGCGAGGTGCGCGCCCGCGTAATCGGCGCCGTAATAGGCCAGGATGTCGTGCTTGCCGGGCGAGATCACCATGCAGATCCGGTCGGCGCCGCCCAGCACCATGCGGTCGAGCAGGTATTCGCTCACCGCGCAGGGCCGCTCGACGCCGCCGTCGTGCCGGCTGCCCACGGGCAGCAGCTCCTTCGAGAAGGCCAGCGGCTGGATGCGGCTGCCCCGGCCCGCGGCCGGCACGATGCCCCACATGGTTAGCCTCCCCGCGCCGCCGCCACGGCGGCCTCGAAATCATGCGCGCGGTGGTCCGACGTGTGTTCGCCGAGCACCCGCGCCCGGCCCGCCGCCCCGATGCGGGCGAGTTCCGCGTCGGTGAGGTCGACAGCCGCCAGGGCGTCCCCGGTGCCGCGGGCCACGATCAGTTCGGAGCCCGGCGCGAAGAACGTGTCGAGCCCCGCCCAGGCGTCGGTGAGGATGGGGGCGCCGCAGGCCGCCGCCTCGAAGAGCCGCCCCGAGGGGCACCAGCCCATCGCCGCCATGGCCTGCCGGGTGACGTTGAGGGTGAGGCGCCCGGACGAGAAGAAGGCCGGATGGTCCGGCGGGGGCAGGTGGCGGACGAAGAAGATGTTGTCGGTCCAGGGGAAGTCGGCCGGATATTGCGCGCCGCCGATGAGGAACTTCGCGCCCGGCCGCATCCGGGCCGGCTGGATGAAGAGCGCGTCCAGCGCCGCCTGCCGGTCCGCCGCATAGGTGCCGAGGTAGGACAGGTCGGTGGCGAACCGCGGTTCGCGCGGCACCGGGCGGTGCAGTTCGGGGTCGACGTGGCCGTAGAGCGGCGCCACGCGGCGGGCGCCGAGCCGCGTCCTCAGCGCGTCGAGCGCCGGGCCGCCCGTGTAGCTCAGCACGAGGTCGTAGCCGGCGAAGCCGTCCGGCCCCACATAGGCGGGGCGCCGGTCCTCGGCCCCGTCGAGCGCCGCCAGCGTCACGGGCGTGTCGAGGTCGTAGAAGACGCGCAGCGCGCGGGGAGCGTCGAGCACGGCGCGCTCGGCGTCGGGCGCGTCCGGGCAATAGGAGGTGACCAGGGCGACATCGGCCTCGGCCACCTCGCGGGCGGCCCGCGCCGCGACGGCGCCCCAGTCCGGGTAGAGCACGAGGTCGCCGCCCGGGATGGCGTGGAGGTCGCGGTTGTCGCGGTAGTAATCGGTGTCGCGCTCGAAGAAGACGACGGCGTGGCCGCGCCGGATCAGCGCCTTGAGCAGGCCCCGCCACAGCGTCGCGTGGCCGTTGCCCCAGGACGACGAGATCGTGAGGCCGAAGACCACGATCTTCACGCCGCGACCTCGTTGAGCCGGACGACGCGCATGTAGTCGCCGTAGACGTGCAGCGTCGTCACCGAGGCGGGGTCGACGACGAGGTGGTCGTGGCGGTCGAGCGACAGGCCCAGCGCCGCCATGACGACGGCCTTGACGACGTCGGAATGGGTGACGAGCGCCACGGTCTCGTCGCGATCCGTCGCGGCGAGGCGGCCGACGAGGCCGAGGGCCCGGGCCTGCACGGCCGCCATGCCCTCGCCGTCCGGCATGGCGCAGGTGGCGCGCTCGCTGTTCCAGCGCTGCCACAGCGGGTCGTCGGGAAGCTTGGCGAAATCGGCGCCCGTCCAGGCGCCGCAGTCGATCTCGTTGATCTCCTCGGCCGTCTCGACCGCGACGCCGGCCCGCGCCGCCACGATGGCGGCGGTTTCCCGCGTGCGCTCCAGCGGGCTCGACAGGATGCGGGCGATGCCGCGGCCCGCCAGCGCTTCGGCCAGGCGCTCCGCCTCGGCCCGGCCTTCTGCGCTCAGCACCACGCCCGCCATGCGGCCGGCGAGCACGCGGCCCAGCAGGCCGTGGCTGGCGTGGCGGACGAGGAGCAGCGTCAGCACGGCGGCAGGGTCACGCGGTGCCCGCCATGAAGCGCTCGGTGCGGTCCCGCGCTTCCTCGTCGGTGAACTGGCGCGGCGGCGACTTCATGAAGTAGCTCGACGGGCCGATCAGCGCGCCGCCGATGCCGCGGTCGAGCCCGAGCTTGGCGCAGCGGACCGCGTCGATGACGACGCCGGCGGAATTGGGCGAGTCCCACACTTCGAGCTTGAGCTCGATGTTCAGCGGCACGTTGCCGAAGCCCGTGCCTTCCAGCCGGATGTGCGCCCATTTGCGGTCCGTCAGCCAGGGCACGTAGTCGCTCGGGCCGACGTGGATGTTGTCGGGGTCGAGCGGCACGTCGAACTGGCTGGACACCGCCTGCGTCTTCGAGATCTTCTTCGATTCCAGGCGGTCGCGCTCCAGCATGTTCTGGAAGTCGGAATTGCCGCCGAAGTTCAGCTGGTAGGTCCGGTCGAGGCGGATGCCGCGGTCGCGCAGGAGGTTGACCAGCGTGCGGTGCACGATGGTGGCGCCGACCTGGCTCTTGATGTCGTCGCCGACGATCGGCAGCCCGGCCTCGGCGAAGCGCTTCTCCCAGACGGGGTTCGACGCGATGAACACCGGCATGCAGTTCACGAAGGCGCAGCCCGCCTCGAGCGCCCGCTCGGCGTAAAATTCCGCGGCGGCCTGCGAGCCCACCGGCAGGTAGCAGACGAGGACGTCGACGCGGCTGTCCCGCAGCACGGCCGTGACGTCGGCGGGGGGCGCGTCCGACTCGGGCACGACGTCGCGCAGGTAGCGGCCGAGGCCGTCGAGCGTCGGGCCGCGCTCGACCCGCACGCCGGTCGGCTTTACGGCGGCGAAGCGCTCGGTGTTGTTGGGGGCGGCGAGCAACGCGTCGGCGAGGTCGAGCCCGACCTTGGCGGCCGACACGTCGAAGGCCGCCGCCGGCACGACGTCGCCGATGTGGTAGCCGCCGACCTCGACGTTCATGAGGCCCGGTACCGGCGCGTTGGACGAGGCGTCCTTGTAGAATTCGAGACCCTGCACGAGGGACGAGGCGCAGTTGCCGACCCCGACGATGCCGATGCGAAGCTGCTTCTGTCCCAATGTCCGATCCCTGTGATGCCAGCGCTGCTTAGGACGGAACGCGGCGGTTTGCAAAGCGGCCCCGTCCTCCACGGCGGTGGACGGGTGAACGGGTCGCAGGGCCTGGCCGGCCCGGCGCGCGGACCATCTTGCCATGGTTCAAGTCTTCTTAAGGCCCCTGGTGTCATTTGGCACCGTGGTCCGGCGCGTGGTGGCGGGACGGGGCGAGGCTGATGGTGTCGAGTCGAGGCGTTTCGGCCGCGGTCTGCGTGATGGTCGGCCTGTGCTGCGTGGTCAGCGTCCTCCGGGACCAGGGACGGCAGGACGGCGCCGCCGTGGCGGTGACGATCGCGCCGGCGGAAGCGCCGGCTCAGGGATCGGAACCCGCCCCCGCACCGGCGCGGCCGCCGCAGGAGCCCGCCCGGGCCGCCGCCGCCACCGCCGCCGCCCCGGCCGCCCCGGCCGCCGACGTCGACACGGAGCTTCCCACGGGCTCGATCGCGCCGGGCTCGGCCCTGCATGTGCCGAACCCCGCCGCCTATGCCGATGCCGCCAGGGCGGGGTCCTCGCTGGTCGTCACGGGGGCCGAGGCCATCAACTATCTCGCCGGCAACACGCTGCGGCGGGAAACGCCGGGGGAACCGCTCCACTTCACCTATTTCGCCTCGCGCGGCGTGATGGGCGAGGGCGACGAGCGCGGCTTCACGGCCCGGCGCTGGAGCCGCGAGAACCCCGAACTGTGCGAGGCCGGCCCCGGCGGCGGCACGCTGTGCCGGAGCGTGACGATCCTGCTCGACGGCAAGTACGAGTTCCCCGGCGCACGGCTCGGCACCGTGACGCTCGGCGCCGCGGGCGGCACGGCTCCCACCACTGCCGTGCTGGTCAAGGGCAATGCCGTGCATTTCCCCGAGCACATCCCCCTGCTCGACAGCAGCGTGGGCCTGGCGGAGGACGGGGCATCGGCCCCCGCCAGGGCCAGGGCGGGCGATCCCGTCGAGGCCCTCGTCGGCCGGCCCGCGGCCGTGACGGGCGAGGGCGACGCGCGGGACCGGCTCATCGTCTTCTACGCGAAGGACAACCGGCGCCTGGAACTCCGGCAGGTCCAGGAGGGGGACGGCAAGGCCGTCGAGGTGAAGATGGGTCACTGGCGCGCCGCCAAGGGCAACCTGTGCCAGTCGCGCCTCGCCGGCGACGCGGCCCAGAGCTGCTTCAAGGTCGAACAGCTCGCCGGCGGCGCCGTGCGGCTCGTCCCGGCCGGCAAGACCGGCGAGGCCGAGACGCTGACACCGCTGACCGAGACCGGCGCCCGCGTGGTGGCGCAGGACTGACGACCACCGCGGGCCGCCGCCCGGGACGCCATCTCGGCGACCGCCGAGGGGCGACGGCGGGGGCGGTGTTCAGCGCCCGGGTCCGCCGCCCGACCCGCCACCGCCACCAGGGCCGCCCGACCCGCCACCGCCACCAGGGCCGCCCGACCCGCCACCGCCACCAGGGCCGCCCGGCCCACCAGGGCCACCAGGGCCGCCCGGCCCGCCGCCGCGCCCGGGGCCGCCCGGCGGGCCACCGCGGCCGCCGTCGACGGCCCCGCGGGGCCCCTCCGGCGCACCCGGTCGCTCCGGTCCGCCGATGCCCCCGGGTCGCCCGTCACCCTCGCGTCCGGGAGGGCCCCCCGGGCGGCCTGGACCGCCGTCGCCGCGCCCCGACCCGCGCGTGTCGCGCTCGACGCGCAGGGATTCCGCGTCGAGCCTCCCGGCCGGCCCGGGTCGCGCCACCACGACGGCCCGAACCGCGCCGTCGGGATCCAGCGCGTCCAACGCGGTCCCGGAGGCGGCGACGGCGAGCCCGGAGCCGAGTTGCAGCCCTTCGGGCGCGCGGGCCACATAGGCTTCGAGCGAGAGCCTGTCGGCCGCCGCGAAGGGCACGCGGGGCTCCACCGTCACCGAGGCGGCCCGGAAGGCGCCCCCGGCGAACCGCCCCACCAGCGTCACCTCCCGCCCGAGCAGCGCCGGCGCCACCCCCAGGATGCGGGTGCCGCCGATCGCGAGGCCGCCCGCGGGCCCGGCCGCGACGGGGCCGCGCAGCCGCGCAGCGCCGCGCGGCCGCCGCTCGACGAGGCTCGCCACGACGACGCCGTCGGGACGGCGCAACCCGCCGACGGCGAGGATGTCGCCGGGCCGGTGCGGCGGCAGGGCCACGCCCTCGCCGACCAGGATGCGCTGCCCCAGAACCGTGAGGCTTCCGGCCGCGCCGGCCTCGACGGGCCCCACCACCTCGCTGTGAACGACGATGGCGCGCGTCGCCAGCACGCCGCCGCGCTGCCGCGCCAGCACGCGGACGACGTGGCCGATCCGCAGGTCCTGCAGCGTCGCCGGCCGGCCGTCGATCGACACCCGCACCCGCGGCGGGAAGGTGACGCGCAGGTCGTTGACCACGATGCTGCCGAACCGCCGGATGGTCCCGATGACGCCGGTGCCGCCGATGCCACGGTCCTGGCCCAGCGTTTCCGATGGGTCGATCGGCACCGCGCCGGTGCCGCCGAGCCCGCGGTCGGGCGTGCCGGACCCCGGTGCCGGCGAGCCCTGTGCCGGCCGAGCCTGTGCCAGGGCGTCGCCGATCCGGAAGGCGGCGCCGTTGAGCAGCAGCGCCGCGAAGGCGCGCCGCGACGGGCCGTGGGGCCGCGACCCGGTCAAGCGCCGTCCTCCGGGGGGCGGGGCGCGGCGGTGCCCTCGGCCTCGCCGGGCGGCGGCAATTCCTCGGCGAAGACGTAGACGCCGAAGTTCCAGCGCCACCGGCCGCCGGCATCCGATTCGCAGGCGCGGTGGGCCTGCCGGTTGGCAGCCGTCAGCGCGTCCATGGCGAGGGCGCGCGAGCGCCGTTCGAGGTCCGCGGCGACGGCCTCCGACAGGCCGTCGTAGTGGACGGCCCGCTCGAGGAAGCGCGGCGTCTCCGCCGAGATGTTGGCCACGGCCGATGCCACGTGGTCGTGCAGGTTGCGGCCGAAATAGTAGAGCTGCTGTTCGTCGCCGCCCTGGGGCACGAAGGCACGGTCGAGCAGCGTGACGACATCGTCGGCGTCCAGCACGGCGAGCCGCCTGTCGATCCATTCGTCGAGCACGGCGCGCGGGCGCACGTCCCGCGTGACGGAGGCGACCAGCGCCTCGAAGGAGGGCCGTCCGGCCGGTGCCACGCGGGGCAGCGGCAGCGGCAGGCCGGCCTCGTCCGTCGTGTCCCGGTCGGCGAGCCAGCGCGCCAGGATGCGGCTCGTGCGCGACAGGGCAGCCGGGACGGCGTTCACCGGGGCCCCGGCCCCGCGCAGTCGGCGGACCTCCTTGCGGTGGATGCCGGTCAGCAGGCTGACGCGGCTGTCCGTCTGTTCCTTGCCGGGCAGGGAGAAGTCGTGCTCGGCCACATTGACGTAGAGCTCCCGCAACATGTCGCACAGCGCCGGAAAGGTGATGCCGCGCCGCACGAGGAGCCGGACCAGGGGCCGCAGCACCCGCAGCAACGCCGCCTGCAGCCTGCTGGTGTCGAGGGGGACGTCTTTGGGCATCTGGGGCACGGCGCCATCTTAGGGCGAGCCTCGGCGACGTTCAATGCAGCAGCCTCATTGTGTGGGAATAAATCCCACACGGCTTGACGTGGGAAATATTCCCACTTAGGGCGGTCGTATGATCCAAGAGGCCGCCATGCACACCCCCGCCGCCGCATCACCGACGACCGCTGGCTTCGGCCCCGGCGATGCCCTGGCGTCGCTCGGCGCCACGCAGCGGGCCTGCCTCGGGCGCGGGCTGAGCCTTGTCCTGATCCTGGCGCTCGCCTGCGTGACGCTGGTCTATGCGCCGCTGCTCGGCCGCCCGGACGGCACGACCGCCGGGGGTGCCGCGATCCGCGTGGCGCATGAGGCGACGACCGGCCCTCGCCCTTCCACCCGCACGGGCGCGCGCCCCCGCAAAAAAGCGTGAGCGTGACCGCAGTGGGCGCAAACCGAACCCTTCCGAGCGGCGTTGTCGCAGCGACGGCGACGGGGGCTCATGCGAGCAGGTCCGCGCCTCGCGCGGAGTGCCCCATGTCCATCATCTACACGATCATCATCGGCTTCCTGGCCGGCGTCATCGCCAAGTTCCTGATGCCCGGCCCCAACGAGCCCGGCGGCTTCATCCTGACCACGATCCTCGGCATCGTCGGCGCCTTCGTGGCCACCTATCTCGGCCAGGCGATCGGCTGGTACGGCCCCAACCAAGGCGCCGGCTTCATCGGGGCGATCGTCGGCGCCATCGTCGTGCTGTTCATCTACGGCTTCTTCGCCCGGCGCTCGACGACCCTGTGATGCGGGGTCACGGCGGCGCGGCGGCCGGGTGCCGCCGCGCCGCTGCGCCTCAGTTCCGCTGGCCGGCGAGGGCCGCCTTCATCGGGCAATAGCCGGTGGCGCCGCGATAAGCCAAGGCGGCGCCGCCCGCGAGGGCGAGCAGGCTCAGCACCATGTTGGGGCGCGGCTTGGCGGCGGCGGCGGCCAGGAACACGCCGATGCCGGTGGAGATGGCGCGTTCGGTGAGGGACAGCTCGCCGGCGGGATGGTGCGTCATGGTGGGGGTGCTCCGGATGCGCCCCCGGAGGCGGGCGGCGTCTCGCTCACCGTAACGGTCGGGACCCGGGCCAGTTCCCGCCACGCCCCCAGCCCCCCGGCCCCCGTGATGCCTTGCCGCGCATGGCGGCCCGCGCCACGTCCGGGGCCCTGCCCCGCTGCCCGGAAGCCCGAATTGAACCTCACCTGGATCACCCCCTCCCTCGCGATCGGCGGCCGCCTGTCGGACGACGAGGCCGCCCGCCTCGCCGCCGCCGAGGGGGTCGGCGCCGTCGTCGACCTCCGCAGCGAGGCCGTCGACGAGCGCGCCATCCTGGCCGCCCAGGGCATCGCCTTCCTGCATCTGCCGACCGACGACCATGCCGCCATCACGCCCGCCATGCTGGAAGCCGGCGTGGACTTCGTGGCGGCGCAGCGGGCATCGGGGCGGCGCGTCCTGGTCCATTGCGAGCACGGCATCGGCCGCTCGGCCACGCTGGCCCTGGCGGCGCTGGTCGACGGCGGGCTCGCCCCCCTGGAGGCCTTGGAACTCGCCAAGGACCGGCGCGACCGCGTGTCGCCCAGCCCCGCCCAGTACGGCTGCTGGCGGGACTGGCTCGACGCACGGCGCCGGCGCGGCGGCGTCGCCTGGGACGTGCCGGACTTCGACAGCTTCGCCGCCATCGCCTACCGCCACCTCGGGGCCGCGGCGCCGTGATCGTCTACGGCAAGGCGGGCGCACCCGTCGCGGTGGCGGCGGCGCTGGCGGAGGTCGGCGCCTGGATCGCCGAAGCCCTCGCGCCGGCGCCGGCCATCGCCCGCCATGGCGCCTGGGTGTCGGCCCTGGTGGCGGCCGGCGGGTTGGCCCAGGGCCTCGCCGATGCCGGGGCCGAGGCGGGCGAGGCCGCCGCCCTGGCCCTCGCCGAAGCGCTCGCGGCCGTCATGGGCCGGTCGTGGGAGTCCGGCCTGGCCCGCCTGCCGGCCGAAACCCCTGCCCCGGTGGCCGCGGCCCTGTCCGCGCTGGAGCGCCTCGCCCCGGCGCTGCCGGCCACGGTCGAGATCCGGCGCACCGAGGGCTTCGCGCATTACGCCGTCTATCCCGAGGGCTTCTGGCAGGCGGCGGCGCGGATCGAGGCGCCGGTCCCCACCCGCGTGCTCGGCATCCGCTCGATCGGCGCCACCCTGGCGGCCTGCGCGGCGGCGGCGCTCGGGGCCCCGCCGCCCGTCACGGTCCGGCCGGAAGGCCATCCGTTCGCCCGCGTCGTCGTGCCCGGGGCGGCGGCGGCCGCCGTCCTGCGGGAGGGGGCGGACGCCGTGTGGGCCGTGGTCGACGAGGGGCCGGGCCTGTCGGGCAGTTCCTTCGGGGCCGCCGCCGAAGCCCTCGGCCGCGCGGGCGTGCCCCCCGGGCGCATCGTGCTGGTGCCGAGCCACGCGGGGGAACCCGGCGCCATGGCGGGCGAGGCCCAGCGCCGGCTCTGGTCGCGGACCCGCCGGGCGGTGGCGACGGGCGAAGCGCTGTGGGGACCGGACGCCGGCCCCGGCCGGCGCCTCGCCGACTGGGTCGGCGACCTCACGGGCCCGCTGCGCGCGCCGCCCGAGGACGTGGCGGGGGGCGCGTGGCGCCGCCACCGCTACGCCGACACGGCCGAGTGGCCCGCGGCCGACCGCCAGAACGAGCGCCGCAAATACCTGCTGGAAGGCGCCGAAGCCCGCGTCCTGCTGCGGTTCACCGGGCTCGGCAGCTTCGGCCGCGCCAAGTTCGCGCGCGCCCGGGCCCTCGCGGCCGCCGGCTTCGGCCTCGCGCCGCTGGCGTGGCGGCACGGCTTCCTGGCGGAAGCCTGGCGCGGCGACCTTAGGCCGCTGGACGGGGCGGCGCTCGACCGCCCGGCCCTGCTCCGCCGCACTGCCGCCTACCTGGCCTTCCGGGCCCGCGCCTTCCCGGCCGCGCCCCACGACGGCGCCGCGCCCGACGCGCTTCTGGCCATGGCCCGGGCCAATGCCGCCGAAGCTTTGGGCGACGCTGCCGCCGAAGGCATCGCGCGCTGGGCCGGGCGGATGCCGGCCCTCGCGGCGGCGGCCCATCCGGTGGCGGTCGACGGACGGCTCGCCCCGCACGAGTGGCTGCGGGACGATGCGGGCCGCCTCGTGAAGACGGATGCGCTCGACCATTGCTGTAGCCACGACCTCGTCGGCTGCCAGGACATCGCCTGGGACGTCGCCGGCGCCGCGGTCGAATACGGCCTGTCGCCGGAGGAGACGGAAGCGCTGCGCGACGCCGTCGCGCGCGGCGCCGGCCGGCCCTGCGACCCCGGCCTGCTCGCCTTCTTCGGCGTCGCCTATCCGGCCTTCCGCATCGGCGCGCTCACCATGGCGCTCGGGCGGGAAACGGGCGCGGAGGCGGACCGCCTCGGCACCGCCCTGTCCGTCGCGACCGCGGCGCTGCGCCGGGCCCTCGGTTGATGCCGCGCCGCCGGGACGACACCCTCCGTAGAACTTTACCGAGGCCGCCGCGTTTGCCCGGATCTTGCATCGCCGGCTCGATCTCGCCCCTCGCGCGGCAGGGGCGAGCCTGCCCACCGGCCACCGGGGAGAACCCGCCATGAAGATCCGCTGTGGATACGACCTCTCCTATTATTGCCCGCAGGCCGTGGCGATGCAGTTCCTGCTGAGCGTGCATCCGACGCGCGAACGGGACCTCGTGACCGACCAGGTCATGCGCACCGACCCCTACCTGCCGAGCCGGGTGGTGCTGGACCATTTCGGCAACCGCCTGACGCGCATCATGGTGCCGCCCGGGGAGATCAAGCTGTCGGCCGACTTCGTCATCGAGGACAGCGGCCTGCCCGACGTGGTCGACTGGGACGCCCAGGAGGTGCCGATCGACCGCCTGCCGGACGACGTGCTCATCTACCTGATGGGCAGCCGCTACGCCGACACGGACCTGCTCGGCGACATCGCCTGGCAGCTCTTCGGCGGCACGCCGCGCGGCTGGGGCCGCGTCCAGGCCATCGTCGACTACGTGCACAACCGGCTCCGCTTCGACTACCAGCTCGCCCGCAACACCCGCACGGCCAGCGAGGGGCACCAGGAACAGGTCGGCGTCTGCCGGGACTTCGCCCACCTCGCCGTCTCGCTGTGCCGCTGCATGAACATCCCGGCGCGCTATTGCACGGGCTACCTCGGCGACATCGGCGTGCCGAAGGTGCCGGACCCGATGGACTGGAGCGCCTGGTTCGAGGTCTATCTCAGCGGCAAGTGGTACACGTTCGACGCCCGCCACAACCGTCCGCGCATCGGCCGCATCGTGATGGCGCGGGGCCGCGATGCGACCGATGTCGCCATCTCGACGGCCTTCGGGCCCGCCATCCTCGGCCGCTTCGACGTCATCACCGACGAGGTCGACGAGCAGACGGTGCACCGCCACAGCTATTCGGGGCAGTTCCCGTCGAGCCGGATGGACGGCGAGCAGCCCATGCCGGTGCTGTCGCGCGGCTGAACGGGGCGGCCGCGGCAGGTCCCGCGGCGGCTCCCGCGGCGGGTCCCGCGCTTCCGGCATCTTCCCGGATCGCTTGATTTGCGTTAGGGGCTAAACCCTTCGGCTGCCCGCGCCCACACTGGGGCCGCGCGGCGGCCGGGGTGCCGCAGGGGCATCATGGACCGGACATCCGTCCGCGATCCGTCCCCCGCAGGCCTTTGCACGGACATCGGATGACGGTTCTCTCGGTTCGGCACATCACCAGGTACGAGTACAAGGCGCCGGTACGGTTCGGCGAGCATCGGCTGATGTTCCGTCCGCGCGACAGCTACGACCAGCGGCTGATCTCGTCCGAGATGCGGATCACGCCCGAGCCCAAGCGCGTGCGCTGGTTCCACGACGTCTTCGGCAACTGCGTGGCGGTGGCGAGTTTCGGCAGCGAGGCGCCCATCCTCACCTTCGATACCCGCATCGTGCTCGACCACACGCCGTCGAACGCCCCCGATTTCATGATCGAGGACTACGCCAAGACCTATCCCTTCACCTACGGGGCCGAGGAGCGGCCCGACATCTCCCGGCTGATCGAGCGCCAGTACCTCGACCCCGAGCACCAGCTCGACCGATGGGTCCGCCGCTTCGTGCGCTACGGCCAGCGCACCGACACGGGGGAACTCCTGATGACGCTCACCTATGCCATCAAGGAGAGCTTCACCTATTCGAAGCGCTTCGAGCGCGGCACGCAGGACCCGCTGCTGACGCTGAGCAGCGGCAAGGGCACCTGCCGGGACTTCGCCGTGCTGATGATGGAGGCCGTGCGGGCGCTGGGCTTCGCGGCCCGCTTCGTGTCGGGCTACCTCTACGTGCCGAGCGAGAACGGCGCCGAACATCTCGGCGGCGGCAACACCCATGCGTGGTGCCAGGTCTACCTGCCGGGTGCCGGCTGGGTGGAGTTCGACCCCACCAACGGCATCGTGGGCAACCGCGACCTCATCCGGGTCGCGGTGGCGCGCGATCCGCGGCAGGCAATCCCCCTGCAGGGCAGCTATTTCGGCAATGCCGCCGACTATGTCGGCATGACGGTCTCGGTCGACGTGCAGGAGATCGAGGCCCCGGCCGCCATCAATGGGCCCGGCAGCCGCCCGGCGGAACGGAGCCACGGCGACGGCCTGGCCGGCGCCGACCCCAAGGCCCAGACCCAACTCCAACAGGCGTGAGGATCGCCGGCCCGTGCGGTGAGCGCGGGCCGGCTTCCGAGGAAGCCCTGCCCTGACCTCAGGCGCGGCCCATGCGGGACAGGCCATCGTTGGCGGTGCGGTTGTCGGGGTTGATGGTCTTGGCCCGGGCGTAGGATTCCTGCGCCTTGGCGCGGTTGCCGAGCTTCTCGTAGTCGACGCCCAGGCCCGCCCAGGCATCGGCGTTCTTGGCGTCGACGTTGAGGGCGGCGTTGTAGTCCTCGACGGCCTGCTCGTACTTGCCCTGCGCCGTCAGGCTCTGGGCACGGGCCTGGTAGGGCGCCGCCGCGAAGGGGTCGCGGTCGATGGCATTGTCGAAATCCGTCACGGCAGCGGCCTGCTCGCCGCGCTTCTGATGGATGAGGCCGCGGGCGTGGAAGGCCTGGGCGCCCTGCTGCCCCTCGGAATTGAGCTTGATGGCCTGGTCGAGGTCCGACATGGCGCCGTCGAGGTTGCCCTGCACGCGCAGCAGGTTGCCGCGGCCGAGATAGGCGGCCGCATGGTTCGGGTTGGCCTGGAGCGCGTGGTTGAAGTCGGCGAGGGCGAGGTCGTTGCGGCCCGTCTGCCGGTAGGCGAGGGCGCGGTTGGTGTAGGCGGCGGCATTGTTGGGGTCGATCTGCACCGCCTTGGTGAAGTCCCCCACCGCCTTGTCGAAGTCGCCCTGGCGGGCATAGGCGGCACCGCGGGTGTTGAAGGCCTCGGGGTCGTGCGGGTTGCGAGACACCACGTCCGACAGCGAGGCCAGGTTCACCGACGTGTCCTTCGAACGCGGCGTCACCTCGGCGACGCCGAGCCCCACCGTTCCGACGGAATTGGCCGTCTCGCAGCCTGCGAGGCCGAGGCCGACCAGCACGACCAGCGGCAGGGCGGCACGTCGCAGGGTGACGACGCGGGGGCGCGAAGCCTGGCCGACGGGGTCGGGACCGCGGTATCTCATCACCTTCGTCATCGCGCGCATGTCACCTGAAGCAAAGCCGTCCGCTCGTCGGGGCCGTAAGGCCATGAATGTAGGTCCAATGCGGCTCAACTGGGACGCCGCCAAAGAAAACCCACACTGTTGCAGAACCGCCTCACCGGTGGCCAGGAACGGCGGCCGGGTCAGGGGGCCATGACCGGCGTGAAGCACCGCCGGCCCGGCAGTCTTAGCGCCAATAGAGTTGACACCGCGTAAACCGGCGCCGCTCCGGTGCCACGACCGTCAACCCTTCGTGCAGCCGCAGGTCGGCGTGCCGCTGCCGTCGGCGTCGACGCAATCGGCCGTCTCGCCGACGCGACAGCTCGCCGTGCATTGCTGGTCGCGCAGCGCGTTGGTGGCCCGGCACACCAGGCCGGGCCCACCCTCGAGCTTGCGCTGGAACTGGGCGCCCGGAAGAAAGCCGGCGCCCCCGCTGTCGCTCTGCAGGGGCGGGTCCTGGTCGTCGGGCGTCGGCGCGGCCGGCACGGCCTGGACGGGCGCTCTATGGGCCGGGGCGGGCCGGGGCACGGTCGATTGGGCCAGGGCCGTCGAGGCCAGGGCGAAGCCGCACAGCATGGAGACCAGCACCGGCTTCATCACGCGCATCGCCCTCTCCCTCATCCCGTCCCACGCTCAACGGCCGCCGCGGCCCGCGGTTGCGGTTGCGGACGCCGCCAAGGCCGGCCCACGCTCGGACACGATGTCGCCCAGCACCTCGACGACGCGGCCGACCCGGGCCAGCGTGCCGGAAGGCGGGGCCGGCGGCGGCCCGGCGGGGCGGCTTCCGGCCGCATCGGCGAGCCGGTCCAGCGCCTCGGGCACCCAGCGGCTCCACGCCTCCCACCCCCCGTCCGCCAGGCCTTCGCCGGCCCGCGTGTCGTGCTGGAGCGTGAGCAGTGCCCCGCCGAGGCGGCGCAGCCCGGCATCGGCCGCCATGGTGGCTTCGAGCGTCTGGCGGTGCGCCCGCCCGGGCTCCTGCAGGGCCCGCGACAGCGAGGCTTCGAGGTTGTTGCTGGCGACGCCGGCGGCGCGGCGGGCGGCTTCGAGCGCGGCGGGGTCGTCCGACCCCGCCCGGGCCGCGAAGACGGCGGCGGCGTAGCCCGCATGGGCCCGCAATGCGTCGGCGAGGCCCCGGGCGGTGCGGTCGGGCTCCCAGCTCGGCCACAGCAGCGTGCAGGCGAGCACCGCCGCCACCCCGCCCCCCACCGTGTAGAGCGTCCGCATCGTGGCAATGAGCCATTCCGCGTGGCCCGGCTCGGCGACGTCGAACAGGATGACGACGAGCGGCGTCAGGCAGGCGATATAGGCACCGTAGCTGACCTGGCGCACCGAGAAGCCGATCACCGACAGCGGCACCATCAGCAGCGAATCGACGAGCGGCGTCTGGGGAAAGAAGGCCAGGAGGCCGCCGAGCAGCGCGCCCAGCAGCGTGCCGCCGATGCGCTCCAGCGCCCGCTGCCACGTGGCGGCGAAATAGGGCTGCATGGTGAGGGCGACCGTGATGGTGAGCCAATGCGCGTAGACGCTCCACCAGGTGAGCGAGACCGCGACAGCCGCCACGGTCAGCACCGCCGCCCGCACGGCGTGGCGCAGGATGGCGGAGGACCAGGTGAGGTTGGCCCGCAGCGGCGCCGTCCAGGCGTCGAGGCCGGCGCCCCGGGGCGGTGCCGGGTCCGGCAGGGCGAGGCCGGCATCCTCGGCCCGCAGGCGGTCGGCGATGCGCAGCCGGTCGGCCAGCACGGCGGCGAGGTCGCCGAGGGCGGGGTGGCCGGCGGCGGCGGCGACGAGGCGCCCCAGCGCCGGCTCGATGCCCCGCTCCCGACGGCCCTCGGGCCGCGCCGCGAGGTCGAGCAGCGGGCGCAGGCGGCGCAGCAGCCGGCGGGCGGCCCCGGTGGTGGCCGGGTCCTCGGCATGTTCCAGCGTGTCGGACAGGGCGATCAGGGCGCCGAAGATCCGGTCCTGATCCTCGACGGCGAGGAGGTTGCGGGCCACCACCGACCCGGCCAGGCCCTGGGGCCGGGCCACGGTCAGGAGCACGCCCCGGGTCTCCTCCAGGGCATCGCGCAGGGCGCGGCGGTGCGCCCGGGCATGGGCCTCGAACTCGGCCCGGCCGAGGGATCTCCCTTTCCCCGCCCCCGGCCCGGCGGGGTCGGCGGGCGCGAGCAGGTCGCCGAGGTCGCGGGCGAAGGCCGCCAGCAGGCGCCAGTTCTGCGCCACCAAGCGGCTTCCCGCCCGTTCGGGATGGATGCGCCAGATGCCCACCGTCATCAGCACGGCCCAGGCGCCGCCGACGAGGAAGGCGACGAACAGGACCCCGGCCTCGGCGGGCGGGATGGCCCGGTCGACGGCCAGGGCCAGCACCACGGTGAGGACGTTGCCGACCGCCATGGCGCGGGCGCCCCAGACGCGGGCCATGGAATTGCAGAACACCACGAGGCCGGACAGCGGCAGCAGCAGCGGCAGGCCGAACCCGTGCAGCAGGCCGAGCCCGCTCCACAGCACCGCGGCCAGCAGCGTGAAGGTGAGGAGCGCCGGCACCCGGTCGCGCAGCGCGCCGCCGACGTCGCAGAAACAGGTGAGGTTGGCGGCGAAGGCGACGAAGAGCAGCGCGGGCGACTGCACCCAGATGTTCGCCACCAGCACGGCGCCGGACGCGACGGCGGCCCGCAGGCCCTCGGCGATGCTGATGCCGGTGAGGTCGAGCCCCACCGGGAGCTTGCGCAGGTCGGCGCCGGGGGCCCGCAGCGTGCCGCGGCGGATCCTCGGCATCGGGGGCATGCGGGTCAGGGTGCGGGGCAAGCGGCCTCTCGGGCTCCGGATCGGGACGGGGGCTCTGCAACGACCGGGCCAGGGACCTGCGCGTGGAAGGCCGGGGCCACCAGCGCCAGCGCGCCGAGCCCGCAGGCGCCGCCGAGGTAGAGGCCCGCCACCATGTCGCCGACGAAATGGTAGTCGGCGCCGTACAGCCCCACAAGCACCAGGGCCACCGGCAGGGCGACCAGGGCGCGCCAGCGCGGCCAGCGCATCCACAGCACGGTGGCCGGCGCCGTCACCAGGGTGGTGTGGCCGGACGGGAAGGAGGCCCAGCCCCGGCCGCCGTGGAACGGGAAGAAGCCGTAGGCGCCGTCCCGGATCCAGGACGGGTTATGCTCGACCCAGGTTTCGGGCCAGAGGCGGCCGAAGGCGTATTTCAGCTGGTCTTTGAGCACGATGGCGACGAGCGTGGCGAGGCAGCAGGCGAGGAGCGTGCGGCCCAGGGCGCCCGGGCGCCACCCCAAGAGGGCGGCGAGGCCCGCGACCGCCACGCCCAGGGCGGCCAGCGGCGGGATGGGGTCGACGATATGGGTGAGGGCGTCGAAGACCGCGGTGCGGCCTGCGACGTCGGCGTGGCTGAGGCTCGCCGCCCCGCGGTCGACGTAGCCCACGCAGAGCAGCACCAGGAGCGGGCAGGACAGGACGACGATGGAGATGCGGGATCCGGAAAAGGGCTTGGCCGGCATCGTGGAGTTCCCGAACGGAGCGGCGCCGGCCCCGTGGCGGGTCGGCAGGGCGAGGTTGCGACCGGCCCCGCCCCCTGTCCCACCACCTCGCGCCGTCACATTCAATCCAGCAGCATCGACACCTGGACGGCGCCGGTGTTGCGCAGCACCCGCAACGCGGCATGGTCGCCCACCTGGCGGAGCGTGACGTCCACCTTGGCGTCCTCGAAGCCGAGGTCGCGCAGGGTGATCTCGTCGGCGAAGGGCGGCAGGCGCGGGTTGCGGAAGCGGATGGCCCGGGTGGCGGGGTCGAACTCCAGCCCGAGGCAGGCCTGGAGCAGTAGGAAGGGCGTCGCCGCCGCCCAGGCCTGCGGCGCGCAGGCGACGGGGTAGAGGGTCGGGGCCGCGCCCGCCCGGCGGCGGAAGCCGCAGAAGAGTTCGGGCAGGCGGCGCGAATCGAAGTAGTTCGAGGCGGCGAAGAGCGCCTCGAAGATGCGCTCGGCCTCCGCCATCAGCCCGTAGCGCGCCAGCCCCCAGACGATCAGGGAATTGTCGTGCGGCCAGATCGAGCCGTTGTGGTAGCTCATCGGGTTGTAGCGCGGCTCCCCCACCGCCACCGTGCGCACGCCCCATCCCGACAGGAACTTCGGCTTGACGACCTCGGCGGCGATCCGGGCGGCGCGCTCGGGCCGGGCGATGCCGGTCCACAGCACATGGGCGGCGTTGGAGGTGCGGACGCGGCATGGGCGCTTCTCGCCGTCGAGCGCGATGGCGTACATGTCGATCTCGTCGCACCAGAAGGCGGCGTCGAACTTGTCCCGCATGGCTTCGGCCTGGGCCTTCAGCGCGGCGGCACCGGCGCCGTCGCCGAGCGCCGCCGCCATGCCGGCCCCGTGGTGGCGCGCCGCGTAAGCGTAGCCCTGCACCTCGACCAGCGCGATCGGCCCCTCGGCGAGGCGGCCGTCGCTGTGGAACACCGCGTCGTGGCTGTCCTTCCAGCCCTGGTTCTGCAGGCCCTTCTCGTCGGCCCTGGCATATTCGAGGAAGCCGTCGCCGTCCCGGTCGCCGGGCCCGTCCATCCAGGCGAAGCCCAGCTCGATGGCCGGCCACAGGTCGCGGATCGTGGCGAGGTCGCCGGTGCGCTCGAGGTAGAGCCCGGCCAGCACGATGAAGAGCGGCGTCGAGTCGATCGAGCCGTAATAGAGGCCGAAGGGGATCTCGTTCAGCGACGCCATCTCGCCGCCCCGCATCTCGTGCAGGATCTTGCCGGGCTCGGCATCGGCCGCCGGATCGAAGCCCTTGGCCTGGAAATGCGCCAGGCGGGCCAGGACGCCCTTGGCGACCTTCGGGTCCATCCACAGCATCTGGATGGCCGTGATGATGCCGTCGCGCCCGAAGGTCGTCGAGTACCAGGGGATGCCCGCATAGGGGTAGAGGCCCTGCGGGGTGTCGGTGACCAGCATGTAGGCGTCGGCCGTCGAGCGGCACATCACCTCGTTGAAGATCTCGTTGGAGGACTGCACCGTGACGACGCCGCGGGTGAGGACCTTCTCCTGGCGGTTCGCCGCCATCAGCCCCTGCCGGAACCCGACCTGCCGGGCCTGGGCGACGCCCGAACATTCGGCCGCGAAGGTGATGGTGCGGGACGCCCCGGCCGCGAGCGACACGTCGAAGGTGGCGGCGCCGTGGACCAGCCGGTCCGGCGCCGGCTCGAACCGCAGCACGGCCCGGCGCTCCATCGCGTCGAGGCCCGTGTAGGTGTAGGCGACCGAGTCGCCCGCCACCGCTTCCGTCATCGTGCCGCGCTTCTCGCGGCGCATGCCGCGCGCCTCGAACAGGTCCGAGAAGTCGCAGCCGAAGACGAAGCTCAGCGTGAAGTCGAGCGGATCGGCGCCGTGGTTCGACACGTGGATGCGCTGGTGGGCGGAGCCGCCCCACAGATAGGTGGTGCGCACCACATGCACGGTGTCCTTGGCCATCACGATGTGGCCGTCGCGGTAGATGTCCGGGTTGGTGAGGTCGACCGTGAAGGTCAGGTTGTCGTCGCGCACGCCCGAGCCGAGCAGCAGCGGCTGGGTCCCGGCCAGCAGCATCTCGAAACGCGACAGGTAGCGGGTGTCGTGATCGAACAGGCCGTCGGGCCCACCCGCCGAAGCGCCGATGTCGCCGAACCCGTCGATCACCGCGAAGGTATCGGCGTGTTTCAGCGTGTGGCGCGGCCGGGCGGCGGATTCGGTCGCCGGGATGTAGAAGGGGGTCGTCTGGGTCGGATCGGCAGCCGGCCCGCCCGCGGCCTCGCGGGACGGCTCGCCACCGGACCGGGGTTTGGCCCCCGAGGCGTTACCACCCGAGGCGTCGCCACCCAAATCGTCATTGCCCAAATCGTCGGTCATGTCGCGGCAAGCGTCCCGGTCAGGAGGGAGGGGCGGAGGCCGGCGTCCGCGATCCGCGCCGCATCGCGCGGTCCCGGCCCGCCGGCCCGCGCGGGTCGGCGCGGCGGCGGAAAGTGGCGACGTGCCGGCCCGTCGGGCGGCCGTCTCACTGCGCGATGTCGGGCCGCGATCTCATGAGGCCGCCGAGTTCGGCGAGCGGACGGCGGGCGTCGCGGCCCGAGGCGATGAGGGCCGAGGACCCGTCGAGGTCGGCCAGGGCGACCTGCTTCTTGTAGAGGTCGACATAGTCGTGGGCCATGCGCTCGACCGTGAAGCGTTCCTCGAAGCGGCGGCGCACCTTGCGCCGGTCCATCGCCAGGACCTGCGGCACGGCCGCGATCGCCTCCTCCATGGAGCCGACGATGCGGCCCGTGATGCCGTCCTCGAGCACTTCGGGGACGGAGCCGTGGCGGAAGCCCAGGACCGGCGTACCACAGGCCATGGCCTCGATCATCACGAGGCCGAAGGGCTCCGGCCAGTCGATGGGGAACAGCAGGGCGCGGGCTTCGCCGAGGAACTTGGTCTTGCCGCGCTCGTCCACCTCGCCGATGAACTCGACGTCGCCGCCCTCGTCGAGCAGCGGCTTGATCTCCGTCTCGAAATATTTGCGGTCGGCGTTGTCGACCTTGGCGGCGATCTTCAGCGGGATGCCCAGCGCCCGGGCGATCTTGATGGCACGGTCGGGCCGCTTCTCGGAGGAGATGCGCCCCAGGAAGGCCAGGTAGCCGCCGCGCGGGTCGTAGGACGGGCGGTGCAGGTCGATCGGCAGGCCGTGCAGGACCGTGCCGGCGAAATTGGAATCGGGGATCGGGGCGCGCTGCGCGTTCGAGATCGACACGAGCGGCATCTCGTTGAAGGCCCGGTAGAAAGGCCACAGGTCCGGCAGGTCCTGCCGGCCGTGCAGCGTCGTCAGGGTCTTGTTCGGCATGCCGCGGAACAGCGGAAAGTGGAACATGTCGACGTGGAAGTGGAGGACGTCGAAGGCTCCGGCGAGGCGCCGGGTCTGTTCCGCCATCATCAGCGTGTGGGGCAGGTAGTCCCGCATCGTGTCCGACAGCCGGATGGCTTCCGTCGTGCACGGGACGAGGTTGGCGGCCGTGATGGAATCGCCGCTGGCGAACAGCGTGACGTCGTGGCCCTGCCGCACCAGTTCTTCCGTCAGCCACGACACGATGCGCTCGGTGCCACCGTAGAGGCGGGGCGGAACGCTCTCCATCAGCGGGGCGATTTGGGCGATTCTCATGCTGGCGATTCCGTGCTCGAGATCGACGGGCGTCCAGTCTGCGGAACGCCACCCTTGGCGCGATGGTTCCGCACCGCACCATGGCGGCGCGACCGAAGCGCGCGCTTGGAGCGACCGAAGCGCGCATTTGGCGCGACCGAAGCACGCGTCCCGGCCCGCCGGCGGCGGGGGCCGCCCGCCGCCGGCGCCACCTTGGGCTTGGCCTTGGAACTTCCCCGTCCCGGGCCACGTTCTCCTCGGTCGACAGGGCGTCGGCGGGCGTTTCCGCGTCATCGATAGTGCCTCAACGCGAGCCCCCGCCATGGTCCCCGAGCCTCCGCCGCACGATGCCTGCCTGTTTCTCGACGTCGACGGCACGCTGATCGACATCGCGCCGACGCCCGATGCCGTGGATGTCCCGCCGAGCCTCGTGGCGGCGTTGCAGCGGGCGGAGCGTGCGCTCGACGGGGCGCTCGCCCTGGTCAGCGGACGCAGCATCGACCAGCTCGACCGGCTCTTCGCCCCGCTCAGCCTCAAGGCCAGCGGCGCGCACGGCGCGGAGTTCCGCTTCGGCGACGGCGACGCCCGCTGGGCCAAGGCCGCGCCGATCCCGGCTCCGGTGTTCGACGAGCTGCGGGCGCTGCTGCGCAATTTCCCGGCCTCGCTCGTCGAGGACAAGGGCTTCTCCTACGCGGTGCATTACCGGGCGGCGCCGGACACGGGCCCGCGCCTGCACGAAGCCCTCGGCGGCTTCCTCGCCGCCAGGCCCGGCCTCGGCCTCGCCATCCTGCCGGGCCATTGCGTCTACGAGCTGAAGCGCCCGGACATCGACAAGGGCGCCGCCATCGCGGACTTCATGGACCGCGCGCCCTTCGCCGGGCGCCGCCCCGTGTTCATCGGCGACGACGTGACCGACGCGCCGGGCTTCCTCGCCGTCCGGGCCCGCGGCGGGCTCGCCTATTCGGTCGGCCGGGTCTTTCCGGGCGTGGTCGGCACCTTCGCGGAGCCGGCCGCCGTGCGGCATTGGCTGGCCGGCATCGGCCGACCGGAGACCGCATGACCGCCCCCCGCAACATGGACTATGCCCTGATCGGCAACAGCCACGTCGCCGCCATGATCGACACCAACGCCCGCATCGTGTGGTGGTGCGCGCCGCGCTTCGATTCCGATCCGGTGTTCTCCAAGCTGCTGGCGGGCGACGAGGAGAAGGGCTTCACCGACGTGGTCCTGGCCGACCAGGTGTCGGCCAGCGCCGCCTACCTGCGCAACACCGCCATCGTCGAGACGGTCCTCACCGACGCGGACGGCGGCGTGGTGCGGGTCACGGATTTCGCGCCGCACTTCAAGCAATACGAGCGGATCTTCCGCCCCGCGCAGATCGTGCGGCGCATCGAGCCCCTGGCGGGCCTGCCGCGGATCGCCATCCGGGTCCGCCCCACCTACGACTACGGGTGCCCCGTCACCGAGCGGGCGCTGGGCTCGAACCACATCCGCTATTCGGGTGGCGAGCACGTGATGCGGCTCAGCACCGATGCGCCGCTGTCCTACATCGAGCAGGAAACGTCCTTCGCGCTGACGCGCCCCCTCACCCTGATCTTCGGCCCCGACGAGCCCTTCCGCTCGTCGCTGGAGAACACCGGCCGGGAGTTCCTCGAAAGAACACGGGACTTCTGGCTCGACTGGACGCGCTACCTCGCCCTGCCCTTCGAGTGGCAGGCCGCCGTGGCCCGGGCCGCCATCACGCTGAAGCTCTGCGCCTACGAGGAGACGGGCGCCATCATCGCCGCCCATACGACGTCGCTGCCCGAATCCGAAGGGTCCAGCCGCAACTGGGATTACCGCTACTGCTGGGTGCGCGACGCCTTCTTCGTGGTCCACGCCCTGAACCGGCTCGGCGCCACCCAGACGATGGAATCCTACATCAACTACACGACCAACATCGCCTTCGACCAGGCCCCCCACCTCAAGCCCGTGCACAGCATCATCCCGGGGACGCCCCTGCCCGAGCGGATCGCGCCGAACCTCAGGGGCTTCCGCAACCACGCGCCCGTCCGCGTCGGCAACGACGCCGTGAACCAGGTGCAGCACGACGGCTACGGCTCCGTCGTCATGGCGGCATCCCAGATGTTCGTCGACGAGCGTCTGCCCAAGATGGGCGACGAGGCCCTGTTCCGCCGCCTCGAGATGCTGGGCCGGCAGGCCGCCCGCTACGCCTTCGCGCCCGATGCCGGCCTGTGGGAGTTCCGCGGCCGGCAGCATACCCACACCTATTCGGCGGTCCTGTGCTGGGCGGCCTGCGACCGCCTCGGCCGCATCGCGCGGCGCATGGGCCTCGCGCCCGAGACCGCCGCCTGGGGCGCCGAGGCGGCCCGCATCAAGGAGCGCATCCTGGCGGAATCGTGGAGCGAGGAGCGCCAGGCCATCGTCGGCGCCTGGGGCCTGCCGCAGCTCGACGCCAGCGTGCTGCTGCTGCCCGAGATCGGCTTCATCGACGCGCAGGACCCCCGCTTCATCGCGACGCTGGAGCGCATCGGCGAGGAACTGATGCGCGACGGCCGCGTCATGCGGTACACGGTCGCCGATGATTTCGGCTTTCCCGACACAGCCTTCCTGGTTTGCAACTTCTGGTACATTGACGCCCTGGCACAGGTCGGTAGGGTGGAAGAGGCGCGCGAGCGCTTCGACGATGTGCTGAACCACCGCAACGCGTTCGGCATCCTGTCCGAAGATCTCCACGCCGCCACCGGGGAACTGTGGGGCAACTTTCCACAGACCTATTCGATGGCGGGCATCATCAACTCGGCGATGCGGCTGTCGCAAAGCTGGGAGGACCGTTGGTGAGCCGACTGGTCATCGTATCGAACCGCGTCACCGTGCCGGAGCCCGGCCAGCCGCAGCCGCCCGGCGGCCTCGCCGTGGCCGTGCATGCGGCGTTGAAATCCCGGCCGGGCCTCTGGTTCGGCTGGAGCGGCAAGGTGGACGACGGCGCCGCCGTCGAGCCGCAGACGGTGCAGCGCGACAACGTCACCTACGTGGTCACGGACCTGTCGACCGCCGACTTCCAGGAATATTACAACGGCTTCGCCAACCGGGTGTTGTGGCCGATCCTCCATTACCGGGTGGACCTCGCGGAGTTCAACCGGTCGGACCTGACCGGCTACCTGCGGGTCAACGGCCTCTTCGCCGACCACCTGAGCAAGTTGCTGAAGCCCGACGACGTGATCTGGGTGCACGACTACCACCTGATCCCGCTGGCGCGGGAGCTGCGGTCGCGCGGCTTCGACAACCCGATCGGCTTCTACCTCCACATCCCCTGCCCGCCCGCCGACCTGCTCTTCACGATCCCCAAGCAGGAGCAGAGCATCGGGGCGCTGTCGCACTACGACCTCGTCGGCTTCCAGACCGAGAACGACCGCAACAACTACGGCCGCTACCTCGCCATGACGGGCGCGCACCAGGGCCGCGACGGCACCTCCTACGCGCTCGACGGCCGGGTGGTGCGGATCGGCGCCTTCCCGGTGGGGATCGAGACCAAGGACTATGCCGCGACGGCGGTGACGGCGGTCGACTCGCATTTCACACGCGAGTTCAAGGAAAGCCTGCAGGGCCGCAAGCTCGTGGTCGGGGTCGACCGGCTCGACTATTCCAAGGGCATCGTCCACCGCGTCGAGGGCTACCGGCACTTCCTGGAAACGGCGCCGGACTGGCGCAACCGCGTCACCTACCTCCAGGTCACGCCCAAGAGCCGCTCCGACATCCCGGAATACAACGACATGTCGGACGACGTGAACCGGCTGGTAGGGTCGGTGAACGGCGAGTTCGGCGAGGCCGCCTGGACGCCCATCCGCTACGTCAACCGGTCCTATCCCCGCACCGCGCTGGCGGGCATCTTCCGCGTCGCCGCCGCCGCTCTGGTGACGCCGCTGCGCGACGGCATGAACCTCGTCGCCAAGGAATATGTCGCGTCCCAGGACGGCGAGGATCCCGGCGTGCTGATCCTATCGCAGTTCGCCGGCGCCGCCGCCGAGCTCGACACCGCCCTGATCGTCAACCCGCACGAGACGGAGGGCATGGCCCAGGCGATGCGGGTCGCCCTGGAGATGCCGCTCGACGAGCGCCAGGCGCGGTTCAAGGTGATGTTCGAGCGCATCTCGCGCAACGACATCGACCGCTGGGCCGAGACGTTCCTGGCCAAGCTGTCGGAAACGCGCCGCTCCTTCCTCATCGGCCAGCTCCGCTCGCTCTTCACCTGAGCGGGGCGGCGAAACCGCGGGGGTGCGGGGGACGCTTGGAAAGTCGATGAGGTTGCTGGCGTTTTCGGGCCGGCGCGATCCTCGCGCAAGCATCGCCGCCTAGGGTCCGGGGAGAGGGGTGGCGCGACCGCCACCCGCCCCCCGCGACCCTGCAGCCAGGTGCCACCGATGTCGTTCGACGAAGCCGTCTCGCCCGCCGACCCGGCCCCCCACCTCGGCGCCCTCATGGACATCCCGCTGTCGGTGCAGGTCGTGCTCGGCGGCACCACCATGCCGGTCGCCAACCTGATGAAGCTCGGCCGCGGCGCCGTGATCCCGCTCGACCACCGCGTCGGCCAGCCGGTCGACATCGTGGTCAACGGCCGGGTCATCGCCCGCGGCGACATGACGGTGATCGAGGGCGAGAGCGAGCGGCTCGGCGTCTCGCTGACCGAGATCGTCGGTCAGGCCGCGAAGCTCTGACGCGGGACCGCAGGCCATGTCCACCGCCATCGCGGCCTTCAACGACCACCGGACCCTGAGCGGGCCCGAGAAGGTCGCGGCCCTGCTGCTCGCCATGGGCAAGCCGCTGGCGAGCCGCCTCCTCAAGCATTTCGACCCCGCCGAACTCAAGATCATCACGCGGTCGGCGGCGGCGCTCGGCGCCGTGCCCATCACGGCGCTCGAAACCCTGGTCGAGGAGCTGGCGCAGCAGTTCTCGCGCGGGGTCGACCTGCGCGGCACCGCCGCCGAGGTCGAAAGCCTGCTCGGCAGCGTGCTGCCGCCCGACCAGGTGGCCGAGATCATGTCGGACGTGCTGGGCTCGTCCAACTCGTCCACCTGGGTGCGCCTGTCCGGCCTGCCGGAGACGGACCTCGCCGCCTATATCGGCAAGGAGCACCCCCAGACCGCGGCCCTGATCCTCGCCCGCCTGACCCCGGAAGCCGCCGCCAAGACGCTGGCGCTGCTGCCGCGCGAGCTGCGCAACGCCCTCACGCGCCGCATGCTCGGCCTGCGGCCGGTCAGCGAGGCCACGATCAAGATCCTGGAGAACAAGCTGCGCGACGACCTGCTCAACGGCAGCCCGCGCGATGCCGGCTCCAACACGCAGGGGCGCGTCGCCGACATCCTCAACCGCATGGAGCCGGAACAGGCCGAGGACGTGCTGTCCTCCATCGCCGAAGCCAAGCCCATCGACGTGGCGGCCGTGCGCTCGAAGATGTTCAGCTTCAACGACATCGTGAACCTGCCGCAGAAGTCCAAGAGCGTGCTCTTCGACCGCGTGTCGACGGAACAGATCACCATGGCGCTGCGCGGTACCGATACGGTCTTCCGCGACGTCGTGCTGTCGGCGGTGGGCGCCCGCGCCCGTCGCCTCATCGAGAACGAGCTCAACGGCGACGGCGGCTCCGCCAAGGAGATCGCGGCGGCCCGCCGGGCCATCTCCACGACGGTGCTGCAACTCGTGGCGCTGGGCGAGATCGAGCTCCACGCCGAGGCCGCCTGAGATGGCCGCCTCCGACCGGCAGGGTGATCCCCGATGAGCGACACGGACGACGACGATTCGAAACAGTTCGAGCCGACGGAGAAGAAGCTCAACGAGGCGGCCGAACGGGGCGACGTGCCCGTCTCGCGCGAGGCGGCGCTGCTCGGCGCCCTGGGCGCCATGCTGGCGGTGTGTTCCCTCACGCTGCGGGACGGCGCCGCCCGCCTCGCCGACACGCTGGCCCATCTGTTCGAGGATCCGGCCCGCTGGCGGCTCCGCAACGGCGCGGATGCGGCGGAGCTCATCGGCCTGCTGCTCGGCGCGTCCGCCCAGTTCGTGGTGCCGATCTTCGTCATCTTCCTCGTGGCGGGGCTCGCCGTCTCCTTCGCCCAGAACGCCCCCTCGGTGGCGCTCGACCGGATCGCCCCCAAGCTCAGCAAGATCTCGCCGGCCGCGGGGCTGTCGCGGCTGATCGGCAAGAAGGGCGCCGTCGAGTTCCTGAAGAGCGTGTTCAAGCTCCTCGCCATGGGCCTCGTCGCCGCGCTGGTGCTCAACGCCGAGCGCGGCACCGTGGCCGACACGCTGTTCGTGTCGCCCGCCGTCATCCCGGACCGCATCCTGTCGCTGCTGGTCAAGCTGCTGTCGGGGGTGACGGCCGCCTTCCTGATCGTCGCCGTCGCCGATTACGCCTGGACGAAGATCAGCTGGCGCAAGCGCATGATGATGACGCGCCAGGAGGTCAAGGACGAGCACAAGCAGAACGAGGGCGACCCCCACATGAAGGCCAAGCGCCGCTCCCTGGCGCTGGACCGCCGCCGCCGGCGCATGATGGCCGACGTCCCCCGCGCCACGCTGGTCATCGCCAACCCGACGCATTTCTCCATCGCGCTGCGCTACAAGCGCGAAGAGGGCGGCGCCCCCGTGGTCATCGCCAAAGGCCAGGACCTCCTGGCCCTGCGGATCCGGGAGATCGCCGCGGAAAACGGCATCGCCGTGGTCGAAAACAAGCCCCTCGCAAGGTCCATGTACGACCTTGTCGAGGTCGGCGAACTGATCCCGCCCGAGTTCTACAAGGCTGTCGCCGAAGTGATCCACTACATCCAGACGCGCGACAAGAGCCGCCCGACATCCCCTGCCTCGACGGTGCTGCATTGACCTATGTTGCCGAATCCGACGACAGCGCCTACGCGGCTGTTCTGGCCGACAACCTCCGCGAGGTCGCGGCGGACCTGCGCACGATCGACACCGTCGATCTCGTCAGTTTCATCCGCTTCGGCTCCTTCGGCGCCATCGAGGATCTCGTCCAGTCGTCGGCCGAGCTGTTCTTCAAGCACGGCACGCTCGTCTCGGCCTGGACGGCCGGCGTCGACCTCGCCTGGGACAGCCTGCCGCTGGTGACGCTGGGCCTGGAGTTCCGCCACCCCGTGGTGTCGGTCTTCTTCGACCTGCTGCTCGGGGCCCGGGGCGGCGACGTCGCCGTGAAGGCGGTGATCTTCGAGGAGCCCGTGTCCGACAGGGCCACGGCGCTCGGCCTTCTCGCCCGGGCCATCGGGGAAGCCCGCCTGCCGCGCCGCGCCACCGGCCGCGGGGCGCGGGTGCCGGCCCCGCAATCCAGGCTGCTGCCGCGATGACGCGGCCCCCGGTCGTCGCCGCCCACAAGATCGGAACGGCCGGCGCGTCCCATGACGGTTTCACCTATGCGGTGATCGCCGAGCCCGCCGGGACCGGCGACCGCCGCGCCGCCGTCCGCCGGCGCACGCGCCTGCGCTCCGGCAAGGTGATGGGGGCCGACGGGCAGTTCGTCGTGGAATGCCTCCTCGCCAACCGGTCGAGCCAGGGCGGCCTGCTGCGCCTGTCGACGGCGCTGGCGCTGCCCGACGACATCCTGGTCTACGACGACCAGAGCGGCGACCTCCTCGCCGCCACGATCATCTGGCGGCGGGACCGCGACTTCGGCTTCCGCTTCGCCACGACCGAGCGCACGCCGCGGTTCCAGGCGATCGCCGACAACATGCGGCGCAAGTACTACGCGGTGCGGGGCTGACGGGCAGCACCGGTTCGGCACCCCGCCGCCATCCCCGGTCGCGGCGGCGGCGCGGCTCCTCGGCCGGCCCTGTCGAGCCCCGATGACGGGCGGCGCGGGGCGAGGCCCAGGCGGGGGCCCCATCGGCCGGGACGGCCGCGGCTCTCAACGTCCGCCATACGCCGCGATGCGCCCCGACCAGGGTGGGCCGCCCCCTGTCGGACATATCGCCTCGCGCCCCCGTCCATGGCGGGACGCGGCACCGTGCGGCGGGTCCGGCATCCCGGTCTGAAAGGCCCGGGCGGCCCGGTAGCGCGCCGCTGTGGGTCCGGAGGGGCGCCGGCATCACCGGATGAAGTCGCGGGCCTCGTCCATGCTGGCGAAGATGCGCGTGCCGAGCAGCGTGTCGACCTCCACCGACCCGTCGGGCAGGATCGTGTAGTTGCGTCCCGCCGCGGCGGGACGCTCCGGCGCCGGGGCGCGGTCGTGGCCACCGTGGCCGCCGTGGGCGCCGTGGGCGGCATAGGCGGCGTGGACGCGCTCGGATGCATGCGGCACCGCCACGACGGGGTCGTCCGCATCGTCGGGCTCCGGCATGGGCACGGGGCGGGCGCCGAGGGAGCGCTGCAGCACGGCGTCGAAGAACCGGTTCAGCGCCCCGAAGCCCTCCTTCAGCCCGCCGAGCAGAGCGAGGCCGAGGCCGGTCAGCACCAGCAGTTGCGCCAAGGTGGCGATGTCGGACTTCAGCGCCAGCACCGCCACGAGGCTGCCGGGCTGCAGCTGGGCGTTGCTGAGCAGGAGGTCGGCGACCAGCACCAGCCAGCCGACCACGACCATGACGAGGCCGAAGGTGACGAAGCGATGGCGCGGCTGCGCTCGGCCCGGCGTTGGGAAATCCGACATCGATCGTTCAGCTCCGCCCCGTCCTCCGCCGGACGCTTCCCGCCTTTTGCGGCCGGTGGGGCGCCGTTGTAAAGCCGGCGATGGGCGCGCCTCAGCCGCCCTTGTTCGCGTCCTTGTCGATGTAGGAGAAGTTCTCGATCAGGACATCCTTGATGAGCGGCACGCCCAGGCGGTCGTTGGTGGACTTCACCAATGCGGCCGTCAGCTTCTTCAGGTCGTAGCGCTCGACGTGGTCGGGATCGAAGGACGTGTCCGAGTAGAGGGCGCGGAAGGCCTCGTCGAGCAGGAAGACGTCGGGCTGCACCTGCAAGGTCTTGGCCAGGTTGCCGTCCTGGGTATAGACGAACTGGGCCGCCACGTAGCCGCGCAGCGCGCCGCCCGTGACCAGCGGCACGTTGATGACGCGGGTCTTCTGGGTCTGCAGCACCACCGGGACGGTGGCGGCCTTGGCGGGATCCGTCGCACCCGGCAGGTAGAGCGCCACCCCGTAGGCGGCGCCGAGCGCCACCACCACGACCCAGAGCCCGGCGAGCAGCAGCTTCACGACCGGCCCGCCGTCGCCGAATAGGTGCCGTCGGAGTCGGCGTCCTGCAGGGTCTGGGCGATGATCTCGGCTATCTCGCGGACGGCGAAGAGCTGGGTCCCGAGCACGGCCCGGTTGCGCTCGAGCCGCCCGGCGAAGCGCGCCAGCCTGTCGCGGATCTCCGCCCGCGGGCCGGCCGCGGCCGCGGCCTTGAGGGCCCGGCTCATCTCCAGCAGGCCCTGGCGCTTGCGGTTGCCGAGTTCCGTCATGTCGGCGGGCAGGTTGCGGGTGAGCGCCTCGGTCTCGGCCTCGACCACGCCTTCGACGCGGTCCACCACGGCGATGAAGGCCATGACGACGGCCGGCGTCGCGGCTTCGGGCGCCGGCGCGGCGGGGGAGGCGGCGCGGCGCCGCGTGGTGCCGAAGATGCTGCCCAGCGCCTGCCCCTGTCCCTTGGTCATCGATCGGTCCTTCAAAGGGTGTGGTGGCGGGCGTCCCCGGCGGGAACGGCGCGGCACGTCGCTCAGGCGAGGCCGCGCGCCCGAGCTTGGCGGCCCTGGCTGGCTCGGGGCTGACGCGGGTCCGGGGCCGAGGCGGGTCAGCCGTCGGCGCGGCGCGGCGACGGCGCGGCGACGGCCGCCGAAGCGGCGAGGTCCGGCGCGCGAGCGGCCGGAGCGTCGTGGCCCGTCGGGCTTCCGGGGATCGTCGGGCTGCCGGGCACCGCCGGTGCGGCGGCCCCGGCGGTGCCCGGCCCGTGCGCCTTCTCGATCATCCTGGCGATGCCGATGCGGCCGGATTTCGCCAGCTGGTCGGCGAGCTGCTCGGCCATCATGGAGCGGTAGGCGTCGCCCGAGGCGGCACCGCCGTAGAGGGCGTCGTCCTTCGGCAGCATCTCCTGCACGAAGGTCTGCAGCAGGACGGCCTCGAACTTCCTGTAGGGCGACATGGCCTGGACCGAGCCGCCCGCATGGGGCGTGTAGGTGGTGGGCGGCGCCGCGCCCACGCCGCCCGGCGACCAGGACTTGTGGCCGGCACCGGCCAGCAGCGTCGCGAAGTCCACGCTCTCGCCGCCCGACGACGTCGCCATCGTGTTGAGCTTGCTGGTGGCGGCCTGCAGCCGCTGCGGATCGGCCGCCTGGGCGACGTCGAGGATGATGTCGGAGGGAGGGGCGATGGACACGTGACGACACCTCGAACGGCGGACGCGGCGCCGCGGGGACGAGACTGCGCCGGGCGTCTTGCCGGAGGCTTGCCGTCCGGCGGGGCCCTGCCGGGAGACCACGCCGCCGGCGTGACGGGGCCGACGATGTCACGCCGCCGGCGTGACGGGGCCGACGATGTCACGCCGCCGGCGTGAGGGGAACGACGATGTCACGCCGCCGGCGTGAGGGGAACGACGATGTCACGCCGCCGGCGTGACGGGGCCGACGGGTTCGTCGACCCGCACCGTGTAGTGGCCGGCCGATTGGCCGAGGTCGCAGCGGAACAGGGTGCGTCCCTCGCAGACCAGGCGCACGTCCGTCGCGGCGTCGCGCGGCAGTGTCAGGAGCTGTCCCACCTGCAGGGCGGCGAGGGCGCCGAGCGTCATGCGATCGAGCTCCACCATGGCCGACAGGCTCATGGGGGCGCGGGACAGCTGGCTTTCGAGCCGCTCGGACCAGCGGGGGTCGGTGTTGGCGGGCTCGTCGGCGGGCAGCACGGCCAACTGGTCGACGAAGCCGTCCAGCGCCGCGCGGGCGACCAGCAGGTCGATCTCCGCCACCTGTCCGAGCGTCTTCAGCCGCAGCGTCGCCACCACCACGGCGGCGTTGGGCCGGCCCAGGAAGGCGAGGTCCGGCTTGGCCTGCACGCGGTCGAAGGGGAAGGCCGAGGGCAGCACCTCGGCGAAGCCAACCTTCAGGGCCTCGGAGGCCTGCATGGCCACGACTTCGGCGATGCGCCGCTCGACCGCGGTGAGCGGCCCCTCCGACGCGGCGTCGAGTTCGTCGCCGCCGCCGAACAGCGCCTCCACCACCGTGGACACGAAGGTCCGGTCGAAGAGCAGGCCCACCGTGGTGCCCCACCCCGGCGCGTCGAGCACGGCGAAGACGGCGTCGCGGCCTCGGCGATGCGGCAGGCTCGCCACGCGGGTCTCGGCGAGGCCGCCGACCAGGAAGGCGGCCGGCGTCGCCGTCAGGGCGGCGAAGCCTTCGGTCCAGGCCGAGGCGGCGAGCGTCATGGCCTCGCCGAAGAGCGGGATGCGCTCGCCCAGGCCCGGGGTGCCGCGGTCGAACCACCGGCGCGGGGGCGCGGCGGGCGAGGCCAGCGGGGTCGACAGGGCGGTCACGTCAGGCCGCCTTCTTGGCGGGCGCGTCGGCACCGCCGCCCATGGTCTCGTTCTCGACCTCGTCGATCGACGGCCGGTCGTAGGCCGAGATGGTCTTGCGCCCGTGTTCCAGCGCGATGAGCGGCACGGCGCCGTTCATGAAGGCGAGCAGCGACTGCTTGATGATGACGTAGAGCCGGGCGCGCTTGTCGCGCGTCACCTTCACCTTGGTGGCCAGCGGCCCCACGAGGCCGTAGCTGAGGAAGATGCCGGCGAAGGTGCCGACCAGAGCGGCGCCGATGAGCTCGCCCAGCACTTCCGGCGGCTGGTCGAGCGAGCCCATGGCATGCACGATGCCGAGCACCGCCGCCACGATGCCGAGGGCCGGCAGGCCGTCGGCCGTGTTCTGCAGCGCCTGGTAGGGCTTCAGCTTGTCCCGCATGATCGTGTTGATCTCCTCGTCCATGAGGGACTCGATCTCGTGCGAGCGGGCGTTGCCGATCATGATGAGGCGGCAATAGTCGCAGATGAAGGCCGTCATGTCCTTGTCGGCCAGCACCTTCGGATATTTGAGGAAGAAGGCGGATTCGGCGGGGTTGTCGATGTGGCCCTCGACCTCGTTGCGGGCGTTGCCGCGCAGTTCCTTCATCAGCGTGTACATGATGCCGAGCAGGTCGAGGTAGTCGCGGCCCTTCGGGGTCTTGCCCATGATGGCCTGGCCGATGGCCTTGCCGGTGTCCTTGATGGTGGAAAGCGGGTTGGCCACGATGAAGGTGCCGAGCGCCATGCCGCAGATGATGATGAGCTCGTAGGGCTGCCAGATCACCGCGAGATGGCCGCCGGCCGCCACGTAGCCGCCGATCATGCAGCCCAGCGCCACGGTGATGCCGATGAAGAAGCTCAAGGGGTTGCCTCCGGTGGGCAGCGTGCCCGGGCGCGGCGCGCCGGGCCTGGACCGGAAGGGTCCCGGCTGTCCGCCATCAATCCACCAGGGGCGCCTTGCGCGGGGCTGGCCCGGGACGCCCGCCACCGGCGCGCCGGCCGCGCGCCGTCGGTGACGGCCTGCGGACTGCTGGAACGCGCCTCCGAAGCGCCCGCCATGCTGATGGAGCGCTGCCGCCGGCCGAGCGGGACCTCGCCGACGCGGCGGTCCAGGGCCGGGTCGCCCTCGCCGGGCAGCCGGCGACGGAACCGCACGACGAGGTCGTGACCTCCTTCGGCACCGGCTCGGGGGCGCATCCGGCGCTCGAACCGCCGGCACTGAGCGACACCGGCGCGGGGCGGCGCCCGCCACCAGCCTCGGGCAAGTCCACGCCGCGAGGGTGAAACGGAAGGCTGGCTCTCTCCCGACCGGCCGCTCCCATCCGCCGAGGGCCGGGACCGTGATCTCCACCACTGCCGCTTATCTCGCGGTCGCCAACAACCTGTCCCGCCAGCAGGCCGCGACCGCCTCGCAAGGCGACGTGAAGAACGCGACGGACTACTACCTGGCCAACATCGGCAAGGTGCAGACGGTCGGCCAGTTCGTCAACAACTATCAGTTGTTCTCCTATGCCATGAAGGCCTTCGGGCTCAGCGACATGACCTATGCCAAGGGCCTCATGACGAAGGTCCTCAACGGCGGCGTCACGAGCAGTTCGGCCCTGGCCAACACGCTGAGCGACCCGCGCTACAAGGCCTTCGCGACCGCGTTCAACTTCGCCGCCAACGGCACGTCGACCACCACGAGCACGGCCGCCACCACGGGGACGACGGCGAAATACGTCGAGCAGACGCTGGAGGACAACCAGGGCAAGACCAACCAGGGCGTGTCGAACGCGCTCTACTTCAGCCGCCACGCCTCGTCCATCACCTCGGTCTACGGGCTGCTGGCCGATTCCACGATGCTGAGCGTGGTCGAGACCGCCTACGGCATCTCGTCGACCCTCGGCCAGAGCGACATCGACACCCAGGCGGCGGTGCTGACCAGGGTCGTGCCCATCGCCGACCTGCAGGACGAGAGCAAGGTCGCCAAGATCATCTCGCGCTACACGGCGCAGTACGACGTCTCGACATCGGCGAGCGCCACCAACGTGCTGCTGGCCGACACGTCGGACGCCACGACCTCCATCCTCGACGCCGCCAACGGCATCGGCAGCACGGTGGCGGCCGATTCCGTGCTGAACCTCTTCGATACGACCGCGGCCCAGTCCGGCGTCAGCTCCAATCTGCTGCTGAGCCTCGCCAAGCTGCACAAGGGGGGCTGAGCGGGCCATGCAGTCGAACTTCTACGTCGGCCTATCGGGGCAGATGACGGTCGAGCGCCGGCTCACCACCATCGCGCAGAACATCGCCAACATGAACACGGCCGGCTACAAGGCCGAGGGCGTGACCTTCGACACGCTGCTGTCGCAGACCGGCGACACGCCCGTCGCCTTCAGCGCGGAAGGATCGAGCTTCATCGATCGCTCGGGCGGCGAGCGCACCAAGACCGACAACCCCCTCGACGTCGCCGTCCAGGGCTCCGCCTGGTTCGGCGTGAAGACGCCCCAGGGCGTCGTCTACACCCACGACGGCCGCATGAAGATGTCGCCCACCGGGCAGCTCCTCTCGGTCAACGACAACCCCATCCTCGACGCGGGCGGCACCGGCCTCATCCTCGACCCGTCCGCCGGGCCGCCCACGATCGCCGCCGACGGCATGATCACCCAGAACGGCGCCCAGGTCGGCGCCATCGGGCTCTTCGCCATCGACCCCGCCGCCAAGCTGACGCGGGGACCCGATTCCGGCGTCATCCCGGACCGGGCCGCGACGCCGATCCTCGACTTCACCTCGGCGGGCGTCATCCAGGGCTTCGTCGAGAATTCCAACGTCAACCCGGTGCTGGAGATCACCAAGCTCATCAGCGTGCAGCACAGCCTCGACGGCGTGACGCAGGCGAACCAGACCGCCGACACGACGCTGCAGGACGCCATCAAGGCGCTGGGGAGCCCGTCGTGAACCGGCTCGCCCGGCTCGGCGCCGCCGTGCGCGGCACGATGGCGTCGGAGTCGCTCGTGCGCTGCACCGGCACGGTCGCCACCGTGTCGCCGACCGCCTACCGGGTGTCCGGCCTGTCGCCCTTCGTCCGGCTCGGCGACGCCGTCGCCTTCGCGGGCGAGAGCGGCGAGCAGATGGGCGAGGTCGTGCGGGTGGAGCGCACCGGCGTCACCGTCAAGCCCTTCGGCGTGGGCGGCGACGCGCGGCTCGGCCTCAAGGTCCGCCGGGTCGGGGCGCTGCGCTTCTCGCCCGACCCGTGCTGGCGCGGCCGGGTCATCGACGCCCTGTGCCGCCCCGTCGACGGCCTCGGCGCCCTGCCGCCCGGCCGCACGTCCGTCACCGCCGACGCCGACCCGCCCGCCGCGCTGAAACGCGCCCGGGTGAAGGGCGCGCTGAAGACCGGCGTCAAGGCGATCGACATCTTCTGCCCCATCTGCCCGGGGCAGCGCATCGGCATCTTCGCGGGCTCGGGCGTCGGCAAGTCGACGCTGCTCGCCATGCTGGCCGAGGCCAAGGGGTTCGACACCGTGGTGATCGCGCTGGTGGGCGAGCGCGGCCGCGAGGTGCGCGAGTTCATCGAGGAATCGCTCGGCGCCAACCGGGCGCGGGCCGTCACCGTGGTGGCGACCGGCGACGAGAGCCCCATGATGCGGCGCCTCGCCCCCAAGACCGCCATGGCCATCGCGGAATGGTTCCGCGACCGCGGCGACGCCGTGCTGCTCATCGTCGACAGCGCGACCCGCTACGCCCATGCGGCGCGCGACGTGGCGCTGGCGGCGGGGGAGCCGGCGGTGGCGCGCGGCTACGCGCCCTCGGTCTTCTCCGACCTGCCGAAGCTGCTCGAGCGCGCCGGGCCCGGGCTCGAGGGCTCGGGGTCCATCACCGGCATCTTCTCGGTGCTGGTCGACGGCGACGACCACAACGACCCCGTGGCGGACACGATCCGCGGCACGCTCGACGGCCACATCGTGCTCGACCGCCGCATCGCCGCGCAGGGCCGCTACCCCGCCATCGACCTCGGCGTGTCGCTGTCGCGCCTCGCCCACCAGGTGTGGACGCCCGAACAGCGCGTGCTGGTGGGCAAGCTGCGCGAACTCATCGGCCGCTTCGAGGAAACGCGCGACCTGCGCGCCATGGGGGCCTACCGGCCCGGCAGCGACCCCGACCTCGACCAGGCGGTGCTGATGGTGCCCCGCATCTACGACGCGCTGGTCCAATCCCCCGGCGTCAAGCCCAGCGAGGACGCCTTCCGCGACCTCGCCACCGCCCTGCAGAAGCCGAAGTGAGGACCTCCATGCCGCTGCGTCCCGCACAGCCGCGCACAGCCGCCCACCTGCGCCTCGTGACGCCCGCCCCGGCCGCCATCTCGTCCCTGCGCCCGAGGGCCCCGTCCCGCCCCGCCCTCCCGGGCCCGCGGGGGGTCGGCGACTGGGCCTGGCACGGGCTCGGCGTCGGCGTCGCCACCGCCTCGGCGGGCTTCGCCGCCTATGCGCTGGTCTTCTCGACGGGGGAGGTCGTGCCGTCCGGCAACTTCAACATCTTCGCCCGCTACGACCGCATCTACCAGGGCCCCGCGGCGCGGCGGGGCGGGGCGCCCGACACCGCGACGGCGGCGGCGCCCGAGGCGGCTTCGCCCGACGCCACGCGCCGCGACCTCGCCAAATCCGACGCCGTGGACTTCACCCCGACGGGCTCGCTCGCCGGCAGCCCCGACCAGGCGCCCGGCGACGGCCGGCCCGAGACGCCGGGCGGCGGGCGGGGCGGCGCCGAAGGCCGCCTGCTGCCGAACTTCAAGCTGCGCGACGTCTTCGACGGCAAGGCGCTGGTCGAGTCCCGCTCCAGCCTTTCGGTGGTCAAGCCGGGCTCGGTGCTGGAGGGCGCCGGCGAGGTCCTGTCCATCGAGAAGCGCGGCGAGCACTGGGTGGTGTTGACCCAGAACGGCCTCATCGCGGCCCAGCGCCGCTGACCCCCACGCGGCGCAGTCGGCGTCGCCTCGGCGGTCCCGCGCCGATGGCCGTGCCGGCGTTTCGGGGCCGGCGGGCATTTTGCCGGCGCGGCCGCGCTGCCCAGTGACGCGGGGCCGGAACCTGGGCGGGCGTCGGCGTTTGACACCGTGTCGCGCCGGCCGGCGGGGCGGCGTGCCACCGGAGCGTCGCCGTCCGGCGGCGCCTTGGAGGAGACGACCGCCCGATGACCGCCCCCCTCGACCCGGCCGCCCTGCGCCGCATCTTCCCGCTCCAGGACTATGCGGCCCTGGGCGAAGGCCGCTCCGTGGCCCTGGTGGGGCCCGACGGGGCGGTGGCCTGGTGGTGCGTGCCCAACATCGACTCGCCCCCGCTCTTCGACATCCTGCTCGACCCCGTCGACGGCGGCTCGTTCGCCGTGCAGCCGACCGAGCCCTTCCGGGCGGAACGGCACTATCGGGAGGACAGCAACGTGCTCGAAACGCTGTTCACCACGGCGTCGGGACAGGTGCGCCTCACGGAATCGATGAACAGCACGCTGGCCGGGCGCCTGCCCTGGTGCGAGTTCGCCCGGCGCATCGAGGCCCTGTCCGGCACCGTGACGGTGCGGGCCCGGCTCATCTTCGGCACGCGCGGCGACACGGCCTCGCCCTGGCTCCAGGACAACCCCAACGGCTGCATCTTCCATGTCGGGCCGGTGCTGGGGCTGCTGCGCACCTCGCCCAACATGCGCATCGTGGAGCGGGGCGACCGGAGCATCGTGGCGGAGGCGACGCTGGCGCCGGGCGAGCGGGCGCTGGTCGCCGTGGTGGCGGGCGAGAACGAGCCGCTCGGCGTGCCCGCCATCCCCGACATCGACCGCCGCATCGACCTCAGCGACGAGGCCTGGCGCTCCTTCGCCCAGGGCCTGCATTACGACGGCCCCCACCGGGCGGCCGTGCGGCGCAGCGCGCTGGCGCTGAAGCTGCTGCTCTTCTCGCCGACCGGGGCCGTCGCGGCCGCCGCCACGACGTCGCTGCCCGAGCGGATCGGCGGCGACAAGAACTACGACTACCGCTACGCCTGGATCCGGGACGCCGCCTACACGCTGGCGGCCTTCATCCGGCTCGGCGTCATCCCGGAAAGCAAGGCGGCCTTCACCTGGCTGGTGCACCGGCTCGGCGAGACCGGCGCCAAGGTCTGCTACCGGCTCGACGGCGCGCCCGTGCCGCCGATCACCGCCCTCGACCTGCCCGGCTACCGCGGCTCCCAGCCCGTCGTCACCGGCAACATCGCGGCCGAACAGCACCAGCACGGCATCTACGGCGACATCTTCGAGGCGGCGTGGCTCTTCGTCGAGGCCGGCAACATCCTCGACGGGCAGAGCGCCCTCATCCTGTCGCGCCTCGCCGACGAATGCGCCGACCGCTGGCGCCAGAAGGACGCCGGCATGTGGGAGCTGGAGGAGCGCCAGCACTACACCATGTCCAAGGTCAGCTGCTGGCAGGCGCTGGCCCGCGCCGTGGAACTCGCCGAAGCCGGCCACATCCCGGCCACCTGCGTGCCGCGCTGGTCGCGCGAGCGCGAGCGCATCGCCGCCTGGGTGGCGGAGCATTGCTGGTCGGAAGCCAAGCGCGCCTACACGTTCCACGCCGGCACGGACCGGCTCGACGCCGCGATGGCGCTGGCCGTCCGCTTCGGGTTCGACGGGCGGGAGCGCCTGTCCTCGACGCTCGACGCCATCCGCAAGGAGCTCGGCTGCGGCCCCCACCGCTGGAGCCGCGGACCCTGGCTGCATCGCTATTCGGGGGCCGAACGCGAGGAAGGCGCCTTCCTGGCCTGCACCTTCTGGCTCGTCGAGGCCTATGCGGAGCTCGGCCGCCAGGGCGACGCCGAGGCCCTGATGGACGAGGCGCTCGCCGCCCTGCCGCCGGGCGTGGGCGTGCTCGGCGAGATGGTGGACCCGAGGACCGGCGCCTTCCTCGGCAACCTGCCCCAGGGCCTCAGCCACCTGTCGCTCATCCACGCCGCCATCTCGCTCGCCGGCCGCGTGCGGCGGGCCGCCGACGCTTGAGGCCGAGGCCGCGGCGCTTCGACGACGCGCCTTGCACCCCGAGCGGGAGCCGCCGACAGCCGCGTGCTCAAGCGCGAGGGAAGGCTCGCGGCTGGCAAGGATGAATGGGGGAACATGCTGTGGCGGCCGACTGGGCGGTGAGGGTCGGGAACGTGCGGGTCTGGGTGATGCGGACGGCCTGACCTGCCTACGGTGCGGTGTACACCGCGGCGAAATTGCTGAGATGAAGCGTCCAAGCGCTCGTCTCCGCGCACATCCATCCGATGGCTTCGATCGTCTCATCGTGGAGTTGTGCGAGGGGCCGATGAAAAATCGGTTCGTGATGTGCGATCCGATTGCGAAAACGCCGAAGCGCATTGAAGCGACCATGGACGATCGATCGCTTTTTCGATCCTGCCGCTCGGAATGCACGATGCAGCGATAATCTCCAGAGGGTCGCGTCATAACGCGGTCCAAGCAGGCCAACCCAAAATCCAAAATTCAGCTCGGCGATGATCCGACCGCCTGTCACGGGGTGACGCCCGAGGGAGTCGATCACTTTGGCAATGCTATCCACAGCGTCGCGTTCAAAGGGCGGCGTACCGTTATGAAGCCAGTCGAGACCAAAAGTCTCTGCCATCTCGGTACTTAGCCGATTTCTCAGACAGACCTCCATGGATTGGAGCGGGCTGTAGAATGATTCGGAAAGGCGGCGATTTCGCTCGTAAAGAGCAATCGCCAGACTCAAATCTCCAGCGTTTTCAGCTAGGTATTTTTCCAGTCGCTCGTGGGAAATGGTCTCAGCCAAGGCGAGATCGATGGGCGGGGTCCGCAAGATAATTCACTTGCTCTTATGGCCCGTGGGCCTATCTGTGTCCGCGTACACCCCGGGTCGGCCTCTGCCGCCAGGCATGCTCCCGGGGTCAGTCACAGAAGACCCCGTAGGCCAAAAAGGCAACCCCACATAGCGGGTTGCCTTTTTGGTTTTCAGAACGCCGCCCTCTGCCGATGTGCCTTCCACACCCGCAGCACTGGGTGGCGGAGCGCCGCCTCCGTCATCCTCAGGCACTGCTCGCCGTCGGATCCGGCGGTGAACCTCGCGCCAAGCCATTTCCTGGCTGTAGGCTTCGAGGTAGGGGCCGGCGGTGTGGTGCTGAATGCCGATCTCGGCCCGGCGGATGCGCGAGAAGAACGACTCGGAAACGCATCGCGGATGGCGACCCGCAGGACCGGTTCGGTTCGGGCCGCTGCCTTGCGTAGCAGCGCATTCAGCTTAGGGCAGGCGCTTACGACTCTTTTGAAGTCGACACCATAGGACAGGAAATAGAGTCGGTGAATTCCGGCCGTATCGATCGCCCGGCGGACGCCGGCCACCTTGTCGGCCGCAGGATTGTCCGTCACGACCGTGTCGCCGGGCTTCAACGCGGGGACGAGCACGTCGGCGCCACAGCTGCGAAACCGCATGCCGATCGTAGCTCTGTCCATCAGATCCAACGTTGCAGACCGCCAGATCCGAGTTCTTCCACAAGGGAAGTTATCTATTAACGACCGACATACGAATTGCCGTAAAAAATGTTTTGTCGCTCGAGCAGAAATGCATTGATATGGAGCGTCCGGCGTTCCCGCCTTGCATGATGATCAACTCGGCCAAGTTTCGAGGTCTTTGCCCGTCTATGTCCAATATGCGCCTCGGTTCCCTCACCGACCCAGGTCGGCCCCATCAGGACGAGGTTGGCTCGCGGCTGTCCTCCATCGATCTGTTCAAGTTCCTGGCCTTCTGTGGTGTCGTCTCGATCCACACGGTCTCAGCTGTCCATTTCACGCACGGGGGAGATCCGTTCGAAGCGGGTTTGCGTGATCCTGTCGGTTCCGTTGTCGACCAGCTGTCCCGATTTGCCGTTCCGTTCTTCTTCCTGTCGAGTGGATATCTGTGGTTCGGGCGCGCGCTGCGCTACGATATGGTCAGATTCATCAAATCCATCTCGTGGTTGTTGGTCGTCTATGTATTTTGGGTGGCGGTCTATGCGCTCAATTTCATGATCGATGGGCAACCGCTCACACCATCGCTGGCACTGAAAATCCTGGTCAACGGGGGGTATGGCGTTCAGCTTTGGTTCCTACCGTGTCTCTGCTCGGCCTTGTTATTGATGCGCGTCGTCGCTCGGACGCACCGATGGGCTCTGCCGCTGACGATCGGCTTTGCCTTGTATGTCATCGGCCTTATCTACGGACCCTACAGCCCGCTGGTCTTCGGAACGCCCTCCAGTGAACTGACCAGGCGCATATGCCGGACCCTGCCGATCTCCGCATTCCTGTTCGTCATGATCGGGGCCTGGCTGAAGAGTTCGGGCCGGACCTTCTCGCCGCGGACCGCGATCGTCCTGATCGCCGTCGGGGCCGGACTGACCTTGGCCGAGGGAAGCGTCCTGCAGGAGGTCTTCCGCGTCCCCATGGTCAGCAACGACGCCTTGTTGTCCTCCATACCTTTCGGTGTCGGGGTCTTTCTGCTCTCGCTTCACGTCAGGCTCGGCACGAGGTGGGCCGATTGGGGGAGAGCGCTCGGAAGCATGGGGCTCGGCCTCTATCTCCTGCACATGGAGTTCGTCTATCTCATTCGCGCGTATTTCTGGCCAGCATCCCTCGTCGAGCGACTGGCATTCCTGCTCGCCGTCATCGTCGCGACGACGGCGACCCTCCTGATCGTCGACAATGCCCGGGGCGCGACGAGACTCCTGCGTTGAAGCGGTCGGTCGTCACAGAGCGGCGACATCGCCGGCAGGCACGAGCTGTTTCGACGTCGGGCGACTGTCTCGGCCACCTTCTGGCGGCCGCGCCCTCCAAGGTCCACACGGTGCTGACCGACGATGGCATCCAGAGCGCTTTCGCCTCCGGCGGATTCGCTCCAGCTCTCGGATCGACAACAGTTTCATCGGCTCGGAGTCGTCAAGGCGGCTCGGAGAAGGCCGATGCTGCTCTAGTGACGTAACGTCAATCCAGGCACGCCAGGAAGGCCGAGCCGGCCCTGTCCCAGGTGAACTGCCGGATGCTGCGCTCGGCCGCCGTCGCCAACCTGCACCGCAATTGATCGTCCTGCGTCAGCGCCCGCAGGCTCGAAACCATCCCGCCGACGTCGTCGACCGGGTTCAGCAGCGCGTTCTCGCCGTCGATCGCAAATTCACGAAAACCGCCGATATCCGTGCCGACGAATGTGCAACCGCAGGCCATGGCCTCCGCGGGAGGGAGACCCCACCCTTCCTGGCGACTGGCCCCTAGATAGACCGAATTGCCATTGTAGATGTCCTCCACGAGCACCTTCTGCTCGGGATTTTGATAGTATTCAATCCAGTCCGGGATTTCGCTCCCCTTCGGCATGGTCCCAAACATCTTGATCGGGACCTCGGGGTGGATCTCGTGATAATTCTTCAGAACCTCGATGGCGACAGGAACGCCCTTGAACGGCTCGTGATGATTTAAGGTCACGATCGTCATCTTTCGACCTTCAACCGGCTTTGTGAGCTTGAAAGCCGAGAAGTCGAGACCATTCGGGATATGCGTCATATCGGTCGCACCGATCTCATGGCCGACATCGATCAGCCACTGCGCAATGACGATCTTCTTGAGCGGCAACAGCCAGGAGGCGTCCACGTCCTCCTTCTTGCCAGCCCAGATCTCGTAATGTTGGATGAGGTAGAAGGGGCGACCCTTCGAGGCCGGAAGTTCCGACACAGGTTTCGCCGTCGACCAACCCGTCGCAATCGTAGCGTCCGCGTCCGGAACGCTCCCGGCGTCCGGGTAGGCCACCAGCTTCTGCCTCACGTTCTCGTGGAAGTCGAACCACGGCATCAAGGGGCCTGCCGTCAAACGTTTCCTAGTCGGCCAGAGCGCGTCCTTGACGATCCCCGACAAGCTGGGATCCTCTACACATCGGCGAGGATAGATGATCGTGACCCTGTGCCCTTGAGACGCGAAGTAATTTGCGTACTGGAACACAACCCGAAAACCGCCGACTGGCACTCGCATCAGAAGCGGGAGGACGAAGTTAATGCGCATCGGTGAACCTTCGCTATCAGGACGACGACGGACGCGTTGTAACGAGTGTCAACGTGATTTTTGAATGGTCATCGGGCGCCATGGGAGGTTTTGCACGTCGTGCACAGGCGCACTCAAAAGACAGGTATTGCGGGTCTTCCGAGTCTATAAATCACATCTGAGGTTGGTGGACCGATCGGTCCACACAGATGTGCAGTCGCTTCGGACCGCTGTCCAATGTCGACGACCGAAGAAGACGCCACGGGCGACGATCGATCCAAATGCTCCAGGGTCGTATACAAAGACGTCATCGACATCGTGATGCTTATCGTCGTCGTATGGCATTGCCGGGCCAACCCTGTCTTCGGAGGGCTCCACAGCGCCGGCGCCTCGGGAGATACTCTCAGCACCCACGATTGCATGGTGTCGGGCTGTTGGGGACCTCGGGAGGACGGGGACACGCGATCGGAGGCAGCGGTCGTCGAACACCCCTTCGGCTTTGAAGCCTCGCCCATGCAGGTTTGCTGCCCCGGGCTTGTGGAGATCGCCGGGCCTGTCGGCTGCAACCGCTTCAGTCGGAATCGTCCGTGGGACCGCGCCAACCGACAGCGACGTCTCGATACCTTACGCGGGAAGTGAACCAAGTCAGCTGCGACGATGCTCTGTGATCGGACCTGGGGAAGGGTCATTCGATCTTCCTCGGCGGGCTGTCAAAATGAATTGGTTAATCCGCCTATAACTTGGGATCATCGCATAATCAAGACAGACTGAAACTGCGGGTGTGAATTATCTTGTACTTTAAATAATCGTAGATCGCGATGGTGCTAGGGAGTGGAGGTCTTGCTGACTGGCCCACTCACGGGTCCAGTATGAATGTTAGTGCGCCGTAGGCCATTGCACCGCGGGAAGCTTGGCCGACGAAGCAGGGCGGGTTTCAGCGCAGCCGGCCAAGCGGCGTAGGTTGGTACCACGACTTGCGGGGCTGGCAGCCGGTACACGAGCCTTGCATGAGGCCTGCTCGCATTGTCATGACGACGCCAGATCTCGACGATGATCTCGGCTTCACGGAACGAACAGGGGATCTTGCCATCGAGCAGGTCATCCCGAAAGCGGGCGTTGACGCTTTCGAAATAGCCGGTTCCAAGGATAGCCTGGGCGCGATATGGGCGGTTCCAGCTCCGGCGACCGAGACCCACGTTTGTACGGCCTTGGCGATGAACTCCGGACCGTCGTCGGAGCGGACATGCTCCGGCACGCCGTGCAGATCGGACAGAGCGTCGATGACGTCAAAGCTTCTCTTCGTCGTCGCGGCGCCCCGCGTTGAGCGCTGCTGACCGAACGCTTGGCAGGCGCAGCGCTCGGAAATGTTCGGCACGTCACCGACACGGTCGATGCAAACGCGTCGGCGAGCGGGCTCGGGAGTTCCCCCGGGGACGCGTCCTGGAGGATCAGCTTGTCATGCGTGAGGTGCGCGATCGCCTCGCGCAGCCGGCTGTTCTCAATCCCCAGGTCCGTCCGCGATTGCCCTTTCCTTTCGGGAAATCCCGCATGCCTTCCCAGACCCTCAGCCCTCCGCCAAAGCCGCAACAGCCGCCGCGACGGCCTCCGGGTCGAGGTGGTGCAGCATGTGGCCGGCGCCGGGCAGGAGGTCGAACCGGGCGCCCGGGATGACGGCCGCCGCCAGGGCCCCCTGGGTGAAGGTGTTGACCACGATGTCGGCGCCCCCGCACAGGATGCGGACCGGCACGGCGCAGCGCCCGTAGGCGAGGGCGCTGCGGGACAGGTCGCCCCAGAGCGCGGCGGCATTCTCCGCCTCGGTGACGATCTGCTCGGGACGGCCCGCGCGGGCGAAGGGGAAGGACGCGGCGAAGCGCGCCGGCATGGCCTGGGGCAGGAACATGGCCCGCCACAGGGCCGGCAGCAGCACGGGATCGGTCGTGGCGCCAAGGATCCGGGACAGGAGTTCCCCCGGGCCCGGGATCGCCCGCGGCCCGAACAGCGCCTGTTCGAGCCGCGGCTCGGGAAAGCAGATCGGCGCCAGCGCCACGACGCCGGCGACCTCCGCCGGATGGTCCATCCCATAGGCCAGCGCCACGGCGGCCCCGAAGGAATGGCCGCACAGGAGCGGACGCGACAGGCCGAGCGCGCGGACGGCGGCGCGCAGCGTGGCGGCCTGGGACCAGAGCGAGGCGTCGACCCCGCGCCGGTGGTCGCTCCAGCCGTGTCCGGGCCGGTCGAAGGCGATGCAGTGGAAACGTTCCGCGAGCGCCCCCATCGGGCCGAGCCGCATGTCGTCGGCCGTCATCAGCGTGCCGTGGATCAGCACGAGGTCGGGGCCGGCGCCCGCCTCGACGTAGGCGATGCGCCGCCGGTCGGCTGTGACGACGAAGCGCCGGTCCGCGCCGGGAGCGTGATCCGGCTCCGGCGCGGCGGCGGCGGGACGTCGAAACGGCACCACGGTCACGTCAGCGCCTGTCCCGACGGCTCTCGGATCGGAGCTGGAGCCAGGCCGTCGACGACGGAAGCGCTCCGGCCGGTGCCACCCCGGTCAGCGCCGACGCCCCAGCAGCAGCGCGGCCGCCAGCGTCGCGCCCGTCGCCAGCACCGTCGTGGTGACGGGGTTCAGCCCGGCCCGCGTGTAGGTGCTGGTCCGCATGACGTAACCGGGATAGTCGCCGCGCGTCCGCCCGGCGCCCTTGGGCGCATGCAGGGCGCCCTCGGGATCGCGCGGCTTCTCGCGGCGCTGCTCGAAGGCCGACACGACCGGCGCCAGCAGGTCGTAGGCGTTCGGCGCCAGCGCCTTGAAGTCGGACAGGGCCTTGCCGGCGCCGCCCACGTAGATCTCGCGGCGGGGATGCACGACGGCATGCAGAATGGCTTCCGCCACCTCCTCCGGCCGGTAGATGGGCGGCGGCAGGCTGGGCTCGTGGTCCATGTAGTTGCGGGCGCGCTGGGGCAGCGGCGTGTCGATCGAGGTCGGCTTGATCAGCGTGACGCCGACCGGGACGTCGTCCTGCAGGAGTTCCATGCGCAGGGCGTCGGTGAAGCCCTTCACGGCGTGTTTCGACGCGCAGTACATGCCCTGGAGCGGGAAGGCGAGGTCGGAGGCGACGCTGCCGACGTTGACCAGGGCGCCGCCCTTGTCGCGCAGATGGGCGACCGCCACGAGCGAGCCGTTGACGGTGCCCCAGAAGTTGGTCCGCATCAGGCGTTCGTGGTCCTCTTCGGACACCTGCCAAAGCTTGCCGTAGATGGTGAGCCCGGCCACGTTGACCCAGGCGTCGAACCCCCCGAAGGCTTCGGCGGCGCGCCGGGCCACGCCGTCGAGCGCCTCCCGGTCGCCCACGTCGGCGACGACGTGGATCGCCCGCCCGGCGCCGCCGGCATCGATGCGGGCCTGTTCGGCGGCGAGGGCGGCTTCGTCGCGCGCCACCATGACGACGCGCGCGCCGCGCTCGACCGCCATGCGGACCGTCGCCAGGCCGATGCCGCTCGACGCACCGGTGATGACGATCGTCTGGGCCTTCAAGGGTTTCAGGGGTGGCATCGCGTCCGTATCCCGTGCTGCGCCACCGGATGAGCGCCGTCGGGGCCACAACGGCCGATGACGGGAAGCGGCGATGCGTCCTATCGGCACGCGCCCGGTCGGCGACGGCTGGCAAGCGGATTGCATGCGATTTCGCACCTCACCCCCCGTAACGGAACCGCGACATTGACCACCACGATCCTCGCTCGAGACCGCACAGCCCCGGGGGCGACCCGCTGGGTACAGCTCGGTCTCGGCCTGCTCTGCATGATGACGGTGTCGAGTCCCCAATATGTTTGGGCGTTGTTCACCAAGCCCATGACGGCGGCCTTCGGCGCCCAGGCCGCCGCCCTTCAGGTCACCATCACGATCCTCATCGTCCTGCAGACGTTCTTCTCGCCCTTCCAGGGCTACCTGGTGCAGCGCTTCGGGCCGGCGCTGCTGATCGGGCTCGGCGCCGCCCTCACGGGCCTGAGCTGGGTGCTCGCCTCCTTCGCCACCTCGCTGGCGGCCCTCTACCTCACCTACGGCCTCATCGGCGGCCTCGGGACCGGCATCGTCTACGTGGGCGTGGTCGGGTTGGTGATGGGCTGGTTCCCGGACCGGCGCGGTTTCGCCGCCGGCATCGTGGCGGCCGGCTACGGCATGGGGGCGATCGTCACGACCTTCCCGATCGCCGACACGCTGGCGCGTGACGGCCTGCGGACGGCGCTGTTCAGGTTCGGGCTGGTCTTCGCGGTCGTCGGCGTCCTGGCGGCGGCCGGGCTCAGGCGGCCGCCCGTCGCGGAGGCGGCCCCGGCCGCGAGCCTGTCGGGTGTCCGCGACGTCGCCACCGCCGCCATGCTGCGCCATCCCGTCTTCTGGCTCATGTTCGTCATGATGGCGCTGATGTCGACGACGGGCCTGATGGTGACGACGCAGATGGGCTTCTTCGCCGCCGACTTCGGCGTCACGGGCGCCACGGTGCTGGGACTGGCGGCGCTGCCCCTGGCCCTGACCATCGACCGGTTCTGCAACGGGCTGACGCGTCCCGTCTTCGGCGCCATCTCGGACCGGATCGGCCGCGAGAACACGATGTTCATCGCCTTCCTGCTCGAAGCCCTCGCCATGACGGCCTGGCTGCTGACCCGCGGCGACCCCGTCCTGTTCGTGCTGCTGTCGGGCGTGGTGTTCCTCGGCTGGGGCGAGATCTTCTCGCTCTTCCCCTCGACGCTCACCGACACGTTCGGCACCCGCCACGCCACGACCAACTACGGCTGCCTTTATATCGCGCAGGGCGTCGGCTCCGTGCTGGGCGGTCCCATGGCGTCGCTGCTCCACGACGGCACCGGCTCCTGGACCGCCGTCTTCACCGTCGCCATCTGCGCCGACGTCGCGACGGCCCTGCTGGCCATCGCGCTGCTGAAGCCGCTCCGCCGCCGCATGGCGGGCGGGGCATCCGAGCGATCGGCCCCGCTCCCGGCCCGCTGAACCGGCCCGGCAGAGCCCGACGCCAGGGCCTGCCGGCTCCCGAACCCCGCCCGCCGCCTACCGCCGAAGGCGGCGCGCGGGGCGCGGCCCCGAGCCGCGCGGCCGTGGCGAGCCGTCAGCGTTTGGGGATGCATCGAACCTGGGCCTGAGCGCCGTCTGAGAACATCGGAGAACTCCGCTTCGGTTTCGAAGAACCGGGCACCCGTTCACAGGCCCTCGGCCCGCATCCACCCGGCCCGACACCGGAGCCGGCCCGCCTCTCATGGGTGCCTTACAATCGACATCGGACGGCGATCTGTGCACCATGGCATTCGAACACGCCTGGACGGGCGCCGTAGCGGACTCTCTGGACGATCATGGTTGAAGGGCGCCACCACCCCTACAAGGACCAGCCCGCCCGCGCCTTCTGGCGCCGCAGCGTCGAGGGTGTCCATCCGCTGGAGATCGGCGGCTGGTACCGCCGCAAGTTCTCCTTGGAGGGACGCCGCCTCGCCACCGGCGGCAGCTGCTTCGCCCAGCACATCGGCCGCGAGATGAAGCGCCGCGGCGCCGACTACCTCGACGTCGAGCCGGCGCCGGGCTTCCTGCCGCCCGCCATGCACCTCGACCACGGCTACGGCATCTATTCGGCCCGCTACGGCAACCTCTACACGTCGCGCCAGCTGCTGCAGCTGCTGCAGCGCGCCGCCGGCGAGATCGCGCCGGCCGACCGGGCCTGGGAGCGGGACGGCGGCTACGTCGACCCCTTCCGCCCCAACATCGAGCCGGGCCCGGTCGGCACGGCCGACGAGGTCGAGGCGCTGCGCCGCCACCACCTGTCGCGCGTCGTGGCGCTGTTCGAGCAGACCGACGCCTTCGTGTTCACGCTCGGCATGACCGAGACCTGGATGGCACGGCAGGACGGCACGGTGTTCCCGGTGGCGCCCGGCACCGCCGGCGGCATCTGGGACGAGGCCCGCTACCGCTTTCTCAACCTCACCTATCCGGAGGTCGTGGCGGACCTCGAAGAGGTGATCGCCCGGCTGCGGGCCATCAACGGCGACATGCACTTCATCTTCACGGTGAGCCCCGTCTCCATCATGGCGACCGCGACGCCGGACCATGTGGTGGTGGCCAACACCCATTCGAAGTCGATCCTGCGCGCCGCGGCCGGTGCCCTCGCCGAGCGCTACCCCTTCGTGGACTACTTCCCGGGCTACGAGATCACCACCTCGCCGCCGATGCGCGCCATGTTCTACGACACCGACATGCGCACCGTGGCGTCGGCCGGCGTGCGCCACGTCATGGAGCAGTTCTTCGCCGAACACGCCCCGGTCGACCGGCGCGCCGCCGCGGGACGCGTCAAGGTGGGCGCCCCCGCGCGCCACGACGCGGGCGCGGCCCCCGGCGGCGCGGCCCCGGCGGCCCCCGGCCCGGACGGGAGCGAGCCGGCGCCGGCCGGCGATGCCGAGCGCCTGCTCTGCGACGAGGAACTGGCCTCGGTCTTCGGGCGCTACTGATGACCGACGTCCTGGTCTTCGGCGACAGCCACACGGCGGCCCTGCGCCGGGGGCAGAGCGCCATCGAGACCGACGGGCGCTGGCCCGACGGCCTCCGGCTCGACGTGCGCCCGCTCGGCGGCGGGCACCTCGCCACCGTCCCGTTCTTCGCCGACCGCGGCAGCCACGCCGACGTCACCCTGCCGGAATACCGGCGCCAGTTCGCCCGCCTGCCCCGCGAGGAGGACCCCGAGGCGATGGTCTACGGCGTGTCGGCCCTGCTGCATCCCGTGAGGGTGTGGCGCCATTCCGACTGGCAGGGCTTCGCGCCGGCCGACCTCGCGGCACCGCCGGCCGACACCGCGCCGGTGTCGAGCGGCACCATCCGCCGGCTCGCCCTCGACGACCAGGGTCCCATGCTGGGCCTCGTGGCGCTGCTGCGGCGGCTCGGGCGGCGCGTCTTCGCCATCGAGGCCCCGCGCCCCTTCCGCCACCATCCCGCGCTGCGCCGCATCCCGGCGGAGGTCGTGATGCGCGTCGACCGGATCTATCGCGACGCCATCCGGGCCGAGCTCGACGGGCTCGGGGTCGCCGTGGTGGGGGTCCCCGATCGGTGCCTCGACGGCGACGGCTTCACGCTGGAAGCCCTCGGCCAGACCGCGGACCCCCACCACGGCAACGAGGCCTACGGGACCATCATGATGACGGAGGTCCTGGCCCATCTCGCCGGCGACGTCACCCGCCCGCCATCGGCGCATCACCGAGGGACAGAGAATCCATGAGCCTGGTCGAGACCCAACCCGAGCCGAAGGCCGGCCTGCGCGCCAAGATCGTCGACGAATTCGCGACGCTGTTCCAGACGCACGACATCACCGGCCCCGTGCTGGAGATCGCCGGCGGCGGGCGCGAGGGCGCCATCGCCCAGGCGCCCTTCCTCAAGGGCATGGAGCGCCACGTCGTCGTCGCCGGCGACGGCGGGGAAGCGGGGGGCGTGCACTTCCACAAGGGCAATGCCAACGACCTCACGCCGCTGTTCGACGACGCCTGCTTCTCGGCCGTCATCTGGGACCGCGCGCTGGAGCGCGACGCCCGCTTCTGGCTGACCGTGGCGGAGATCCGCCGCGTGCTGTCGCCGGGCGGCACCCTGGTGGTGTGCACGCGCGGCTTCGGCAAGACCAACAAGTTCGGCGTGAAGGTGGTGGGGGCCAGCGGCAACGCCATCCCGTTCCTCACCGCCACGGCCGCGGTCTCGGCCGCCGGGGGCGACCACGTCCGGTTCAGCCCGCAGGGGCTGCGCCGCATGGTGCTCGACGGCTTCGACGTGAAGGAGCTGCGCTCGGTCTTCATGACGCCCCACCTCTTCGCCGTGGCGCAGAAGGCGTGAGACCGGCCGCCGCCCTGCTGCCGGCCCTCGTGCCGGCTTTCGTGGCGGCGGTCTCGGCGCCGGGCGGCGGCGCCGCGGCGGCGACCTATGCCGACCTGCACTACGGGCCGGCGCAGCTGCAGAGCCTCGACCTCCACGTGCCCGAGGGGGGCGGCCCCGCGCCCGTCGTGGTGTTCTTCCACGGCGGCGCCTTCGTGGGCGGCGACAAGCATCCCTGCGCGCCCCAGCTCGTCGCGATGCTGGCGGCCCGGCACATCGCCTTCGCCTGCGCCGACTACCGCCTCGCCCCCGACGCGCCCTACCCGGCGCCGATGCGCGACGGTGCCCGCGCCGTGCAGTGGCTGCGGGCCCACGCGGCCGACTACGGCCTCGACCCGGCCCGCGTCGGCGTGATGGGGATGTCGGCGGGCGCCGGCATCGCCCTCTGGGTGGCGTTCCGCCCGGACCTCGCCGAGCCCGGGGCGGCCGACCCGGTGCTGCGCCAGTCGACCGCGGTCTCGGCCGTCGTGACCGGCAACGCCCAGGCCACCTACGACCCGGCCGACATCAGGAGCCGGCTGCACACCGACCGGCTGCCGCGCTGGCTCGCGCAGTTCTACGGCGCCGGCTCGCCCGCGGAACTCGACGCCCCCCGGTTCCGGGGCCCGGAGGCCGAGGCCTCGCCCATCGCCAACCTGCATGCGGGCGGCCCCCCGGTCTTCAGCTACTACGGCCACGCGCCCGAGGCCCTGCCGCCGGGCAGCGCCCCGGCCGACTACATCCACAGCCCCGCCCAGGGCGACATCCTCGCCGAGGTGGCGCGGGAACGCGGCGCCGCCCTGACGCTGCGGACCGCCGCCGACACCGGCGGCTGGCGGGGGTTCCTCGCCGAGGCCGTCGCCTTCTTCGCCGGCGCCCTCGGCCGGTGAAGCTGGCGCCGCCGCACCGGAGCGTACCGGCATGACGCAGGACGGGCTGTCCGCCCCCGACACGCTCGAGGAGGCGCTCTCGGCCGGCGCGGCGGCGTTCCGAAGCCGAGCCTTCCCGGCCGCCGCGCTCCGCTTCGCCGACGCCGCCGCACTGGCGCCGGCCGAGGCCGCTCCCTGGCTGGCTCTGGCGCGCGCCGAAGCCGCGGCCGGCCGGATCGCCGAAGCGCGGCGGGCCTGCGACGAGGCCGCCCGGCTCGGCCCGGCGGCGCCGCGCGTGCCGCTGCTCGCCGCCCGGCTCGCCGCCAGGGCCGACGACGGCCGGGCGCGGATCGGCCACCTCAAGGCCGCCGTGGCGCTGCACCCCGAAGCCGTCGCGCTGCGGCTGCAACTCGCCGCCGCCCTGCAGCGGCGCCTGCAGCACCGGCCCGCCCTGGCGGTCGTCGAAGAGGCCCTGGCCCTGGCCCCGCAGAGGCCCGACGTGCGGCTCGCGGCCGCGCGCTGCCACCTCGCCCTCAACCGGCTCGACGACGCGGCCGAGGCCCTGGCCGCCTGCGGCCCGGGCGGCCCGCTGGAGGCGGAGCGGGCCCGCCTCGACGCCGAACTCGCGGCGCGGCGCGGCCGCGCGACCGCGACCGGCCCGGCGTTGGGGGACGCCGCGGCCCCGGCCTCCGCCACCCCGGCCTCCCCCACACCGGCGTCTCCGGTCGCGGCGTCCCCCGTCTCCGCCGCCGCCCGCGCCCGCGTGGCGGTGTCGCCCAGGGCCGTGCCGTCCCGCCCCGCCGACACGGCCGGGACGGCGCCGGGCGACGTCGACGCCATGATGACGGCGCCGGGCGACGTCGACGCCATGATGACGGCGCCGGGCGACGTCGACGCCATGGTGACGGCGCCGGGCGACGTCGACGCCATGGTGACGGCGGCGACCCTGCGCGGGATCGCGCGCCGGCGCCGGCGGCCCCGGCTCGTCGACCACCTGATGATCCTGCGCGCGCTCGTGCTGCGCGACCTGCGCGCCCACCACCGCGACAACGTCCTCGGCGTGGCGGTGGAACTGGTGCGGCCCGCCGTGGTGGTCTTCGTCCATTACTGGCTGTTCTTCTGGCTGAAGAAGCCCATGCCGGGCCAGATCCCCATCGAAAGCTACGTGCTGGCGGGTTTCGCCACCTGGTTCGCCTTCCAGTCCTGCTGGGCGGGGGGCTCGTCGGGCGGCAAGTGGCCGGCGGGCGCCACCGCCTGGCCGGGCATCACCGACCTGCACCTGCGCCTCGCCAAGGCGTCCTGGGGCCTGACGCTCAACCTGTGCTTCTGCATCCTGGCGTTCCTGCCGTCGAAGGTGGTGGGCGACGGCCTGCCCCTCCCGAGCGTGACCGAGACCTGCCGGGTGTTCGCCATGGCGGGCGTGTCCGGCTTCGGGCTCGGCCTGGTGCTGGAAGGGCTCGGCCGCCGCTTCAGCGTGATGAAGACGGTCGAGAAGCTGCTCACCTGGGGGCTCTTCGTCACCTCGGGCCTGTATTTCACCCTCGCCACCACGCCGCCGCTGGTGGCGCGCTGGTATTGGTACAACCCGCTGCTCCACCTCATCGAGCACGAGCGGCACGCCTTCGACGCGGGCTACCCGGTGGCCCTGGTCGACCTGCGCTATCCCGCGGCCGTCACGGTGGCGCTGCTCGTCACGGGCCTGCTGGTTTATCGGAGCGCCGGGTGCCCGGAGCGCGACTGATCCACCTCGTCGACGCGGCGAAGAGCTTCGCGCATGCCGGCGCCTCGCCCCAGGTCATCCTGCTGCCCGGCACCATCAGCCTGCCGACCGACGGCCGCCTCGCCGTGCTGGCGGCGCGCAAGGCCGGCAAGACCACCCTGCTCCAGCTGCTGGCGGGCGCGCTGCGGCCGGACGGGGGCGCGGTGCTGGGCGCCGACCTCATGTCGCCCGCCGTCAACGCCGGCCCGCTCATGCATCCGGGGCTCAGCGCCGTGGAGAACGTCCGCTTCCTGGCGCGGGCCTACGGCTTCTCCGCCGACGGGCTGCTGGCGGCCGCCGTGGCGCTGGCGGGCTCGGACCTGCTGCTCGACAGGCCGTTGAAGACGCAGGACGGCGCCAAGCGTCGCAATTTCGAATGCGCCACCACATTTGTGATCCCATTCGGATGCTACCTCGTCGATGAGATCGGCCTCGTCGATCAGGATGTGATGGCGCGTTGCTTCGCGTTGGCACGGCATCGGCAGGCCGGCGTGATCTTCACCACATCGCAACCGCGCCTCGCCATGCAGCATGCCCAGGCCGCCGTGACGCTGCGCGATGGCGTGCTGCGGTTGTTCGCTGAGCCGCGGGACGCGGTCGAGGATCACGAGGGCGGCAGGCAGGGATGAGCGACGTCGAGGACACCGGGACCGCCATCGTCAAGGCAGGCGCCGACGCCAAGGTCGCGAACCCGGGCCGGGCGGCGGGCCGCGGCATCGGCGTCCGGCGCGCCGGCCCGCCCGGCGAAGCGCGGGACGGCGGCCCCGTCGGCTGGCCGGCGACCGCGCAATATGCCATCGCGCTGGTGGAGCGACGCCGCTCCCGCTCGCGGCGCCTCATGGGCTGGTTCGCCCTCGTCGTGCTGCTGCCGACCCTGCTCACGGCCGGCTACACGTTCCTGGTGGCGACGCCCCGCTACACGTCGGACTTCGAATTCACCTACCAGACCTACAAGGGCCCCTCGTCGCTGGCGACCGGCCTCGTGCAGAGCGTCACCGGCACGGCGCAGAACAACCTCGTCGACCTCGGCGCCATCGTCTACGAGTACCTCCGGTCGTCGACGCTGGCCGACAAGCTCGACAAGGAGCTCGACCTGCGCCGGCACTTCGCCTCGCACGACATCGACTGGATGTCGCGGCTCGACGACGACAGCTCGCGGGAAGGCTTCCTCGACTACTTCCGCTCGCGCGTCCAGCTGTCGCAAGGGCTCGGCGGCTACATCAAGGTCGAGGTCGACGCCTTCGATCCCGCCTTCGCCCAGACCCTGGCCAAGGCGATCGTGGCGGCGGCCGACGCCATGGTGGACGACCTGACGGCGCGGGCCCGGCAGAACGAGGTCAAGTTCGCCGAAGCCGAACTCGGCCGGCAGGAGGACCGCGTGCGCAAGGCGCGGGCCGCCATGACGCAGTTCCAGAACCGGCAGGGCGACCAGGACCCGAGCCGCGCCGCCAACCAGCTCGGCACGATCGTCGGCACGATCGAGGGGCAGCTCTCGGACGCCCGCGGCCAGTTCGCCAACGCGGCGGGCTCGCTCGCCCCGAACTCGCCCATCATCGTCCAGCTCAAGGCCAAGATCGCCGCGCTCGAGGGGCAGCTCAAGGCCGAGCAGAACCGCCTCGCCTCGGACAGGCCCGGCCCCGGCGGCACCGCCACGCCCTATTCCCAGGTGCTGGACGACTACCAGGGCCTGCAGCTCGAACAGGAGTTCGCCAAGAACGCCTATATGGCGGCGCAGCAGGGGCTCGTGGTGGCGCGGGCCGACGCCGCCACGAAACAGAACTACCTCGTCGACTTCATCCCGCCCGACCTGCCCCAGCACCCGAGCTACGCCTTCCCCGCCGAGGCGACCGCGACGGTGTTCCTGGCGTCGCTGCTGGTCTTCGCCTTCGGCAGCCTCGTGCTCGGCGCCGCGCGAGACCAGATGATGGGTTGACGGCGTGTCCTTTCGGCCGCGGCCGCCGGTTTCCCGCGCCCGAAGGCACTGTGACGCCCTGCCCGGGCTGGCCACGGGCCGCGGGGGCGTCTACCAGCGGGAGTCGTGGCGGCGGAAGAACTGGCCGCCTTTCGGCCGGCGAGATCCGGGCCAGCGGCGTCCGGCAGCCGCGATGGGAGCGTTCCACCGTATGGGTCTGAGGTCGGCCGCAGGGGTCTGGTGCGCCATGTCCCTGAGCGCCGCGGCGCTGCAGGGATGCTCGGTGCTGCCGAGCGGCGCCCCCACGGCGGTGGAATTCGCCGCGCCCGGCCTGATGCAGGGCGACCCGGGCTACGTCAGCCTCGACCTCGACCTCGCGACCGCCAGGACCATCTCGGCCTACCACCGTCCCGGCCTGTCCTCGCTCGGCGCCGACGTCTACCGGCCCAGCCTGGTCCTCAAGCCCGGCGACATGATCGCCACGACGGTCTACGAGGTCACCCCCATCCCGCTGTTCGGCCCGGCCCCGGCGCTCAGCACCACCTCCGACAAGAGCACGCCCGTGGGCGGCCACACCGCCACCCTGCCGGCCCAGGTCGTGGAGCAGGACGGCAGCGTGTCGGTGCCGTTCGGCGGCCCGGTCCACGTCGCCGGGCTGACCCCGACGCAGGCGGGGCGGGCCATCGCGAAATCGCTCGACGGCAAGGCCACCAACCCCCAGGCCCTGGTGAGCCTGCTCAGCTCCACCGTCAACACGGCCTCGGTCAACGGCGACGTCGGCAAGCCGGGGCTGGTGCCCATCACGGTGCGGGGCGAGCGGGTGCTCGACGTCATCGCCCAGGCGGGCGGCCCCAAGGACCCGCCCTTCGACACGGACGTGCAGCTCGTGCGGGGCAGCCGCGTCGCCCGGGCCAAGATGCAACGCCTCATCGACGACCCGCACGAGAACATCCGCATCGAGCCCGGCGACAACCTCGTGCTCATCCACAACCCGCGCAGCTTCTCGGTGCTGGGCGCGGCCCTGAAGGTGTCGCAGTACAATTTCAACGTGGAGCGCGTGACGCTGGCCGAGGGCGTCGCCCGCGCGGGGGGCGGCAACGACGCCGTCGCGGATGTCGGCCAGATCTACCTCATGCGCTTCGAGCCCGCGGCCCTGCTGCGCAGCCTGCTGCCCGCCGGCGACGCGCGGCTCAAGACCATCGACCCCAAGGCCGCGCAGGTCCCCGTGGTCTACCACTTGGACCTGCGCGCCGCCGCCGGCTACTTCATCAGCCAGGCCACTGACATGCGCGACAGGGACACGGTGCTGATCGCCAATGCCGAAGGCGTGGAGCTCAGCAAGGCCGTCCAGATCATGCGCGGCATCGCCGGCATCTACTACGACTTCCGCGGCCCCGTGACGTCGACCACCACCACGGCCCGCCGCGTCGTCACCACGACGAGCGACGCGGGCGCGTCGGATTGAGACCGCCCGGGAGAACGACGGCCCCATGATCCCGCCCCGCCGAACCCACGTGAACCGCGGCCCCATGGCGGGACAGCGCCGCCGCGTCCGGGTGTTCCAGTCGCTGCGGCTCGGCGGGTTCTGGGCCAGGCTGCAGGCGCCCTTCCGCGTCGCCTCGGTGCTGCTGTGGCCGTGGCTCCGGGCGCGGCTCAGCCTCCGGGCGCTGACGCTGCTGTCGGGCCCCGCCGCGGCACCGGCGGGGCGCGGCTGCGTGGTGGTGGCGGCCCATCACGGCGACCACGCGATGGCCGACGCCTTCCTGGCCCATCACGGGCGCCTCGGCGCCCGCCACTACGTCTTTCTCGACCTGTCCCGGGACGGCGGGCTCGCCGCCCATCTCGGCGACCGGCCCGGTTGCGCCGTGTGGCGCCCGCGCGACCCGGCCCGCGTGGGCGAGGCGCCCGTCTGGCTCAACGGGCTGCGGGCCCGCTACGCCACGGGCCGCTGGTGCCTGTCGCTCGACACGACGGACGCCTTCGTGTTCTTCCGCTGCGAGGACCGCCGGCTGGCGGATTTCACCGAGTTCCTCGATTCCGAGAGCCGCCACCACGTCTATGCCCTGGTGGTGGAGCTTTATGGGGACCGGCCCGCCGCGGAACTGGCGGCCGACGGCGTCCAGCCCGCCGCGCTCGACCGGTTCGACGCCTTCGGGTTCGTGACGCTGGACCCCGGCCGGCTGCGCAACGTGATCGTGCGCGGCGGCCTGCAGCGCCGCACCCTGCACCGGAGCCGGCCGCGCCAGAGCCCCGCGCTGAACCGCGTCCCGCTCGTCAAGTGGCAGTGGTTCTACGGCTACGTGGCGGGCACCCGGCTCGTCATGCCGGCCTATCTCAACAACCCCCACACGCCCTGGCATTCGAGCCCCACGGCCTGCATCCTGCGCTACGCGCTGCTGGCCCGGCCCGAGACGCTGGAGACGGCGGCCCGCCACGAGGCGGCCGTGACGGTGAAGGACGGCGGCCTCGCCGCCTATCCGGGCCTCGCCCGCCTGCGCGACGCGGCACCCCTGCAGGAGGCGAGCCGCCGCTACGGCACCACGCGCGACCTCGTCGACGCCGGCCTGCTCAACCCCGGCCAGTGGTTCTAAAGCAGTATCGGTTTTCCCGACATCGCCTTGGCGGCCCCAAACCGATGAAACTGCTCCCGCTTCGAAGTTGGAGCGAATTCATCGAAGGCGGAAGCGCTCCAGGGTCCGGGCGCGACCCTCCGACGGATGGAGAGCGGACGCTGGGCGCCGATCGACTTTACGCTCGGCAGCCTGCCGGAGGGCGACCGGGGCCAAAATGCAAAGCGCGCTCGACGTGACGCCTTCCCCGACCGTCAACCCGGCGAGCCTGACCGCCTACATCGCGGTGCTCCGCTTGCCGTCGCAGCTCAGCGCCATCGGTCCCGGCGCCGACGCTCTGGTCGGGGTTCGCCAGCGAGCAGCCGTCACCGGCCGGCTCGCACTTCACGGCCTGGGCCGCGCATGTCGGTCTCTCACGCGAATCGCCTGGCCGAACTGGCTTCCCAGGACGTCGACGTCGACCGGCCAGGGCCCGCCGACGCCCAGCGAACCTACCTCTCCTTCGACGCCTTGCCCGTCGAGCAGGCCTATTAGCTTGATTACTGTAACGGCGCACTGGCCATTACAGTCGTATTCCGCGGCCTCTGAGAAACCCGGAGGCGGTCGGCGCCTATGAAAGTTGCGTATCGTCTACGGCTCAGCGGGCCGTCGATCGGTCCAAGACCATCGCCAAGCCGGTGCCGTGACAAAGGGTTCTTGACAGATCGTACCGCCTGAGCCCGCTCGATCGACTGCCAACGCGGTTCTGTCCACGTGCTTCACACGCGAAAACCACGCCAGTCATGCCATCGAGTCCAAAAGCACAGAGGCCTGAGGGGGATAAATGGTGCTGCCAGAGAGGATTGAAAACAGGCGCCGCCCATAATTACGCAACGATTTCAGTGATCAACGCGCTCCCTCAAAGCCCATTGTGTGAGAGCGCAGTGTGGGCGTCAAGCTGGCCCATGTCCCCGCCCGAGCGCGGCCCGGTCCCTCCGCTGCTGGGATCAAGCGTCCTGCTTGCGCCGCCTGCCGTTCAGGATGACGAACGACCTGCGGAGCATGTCCCAGCGATCCCAGTTCTGGTCCGACATCACAACCACCTCGGCCCCGGGCTGGAACGGGTGCGGCCGAACGGCCTTCGTGCGCAACAGCGCCAGATTGCGCCGCTCCCGCGGTGAGACGTGCGGACCGTCATCGTCCATCATCGCTTGCGTGTCCCTGCGGAAGTTCCCGGCGTGATCTCCCTCGACGTGCTGCGCCGGATCGGTGAGGCAGGCCACCAGCCGGAACCCGTTCGGGTCCACCGGGATGGCGGTAGGCGGAGGCGCTGAGGTCCCAGCTTTGATCTTCTCGGAGACGACGGCGCGGGTGGGCTTGCCGGGGATCATCGTAGGTTCCTGGACTTCGTGGGCGGGGCGATGGGGGACGGGACTGACAGCCGCCAGCGCTCCGGGCAGGCTGCATAATGGTGGCATGAGGCGCCCCAGCTAGGCCGTGATGGTGGCCGCTCGGTGCGCTTCCGAACGGCTTGGGTTGATCATTGATCGCCCGTAGGCATGATTGAGGTGGCCCGCTGGTGCGCCTTCCGATGGCCCGCTGTGAACCGCTCGGGAGGCTCATGGTCGATCATTGATCGCCCGTAGGCATGATCGAAGCTCTAGAAATCGGGGGGTGTCCGTATGCGCTCCTGCACGGCCTCCGGCAGGTAGCCCCAGAGCTGTTCCACGAGGTCCGGCAGGGTGCGCCCGAAGTAGCCATCCAGTGCCATCGCGGTCACTTCGATGTTGTCCGTGAGCCTTCGCCCGAACGTCCTGCCGATCCGCTTCGTGTAGCTCTCGGCCAGCAAGCGCATCTTCTCCTCCATCTCGTCATCTCCCAACGGATCAGAGACGCCCTTGCTTGCGCGCTGGGCCTGCTTCCAAGTTTCGATGTCGAAGGCAGCGTCACCCAAGGCCCGCATCGTTCGCCGCATCCGTCCAACCGTCGCGGTCCCCACGCCGCAGTCCTCCGCGATCTCCGCAAGGCTCAGTCCCTCGCACATGGTCAGGCGCCAAGCCGCATCGGCCCTCTCGGCCGGCTGCATGACGAGCTTGGCCTTAGCGTTCGTCCTCCTGCTCTCCCGCACGGCTTCCAGAACGGTGCCCTTGAAGGCGACCACCGGAACTGGTGCGGTGACGTGCTCCTCATCGTAGGCCGTCCAACGGTGATGGCCGTCCACGAGGTAGACCGTGCTCCCGACCCGAAGAACCGTGAGCGGGTCCAAGGTGGCGCCCCGTTTGATGGCCTCCCGAAGGTCCGTGACGTGGTGCTCGGCCTCGCGACGCGGCTGGAACAGCTCCTCAAGCCTCACGATGTCCGACAAGGGCAGACACTCCGGAAGCGGTGCATCCGTGCCCGCCTGTCGTTTGGCCTCCAACTCCCGGATCTTGAGCGTCATCGGGGACAGCTTCGGCATTGCCTCGGGCTGCTCCGCCTCCGTGATCCCGACCCCGCTCACGTCAATGCCTCCAATGCCGCAGTCATCGCTGCTCTGTCCGCATCGGCCTTCCGCGCTGCGGCTTCCCGCTGCTCCCTGTCCATCCTGGCGAGAAACAACCCGACCGCCCCGAATGCCTTGGCGCACCACTCCCCCATGACCTTGGCGGCCTGCGGGGGAAGCTCGCGATAGACCCGCTTCATCCGCCCCGTGTCGTGGTCGAACCACGTCCCCGCATTGGCTTCCGCAAGGCCCCGAAGGCGCCGGACTAGCTGAACCCTGAATGCCCGATCCGACGCGAACCGGCGGGGCTGCTGGTCCGCCATGAGGTACACGGCGAAGGCAGTCTCCATCACCGTCCTCGCCTCGACGGTCTCCGCCAGCTTCACCGTCTCGCTGGCGGCCTGCCTGACGTAGGCGCTCCCTGCGCCCTGGCGGGCCAGCACGGCGTGGGCATGGCTGACCACCTCCTGCCATCGGCCCTCGCTCTGACCCCACACGGGGTTGCCGCTGTTGCGCTCGACGCGTCCCCGTATGGCCCGCAGCGGGGCCTTGAGGTCGGCCTTCGTGATCCCGCGTTGATCGGCATCGCCGTGCCTGCGGAGGGTAGCCTTGTGCGAAGTGCAGAAGGCCCCGTATCGCGTGGCCTCCGCAGTGCAGCCGGGGGACCGGCAGTGTCTCGGCATGATAATCCTTTGATGTCGTGAAGGTTGTCGCCTGTGATCCTGGCCGGGCTTTGCAGGGTCGCTATTTGCGCCCTTCTCCGACCAGACAGACGCGGGCGTGGGAAGATGGGGTCCGTTGCTGAATGGCCGTCCACGGCCTTCCTAGGCGGCCTGTGGGGCATCCTGCTCGGGAGCATCGGCGCGGGCCTCAAGCGCGGCCCAATACGCTGCTCGCTCTCCCCGCTCTGTCTGCCGTGCCGCGATCCGGGCCTTGTGTTCCCCAATCTCCGCCGCCAGCCTCGGGGACAGCTTCCGTGTCCAGACCTCGTGATCGAAGGCAAAGAACCCGCGCCGGATAGCGCCCCATCTCCGGGCCTTGACCGAAAACCCCTCCGGCACTTCCCAGCCCTCAATGGTCGCTGGCGAGTAGACGAACACCCACACTCCCGAGTCTTCCTCCCATTCAGCGTCCATAGCTCCCGGCAACAGCCTGCCGAAACGGAAGCTCTGCCAATCATGCCAGCCGATGAAGAAGCTGCCGATACGAATGCGGCCTCCCACGCGCGGCCACGCGAGGGCGCGGATAGCCTGTCTCATGCTCTGTAATCTCAGGAACTGCCCGGCTGTAGACCACCGCGGCCCGCCGTTGCTGGTACCTTTTGCCAGGGAAGGGCGCAGATATCAACTTAGGCCTCGACAGTGGCTGTGTGGCAGAATTTACGCCACATGCTCTCGCAACCTAGTGATGGGGCACTCCTTCCCATTAGATTTATGTGGTAGCTAAATCCAATGCGGGGCTTAGCCGGGAAAATTATTTCATCCGCACCGAGCTTCACTATCTCCCCGCCGTACGGACATCGCCGTCTTGATGGCTCAGCGCGTGCCCTCCATTGCCGCCGCGTTGAACGACCGCGGTATCACGACGGCCCGCGGCGACTCCTGGGTGCCGTCTCATGTCTCGCGTGTGTTGGCAGTGGCTATGCAGCCGGTGTAAATACGAGCGGACGCTCCTGGGAAGCGGCTGTCGGAGCCTGAAGATGCAGGATTTTGCTGTAAGCGCTTCTCTTACAATTGAAAGCTCCTGGCCTCCTCCCGAACGTGTGAAAGCGCTTCATCAGACGATGGATCACGAGTTTTTAGAGGTGCATTTTACCCAAAGCGGACGCATGCGAGTTTACCTACGGTATATCGATACAGGTTTCATATTTGCGGAGGCAGTGTCGCCTCGTATTCGCCTTGTCGGAACGGGTGTACTGTTCCTGTTCTGGGTGATTAATTATCACGCATCCACCGGCAAACTGGAATTGTATATCAATGGCGAGGACGTGACTTCCAGGTCGAGGCGCATGGAAGTAGCTGCTACTCTCCGTCCCGATACTCCTTCCGAAAATGGCCTGACAAAGGATCAAGCCAGCATTGATGCCGCTCTCTCAGCGCGCACGCAACGAGTGCGGGACTATGAGAGAACTGGCCTTACAACAGAGCAAAAGGTAAGGAGCATCGTAGATTTAAAACGAGAATTTCGCCTGCTTTCAGCAGCGAACAGCGCCCTGAAGAGAGGCGATCTTGATTATACGGTTCCAGTAAGCGTCCACTTGCGAAAACTGATCGGTAAAGGTAAGGGCAATCATCTTCTCCAAGATTGCGCTGCGTTTAGAGGCGTTGTCCTGCCCGTATGGAAACGCCCTCCTAGCGATCCCCAGCTGTGGACTCCTTACCAGCTGATCGACAGTCTCGATTTTTGGTACGCTAAGGAGATGTTTTCGCTTTCACCCACACATTTTCTAACCTGCCAGACTGATATTGATGATTGGCTTTGCCGAAACGGAGGCGCTCTAAACCAATCTCCGACAACCAATGTAGATTTATTGCATGGCGTAGCCGACAAAATCGGGGCGCATCTCGATCTAAAGAACAGAGACTTGGTAGAGGCGCTAGAGAACATGCATTTTGGGGGAGTACCGATCATTCTCTCCTATCTGACGCAACTTGGCGATCTCATCCTGGCACTCACGGCCAGCTTTCTCGAAGGTGACCGGACCGAGCGCACTTAGGCCCATATGTGTACCCCTCCCGAAGCGCGCGCAGCTATGTCCCCGGTAGAGGGAGAAAATGGAGCGCTGTGACGCCCTCCGCCCGAAGCTGGGCAGCACCGGAGCGAGATCACCGGCCCGGCCCTTGGCGGACTCCTGGCGCACCCTGGCGCTGGCCTCGTTGCCTCGCTGGCGGATGGTGGCGGATGGTGGCGGTGAGGTTGCCCCGGTCCCCGCCGAGCGCGGTGGCTTTACCTGCGGCCCGGAACGCGTCCCGTTCGGCATCCGTGAGGTTGGGGAGCTTCGCCCGCTTGGCAGCAAGGGCCGCCTTCGTCCGCCGGCTAGTCGCTAGCCAACCCGCTCAGGCCGCCGCCTCCGCCTTGCCGCCCAGGACACGGTAGACGCTGGCCCGGCCGATCCCCATGCGTTCAGCGATGGCCGTGGCGCCCAGCCCCTCGGCCTCCAGGGCCCGCACCTGGGCAACGTCGATGGTCGCCTTCCGCCCCTTGTAGACGCCCTCAGCCTTGGCCTTTGCGATCCCCTCTAGCTGGCGCTCCTTCCGCAGGTTCGTCTCGAACTCAGCAAACACGCCCAGCATGTCGAGGAATGCCTTGCCGGCCGCCGTGCTGGTGTCCACGGGCTGCTCTGTCGCCCGGAGGTGAACGCCCTTGGCCCGCAGGGCCCTCACGATGTCCTGAAGGTCCCCGATGGAGCGCGCGAGACGGTCGATGCGCGTCACCACCAGTTCGTCGCCCGGCCGCATGAAGTCGAGCAAGGTGGCAAGCTCAGCGCGGCCCTCGCGGGTGGTGCCGGTGGCCTTCTCCTCCCGGATCATGGTGCAGCCTGCGGCCGTCAGCGCGTCCCGCTGAATGGTGAGGTCCTGATCCGTGGTGCTGACCCGGGCATAGCCGTAGGTGTGGCTCTTGGCGGTGGTCGAAGCGGCAGGCGCGGTGCGGGTCATCTCGGGGCCTTGCTGTCTCGTATGGTTCTAGACCGTCCGAAGGTGCCGTCTCACAAACCGGAAGTCAACCCAAATGAGACTCAGATAGTGTCTCGCCGCATCGTCTCGCTGCGGTATACCCTCCCGAGACTGCGCTAGACGCATGACCCAGCAAGCCGGGCCGTCGAGCCGACAAAAAGAAGCCCCGCACAAAGGCGAGGCTTCTGAGGCTCGGTCGGGATAGGACGATCCGTCCCCATGGCTTGCAACAGCCTTGTGAGCTGCTGCCGTTACGCACTGCCCTAGGTGGGCCACCACGCCGTTGCGTCACCGCGATAACACGGGGCCAAAGCCCTAACGCCTGTTCGACGCCTATCACGCCGTTTCGCCCGGAGGCCGTGTCACCCCGCACTATGGGGTGCTTGCCGGGTCCATCAAAAGGTGGGTCAAAGGAACCTCCTCTGTTGGATGCCGGACATGGGGGGCCTATGGCTCGGCAGCAAGTCCCACTTTCAGCGAAAGTCCCACATCTTCCCGCGCCCGCCCGCGCGGCACTCCCGGGTTCCTCATCCGTGCGCGCGCGCCAGCAATCCACCGCGGGCGGCTGCGCGATACCGCGGGTGGGCACGGGGGGAACGGTCGTGGCCGCCTCAATCGAAGAGGGCTCGAAAGTGTGGTGAAAAAATGAAAACGGGCCTTTTCAGCCCACCTCATAGCGGGGGAACTTCGCCATGGCGTCCGCCATCATCTTGACCGTGGGCGTCTGGTACTTCCGAGATACCCGAGTGGTGGCATGACCCGTGATGGCGTCGCTGATCCGTTCCTGAATGTCGACCTCCAGAGCCCTCGTCTTCCATGTGTGACGCCATCCGTGGTTCGGCTGTAGCTCTTCGTCCAGCGTCACAGTCTTCCGCAGCCACTTGACCAATTGCCCGGAGCGTATCTCCGCGAGATCGGTCACGGCCTTCCCGGTGGCGCGTGTGGGATCGTAGAACAGCGGGCCGCTTCCACGCGATCTGGCGAAGTCCAGGAAGCCCATTGCGATGATATGCTCGTGCAGGGGGACCGTCCTAGCAATGCCGGTCTTCGTCTTCCGGAAGTCCATCACGGGCACGTTGCCTTCAACCCTCACATCCGAACCCTGCAAGCCGGTCAGTTCCGAGATGCGCGCCCCGGAGTAGGCAGCAAGCCATGGGCACCACCGCTTGGCAAAGCCCGCCGTGGGATTGCGGGGCTCGGGAGGAGCGGCAAGCGCTGCCCGTAGGACAGCCTTGATCTCCTCCGCCCGGAACACCTTCTCCCGTTTCTGAACCGCTCGGCCTTCGGACAGGCGGAGGTCTGCGGCCGGATTGGCCCGCATCAGCCTCTTGCCTTCCATGCCCGTAGCCCATTTGAACACCGCGCTGACAGCCACGAGGTCCACGCGGTTGATCGTTCCGGTGCTGACGGCCTCGCTATCCCGCCGGTGCTCTGCCCATCCGTGGATGTTCTCCGGGGCAAGCGCGTTCACCTCCCGGCCCTTCACGAAAGCCGCCAGGGATCGGAAGCTAGCTCCGTAGCGCTTGATCGTGTTCGGAGTCAGCTTGTCGGCCTTGAACGCTGTCCAGGCGGTGAACACGTCATCCACTGTAAGCTTGCCCGCTGGTGCTTTCGGAGCCGTCTCGGAGCGCTGCCATTCGGGGAAGCGCTGGGCGGCAGGGTCGGGCGTGTAATCGAAGTCCGCGGCCTTCCGCAGCCGCGCCGTCACATTCTCCATCGCGCCCTGAACGGCCTTGAGCAACAGCTCGTGGCTGTCTGCATCGACCACCAGTCCCTCACGCGCTAGGAGAAGGTCCGCGAAGGCGCCGAAGCGATCCCGCCGCGCGACCGAAGCGGCCAAGGCAGGGTCCCCGATGATGAGCGTAGAGGTTCCCGAGCGGGCCGCCATGTTGCCTTCAGCGGCGCTGATCCAAAGCTCCGGAATGCCGGGGTCATCCTCAATCCGGGCGAAGTCCGCATAGAGCGTTCCTGCCAACGCCGCCGCTTCCTTGTGGGTGAGTCGCTTGGGCCCGGTCCGGTGTCTCTCCCAGAACTGCCGCAGGGCCGCGTCCGCAATGGCGTGTCGTTCCTTCGCTGTCCTCGGATCTGAGGTCCGAAGGCTGGCCTGCACCATCGCCCCGACCTTCACCGTGGCGAAGCCCTCGCCCACGGGAAGCATCACCGTCTTGCCCTTGAGCCGATTTACGAGGTCAGCCGGGGTGCGCTGCCGCAGGTTCCAAACGTGGGACTTCGGGTCTCGCCAGGGCTGAGCCATCTTCAACGCCATGTGTGAGCCCGCTGTGTAAGAGCGGGAACGCTGTAAGCCTCTAAAAAGGCCTAACACATTGATCGTCAAGCGGGATTGATGGTGCTGCCAGAGAGGATTGAACTCTCGACCTCTCCATTACCAATGGAGTGCTCTACCACTGAGCTACGGCAGCCCGGGACGGCCCGTGGGCGCGTCCGTCATGGGCGAGGATGTGCCACAGGCGGCCGGCGGACGCAAGCCCCGTGGCCGGGGCGAGGTGGGTCAGAGCGACAGGGTGAGTTGGCGGGGTTCGGCCGCAGGCGGGGTTTCGAAGCCCGAGACCGTGAGGCCGATGAGGCGGACGCCGGCCCGCAGCGGGAAGAGGCCGCGCAGCAGGTCGCGCCCGGTGGCGGCGAGGACGTCCTGGCTCGACAGGAGGTCGGGGCCGGTGCGGCTGCGGGTGATCTGACGAAAATCGGCGTATTTCACCTTCAGCGTCACGGTGCGGCCCCGCAGGCCGGAGGCTTCGCAGTGCCGCCACACCGCCGCCACCGCGGGCGCGAGGCCGGCGACGAGTTCGGCTTCCGTGGTGAGGTCCTGCGGGAAGGTGGTCTCGGAGCCGCTGGACTTGCGCGGGCGGTCGGGCTTCACGGGCCGGTGGTCCACGCCGCGGGCCGCCCAGTAATAGTAGCGGCCCGCCTTGCCGAAGGCCGCGTCCAGCGCTTCGGCCGAACGGGCGCGGAGGTCGGCCCCGGTGGCGATGCCCAGCGCCCGCATGCGCGCCGCCGTCACCGGGCCCACGCCGTGGAACCGGTCGATGGCGAGCGCCGCCACGAAGGCCTCGCCCCGCCCCGGCGGGATCACCGTCAGGCCGTCGGGCTTGCGGTGGTCGGAGGCGAGCTTGGCCAGGAACTTGTTGTAGCTGACCCCGGCCGAGGCGGTGAGGCCGGTCTCGGCCCGGATGGCGGCGCGGATCTCCTCGGCGATGCGCGTCGCCGAGCCGGGCCCGCCCGCGTCTGTCACGTCGAGATAGGCCTCGTCGAGCGACAGCGGCTCGATCAGGGCGGTGTAGCGGGCGAAGACCGCCCGGATCTGCCCCGACACCGCCTTGTAGACGTCGAAGCGCGGGGGCACGAAGACGAGGTCCGGGCAGCGCCGCACCGCCGCCATGGAGGACATGGCCGAGCGCACGCCGAAGCGCCGGGCCTCGTAGCTCGCCGCCGCCACCACGCCCCGTTGGCGCGAGCCCCCCACCGCCACCGGCCGGCCGCGCAGCGCGGGCGCGTCGCGCTGCTCGACGGAGGCGTAGAAGGCGTCCATGTCGACGTGGATGATCTTGCGGCCGTCCCCGTCCGGCGGGGCGGCCGGGCTTCGCTCCAGGGACGGCGTGGCGGGACCCGGCATGCGGCGACCGATCGGGCGGGACGGACGTGACGGCGACATCCTCGGCGGATGGGATGGGACGACCCCACCCTGTCTAAAGCCTGGCGGGCCGTTGTTGAAGCGCAGCGTCGCACGCGGCTTGCCGCAGAGGCGGGACAGGCGGGCCTGTCCCGGCGGCCCGAGGTCCGCGACACCACCTCCCCGGGCGGAGGTCGCGGCCGGGCGGGAGGGCCGGCGCGGACGCGCGCCGACAATCCCCGGTTCAGGCCCGGCGTCGGCCTTGCAATCGGCAGGGTGGGCCTCTAAGCCAACCAGGGTCTTACCATGGGTCGCCGGATGTCAGAGATCGAAGCAGCGCTGAGCAGGGTCGAAATGACCACGGACATCATCTCGGCCTATGTCGAGCACAATTCGGTGCCGGCTTCCGAGCTTCCCGCCCTGATCAGGTCGGTGCACGACGCGCTCGACGGCCTGTCCGGCGCCGCGAAGCCCCAGGCCGCGCCCGAGCCGCTGCAGCCCAGCGTCTCCATCCGCAAGTCCATCGCGACGGACTACATCGTCTGCCTGGAGGACGGCCGCCGCTTCAAGTCCCTCAAGCGCCATCTCCAGGCCGAGCACGGGCTGACGCCCGACGCCTATCGGGCCCGCTGGGGCCTCGCCAAGGACTATCCCATGGTGGCGCCGGCCTACGCGGATGCGCGGTCGAACCTCGCCAAGACGATCGGCCTCGGCCGCAAGTCCGCCCAGCCGGCCCTGGCCGGGGGGCCGGACCAGGCCGGTCACGACCATGCCGGCCACGACCATGCCGACCGAGAGCCCGTGCCTGCCGACCAAGACAACAGCGGCGCGGACCACAGCGGCGTGGACCACGCCGACGAAGATCACGCCGACGAAGATCACGGCGGGCAGGATCGGGCCGAGGGTGCCGCCCCCGGCAAGAAGCCCGGCCGCCGGAAGGCCAAGGCCGACTGACGCCGACGCGGCGGAACCGAACCGCCTTTCGCGCCCACCTCGGGTCGAAGGGGCGGCGGGGGGGTGCGGGCCGGCCGGCGGCGCTCAAGCGTCGGGCGCCGCGCCGCGCCCGGCCATGAACTCTTCCAGCGTCACCACCCGGAAGCCCGGCGGCAGTGCCCCGCGCAGGATGTCGCGCTTGCGCAGGATCTTGCCGTCCCGGGTGATGAAGACCGTGCACCCCGCCTCGGCGGCCTCCGACAGGTGCGCGGCATCGGCGTCGTGCTTGCCCGGGCGCCCATCGCCGCGCAGGATGGCCCGCACCCGGATGCGATCGATATGCTGGCGGGGCGTGAGCGGCGCGGCCCGCGAGGGCGGCGCGAGGCCGGCGGCGAAAGCCCGCACGGCATCGGGCGCTCCGGCGTGGCGCATCTCGCCCGCCACGCCCGACGGCACGACGAGGCGGAACGCCCCGGCCGTGACGGCGGCGGCGAAGGCGTCCAACACCGCGTCCCGGGGCGAGCCGTCGCGGTCGAGCGCATTGGCGTCGATGGCGACGACGGGGCGGTCGCGCGGGGCCATGGCGCTCAGGCGCAGTCCGACAGCGGCACGGCGGGCGGGCGCAGCCGGCCGGCCAGAGCCATGGGGCGCACGACGGCGCGGTTGCGGCCATCGCGCTTGGCCCGGTACAGCGCGGCATCGGCTGCGGCGAGCAGGTTCCGCCCGTCGGGATCGGGCCGGGGCACCGACACGCCGCCGATGCTCACCGTCACGACGGTGCCGACCGGCGCCGCGCGATGGGGGATCCGCAGGGCTTCCACGGCGAGGCGGATCCGGTCCGCCACCGCGCGGGCGCCGGCGAGGTCGGTGTCGGGCAGGATCACGGCGAATTCCTCTCCACCGTAGCGGGCCGCGTGATCGACGCTGCGGCGCACGGCATTGCCGACCGTCCGGGCCACGACGCGCAGGCATTCGTCGCCCCTGCCGTGGCCGTAGCTGTCGTTGAAGAGCTTGAAGCCGTCGATGTCCATCATCAGCAGCGCCAGCGGCGTGCCGGCCCGGGCGCAGCGCTTGCTCTCGAGGTCCAGAGCCTGGTCGAAGCTGCGGCGGTTGGCGAGTCCGGTCAGGCCGTCCAGCGCCGCCAGGGTGGCGAGCGCGTCCTGGGCTTCGCGCTGGGCCGTGATGTCGCGCAGCGTTTCCACCACGGCGATGACGGCGCCGCCGTCGTCGTAGATGGGCCCGGCATCGATGGCGAGATAGACGCGGCGACCGGCATGGCGCAGGTCGCACCAGTCCTCGACGGCGGCGCCGAAGTCGTTGAGCCCGAACTTGCTGAAGTCGCGGTAGAACGCGTGGATCTCGCTGAACCGCGATTCCAGCACGAGGTCGGCGAGCGTGGGCTGCGGCTCGGCGTAGAAGGCGCGCCAATGCTCGGCCGTGCCGACCACGGCCTCGGCGGACAGGCCCGTCAGCCGTTCGCAGGCCTTGTTCCAGATGAGGACCCGCCCGGCGGGATCCAGCACGAAGGTCGGCACGACGAGGTGCTGCATCAGGTCCATGGCGAAGCGGCGGTCCCGCTCCGATGCGCTGGCGGACGGAAAGGTGGCCGGCCCGTCGAGTTGCATCCCCCCTGGCCTTTCGCACGCGCCTGATACCGCCCGGCATCCCCGAAGCGCCTTCGTCGCTGTGGCGAATGGCGCCGGCCCGGCATCGAGAGCAGCCTCATCCGGGTTGCCGACGCCGAAGCGACTCCGACCCAGTCGGACCGAGTGTCGGCCCCAAAGCTTTAATCCCGCCTAAACGGGTCGTCCGCCCGGCGCGGGTCAGTGCAGCGTGACGGCGTTCTGCATGGCGGCCAGCACGTCGAGCGGCCGCCAGGGCTTCGGCACGAAGCGGACGGACTTCGGCAGATCGGCCGGCGGGCGGGCGCGGCCCGACGTCACCAGGACGGTGATGTGCGGCCAGCGGGCCGCCACCGTCCCGGCGAGGTCGAAGCCGTCGGCCTCGCCCGGAAACTGCACGTCGGTGAAGATCGCCCCTACGTCGGCCGCCTGGTCGCGCACGTAGGCCAAGGCCTCGTCGGCGGTCTCCATCTCGATGACCCAGAGGCCAGCCGCCTCGAACATCGTCGCGGCGTCGACGCGCAGCAAAGGGTCGTCCTCGACGACCAGCACGGCTTTTCCGACGACCATCGGCTTTCCCCCGCTCGCGGCGGCACCTTCAGCACGGAACAGGTTCGGCGACCCGAACGGCGGTGCGGGACCGCGCTCGAAGGCCTGGCGCCTGCCCGGCTCCGCGCCACGGAGCCGGTTCGCATCCACGGAAAACCCAACGCGCGGCGCGGCCGGCGGTTCAGCGGTCTTCCGGCGGTCCCACGCGGGACCGGCCGCGGCGATTGGAAGCCGATGAACCGGGCGAAGGCGCTCGGGCGTAGGTCATGCCGTTGCAGAGGCACGCCCGCAACCGGATGCGAGCCGTTCTAGAACAGGTCGAACTCGCCGCTGGTCGGGCCGGGGGCCCGTCCGGCCAGGCGCGCGCCGAGGCTCGCCAGCGTCAGGGTCGCGGCGACGCCGTCGAGGTCCAGCGGTTCCCGGCCGATGCGCAGCCGGCCGACGGCGGCGAGGAAGGCCGACAGGCCCTGCAGCGACTGGGCCACGAGGTCGAGCTTCTGGGCCTGCTGCATCAGGCTGGCGTCGCTGGCCGCGGCCGAGGCCAGGGCCGGGCCGAGCGAGGCCTGCAGTTCGTCCACGGCCAGCGACAGGCCCGTGAGTTCGCGGCCGACGCGCTCGACGAGCAGCGCGGCATCGGCCTCGCCGCGGTGGCGACCGGGCGCGTCGTCCGCCGGTCGGTTCTGCGCCTGCAGGGTCATCGGGGGCTCATCGTGATGGAACAGCGATCGGACGGACATCGACATCTCCCGCCACGGCCTCAGAACAGCTCGAGCGCGCCGGCGCTCGGCACGACCCGCGCCGGGCGCGGTGGCGGCACCGGCTCGGCCGCCCCCATGAAGCTGCGGCGCGCCCGCCCCGTGACGGGCCAGAACTGGATGCGGCGGCCGCGCTCGCCTCCGAGGCATTCGGAGGTGATGCGGATGTTCTCGCGCTGCAGGAAGCCCTTGGCGAAGGAAGCGTTGAGCGAGCCGATGTCGGACAGGCCCTGCATGGTGCTGGCGCCGCCGAACAGCTTGGCCTCGAGCCGCGAGCGCAGGGCGCCGCGCCCCAGCAGGGCGTTGACGAGCAGTTCCATCGCATGCACGCCGAACCGCTCGGCATAGGCGCGCCCGCCCGCGCCGGAATCGCCGGGCAGCAGGAAGTGGTTCATGCCGCCCACCCCGGCGACGGGGTCGTGCAGGCAGGCCGCCACGCAGGAGCCCAGCAGCGTCGCCAGGACGTCCCGCGGGTCCTCGGTGACCTTCTGCTCGCCCTGGATGACGTGGTGGGTGACGGCGACGGCGCCGCCGTCGAGCGCCGCCCTCACTGCAGCACGCCGAAGACCGCTTCGATCTTCTTCTTGAGTTCGGGCACCGAGACCGGCTTCTTCAGGTAGTTGTTGACCTTGAGGCTCATGGCGAGCTGCAGGAACTCCTTGTCCTCGACGCCCGTGAGCAGGAAGAAGGCGCTCTTCTGCGTCGGACCGTGCGAGCGCACGGCGCGCAGCAGTTCGACGCCGTTGAGCTTGGGCATGTGATAGTCGGAGATGACGAGGTGGACGGGGCTCTTCATCACCATGCCGAGGGCCTCTTCGCCGTCCTTGGCCATGGCGACGTTGGTGATGCCGATGTCGGACAGGGCCGAGCGGATCAGCAGACGGCTCGTCTGCTGGTCGTCGGCGATCATGACCTTCAAGACTGAGGCGAGCGGCATGGCGTTACGTCCTGTCCAGTTTGTTCGTCAGGCTGGCGATCTCGGCGCCGATCCGCCGGAGCGGCAGCTGCCGGTCCACCGCGCCGATCTCGAACGCGACCTTCGGCATTCCATAGATGAGGGAACTCGCGGCATCCTGCCCCAGCGTCGCCGCGCCGGCGTTGCGCATCGCCAGCAGCCCATCCGCCCCGTCGCGCCCCATGCCGGTGAGGATCACCCCCACGGCGTCCCCGCCCGCGGCCTTGACGACGGAGCGGAACAGCACGTCCACGGACGGGCAATGGCCGTTCACCGGCGGCCCTTCGCGCAGGCGGCAGCGCGGCGGGCCGGCGCCGCGCGGGCCCGCCCGCCCGGTGACCTCGAGGTGCTGGTGGCCGCCCGGCGCGATGTAGATGCGGCCGGGCAGGAGCGGGGCGCCGTCGGTCGCCTCCGCCACCGTGGCGAGGCACAGCTTGTCGAGCCGCTCGGAGAAGCTGCGGGTGAAGAGCGGCGGCATGTGCTGCGTCACCACCACGGGGGCGCAGTCGGCCGGCAGGGTCGTCAGCACGGCGGTGAGGGCCTCGACCCCGCCCGTGGAGGAGCCGATCGCCACGATGCGCCCGTTCGGCGCATAGGCGGCGGCCGGTCCGGCGCTGGCGGTGGCGGGCGCACCGCGGCCCGATGCCGGGCTGCCGGGCTGCATGCGCACGCCCGCCGCCATGCGCACCTTGTCGGCGAGGTCGCCGAAGGGGCGCAGCTCGCCGAGCCCGGGCTTGGTGACGCAGTCCACGGCGCCGATCTCCAGCGCCCGCGTGGTGATCTCGCCGCCGCGCGGCGTGAGGCTCGACACCATGATGACGGGCGTCGGCCGCAGGCGCATCAGCCGCTCGAGGAAGTCGATGCCGCTCATGTTGGGCATCTCGACGTCGAGCGTGAGCACGTCCGGGCTGAGGTCCTTGATGGCCTGGCGGGCTTCGAGCGGGTCGGCGGCATGGCCCACCACTTCGAGGTCCGGCTCGGCGTTGAGCACCGCCGAGATGAGCTGGCGCATGCTGGCCGAATCGTCGACGACGAGGACGCGGTTCTTTCTCATGCGCCCTTCCCCCCGGCGTGGCGGTAGATGGTGATGCCGACGTTGGTGAAGCGCGACTGCGCGCTGCCCGACAGCCGTTCCGAATGGCCGATGCACAGTGTGCCGCCCGGCAGCAGCTTCTGCGAGAAGCGCTCCCAGATCTTGGCCTGGGTCGCCTCGTCGAAGTAGATGACGACGTTGCGGCAGAAGATGATGTCGAACTGCCCCGCCATGGGCCATTGCCCCATGAGGTTCAGCTCGCGGAAGGCGACGAGGCGACGCATGTCGTCCGTGGCGGAGAACCAGCCGGACTCGCCCCGGCCGCCATCCGGCCGGAAGAAGCGCTTGAGCTCGGCCGGCGGCACGCCGTCGAGCGCGCCGCGGTCGTAGCGGCCCGCCCTCCCCTCCTCAACGACGTTGGGGTCGATGTCGCTGGCGAGGATGCGCACGTCGCGGTCCGCGGCGTCCGGCATCAGCGACAGCACCGTCATGGCCAGCGAATAGGGCTCGTGCCCCTTCGAGCAGCCCGCCGACCAGATCCTGACGCGCCCGCCCCGCTTCGCCGCCTCGAGCAGCGGCGGCAGCACGGTCGTCCGCAGGTGCTCGAAGTGATGCGGCTCCCGGAAGAACCGCGTCACGTTGGTGGTCAGCGCCGCCATCATCTGCTGGCGCTCGTCGGCGCCGCCCGCCTCGTCGAGGAAGGCGCAGTAATCGCGGAACGATTCGAGGCCGAGGATCCGCAGGCGCTTCACGAGCCGCGAATAGACCAGCGTCGACTTGGCTTCGGGCAGGAAGATGCCGGCGTCGGCGTGCAGCATGGCGGCGATGCGGCGGAAGTCCTCCGCCCGGAAGACGAACTCCCCCTCGACGATGCTGTCCGTCCGCGAGCCCTCGGCCTTGGACCGTGGGACGTTCAGCGCAGCGCTCATGCGGCCTGCCGTTCGGCGGCGGGCAGCACGTGGTCGAGCGTGATGAGGCTGATCATCCGGCCGTCGACCGCCAGCACGCCGGTGACGAAGCTGCGCGCCATGTCGGAGGCGACGTCGGGGGTCGGCTGCACGGTGTCGGATGTCACCGTCAGGATGCCGGTCACGGCATCGACCAGCAGGCCCACGACCTGGTGGCCGACCTGGGCCACGATGATGACGGCGCGCGCCGAGGGCTCGGTGGGCGGGAAGCCGAGGCGGGCCGCGAGGTCGACGATCGACAGGACGGCGCCGCGCAGGTTGATGACGCCGCGCACGTAGCCGGGCGAATGAGGCAGCGGCGTCGCCGGCGTCCAGCCGCGAATCTCGCGGACCGACATGATGTCGACGCAGAATTCCTGCGTGCCGATCAGGAAGGAGATCAGTTCGCGCGAGGCCGCGCCGTCGGTCTTGTGGGCTTCGTTCATGGCGATCAGCCTGCGAGTGCGAGGGTGAGGTCGGGGCTGCCGACCCGGGAGCCGGCGGCCGCCACGGTGTCGACGTCGAGGATGAGGGCGACGCGGCCGTCGCCGAGGATCGTGGCGGCGGCGATGCCCGGCACGTGGCCGTAGTTGGATTCGAGGCTCTTGATGACGACCTGGCGCTGGCCCTGGATGGCGTCGACCAGCAGGGCGCTGCGGGCCCCGCCCTCGATCTCGACCAGCAGGGCGACGCCGGCGCGGGCGTCCTCGAGGGACCCGCGGAACCCCATGACCTCGCCGACGTCGACGAGCGGGATGAAGCCGTTGCGCACCCCGATCACCCGGGCATTGCCGCCGAAGCCGTGCACCTCGGTGGCCTTGGGCAGCAGGATCTCGACGATGGCGGTCAGCGGGATCACCAGCGTGTGCCCCGCCACCGTCACCACCATGCCGTCGAGCACGGCGAGGGTCAGGGGCAGGCTCATCGTGAAGGTCGAGCCCTTGCCGGGCACCGACGCGATGGAGATGCGGCCGCCGAGCGCCTGGATGGAGCGCTTCACCACGTCCATGCCGACGCCGCGGCCCGAGATGTCCGAGATGGTGGCGGCGGTGGAGAAGCCCGGCAGGAAGATGAGGTTGTCGGTTTCCTCGTCGGTGAGCTTGGTGTCGGGCGGGATCAGCCCCTTCTCGACCGCGATGGCGCGCACCCGCTCGCGGTTGATGCCGGCGCCGTCGTCCGAGATCTCGATGACGATGCGGCCCGAGCGGTGCAGCGCGGACAGACGCACCTGCCCTTCCTCGGGCTTGCCGGCGGCGAGGCGCACCTCGGGCCGCTCGAGCCCGTGGTCGATGGCGTTGCGGATCATGTGGGTCAGCGGGTCGGACAGCCGCTCGATCACGGTCTTGTCGACCTCGGTGTTCTCGCCCTCGGTCACGAGCCGGACGCTCTTGCCGACCTGCATGGCGACCTCGCGGGCGAGGCGCGGCATGCGCTGGAACACGGATTTCACCGGCTGGGCGCGGATCGCCATGACGCTGTCCTGGATCTCGCGCGTCAGCTGTTCGAGCTCGTCGAGCCCGACCGCGACCTGCGACATGCGGGCCAGCCCCGCCTCGTTGACGCGCTCGGCCAGCATGGCCTGGTTGATGACGAGTTCGCCCACGAGGTCGATCAGGCGGTCGACCCGGTCGAGGTCGACCCGGATGGTGGGCGAGGCCTGGGCGGCCGGGCGATGCTCGGTGGCGGCGTCCGCGGCGGCGGGCACGGCGGCGGGCTCGGCCGCGCGCAGCGGCACCACGACGGCCTGGGACGGCTCGGCCTCGCCGGGCGCGGGGGCCGGCGGATCGAGGTCGGGCGGGCCGAGGTCGGGCAGTTCGTCCAGCGGGATCGGCTCGAAGACGAACTCCTCCTCGTCGGGCTCGGCGGGTGCCGGCGCCGCCACGGGCTCGACCTCCAGCGTGCTGTCCCACTCGACGAAATCGAAGATTTCGCGCACCGCGGCCTCGTCGCGCTCGGTTTCGAGCATCACGGTCCAGCCGAAATAGGCGCCTTCCGGGTCGATGTCGGCGAGGCCGGGCAGGCCACCGGTGTCGCAGGTGACGAGGGCGTCGCCGAGCAGCGCGAGCTCGCGCATCAGGATGACGGTGTCGTTGCCCTTGGCGTAGAGCTCGGGCCGCGGGCGGAAGGTGATACGGAACCGGTTCAGCCCGGGCATGGGCGCGAGGTCGCCGAAGTCCGACAGGTCGACCGCCAGGGGCACGAACTCGAAGGCGTCGTCGGCGGCGGGCTCCGGGGCGGCGGCGGCCACGCTTCCCACGGCGGTAGCCTTGGCGCCCTTGGGGGCGGCCTCGGCACAGCAGGCGGTCAGCTCGGCCGCCACCGCGGCGGCGCGGGCGGCATCGTGGGGCGCGTCGGCCCGGGCCGCGCGGACGAGGTCGGCCAGGATGTCGGCGGCGCGCAGCATCACCCGCACCAGCGGCGGCGCCGGGGCGAGGCGCCCGACCCGCACGAGGTCCATCGCGTTCTCGAACGTGTGGGCGAAGTGCACGAGGTCGGTGAGGTTGAAGGCCCCTGCCCCGCCCTTGACCGAGTGGACGGCGCGGAACACCGCGTTGACGACCTCGGAATCGTGGTCGCCCGCCTCGATGGCGAGCAGCCCCGTCTCGAGTTCGACGAGCTGTTCCTCGCATTCCTGGAAGAAGGTCTGCTTGATCTCGGCCAAAGCGTCCACGCGGGGTCCCCCGATTTGTTACGTGCCGAGGATCAGGCCGCGACGCGGCGAACGGCGTCGACGAGCTTGACGGGGTCGAAGGGCTTGACGATCCAGCCCGTCGCCCCGGCGGCGCGGGCGCGCTGCTTCTTCTCGACGTCGCTCTCGGTGGACAGGACCAGGATCGGCACGGCCCGCATGCGGCTGTCGCCGCGCACGCCCTCGATGAAGCCGAAGCCGTCGAGGCGCGGCATGTTGATGTCGGTGATGATGACGTCGGGCTGCGAGCCGGCCAGGACGTCGAGCCCGTGCTGGCCGTCTTCCGCCTGGATCACCGTGTAGCCGGCGGTGGTCAGCGCCACCTTCAGCATGTCGCGCATGGTGCGGCTGTCGTCGACCGTGAGGACCGTCTTGCTCATGCCTGGATGCTTTCGGGGATCAGGATGGATTGGAGGCCGAGCAGCCGCAGGCTGTGGGCGAAGGGCTCGGAGGCGACCGGAATGGTGAGGGCGGCGCCGTCGGCGGCCCAGGTGGCGGCGGCCGAGGCCAGGACCTGGGCACATTGCGCGCCCAGGTGGTGGACCGCGGAAGCGTCGAGGGCGAGGTCGGCGCCGCGCAACGCCAGCAGCGCGGCGCGCAACTGGCCGGCGGCGTTGAGGTCCAGCGCGGCGTCGAGCGCCAGCGCCTGGCGCGGGGGCGCGGCCGCCGCTGCGGCCTTGGCCCGAGGGGGCGATCTGCTGATCCGTTTCACCACGTCCCGCATCCTCTTGAACACGCCGCCGCGGCCACAGGCCGGCGGGGAGGAGCGCGCGTCGACGACGCCGATCCTCACCTTGTGTCCAAGTCTAACGGTTCGGGATTGATGCAACCTTAAACAGCGGCGGCCCGCGCCACATCGGTGGCGCGATTGTGTCGGCCGGGCGCCGGCTCCGGCCTGCCGGGCCGGGGCCCCGCCTTCAGCCCATCAGGCTGTCGAACAGGCCCTTGCCGTCCGTGCCGCCCGCCAGCGCCTCGATGGCGTTCTCGGGATGGGGCATCATGCCCAGCACGGTGAGCCGCTCCGAGAAGATGCCGGCGATGTGGTTGCGCGAGCCGTTGGGGCTGGCGGCATGGCCGGGGTCGCCCTCCGGCCCGCAATAGCGGAACGCCACCCGGCCCTCGCCCTCCAGGCGGGCGATGGTGTCGTCGTCGGCGGCGTAGTTGCCCTCGCCATGGGCGACCGGCACGGCGATGACCTGGCCGGCGGCATAGGCGCGCGTGAAGGGCGTATCGGCCCGCTCGACGCGCAGGTGCTGCAGGCGGCAGACGAAGTGGAGGTCGGCATTGCGCATCAGCACGCCCGGCAGCAGACCCGCCTCGCAGGCGACCTGGAAGCCGTTGCAGATGGCCAGCACCCGGCCGCCCCGGGCGGCATGGGCCCGCACCGCGTCCATGACGGGCGAACGCGCCGCGATGGCGCCGCAGCGCAGGTAGTCGCCATAGGAGAAGCCGCCCGGCAGGACGGCGAGGTCGGTGCCCTCGGGCAGCCGCGTCTCGGTGTGCCACACGCTGGCGGGCTCGTGGCCGGAAGCGCGCTTCAGCGCACGGGCGACGTCGCGGTCTCGGTTGACGCCCGGGAAGACGACGACCGCCGCCTTCACGCCGGCTCTCCCGGGAAGGCGATGGCGTAATCCTCGATGACGGTGTTGGCGAGCAGCGCCTCGCAGACCCGGCGCAGTTCCGCTTCGGCGGCCGCCCGGTCGGTCGCCTTCAGGGCGACGTCGAAGACCTTGCCCTGCCGCACGCTCTCGACGGCGCCGTGCCCGAGCGCGTGCAGCGCCCCCTCGATGGCCTTGCCCTGCGGATCGAGGACGCCGGGTTTCAGGGTGACGGAGACGCGGGCCTGCATGCGGGAGCTTCCGGGAGTCGTGACGACGGGTCGGGCGACGGATCGGGCGACGGACCTTCGCGAGGTCCGCCCTGGCCGACCGCTGCCCGAAGCTCTTAGACGCGCGGTCCCGCAGAGGCAACCGCGGGCGCTTTCCCGCCGGGGCCGAACCTGCGAAGAGGGGCGACGAGACCTGAGCGGACGAGAGGACCCGGAATGCCCCCTGACCTGATCGTGTTCGACTGCGACGGCGTGCTCGTCGACAGCGAGGTGCTGTCGATCGGCGGCGTCGTGTCGGTGCTGAACGAGGCGGGCGTGCCCGCCACCTACGCCATGGTGGCGCGCTACTTCGGCATGAAGCAGGCCGACATCATGCTGAAGGTGGCGGAGGAGACCGGGCACGACGTGCCGCTCGAGGTTTCGGCCCGCATCTGGCCGGCGATCCGCGACCGGTTCGAGGCGGAGCTGAAGCCCATGCCGGGCCTGGCCGACTTCCTGCGCCGCCATCCCACCGTGCGGCGCTGCGTGGCCTCCTCGTCGGGGCCCGAGCGCATCCGCAACTCGCTGCGGCTGACCGGCCTGTCGGAATTCTTCGGCGAGGACATCTTCTCGTCGAGCCAGGTGGCGCGGGGCAAGCCCGAGCCGGACCTGTTCCTGTTCGCCGCCGCCAGCATGGGCGTCGACCCGGCGCGCTGCGTCGTCATCGAGGATTCCCGCTTCGGCGTCCTCGGGGCCGTCGCGGCCGGCATGACGCCGATCGGATTCACGGGCGGCAGCCACATCGAGCCCGAGCACGAGCGGGCGCTCGCCGAAGCCGGCGCCCTCTACGTCGAGGGCAGCTTTCCCGCCATCGAGGCGCGGCTGTTCCCGGGCTGACGGCGGGCGGTTGACGGCGCCCGCCCGGGGGTCTCTGCTGGGCGGAACGGCGGGCCGGCGGGCGCGCCGCGTCACCGGAGGCGGCCATGCGGCGGACGGGTGCGGTTATGCTGCTGATCGGCCTCGCCGCCACGCCGGCCTGGCCGGCCGACCCGCCTGCCGGCCCCCGCACGGAGGCGCCGAGCGTGGACCTGCTGCTGGTGTTGGCGGCGGACGTGTCGCGCTCCATCACCGACGAGAAATACGAGCTGCAGCGCAAGGGCTACGCGGCCGCCATGTCGGACCCCGAGGTGCTGCGCGCCATCGCGTCCGGCCCCCACCGTCGCATCGCCGTGGCCTTCGTGGAATGGGCCGGCGCGTCCTCGCAGCGGCTCGTCATCCCGTGGACGGCCATCGGCGACGGCGAGGAGGCCCGGGCCTTCGGGGCGGCGGTGGCGGCGGCCCCGCGCTCCTTCGCGGACCGGACCGCCATCGGCGCCGCGCTCGCCTTCTCGGCCGCGCTCTTCCCCGCCGCGCCCTTCGCCGCCGAGCGGCGCATCATCGACGTGTCGGGCGACGGCGACAGCAACGGCGGCCCCGACATCCAGGCGGCGCGCGACGACGCCCTGGCGCGGGGCGTCACCGCCATCAACGGCATCGTCATCCTCAGCGACAGCACGGGGCCGGCCTATCTCGTGGCCCACACCCATCCGCCCGGCGGGCTCCAGGGCTACTACCGGCAGAACGTCGCCGGGGGGCCGAACAGCTTCGTGGCGGTGGCGGAGGATTTCGACAGCTTCGGCCGCGCCCTGGTGCGCAAGCTGATCCAGGAGATCTCGTGAGCGCCGGGCGCCGGCGCCGTCAGGCCTCGGGCACCGGCCGTGGGCGGCCCTCGTCGTCGATGGCCACGAAGGTGAAGGTGGCGGCCGTGACCTTGTCGCGCGCCCGGGTGCGGAAGCGTCGTGCCCAGGCCTCGACGCCGATCCGCATGGAGGTCCGCCCGACGCGCTCGAGCCGCGCATAGACGCAGAGCACGTCGCCGACCTTGACGGGACGGATGAACGTCATGCCGTCGACCGCCACCGTGACGGCGCGCCCGCGGCCGCGGTCCACCGCCGCGATGCCGCCGGCGATGTCCATCTGCGACATGACCCAGCCCCCGAAGATGTCGCCGTTGGCATTGGTGTCGGCCGGCATGGCGACGGTCCGCACCATCAGCTCGCCCTGCGGCTGGCCTTCTCCCTCGCCCATCGCGCCCGCCCCCATCAGACCCGCTCCCGGGCCGTCGGCACGGTGGTGCCGACGAGGTCGCCGGCATCGAGGAGCGCCGCCAGGCGCTCGGCGCTCCACCCCTGCGTGCCGGCCGGGCGCAGCGGCAGCACCATCCAGCGGTAATCGGCGGTGGAATCCACGACGCGCACGCGCTGGCCCGCCGGCAGCTGCGTGCCGAACTCCGCCAGCAGCCCGAGGGGATCGCGGACCGCCCGGGCGCGATAGGCGGCGGACTTGAACCAGAAGGGCGGGTAGCCCAGCACCGCCCGCGGGTAGCACGAGCACAGCGTGCAGACCACGAGGTGGTGGAGCGCCGGGGTGTTCTCCAGCACGCCGAGCGGCGGCAGGCCGCGCATGGCGATGCCGAGGCTTTCGGCCGCCGCGGTGCCGTCGGCCAGCATCAGGGCGCGGAAGGCGGGGTCGCACCAGGCCTGGGCCACCATGGCGGCGCCGAGCCGCGGCGACGCCCGCTCCGTCGCGGCGATGCGCTCGGCGATTTCGCCCGGCGTGGCGATGTCCTTCTCGGCCAGCAGGTGGCGCAGCGCGGCCAGCAGCCGCCCGCCCTCGGCGTCGACGAGGCCGGCGGGATCGTGGTTCATGCGCGGGGCTCCAGCCAATGTTCGAAGACCTCGACCACGAGGTCGCCGTCCCGCGCGGCATCGGGCCAGAGGGTGCCGGGGTCGAAGGCGACGTGGTAGAGCGGCACGGCGGCGGCGGGGCGGCCGAAGGCGAGGTCTTCCGGGTTGGGGAAGGCGCCGAGGCTGCGCAGGACGCGCCCCGGCCGGCCGCGGAGGTAGTGCGGCGTGCGCAGATGCACGGGCCCCTGCCGTTCCGGCCAGGCGTCGCGCACCCGCACGGCGGCGCCGGGCTGGAAGCGGCCGCTCACCCGCCCTGCTCCAGCGCCGCCCGCAGCTCGTCCGGCGTGACGGTGCCCTGGCGCAGCAGGTGATCGGCGATGGCCCGGATCCAGCGCTCGTAATAGCTCAGGCGGTGGTAGTCCGCCTCGGGGATGGCCTCGATGCACCGGCGCAGTTCGTCGACCGACATGACGCGCTTCTGGCCGAGGATCTGGCGCAGGGCATCGACCTCGCGGTCGAAGTCCGACAGGGCATGGGGCTCGGTGTCGACCTCGCGGCACATGAACGCCGGGACGCCGCCGATATCGTGGTGCTGGCGGGGATGATCCTGATCCATCCCCCCACCCTACCACGTCGCCCCGCCGGGGCCAGCCCGCCGCGCCGCGGCCGCACCACGGCAGCGCGCCACCAGGGTTTCGCTTGCCAAGCCGCCCCGATCTGTTATTCCTCCCTCCATCCACGGCACATTCCGCCCTGGACCGGCGCCGCAATAGCTCAGCTGGTAGAGCACCTCATTCGTAATGAGGGGGTCGGGGGTTCGAATCCCTCTTGCGGCACCAATGACTTAGCTCCTTGTTGCTTTCCAGAAATCGCGATTGGGAAGCACATGGGAAGCGACGTAGATCCATTGGCTTCGCGTCATCGTGCCGCTTGGTGCCCTGCCAGCTCTGCGGCGTAAACTCCGGGCTGGTCATTGAGCCGACGCTCCATCTACGACGATGTCGCCTGCGAGGTGACTTTGCGCGCCAGCTTAGCTGTCCACGGCGCCACCCGGGAAGGCCTTTGTCCCGGTTCCGCCGTGGGATCGGTCTCCAGGGCTTCGTCAACCCCGGCGATCACCTCCTTCGACAGCCCCGACCGCTTGCCGGCGTCTCGGCCGACATCAGCGTGAGAAGCGGTCTCGAGGCGAGTCGGCCGTCGGCCGTCGGCCGCGGCTCGAAAGCTGCCGAAGCGGGTTGCGTCAACCATTGTGCTCCTGTTTCGGTGATCACGATGTGATCTTCCAGCCTGATCCCGAAGCGTTGCGGCACGACGATCATCGGTTCGACGGAGAAGCACATGCCGGGAGCGAGAGGCAGGCCGTTGCCGCGAACGATGTAAGGCGCCTCGTGACATTCGAGACCGAGGCCATGGCCCGTCCGGTGGGGCAGGCCGGGCAATCGGTAGTCCGGCCCGAGACCGTGAAAGGCCAGCACGTCGCGCGCGGCCTCGTCCAGAGCGGCGCAGGACACGCCGGGGCGCGCCGCCGCCTTGACCGCGTCCTGCGCCTCGCGCTCGATCGCCCAGATCCGCCCGATTTCGGCACTCGGCACCTCGAGCGTGTAGGTCCGGGTCAGGTCGGAATGGTAGCCGTCGAAGCGGCAGCCCGTGTCGACCAGGATGGGATCACCGGGTCCGAGGACCTGATCGCCGTCGGCACCATGTGGCAGCGCCGTCGCGGTGCCAAAGGACACGATCGCGAATGTCGAGCCGTCATCGGCCCCGAACCTGCGATGCTCCGCGTCGATGAGGGCAATCACCTCCGAGGCTCTGATCCCCGGCCGCATCGCGGCGCGCGCCGCATCCTGCACCTGCAGCGTCACCGCCATGGCGTGCCGGATCAAGGCAATCTCCGCGGCCGATTTCCGGAGGCGCAGCATCGCCACGAGGGGCCCCCCGTCCCTGAGACGCTCGGCCCCTAGGACCCGGGCTAGGCCATGATAGGCGAACAACGGCAGCTTCTCGTCGAGCGCCAACGGCCCAGGGCCCATGAGGCGTGCCACGAGGTCGGCAGGATCTTCCTCTTCCTCCCACACGGCGACCTCGCCTTCGAGATGCGGCAGGGTCGCGACCCGCGACGCTTCGAAGCCGGGGACGACGTAGATGAGCCTGTCCCGCGTCACCAGCGCGCCGCACAATCTCTCGCTCGGGTGCCACACGAGGCCCGTGACGTAACGCAGGTTCACCGTGGAACCGAGGAGCAGGCCAGCCACGCCTCCCGCATCCATGGCCGCACGCAGCCGAACCAGCCGGGCACGGCGTTCATCGTCGGTGATCGTCGGGACGGGTTGCGGCGCGAGGGATTCCATCGGCTCATCGGTTCTGGAGGGAAATCAGGCGGCGAGCGGGCCACCGCGGTCGCGCACCATGTCGCGCAGGCGCGCGAAGACGGCCGGCGACGCGCGAAGGCCGTCGTGCTCGTATTCGTTGGTGACCCATACCTCGGCGTTGCCGAGATGCTCCGCAGTGTCCATCGACAGCTCGGCATCGACGTAAAGGTCGTCGAAGTAAACGGCGGCGGCGAGCGGCACGGCATTCGCGGCCAGCCGCCCGGGATCGACGAGCGCCCCGTAGCGCGGCCGCGCCGCCAGCGCTCCTGCGGCGGCCGCGAACGGTCGTAGCGAGCGGATGTCCTGAAACATCCAGGGATAGATCATCTCGCCCGGAAACAGGAGCGGTCGGTGCTGCGGGGCGAAGTCCGGATGGGCGGCGAGTTCGCGCTCGGCGGCCCAGCCTGTTGCGCCTTCGCCCTGCCCGTAGATGCTTTCCTGAAGCACGGCGTAGAGCGGATTGCCGTCGTAGGAGGTCAGGGCGGCGACACGCGACAGGAAATGGTCGGACAGCCGCGTTTCCGCCGCGTCCGAGAAGGCTTCGTCGAACAGCCAGTGGACGTTCTCGAACCCCGGCGCCATGCCGAAGTCGATGCCCACGATCTGCAGCCTACGGACCGTGAGGGCATCGCCGTCGGGCAAGCGGATGTTTCGCGCGGCGAGGAGGTCGGCGACCCGGCCGATGCGAGCGCGGTCGTCGGGATAGCGCTCGTAGAAACGCTCCGTCTTCCGGCGAGCCCGGGGAAAGGTGCGACGGTAGACATCGGCGGCCGTGGCCCTCAGCCCCGGCAGGCCGCCCGTGACGTAGCAGGCCGACAAGCCTTCGGGAGCGAAGGACAGGTAGGTCATCGTCACGAAGCCGCCGTAGCTCTGCCCGAGCGTCTCCCAGCGGGTGCCGCCGAAGACCGTGGTGCGAAGGTATTCGGCATCGCGGACGATGCTGTCGGCACGGAACAGGCAGAGGTGGTCGGCCGCCCTTTCGGGATCGGCGAAGGCAGCCATGTGTCGCGCCTCGATGCGGCTCGAGCGCCCCGTGCCGCGTTGATCGAGCAGGATCACCCGGTGGGTCGCGAGGGCTTCCTTCAGCCAAGGCGGACCGCCGGCCGCCGGCCGCGGCGACGTTCCGCCGGGTCCCCCTTGCAGGAACAACAGCTTCGGCAGGGAGGCATCGCGGTCGCGTTCCGGGTTGACCACCTCGCGTGCGAACACGTCCAACGTTCGGCCGTCGTCCGGCCGGCTCCAGTCGAGCGGAACCGTGACGCGGTGGTCGCGCACCCGCATGCCGGGAATCACATATTCGGAAAGGATCATCGCAGCGTCCTCGTCTGAAGCCTCAGCGTAAGCGAGGATCGAGCACCACGTAGAGCAGGTCGACCGCGATATTGGCGATGACGATGAAGAGGCCGCCCAGCAGCACCACGCCGATGATGATGGGCCGATCCTGGTTCTTGACCGCCTGCACCGCAAGGGCGCCGACGCCCTGCAGGCCGTAGACCTGCTCGATCACGATGGCGCCCCCGAGAAGGAGGGCGATGTCGGCGCCGAGCTGCGTGACGAGCGGCGTCAAGGTCGCGCGCAAGGCGTGCCGGTAGACGACCACCCGTTCGGACAGACCCTTGGCGCGGGCCGTGCGGATGTAGTCCTCCCCGAGCACCTGGAGGAGCTGGCCGCGCGTCAGGCGCGCGTAGATGGCGGCGGTGACCAGGACAAGGGTCGTCCAGGGAAGGACGAGATGCCAAGCCCAGACGAGGGGATCGGCGAGCAGCGGCTTGTAGCCGCCTGGCGGGAAAAGGGTGAAGCCGGCCTGCCGGGGCAGGAAGTAGAACAGGTAGAGCGACATCATGCCGAGCACGAAGGTCGGGAAGCTCAGGCCGATGAGGATGAAGGATTGCCCGATCCGGTCCCGGAGGCCGCCGACGTGACATGCGGACATGACGCCGATCGGGATGCCGATGGCGAGCCAGAGGAGAGTGCCGCCCACGACGAGCGACACGGTGGCCGGGATGCGGTTCAGGATGAGCGACGCCACCGGCTGCTGGTTGCGATAGGAGAAGCCGAGGTCGCCCGTGGCGGCACGGGAGAGGAAGCTCGCATATTGAACCAGGATGGGGCGATCAAGGCCGAGGTTGCTCCGGATCTGGATCAGTTGCGCTTCCGTGGCCTTGTCGCCGGCCACCATGCGGGCCGGGTCTCCCGGGGCTACGAAGAAGAGGAGGAACACGAAGGCGCTCAGGCAGAAGAGAACCAGCGCGGCGAAGCCGAGACGGCCGGCGAGGAAGCGGATCATGGCGGTGCCCCGCGCCAGGACGCGCGCCGGATCGGACGCGGCTTGGGGTCGAGGGCGTCGCGCAGCCCATCGCCCAGGATGTTGAAGGCGAGGGTCGTCATCAGCAGGGCGGCGCCAGGGACCACGACGAGCCACCAGGCCACGAGATAGATGCCGTTGGCGGCCGCGTCCGAAAGCATGCCGCCCCAGCTGGGGGCCGGCGGAACGATCCCGAGGCCGAGGAATGACAAGGTCGCCTCGAACACGATGGCGCTTGGGATCATCAAGGTCGTGTAGACGATGATCGGCACCGAAAGGTTGGGCAGGATGTCGTGGCCCATGATCGACAGCGGCCCGGCCCCGAGCGAACGGCTGGCGCGAACGAAATCCCGACGCGACAGCGAGACCACTTCCGCCCTGACGACCCGACCCATGGTGGTCCAGGTGAAGAAGACGATGACGCCGACGCTCAGCCACAGGCCGGGGCCGCAGACCGACACGAGGGCGAGGGCGCAGAGCAGGAAGGGGACGCTCATGACCAGGTCCATGGCCCGGCTGAGCACCACGTCGACCCAGCCGCCCAGGTACCCCGCCAGGACCCCGACCGAAAGGCCCACGGTGGCGGCCGCCAAAGAGGCGAACACGCCCACGAGAAGCGACACGCGAGCCCCATAGGCGAGCCGCACCAGCACGTCGCGTCCGAGATGGTCGGTTCCCAGAGGGAACTCGGCACGTGGCCCGACCGGCAGGCCCATCGCGGTCATTCCCGACTGGCGGTATTGGGCGATGGGTGAATGGCCGGTCCAGGCCTCGACCAAGGGCGCGGCGGACGCGAAGGCGAGGAGGACGACGATGAAGGCGAGTGCCCCCATGCTCGCCTTGTCGCGTCGCAGACGCCGGAGCGTCAGTGATGCGGATCCGCGCTGCACGACCTCGTCGCGGGTTTCGGCCTGTCTCACCGCGTCGAATGCCGCGTCGCCCGTCGGCGCAACGCTCATGTCGCCACCTCGTTCGTGGTTTCGACGAGGCGCCGCGTATGGACGGCAGCCGGGATCGGCGCCGTATGGGAGGCGCCCAGGAGCATCCGGGTATAGAGATGGCCCGGCCGGGCGTGGATGTCCTCGGTGTCGGCCAGTTCCACGATCTCGCCGGCGCGCATCACGGCGATCCGGTCGCAAACATGCCGCACCACCGCCAAGTCGTGGGAGATGAAGAGGTAGGTCAGGCCGAGGTCGCGCTGAAGGGATCGGAGGAGGTTCAGGATCTGGGCCTGGATGGAAACGTCGAGCGCCGAGACAGGCTCGTCGAGGATCACGAGGCTCGGCTTCAGGGCGAGGGCCCGGGCGATGCCGATCCGTTGCCGCTGCCCCCCGGAGAACTCGGACGGAAACCGATTGTAGTGCTCGGGGTCGAGACCGACCATCTCCATGAGGCCGCGCACCTCGGCCTTGCGCGCCTGGCCTTTCGCAAGGCCGTGGATGCGGAAAGGATCGCCGATGATCGCGCCGACACGCCGGCGAGGGTTGAGCGATCCGAACGGGTCCTGGAAGACGACCTGCACCTGACGGCGTAACGCCGTCCAGCCTCGGCTGTCGAGGCCGTCGAGCCGCTTGCCCTCGAATGTCACATGTCCCCCCGTTGTGGGAACGAGGCCGGCCAGGACCTGCGCGAGCGTGGACTTGCCGCTGCCGCTCTCTCCCACGAGCCCCAGGGTCTCACCCCGCCACAGCGCGAGGTCGATCCCGCGCAGCACCTCGTGGCGACCCCGGCCGCCGAGGAGGCGGCCGGTCGGATAGGACAACCGGACACCCTCGGCCTCGAGGATCGGTGCCTCCCCTCCTCGGGAGGGCCGGGGAGGCGGCGCGCCCGCCGGGGTTCGCGGAGCCGGTGCTCGGGCGCCATCCTCGAGCCAGCAGAGCGCGCGAGCGCCATCGTCGAACAGGCGCAGCGGCGGTTTGCGCGCGACGCAAATCGGCATCGCTTCCGTGCAGCGCGGCGCGAACACGCAGGCCCGGGACGGCACCAGGAGGCTGGGGGGGCGGCCGGGGATCGGCGCGATCTCGCCACCGGGGCTATGGTGTCCTGGGGACGAACGCAACAGGGCCGCCGTGTAGGGGTGGGCCGGCTGCGCGAAGAGGCTTCGGCTCGGCGCGATCTCGACACGCTGCCCGGCGTAGAGGATCATGACCCGGTCGGCGATGCGTGACAGCAGGCCGAGATCATGCGTGATCAGCACGATGGCCGTGCCGCGCTCGCGGCGCATCTCGTCCAGCAGGGAGATGATCTGGGCCTGGACCGTGACGTCGAGCGCCGTGGTGGGCTCGTCCGCGATGACGAGCGGCGGGTTGAGCACCAGCGCCATGGCGATCATCACGCGTTGGCGCATGCCGCCGGAGAACTGATGGGGGTAGTCGTCGAAGCGCTTGTCCGGGTCGGCGATGCCGACACGGTCCAGCATGGCGACCACCCGCCGACGTGCCTCGGCACCGCCGACGCGCTCGTGCACGTGGATCACCTCGGCGATCTGCCGGCCGATCGTATGGAAGGGGTGAAGGCTGGAAAGCGGATCCTGGAAGATCATCCCGATCTGGGATCCGCGCAAGCCGCAGAGGTCCCGCGCAGCGAGGCGCAGCAGGTTTCGGCCCTGGAAGGTCACGCTTCCCGAAACCTGAGCCCCCCTGATCAGCCCGGTGAGGGCCTGCGTCAGAACACTCTTGCCCGAACCGGACTCGCCGGCGATACCGAACACTTCGCCGGCCGCGACGGAGAACGACACGCCCTGGGTGGCATGCACGACGCCGTCCTCGACTGGCAGGCGGACGACGAGGTCACGCGCTTCGAGAAGTGTCATGACCGCGCCGCGGCGGACGCGCGGGGTGTCGCCACCATCAGCGCGACAACCAGACGTTCGTCCAGTCGCCCTGGGCGCCGATGGCATAGGGCAGAAAGTTCTGCACGGCCTCGCCGTGATACAGGACCACCTTGGGCGCGGCATAGGGCACGACGGGCGCATCCGCCATCACGGTCTCGTCCACCTTCGCCCAGAGCGCCGCGGATGTCGCGGGGATCGTGGCGTCGATGGCCTCGGCGGCGATCTTGTCGGCTTCCGGGTTGTTGTAATCCGTATAGTCGTAGGTCTGGTGCGTGCCGTTGAACGTGAACTGCGGCTGGAACACCGACCGGGCCGCCCCGCCGACCCAGTCCGGGGACCAGGCGACGGGGGCAATGTCCCACGTTCCTTCCTTGGTGTTGCGCGTGTTGGTCATGAATTTGGAATAGTAATCCGCAGGCGCAACGGGCGTCAGCTCCACCTGGAAACCGGCTTTGGCCAGGCTAGCCTGGATCGTCTGGGCGATCGCCGGCTCGTCGTTCTGATTTCGGAACGGCATCTTCAGCGTCAGCCCGTTCGGGAAACCCGCCTCGGCCAGAAGCGCCTTGGCCCTGGTCGCGTCGCCCGCCCCATAGGGTGCGAAGTCGTGGTAGCCGAGCACGCCCGGCCCGAAGATGCCGTTCTGGGGGGCGGCAACCAGGGAGCCACCCATCTGCTGGACGATGGCGGCCTTGTCGATCGCATATTGCAGGGCTTGCCGGACCTTCAAGGTCTTCAGCGCGCCGTTGTTGTTGGCCGACACGGTGTTGATGAACAGGAAGGTGGTCCGGCCCGTCGCGATGGTGGACAGCTTGTCGTCGTGAGAAGCCTGCAGGGTCTGCAGCGTGGCCGACGGGATGGTCACGTCGTAGACCATGTCGCCGTCGCCCGACTGCAGTTGCTGGATCACGGCATCGGCCTGCAAGCCGAAGGTGATCTCGATCGCGTCCACGTAGGCCTTCCGCAACGGATCGGATTCCGCCTTCCAGGCTGGATTGCGTTTCAGCTTGAGCGAGGAGTCGGGGGCGTATTCGGCGACCGTGTAGGGCCCGCTGGCGATGAACTTGGACCGGTAGTCGGGCCCGTCCGGCATCGTGCCCAGCACCTCGACAGGCGCGGGAGCCGCTGTCGGCAACGAGAGCATGGAGATGAAGTCGCCCGCCTTCTCGGTGAGGCGGATGGCGATCGTACGGTCGTCGGGTGTCTCGATCCCCGCGATGTCGTCGGACTCGATATAGGCCTTCATGGCCTCCACGGTCGGCTTGACCTTGGCGAAGCCATCGCAGAAGGACCGCATGCCCACGATCAGGTCGACGTAATAGGTCAGCGCCGCCGAGCCGAGCGCGGGATTGCACATGCGCTTCATGCCCCGCTTGAAGTCGGCCGCGACGATTGGCCGGGCTCCTGTCGGAGTACCCCACATGACCCCGGGACGCAGGGTGAAGGTATAGCGCAGGCCATTGTCGGTGGGTTGCGGGATCTCCGTTGCCAGGTCGGGCTTGGGTTCGATCTGCATCTGCGGATCCGCGGAGGCCTCGTAGCTGACGAGTTGCCGGGACACGGCGCGTAGGAAGTTGTTGGTCGTGACCAGGGCCGCCGATGTGGGATCGAAATGATCGATATCCGCTGTTCCCAGGATGCGAAGGGTGCCGCCCATCTGCGGCGGCTGTGCCGCGGCAGGACCGACATAGCCCACAACCGCACAGGATGCGGCGCCAGCGAGCAGAGATCTGATGCGATACGACATGGCTGGCTCGCAACGAGGTGAAATCAAACAGCAGACACAACCTCGTCTCGACAGCACCGACCTGTCAAGCTATCGACTGTCGGACTACAGAAATTTACGGACTGGCGATCTGTGCGCGAGTGTGATGATCGTCACTCCGCATGGAGCTTGACGGGGCTGCTCGCTCCTTCGTTTGAGCATGCAATCCCGGTGTGTGATGGTGCATCATCGATCCTGACGCGTCGGGAGGATGACCCTTGGCAAGCGTTCTTCACGGCAACGCCTGCACGACGCCGCGTCTTCATTTCTGACAGCCGAGACGGCGCAGGCGCGCAGGCGCTCCGAGACACACGAGATCGGCTACGTGCACATCGACTGTTGTGAGCAGCGTCATGCCGGCGGAAAGCCGATCATGGTCCCGGCCATCGATCGCGTCTGCAAGTTCACATCTGCTGAGTGCTTCGACAGCGCGGGCAAGATGGAAGGATCGGCGTAACCATCCATCGGATGTGGAGTTCGGCTGAGCGACGGCCTGTGCCGGTGGCGCTCGACACGGTGCTGAATGTGCTCGCGCCAGAGGTGATGTACGCGGTGGTCACCACTGTCCGTACGGCGGCCTCGCCCGTGGCGGATCACATGGCGCCATAGCCGTTGGTGTTCTTGCGCCGGAACACGGCGGGCCTCGGGTCGCGCTCGCGGGCGTTGTTGCGGGCCTCGATCCGTCCGGGGAAGGCGGCGAAGGTCAGAAGCTGATCGCGCGCTCGGCGCATGCGGTTCTGGATGGGCGGAAGTGGATCGGCTGATTTTCTGGACGATAAGCGACATTCGGACGACCGCTCAAGACATACCACGATCCCAACATGCACCGTCAGATGGGATTACCGTGCGACGCGATCTGCCTCAGGAGGTCGGAGCGACGGCGGGCACCCGTCCTGCGGAAGATCGAGGCCAGATGCGTTTTCACGGTCGCCGATTTGACGCCCAGCGCATCGGCGATCTCGCGGACGCTTCCGCCGGTTCCGACCGCTTGCAACACCCTCATCTCGCTGGGTGTCAGCTTGTGTGATCTGGCGATCGCTTCGACACCCGAGACCACCGGGATCTCGGCCCGCCGCACGAAGATGGCGGCCGTGGCAGAGTAACCGAGACTGGCTTTCTGTCTGGCGCCCGACGACAAAGGGAGGACGTGAGCCAGGAACCGCTCTCCGGTTCGGCTCGCGAGCAGGATCGAAGGCGAACCGAGTCCCAGCGAAACGTCGGTCCCGACAGCCGTGGCGGCGAGACTGGCCCGAAGCGCGTGGTTGGCCTCGGGATCGACCGCCGTGAGCGAGCCGTCCCGCAGTCTCAACAGCCCACCGTCCTTGAGCAGGGCATCTCCCGCTTCGTTCGTGAAGTCGATCCGCCCCGTCGCATTGACCAGGAAAGCGCCGGCCGTCACGGAATCCAGGATCGCGCCCAGTTTCGTCGACAGCGACTTCTGCCGATCGATCTCGCGCCCGATCATCACGGCCCGACGCACGTGAGGTGCGATGAGAGCCATGCGGCGTCGCATCTCCTCGTCGACGACACCCTGGGCTCTGCTGCGTCGCACCGAGAAACAGGCGGCGCTCGTCGAGAACCGATAAAGGTTGACCCCAATCACATCGATGAGGCCTTGCGGCTGCACCCATTCCTCGAAAAAACGCGTCCTGTGAAACTCAGGATGCGGGATGATGTCGCCGCCACTGAAGACAACGCCGGGATCGATGAAGGTGATGGCGGGGAAGAAAGGATTGAGTCGCACGTAGTGACTGACATAACTCTCGATGAACTCGGGGTCGTCGTTCCAGGAGTGAAAGATCACCGCACTCTGTACGACGGGGTCCTGCCAAAAGATGTTGGCCGCCGCTCCGTCGAGGTATGCGCACGCGGCCTCCAGCGCTGCCGGCCACGTCACCGGATCGAGCGTGGCGTCGTAGAAGGCGGCCAGCACCTGCGATAGATGCTCGATCTCGGTGGTCTGCATCGAACAGTCTCCCGGCGATCCGGTATCAGGCTCGATCTCGTAGACAGGTTCAGGAGTAGTTTATGTCTCATCCGTTCGGATGATGCAATCGCGCGGCGCGCGATCGACAGTGCGAGGGCGGGTCGTCTTCAGCTTGAGCGCTTCGACGCTGCCGCGGATGTGCAGAGCACTTCGGAGACGGCCATGGACGTCGAGCGGCGGAAGATCCTCAGCGGTCTCGCAATCGGAGCCGGAACCTTCGCGGCCTCGAGGGCCGCCGCGGCCGATGGCGATGGGCGCGCCGCAGGCGACGAGGCCACCCCGGCATCCGCCTTCGTCCGCACGCTTCCGCGCAAGCCCGGAACCGGGCAGGCCTTCTCGGCCTCCCTCGATTCCGGGCCGATCAAGGCGACCTCGGGTGGCTGGGCCCGCGACCTGACGACCAACCAGCTTCCCATCGCGACCGGAATCGCTGGCGCCCACCTGTTCCTCAATCCCGGCGGGGTCCGGGAGATGCACTGGCACGCCTCCGCCGAATGGGCCTACGTCATCGCGGGCCGCTGCCAGGCCACGATCGTGGACCCCGACGGGGTCATGGAGGTCGTCAACTTCGGGCCCGGCGACACATGGTCGTTTCCGGCCGGCCACGCCCATGCGATCCAGGCCCTCGGTACGACGCCCTGTCACGCCATCCTGACCTTCGACGACGGACGTTACGGCGAACATGGAACGTTCGGGCTCAGCGACTTCATGAGCCGCCTCGATGGGCCCATGCTCCGCACCACGCTCGGCGTCGATGAGGCCTTGGCCCGGCGACTGCCCGAAGGCGAGACCTACATCATGCAGGGCCCCGTGGTGCCGCTCGACGGCGCCCGCGCGACGGCGGAGCAACGCCTCGATGCGAAGCGATCGCACCGCTACGCCTTGTCGGGGTCCAGCCCGCTGATCGAGACCGAGGCGGGGTCCCTCCGGGTCGCGTCAGCGGCGGCCTTCCCGGTGTCCGGCACGATGACGGGCTTCGTCCAGACCCTGCAGCCGGGGGCGATCCACACGCCGCACTGGCATCCCGGCGCCAACGAATGGCACTTCCTCCTGAAGGGTCGCACGAAGGTGACGATCTTCGAAGCCGACAAGCGGATGGCGACGGCGGAACTGGCGGCCGGCGACTGTGCCTACCTGCCGCGTGCCATGGGGCACATCGTGCAGAACATCGGGGCCGAACCCTGCCACTTCGTCGGTGTTCACGACGCTCCGAGCTATGCCGAAAGCTCCCTGTCCCGGTGGCTCTCGACCGTGCCGGCCCACCTCGTCGCCGCCAATCTCGGCCTGACCGAACCCGAGGTCGCCTCGTTGCCACGGCAGCCCCTGGTCTTCGCCCGCGCGTGACGGCCCGCGGCTGCGCTCGCCCCGGGAACCGCCATCGTCTCCGGACCTGCCCTGCCCTCTCCTCGTCGTCGGTCAACCATGACCACCCTCGCCCTGAACCGCATCGTCCTGCTGGCGCGCATCCTTCCCGGCGTCATGCTGTGCGTCGCCGTCGCGCTCCTGGCCGATCGCCTCGTGCCCGCCGAGATCGCCCTGACGGGTCGGCTGTTCGTCGATCCCGTCGTTCTCGCGATCCTTCTCGGGACGTCCGTCCGCGCCGTGTGGCGGCCGGGCGCGGCCTGGGCGCAGGGCATCACCTGCAGCGCCAAAGTCCTGCTCGAATGTTCCGTGGTGCTGATCGGCGCCTCGATCGACGCGAACACGCTGTCGCGGCTTGGGCCCACCACGATCCTCAGCGTCGGCCTGCTCGTGGTGGCCGCCGTCACTGGCAGCTATGGCTTCGCACGGGCCTGGGGATTGCCCCATCGGCTCTCGGTCCTGATCGCCTGCGGAAACGCGATCTGCGGGAACGCGGCGATCGGCGCCGTCGCGCCCCTCGTCGGCGCCGATGCCCGCGACATCACCACGGCCGTGTCCTTCACCGCCGTGTTCGGCCTCCTCGTCGTGCTGACCCTGCCGACCCTCATCCCCATCCTACACCTGACGCCGGCTCAGTACGGCGAACTGGCGGGGTTGACCGTCTATTCCATCCCTCAGGTGCTGGCCGCGACAGCGCCGGTCGGAATCCTGAGCAGCCAGATCGGCACCATCGTCAAACTGTCGCGCGTGCTCATGCTCGGCCCGGTCGTCCTGGGCATCGCCGGTGTCCAGGTGTGCCGCGCGCGTCGCGTCGTCGGGACTGATCGATCCCCGCCGGAGACATGCGAACCTCCCCGGATCGCGGCATCGGTCTCGACCTTCGTCCCCTGGTTCCTGGTGGGCTTCGTCGGCCTGGCATCGTGCCGCTCGGCGGGCCTCCTGCCCGGCGCATTCGTCGAACCTGCCGCGGTCGCCGCTCACCTGCTGACCGTCGTGTCCATGGCGGCACTCGGCCTCAACGTCGACATCCGCACCCTGACCCGGTGCGGCAACCGGATCGCGCTGGCCGTGGCCGGGTCGCTCGCCGGCATCTTTCTCATGAGCCTCGCGATCGTGCGTGGCCTGTCGCCGTCCTGAAACCTTCCACATCGGAGTTCCGAATGATGGTGCTGCGCGGGATGGGCAAGGCCCGGACTTGGATCGTGCCAAGCGGCGTGGCGGTGACGCTCCTCATGGGCTGCTGGTCGCCGTCCCGGAGCGCGGAGCGCCATGACACCTGCGAGGAGCAGGGCGAGATCGTGGCCATCTACGACTGCCAGTCCGGGCTCGTCCTCTGGTCGAGGCAGCCACCCGGACAGACGCTGCCGACGCTGTCGTCCGGTCGACAGCTCTGCCGCCTCATGAGCGGTCAAGGCCGCTCACCAGCGGCCGACGAGCGATGCCTGTGACGCGGACTGCTGCTCGCTCGGTCACGGCGTCTCACGCCATGGAAGAGCACCGCTGCAGGCGTGTTCTCCCGTCTAGAGCCGTCGCCGCTCGCCTTGGCTCGCGACTTCAGCTCTAGTGCCATGTTTTTGCGAGCATCTTCACGCGATCAGGTGACTCGACCTGATCGCGATCTGCTCTAGCGATAGGTTCGGAGCATGACGTCGATCACACGATCCGGACTCGGTGTCTCGACAGCGGCGGGTCGCGCAACGTCGGTTCCGGGCGGAGTCCAGAACGGCTGCCGTCGAGAAGTTATGCTCGGAAGCGGACATCTCCGGAGCTTCGAGGATGGGGCGAGCCCGCTCACCATAAACGGTAAGCGCGACTCCGGCGGATTCGTGGCCGTCGTGGACGCCCGCGGATCACGACGGCACTCCTCTGAAGCGGAGCGCATCCACCACCAGACCGAAGGCGGACGAGGGTTGGCGCCGGCTCGGGTAATAGAGGTGGTAGCCTGAGAAGGGTCGGCACCAGTCGGCGAGCACGCGGACCAGTCGCCCGGCTTCGATGTCAGCCTCGACCTGATCCTCGGTCACGTGGGCCAGCCCGAACCCGGATCGGACGGCGTCCAGGATCATCGGGACGCTGTTGAAGACGAGTTGCCCGTCCACCCGCACCTTCAACTCGCGTTTGCCGTCTTCGAACTCCCACGCGTAGAGGCCGCCGTAGGTCGGGAGGCGCAGGTTGATGCAGGCGTGGTCGGTCAGGTCCTGGGGCGTCACGGGCGCAGCCCTGGACGCGAGGTAGGACGGAGACCCGACCGTCGCCATGCGCATCTCGGGGCCGATCTGGACCGCGATCATGTCCTTGGCGATGATGCCGCCGAGGCGCACTCCGGCGTCGTAGCGGTCCGCGACGATGTCGGCGAGGCCGTAGTCGATGACCACCTCGACCCTGACCTCCGGGTAGTCGGGAAGGAGCCTCGCCATGGCGGGCCACAGGATCGTGCGCGCCGCGTTCTCGTCCGCCGTGATGCGGACGAGGCCGGCCGGCTTCTCCCTCAGTTCACGGAGGGCGGCCAGGTCCGCCTTGATGCCGTCGACCCGGGGACCGATCGATCGCAGCAGGCGCTCGCCCGCCTCCGTCGTCGCGACGCTACGCGTCGTGCGCGTCAACAGGCGCAGGCCGAGGCGCCCTTCGAGGTTGCGGAGGGTCTGGCTCAGTGCCGACTGCGACACGCCGAGCTTGGCGGCCGCGCGCGTGAAGCTGCGCTCCCTCGCCACGGCCAGGAAAGCCGCGAGGTCGTTGAGGTTTGCGTCACTCATTGATTAGCATTTCTAATGACGACATCCGCAATTCAGCTTCTAATCGGGCTTGGGCGAGAGCGCTATCTTCCTCGGCATCAGGCAGCGACGCGTCGCGAGGGAGAAGGCGATGGACATCAAGCGCAGTGGCTCTCAGCCGTCCGGCAAGGGGCCTGCCGACTGGTTCACCGGAACCGTCCGCATCGATCCGTTGAACAACCCGCCCGAGCCGGCCCGCGTCGGACTGGCTCTCGTCACCTTCGAACCCGGTGCCCGAACGGCATGGCACACGCACCCACTCGGGCAGACGCTCGTCGTCACCGCCGGGCTCGGACGGGTTCAGCGCGAGGGTGGTCCGATCGAGGCCATCCGGCCGGGTGACGTCGTCTGGTTCGAGCCGGGCGAGAAGCACTGGCACGGCGCATCCGCCACGACCGCGATGAGCCATATCGCCATCCAGGAGAAGCTCGACGGCTCGCCCGTCGACTGGATGGAGCACGTCACCGACCTCCAGTACGAGGGCTGAGATGCCCCACGTCATCGTGAAGATCGCCGTGGGCCGGTCCCAGGAGACGAAGGCCCGCATGGCGTCCGCCATCACCCAGGCCCTCGTCGCCACCACGACGGTCGACGAGGATGCCGTCTCGGTCAGCATCGAGGATGTCGATCCAGCCGAATGGGCCGAGAAGGTCTACAGGCCGGACATCCTCGGCAAACCCGAGAGCCTCCACAAGAAGCCTGGCTACCACCTGGCGTGAGGCCGCCGCCGGCCAGCCGACAAAGCCTCGTCGGCGTCGCTCGGTCGACGATCGGCGCCAGCCGGAACCTCAGCCCGACGACCCCCGCCCGACGCTGAGCCGGCGCGCTCGGGGTGACGACACGGGCATCGACCACAGCAGCGGGGACACGACGGATGCAGACGCGAAAGCTCGGCAATAGCGGCCTGGAGGTGTCGGCCCTCGGCCTCGGCTGCATGGGCATGAGCTGGTCGTACGGACCGGCCAAGGACAGAGCGGACATGACGGCGCTGCTCCACGCCGCCGTCGATCGCGGCGTGACCTTCTTCGATACCGCCGAGGTCTATGGCCCCCTGACGAACGAGGACCTGCTCGGCGAGGCCCTGGCGCCGTTCAAGGGCCGGGTGACGATCGCCACGAAGTTCGGCTGGGCGCCCGGCCCGGACGACACTGACCGCTGGTCCACCCTGAACAGCCGGCCGGATCACATCCGGGCAGCGGCGGAAGGGTCGCTCAGGCGGCTGAGGGTCGACGCGATCGACCTCTTCTATCAGCACCGTGTCGATCCCGACGTTCCGATCGAGGACGTGGCCGGCGCCGTGAGGGACCTCATCCAGGCGGGCAAGGTCAGGGCCTTCGGCCTGTCCGAAGCCGGCGCCGCGACCATCCGCCGGGCCCACGCCGTGCAGCCCGTGGCGGCGCTGCAGAGCGAATATTCCCTGTGGTGGCGGCAGCCGGAGGAAACGGTCATGCCGACCCTGGAGGAGTTGGGCATCGCGTTCGTCCCCTTCAGCCCGCTCGGCAAGGGCTTCCTCACGGGCGCCATCGACGCCGGCACCACGTTCGACAGCTCGGATTTCCGCAACAGCGTGCCGCGGTTCTCCGCGGAGAACCGCGAGTCCAATCGGGCCCTGGTCGATGTCCTCGTCCGGTTCGCGGCGGAACGGCGGGCGACCCCCGCCCAGGTCGCGCTGGCCTGGCTGCTCGCCCGCAAGCCGTGGATCGTGCCGATCCCCGGCACGACGAAGCTCCACCGGCTCGAGGAGAACCTCGGCGCGGCGGCGGTCGAGCTGAACCCTGACGACCTGCGCGCGATCGATGACGCTTCCGCGCGGATCGAGGTCGCGGGAGCCCGATACCCCGAAGCCCACGAAAGGTTGGTCGGCCGATGAGAACCCAAACCATGAGAACAGCGGCGCTCGCCGTGGTCGCCATGATCGCGGCCGGCGGATCCGCGCCCGCGCAGTCTTCCGGGCAGGCCGCCGCCGGCCCCGACAGGGCGAGGCTGGTGGGGGCCTGGCACATGGTGTCGATGGAGGAACAGGCGCCCGACGGGACGCTGACCCATCGCGACGACCGGGATGCCATGCTGGTCTACACGGCCGACGGGCACGTTTCGGTGCAGGTCATGTATCCCGCGTCGGACATCTCCTCCACGACCAATTCCCCGTATTCCAAAGATGGGTACGAGGCGTCGTTCGGCAGCTACGACGTCGACGAGCAGGCCCACACCGTCACGCATCACGTTCGAGGCTCCCTCGTGCGCACGCTGATCGGTCGGGACCTGCCGCGCGTGATGCAGTTCTCGACCGACGGGCACCTGACGTTGCGATCCGCCAGGCCCGAAGAGAAGTGGTCCGTGACGTGGGAGCACGATTGATGCGTTTCGCTCCCATCCGCGTCCTGGCCGTCGGGGTGGCGGCGCTCGGCGTCGCCGACCCGGCCGCCTCGCGGGACAGGGCCGCGACGGGCGCTCCCGCCGACGACGTCGCCGACGTCAAGGTGAGCGACGAGGAGGGGATCAAGCCCTGCAGCGCCGCCGTGGAAGGCACGTTCAAGCCGTTCGGTGGCCGCTCCATCGTGCGGGGGCGGATCCCGTCCCGCTCGAAGGGGCGCCTCGTCGTCATCATGTTCGACAGCCTGGACAAGGCCAGGGCCTGGTACGACTCGCCCGCCTATTCTCAAATGTGAAGACTGATGTCTGCCTTGTTGTGGAGCAGCTGGGCCTTGGTGACACCGAAGACCGTGATGGTGTCGCCAGTGGTCGGGTCGGTGATCACCGCACCAGCGGCTGAGTTGTGAGTGTCGTGTAGCACGTCGAGCGGGGACGCGGAGCAGGTCGGGTCAGCGCAGCCGGCCAAGCGGCGTAGGTTGGCACCACCACTTCCGGGGCTGGCGGGCGGTACCCGAGCGATGCATGAGGCCTGATCGCCTTGTCATGGCGACGCCAGCTCTCGATGATGATCTCGGCTTCACGGAGCGAATAGAAGATTTCGCCGTTGAGCAGCTCGTCCCGAAAGCGGGCGTTGAAGCTTTCGATATAACCATTCCCCTGGGTGAACCGGGCGCGATGTAGGCAGTTTCAGCTCCGACGGCTGAGATCCATCTCTGTACGGCCTTGGCAATGAACTCCGGGCCATTGTCGGAACGAACATGCTCCGGCACGCCGCGCAGGACGAACAGGTCGGACAGGACGTCGATCAACTTCAGCTTGCGGCTGACCCGGATGGCCAGGCACTCATGGGTAAACTCATCGACGACGTTGAGGGTGCGGAACTTACGGCCATCGTGGGTCCGCTCCTCGACGAAGTCATAGGCCCACACGTGATCCCGGCGCTCGGGCCGAAGCCGTATGCAGGAGCCGTCGCCCAGCTACAGCCGCCCGCGTTTCGGCTTCCGAGCCGGCACCTTCAGCCCTTCCTGGCGCCAGATCCGCTCGACGCGCTTGTCGTTGACCACCCAGCCAGCGTCCCACAGCAGGGCGCCGATCTTGCGGTAGCCGTATCGGCCGTACTGGCGTGCCGACTCCATCAGGTCGTGAGTTCTTCGTCGTCGTCGCGGCCCCGCGGCACCTTGCGTTGCGTCGACCGATGCTGACCGAGCGCCCGGCAGGCGCGGCGCTCGGAAATGTTCAGCACATCACGGACATGGTCGATGCAAACGCGTCGGCGAGCGCGGCTCAGAAGTTTCCCCGGAATGCCTCCCGCAGGATCGGCTTATCGAGCGTGAGGTCCGCGATCGCCTTGCGCAGCCGGCTGTTCTCGGTCTCCAGGTCCTTCATCCGCTTGATCTGATCCGACTTCAGCGCGCCGTACTCCTGCCGCCAACGATAGTACGTGACTTCCGTCACTCCGATGCTGCGGATCGCGTCCGCCACGCTCGACCCTTGTGACACCAGCACATCGACCTGACGCAGCTTGGTGACGATCTCCTCGGGCCTATGCCGCTTTGCCATATCGTCCGTCCTCCAGGGCTCGAAACCCATACTCCAGGGCGGACCACTTCAAGGGGGGAGGATCACAGTCACCCCATTCCACCCGACCGCTGGCGGGGACCCGCGCCTTCCGGCCGTCTTGGTCGGGACCCGAGAGGGCACGGCCCGGACGGCCGGACGACGTCCAGACCGTGTCGAACCCTTCTCCACCACGCGACGGCCGCTCAATCGAAACATCCTGGCGCCGAGCGGCGCCTTATTGGCGTGGAATTTGTCGGCGACGAAAGCACAGCGGCAACGATCGAGGGGCAGGCAAATGGGCTATGGGTATGATGACTACGGTTACGGCGGCGGGTATTATTCGGTGCCCGGTCCCGGCGGCCACCTCGACGCGAGGACTTATCTCGACGGTCCCGGCACGCACGCCTACCTGCAACAGGGCCAGTATTCCAGCTACGCCTACGAAGGCCAGAACGGCAGCATCTTCGAGCAGAACACAACGACGTTCAAGGGCGGATACGAGCAGAGCACATCCTACGACTATTCGAACGCATCGTATCGTTACAGTCACATCGCTGATTTTTCCTATCACAATCCGCCCCTGTATCACATTACGGGCATCTACGGATACTCGTCCTATCAGGCAGGCGGTTCGTACGGCTCGTATGTCGGTTCGTATGGACCGGGAGAGGTCACCTCATACAACGTATCCGACATCGAGACGCACACCGATGGCGCATACAGCACCGTAAGCTTCCAGAACGCTTCCGAAACGACATTGGCGGACGGATACTACCACACCGGCTACTCGTCTCGTTCCGGTGAATATCTGAACGGTCACCAGGTCCCGGGCAGCGTGACGTCTGACTCCACGACGTCGTACGGCTACCTCAACTCTTACGCGACCTGACAGGGCATCACGGCTGGCCTGGGAACGTTCGGGCGACCTCGTTTCTCAGTTGGCCGAGCCGGAGTTCGAGGCCCGCCGCGGCCTTGGGCTGCCGTGTGGGGATGCGACAGGCCCGAACATCATGACTCCCGCGGCACGCCACCTGACGCGAGCATTCACCAGGCGACGAGCCTGGTCGTCAAGCCGATGAGGACTGCGACCCCGAGGCAGCGCCGCCACGGGTTCACGCCGCGCAGCAACTCGTCACCGGCCCAAACCACCAACGACACGGTTGCGACGATGTGGACGCCGATGCCGACCGGTTCCGCGGTGCCGGTGTACAGTTCGAGGACGGATGCGATGGCGAAGATCCAAAGCCAAGTGTTCGGCCACTGCGCGATGACGATCCGGCCCGTGTGCCGATCTCGCCAAAACCAATCGATGAAACGCGTCGTCATCACGGGAATGGGGTCCACAGGTCGGGGCGGGGCTCGATGGCGAGCGAGGAGGAGATGGTGTCGATCGGAACGCGCCAGTAGCCGCCTTGATGGCCGAACCGGCCGCTCTCGGTTGCGACACGACGTTCCACGATCGGCTGGTGTCAGCGGCTCGAAGCGGTGAGACGGCATCGATGGCGGGCATCTCGCAGGAGGGAGGGCGTGTCAGAAGCCGAGCCCTTCACCCATCCCGCAAGGCAGGGCTGCACACGTCGACCCAGCGGGCGCCGACAAGCGTCGCCAAACGTTCGGGAGCGACCTCGATCGAACTCGTCTGCGACCCCGCGGCAGGGAAGACGGTCGCGAAGTCGCGCAACGAGATATCGCAGAGGATCAGCAGTGGGGTGGCGAGGCCGAATGGGCAGACGCCGCCGACGGGATGACCGGTCAGCGAGGACACCTCGTCCGGGCCGACCATCCTGGCGCGTCCGCCGAGTGCCGCCTTCAGCTTCGCATTGTCCAGGCGGGCGTCGCCACGCGCGACGATCAGCACAACCCCTTCGGGCGCTCGCAGCGACAGCGTCTTGGCGATCCGGGCGGGGGCGACATTCAGCGTCGACGCCGCCTCGGCGACGGTGGCGGTGCTCCGGCCATGATCGATGATCGTGAGGTCCGGCGCATGTTCGGCCAGGAAACTCCGGACTGACTCGCTGCTCATACGGAAAGATCTGCCTGATTCTTTCCGCCATTGTAGCGAGGGAAACTCGTGCGTGCTGCTCGCCCGGCGCCAGGACCGTCCGCTGGAGCATCGCCCCTCACGCCGCCCCCCCACGAGCGCTCTCCGCACCCGCGCGCCTGGAGCAGTATCGGCGTGCTCGCAGTCGCCTTGGCGGCTCCAAGCCGATGAGACTGCTCTCGATTCGGAGCTGGAGCGGATCCGCCGAAGGCGAAAGCGCCCTAGAAAGCGGCCTTGCCGACCGAGGCGCCGCCGTCGACGTGCAGCGTCTGTCCGGTCATGAAGGCGGCCCCGTCCGAGAGCAGGAAGGCGATCACGGCGGCGATCTCGTCCGGCGTGCCGAAGCGTCCCATGGGGACGCCCGACAGGTAGCGCCGCTCGCCATCGCTGCCGGGCGGGTTGTTGGCGCGGAACAGTTCGGTCTCGGTCGGTCCCGGCGCCACGGCGTTGACCGTGATGCCGGTCGTCGCCAGTTCGAGCGCCCAGCTTCGGGTGAAGCTGACCAGTGCTGCCTTGGCGGCCGCATAGGCGGTGCGCTCGACCGCCCCGAGGACGGTGAGGCTGGACACGTTGACGACGCGCCCCCAGCCCCGCTCCCTCAGTCCCGGCAGCACCGCCTGCACGGCCAGGACCGCCGGGTGCAGGTTGACGCGCAGCACCTCGTCCAGGGCGGGCAGGTCGATGGCTCCCAGCCGCTGAGGCCGGACGAGCCCGACGTTGTTGACGATGCCGTCGATGGCGAAACGCCCGGCGAGGTCGGCGAGCGCCGCGCTGGTCGCGTTCGCGTCCCCGAGGTCGAGCGGCACGAAGGTGCCGGGGAAAGCCTCCGCCTGCCGGCGTGCCACCCCGATGACGTGGTGCCCGTCGACGGCCAGCCGCCGGGAGAGCGCGAGGCCGATGCCCTTGCTGGCGCCGGTGACGAGGAAGGTGCGTGACATGGGGAGCTCCGGGTTGGCCCCCGCCGCCGTGGCGGGGGCGGGGCGGGGTCAGGCCGCGACGGAAGCGGCGCGGCGCAGCGCCGGGAGCATGTCGTCGGGTTCGGGACGGCGTGTGTAGTCCGGGTTCACCTCGGCGTAGAGCACCGTCCCGTCCTGCGCGATGACGAACCGGCCGGGCATGGGCAGCGTCCAGCTCGCGTCGCCGTTGAAGGCCGGCAGGTCGTTCTTGAGCCCCTTGTAGAGGTCCACCAGCTCGTCGGGCATGGCGAAGCGCAGCCCGAAGGCGGCCGCGACGTCGTTGTGCGGGTCCGACAGGATCGGGAAGCCGAGGTCGTTCTGGCGCACGGACTTGCGGCTGTTGGGCGCCGTCTGGGGCGAGATGGCGACCAGCGCGGCGCCGAGCGCTTCGAACCGCGGCAGCGCGGCCTGCAGCGCCTGGAGTTCCATGTTGCAGTAGGGGCACCAGACACCCCGGTAGAAGCTCACCACCAGCGGCCCGCGGGCGAGGAGGTCGGCGGAGGAGACCGGCCGTCCGTCGGGGTCGCTCAGCGTGAAGTCCGGGGCCCTGTCGCCGGCTTTCAGGGCGCGCGCTGCGGCGCCGGACACGACCAGTCCGGCGGTGGCGCGGTGCATGGTCTCGATGACCGAATACGGCACGTTGTAGGGCGGCTTGCCGGCTTCGAAGTCGGCCTTGAAGGCGTCGAGCTTGGCTTGCAGGGTCATGGTGGGGGCTCCGGGGTGGCGTGGATGGCCTCAGGGTGGAGGGTGAGCGGACCGTGTCGGCGGCCGTGGCGGCGGCGTCCGACCGAGCGTCGTTCCGTCTGGGAATGGACCGGGACGTCAGGGGGCCGGCACGAGGGCATTCACCCGCGCGATGGCGCGTTCGACCGCGGGCCGGGACGTCATCGCGGCGTACCAGCGCGCGACATGCGGCACCGCGTCGAGGGAGACGCCCGCGAACTCGCGCCGCCACAGCCAGCCGAAATGGGCGATGTCGGCGATGCTGAAGGCTTCCCCGGCGACGTAGGGGCGCTCGGCCAGGGTGCCGTCGAGCATGCCGAGCGTGCGCTCGGCCTCGGCCGAGAAGCGCTGGATGGCGAGCGGCTGCGGCTCGGCCGCCTGGCGCTGGAAGAAGCCGGCCTGGCCGAAGGCGGGGCCGAGACCCGACGCATGGAAGAAGAGCTGCTCGAAGACGCGGGCCCGACCTGTGCCGCTGGCCGGCAGCAGGCGGCCCGTCGTCTCGGCGAGATACACCAGGATCGCGGCGGATTCGGTCAGCACCAACCGTCCGCCCTCCGCCTCGGCGTCGACCAGCACCGGCACCTTGCCGTTCGGGTTGAGGGCGAGGAAGTCCGGCGCCTTCTGCTCGCCCTTGCGGACGTTGATGCCGTGGAGCGTGTAGGCGAGCCCCAGTTCTTCCAGCGCGATGGGCACCTTGATGCTGTTCGGGGTGGCGAAGGCGTAGAGGTCGAGCATGGTGTGGCCTCGGCGGCTCGGATATGAGCGTCCAGGAGACGATGCCTCCGCGCGGCCCGACATGGCAGGCGGCTCCGGGCAATAACGCTCATTCTTCGAAGGAATGGCATGGACCGGTACCAGGCGATGGCGACCTTCGTGCGGGTGGTGGAAACCGGCTCCTTCTCGGCCGCGGCCCGGCAGCTCAACGTCGGCCAACCGGCCGTCTCGAAGACGATCGCGCAGCTGGAAAGCCGGCTCCAGGTGAGCCTGCTGGTGCGCTCGACGCATGGCCTGTCTCCGACCGAGGCCGGACAGCGCTTCTTCGAACGCGCCCGTGCCGCCATCGCCGAGGCGGACGAGGCGGACATCGCCGCCCGTGGCTCCGGCGCGGGCCTGTCCGGCCGCCTGCGGGTGTCGGCCGCCACCACCTTCGCGCGGCTGCACGTGGTGCCGCTGCTGCCCCGGTTCCTGGCGGACCATCCCGGGCTCGAGATCGACGTGGTCCTCGACGACCGGGTCATCGACCTCGTGGCCGAGGGGATCGACCTGTCGCTGCGCATGGGCGACCTGCCCGACTCGTCGGCCGTCGCCCGCAGGATCTCGACCGGGGGCCGATCGGTCGTGGCCACGCCGGCCTACCTGGAGCGGGCCGGCGAACCCCGCAACCCGGCCGACCTCGCCGGCCACGAGGCCGTCATCTACAGCCAGCTTCCGAGCGCCTGGAGCTTTTCCCAGGCCGGAACCGAGGTGTCGGTGGCGGTCCACGGCCGCGTGCGGGTCAGCGCCGCCGAAGGCCTGCGGGCGGCGGTGCTGGCCGACATGGGACTGACGATCGCCTCCGACTGGATGTTCTCGCCCGAACTCGTGAGCGGCGGCGTGCGCCGCGTCCTGACCGCCTGGACCTTGCCGCCCATCGATCTCTGGGCGGTGTTCCCCACGGGCCGCATGGCCAGCGCCAAGGCCCGGGCCTTCGCGACGTTCGTGGAGGCCGGCATGGCCGACGGCGCGGCCGGCCATTCCGGCCAGGCATAAGCCTTATCGCCCCGCGCCCTCGTCCGCCCCTGGAGCGAACCGCCTAGACCCTGTCCATGACGCCGGCGGTGCCGGCCCCATCAGGACGACGACGATGACCCGGTTCGACACCTATCGTGACGCCTTCCCCAACGCCCGCCTGAGCCGCAAGCCGAACGGCGTGCTCGAAGTCGCGCTGCACACGGCTGGCGGCAAGCTCGTCTTCGACGGCCACACCCACGAGCAGTTCGTCGACCTGTTCCACGCCATCGGCGAGGACCGGGACAACCGCGTGGTGATCCTGACGGGCACCGGCGACGCCTTCATGGATGCGATCAGCCCCGAGGGCTTCGACTTCTTCACCCCGCGCGGCTACGACAAGATCCTGCGCGAGGGCCGCAAGGTGCTGTCCAACATCCTCGACGTCGAAGTGCCCATGATCACGGCGCTCAACGGCCCGGTGCTGCTGCACAGCGAATATGCGCTGCTGACCGACATCATCCTGGCGACGCCCGAGACCGTGTTCCAGGACAAGCCCCACTTCGAGTTCGGCATCGTGCCGGGCGACGGCATGCACGTCCTGTGGCCCGAGGTGATCGGCTCGATCCGGGGCCGGTACTTCCTGCTCACGCGCCAGGTGCTCGACGCCGAGACCGCCAAGGCCTGGGGCGTCGTCAACGAGATCGTGCCGGCCGACGGCCTGCTCGCCCGGGCCCACGAGATCGCGGACGGCATCGCGTCCCTGCCGCCGCTGACGAGCCGCTACACCCGCATCGCGCTGACGCAGCGGCTGCGGCGTCTCGTCGAGGAGGGCATCGGCTACGGCATGGCGCTGGAGGGCATCAGCGCCGCCGAGGTCGCCCGCACCCTGTCGTCCCAGGCCTGACCTTTCCCGACCGACCGCTCGGCCGGACGCCGGGCGGTCCTCGACCCCATCCTGTCCGAGGACACCCCATGACCCAGGTCCGCTATCGCACCGCCGACGTCGACGGCTTCGACATCTTCTACCGCGAAGCCGGCGACCGGACCCGGCCGACGCTGCTGCTGCTGCTGCACGGCTTCCCGTCGTCCGGACACATGTTCCGGGACCTGATCCCCCTCCTGGCCGACCGGTTCCACCTCGTCGCCCCCGACCTGCCCGGCTTCGGCCTGTCCGAGATCAAGCCTCGGGGAGCGTTCGACTACAGCTTCGACAAGCTCGCCGAGGTGATCGGCCGCTTCACCGAGGTGATCGGGCTCGACCGCTACGCGCTCTACGTCTTCGACTACGGCGCCCCCACGGGCTTCCGCCTCGCCATGGCCCATCCCGAGCGCGTGACCGCCATCGTTTCCCAGAACGGCAACGCCTACGAGGAGGGCCTGAGCGAGGGGTGGGACCCGATCCAGCGCTATTGGCGCGACCCGAGCGACGGCAACCGGCAGGCGCTGCGGTCGCTGCTCACCCCGGCCTCGATCCGCTGGCAGTACGAGCACGGCGTCCCCGACACGTCGCTGGTGTCGCGGGACGGCAGCGCGCTCGACGCCTGGTACATGCAGCGGCCGGAGGTCGACGAGATCCAGCTCGACCTGTTCCGCAGCTACGCCACCAACGTCGCGCTCTATCCCGCCTTCCAGGCCTATTTCCGCCAGCACCAGCCGAAGCTCCTGGCCATCTGGGGCCGGAACGACCCCTTCTTCCTGCCGCCGGGCGCCGAGGCCTTCCGCCGCGACCTGCCCCACGCCGACGTGCGTTTCCTCGACACGGGCCATTTTGCCCTGGAAACCCATGCGGCGGAGATCGCGCGGGCCATCGACGCCGTCCTCGGGTGACGATCGGCGGAGAACGGCGCCGGTCGACCGGAAGGATTGGCCGACGAGGCGAGCCAGCGTCGGCGGGACGGATTGCTCTTCGACCGTCGCCGCCGCGCAGGGGAGCGACTTCGCAGCAAACCTCCGCCCGCCATGCCGCGACCTTGCCGAACGTCGGACCGAGACCGGCTCACGCCCTCCTCGGGCCCGACGATCACGCGCCGGCCTGTTCTCGAGACCGTCTGGAGCCCAGCGTCGGGGCCTTCACGCGACGCGCTCGTAGGGGAGGCCGCGCGCCAGCCAGCACCCCACCGTGACGCCGCGCGGCCGGCCGGCGGCGTCGCGCCGGAAGGCCAGCGTCCAGTCCCCGGGCGGCGTATGGTCGAGGGCGCGCCAGCACGGCAGGGTCAGCACGTCCCGCCCCACCGGTTCCAGCAGTTCCATGCGGCCGGGCCCGAGGCGCCCCGAGAAGGCCCCGTAGAGCAGGCCGCCGGCCTCCGTCACGGTCAGGTCGGCGTCGAGCTCGGCGCAGTGGTAGCGGCCGGCGAGGTCGAGGTCCGCGGCGGGGTCGGCGGGCGCGCAGGGCACGAGGGTGGTGCGCATGTTGTCGCCCGGCCGCTCGAGGCCGAGCCCGTCGGCGCCGGGCCGCAGCCGCGTCCCGTCCCGGCCGGCCGTGCCGTCGGGGCGCAGGTCGAGCCGCTCCGCCGTCTGGCCGAAGCGCAGCCCCACCTGGCCCGGCGCCGCCGCATCCACCCGGGCCGAGAGCCCGGTCTCGGGCTCCAGGTAGGCGCCGCACCAGTCGGGCGCCGCCAGCGACGCCTCCGGCTCCGGCCGCTCCGCGTCGAGCACGGCGGCGAGGAGGTCGAGCGCGGCGGCCCGGGCGTCGGACAGGTGGTTGAACAGCACCACCACGCTGACGCGGGCCGCGGCGGCATGCAGCCTGTGGCTGCGCCATCCGCGCAGGGCGCCGCCGTGCCCCGTGACGGGCTGGCCGAAGGACCCGTGGCGGGCGAGGCCGAAGCCGTAGGCGGCCGGCGTGCCGTCGGCGAAGGCGACCGGCGCGGACAGGCGGCGGTAGAGCGAGGCCGGGTCATCGCGGGTCGCGTCGATGTGGCGCTCCCAGGCGATCATGTCGTCGAGGCTCGCGCCGAGCCCGGCATCCCCGGTCCACAGGATGCGGTTCACGGCCGGGCGGAAGCCGCCGGCCTGGCTGCCCTCGTAGCCCTGCGTCCCGTCCGGCATGGCGCGGGTCTCGGCGGCCAGGAAGGCCGTCCGCATGCCGGCCGGCGCCAGGACGCGCTCGCCCAGCAGCTCGGCGAAGCTGCGGCCGGCCCGCTCCGCCAGGACGTCGGACAGGATGCGGAAGTTCTGGTTGCAGTAGGAATAGCGCGTGCCGGGCGCGAACTGCAGCGTTTCGGCACCGCCGATCACGGCCGAGGCCTCGGCCTCGCCGAAGGGCGATTCGGCCGGCGCGCCGTGCAGCATGGCGAGCGCCCAATAGTCGCGCAGGCCCGACTGGTTGTGGGCGAGGTGCAGTGCCGTCGGGGCATCCCCCCGCAGCCTCGGCAGCCGGGCCCGCACCGCCCCGTCCAGCACGGCCGGGTCGGGGAACAGTTCCAGCATCAGCCCGCAGGTGAACTGCTTGGTGACGGAGCACATGCGGAACAGCGTGGCGGGCGTGAAGGCGATGCGGCGCTCGGCATCGGCCCAGCCCCAGGCGTGCCTGGCCAGAACCTCGCCCTCGCGCAGCACCGCGGCGGCGCCGCCGGGCCCGGGGAAACGGCGCTGCAGGGCCGAAAGCGCGAGGTCGAGGCGGGAGCCGAGCGTCGTCATGCCGCCATCCTGGGACCTGCGGGCCGGCGCGTAAAGGCCGGGGAAGGGCCGTGGCGGCCGTTGCGGCCGGCGCGCCCGCCTGATAGCGGGTGGCGGCGCAGGAGCGACAGGAGCGGGCATGCTGGGCAGGATCGGTGTCGCGGCGCTGCTGTTCCCCGTTCTGGCCGTCGTCGCGCCCGGCGGCGCGGCGCCGGCCCCGCCCGAAGCGGCGCGGGCCCTGGCCCCCGGCGGCATCCTGCGGGTCGGCGTGGTGCGGGCGCCGCAGGCCGGCGTGTTCTTCGCCGCGGTCGGCCCGGACGGCGCGCCGCGCGGCGTCACGGTGGACCTCGGCGCCGCCCTCGCCGCCGGGCTGGGCCTGCCGGTGTCGGACGTCGTCTTCCCCAACAGCGGCGAATGCACCGACGCGGTCGCGTCCGGCGCCGTCGACGTGGCCTTCATGCCGGTCGATCCCGCCCGCAGCGCCCGGGTCGCCTTCGGGCCCGCCTACACCGCCATCGAGAGCACCTACCTCGTCTCGGCCGCCTCCGGCATCGCCACGCTGGCCGAGGTCGACCGACCCGGGCGCCGCGTCGTCGGCATCGCCGACACCACGACGATCCGGGCCGCGGGCCGCAGCCTCGTCGCCACCCGGCCGGTCGCCATCCGGGGCGTCGACGAGGCCGTCGCCATGCTGCGCGACGGCCGCGCCGATGCGCTGGCGCTCAGCCGCGACAGCCTCGAGCAGATCGCCCCGACGGTGCCGGGCAGCCGCATCGTGCCGGGCGGCTTCCAGCGCACCACGATCTCGATCGCGGTGCCGCCCGGCCGGCCCGAAGCGCTGGCGGCCGCCACGGCCTTCCTCGAACGGGCCAAGCGCGACGGCACGGTGCGCCGGGCCTTCGCGGCGCTCGGCCTCCCGGGGGACGCCGTGGCGCCCTGAACGCGCCGCGTCAGGTGCCGCGGAACAGCCGCGTCACCGCCGGCTCGGTCTGGTTCAGGGCGCCGAGCGCCGCGATGAGCTCGGCCGGCCGGCTCCCGCGCAGCCCCGCCGTGGTGAGCACGCCGTCGCGGATGAACACGCATTGCCGGGTCACCAGGAAGGCGCCGAGCGCCGCGACATGGGTGGCGAGGCCCTCGGCCAGCGCCGCATAGGCGTCGCCGGCCAGGAAGGCTTCGGCGGCGAGGCGGTCCGTCCAGCCCACCTCCACGATGGCGACGCGCTTGCGCTCCCGCGGCAGGGCGTGGTCGACGCCCGGCGCGGCCGGCGCGGGCGCGGCGTTGTGGTAGGGCTCCGGCCGGTGCAGCCGCACCTTGACGATGCCGGGCGCGTCGGCGAGCCCGGCCGCGAAGGACCCCGCCCAGTCCCGGAAGGCGTCGGTGCCGGTGCCGTGCAGGTGCAGGTGCAGCCGGTGCCCGGGCTCGATCCGGTTCGGCACCGGGTCGGGATCGCGGTCGACCAGCGTGCGGGCGCCGTCCGGCAGCGCATAGGCCACGTCGTGGCCGATGAAGTTGCGCTCGTCCGAGAAGAGCAGCGGGCTCGCGGCCTCGAAGCGCCCCTGCCCCGCCGCATCGGCGAAGCCGATCTCCACCAGGCCGTCCAGCACCGTGTCGAGCGGCCTCACCCCGTCCGGCAGCGGCCAAAGGTTGGCGCCGCGCTCCCGCGCGACATGGTGCTGGGCATAGAACGCCAGCCCCGGCAGGCGCGCGCAGAGCGGCCCGTGGACGTCGCGCCAATAGGTGTCGAACAGGTCCTGCGGCACGCCCTCCCGCCGGCGGATGGGCGTGTAGGTGAGGATCCGGATCGCGGCGTCGCGCGCCGCGAAGTCCGGCCCCGCCGCGACGGGCGCCGGCCCGCTCACGGGATCAGCCGGTCCGCCCGGAGACGGGCGAAGAGGTCGAAGAAGGCCTCGTCGCTGGCCTGGTAGGCGGTGAAGCCGAGCTTGCGGCTCTTCGACATGTCGGTCACGACTTCGATGGGCCGGCCGAGGTCGGCGTCGGTGTGCCAGGGCGAGGCCATGCGCGCCAGATCGGGCTCGGCGAGGTTCTCGCGCTCGGCGATGCGGCGCCACACGGGCGCGTCGCCGGCCATCTGCTCCTCGAGCGGCCGCACCGTGCCGTCGAAGGGCGCCGGCTCCAGGCCGAACCAGTCCGCGATCCGCCCCCACATCCAGCTCCAGCGGAAGACGTCGCCGTCGACGACGTTGAAGGCCTGGTTGGCGGCGGCCGGGGTCTCGGTGGCCCAGAGCAGTTGCCGGGCGAGCAGGCGGGCGTCCGTCATGTCGGTGAGGCCGTTCCATTGCGCCGCCGAGCCCGGAAAACGGAAGGGCCGGCCGGTCTCGCGGCACAGCACGGCATAGGCGGCGAGCGTCGTCCCCATGTTCATGGCATTGCCGACGGCCTTGCCGATGATCGTGTGGGGGCGGTGGACGCTCCAGGCGAAGCCGTCCCGCGTCGCCGCCGCGAAGACCTCGTCCTCCTGGGCGTAGTAGAAGTTCTCGATGTCGAGCCGCCCCTGCTCCTCGCGGAACGGCGTCTGGGGCAGCTTGCCCTTGCCGTAGGCCTCGAAGGGCCCGAGGTAGTGCTTGAGGCCCGTCACCAGCGCCACGTGCCGCACCGTTCCGGCCGGCCGCAGCCCGTCGAGCAGGTTGCGCACCATGCCGGCGTTGACGCGGATGTTCTCCGCCTCGGTGGCCTGCCGCGCCCAGGTGGCGATGAAGACCGCCTCGGGCCGCACGTCCCGCAGCGCCGCCGCTGTCCCGGCCGCGTCCTGGAGGTCCGCCGCCACCGGCAGGATGCCGGCCCCCGCCTCGGGCCGCCGCGCCAGGCCGTGGACGGTCCAGCCTTCCGACAGGAGCAGCGCCGTCGTGGCGCTGCCCACGATCCCGCTCGTCCCCACCACCAGAGCCTTGCCTGCCATGTCGTCCCCCTCGTCGATGTCGAGGGCCGGACGTGGGGCCTCCCTTTCGCCCCGTAAAGACGGCACCATTTGGGGACATAGGCACCCCGAGGTTCCCACCCATGACCGGAAGCACACCCGACGACGACTGGCGCGAGGACTGCGCGCCGCGCCGCACGCTCGACCTTTTCGCCACCAAATGGACCAGCATGGTGCTGCACACGCTCGAAGCCCGGCACGGCGGCCGGGCCCGGACCGGGGTGCTGCAACGCTCCCTCCCCGGCATCTCGAAGAAGATGCTGACGCAGACGTTGCGCGAGATGGAGGCGACGGGGCTCCTCACCCGCCACGTCAGCGGCACGGTGCCGCCCGCCGTGGCCTACGACCTCACGCCGCTCGGCCGGCGCTTCGTCGAGGCCGTGGAACTGCTCTACGACTGGGGCCGCCGCAACGCCGACGCGCTGGACCAGCTCGGCCGGCGCCGCACCGGGCGGCGCGACCGGCCGGACGCGGCGGGCGACGGCGTCGATGCGGGCGCCCGCGCCCTTGACCCCGCCGGGGAGACGGTCCCGGCAGGGGAATGAGGGGCGCGGGGCGCGCCGGTGGTGGACGAGGCGGCGCCCTATCTGGCCGCCGCGCGCCGCGCGTGCGATAGCGTCCTGGCGCTCATCAGGGGGCTTGCCGCATGAGGGACGATCCGCGCAGCCACGGGCTCTGGGAAGCTTCCGCGCCCCCGCCCCCCGCGACGACGGCGCTCGCCGGGGAGGTCGTGGCCGATGTCGCCGTCGTGGGCGGCGGCTTCACGGGCCTGTCGGCGGCGCTGCACCTCGCCGAGGCCGGCGCCGCGGTGGCGCTGCTCGAGGGCGTCGAGATCGGCTTCGGCGGCTCGGGGCGCAACGTCGGCCTCGTCAATGCCGGCATGTGGGTCATGCCGGACGACCTGCCGGCGGCGCTCGGCGCCGTGCATGGCGGGCGCCTGCTGGAGCTGCTGGGCGACGCCCCGCAGGCCGTCTTCGACCTCGTGGCGCGCCACGGCATCGCCTGCCAGGCCGAGCGCGCCGGCACGCTCCACTGCGCGGTGGGGCCGAAGGGCCTCGCGGAGATCGCCGAGCGTGCGCGGCAGTGGCAGGCGCGCGGCGCCCCGGTGGCGATCCTCGACGCGGCCGAGACCGCCCGGCGCGTCGGCACCGGCGCCTATGCGGGCGCCCTGCTCGACCGGCGCGCCGGCACGATCCAGCCGCTCGCCTATGCGCGGGGGCTGGCGGCGGCGGCGCTGGCGGCGGGCGCCCGCATCTTCACCGGGAGCCCCGTCGTGGCGGCCGAGGACGAGGGCGGGAACTGGCGCATCCGCACGGCGGCGGGCGCCGTGCGGGCGCCCCACGTCGTCGTGGCCACCAACGCCTATACGGGGGGCGGCGGCCCCGCCGTGTGGCCCGAGGTCCGGCAGGAGATCGTCCACCTGCCCTATTTCAACCTCGCCACGGCGCCGCTGGGCGACAACCTGCGCGGCTCGATCCTGCCGGGGCGCGAGGGCGTGTGGGACACGCGCGAGATCCTGAGTTCCTTCCGCTTCGACCGGGACGGCCGACTGGTCTTCGGCAGCGTCGGCGCCCTGCGCGGCACCGGCCGCGCGGTCCACCGGGACTGGGGCCGGCGGGCGCTGAAGCGGCTCTTCCCGCAGCTCGGCGACGTGGCCTTCGCGCACGAATGGTACGGCCAGATCGGCATGACGGCGGACAGCCTGCCGCGCTTCCACCGCCTCGCCCGCAACACGGTCGGCTTCAGCGGCTACAACGGCCGCGGCATCGCGCCCGGCACGGTCTTCGGCCGGTGCCTCGCCGACCTCGTGCTGGGGCGCCTGGGCGACGACGACCTGGCGCTCCCCGTGACGGTGCCGGTACCGGCCCGCCGCCGGCGCCTCAAGGAGGCCTGGTACGAGGCCGGCGCCCAGCTGGCCCACGCGACCGCCGCCCGCTTCTGACCCCCTCCCCCGACATCGAGGACGAACCCATGGCCCCAACATCCCTCGCGGCCGAAGCCGCCGCCATCCTGGGGCGCTTCGGCGTCGACGAGCGCCGCTTCGCGGCCGGCACGCTGCCGGTCCACTCCCCCATCACCGGCGAGGCGATCGCGGCCGTGGCGGAAACCCCGGCCGGCGAGGTTCCGGCCGCCATCGCCCGCGCCCAGGCCGCCTTCCTGGCCTGGCGCCGGGTGCCGGCGCCGCGCCGCGGCGAGCTCGTGCGGCTGCTCGGCGAGGAGCTCAGGGCCGGCAAGGAGGCCCTCGGCCGCCTCGTCACGCTGGAAGTCGGCAAGGTCGTCTCCGAAGGCCTCGGCGAAGTGCAGGAGATGATCGACATCTGCGATTTCGCCGTGGGCCTGTCGCGGCAGCTCGGCGGCCTCGTGCTGCCCTCGGAGCGGCCCGACCACAAGCTGACCGAGCAGTGGCACCCGGCCGGCGTCGTCGGCATCATCTCGGCCTTCAACTTCCCCGTGGCGGTGTGGTCGTGGAACGCCGCGCTGGCGCTGGTCTGCGGCGACCCCGTGGTGTGGAAGCCGTCCGAGAAGACGCCCCTCACGGCCCTCGCCGTCGACGCCCTGTTCCGCCGTGCCGCCGCGACGTTCGGGGCCGACGCCCCCGAGGGCCTGGCGACGCTGCTGATCGGCGGCCGCGACGTCGGGGAAGCGCTGGTCGACGACCCGCGCGTGCCCGTCGTCTCCGCCACGGGCTCGACCCGCATGGGCCGGGCGGTCGGCGAGCGGCTGGCGCGGCGCTTCGCCAAGGCCATTTTGGAGCTCGGCGGCAACAATGCTTCGATCGTCACGCCCTCGGCCGACCTCGACCTGACGCTGCGCGCCGTGGCCTTCGCCGCCATGGGCACGGCCGGGCAGCGCTGCACGACGCTGCGCCGCCTCATCGTGCACGAGAGCGTCTACGACGCGCTGGTGCCGAAGCTCGCCTCCGTCTACCGCGCCATCTCGGTCGGCAGCCCGGTCGCCGGGGACGCGCTGGTGGGGCCGCTGATCGACCGCGCCGCCTTCGACGGCATGGCGACGGCGCTGGGCGCGGCCCGGGCCGCCGGCGGCACCGTGCACGGCGGCGAGCGGGTCGACGTCAACGGCGCCAGCGCCTTCTACGCCCGGCCGGCGCTGGTCGAGATGCCGACCCAGAGCGGGCCGGTGCTGGAGGAAACCTTCGCCCCCATCCTCTACGTGCTGCGCTACCGCGACCTCGACGAGGCCATCGCCCTGCAGAACGGCGTGCCCCAGGGCCTGTCGTCGTCGATCTTCGGCAACGACCTGCGCGAGGTCGAGCGCTTCCTGTCGGCCCAGGGATCGGATTGCGGCATCGCCAACGTCAACATGGGCCCGTCGGGCGCCGAGATCGGCGGCGCCTTCGGGGGCGAGAAGGAGACGGGCGGCGGGCGCGAGTCGGGTTCGGACGCCTGGAAGGGCTACATGCGCCGGCAAACCAACGCCATCAACTACGGCCGAAGCCTGCCGCTGGCGCAGGGCGTGAGGTTCGACATCGCGTGACGCGCGCGGCCGGCGCGTCAGCTTTCGGCGCGCAGGCTCTTGATGAAGCGGCGGGCGACGACGCGGACGGCCTCGTCGTCCCGCGTCGCGTCGTCGGCCTTGTCCCACAGGTGGGCGAGGCTGCCGTCGAGTTCGTCGAGGAGATCCGGGTGGCGATGCGCCATGAAGCGGATCGTGCCGAAGAGGAGGTGCTCGATCGCCATCTCGCGGCGGCGGGCATCGGCGATGCGGTCGGTGTCGGTCGCTGTGTCGGTCGATTTGTCGGTCATGGCGCGTCAACGGCGCAGCGGCGCCGAGGTTCACGGCGCGACAGCGGCGACGGGGTCGCAGCGGTGGGGCGCGGGGACGCGGTCGGCGGAGGACGGGCCGAGGGGCATCGCCTTCCGCTCCGTCCCAGAGCAGGATCGGCTTTTTCGGGACCGCCTTGGCGGTTCCAAGCCGATGAGAATGCTCTCGATTTGGAGTTGGAGCGAATGCGCCCAAGGCGCAAGCGCTCCAGCGGCGACGGCCGAGACGCCCGCGACATCGGGGGCTTGAGCCTGCCGCCCGAACGTTCCATCATGAGTTCATGGACAGGGACGGCATCATCGCAAGGCTGAGGGATGCGGAAGGCGTGCTGCGGCGGCGCGGCGTGAACCACGCCGCCCTGTTCGGCTCGGCGGCCCGCGGCGAGGCCGATGCCGACAGCGACATCGACATCCTGGTCGATCTCGATCCCGAGGTGGTACGGACGGTGTTCGACTATGCCGGCCTCAAGGGATTCATCGCCGACATGTTCGATGGTTGCGTGGATGTCGTCGATCGGGAAGGCCTGAAGCCACACGTACGTCCGTCGGCGATGGCCGACGCGGTCTATGCGTTCTGACGGCGACCAGTATCGGCTCATCCACATCCGCGACAACATCGCGAAAGCGAAGCTGTTCGTCGAAGGGCTGTCATTCGAGCGCTTTCGTGACGATGAGAAGAGCTTCTACGCCGTCACTCGCGCTCTGGAGATCATTTCCGAAGCGTCGCGAAAACTGTCGACGGAGCTGAAAAGCCGCCACCCGGCCATGCCCTGGAAGGACATGGCCGGTGCAGGCAGCATCTATCGGCATGACTATGAGGACGTCATGCAACAGCGTGTCTGGTATACGGTGCAGGAAGCCTTGCCATCACTGTTGGCGATCGTGGAAGCGGAACTGGCGGCCGAAGATCGTCGGGCGTGATGGGACCTTGGTCCGGGTCCCCTGTCGGACATCGAGGCGAGGCCTCGGTTTTCGGCTCGTGAGACGTGGTCCGCAAGGTGTCCTTTGCGGGTCCGGCGACGACCGCAGGGAGGCTCGGCTCAGGAAGCGGCCGGACAAGGCACACCGCCGCGGGCCCGTCCCCGATCCGGAGCGGATCGGGCGCCCGGCCTGTGTCAGACGGACGATGACCCGCGCCGATCCTGCGACGAGCCTGCAGAGGGCCCCGCCTAGAACAGCCCCTGGATCACCCCACTGGCGTCGACGTGGATGGTTTCGGCGGCGGGGCGGCGGGGGAGGCCCGGCATGGTGACGATGTCGCCGCAGAGCGCGACGACGAAGCCGGCCCCGGCCGAAAGCCGCACGTCGCGCACCGGCAGGGTGAAGCCGCTCGGCGCCCCGAGGGCCGCCGGGTCGGCCGAGAAGCTGTAGGGGGTCTTGGCCATGCAGACCGGCAGGTGGCCGTGGCCGGCGGCCTCGAACCGCGCCAGCTTGCGGACCGCCGTCGGCGACAGCGCGACGCCGTCGGCGCGGTAGATCTCGCGGGCGACGGTGTCGATCTTGTCGGCGAGCGGCAGCGCGTCCGGGTAGAGCGGGGCGAAGCGGGCCGTGCCGCCGTCGGCCAGCGCCGCCACGGCCTCGGCGAGGTCCGCCGCCCCGGCGCCGCCCTCGGCCCAGTGGCGGCACAGGTGCGCGCCGACGCCGAGGTCGGCGCAGCAGGCGAAGACTTCGGCGAGTTCGGCCTCGGTGTCGGCGGTGAAGTGGTTGATCGCCACCACGACCGGCACGCCGAACTTCCGCACGTTCTCGACGTGGCGGCGCAGGTTGGCGGCACCGCGGCGCACCGCGGCGGCATCGGGCGCGCCGAGGTCGGGTTTGGCGACGCCGCCGTGCATCTTCAGCGCCCGCACCGTCGCCACCACGACGGCGACGGCGGGCGAGAGCCCGGCCGCCCGGCACTTGATGTCGAAGAACTTCTCCGCCCCGAGGTCCGCCCCGAACCCCGCCTCGGTCACGACGTAGTCGGCGAGCCTCAGGCCGAGGTCGGTCGCCACGACGGAGTTGCAGCCGTGGGCGATGTTGGCGAAGGGCCCGCCGTGGACCAGGGCGGGCGAGCCGTCGATGGTCTGGACGAGGTTGGGCTGGAAGGCATCGCGCAGCAGCGCCGTCATGGCGCCCGTGGCCTTGACGGCGTCGGCGCGGACGTCGGCGCGGGCGAAGTCCTGCCCGATCACCATGCGGCCGAGGCGCTCGTGCAGGTCGCCGAGCGAGGCGGCGAGGCAGAAGACCGCCATGGTCTCGGACGCGACGGTGAGGTCGAACCCGTCCTGCCGCACGGCGCCGTTGCCGCCGAGCCCGACGACGACGTCGCGCAGCGCCCGGTCGTTCATGTCGAGGGCGCGGCGCCAGGTGACGCGGGACGGGTCGAGGCCCAGCGGGTTGCCCCAGTAGACCTGGTTGTCGATCATGGCGGCCAGGAGGTTGTTGGCCGCCGTGAGGGCGTGGAAGTCGCCCGTGAGGTGCAGGTTGATCTCGTCCTGCGGCACGACCTGGGCGCGGCCGCCACCGTTCGCCCCGCCCTTGAGGCCGAAACACGGCCCCAGCGAGGGCTCGCGCAGGCAGATGATCGTGCGGCGCCCGATGCGGTTCAGCGCATCGCCGAGGCCGATCGTCGTGGTGGTCTTGCCTTCCCCGGCCGGCGTCGGGCTGATGGCCGTGACGAGGACGAGCCGGCCGCGCCGCTCCGGCAGGGCCTCCTGCGCGTCGAAGCTCACCTTGGCCTTGTAGGGGCCGTAGCGGTAGAGGGCGTCGGCCGGCAGGCCCGCCCGCGCCCCGATCTCGGCGATGGGGCGCAGCACGGCGGCGCGGGCGATCTCGGCATCGGTGGTCATGGCCGGCGCGCCGCCCCGCACCCCGCAGCCATCCATCGTCCGTGCCGCATGCCTCGATCCCACGTCCATCGTCAGAGGACGCGATACCTAGCGCATGACGCGCGCGGTCGCCAGGGCCGCAGGGCGGGGGGCGTTCCCGCCGCGCCGCCGCCCCGTCACTCCGCCGCCCGCAGCCCCCCGACCACGCGCCCGCCCAGCGTCGCCTCCGGGATCGGCTCGCGGATCAGGAACCAGTAGCCCATGGCCGCCACGAGGGCGATGACGGCGCCGGTGATGAAGGCCAGCGAGAAGTGGCCCGTGCCCTTCACGATGAAGCCCGTCACGGTGGGCGCCAGCGCCCCCCCGATGTAGCCGCCGAAGTTCTGCATGGCGCCGAGCGAGGCCGTGCAATTGGCCGGCGCCGCCACCGACGCCATGGCCCAGGCCGAGGAGGAGCAGACGTAGACCAGGAAGAGCGAGGCCGAGATGCAGGCGATGGCGAGCGTGTCGCTCGGCGTCACGGCCGCCACGACGGTGCAGGCCGCCGTCGCCACCAGCGCCGACGCCATGGGGATCTTGCGGCTGCGGATGGGGTCGATGCCGCGGCGGACCAGCACGTCGACGATGCGGCCGCCCAGCACGCCGCCCACGACGCCGAAGGCGAAGGGGATGGCCCCGACGAGGCCGGTCTTCTGCAGGGTGAAGTGGCGCTCGAGCTCGAGATAGCCGGGCAGCCAGGCCGTGTAGAGCCACGTCATGTAGATGCAGCCGAAATAGCCCATGATCATGCCCCAGGTGGTGCGGTATCCGAAGAGCCGCTTCCAGTCCGCCCAGGTCACGCGCGCGGCGGCGCCCGGCGCGTCGCCCTCGGTGAGGAAGGCGCGCTCCTCCGCCGTGAGGTCCACCTCGCGCGGGTTGCGGAACACGAGGAAGATCGCGGCCGCCAGCACGAGGCCCGCCGCCCCCATGGCGACGAACATCGACCGCCAGCCGAAGTTCACCATGAGCAACGTGAGGAGCGGCAGCGCCACGAAGCTGCCGAGCGAGGAGGCGCAGTTCCAGATGCCGGTGGCGGTGCCGCGCTGGCGGATGTTGAACCAGTCGCGCGAGACCCGGGCGCAGGTGGGGAAGTGCGGCGCCTCGCCGACCCCCAGCACGATGCGGGCGCCCACGAAGGTCCAGAACGACGTCACGGCCCCGCCCAGCATCTGGCCCAGCGACCAGCAGGCGAGGCCGAGCGTCAGCATCAGGCGCGGGCCCAGCCGGTCCGCCAGGGCGCCGGCCGGCAGTTGCGCGAAGGCATAGGCCCACAGGAAGGCCGACAGCAGCAGGCCCATGTCGGAGATGGACAGGCCGAGGTCTTCCCGGATCAGCGGGGTCGCCACCGCCAGGGTGGCGCGGTCGACGTAATTGACGACGCCGGCCGTGACCATCAGGGCGAGCGAGATGGTCTGGATGCGTCTGACGCGCGGCGAGGCCTTGGCCTGCATGTCGGTCTCCTCCCAAAAGCGCGGACCGGGCGGCCTTTGCGGCTCGTGGCGGTTCCGAACCCCATTGTGCATCGATTCCGTGCCCGCGGAAGGCCGGAAACGCCGCGGCGTCCGGTTCAGGCGAGGAAGGTCGCCTGCAGCGGCATGGCGGCGGCGCCGAGCGAGGCCGCGTCGCCCGGGACCTCGGACGTCCGGACCACGGGCAGAGGCGGCGGCCGCATCCGGCGCTCGGTCGCCGCCGGGATGCGGATCCGCGCCGCGAGGGCGCCGGCGATGGGCGGCGGCAGGCGCCCGCCGATCACGATGGCGGCGGGATCGAGCGCATGGGCGAGGAAGGCGCAGAGCATGGTGAAGGCGCGTTCGGCTTCGGCGAGCCAGGCCTCGACGCCCGGCGTGTCGACGCCGACGGCCGCGAGCATCGGCTCCACGCTGGGAAAGGTCCCTCCGGCGGCGCCGACCAGGTGGAGCATGCGGTCGAGGCTGGGATAACCCAGGCCGGCCGCCGTCCAGATGCCGCCGAACGCGCCGGCATTACCATGCGCGCCCGGAAACAGCCGGCCGCCCGAGATGATGCCGCCGCCGAAGCCGTTGGACAGATGGAGATAGGCGAAATCGGGACAGGTGCGCCCGACGCCGAAGAGGCTTTCGGCGATCGCCGCCGTCGCGGCAGCGTTCTGCACCGTCACGGGCAGCCCCAGAGCCTCCTCGAAGATCGGCGCGGTCTCGCTCAGGCCCCAATCGTCGAGCGACGCCGGCGGGTCGAGACGCCGTCCCTCGCCGACGAAGAAGCCCGACACGCCGACGCCCAGGCCGACCACGCGGCGGGGATCGATGCCATGCTCGGCGACGAGTTCGCCGTGGAAGGCCGTCAAACGGTCCAGCACCGCCGCCCGGCCCATGGAGCGCATCGCGGCCCGGCGGCTGCCGACGACGGCGCCGGAGAAGTCCATGAGGTTCAGGGACACGAGGTCCCCCATCAGGCCCGCCCCGAAGCTGTAGGCGAAGCCGGGGGCGAGGCGCACGTCGACGCTGGGGTTCCCCGGACGTTCGGTCGTGCGGCGCGACAGCACCACCATCCCGTCCCGTTCGAAGCCCTGGATCAGGCGCGCGACGGTGGGCTGGGACAGGTCGAGCGCCCGCGTCACCTCGGCCTGGCTGAGCACGCCCCGCCGGAACAGCAGGTCCAATGCCCGGCGCCCGCCCGGGCTGACGATCCGGTCGTCCGGTCCGGCGGCGGGACCGGGACGGTGCGGCTCCGGACGGGCGTCAACCACGCTCATGGCCCCCCCTGTCCGGACACACCGTCACGCGACTTTCATGCTCAGCACATACTATGCATGACGCATAGTAAAGTCCCGACCGGGTGCCCGGAAGCATGCCAGCCGCGACCCCCCATCCACCCTCGTCCGACCGGGACCGGGGAGCCTCGATCCCCAAGGAGACCACCTCAATGGCCACCCGACACCGGTTCGGCAGGCGGCTGGCGGCCGCAAGCCTGCAGGCGATCGTCGCCGCATCGGCTCCCGGTGCCGCCGCGGCGGCATCGACGACGACGCCCATCAAGCACCTCGTCGTCATCATCGGCGAGAACCAAAGTTTCGACCATGTCTTCGCGACCTATCGGGCGCCGTCCAGCGACCGCGTCCGCAACCTCCTGTCGGAGGGCATCGTCGACATCCAGGGCCGGCCCGGCCCGAACTTTCCCGCCGGCGCCCAGTTCAGCGCGGTGGAGACCGGCACCTTCCAACTCGCCCCGAACGGCAGGATGCCTTACGTCCACCTGCCGGCCGAGACGACCGGCAACCTGCCGCAGGGTTCGAGCGATACGGCCGGGCCGCCTTTCGCAACGGCATCGGGTGCGCTCGCCTACGAACGTCAGTTCTACCACGGCTTCGCGGCTCTCCTGAATCCCGTCGACCTGACGACCGGCGCCAACGCGTTGCCGAAATACGTGCCGGACACGCGGATCGCCAACGTCACGGCTCTGCCCGACGGGCCTTTCCAACTGACGGGCAAGACGCCCTACGACTTCTACACGGCCGACCCCAACCACGGCTTCTTTTCCGAATGGCAGGAGGCCGATTGCGCCGTCTCCCATGCCACGGCCGCCAATCCGAGCGGGTGCCTCAACGACCTGTTCCCCTGGGTGGAGGCGAGCCGCAACGCCAACGGCATCGGCAGCGGCGGCGTCGCCCTCGGCTTCTACAACGTGGCGCGGGGCGACGTGCCCTATTTCGCCTCGCTGGCGCGCCAGTACACGATGAGCGACAACTACCACCAGCCGATGCGCGGGCCCTCGTCGCCGAACTGGATGTTCTTCGGCACCGCCGACGAACTCTTCTACAGCGACGGCCAGGGCAACCCCGCGACGCCGTCGACCAGCCTGGTCCTGAACCCGGATCCGCGCCCGGGCGCCAACAACACGCCGGTGAACGACGGGGGAAACTTCGTCGCCTGCGCCGATCCGGCCCAGCCCGGCGTGGCCACGATCCGCGCCTACCTGGCCTCGCTTCCCTACGGCCCCGACCCGCATTGCGCGCCGGGCGCCTACTACCACGTGGCGAGCCGCCATCCGGGCTTCTTCGCCGACGGCACCGTCGACACGGCCGCCAACGCCCTGCCCCGGTCCTCCGTGCCGACCCTCGGCGAGCGACTCAGCGCCAAGGGCATCTCCTGGGCCTGGTTCGGCGGCGGCTACGCCCGCTACGTGGCGGACCCCTCCCACACGGCGTCGCCCGGCTATTGCGACAATTGCAACCCGTTCCAGTTCTCCACCGCCGTCATGGGCACGCCGGGGGGCCGCGCCCACCTGCGCGACGCCGAGGACCTCCTCAAGGACATCCGGGCCGGCCGCCTGCCCGCCGTCTCGTTCGTGCGCCCCGAGGACGCGCCGAGCGGCCATCCGGACTCGTCGAAGCTGAGCTCCTTCGAGAACTACGCCAAGGAATACATCCAGGAGATCCAGGCCCAGCCGGACCTTTGGAAGGACACCGCCATCCTGGTCACCTTCGACGAGGGGGGCGGGTACTGGGACTCGGGCTACGTCCAGCCGATCGACTTCTTCGGCGACGGCGTCCGGGTCCCGATGATCGCCGTGTCGCCCTTCAGCCGCGGCGGGCACGTCGGCCACGTCTATGCCGACCACGCCTCCCTGGTGAAGTTCATCGAGGCCAACTGGGGCCTCGACCCGCTGTCGCGGCGCAGCCGCGACAACCTTCCCCAGCCCGTGACGGCCGGAAACCCCTACGTGCCCGTCAACCCGCCGGCCATCGGCAACCTCATGGACCTGTTCCGCTTCCGGTGAACCCTCGCCCCAGGGGCGCCGGCCCGCCGCCTTGCGCGGCGCGCCGGGACCATGCATTGCCGGGGGGCGGCGGCTGCGGTTGGGGGTGCCTCGATGGTCCTGGGTTTCGCGATCCTGCTGGTGTGCCAGCTGGTCGGGGAGATGGCGTCGCGCGGCTTCGGCCTGCCGGTGCCCGGCCCCGTGCTGGGTCTCGTGCTGCTGGTCCTCGGCCTCGCCGCCTGGGGACGGGGGCGGCCCGACGCCGAGGTGCGCGACAGCGCCGTGGCGCGGGTGGGCGACGGGCTCCTCGCCAACCTCGGCCTGCTCTTCGTGCCGGCCGGCGTCGGCGTCATCCAGTATGGCGGGCTGCTGAGGGCCCAGGCGCTGCCGCTGGCCCTGGCGCTGGTCGGCTCCACGGCCCTCACCCTCGTGGTGACGGTGCTGGTCTTCGTCGGGGTGTCGCGGCTCGTCGGCCACCGGCCCTCCGACGAGGCGCCGCGCGGCGAGGGAGACCTGCCGTGAGCGTCTTCGGCCTCTGGGTCTACCTGTCGACGGCGCCGCTGTTCTGGCTCACCGTGACGCTGCTGGCCTGGCTCGCCGCCGATGCGCTGGCCAAGGCCTCGGGCCGCCACCCCACCGTCAATGCCGTGCTGATCGCCGCCGTGATCGTGGGGACGCTGCTCCTCGCCTCCGGCACGGATTACCGCACCTACTTCGACGGCGCGCAGTTCATCCACTTCCTGCTCGGCCCCGCCACGGTGGCGCTCGGCATCCCGCTCTACCGCAACCGCGCCCTGGTGCTGCGCAACCTCCTGCCCATGATGGCGGCGCTGCTGGCCGGGGCCGTGGTGTCGATCGCCTCGGCGGTGGGCATCGCGGCGGCCCTGGGCGCGCCGCGCGACGTGCTGGCCTCGCTGGCGCCGAAATCCGTCACGACCCCGGTCGCCATGGCGGTGTCGGAGCGGCTCGGCGGCCAGCCGTCGCTGACCGCCGCCCTCGTCATCCTCACCGGCATCCTCGGCGCCGTGATGGTGACGCCGCTCATGAACGCCATGGGCATGAAGGATTATGCGGCGCGCGGCTTCGCCGCCGGCCTCGCCGCCCACGGCATCGGCACCGCCCGGGCCTTCACGGTCGACACGGTGGCGGGCACCTTCGCCGGCATCGCGCTCGGGCTCAACGCCCTGGTGACGGCGGTGCTGGCGCCCATCCTGCTGGGGCTGTTCTGACCATCCCGGCGCGGCGCGACGCGGCCACACCGCGGCCCCGGGGTCGTCCGCCCGTCGGGGCGGCGCACGGGCGCCGTCAGTGCCGCGCCGCGCGCCCCGGCACGAAGCGCCAGGAGGCGAGCGCCATGGCGACCAGCAGCAGGGCCGAGATCACGGCGGCGGCCCGCAGCCCGGCGACAAGGTCCGGCCCCGCCAGCGTGCCGAAGACCGCGACGCCCATGGCGCCCCCGGCCTGGCGGGCCGCGTTGGAGACGGCCGAGGCCACGCCCGAGCGGGCGCGCTCGACGCTGCCCAGCATGGCCCCGATCATGGCGGGCACGCCCGTCCCCATGCCGGCCGGGATCAGCACGAAGGCCGGCAGCGCCATCCAATAGGGGCTGTCGGGGCCGAGCAGGAGCAGCAGCAGGAAGCCGCAGGCGTCGAGCAGGAAGCCGCCCACCATGCAGGCCCGCACGCCGAAGCGGCCGACCATGCGGGCATTGACGAGGTTCACCGCCACGAAGGTCGCCATGAGCGGCAGGTAGGCGAAGCCCGTGGCGGTGCCGCCGAGGCCCCGCACATGCTGGAAATACAGGCTCAGCACGAAGACCATGCCGTAGAAGGTGAAGTTCGCCACCGTGCCGTAGACCAGCGCGGTGGAGAAGGTGCCGGAGCGGAACAGCGACAGCGGCAGCAGCGGCGCCGCGGCCCGGGCCTCGACCCCGACGAAGAGCGGGCCGGCCACGAGGGCGGCGGCGAGCAGGCCCAGCACGGCGGGGTGGCCGAAGCCGAGCGGGTGCGCCTCGATGACGGCCCCGGTCACGCCGGCGAGCGCCACGATGGCGAGGAGCTGGCCGAGGGGGTCGAAGCCCTGCCCCTCGTCTTCCCGCGGCGTTTCCGGCACCCGCAGGGCCAGCAGCGCGGCGACGAGGCAGACCGGCAGGTTCACCAGGAAGATCAGCCGCCAGCTGCCGGCGGCGAGCAGCAGGCCGCCCAGCACCGGGCCGGCCGCCAGCCCGATGCTGCCCGAGGCCGTCCACAGGCCGACGGCCCGCGCCCGCAGCGGCGGGTGGTGCTGGGTGGCGTGGTTGATGAGCGACAGCGAGCAGGGCAGCATCACGGCGGCGCCGATGCCCTGCAGGGCCCGGGCCGCCACCAGCGTGACCACGTCGGGGGCGGCGCCGCACAGCGCCGAGGCCAGCGCGAAGAGCCCGACGCCCGCGAGATACACGCGCCGGGCGCCATAGCGGTCCCCCAGGAACCCGCCGATCAGCAGCATCACGGCGAAGACCAGCGCGTAGCCGTCGACGATCCACTGCAGGCCCGAGATGCCGGCGCCGAGGTCGGCGCCGAGCCGCGGCAGCGCCACGTTGACCACGGTGACGTCGAGCTGCACCAGGGCGAAGCCGAGGCTCGCGGCGGCCTGCGTCCAGCCGGGGGCGGCAGGCGCCGCGGCGGACGGCAGCGCGGAAGTCCCAGACGTCATCAGAACCGCTCCAACCCTCGTGGCGCGAGTTCTATGGGGCACGGCCGGGAATGAACAGGCCGGCCGGCGCGGGGCAGCATCGCGCCGCCACGGGCCCCGGCCGCCCCCCGCGTCCTGTTTCGCGCGCCGGCCCGCGGCCGGGCGCAGGCCGGAGATGTCGTGGCGGGCGTTGACGGCGGGCGGGCTCCACCCTCAATCATGGGGGCATCCGAGTGCGGCCGCGGCCGCCGGGGCGCTTGCCAGGAGACGACACGTGACTGACCTCTGCGATATCGGCGTCATCGGCCTCGCCGTCATGGGCGCCAACCTCGCCCGCAACGCCGCCCGCAAGGGCTTCGGCGTGGCGCTCTACAACCGCCACGGCGGCCGCACCGACGCGCTCGTGTCGGAGTTCGGCCACGAGGGACGCTTCGTGCCCTCCAAGGACCTCGCCGGCTTCGTGGCCTCGCTGGCCAAGCCCCGCGCCATGATCATCATGGTCAAGGCGGGCAAGCCGGTCGACGACGTCATCGCCGACCTCGTGCCGCTCCTCGACGAGGGCGACATCGTCATCGACGGCGGCAACTCGCTGTTCTCGGACAGCGACCGGCGCTACCGCGAGCTCAAGGAGAAGGGCCTGCGCTTCATCGGCATGGGCGTGTCGGGCGGCGAGGAAGGCGCGCTGCTCGGGCCCAGCATGATGCCGGGCGGCGAGCGCGAAGCCTACGAGCGCATCGCCCCCATGGTCACCAAGATGGCGGCCCAGGTCGATGGCGAGCCCTGCGCCACCTACATCGGCCTCGGCGGCTCGGGCCACTACGTCAAGATGGTGCACAACGGCATCGAATATGCCGACATGCAGCTCATCACCGAGGCCTACGACCTGTTCAAGACCGTCTACGGCCTCGACGCGGCGGCGATCGCCGACATCTTCGAGGGCTGGAAGTCGAGCGACCTCGACAGCTACCTCATCGACATCACCACCGAGGTGCTGAAGAAGCGCGACCCCAAGACGGGCGGCGCGCTGGTCGACAGCATCGTCGACGAGGCCGAGCAGAAGGGCACGGGCCGCTGGACCGCCGCCAACGCGCTCGACCTCGGCGTGCCGCTGACCGGCATCACGGAAGCGGTCTTCGCCCGCGCGCTGTCGGGCCGCCGGGCGCTGCGCGGCGAAGCCGAGAAGCTGCTGCCGTTCCGCGCGCCGGCGGGGCTGAAGCCGAGCCAGGCCGACATCGACGCCGTGCGCGACGCCCTCTACGCGTCCAAGATCATCGCCTACGCGCAGGGCTTCGAGCAGATGACGGCGGCCTCGAAGGACTATGGCTGGGAGCTGAAGCTCGGCGAGGTCGCCACCATCTGGCGCGGCGGCTGCATCATCCGGGCGCGCTTCCTCGACCGCATCCGCGACGCCTACAAGGCGTCGGACAGCATCCCGAACCTCGTGCTGGAGGACTATTTCCGCGACGCCGTGCTCGCGGCCGAGCCGGCGTGGCGCAAGGTGGTGATGCTGGCGGTGCAGCACGGGGTGGCGATCCCGGCCTTCTCGTCGTCGCTGTCCTACTACGACGGCCTGCGTCGCTCGCGCGGCCCCGCCAACCTGCTGCAGGGCCTGCGCGACTATTTCGGCGCCCACACCTACCGGCGCTTCGACGCCGAGGGCTCCTTCCACACGCGCTGGAGCCAGGACGGGTCCGAGATCCGCACCGACACGCCGAGCGAGGGCGGCACGCCGCGCAGCTGACGCCGGCGCGCCTCGCCCCGGCTCAACGGTCGAGGCCGCCGATCAGCCGGGCGGCCTCGGCCCGGAAGGCCGCGCGGGACTCGTCCCGGCTGTAGAACATGTGGCCGCCCGGCAGCGTGACGAGCCGCACGCGATCGCCGCCCGCGCCGGCCGGGAGCTGGTTCAGCAGGATCTGCGTGCCCTCGAAGGGGGTGACGAGGTCGAACAGCCCGTGGCCGATCAGCACGTGCAGCTGCGGGTCGAGCGCCAGCGCCTGGCGCAGCGCGTCGAAGGACTGGGGCCGCAGGAAGCCCCGCCCGTAGTCCCACTGCTTCGGGATCTCGGGGTCGAACAGCCGGTAGACCTGCCCGTCCGGGTGCCAGCGCAGCCTGTCGTAGACGGCCAGCACGGCGCCGGTGACGGGCGCGAACAGGCCGCCCAGCATGGGGTCGTCGCCGCGCCCCTCCGGCACCTCCGGGTAGGGATCGGGCAGCGTCACGGTGGCGTCGTAGGCGCTGTCGATCCGCCCGGCGGCACGGTCGTGCTGGTGCTGGAAGGTCCAGGCGTTGACGAGGCCGCGGTGCTGGCGGATCACGGCCGGGTCGAGGCCCGTGAAGGCGACGACGCGGTCGACGACCCGGGCGAGCGCCGCCGGATCGGCGAGGCCGCGCAGCACGTCCGCCAGGAACGGCCCGGTCGCATAGGCTTCGGCCTCGGCGAGGTCGGCGCGGGCGACGGCTTCGCCCCGGTCGGCCCGGGCCGCGGCGGCCATGGAGGGCAGTTCGGCCGCGTAGCCCAGCACGTCGAGCGCGCCGCTGCGGTTGCCGTAGTCGAAGAGCGGTGACACCAGCACGAGGCCGCGCAGGCCGACGCCGTCGTGTTGGGCGAGGCGCCGGGCGAGGCGCGGCCCGCGGAACCCGCCGTAGCTTTCGCCGAGCAGGTATTTGGTGGTGGCGATGCGGCCGGCCCTGTCGAGCCAGCGGCGGATCGCCTGCGACAGGGCGTCGATGTCGCCGTCCACCGACCAGAGCCGCTTCTTCGCCGCCGCGTCGCCGGGCGGCAGCACCGTGCCGTAGCCGGTGCCGGGCGGGTCGATGAAGACGAGGTCGGTGAAGTCGAGCCAGGTGTCGGCGTTGGGCTGCGGCACGGGCGAGGCCGAGGGGCCCGGCACGAAGGGGATTCGCCAGGGGCCCACCGCGCCCATCTGCAGCCAGGCCGAGGCCATGCCGGGCCCCCCGTTGACCACGAAGGTGACGGGGCGCGTCGCCGGGTCGGCGCCGTCGAGCGTGTAGGCGGTCGTGCCGATGTCGGCCTCGGGCGTGCCGTCCTCGCCGAGGATGCGGACGAAGCCCGCCGTGGCGGTGACGTGCAGGCTGCGGCCCGGCAGGTCGAGCGTCTGGCGGGTCACGGCATCGGGCGCCGGCGGGCGCGGCCGGTCGGGCTGCTGCTGGTTGCGGTCGCCCCGCTCCTTGCGGGTCCGGTCGCCGTCGGCCTGCTGGGCCTGCTGAGTTTGTTGGGCCTGCTGGGCTCCGGCGGGCATGGCGGCGGCGGCGAGGAGGCAGCAGAGGGTCAGGGACCGGAGGGTTGATCGCACGATCGAAGGCTCCAGGAACCGGCCTCGGCGGCGCGGGCCCGCCCCGCCCCATACCACCGCGGGGGCGCGCCGACGACCGAAAAGCGCATCATGACAATCCCGAGAGGAATCGCCCGGCCCTCCCGCGCAGGCTGCTCCGCGTGCGCGGCGCCGCAGGCCGCCAGAACGTCACGGCATTGCCGAGCAGCGCCACGGCGAGGCCGAGAAGGCCGGTCCAGTGCCAGCGATAGCCCTCGAACAGGGTCGAGATCGCCAGCGCCACGATGGGGAACAGCACGGTGGCATAGGCGGCCCGCGATGCGCCGACCCGCGCCACCAGCGACAGGTAGGTGGTGAAGCCCACGACGGAGCCGACCGCCGCGAGATAGGCCAGGGCGGCGACATAGGTCCCGCTCGGGGGCGCCACGAAGGGCGTGCCGGTGATGCCCATGAGGGCGAGCAGCACGAGGGCGCCATAGGCCATGCCCCAGGCGTTGGCGGTGAGCGGCGGGATGCCGGCCTCGCTGTTGCGACGCGACGCCATGTTGCCGAGCGAGAAGAACAGCGTCCCCAGCACGGCGAGGCCGATGCCCCTCGGCGTGCCGCCGTCGATGCCGACCGCGACGTCGTGGCCGAAGAGCAGCAGCAGGCCGCAGACGCCCAGCGCCGCCGCCAGGGCGACCCGCGCCGTGACCGGGGTTCCGAAGAAGAGGCGGGCGTTCACGGCGTTGAACAGGGTCGCGAGCGAGAAGACCACCGAGACCAGACCCGACGGCACCGTGGCGGCCGCCGCGTAGAAGCACAGGAAGTTGCAGCAGAACAGGCACAGCGCCTGCGCCAGGATGAAGGGGTGGTGGCGCCGGGCCGGCACCGACAGGCGGCCGGTGGCGGCGAGGGCGCCGAGCAGGATCAGCGCCGCGAGGGCGAAGCGGTAGAACACCGAGACCAGCACCGGCACCGGGCCGACCTCGAGCGCGATGGCGATCCAGGTGGTACCCCAGATCAGCACGGTGGACAGGAACAGCAGGAGGTTCATGGCGGGCTCGCACGGCGGAGCCGCAGCCCTACCCCGGCGGGCGCCGCCGCTCTTGCAGGATCTTGCGGCGGAGTGCGGCGGAGGGCCCGCCGGTCTGCCGGCGGGGCTGTCGCGCGCCGTCCTGCGCCGCTACGGTCGGGGTTCCAGTCACGGTCCCGGAACTTGCCCCCATGGCGCGCCGCCGCCCCTCGGTCTTCGGTTTCCTGTCGGCCTCGCCGCGCGCCCGCGCGGTCGCCACCCTGGACCTCGGCTCCGGCGGCTCCGCCGCCGTGTGGCGCAACGACGACGACCGCGTGGCCTACGAGCGCCCCGACGGCCACACGTTCAGCCTGTATCTCGAGGGCGGCGGCGGCACGCGGCGCGTCGACCGCCGGTCCTGCGCCGGCTGGCCGGGGGCGCTGTGCTTCATGCCGCACGGCACATCGTCGGACTGGGAGATCACGTCGCCCTTCGCCT
>NZ_QYBC01000073.1 GCF_004137085.1 Lichenibacterium ramalinae
GGCATCCCGCACCTGCTGACGCCCGTCGTCACCGACCCCAAGAAGGCCGTCGTGGCCCTGAAATGGGCGGTGCGCGAGATGGAGGACCGCTACAAGAAGATGTCCAAGGTGGGCGTCCGCAACATCGACGGCTTCAACGCCCGCGTGGCCGAGGCGCTGGCGCGCGACGAGAGCATTTCCCGCACGGTGCAGACCGGCTACGACAAGGACACCGGCGAGGCCGTCTACGAGCGCGAGGAGATGAGCCTCTCGGTGCTGCCCTACATCGTCGTCATCGTCGACGAGATGGCCGACCTCATGATGGTGGCGGGCAAGGACATCGAGGGCGCCATCCAGCGCCTGGCGCAGATGGCGCGCGCCGCCGGCATCCACCTCATCACGGCGACGCAGCGGCCCTCGGTCGACGTCATCACCGGCACCATCAAGGCCAACTTCCCGACTCGCATCTCCTTCCAGGTCACGAGCAAGATCGACTCGCGCACCATCCTGGGCGAGCAGGGCGCCGAGCAACTGCTCGGCCAGGGCGACATGCTCTACATGGCGGGCGGCGGGCGCATCTCCCGCGTCCACGGCCCCTTCGTCTCCGACG
>NZ_QYBC01000074.1 GCF_004137085.1 Lichenibacterium ramalinae
GGTAAGGCGGACGAGGGCGCTGCCAAGGCAGGAGCTGCGTGGCAGGGGGCCGGGTTCGCTCTGAACCGTCCCGGCTCGCATCACCGCCGAAGCGATGGTGGAGCAAGACGGGATCGAGCCGACGACCTCATGCTTGCAAAGCACGCGCTCTCCCAACTGAGCTATTGCCCCTCCGTCGAAAGCTGGCGCTTCCGACTGAGGGTCAACCTCAGCCTCAAGCGCCGGCGCCGACGTCCGTCGGCTTGGCTCGCGCCATGGGGCGCGGCGGCCGGTCGGCCTGGCCGACGCTGGCCGCGTCGGACGGAACGGCACCTGACTGGTGGGCCTGGGAAGACTCGAACTTCCGACCTCACGCTTATCAAGCGCGCGCTCTAACCAACTGAGCTACAAGCCCAAAGCTGCCGATCCCCACTGAAAGGGAGCGGCGCTCATCCGCTAGCGCGGGACGGCTGTTGCCGATCCGCGCCATGATGGAAGAAAGAGAAACGAAGACGGCGGCGTCCCGCCAGAGTGGGTCCGTGATTGCGGACCCGTGATCTAAGCGACGCAA
>NZ_QYBC01000075.1 GCF_004137085.1 Lichenibacterium ramalinae
CATTTCGCCCGCGAAACCACGGCGGCGGCGCAGAAGCTGGCCATGCGCCACGCCGCCGCGCACGGCCGCAGGATCGTCTTCGACGTCGACTACCGCCCGAACCTGTGGGGCCTCGCCGGCCACGGCGCCGGCGAGGAGCGGTTCATCGCCTCCGACGCGGTCAGCGCTCACCTCGCCCCCGTCCTCGCCGATTGCGACGTCATCGTCGGCACCGAAGAGGAGCTGATGATCGCCGGCGGCGTCGAGGACGCGCTCGCCGCCATCCGGGTCATCCGCGAACTCAGCCCGCGGGCGCTGATCGTGTGCAAGCGCGGCCCGATGGGCTGCGTCGCCTTCGACGGGCCGATCCCCGACGAGATCGACGCCGGCATCAAGGGTCCGGGCTTCCCCGTCGAGGTCTACAACGTGCTCGGCGCCGGCGACGCCTTCATGTCGGGCTTCCTGCGTGGCTATCTGCGCGGCGAGCCGATCGAGACGGCCTGCGCCTACGCCAATGCGTGCGGGGCCTTCGCGGTGTCGCGGCTGCTGTG
>NZ_QYBC01000076.1 GCF_004137085.1 Lichenibacterium ramalinae
CATTTCGCCCGCGAAACCACGGCGGCGGCGCAGAAGCTGGCCATGCGCCACGCCGCCGCGCACGGCCGCAGGATCGTGTTCGACGTCGACTACCGCCCGAACCTGTGGGGCCTCGCCGGCCACGGCGCCGGCGAGGAACGGTTCATCGCCTCCGACGCGGTCAGCGCCCACCTCGCCCCCGTCCTCGCCGATTGCGACGTCATCGTCGGCACCGAAGAGGAGCTGATGATCGCCGGCGGCGTCGCGGACCCGCTCGCCGCCATCCGGGTCATCCGCGAACTCAGCCCCCTGGCGCTCATCGTGTGCAAGCGCGGCCCCATGGGCTGCGTCGCGTTCGATGGGCCGATCCCCGACGAGATCGACGCCGGCATCAAGGGCCCGGGCTTCCCCGTCGAGGTCTTCAACGTGCTCGGCGCCGGCGACGCCTTCATGTCGGGCTTCCTGCGCGGCTACCTGCGCGGCGAGCCGATCGAGACGGCCTGCGCCTACGCCAATGCGTGCGGGGCCTTCGCGGTGTCGCGGCTGCTGTG